>NZ_JAXKQF010000001.1:0-1417410 GCF_034296245.1 Bacillus sp. V26 | reverse complement strand
TTCTCTGCCTGCAGTTTCTCTAATTCGGAAGAATACTCCGGACCTTTTCCGTAAGTGTATTGCTTACCAACAGGCTGTTCAAATCGATGTGTATCCCCAGCCTTATGCCATCTAACCCATGTCTGAACCTGCGTCTTATTCTTGATATTCAATTCCTGCATGATCTCTTTCGTAGGCACGCCTGCCAATCTCATTTCTACAGCCTTCTGTTTGACTTCAATCGGATAACTCACTCTTGTTCCCATACAAAAAACACCTCCAAGTCTTATTTAAGGATAACAACTATCCGTTTTCAAACTTGAAGGTGTTTTTTATTTGTCTCATCTTATGGGGTCAGTCCCGTCAGTCCCGTCCCTATCCAGGTGCTTTTTTATATGCTCAAAAAACGGTGTTCATCCTCGTCATATCGTATTGGGGCATGTCCGTATTCTTGTAAATCAAACTCGGTTCTAAGGGGCTCTTCTATCGCAAGGCTGTAGATTCTGCTTGCTTTAATATCCAGATCGAGAGCGGGGTGGGAAAAGGAGGCCAGCTTGCTGACAAGCGGAACGGACAGCTCCTTTTTCTTTTCTGATAAAAAGGCCTGTCCTTTTTTCGTCATCCCAAGAAGTCTGATATAAGGAATCTCCTCGACATTGAGCAGACGGTGAATCTCCTGTTTTTTCGTTCTCGTTAAAATGTGTGTGCTCATCCGCTGAAGCCTCGTCCACGTATATCGCTTTGTTTTCAGAAACTCCATAAATTCCTGGTAGGAGCTGGCTTTTCTGATTGAACGGAGAATTCTGTTCTCCAGCCCTTCCTCAACCTCGTATATTTGCTGTAATTCTAAGGCTGTGAGAGTCGAAAGACTATATTTCAAGTAAGAAAAATAGCTTTCTGGTGTATGCCACAGCCCGAAAGACTTGCGGTAATCCGCTAATTCCCGTGCAGCTGCTGCGGGAAGAAACGTAACGCAGTCTTCAAAAGGCTTTTCAATCAGGGCTTTTCTGATGCTGGTCGCGCTGGCGATATGGCTGTCTTCATCAGGAAGGTCGGCATCATGATAATCCGAGGAGATTCTCGATGTCGTATAGGGTTTCATTTCATATCCGCCGGAAAGAATCGATTTCACATAATGGTACCCCAAAATATTGTTCGGCTTCGACATATCAAGTCCGTTTTCTGTATGTAAAATGGATTTGAAGGCGATAGCAGCAGCTGATGGATAACTGGCACCTTTTTTAAGCTCTTCTTTGATACATTGATCAAACGAATCTTGATGCTCATCCATTACCTTTGCGGTTTCTAAAAACGGCTCAATTTGTCCGTTCTCACTCCCGAAAAACAGTGCCTCGCACCCCAGTTTGTTCAAAGTGGAGACGCTGCCGTGTGCAAAAATCTCCGCTTTTTGCACCGCGTAAAGATAAGGCAGTTCGATTACGAGGTCGACTCCGCTTTGAAGCGCCATTTTTGTGCGGGCCCATTTGGATACAACAGCAGGCTCCCCGCGCTGCAGAAAATGTCCGCTCATCACCGCAACAGCCGTGTCACATCCGGTTTGCCGCTTGGCTGTTTGGGCATGATAAAGATGTCCGTTATGAAAGGGATTATACTCAACCACCAATCCGACAGCTTTCATATTTTTTCCGCCTTTCTTGCTATGTTTAAAAACGTATGGTACATTTGCAATTGAAAACTCTTACGTCTTTTTTGATTTAAGTGTATGCATAGTATATTCAGCTGTCAACGATGCTTGGCTGGCAGCATTATGCTGTAAAGAAAAAATATTGACAAAAACATTCTTAAAAGCTATAATCATGTTTGTTGCTTTCCTGAGGTGATACAAATGAAATGGACGATTTATCAGTTGCATCAAATGAAAAAACCGAGTTTTGAGTTTGATGAGACAGTTGAGTTACATGAGCTGACAAAGCTGAATTCTGACATTCGCCGCATTTCTCCTGTAAGGGTGAAAGGCAGAGCGGATATCAAATCTAAGCAGGTTTCGTTTGATTTTACGATCTCAGGCGAAATGATTTTGCCATGCTCAAGAACACTCGTTGATGTTCCGTATCCATTTACAATTTCGACAAAAGAACTGTTTATATTTCATCAGACGGATGATATAGAAGATGATGACGTTCACACTGTTGAGGACGATACTATCGACTTAACTCCGATCGTGAAAGAAGAAATTCTTTTAGAAATCCCTATGCAAATCTTTTGTGAATCTGAACAAGAAAAAGGAGCTGCTCCTCAAGAAGGAAAGGACTGGCAAGTCATTTCAGAGGAAGACAAGAAGAACAAAGTCGATCCGAGACTTGCAGCCCTTGAAAAGCTCTTAAAACAAGATGATGAATCTTAACTCTTTAAGGAGGTGGGAATAATGGCTGTACCTTTTAGAAGAACTTCTAAAATGAAAAAAAGATTGCGCCGTACACATTTCAAACTTAATGTACCTGGTATGACAGAATGTCCGTCATGCGGAGAGATGAAATTGTCTCACCGTGTATGCAAAGCATGCGGATCATACAACGGCAAAGACATAAATGTAAAAAGTAACTAATAAGAAAAGCGCAGGGTGAAAACCCTGCGCTTTTTCTTTTTTTCTTCCTGTCAGCTTGCAGAAAATTTGTGAGTGCAAATAGTCTATCTAATCTATTACCGGCATATGTATGAGATAAATAAGCTGACATGGAGGGAGATTGATTTGACCATTACAAGACAAGATGCTTGGACACAGGATGAGGATTTGCTGCTGGCAGAAGTAGTGCTTCGTCATATTCGCGAGGGCGGAACACAGCTTTCTGCCTTTGAGGAGGTCGGAAGGGCACTGACCAGAACAGCCGCTGCCTGCGGATTCAGGTGGAACTCTTATGTGAGAAAGCAATACCAATCAGGCATAGAGCTGGCAAAAAAACAGCGGAAAGAACTAAGGAAACAAATTGGGGTTCATTCCGTCAATATGCCGAATTCCGTCAAGCAGGCTGCCCCGGCAGCTTCAGAGAGGAAAAGAGATTTGTCCATTCAGGATGTGATTGAGTTTCTCGAACAGTTTAAAGAAGCGCCGTCCGCGCAAGAATTCCACATTGAAAAGGAAAAAATGAAGGAGCAAATTCAGTCGCTGCAAAAAGAACTCGAGGATTTACGGAGTGAAAACCAAACATTGAGAAACCAGCTGGAGATGACAGAAGAGGACTACAAGGCACTGATCGATATTATGGATCGAGCTAGAAAAATGGTTGTTTCGAAAGAAGACGGGAGACTGAAAAAAACAGCTCAAGAAACGTAATGAACCCTCAAATGAACCGGCCCTAGAGTCATCAAAGGCCGGTTGTTTCATGTTTATGCTGATTCACCCGGTGTCATTTCACCATCCATATCCGGATGCCAGATGAGCGGGTTTTCCCCTTTGTCCCGCGCCATGTCATATTTGACTGGTTCAAAGTTCATTTTACTAAAAAACTCTGCTGATTTAATCCGAGAATTTGTTCGAATCGGCATTCTGAATGATTTGGCGAATTCAACCAATGCTGTACCGTAGCCCCTGTTTTGATAACCTGGAAGGACCTCAAGCTTCCAAAGCTCTAAGTAATCCTGATGTTGGTCGAAGTAAGGATTTGATTTGCCATTAACTTGATACAGACTCATTCGCGCTACCAGTTTATCCCCGAAATAAATCCCATAAAAAGGCGAAGTGCTGTCATTTTCAATGATATTATCTTGAAGATCTTCAAGCATTGAGAGCTCTTGTATACCGTATTCTTTGAATTTCTTGAATTCTTCAAGCGTTTTATAGTTGACGAGCAGACGTTCTACTTTAATCAAACCAATCTCCCCCTTTGTTGTTCTCTACATATATTGTAAACGCTTTATTTAAAAAATCCAAATATTTAAACTTTAATTTAAGTGTTTTGAAATCTCTGTGAAGTATTTTTTTCATACTTCTGCTATGATAATACGTAAATGTTAAATTGGGTGTGACATCATGAAAATTGGAATTATCGGCGGGGGCTCCGTCGGTCTTTTATGTGCCTATTATTTATCTTTGGATCATGAGGTGACTGTTTTGACAAGGCGGAATGAACAGGCCGCAGCGATTCAATCAGAAGGGATTCAGCTTTATAAAGCCGGAAAAGCGTTCAATGCTCATTGCAACGCGGGCACAGCTATTGATTCATGTTTTGACCTTCTTGTCGTGACAGTGAAACAGCATCAGCTTCAGACTGTTTTCCCGATGCTTGAACGAATCAAAAAAACAAATATTTTATTTTTGCAAAACGGTATGGGCCATATTCACGACCTTAAAGACTGGGGTGCTGACCATTCTGTTTATGTTGGGGTTGTTGAGCACGGAGCTGTAAGGAAATCGGATACAGCAGTTGAACATACAGGCATTGGTGCGATAAAATGGAGCGCGTTCAAGCAAGCTGAACCAGATCTCCTGAACGCGGTGCTTCAGCATAACCATTCCGAATTCCCAATTCGCTATGAGATGGATTGGTATCGCCTGCTGACGGGCAAGCTGATCGTAAACGCCTGCATCAATCCGTTAACTGCGCTGCTGCGTGTGAAAAATGGAGAGCTGTTGACTGTGCCTGCTTATTTTTCTTATATGAAGCTCGTTTTTCAAGAGGCGTGCAGCATTTTGCGGCTGGAAGATGAAGAGGCGGCCTTGGAGCGTGTACGTGCAGTTTGTGAGCAAACGAAAGACAATCGCTCTTCCATGCTGGTCGATGTGGCCGCCGGACGGCAGACGGAGGCTGACGCCATCCTCGGATATTTGCTGAAAGAAGCACAGCTTCAAGGCCGCGACGCTGTTCACCTTGCGTTTTTACATGGCAGCATCAAAGCTTTGGAGCGAAACCCAAACAAAGTCTTTTGAGCTTTTCTGGTAACATGCTATACTCATTTCGGATAACTAACTATTTATTGGAGAAAGGAAGTTCTAGAAGATGCAGCTAACTGAACTTTCCATCAAAAATCAGAATGTGTTTGTACAGCACTATATAGATGGTAAAGAAGAAATGTCTTCTTTTTTTGATTACAGCATTCATCATAAGGATATGTGGCAAGAAAGACTGAAAGATTTATCCTCGCGGGTTTTCGCAAGAGAGGAATTGACAGCCTATTTATCCTCTTATCACAACAAATTCGGCTCAAGCGCCATGCAGCGTTCTATTGAGAAGCTGAAGGATCCATCAAGTGTTGCTGTTGTCGGCGGACAGCAGGCAGGGCTTTTAACAGGACCGCTTTACACCATACATAAAATCATCTCAATTATTGTTTTAGCAAAGGAAAAGGAAGAACAGCTGCAAGTGCCTGTTGTACCGATCTTTTGGGTTGCCGGAGAAGACCATGATTTGGATGAAATTAATTTTGTCCACACGTCAGAAGAAAGCGGTCCGGTGAAAAAAAAGCTGCCGCAGTCTTACTGGAAAAAGTCATCTGCCGCCAACACACCGCTTGACCAAGAAAAATGCGCCGCATGGATAGACGATGTGTTTGCGGCTTTTGAAGAAACAGACCATACGAACACACTTTTAGAACATGTGAAACGATGTTTAAGGGAATCTGTTACGTTTACTGATTTCTTTGAACAGCTGATTGCGGATCTGTTTCAAGAGGAAGGCTTAGTATTGTTAAATTCCGGAGACCCGGGAATTAAAAAGCTGGAAACCGCCATGTTCCAAAAGATCCTCCGTGACAATGATGAACTTGCACACGCTGTTTCTAAACAGCAGGACTTCATGCGCGGAGCGGGCTACAAGCCGATTATCGAGTCTGGAAAAGAGCAGGCAAATCTGTTTTATGAATATGAAGAGGAACGATTTTTAATTGAGAAAGACAACGGCCGCTTTGTGATTAAGGAGCTTGATCTGGCATGGTCGATGGATGAACTTTATACGCATATAGAAGAACATCCTGAACGCTTCAGCAATAATGTTGTAACGAGACCGTTAATGCAGGAATTTTTGATTCCTACCTTGGCATTTATCGCGGGCCCCGGTGAAATCAACTATTGGGGTGAGCTCAAACAGGCTTTTGCAGTGATGGGCTTTAAAATGCCTCCTGTTATGCCGAGGCTGAACATCACGATAGTCGAGCGCCATATTGAGAAAAAACTGGTTGAACGAAAGATATCATTACAAGAGGCGATAGAAGGCGGGACGGAAAACCAAAAAGAAAAATACTTTGAACACCAGATTCCGGAAGAGTTTACCGCGGTGATTGAGCAAGCGAAAAACCAGATTGAAGCAATTCATAAAACCGTCCGGCAGGAGGCGCTTAAGGTTGATCAGAGCATGGAGCCTTTGCTCCTGAAAAACGCGGCGTTTATTCAAGATCAGCTTCAGTTTTTAGAGCGTACAGCGACAAAAAGAATTGAAGAAAAAGAAGGCTATGTCTTAAGGGATTATGAGAGAATCCAAAATAGCATTAAACCGCTGCTCGCACCACAAGAGCGAATTTGGAATATCATGTATTATTTAAACAGGTACGGTCCAAAATTCTTCACATCATTCAAAAATCTGCCATTTTCTTTTCAAAATCAACATCAAGTTGTCAAACTTTGAAATAAAGTTTTAAAGAACCCTGAATAGTTCAGGGTTTTTTTTTATGTATAAACAGTGTAAAATGAAGTTGTGGAGAGAAGTGGTGGATAGTGGTGAGTTAAGGAGAGAAAGTGGGGCAAAAGATCATGTTTATGGGTGAATACCAGCATACAATCGATGCGAAAGGCCGCATGATCGTACCCGCTAAATTCAGAGAAGGCCTCGGTGAGCAGTTTGTGCTGACAAGAGGACTTGATCAATGTCTCTTCGGCTACCCTATGCACGAGTGGAAACAGATTGAAGAAAAACTAAAAGCTCTTCCTCTCACAAAAAAAGATGCCCGCGCATTTACCCGTTTTTTCTTTTCAGGGGCGACAGAATGCGAACTGGACAAGCAGGGCAGGGTGAATATCGCATCATCTCTATTGAATTACGCAAAACTGGAAAAAGAATGTGTTGTTATCGGGGTTTCGAATCGAATTGAATTGTGGAGTAAAGTAATTTGGGAACAATACACAGAAGAGCAAGAAGATTCATTCGCTGAAATTGCTGAAAACATGATTGGGTTTGATATATAATGAATCTTCGTGTATAACACTCTAAAAACAATTTCAATTCATCCTGATAAAAGGTGGGACCAACACAAATGTTTCAACACAAGACAGTACTTCTTCGTGAAACCGTTGACGGCCTAAATATTAAACCGGACGGTACATATGTAGACTGCACACTCGGCGGAGCTGGGCACAGTACATATTTATTACAGCAGTTATCAGAGAAAGGGCGTTTAATCGCTTTTGACCAAGATGACACGGCATTACAGCATGCAGAAGAAACGTTGTCCGATTATCAAGGACAGCTTATTCTGATTAAAAGCAACTTTAGGTATTTAAAAGAATGTTTACATGAACACGGCATTACGGAAGTAGACGGTATTTTATTTGATTTAGGGGTGTCTTCCCCGCAGCTGGATACACCGGAAAGAGGATTCAGTTACCATCATGACGCACCTTTGGACATGAGGATGGACCAGTCGGCCACGCTTACGGCGAAAGAGGTCGTAAATGAGTGGCGCTATGAGGATCTTGTCCGTATTTTCTTTAAATACGGTGAAGAGAAATTCAGCAAACAGATCGCCAGAAAAATTGAGGAGGCAAGAAGCAAATCTCCTATTCAAACTACGGGCCAACTGGTCGATCTAATAAAAGACGCGATTCCCGCTCCGGCCAGAAGGAGCGGAGGACATCCCGCAAAACGCGTGTTTCAGGCAATCAGAATTGCTGTGAACGATGAACTGAAGGTTTTTGAAGAGGCTTTGGAGCAAGCAATTGACGTGTTAAAACCGGGGGGCAGGGTATCAGTGATTACCTTCCACTCACTTGAGGACAGAATTTGTAAATCTACGTTTAAAGAGAAGTCGTCACTTCCAGAACTTCCTCCGGGTCTTCCTGTTATACCGGAAGAGTTTGAACCGGAGCTCAAGCTTATCACAAGAAAACCGATCACGGCATCTGAAGAAGAGTTGGCAGAAAACAATCGTGCTCGTTCTGCGAAGCTTCGAATTGCTGAAAAAAGAAAATAACAATACGCGAACGCAAACTTAAAAGGAGGTCATCAGCCTATGAGCAATTTAGCTTATCAACCAGAGAAACAGCAACGGCATGCGATCAGTCCTGAGAAAAAAGTGATTGTCAAGAAAAGGGCTTCCATTACTCTCGGAGAAAAGGTGCTTCTCGTCCTCTTCGCTGCGGCAGTGCTGAGCGTATCGCTTTTGATCGTATCGAAGGCATATGCGGCTTACCAAACAAATATAGAGGTGCAAAAGCTTGAGGAGCAAATTTCTTCCGAAAACAAGCAGATTGGTGACCTCGAAAAAAGCGTTGCTGATTTAAGCAAGCCGCAGCGCATTATGGATATTGCGAAAAAGAACGGCTTGAATTTAAAAGATAAAAAAGTGAAAAACATACAGGAATGATTCAAATGCCAAAAAAGAATAAATTTATGAACAGAGGAGCAGCGATTCTAAGTATTTGTTTCGCTCTCTTTTTCTTTGTCATCCTTGGGAGAATGGCATATATTCAAATAACCGGAAAAGCCGACGGTGAAGTGCTTGCGACAAAAGCGACAGAGCAGCATGAAAAGAAACGGACAATCGAAGCGAGCCGGGGCTCCATTTTAGACAGAAATGGTAAAGTAATTGCTGAGGATACAGCTACGTATAAGCTGATCGCTGTTCTTGATGAAAAAATGACAACTGACAAAAAGCATCCGCAGCATGTCCAGAACAAGGAAAAAACAGCGGAAGAACTGTCTAAAGTGATAGATTTGGACAAGGCTGAAATCCTTGATATCTTAAATAAGAAGGGTGCAAAACAAGTTGAGTTCGGGTCAGCAGGCCGGGATATTACGTATTCCCAAAAACAGAAAATCGAAAAGCTGAAACTTCCGGGAATTTCATTTTTGCGCGATACAAAGCGGTACTATCCGAACGGCATATTTGCGTCCAACTTAATCGGCTATGCCGAGGTTGACCAAAAAACAAATGAAATTACGGGCGCGATGGGCTTAGAAAAAGTGCTGGATCAGTATTTGAAGGAGCGGGACGGATACGTAACATACGAAAGTGACAAATCCGGCTGGGAGCTCCCGAACAGCAAAAATAAAATTACAGCGCCAAAAAATGGTGACAATGTTTATTTAACCATTGACCAGAAAATTCAAACCTTTTTAGAAGACAGTATGACAAAAGTGGCGGAAAAGTATAAACCGAAAAAAGTCATGGCCGCAGTTGTTGATCCGAAAACGGGCAGAGTGCTAGCCATGGGGCAACGTCCAAGCTTTGACCCGAATACGCGCGATGTGACGAATTATTATAACGATTTGATTTCATATGCGTATGAGCCCGGGTCGACAATGAAGATCTTTACACTTGCAGCTGCGATACAGGAGAATGTGTATAACGGCAATGAAAAGTACAAGTCCGGAACATATATAGTTGGCGGAGAACCTGTAAGGGACCATAATGAGGGTGTAGGCTGGGGGCCAACAACATATCATGACGGTGTTGTAAGGTCTTCAAATGTTGCTTTTGCCAAACTGGCTAATGAAAAATTGGGCTATTCCCGGTTTAATGAGTATCTTCATAAGTTTAATTTCTATCAAAAAACAGGCATTGACTTGCCAGGTGAAGCATCAAGTAAAATCAATTTTAAATATGAATTTGACAAAGCATCGACTTCATATGGCCAAGCCTCTGCTGTTACACCAATTCAACAGCTGCAGGCTGCAACTGCAATAGCAAATGACGGTAAAATGATGAAACCCTATGTCATAGACCATATTGTTGATCCTGACAAGAAAAAAACCATTTATCAAAATAAACCTCAGTCCGCCGGTACCCCAATTTCTGCGGATACCGCTAAAAAGGTTCGTAATATTTTAGGTGATGTCGTTACATCTGATATCGGTACTGGACAGCCATATAAAATTGAAGGTTTTGATGTGGCTGTTAAAACCGGAACAGCGCAAATTGCCGGACAAAACGGTTATCTATCTGGACGCGATAATTACGTATTTTCTGTCATGGGAATGGCGCCTAAAGATGATCCTGAGCTGCTGATCTATGTTGCAGTGCAGCAGCCGCAATTAGAAAATGATGAAACAGGTTCTAATCCAGTATCTGAAATTTTCAATCCGACAATGAAAAACAGTTTGCATTATCTGAACATTGAACCGACTGAAACGTCTGATTCAAATAAGGAAGAAACGAAAGCGCAGGCGATGCCTGACTTAACAGATCAAACTGTAACAGGTGCTCAAAAGAAAGCGAAAGACGAAAACCTCACACCGATTGTGATCGGAAGTGATATTGCAGTAAAAGAGCAATATCCAAAAGCGGGTGAGGAAGTTTTGACCAATCAGAAGGTCTTCCTGAAAACGGGGGGCAAAATCAAGATGCCTGAGATGACAGGCTGGTCGAGAAGAGAGGTTCTTCAATACGGCGATTTGGCAGGAATTCATATTGAAGTGAGCGGACAAGGTTACGCTGTGAGCCAAAGCGTTAAGAAGGACAAAGAAATAAAAGACGGAACCGTGATCAAGGTGAAGTTTAAGAATCCTGATTAAATAGAAAGAAAGCTTACCCCGTCGGGTGAGCTTTCTTTTTTTATATCTCCAAAGAGGAGCGCCGTTCTACCTGTCCACACGCAGGCATAAAATGAAACAAGCCTAAATAAGGAGTGAACGGTGCCTTGCGCGTCTCGAATGTAACGGTTAGAAAACGTTTATTATTTGTTTTGCTTTTTGGAGTGATCGTATTTCTGATCATTGATACAAGGCTGGGGTATGTTCAGTTTGTCATGGGGGAGAAACTGACTTCTCTGGCGAAGGATTCCTGGAGCCGGAACCTGCCGTTTGAGCCGGAACGGGGAGAGATCCTTGATCGGAATGGCGTTAAGCTTGCCACAAATAAAAGTGCACCGACCGTATTTGTCGTGCCGCGCCAAGTACAGAATCCGCTGAAAACGAGCAAACAGCTGGCTGCGGTGTTAAATATGTCTGAAGAAAAAGTATATAAGCACGTCACGAAAAAAGCATCGATAGAAAAGATTACACCAGAAGGGAGAAAAATTTCAAATGAGAAGGCAAAAGAAATCAAATCGCTCGATTTAAAAGGGGTGTATGTAGCGGAGGATAGTATCCGCCATTATCCGTTCGGCAGCTTTTTATCTCATGTGCTTGGGTTTGCCGGTATTGATAACCAAGGACTTCTTGGGCTTGAAGCCTATTATGATGATGATTTAAAAGGAGAAAAAGGCTCTGTTAAGTTTTATACAGATGCCAAAGGGAAGAAAATGCCCGATGAAGCGGATGACTACACGCCTCCTAAGGATGGACTCGATATGAAGCTGACTGTGGATTCGAAGGTGCAAACCATAATGGAACGAGAGCTTGATAATGCTGAAGCTAAATATCATCCAGACGGTATGATTGCAGTCGCAATGAATCCGAAAAACGGAGAAATACTTGGAATGGCAAGCAGACCTGACTTTGATCCGGCTGATTACCAATCTGTTGACCCGTCCGTTTACAATCGGAATCTCCCTGTATGGAGCACATACGAGCCGGGTTCTACCTTTAAGATTATTACACTTGCGGCGGCTCTGGAGGAGCAAAAAGTCAACCTAAAACGTGACCAATTTTATGATAAAGGGCATGCAGAAGTAGACGGAGCAAGACTGCGCTGTTGGAAAAGGGGCGGCCATGGGCTGCAAACGTACCTAGAAGTTGTGCAAAACTCCTGTAACCCCGGCTTCGTTGAATTGGGCGAGAGATTGGGCAAAGAAAAGCTATTCAAATATATAAAAGGCTTTGGATTTGGCCAAAAAACCGGGATTGACCTGCAGGGGGAAGGAACAGGGATTTTATTTCCGCTTGACAGAGTAGGCCCGGTTGAGCAAGCGACAACCGCCTTTGGACAGGGGGTATCCGTCACGCCGATTCAGCAGGTTGCAGCCGTTTCTGCCGCTGTTAACGGCGGCACGCTCTACACACCTTATATAGCAAAAGAGTGGATTGATCCGGTCACCAAAAAAACAGTCAAAAAACAATCGCCAATCGCCAAGAAACAAGTCATTTCTAAGGAAACATCAAAACAAATCCGCTATGCTTTAGAAAGCGTCGTTGCAGAAGGCACCGGACGCAATGCGTTTGTCGAAGGCTATCGTGTCGGCGGAAAAACAGGAACGGCACAAAAGGTTAAAGATGGAAAATACCTCGAAAACAACCACATTGTATCATTTATCGGTTTCGCGCCGGCTGACGACCCGAGTCTTGTCGTCTATGTCGCGGTGGATAACCCGAAAGGCACGATTCAGTTTGGCGGAACCGTTGCAGCGCCTATTGTGGGAAGTATTATGAGAGACAGCCTGCCGGAGCTTGGTGTTAAGCCTAGGAAAAATCAAATCGAAAAAAAATACCAATGGAACGACACAAAAACAATAGAAGTTCCGAATGTTGTAGGGATGTCTGTCTCAGATCTTGAGTCACTCTTGGTGAATCTGAATATAGATGCTTCCGGAAAAGGAAGCAAAATCGTCAAACAATCACCAGCTGCAGGAACAAAAGTAAAAGAGGGCTCTAAGATACGTGTTTATTTGACTGAAGAAGATGAAAAGGAGGCAGCCGATTGATTCGGGCTGCCTATTATTTTATTGCAGAAAAATGCTGATATCTTTCAAGATTAGCTGGATGTATCCTTTTTTTTACGCTAAAATATGAACTGTATGCTTAAAAGTCATTATCACATCATTTGATGTGACTTCAATGATAAAAAGAACGAATAGAATGTTGAGAGGTTTGATACGATGAAACTTACAAAGCTGCTTACATACTTAACAACCGAACCTTCTGTAAATGACTCACAAGACCCTGAAATAACTTCAATTGAGATGGACTCCAGGGAAGTAAAGAAAGGGAGTCTTTTTGTATGTGTAAAAGGGTATACGGTAGATGGCCATGATTTTGCGCAAAAAGCAGTTGAAAACGGCGCAGCGGCTATTGTGGCTGAAAAGGAGCTCGATGTGGATGTGCCTGTCATCATTGTCCGGCAGTCACTGCGGGCGCTCAGCGTTTTGTCTGATGCGTTTTACGGACAGCCGACAAAGAAACTGCAGCTGATCGGAATAACCGGCACAAACGGAAAAACATCTACGACCCATATGGTTGATGAGATTCTCAAAAAAGCGGGGAAACGAACAGGCTTAATCGGCACGATGTACATTAAAATCGATGACGAAACACTTCCCGTTAAAAACACGACACCGGAAAGCGTCACGTTGCAGCAAACATTTAAAAAAATGAATGACAAGCATGTCGACACGGCCATCATGGAGGTTTCTTCTCACGCTTTGTCACTGGGACGGGTTCACGGCTGTGATTATGACATTGCCGTGTTTACGAACTTAACACAGGATCACCTTGACTATCACAAAACGATGGATGAGTACCGACAGGCAAAAAGCCTGCTGTTTTCTCAGCTTGGCGGGGCATTCAACCATGAAAATCCAAAACGGGCTGTTTTAAACGCGGATGATGAGGCAAGCGCTTATTTTGAAAAGGTGACTGCGGCACATATTTCTACATATGGAATTAAAAACAATGCTGATGTAATGGCGAAAGATATCAAAACCACTGCACAGGGCACGAGTTTTGAACTGGTGACGAACAAAGGCACTAAGCACATCACGATGTCGCTCGTTGGACAGTTTAACGTGTATAACGTGCTCGCTGCTGTTGCGACTTGTATTGCGGCAGGCATTCCGTTTGAAACCATTACAGAAGCCGTGGAAGAATTGCATGGCGTAAGAGGCCGTTTTGAACTGGTTAATCAGCAGCAGGAATTTCCGGTTATAGTTGATTACGCGCATACGCCGGACAGTCTTGAAAACGTGCTGAAGACATGCAGAGACATGGCGGAAGGAAAGCTTTTTGTTGTTGTCGGCTGCGGTGGAGACAGAGATAAGACGAAACGCCCGAAAATGGCGAAAATCGCTGTTGAGCTGGCTGACGAACCGATTTTCACTTCAGATAATCCAAGAAGCGAAGATCCGCGTGCCATTTTAAGAGATATGGAAGCAGGGGTAGAGAACGAATACTACCACAGCATCGCAAATCGCGAGCAGGCGATCTTCTTTGCCATTGCCAACGCCAAAAAAGGCGACGTTGTCCTCATTGCCGGGAAAGGCCATGAAACCTATCAGCAGATTGGGAACGAAACCTTTGACTTTGACGATGCCGAAGTGGCGGCAAGAGCGATTGTCGAACTGAATAAAAATAAGACGAATTCATAGGAAAGAGATGTTATTGAATGATGGAGCTTGAAAAGATTTTTCATATGGAAAAAAATCATGAATATGATAACTACGTATGTCGTTTGAAAGAAACAGGAGGAGAAAAGGACAATGCTTGAGCAAGTCATTCTGTTTACAATTTTAATGGGTTTTTTAATCAGTGTTCTGCTCTCTCCGATTCTTATTCCGTTTTTAAGAAGATTAAAATTCGGCCAGAGTATTAGAGAAGAAGGACCGAAATCACACCAGAAAAAATCAGGGACGCCGACAATGGGCGGAGTCATGATCATACTGTCTATCATTGTGACAACTATTGTGATGACACAGAAGTTTTCAGAAATAAGTCCGGAAATGTTCCTGCTGCTGTTTGTCACGATCGGTTACGGTTTACTCGGCTTTTTGGATGATTACATCAAAGTCGTAATGAAACGAAATCTCGGTCTGACGTCAAAGCAAAAACTGATCGGACAAATTATCATCGCAATTGTGTTTTATGCGGTGTATCATTACTACAATTTTGCGACGGATATCCGCATTCCTGGGACTGATCTGTCATTTGATCTTGGATGGGCTTACTTTATCCTTGTGCTATTTATGCTTGTCGGCGGATCAAACGCCGTCAACCTGACTGACGGTCTTGACGGATTATTATCAGGTACGGCAGCTATTGCTTTTGGCGCCTTTGCCATCCTGGCTTGGAATCAATCCCAATATGATGTTGCTATTTTCTCAGTCGCGGTTGTCGGAGCGGTGCTGGGCTTCCTGGTATTCAATGCGCATCCAGCCAAAGTGTTTATGGGAGATACAGGATCACTTGCATTGGGAGGAGCAATCGTCACCATTGCCATTTTAACGAAATTAGAAATCCTGCTGGTCATTATCGGCGGTGTATTCGTCATTGAGACATTATCCGTTATTCTGCAGGTCATCAGCTTTAAAACGACAGGTAAACGAATCTTTAAAATGAGTCCGCTTCACCACCATTATGAGCTTGTCGGGTGGTCTGAATGGAGAGTTGTTGTAACATTTTGGGCTGCGGGACTTTTGCTTGCCGTATTAGGAATTTACATCGAGGTGTGGTTATAAGTGGAAAACGATCTATTTTTGCAAAATCAGCATTTTTTAGTCCTTGGGCTCGCGAAAAGCGGGTTTGCGGCGGCGTCTATTCTTCATGAAAAAGGTGTTTATGTTACAGTCAACGACCAAAAGCCTTTTGATGAGAACGAACCAGCCCAGAAACTTTCTGAAAAAGGGGTCGAAGTTGTCTGCGGAGAGCACCCTGTTTCTCTGTTCGATCAGCATCAGATTACTGTACTGATCAAAAACCCGGGAATTCCATATGAAAATATTATGGTTCAGGAAGCAGAAAAAAGAGGCCTCCCGATTTGGACGGAAATTGAGCTTGCCTACCATCTGACTAATGCCAAATTTATCGGGATTACCGGATCGAATGGAAAAACGACAACAACGACGCTGATTTATGAAATGCTGAAGGCAGACTCTCAAAAGGCGCTGATCGCCGGAAACATCGGTACAGTCGCAAGTGAGGTTGCCTATCACGCTGATGGAGATGAATGGATCGTAACGGAACTTTCGTCATTTCAGCTGATGGGAACGCACGACTTCAGGCCTGAAATCAGCCTGATTTTAAACGTGTTTGATGCCCATCTGGATTATCATCATACGAGAGAAAACTATGAAAAAGCGAAACAGAAAGTGTATCTGCATCAGAAAGCTTCAGATAAAGCAATTGTCAATCAGGATGATGAAACAGTCGTGCGCCTGGCTGAAGCCGGAGAAGCCGGAATTGTTCCTTTTTCAGTACGCAAACAGCTTGAACGCGGCGCTTATGTAAAAGACGGCATGATTATGTACAGCGGCGAAGCTATTCTTCCTCTGGAAGAGGTTGTGCTGCCAGGTGCGCATAATCTGGAGAACATTTTAGCCGCGATTGCAGCAGTGAAAACGGCTGGAGCGTCCAACGAGGCCATCAAAAAAGTGCTGACAAGCTTTACCGGCGTCAAGCACCGTCTCCAGTATGTCACAACGGTGAAGAATCGTAAGTTTTATAATGACAGCAAAGCAACAAACGTTTTGGCGACGAGCAAGGCGCTTTCGGCTTTTGAAAAACCTGTCATCCTGCTTGCAGGCGGACTGGATCGCGGAAACGGCTTTGACGACTTAAAGCCTTACATGAAGCATGTCAAAGCGGTGCTTACATTCGGACAGACAGCACCGAAACTTGAACAGCTCGGAAATGAGCTGGGAATACAACATGTCAAACGTGTCGATAATGTTGAACAAGCAGTATCTGCGGCGTTTGCGCTCTCAAATGAAGGAGATGTCATTCTGCTCTCACCTGCGTGTGCGAGCTGGGATCAATTCAAAACATTTGAAGAACGCGGTGACATGTTTATAGACGCCGTGCATATGCTTAAGTAAGGGCTTGTCTTGGAGAAATCGGCAGCCCTAATGACTTTAAGCTTGGGGTGTCGATTGATTTGACTACTAAAAAAACATCGCCTGATTTGTTATTGGTCATCATTACGTTATTATTATTAACAATTGGATTAATTATGGTGTACAGTGCGAGTGCGGTATGGGCGGATTATAAATTTGACGACTCATTCTTTTTCGCGAAACGGCAGCTGCTGTTTGCGGGCATCGGAGTTATTGCCATGTTCTTTATTATGAATGTTGATTATTGGACATGGCGGACATGGTCTAAATTGCTGATGGTTATCTGTTTTTTCTTGCTGGTGCTTGTTTTAATACCAGGCGTAGGCATGGTGCGGAACGGCTCAAGAAGCTGGATCGGAGTCGGCGCATTCAGCATACAGCCTTCAGAGTTTATGAAGCTTGCGATGATAGCATTCCTTGCTAAATTTCTCTCTGAAAAGCAAAAAAACATTACATCGTTCAGACGTGGATTTGTCCCGGCGCTCGGCATCGTGTTTTCCGCATTTTTGATTATTATGTGCCAGCCTGACCTCGGAACAGGAACGGTAATGGTCGGTACTTGTATTGTCATGATTTTTGTAGCCGGTGCGCGAATCGCCCATTTCGTCTTTCTCGGGCTGATCGGCCTGAGCGGATTTGTCGGGCTGGTACTGTCGGCTCCATACCGGATTAAACGGATTACCTCTTACTTAAATCCGTGGGAAGATCCGCTCGGCAGCGGCTTTCAAATCATTCAATCGCTATATGCGGTAGGGCCTGGCGGATTGTTCGGAATGGGGCTTGGCCAAAGCAGACAAAAATTCTTTTATCTGCCTGAGCCGCAAACGGACTTTATTTTCGCCATCTTGTCAGAGGAGCTTGGGTTTATCGGCGGATCGCTTATTTTGCTTCTGTTCAGCGTGCTGCTGTGGAGAGGAATCAGGATCGCGCTCGGTGCACCAGATCTGTATGGCAGCTTTGTCGCTGTGGGGATTATTTCAATGATCGCGATCCAAGTTATGATCAATATCGGCGTTGTGACGGGCCTTATTCCGGTTACTGGCATCACGCTGCCGTTTCTGAGCTACGGAGGTTCATCGTTGACCCTGATGCTGATGGCTGTCGGCGTGCTGCTGAACGTGAGCCGGTACTCGAGGTATTAATGAATTTTATTAGTGAAGCGATCCTATGAAACAGGAAGCTGGGAAACAATTGATGCGATAACCCTGTCCATAAAAACAGGGTTATCGTTATGTTATAGAGAAACTGAGACTGGGGGAAGAGTTATGCGAATTGCAATAAGCGGAGGCGGCACAGGGGGACACATTTATCCTGCCCTTGCCTTTATCAAAGAGGTGCAGCTTCGCCATCCTGATACGGAATTTTTATATATCGGAACAGAAAACGGATTAGAGAAAAAAATTGTAGAACGGGAAAATATACCGTTTCGTTCCATTGAAATTACAGGTTTTAAGAGAAAGCTTTCATTTGAAAACGTAAAAACGGTGATGCGTTTTCTAAAAGGCGTTAAAAAAAGCAAATCGTATTTAGCGGAATTTAAGCCGGATGCCGTGATTGGAACGGGCGGTTATGTGTGCGGGCCGGTAGTATACGCGGCTGCAAAAATGGGGATTCCGAGTATCGTTCATGAACAAAACAGCCTGCCGGGCATCACCAATAAGTTTCTTTCAAAATATGTTAATAAAGTAGCAATATGTTTTGAGGAAGCAAAATCACATTTTCCAAGTGAGAAAGTTGTATTTACGGGAAACCCGAGAGCCTCTGAGGTCGTCTCAATAAAGACGGGCCGCTCAATGGCTGAATTCGGACTCTCTGAAGAGAAAAAAACCGTATTAATCTTCGGCGGAAGCAGAGGCGCCGCACCGATTAACCGAGCGGTCATTGATATGCAGGATGCGCTGAAATCAAGAGCGTATCAAGTACTGTATATTACGGGCGAGGTTCACTATGAGAAAGTCATGACTGAGCTGAAAAACAAGGGTGCAGCTGACAATATGGTCACAAAACCATTTCTTCATCAGATGCCAGAATATTTAAAGGCAATTGATGTGATTGTAGCAAGAGCGGGTGCGACGACCATTGCGGAAATTACGGCACTAGGAATCCCGAGTGTGCTGATTCCAAGTCCGTATGTAACGGCGAATCACCAGGAGGTCAATGCGCGATCTCTCGGTCAGCATGATGCGGCGATTGTGTTAAAAGAAACCGAACTCAGCGGGGAAAAGCTGATTGAAGCGCTTGACCGGATTGTACTCGATGAACAAACATTAAAGGATATGAGCGAACGGACAAAGTCACTCGGTGTTCCTGATGCGGCTGCCCGTTTATACAGCGTACTCGAAGATTTGAAAAAATAATAGAAAAGCAAATGGAATGCGGAGGTTTACGATGGAGAAAGTGATACAAGAATTAAAAGAACGCGAAGTCGGCAAGGTGCTTGCAAATGAACCGCTCGCAAATCATACAACAATGAAAATCGGCGGTCCTGCGGATGTATTGGTCATTCCAAGCAGTGTAGATGCTGTCAAGGACATCATGGCTGTTGTGAAAAAATACGAAGTAAAGTGGACAGTCATCGGCCGCGGGTCAAACCTTCTTGTATTAGATGAAGGAATCAGAGGCGTGGTCATCAAGCTGGGCGCGGGTCTTGACCACTTGGAGCTTGACGGGGAACAAGTCACTGTCGGTGGCGGTTATTCAGTCGTGCGTCTTGCTACATCGTTGAGCAAAAAAGGCTTGTCGGGATTAGAATTCGCTGCCGGAATTCCGGGATCCGTTGGAGGGGCTGTCTATATGAATGCAGGCGCTCACGGGTCTGATATGAGTAAGATCCTTGTCAAAGCGCATATTTTATTTGAAGACGGCACGATCGAGTGGCTGACAAATGAGGAGATGGAATTCACCTACAGAACGTCCGTATTGCAAAAGAAACGCCCTGGTGTTTGTCTTGAAGCCGTTCTGCAGCTTGAACAAAAGGATAAAGAATCAATCGTTCAGCAAATGCAAAGCAATAAAGACTACAGAAAGAATACACAGCCGTATTCAAGCCCTTGTGCAGGAAGCATATTCAGAAACCCGCTTCCAAACCATGCCGGCAATCTAGTGGAAAAAGCAGGCTTAAAAGGATATCAAATCGGCGGTGCGAAAATATCGGAAATGCACGGGAACTTTATCGTCAATGCGGGCGGAGCATCAGCAAAAGATGTGCTTGATCTGATCGACCATGTGAAAAAGACGATCCGTGAAAAATACGAGATTGAGATGCACACAGAGGTTGAAATCATCGGTGAAAATCGCTGATTCAAGTTCTGAACTGAAGCTGTTCATATGATATACTGTAAGCAAACGACAAACGGCATCATAGTATGCCGTTTGTTTTGGAATAGGCAGACTTTTAAGGCTGTTTCATTTGAATGAGGTGAACAGGCAATGAATCCGGGGCATGACCGAGAAAAAATCGTAAATATTGAAGAGCGGATCCCTAAAATTAAAGAGCAGAGAAAACAGAAGGCAAACCGCCGGCTTATTTCATTTATTATGCTCTTTTTTATGATGGTGCTGATCATCGTGTATCTGCAGACACCGATCAGTAAAATTTCATCAATCTCTGTTACCGGCAATGAGAATGTTTCCAAAAAGGAGATTATTGATCTTTCCGATATCAAAAGCGGAGATACTGAATTTTGGAATCTGGATAAGAAAAAAACAGCAAAAAAGATTCAGCAAAATAAATTAGTAAAAAAAGCAGAAATCAGCAAATCTCTTCCTAATAAAATCAACATTGCGATCGAAGAATATAAAGCGATTGCTTATTTAGAAAAAGACAATGTGTATTATGAAGTCCTTGAAAACGGTTCAGTTTTGCCAGACGAAGTAACGCCTGATGATGCGGGACCGATTTTGGTGAATTGGACCGACGCTAAAAAACGTGTTCAGATGGCCAAGCAGCTCGATGCTTTGTCAAATTCTATAAAACAATCGATTTCAGAAGTGTATTATACTCCTGTCAAAATGGATCAAAACCGGATTAAATTATATATGAACGACGGGTATGTCGTCACTGCATCCATCAAAACCTTTGCAGACCGAATGAAAACGTATCCTTCTATTATTTCACAGCTCAGCGGCAGTAAAAAAGGGATTATTCATTTAGAAGTTGCAACCTATTTTGAGGAGTTTGGAAAAAGCGATTCGTCTGCCAAAAAGGAAGATGAAAATTGAGGGGCAAATCAGCCGTCCTTCTTTCTTTGATTATGCTTATCGCCGGCTTTTTAATTTCTTTTTCTTTTCAGACGACAAGAGAAAACCACAAAAGCATGACAGAGACAGAAGAATGGAAAAAAGAATATGCCCTGCGGGATGAACTGCTGAAACAAGAGAAAGAAAACAAGGACCTTGAAAAAGAACTGTATCAAAAGCAGAGCAAAGTCCGTCAGACTGAAAATAAGCTGAAGAGCGAAAAAACCGAATACTATAACGTCCTGGAAGATGTAGAAAAGTACAGAATGTATATTGGGGAAGTCGGTGTACAAGGAGAGGGCGTTCAAGTGACTTTGGAAGATGCTTCTTACATACCGGAAGGAGAGAACGTGAACAGCTACATCGTTCACGAAAGCCATCTCTTTCAAGTCATAAATGAACTGTATATATCTGGTGCGGCAGCCGTCTCCGTCAACGGCCAGCGGCTGACCCATGATTCCTACATCAAGTGCAACGGGCCGGTCGTAACGGTAGACGGGGTGCAGCACCCCGCTCCGTTTGTCGTTTCTGCCATCGGAGATCCTGATGTCCTGCTTCCTTCGTTAAATATAGCAGGAGGCCTGATCGATCAGCTTTCTATGGATCATATTTCTGTTACCGCAGAAAAAAAGAAAAATGTACAAATGGAACCCATTCTGAAAACGAAGGAATGACTGGAAAAGCGGGTGAAGTAATTGAAAATAAAGCGTTCCTTCATTAGCATCAGCGTGCTTATGGTTATATTCGGTCTTATGATATCTGTTCAATTTAATTCTTTAAAGCATCCACAAGTCCGAGATACAAGAGATATGTGGGATATAAGAGAAGAGCTTACATCAGAGCAGAAGAAGCAGGAAGAGCTGCTGGCTGAAATTAAAAAGTATGATAAATTGCTGAATACCTATACGCAAAACAAAGAATTGACAAAAGAAACGGTGCTCAATAATACATTACAAACCTTAAAAAAAACAGCCGGCATGACCGATATAACAGGTAGCGGAATTGTCATCACCCTTTCTCCGCTTTTTTCTGAAAGCGTAACTGGAGAGGCGGTCAAAAATCCACCGCCGGATTTACTAAAAAAACTGATCAATGAACTCAACTCCTATGGTGCTGAGCATATCTCAATAAATGAGCGAAGAGTTGTGAATTCTTCAGTGATACGGGACATAAACGGCACAACAAAAATAGACGGATACAGCCTTGATGATTATCCTTTAACAGTAAAAGTGCTTGCTGAAGATCCGGACAAGCTGTACAGCAGGGTAAAGGGGTCCGATTTGGAGGATATCTTTGCTTCTGAAAATGTAGCGTTAAAAGCAGGTAAATCTGACAGCAGCCTGACTTTAAAAGCTTATGACAGAGCAGTGGACGTACAACAGCTAAAACAGCTGAAAGACTAAAAGGGAGGAGAATTGTCATGTGGCTGCCCGTGCTTGGACTCGTGCTCGGAATAACGATCGGATTGATGACAAACTTAACGATACCGAGTGAATACTCAAATTATTTATCACTTGCGGTGCTTGCTGCACTTGATACTTTAATCGGCGGAATCAGGGCGCATTTACAAGGTACATATGATGAAATGGTATTTGTTTCCGGTTTCTTTTTTAATATTATATTGGCAATAAGTTTAGCTTTTCTGGGAGTCCATCTTGGTGTAGACTTGTATTTAGCAGGTATATTCGCATTTGGAGTCAGGTTATTTCAGAATATAGCCGTTATAAGAAGAAATCTACTAACAAAGTGGACTCTTTCTAAAAAAAATAAAAAAAATGTGATATAAAAGAGGATATACATAGGATATAACGAATATTTTCAATAAACATAAAATGTGAAAAGCACATAAGGAATATTCCGTTGTTATTTTTTGTTACACACTTGTAAAGCCACATTCATTGTATTGTTGTTCCGCAAATAATAGAATAGAAATGATCGAAATGTGAGGAGGTGCCATAGAATGAACAACAATGAACTTTACGTCAGTCTTGACATCGGTACGTCCAATACAAAAGTGATCGTCGGAGAAATGACAGATGATTCCCTAAATATTATCGGTGTGGGAAATGTACCGTCTGAAGGGTTGAAAAAAGGCTCAATCGTTGATATAGATGAGACCGTTCATTCTATAAGAAAAGCGTTTGACCAAGCTGAAAGAATGGTAGGTTTTCCGCTTAGAAAAGCTATTGTCGGCGTTAATGGAAATTATATCAATATTCAAGATACAAACGGTGTTGTAGCAGTTTCCAGTGAAAATAAAGAAATTCAAGTAGAAGATGTCCGCCGCGTCATGGAAGCGGCTCAGGTTGTTTCAATACCGCATGAACAGCTGATAGTCGACGTCATTCCTAAACAATTTATCGTAGATGGAAGAGATGAAATTACCGACCCGAAAAAAATGCTTGGTGTGCGTTTAGAAGTAGAGGGCACACTGATCACCGGTTCAAAAACAATATTACATAACTTGCTTCGCTGCGTTGAAAGAGCCGGTGTTGAAATAACTGATATTTGTCTACAGCCGCTGGCAGCCGGTTCTGCTGCTTTGTCAAAGGATGAGAAAAATCTCGGTGTGGCTCTCATTGATATAGGCGGAGGGTCAACCACCATTGCCGTGTTCCAGAACGGACACCTGACTTCTACCCGTGTCATTCCTCTCGGAGGCGAAAATATCACCAAAGATATCTCCATCGGATTGAGAACGTCCACAGAAGAAGCGGAACGTGTGAAAAAACAATTTGGACATGCCTACTATAACGAGGCTTCAGAAGATGAAGTATTTGAGGTAACCGTTATAGGCACCAATCAGAAACAAACATTTACACAGCAGGAAGCAGCGAATATCATTGAAGCAAGAGTCGAAGAAATTCTTGAGATTGCTTCAGAAGAACTTCGCAATATGGGAATTAGCGATCTGCCGGGAGGCTTCGTGCTGACAGGGGGACAAGCAGCAATGCCTGGTATCATGTCACTAGCGCAGGATGTGCTGCAAAACAATGTCAGAGTGGCGAGCCCGAATTATATTGGTGTAAGAGATCCTCAGTATATGACGGCAGTTGGCATGATTCAATTCGCCTGCCGGAATGCAAGAATTCAAGGCAGAAAAATTGGCTTCAAGATGCCTGAAGAAGCGATACAGGAAATCGCCGTCTCATCAGCAGAGGAACAAGAGCAGCATCATCACCAAAATGAGATGCAGCAACGGCCAAAAGGAAAACAAAAAACACAAGCCGAACATAACAAACAGAGCAAAATGAAAAAACTATTAAGCATGTTTTGGGAATAGATAGATAGTCATTCGGCAGATTAGGAGGATTTAGCATGTTGGAGTTCGAAACAAACATAGACGGCTTAGCATCAATTAAAGTAATCGGAGTAGGAGGCGGCGGTAACAACGCGGTCAACCGAATGATTGAGAATGAAGTGCAAGGAGTAGAGTACATCGCGGTAAATACGGACGCTCAAGCTCTTAACCTGTCAAAAGCGGAAGTGAAAATGCAAATCGGCGCAAAGCTGACTAGAGGATTGGGAGCAGGTGCGAATCCGGAAGTCGGAAAAAAAGCCGCAGAGGAAAGCAAGGAGCAGATTGAAGAAGCGCTAAAAGGCGCTGACATGGTATTCGTAACAGCTGGTATGGGAGGCGGAACAGGAACAGGTGCCGCACCGGTTATTGCGCAAATCGCAAAAGATTTAGGAGCATTAACAGTCGGAGTCGTTACAAGACCGTTTACGTTCGAAGGTCGCAAAAGACAGCTG
Source organism: Bacillus sp. V26 (assembly GCF_034296245.1). Taxonomy (NCBI): domain Bacteria; kingdom Bacillati; phylum Bacillota; class Bacilli; order Caryophanales; family Bacillaceae; genus Bacillus; species Bacillus sp. V26. The sequence continues at coordinate 1,392,575 of NZ_JAXKQF010000001.1, read as the reverse complement.
CAGGCGGCAGGCGGAATTTCTGCAATGAAAGAAGCGGTGGACACGCTGATTGTGATCCCGAACGACCGTATTCTTGAAATTGTTGATAAAAACACGCCGATGCTTGAAGCATTCCGTGAAGCTGATAACGTACTCCGTCAGGGGGTTCAAGGTATTTCTGACCTGATCGCTACTCCTGGTCTCATTAACCTAGACTTTGCTGATGTGAAAACGATCATGTCAAACAAAGGATCTGCTTTAATGGGTATTGGTATTGCGACTGGAGAAAACCGTGCTGCAGAAGCTGCGAAAAAAGCCATTTCCAGTCCGCTTCTTGAAGCAGCAATTGACGGCGCGCAAGGCGTCTTAATGAACATTACTGGCGGAACAAATCTGAGCCTTTATGAAGTTCAGGAAGCAGCAGACATTGTCGCTTCTGCATCTGATCAGGATGTAAACATGATTTTCGGTTCTGTTATTAACGAAAATCTTAAAGACGAGATTGTGGTTACTGTGATTGCCACTGGTTTTATCGAACAGGAGAAAGATGTTACGAAACCCCAGCGTCCATCATTAAACCAGAACATCAAATCACATAATCAGAGTGCTCCAAAACGTGAGCCGAAACGAGAGGAACCGCAGCATCAAAACACAGTCAGCCGTCAAACCTCACAGCCGGCTGACGATACGCTTGATATTCCTACATTCTTAAGAAACCGCAATAAACGCGGCTAATTGAAAGGACAAAATCGTTTTCGATTTTGTCCTTTTTTTATTTTTTCCTCAACCATTTCCATTCATCTCTTATGTCTTTTGAACTATGTCTTCCTACACATAACAACAAATCAACCTATGATACCTACTGATATTTCATGACCATATCATCATTTTCATTTATATGGAAATAAGATGACAGAAAACGACAATATCTGTAATTGAGATTGTCTACAGTTAACGTACAGCGAAGCTTTGACAAACAAATTGAATGTTAAAGGAGGGGCGACATTTTTTTACAAAGTGGTTTAAAAAAGGGGGATAAAAAATGAGGAAACAAACGAAAAACAGACTGATCAGTTCTGTTTTGAGTACAGTTGTCGTCAGTTCACTGCTGTTTCCGGGTGCAGCCGGTGCAAGCAGCAAAGGCGCTGCTTCTTCTGTAAAACAGGAGCTTCAATCTTCTGAATCGATTCAAAATAAGATTTCCAGCTCATTAAAGAAAAACTTTAAAAAAGAAGAAAAAAATACCTTTCTGATCAAATTTAAAGATCAAGCTGACACCCAAAAAGCAGCAAAATCAGCTGTCAAAAAAGCGAAATCTAAAAAGCTGACCGCTGCTAAAACGGAATATCAAAAGCGTTCGGCCGTCGTGTCTTCGTTAAAAGTGACAGCTGATGAAGCCCAGAAAGACGTCTTGAAATATTTAAACAGCCAAAAAAATAAAGGGAATGCCGATGATATTCACTCCTATTATGTGGTAAATGGAATTGCTGTACATGCTTCAAAAGAAGTCATGGAGAAAGTGGCGCAGTTTCCTGAAGTAGAAAAGGTGCTTCCGAATGAAAAACGGCAGCTTTTTAAGTCATCCGCTTCCCCATTCAATATGAAAAAAGCACAAAAAGCGATAAAAGCAACTGACGGTGTAGAATGGAATGTAGACCAAATAGACGCACCGAAGGCTTGGGAGCTTGGCTATGACGGAACAGGTACGGTTATCGCCTCCATTGATACTGGGGTTGAATGGGAACACCCTGCATTAAAAGAAAAATATCGCGGGTTTCATCCGGAAAGCCCCAATGAGCCTGATCATGACATGAACTGGTTTGATGCTGTAGCGGACGAGTCAAGTCCATACGATGATCTTGATCACGGCACTCATGTAACAGGTACAATGGTTGGTTCTGAGCCTGATGGCACGAATCAAATTGGTGTCGCACCTGGCGCAAAATGGATTGCTGTTAAGGCGTTTTCTGAAGATGGTGGGACAGACGCTGACATTTTGGAGGCTGGTGAATGGATTTTAGCTCCAAAGGACGCAGAGGGCAACCCTCATCCGGAAATGGCTCCGGATGTCGTCAATAATTCTTGGGGCGGGGGCTCCGGCCTTGATGAATGGTACAGAGATATGGTCAATGCCTGGCGGGCGGCCGACATTTTCCCGGAATTCTCTGCGGGAAATGCTGATCTCTTTAACCCGGGAGGACCTGGTTCTATTGCGAATCCTGCCAATTATCCGGAAGCGTTTGCGACCGGAGCGACTGATATTAACAAAAAGCTTGGCGATTTTTCACTTCAGGGACCGTCGCCATACGATGAAACAAAGCCGGAAATTTCTGCTCCAGGCGTAAACATCCGGTCTTCAGTTCCCGGCCAGACATATGAAGACGGATGGGATGGCACGTCGATGGCAGGACCGCATGTTTCTGCTGTTGCTGCGCTATTGAAGCAGGCAGATGCCTCACTTTCTGTCGATGAGATGGAGGATATATTGACCAGCACGGCTGAGCCATTAACGGATTCTACATTCCCTGACTCTCCGAATAACGGATACGGTCATGGTTTGGTGAATGCTTTTGATGCCGTATCAGCGGTTACAGACGGTTTAGGAAAAGCAGAAGGGCAAGTTTCTGTCGATGGGGAAGATGAGGAGCTGCCTGGCTATCAGCATGAGAAAGTAAATGAAGCTTATGAAGGTGCCAGCCTTCCGCTTACCTTGACAGCTGAAGACAATGTGAGTGTGACATCTGTGAAATTGTCCTATAAGCTGGATCAAGGCAAATGGAACGAGGTCAAAGCTAAACGAATCAGCGGAGATCATCTGAAAGGAACGTACCAGGCGGAAATCCCAAGTATAAAGGGGACCGCATTAAGCTATAAGTGGATCATTCAGGATTTTGGCGGCCATGTTGTCGAATCTGACATATATGATGTAACCGTGAAACCTAGCATCACTGTTGGATACAAGCAGGATTTTGAAACAGAACCAGGCGGCTGGCTTACGAGCGGAACAAATAATAACTGGGAGTGGGGAGTTCCGGAATCAGGCCCTAATGCAGCTGCATCAGGAGAAAAAGTATATGGGACAAACCTGACTGGAAATTATGCCAATGGAGCGAATATGAATCTCACTATGCCTCCAATTGACGTGCCTGATTCAGGCGGCCTGTTTCTTCAATTTAAAAGCTGGCACAACCTGGAAAATGATTTTGATTATGGCTACGTTTTTGTTTTACCGGAAGGCGAAACGAATTGGGAGCAGGCAGGGGTCTATAACGGAAAGACTTCAAACTGGACCAGCGAAGAAATTAATTTATCCGCATACAGAGGCCAAAACATTCGAGTGATGTTTAACCTTCAGTCTGATGAAAGCATTGCAAAAGAGGGCTGGTACGTTGATGATGTTCAGCTTTCAGACAAATCTTCCGGGAAAACAGCCAAAAAGAATAAGCTGGGCGTACAAAAACCGGCAGAAAAGCAAAAGAAAAAAGCGGTTAATCCAAAAAAGGCTAAGCCATCAACAAATACAGCTGCCAAAACAAAACATAGTGCTGATATGCAGCCGCAAGCATTGCCGCTCAGAGCACAGGTCAGTGTGGTTGAAACAGGAAAATCAACCTATTCAGATCAATCAACCGGACAGTACAAGCTGACGCATAAAGCAGGAGACTACACGCTTATGGCAGAAGCTTACGGCTATCAATCAAAAACGCAAAAAGTGTCTTTGCAGGCAGATCAGACAACCCAAGCTAATTTTACGTTAGAAGAAATAAAGAAAGGCACATTAAAAGGCACTGTCATCAATAAAACAACAGGAGAGCCGGTAAACGGCGCTTCCGTCTATGTTATCGAGGATGCCGCGGTTGAACCGGCAACTACAAACGACAAAGGAGAATATACACTTGAGGCCTACGAGGGCTCTTACACCATTAAAGTGGCTGCACCGGGCTATTACAGTGATGAATTTTCCGTTGATTTAAAAGGTGATATCACAAAAGAAACTGTGCTGAAGCCTTTCGTCGGTTATCCGGGCGAGATCGGATACGATGACGGAACAGCGGAGAATGCAAATTCCTATTTCGCGGCCGGAAACGGATGGGCGGTTAAAATGTCACTGGCTGACGGCAAGGAAAAAGGCATGCTGACAGGAGGGCTATTCAGATTCTGGGATACGGAGTTCCCTGATCCTGGCGGCACAGAGTTTAAGGTCGAGGTTTACGATGCTACAGGGAAAGATGGAGCACCCGGCAAAAAAATTGCGGGACCATATAACGCGGAAGCTCTTCGTAATGGCGAATGGACGAAAGTCGATCTCAGCTCGAAGGGGATTATGGTCGATAAAGACTTTTATCTTGTATATATCCAGTCAAAACCTGATCCATATTCACCAGGCTTGGCAATGGATGAAACCGGGCAGTACTCAGATCGCAACTGGCAGTATGTTAACGGAACATGGCAAAAAGGAGATAAAGAAGACGGCAACTATATGATTCGCGCGTTAGTCGATTATGAAGCTGCCGTACCTGTCATTACTTCTCCTGAAGATAAAGCATACACCAATAAGGAGAACGTCACGGTAAAAGGAAAGGCATCTCCGGGTACGACTGTAACCCTTTATAATGGTGATAAAGAAGCAGGAGAAACGAAAACTGCCGAAGATGGCACGTTCGAGGCAGGAGTTTCACTCAGCAAAGGGGAAAACAAGCTGACAGCGGCTGCATCAACAGACTCCGGAACGACAGATGCTTCAAGTCCTGTCACGGTCACACTTGATCAAGACAAGCCTGAACTGACGCTCGACAATCCAAAGAATGGCGAGAAAATCAATAAAGAAGCGGTGACTGTTAAAGGCACTGTTTCAGATGACAACTTGAAAGAAGTAAAGGTTAATGGCAAAAAAGCAACGGTCACAGACGGTTCCTACTCTGCCCGTATCCTTTTGGAGAACGGAAGCAACGAAGTAAAGGTGACAGCCACTGACTTAGCAGGCAACAAAACGACGAAAAAAGCTGTCGTCGATGTGAATTTTGACCAGCCAGTCATTGCCGGACTGATTCCTGGTGAGGACAAAACCTTAAAAGCCGGTGAATCGATCAAAATCGCTTTTTCAAGCGCGAAAGGTGCAGATGCAACGTTTGTCATTCGCCTGCCGCTCACAAATGCAAGAGTGAATGTACAAAACGCTACCGAGCTGCCGTTAAGAGAAATTTCTCCGGGACGATATGAAGGCTACTGGACAGCAACTTCTTCTATTAAAGCAAACGGAGCTAAGGTAGAGGTTATCGTTCGAGACGATTACGGCAATGAAACCAGAAAAACAGCGAATGGAAAACTTTATATCAATACTGAAAAGTAAGTGTAAGAAAGCTGCCGCTCTTGGCAGCTTTTTTTCTGTATATTCTCATTTATTCCCTCGACAAATTAAGCAGTTATCCCTGAAAAATTGTATGGGCCTCTCAACATTAATTGACAGACTTTCCCACAGAGCTTGCTTTATACTTATGAAACAAGAAGGGGAACAGCGTGATGCAAGAAAGAAAGGGGTCAGGTGTGAAAATCTATTTAGATGTCATTTGGCTGTTAAACTTTTGTTTTGACGCACTGTTGCTTTTACTGACGGCTTTTATTTTAAAACGCCATGTGAAAAAAAGAAGATTGATAGGCGGCGCGTTTATCGGTTCAAGTATTGTCCTTTTGATGTTTACTCCTTTTTCGCCGATCGTTGAGAACCCGGCCGGAAAGCTCGCTTTTTCGGTTGTCATTGTGCTCGTGACATTCGGTTTTAAGCGGTTTCGCTATTTCTTTCAAAATTTGTTTTCCTTTTATTTTGCTACTTTTCTAATGGGAGGGGGAATAATCGGAGCACATTCATTGCTGCAGTCAAACTCTATTGTCAGAAACGGTGTCATGATCACCAATCAAACCGGATTTGGCGACCCGATCAGCTGGATGTTTATCGTGGCTGGCTTTCCCGCATTATGGTTTTTTTCCAAGAGAAGAATCGAAGATATTGAAACAAAAAACATTCAATATGAGGAGCGAGTCAGGGTACAGGCGGACCTGGGCGGCCAAACACTGCACGCAAGAGGCCTGGTGGATTCCGGCAACCAGCTGTATGATCCGCTCACAAAAACGCCGGTCATGATTCTTCACATTGATAAGCTTGAACCGATTTTCGGAGAGGCTGAAACGATGATTATCCGAAATGCAGACCCGATGGAAGCGATTGAACAGCTTGAAGATTCGTTTCGATTTTTAGATAAAATGAGGCTGATCCCATATCGGGGAGTAGGCCAGCAGCATCAATTTTTATTATGTATCAAACCGGATCATGTAACGATTATGACAAAAGATGAAATGATTTCCACGGATAAATGCTTAATCGGCATCAGCATGTCAAAGCTGTCGGCAGATGGAGATTTTGACGCGATTATTCATCCGAAAATGCTGTCCGGAAAAGCCATTAAGCACGTATCCTAATGTTCGCAAATGTCCGTTACTTATCATACTCATAAGACGTGACATTTAGAAGGGAGAGGAAGATGAAAAAACTTAAATTGCGGTTGACGCACCTCTGGTATAAGCTGCTGATGAAACTGGGCTTAAAAAGCGATGAAGTGTATTACATAGGCGGGAGTGAAGCTTTGCCGCCGCCATTATCAAAAGACGAGGAGCAGGTTCTATTAATGAAGCTCCCAAGCGGCGACCAGGCGGCCCGCGCTATTTTGATCGAACGCAACCTGCGGCTTGTCGTCTATATCGCACGGAAATTTGAAAACACGGGAATTAATATTGAAGATTTAATCAGCATCGGCACCATTGGATTAATCAAAGCTGTGAATACCTTCAATCCGGAAAAGAAAATCAAGCTGGCTACATATGCCTCTCGCTGTATCGAGAATGAAATCCTGATGTATTTAAGGAGAAACAACAAAATCCGTTCAGAAGTTTCTTTTGATGAACCGCTTAATATTGATTGGGACGGCAATGAGCTTCTGCTTTCTGATGTGCTGGGCACGGATGACGACATCATCACAAAGGACATTGAAGCAAACGTAGATAAAAAGCTTCTAAAAAAAGCGCTCGAACAGTTAAATGAGAGGGAGAAACAAATCATGGAACTGCGTTTTGGGCTTGTCGGCGAAGAGGAAAAGACCCAAAAGGATGTTGCGGATATGATGGGGATTTCCCAATCCTATATTTCCCGTCTGGAAAAAAGAATCATTAAAAGATTGCGAAAAGAATTCAACAAAATGGTGTAAAAAATTTTTGCGGCTTAATCCCTTGATTCTACAAGGATTTCCCAATTATGACTATTTTTCGGTTTGAGTGCGGTGCATATTTTTCCCACCCGAGGAGATACTTAACGTTGTACAGCAGCTCCTGTAGGGAGGGAAAAAAGTGTCGAGAAATAAAGTCGAAATCTGCGGGGTGGATACCTCCAAATTACCCGTACTCAAGAATGAAGAGATGAGAAAGCTGTTTAGGCAATTGCAGGACGAAGGTGATGATTCAGCCAGAGAAAAGCTTGTAAACGGGAACTTGCGTCTTGTCTTAAGTGTCATTCAAAGGTTTAATAACAGAGGGGAGTATGTTGATGACTTATTTCAAGTCGGCTGCATCGGACTAATGAAATCCATTGATAATTTTGATCTAAGCCACAATGTTAAGTTTTCAACATACGCTGTACCTATGATTATCGGAGAAATCCGCAGGTATTTGCGCGATAATAACCCGATACGTGTCTCGAGATCACTCAGGGATATCGCATATAAGGCACTTCAGGTAAGAGAGCGGTTAATCAGTGAGACAAGCAAGGAGCCGACGGCAGAGGATATCGCCAAAGTTCTTGAAGTACCGCACGAAGAAATCGTGTTCGCACTCGACGCCATTCAAGATCCGGTTTCTCTTTTTGAACCGATCTATAATGACGGCGGAGATCCGATTTATGTCATGGATCAAATCAGTGATGAACGCAACAAAGATACACAATGGATTGAAGAGCTGGCTTTGAAAGAGGGCATGAGAAGACTGAACGAGAGGGAAAAAATGATTTTAAGAAAACGGTTCTTCCAAGGAAAAACGCAAATGGAAGTAGCTGAAGAAATCGGCATTTCCCAGGCACAGGTGTCCAGACTGGAAAAGGCAGCAATTAAACAAATGAATAAGAATATTCATCAATAGCATGCACGCCGAAAGCCTTTAAAACAATTTCTGTTTTAAAGGCTTTTCTATTTGGAAACGAGCGGTTTACGTTTTCGAAAAAGTAAGGTATCCTAGTCCGTACACAGTTTTGTGAAAATTAAAACAATTATTTAGCTTGGAAAGAGGAGGACCACAATGATTTTGCAGCTTGACAATGTCTCACTAAAACGGAATGGAAAATGGATACTAAAGGATATTCATTGGAAAGTAGAAGAAAAGGAGAATTGGGTGCTTTACGGATTAAACGGAGCTGGGAAGACCGCGCTGTTAAATATGTTATGCTCTTACTATTTTCCGACAGCAGGCGAGATGCAGGTGCTTGGTCATGTATTCGGAAAAACGGAGCTGGGAGATAAACTCAGACGAAAAATCGGCCTTGTCTCAGCGGGTCTTCAGCAAAAATTGTATCCGGCAGATTCAGCTTTTGAAATTGCTCTGAGCGGGGCATATGCTTCGATTGGCTTGTATGAAACACCAAGTGCGAAAATCAGAGAAAAAGCGATTGCCCTGCTCGAGGACTTAGGAGCCATTGATTATGCCGACCGCCGCTATGAAACTCTTTCTCAAGGAGAGAAACAAAAAGCTTTAATCGCAAGAGCGCTAATGGCTGATCCGGAGCTGCTTATACTGGACGAACCAGTTACAGGACTTGATTTTATTGCCCGGGAAAAACTGTTAGATACGATTACGCACATTGCAAGCAGGGAAAATGCGCCGTCTATTCTTTATGTTACGCATCATGCGGAAGAAATTTTGCCGATTTTTGATAAAGCCCTCTTGTTAAAAAAGGGAGAAGTCTTTAGGTCAGGACACATGAAAGACATGCTGACAGACGAAGCACTTTCTTCTTTTTTTGATACGCCGATCCGTGTATTATGGAATCAGGATCGCCCGTTTTTAACAAGAGCTGAGCCGGTAACAAATGCATAACAACATACGATTCATCCTGGGGGTGCTTTCGAAGCTGAGAGAGACGCTTGTCTCAACCCTTATTGACCTGATCTGGATCATACCAGCGGAGGGAAGCGGTGAAAAAAGCAGAGAATGCAGCAGCTTGCACTCTGCTTTCTTTATTAAGCCGTTTCATGAATATGAAACGGCTTTTTTCTATTAAAAATAGGAGCGGATAACATGATTGATCAAGTAGAATCTTTACTGAAAAAAGCGGAAGAACAAAAGGACGAGCTCATTGAGCTTGCGAAAACGCTGATTTCTTTTAAAACACCGGCGCCGCCTGCGAGAAATACAGACAGCATCCAAACATGGATTGCACAGTTTTTGCTTGAACGGGGATTTTCTATCGACAAATGGGATGTTTATCCAGGAGATCCCAATGTTGTGGGTGTTTTAAAGGGAACAAATTCAGCCGCCTATCAAAGTTTAATCATCAATGGGCATGTCGATGTGGCAGAGGTAAAAGAGGGCGAGGACTGGGTGCATGACCCATTTTGTCCCAGTGAGAAAAACGGTTTCTTAATCGGCCGGGGCGCTTCAGATATGAAAGGCGGAATGGCCTGTGTGCTGTTTGCTTTAAAGCTGATTCGTGAAGCGGGCGTTGAGCTCCCGGGCGATTTGATTCTGCAATCGGTCATCGGGGAGGAAGTCGGAGAGGCCGGCACGCTTGAATGCTGCAAAAAGGGCTATCACGCAGACTTTGCAGTTGTGGCGGATACGAGCGATATGCATATTCAAGGTCAAGGCGGAGTGATTACAGGCTGGATCGAAATGAAAAGCAGTCAAACGTTTCACGATGGAACTAGACGGAATATGATCCACGCTGGCGGAGGAATATTCGGGGCGAGCGCAATCGAAAAAATGGCAAAAATCATTTCTGGACTCGGTGAGCTGGAGCGACATTGGGCCATTATGAAAAGCTATCCCGGCTTTACCCCCGGTACAAACACCATTAATCCCGCTGTTATAGAAGGAGGCAGACATGCGGCCTTTATAGCGGATGAGTGCCGATTATGGATTACCGTCCATTTTTATCCCAATGAAACGCATGAAGAAGTGGCTGCTGAAATAGAAGATTACATCAACAGGCTGAGTGACAGTGATATTTGGCTGAGGGAAAACCGTCCTGTCTTCAAATGGGGAGGCTCTTCAATGATTGAAGAAAGAGGAGAAATTTTTCCGGCCTTGGAAGTTGATCCGGCTCATCCCGGCGTCTTAGCCCTTACGGCGTCACACGAGGAGATCAAACGGGACCCCCCCGTCATTGACGTTTCTCAAACCGTAACCGATGGGGGATGGCTTTATAATGCGGGTATTCCAAGCGTGATATACGGACCGGGCGATTTATATAATGCTCATGCCGTTAATGAAGAGGTATCGATTGAGCAGCTCGTAGATTATACGAAAATCATGCTCACGTTCATCATAAGATGGTGCAGCCGCAAAAAAGAACAATGATCATGAAAATTTCTCCTTGCTGACAAGGTTCAGCCCGCCCGTTCATATACTAGAAAAAAAGGACCGAAAAAGGACGTGATGGGATGATCAGCATTTCAGAATTTCAAGTAAAGGATGTCGTCAATGTCTCTAACGGAAAAAAATTAGGGAGCATCGGTGATATTGATATCAATGTCACCACAGGAAAAATTCAGGCGATTATACTAGGGGGAAATGGAAAAGTTCTCGGTTTTTTTGGAAAGGAAGAGGAAATGGTCATTCCTTGGCGAAATATAGTTAAAATCGGAGAAGATGTCATTTTAGTCCGATTAAGTGAATCCCATGCTTAACCTGCTTTTTTGCCGCTGATTGTCAAATGCCGGAAGTCTGAACTCTTCCGGCACATTTCATTTATGAAATATGTAAATCGGCGCTAAACGAATGCAGAAAGATGTGGTAAAATAAGTGGGAAATTACGCCTTATAAATGTTTGTCGAAAGGTTGGATCATCATGAATACATATCACCCATTCAGTCTCACCACCCCCTCGACACTCATGATACAAGACTGGAAACAAACGAATCAAAACGATGCAGAAGTCATTGCCGGATTTACTACGAAAAACGGCGGTGTCAGTCAAAAACCTTTTGAGTCGTTAAATACAGGATTGCACGTTCATGACAAAGATGCAGATGTGGTTAAAAATCGTGAATATATAGCCGATATGTTTAATATTGATTTGCAGTCTTGGGTATTTGCTGACCAGACACACGACAATCGCGTCCAAAAAGTGACGCAGAGGGATAGGGGAAAAGGCGCCCGTGAGTATCACTCAGCTTTTAAAGCAACAGACGGGCTCTATACAAATGATAAAAATGTATTTTTGGCATTATGCTTTGCTGATTGTGTGCCTCTATTCTTTTTCGATCCGGTGAAATCGCTTGTCGGGATCGCTCATGCCGGATGGAAAGGAACGGTCAAACAGATTGGCAGAGAAATGGTGAAGCAATGGACCGAACAGGAGGGCTCGAAGCTTTCTGATATATACGCTGTTGTCGGACCGTCTATCTGCGGTGCGTGCTATACGGTAGATGACCGTGTGATGAATGCTGTCCGCGCATTGCCGTTTTCAGCAGATCGCGCCGTGAATCAGACGGGGCAGGGGCAGTATCAGCTTGACCTGAAAGAGCTGAACCGACTTATACTGATTGACAGCGGTTTGGCAAATGAGCAGATTTCTGTCAGCGGTTTATGTACGGAAAGTGAGCCGTCACTTTTCTTTTCCCATCGGCGAGATCAGGGGAAAACAGGACGGATGATGTCCTTTATCGGAATGAAGGAGGCATAAAAGATCTTGCGTGTTGTTGATCATTTACGACATATAAACGAACGAATAAACGAAGCATGTAACAGATCGGGCCGCAGATCCGATGAAGTTACGGTTATTGCAGTCACAAAATATGTGTCGCCTGAAAGAGCACAGGAGGCGGTCGATGCGGGCATCACGTGCCTCGGAGAGAACCGGGACGCCGAACTGCTTCGCAAACAGGAAATCATTAAAGGAAATCCGGAATGGCATTTTATCGGCAGCCTTCAATCAAGAAAAGTAAAAGCTGTCGTCAATTCAGTTTCCTATATTCATTCCCTGGACCGGCTTTCATTAGCGAAAGAAATTGAAAAACGGGCTGAAGGTGCTGTCCAATGCTTTGTGCAGGTCAATACCTCGCTTGAGCCCTCTAAACACGGCATGAATAAAGAAGAAGTGATACCATTCATACAGGAGCTTTCCGGCTTTGACAACATTGTTGTGGCCGGACTGATGACAATGGCTCCACTGACTGATGACCAAGATGAGATTAGAAGCTGTTTCCGAACGCTTAGAGAACTTCGTGATCAGGTTCTAGAGCTGAAACAGCCGAACGCTCCATGTACAGAACTGTCGATGGGCATGTCAAATGATTTTGAAATCGCGATTGAAGAAGGGGCTACTTATATTAGAATCGGCTCATCGTTAGTCGGAAATGAAACAGGGGGTGTACAGCAATGAGTATGAAAAATAAACTGAAAAACTTCTTCTCAATGGATGAAGAAGAATACGAATACGAATATATTGAAACTGAGCGGGATTCTCATGAAGAACAGGAACAAAAAGAAAAACCTGCTTATAATGCTGGTAAACCAGCAGCCAAACAGAATGTAGTAAGCTTGCAAAGTGTTCAGAAATCCTCTAAAGTGGTGTTGAGTGAGCCGCGCGTTTATGCGGAGGCGCAGGAAATAGCCGACCATCTGAAGAACAGGCGGGCAGTTGTCGTCAATCTTCAGCGGATACAGCATGACCAGGCGAAGCGGATTGTTGACTTTTTAAGCGGCACCGTTTATGCCATTGGCGGCGATATCCAAAGAATCGGTTCAGATATTTTCCTATGCACGCCTGACAACGTAGATGTATCAGGCACAATTTCTGAGCTCATATCTGAAGACGATCAGAGGTGGTAAAGCGAGATGATCCTTTATCAAGTTTTTTCGGTTTTAAGCTTATTAATTACAATATACTCATTTGCCCTGATCATATATATTTTTATGTCATGGGTGCCGAGTACGAGGGAAACAGCAGTCGGACGGTTTTTAGCGTCGATCTGTGAACCATATCTCGAGCCATTCAGAAAAATCATCCCTCCAATTGCAATGCTGGATATCTCGCCAATCGTGGCCATTCTTGTGCTGCGGTTTGCAACAACCGGCTTGTGGGGGCTTTATCGCATGATTGCGTTTTAAGGTGACAGTTTGATAGGGGGGCTTGGCAGCAGCCAAGCCTCTTTACATAGAAGGGAAAGACGATGAGCGATATTTATCAGCACTTCAGAAAAGAAGAGCGTGCCTTTATCGATCAGGCGCTCGAATGGAAAAGAATTGTCCAGGAGCAGTACCGGATGAAGCTGACCGACTTTTTAGATCCCCGGGAACAGGTCATTCTCGCTGCGGTCACGGGACAGGCAGATGTAGGACTGGCTTTTTCCGGCGGCTATGACAGAGCGGAGCGAAAACGGGCCATTTTATATCCCGAGTACATCACGCCGGAAGAATCGGATTTTGAGCTTCAGGCGTTTGACGTTCGCTATGCTGAAAAATTTGTGACAGTTGATCACCGGTCTCTCCTTGGTTCTTTAATGGGAATCGGTCTGAAGCGGCAAAAGTTTGGCGATTTAGTGTTTTCAGAGACGGCGGTGCAAATCATTGTCTCAGCTGATACAGCCGATTTTGTTGCGGCTCAGCTTACCCATGCCGGAAAAGCCGCAGTCAAGCTTGAGAAAATTGACTTGTCAGACCTTGAAATTCCTGCATTAGATGTCGAAATAAGAGATGACACTGTTTCTTCTTTAAGGCTTGACGCGGTCTGCGCCTCTATGAGCAGGCAATCACGCCAGAAATCACAAACGCTGGTGAAAAACGGTCTCGTAAAAGTGAACTGGAAGGTTGTTGAAGACCCTTCTTACCAGGTTGCTGAAGGGGACATGCTCTCTATCAGGGGTTTTGGCCGCTGCAGCCTGACAAAAATCGAAGGGAAAACCAAAAAAGACAAGTGGAGAGTCACGTTTGAACGACAAAAATAGTCGGTTTTTCAGTTTTTTTCTCCATCTGTGCGAAATTTGTTTTATAATGTGAACTAGATAACCGTACTGAAATGTAAAAAATGGAGGTGGCATCATGCCATTAACGCCGAATGATATTCACAACAAGACGTTTACAAAAAGTTTTCGCGGATATGATGAAGACGAGGTAAATGAATTTCTGAGTCAAGTCAGAAAAGATTACGAAATTGTTCTCCGTAAAAAAACAGAGCTAGAAGCGAAAGTCAATGAGCTCGATGAAAGAATCGGACACTTTGCCAACATTGAAGAAACGCTGAATAAATCGATTCTGGTTGCCCAAGAAGCAGCTGAGGACGTAAAGCGCAATTCTCAAAAGGAAGCAAAGCTGATTGTTCGGGAAGCGGAGAAAAACGCTGATCGCATCATCAACGAATCTTTATCGAAATCAAGAAAAATCGCAATGGAAATCGAAGAGCTGAAAAAACAGTCTAAAGTGTTCAGAACACGTTTCCAAATGCTGATTGAAGCGCAGCTTGATCTTCTGAAAAATGATGATTGGGATCATTTGCTTGAGTATGAAGTCGACGCTGTGTTTGAGGAAAAGGAATAAATTCTCTGATTACCTTGACATTTTCTTAGCTTGTCGAATATAATACGTTCATAAATTCAGATGAAAAGACGGTTGAAAGGGACAGTCATGTTTCCATCATGCCTTCATAGCGACCCGGAGATGGTGAAAGTCCGGGATGGCCGGAATCATGTAGATCAGCCCTTAAGTTTCCTTTCTGAACTCACAGTAGGTTAGGACGTTCATCACGTTACGATGCTCGAGAGGAAAAAGCGTAAGCCTGGCTTTTTCTAAAAGGGTGGTACCGCGAGATAAGCTTTCTCGTCCCTTATGGGATGAGAGGGCTTTTTTTATTTTCTGAAAAAATTGGTGGAGGAATGAAAATGGATTACAAAGACACGCTCTTAATGCCGAAAACAGATTTTCCGATGCGAGGCAACTTGCCAAACCGTGAGCCTGACATGCAAAAGAAATGGGAGGAGCAGGATATCTACAGTCTAGTACAGGAACGGACAAAGGACCGCCCTAAATTTGTTTTACATGACGGACCTCCGTACGCAAACGGCGATATCCACATGGGCCACGCGCTTAACAAAATTTTAAAGGACTTCATCGTCCGCTACAAATCAATGAGCGGGTACAACGCACCGTATGTACCGGGCTGGGATACACACGGGTTGCCGATTGAAACAGCTCTTACAAAAAACAAAAAAGTGAACCGCAAAGAAATGTCAGTAGCTGAATTCCGCAAGCTATGCGAAGAATATGCATGGAAGCAAATTGAGGGTCAGCGTGAGCAATTCAAGCGTCTTGGAGTCCGCGGCGACTGGGAAAATCCATATGTGACACTGAAACCGGAATATGAAGCGCAGCAAATCCGCGTTTTCGGTGAAATGGCAAAGCGAGGCTATATTTATAAAGGCCTTAAACCGGTTAACTGGTCACCTTCAAGTGAGTCTGCTTTAGCTGAAGCGGAAATCGAATATCAAGACAAACGCTCAGCATCTATTTACGTTGCGTTTGGCGTAAAAGACGGAAAAGGCGTGCTTGAAAACGGAGAGCGCATCATCATTTGGACAACAACGCCTTGGACGATTCCTGCAAACCTCGGCATTTCAGTGCATCCTGATCTGGAATACAGCGTGATTGCAGTCGGTGATGACCGCTTTGTTGTAGCAAGTGCACTGGTTGAAGCTGTAGCTTCTGCATGCGGCTTTGAGCAGTATGAAGTGACAAGAACGATCAAAGGGAAAGATCTCGAAAATATTATCGCTGAACATCCGCTATACGGCAGAGATTCACTCGTTATGCTTGGCGATCACGTGACAACTGACGCTGGAACAGGCTGTGTTCATACAGCACCGGGACATGGGGAAGATGACTTTATCATTGGCCAAAAATACGGCTTAGACGTCCTTTGTCCGGTTGATGAAAAAGGTGTGATGACAAGCGAAGCTCCTGGCTTTGAAGGTATGTTCTATGATGATGCAAACAAAGTGATCACACAGCAGCTCGAAGAAAAAGGCGCGCTCGTGAAGCTTGAATTCATCACACACTCCTATCCGCACGATTGGAGAACAAAGAAACCAACCATTTTCAGAGCAACCGCGCAATGGTTTGCGTCTATTAAAGATTTCAGATCAGACCTGCTGGATGCCATTAAAGAAACCAAATGGGTTCCTGAATGGGGCGAGCAGCGTTTGCACAACATGGTTCGTGACCGCGGAGACTGGTGTATTTCCAGACAGCGTGCATGGGGTGTGCCGATTCCGGTATTTTATGCTGAGAACGGTGAGCCAATCATCACAGATGAAACGATTGAGCACGTTTCAGAATTGTTTAGACAACATGGCTCAAACATTTGGTTTGAAAAAGAAGCGAAGGATCTTCTTCCGGAAGGCTTTACGCATCCTGGAAGCCCGAACGGCACTTTTACAAAAGAACAGGACATCATGGATGTTTGGTTTGATTCTGGTTCTTCCCACCAAGCGGTGCTTGAAGAACGCGAGGATCTCGTTCGGCCGGCTGATTTATACCTTGAAGGCTCTGACCAATACCGGGGCTGGTTTAACTCATCTCTATCAACAGCAGTAGCCGTAACAGGAAAAGCACCATATAAAGGTGTGCTCAGCCATGGATTTGCACTGGATGGAGAAGGACGCAAAATGAGTAAATCCATCGGTAACGTCGTCGTTCCGGCAAAAGTCATGAAACAGCTTGGCGCCGACATTTTGAGATTATGGGTGTCTTCTGTTGACTACCAGGCGGATGTTCGCGTGTCTGATGCGATTCTGAAGCAGGTTGCTGAAGTATACCGTAAAATCCGCAACACGTTCCGTTTCCTTCACGGCAACCTGTTCGATTTTGATCCAAAAACAAATGCGGTGGCTGTTGAAGATCTTCGTGAAGTCGATCAGTATATGCTGGTTAAGCTAAACAAACTGATTGATAAAGTGAAAAAAGCGTACGACGAGTATGAGTTTGCGGTTGTGTATCACAGCATCCATAATTTCTGTACAATTGAATTAAGCTCATTCTATCTGGATTTCGCTAAGGATATTGTATACATTGAGCACGCGGATCATCCGGATAGACGCAGCATGCAGACTGTATTCTATGAAACGCTGCTTGCGTTAGTGAAGCTTACAGCACCGATTCTGCCTCATACCGCTGACGAATTATGGTCTCACTTAACATTTGTTGACGAGCAGAGCGTTCAGCTGACAGACATGCCGGAAACGATTGCGGTTCCAAACAGCGAAGCGACAGAAGATAAGTTTGACCGTTTTATGTCTCTTCGTGATGATGTGCTAAAAGCGTTAGAAACAGCGCGAAATGAAAAAATCATCGGTAAATCATTGGAAGCAAGCCTGAAATTGTATCCGAATAAAGAAAACAAAGAGCTATTAGCTTCTATTAAAGAAAATCTTTCTCAGCTGTTTATTGTTTCTGAATTAACCATCAGCGAAGAAAATGAAGCGCCAAACGATGCGCAAAGCTTTGAGACAGGGAAAATCGCTGTCGAGAAAGCTGAAGGCGAAATGTGTGAGAGATCCCGTGTAATTTCTAAAGATGTAGGTGCAAACCCGAAATATCCTACATTGTCACTGCGCAACGCTGAAATCGTTGAAAAGTATTATCAGAACTAATGAAAAGAGCCCGGCGCAAAAGCCGGGCCTTTTTTTGTGCCAAGAGTGACATCGTTTAGAATGGCAGGAAAAATCTTATGGGCTTTAGATCATCATTCACAGGTAACAATATAGGTATTACGTTAAGAGCAGGAGTTGTGATGAATGAATGATCAACTGACCGCAATTTATACGGAACTTCTTCTGATGAAAGAAGAATTACAGTCGAGATTATTTGAGTATTCTTGCTTTCAGGTTTCAACAAGCCCGCAAGCAGCAATCAATCATAAACAAAAAGCAACTCTGATCTATCATATTAAAGAAGAGCTTCAAGACGTTCTTCTCGCATTGTCGAAAATTGAGGACGGCACATTCGGATACTGTGAAGAAACTGGAGCTCCCATTCCTCTTTCAAAGCTGTCTGTGCTGCCGACAGCGCGAACAGCAAATGATTTTCTGTATTCAGTCCAATTTGAAAAAAAAACACTTCCTCTGTGGAAATCAACTGATATTGAATATGATCAGGCGCTGTATGAATAACAGCGCCTCTCCGATTAAGTCTGTATAGAGGCTGATATTTCTTTACTCCAGTGCTTTTTATTGATAAAATGCATAATGGACTAAAGTAACCGTATAATGGAGGAACGTTTGTGCTGTATTACGTTATCGCACTACTTATTATCGCAGCTGATCAACTGACAAAATGGCTTGTCGTCAAGAACATGGAACTTGGACAAAGCATACCGATCATTGATCAGGTATTCTATATCACCTCCCATCGCAATACGGGTGCGGCGTGGGGGATATTAGCCGGTCAGATGTGGTTTTTCTACCTCATCACAACTGCAGTCATTATTGGTATTGTTTATTACATACAGCGTTATACGAAAGGGCAAAAGCTTCTTGGTGTTTCCTTTGGACTCATGCTTGGCGGCGCCATCGGCAATTTTATCGATCGGGCTGTCAGACAGGAAGTGGTGGATTTTATCCATGTCATTATCGTCAATTACAATTACCCGATTTTTAATATCGCGGACTCTTCATTATGTGTCGGCGTAATGCTTTTATTTATACAAATGCTGTTGGACAGCGGGAAAAAGAAGAAGGAGCAATAGCATGAATCAATTTGACATAACCGCTTCAGAAGAACAAAAAAGTGAGCGGATTGATAAATTTCTGGCATCGACTGAAAATGGTTGGTCGAGAACCCAGGTGCAGCTATGGGTGAAGGACGGACAAGTTGTCGTGAACGGAAGCCCTGTAAAATCGAATTATAAAATTCAGCCGGGCGATCAGGTGACCGTCACTGTGCCTGAGCCTGAAGCGCTCGACGTGCTGGCAGAACCTATGGATCTGGATATTTACTATGAAGATCAGGATGTGCTGGTCGTCAATAAACCTCGCGGAATGGTTGTGCACCCAGCTCCCGGGCATCTTACGGGTACACTTGTAAACGGCCTTATGGCTCATTGTACGGACCTTTCCGGAATAAATGGCGTGATGCGCCCGGGGATCGTCCACAGAATCGATAAGGACACGTCTGGCTTATTAATGGTGGCGAAGAATGATATGGCGCACGAGTCACTTGTAAACCAATTGGTCAACAAAACGGTTACGCGGAAATATACGGCAGTTGTCCATGGGCTTATTTCTCACGATGACGGTACAATTGATGCGCCGATCGGGCGGGATAAGAAAGATCGGCAAAGCATGACTGTAACACGTGATGGAAAAAACGCCGTCACTCATTTTCATGTTCTTGACCGCTTTCAGGAGTTTACGCTTGTGGAATGCCAGCTTGAAACAGGAAGAACGCACCAAATCCGTGTGCATATGAAGTATATCGGATTTCCGTTAGCGGGAGATCCGAAATACGGGCCGAGAAAAACGATCGATTTTAACGGACAGGCGCTTCATGCCGGAATTTTAGGTTTTCAGCATCCGCGCACTGACGAATATATCGAATTTGAAGCACCGCTTCCTGATGATATGTCTGCTTTAATCGAAAATCTGAGAAAAACCCGTTGACAGGGCATCTCTTTTCTGAAATAATAAACGAAGCTGAATAGATTCTTTAAAACAGTCCAGAGAGGCTGAGAAGGATAACGGATTGACGGGATACGTGTATATGCACGCACCTTGTCCTAAAACCCCTCTCTGCCAATGGCAAGAGGGGTTTTTTCTTCTAAATGAACTGTGAGGTGTCACATAATGAATCAAAAAGCTGTCATTCTCGACGAACAGGCAATCAGACGTGCGCTTACCAGAATTGCTCACGAAATGATTGAACGCAATAAAGGGATGAACAACTGCATCCTTGTCGGTATCAAGACAAGAGGCATTTACTTGGCAAAACGCCTCGCCGAACGGATAGAACAGATTGAAGGGAATCCTGTAACGGTTGGAGAAATTGATATCACCCTTTACAGAGACGATCTATCCAAAAAAACGAGCAATGAAGAACCGCTTGTGAAAGGTGCAGATATACCGGTAGACATCACAGATCAAAAAGTAATTGTCGTAGATGATGTTCTTTACACAGGAAGAACGGTCAGAGCCGCAATGGACGCCCTTGTCGATGTAGGCAGACCTTCCTCAATTCAACTGGCTGTGCTTGTTGACAGAGGACACAGAGAACTGCCGATCCGAGCAGATTACATCGGGAAAAATATCCCGACTTCAAAAGCTGAAAAGGTTATGGTTCAGCTTGATGAGGTTGACAAAAACGATCTCGTCGCCATTTATGAAAATGAATAATGTATCACCTTTTTAAACGCAATCCAGAGAGGTTGCAAAGAGGTGCACAGCGAAGCCCTGAAAGTATGCGGCCGGTCTTTGTATGCCTCTTTGCGTAAAAACAGCAAAGAGGTTTTTTTATACAGTTATTAAGTCATCCTAATATGAAAAGTCATCAATCAGGGGGAAAATCATCATGAGTAAGAAAAAAGTTAATTTAGGAGTCAGGGAAATCCCGAAACCTTTCTCTTGGGTTTCGTTCAGCCTGCAGCATTTATTTGCGATGTTTGGCTCAACGATTTTGGTTCCGAAGCTGGTCGGAATGAGTCCTGCTGTTGCATTGGTGACGAGCGGTATCGGAACACTTGCTTACCTTCTGATCACGAAAGGACAAATACCAGCGTATCTCGGTTCATCCTTTGCCTTTATTTCTCCGATCATCTTGGTAAAAGCGACCGGCGGACCCGGAGCGGCAATGGTTGGTGCGTTTCTGGCAGGGCTTGTGTACGGGCTGATTGCCTTGCTGATCAGACAGCTCGGAACAGGCTGGCTGATGAAGCTTCTCCCGCCTGTCGTCGTAGGTCCGGTTATTATCGTCATTGGACTGGGTCTGGCCGGCACAGCGGTAAATATGGCCATGTATGCTGATCCGAATGCCAGTGAGCTGGTTTACAGCTTAAAACATTTCAGTGTTGCAGGTGTCACTTTAGCGATCACGATCATTTGCGCGATTTTCTTGCGGGGCTTCTTAAGCTTAATCCCGGTCTTGATCGGAATCATCGGCGGATACTTGTTTGCCCTGACTCAAGGAATTGTCAACTTTCAGCCGGTGCTTGACGCGAAATGGTTTGCAGTCCCTGAATTTATCATCCCGTTTAAAGATTATACGCCGTCAGTGACACTTGGCATCGCCGCAGCAATGGTCCCTGTGGCATTTGTTACCATGTCAGAGCATATCGGCCACCAGATGGTGCTGAGCAAAGTTGTTGGACAAGACTTCATTAAAAAACCGGGTCTCCATCGCTCAATAATGGGCGACAGCGCGGCCACAATCCTTGCTTCCTTGATTGGCGGCCCGCCTACAACAACTTATGGAGAAAACATTGGCGTACTGGCCATTACGAGAGTGTTCAGCGTCTTTGTTATCGGAGGCGCGGCAGTGATTGCCCTTTGCTTCGGCTTCATCGGCAAAATATCTGCGCTTATCAGTTCAGTTCCGTCAGCGGTTATGGGAGGCGTTTCCTTCCTGCTGTTCGGCATCATCGCTTCAAGCGGTTTGAGAATGCTGATTGACAACAAAATTGATTATGAAAATAACAGAAACCTCATCATCACATCAGTCATCCTTGTAATCGGCGTAGGCGGCGCATTTATTCAGGTGTCTGAAGGAGGATTCCAAGTGTCAGGCATGGCGCTTGCGGCAATTGTAGGTGTCATCTTAAACCTGATTCTTCCGCAAGCGAAGGAAGAGCAGGCAGACACATCCGAACAACATCATATTTAAACCTTTTAATGAAAGTCCAGAGAGGCTTGGAAGGGTTATAAAGAGAAGAAAGCTTCACGCTGCTCCTCTATTTAACCGTACCCCGAGTCTATCCAAGACCGGGGTTTTTTTCAGCCTTAAACAAGTTGAAATGAGAGGGGAAAGAAAATGAAGCATTTAACGACGATGAGTGAACTCAGCACTGGGGAAATCAAAGATTTGCTTCAAACTGCGCAAGACCTCAAAAACGGAAAAACAGACCATCAGCTGACAGGTAAATTTGCAGCGAATCTGTTTTTTGAACCAAGCACCAGAACACGATTCAGCTTTGAGGTAGCTGAAAAGAAACTGGGCATGAATGTCCTGAATCTCGACGGAACAAGCACTAGCGTACAAAAAGGCGAAACCTTATATGACACAATTCGAACGCTCGAATCAATCGGTGTTGACGCGTGTGTCATCAGACACAGTGAGGATGAGTACTACAAAGAGCTTGTCGGACATGTAAATATCCCGATTCTGAATGCGGGAGACGGGTGCGGCCAGCATCCGACACAATCATTGCTTGATTTAATGACAATCAATGAAGAATTCAGTACGTTCAAAGGCCTTACCGTCTCCATTTACGGCGACATTAAGCACAGCAGAGTCGCGAGGTCTAATGCTGAAGTGTTGACAAGACTCGGTGCCCGCGTTCTGTTTTCCGGTCCGCCGGAATGGCAGGATGAAGAAAATACGTTTGGCGCGTATGTCTCAATGGATGAAGCAGTAGAGACTTCGGATGTTGTCATGCTGCTGCGTATTCAAAATGAAAGACATCAGTCAGCTGTCAGACAGGAAGGCTATTTAAATGAATTCGGCTTGACTGTAGAACGGGCTGAACGTATGAAGCAGCATGCGATTATTATGCACCCCGCGCCTGTGAACAGAGGAGTGGAGATTGATCACAGCTTAGTAGAAAGCGAAAAATCAAGAATCTTCAAACAAATGCAAAATGGCGTATTTATCAGAATGGCAGTGTTACAGCGAGCCTTACAAACCAATGCGAAAAGAGGAGAAGCAGCGTATGTCATATCTCATTAAAAACGGCTGGATACTTAACGAAAATGGTGAAAAAACAGAACAGGATATTCGGGTGACAGGAGAGGTCATCTCAGAAATCGGCAAGCTTGATGCAGCAGATGGAGAAACGGTTATTGACGCGAAAGGATTGCTCGTTTCACCGGGGTTTGTTGACCTCCATGTACACTTTAGAGAGCCTGGCGGAGAGAAAAAAGAAACCATTGAAACCGGCGCAAAAGCAGCGGCGCGCGGCGGTTATACAACAGTAGCAGCCATGCCGAATACACGGCCGGTTCCTGATACGAAGGAGCAGATGGAATGGGTGCAAAACCGCATTAAAGAAACATCATGCGTCAGAGTCCTTCCTTATGCATCTATTACGATCAGACAAATTGGCGATGAGATGACAAACTTTGAAGCATTAAAAGAAGCTGGGGCATTTGCATTTACAGATGACGGCGTCGGTATACAGACAGCAGGAATGATGTATGAAGCAATGAAACGCGCAGCCGCGATTGACAAAGCGATTGTCGCACATTGCGAGGACAACTCCTTAATTTACGGAGGCAGCGTCCATGAGGGGACGTTTTCAAAAGCGAACGGGCTTAACGGCATTCCTTCTGTGTGTGAATCGGTTCATATTGCCCGTGACGTGTTACTGGCTGAGGCGGCAAACTGCCATTACCATGTATGCCATATCAGCACGAAAGAATCTGTGAGAGTCGTGCGTGATGCGAAAAAAGCGGGAATTCGGGTCACAGCAGAAGTTTCACCTCACCATTTACTGCTTTGTGATGAAGACATTCCCGGGCTGGATACAAACTATAAAATGAACCCGCCGCTGCGCGGTGCGGAAGATAGAGAAGCGCTGATTGAAGGACTTTTAGACGGAACGATCGACTTTATAGCAACCGACCACGCGCCGCATACAGAAGAAGAGAAAAACACAGAAATGAAGCTGGCGCCGTTCGGAATTGTCGGTTTGGAAACAGCGTTCCCGCTTCTTTACACACATTTTGTTAAAAACGGCAGCTGGACGCTGAAACAGCTGATTGATTATATGACAATCAAGCCTTGCGAAGCGTTTGGTCTCCCATATGGAACACTGAAAACGGGACAAGCAGCTGACATCACATTAATCGATTTGGAAAGAGAAGCAGTTATAGATAAAGAAACATTCTTATCTAAAGGTAAAAACACACCATTTAACGGCCTTAACTGCAGCGGCTGGCCAGTCGCTACAATTGCAGCAGGAACGCTTGCTTATGAAGAAGGGAGACTTGTGAAATGAAAAGACGATTAGTACTGGAAAACGGAGCGATATTTGAGGGGAAAGCCTTCGGGAGCTTGGAGCACAGCATGGGAGAAGTCGTTTTCAATACCGGTATGACTGGTTATCAGGAAATTTTGTCAGACCCTTCTTATTGCGGGCAGATCGTTACGTTAACATATCCGCTTATCGGAAATTACGGCATTAACCGTGATGACTTTGAATCCATTACGCCTTTTGTTAAAGGATTGATTGTAAAAGAATTATGTGAACTGCCTTCCAATTGGCGTTCAGCTTACACATTGGATGAGTATTTAAAAATGAAAAACATTCCGGGACTGCAAGGAATTGATACAAGAAAGCTGACGAGAATGATCCGCACGGCAGGCGCGCTAAAAGGAACGTTTGCCTCACCTGATGAAGATATCGAAGCAGTACTGAAAAGACTGAACGAAACTGAACTGCCGAGAAATCAAGTATCCCAAGTGTCAGCCAAAACAGCATATCCTAGTCCGGGAAGAGGCAAACGCATTGTCTTGGTGGACTTTGGCATGAAGCACGGCATTTTAAGAGAGCTGAACAAACGGAAATGTGACGTCATCGTTGTGCCTTACAATGTAACAGCAGAAGAAGTCCTTCAGCTGAAGCCAGACGGCATCATGCTTTCTAACGGACCTGGTGACCCGAAAGATGTACCTGAAGCAATTGAAATGATAAAAGGTGTTCTTGGAAAAGTGCCATTATTCGGAATTTGTCTCGGCCACCAGTTATTTGCACTGGCGTGCGGAGCCGATACTGAAAAAATGAAATTCGGTCACAGGGGCTCTAACCATCCGGTAAAAGAGCTTGCAACCGGAAAAGTTGCCTTAACATCCCAAAACCATGGCTATACAGTTTCATCTATCAATGAAACAGAGCTTGAAGTCACACACATCGCGATAAACGACGATACGATTGAAGGGCTGAAACACAAAACACTGCCTGCATTTACGGTTCAATATCATCCGGAAGCATCACCCGGTCCTGAGGACGCTAATCATCTATTTGACAGATTTATCGAAATGATCGAAACAACAGAGAAAGAAGGGGAAGCGGTATGCCAAAACGCGTAGACATTAACAAAATTTTAGTAATTGGGTCAGGACCAATTATCATCGGTCAGGCAGCTGAATTTGATTATGCGGGAACTCAAGCCTGCCTTGCATTAAAAGAAGAAGGCTATGAGGTTATTCTTGTCAACTCAAACCCGGCGACGATCATGACCGATACAGAAATGGCTGACCGGGTTTACATCGAACCGCTGACATCTGAATTTCTGACACGGATCATCAGAAAAGAGCGTCCTGACGCCATTCTTCCTACACTCGGCGGGCAAACAGGCTTGAATCTTGCGGTTGAGCTTTCTGAGCAAGGCGTGCTGGAGGAGTGCGGCGTTGAGGTGCTCGGCACAAAGCTGACTGCAATCCAGCAAGCTGAGGACCGTGACTTGTTCAGAACATTAATGAATGAGCTGAATGAACCCGTCCCTGAAAGTGAGATCATTCACTCGCTAGAAGAAGCCGAGAATTTCGTCAGCCAAATCGGATTTCCTGTCATTGTCCGCCCTGCATATACATTAGGCGGCACAGGCGGAGGGATTTGCTCCACTGAAGCCGAGCTGAAAGAAATTGTTGAAAACGGCTTAAAATTAAGCCCGGTTCACCAATGTTTGCTTGAAAAAAGCATTGCCGGCTACAAAGAAATCGAATACGAAGTCATGAGAGACAGCCAAGATCATGCGATTGTCGTTTGTAATATGGAGAATATTGATCCGGTCGGAATCCATACAGGAGACAGTATTGTCGTCGCACCGAGCCAAACGCTCAGCGACCGGGAATATCAGCTCCTGCGGAATGTATCTTTAAAACTGATCCGTGCGCTTGGAATTGAAGGCGGATGTAACGTACAGCTCGCTTTAGATCCAGACAGCTTCCAATACTACATCATTGAAGTGAACCCGCGTGTCAGCCGTTCATCTGCCCTTGCATCAAAAGCGACAGGCTATCCGATCGCAAAGCTCGCAGCTAAAATCGCCGTCGGCCTTTCATTAGACGAGATGATGAATCCGGTGACAGGTAAGACATACGCAGCGTTTGAACCAGCGCTGGACTATGTCGTATCTAAAATACCGCGCTGGCCATTTGATAAGTTTGAATCAGCAAACAGAAGGCTCGGCACTCAGATGAAAGCGACGGGAGAGGTAATGGCGATTGGCCGCACGCTTGAAGAATCGCTGCTGAAAGCTGTGCGTTCACTGGAAGCTGATGTGTATCATCTTGAATTAAAAGATGCCGCTGATATTTCAGATGAGCTTCTCGAGAAGCGGATTAAAAAAGCCGGAGACGAGCGGTTATTCTACCTGGCTGAAGCGTACAGAAGGGGCTACACAGTTGAGCAGCTTCATGAATTCTCTGCCATCGACCTCTTTTTCCTGCATAAGCTGTTCGGAATCGTTCAGTTTGAAAAAGAGCTGAAAGCAAATGCGGGCGATGCAGATGTGCTGAGACAGGCAAAAGAACTCGGATTTTCTGATAAGTACATCAGCCGCGAGTGGAAAATGAAAGAATCTGAGCTTTACAGCATGAGAAAACAAGCGGGAATCGCACCGGTATTTAAAATGGTGGATACGTGCGCGGCGGAATTCGAATCAGAAACGCCATACTTCTACAGCACATATGAAGAAGAAAATGAATCTGTTGTTACAGATAAGAAAAGCGTGATCGTACTTGGCTCCGGCCCGATTCGAATCGGCCAGGGGGTTGAATTTGACTACGCTACAGTTCACTCCGTATGGGCAATTAAACAAGCAGGCTATGAGGCAATTATCGTCAATAATAACCCGGAAACCGTGTCTACCGATTTCAGTATCTCAGACAAGCTGTACTTTGAACCGCTTACGATCGAAGATGTCATGCATATCATTGACCTCGAACAGCCGATGGGCGTTGTCGTGCAATTTGGCGGACAAACTGCAATCAACCTTGCTGACGAACTTTCTGCACGCGGAGTCAAAATCCTTGGAACGTCACTAGAAGATTTAGACCGTGCGGAAGACCGGGATAAGTTTGAACAGGCGCTGGAAGAACTTCAAGTGCCGCAGCCGCTTGGCAAAACTGCGACATCGGTTGATCAGGCGGTAAACATCGCAAGCAACATCGGCTATCCGGTACTGGTGCGCCCTTCATATGTGCTTGGCGGACGGGCGATGGAAATTGTCTATCATGAGGAAGAGCTGCTCCATTACATGAAAAACGCAGTCAAAATCAATCCGCAGCATCCAGTCTTAATTGACAGATATCTGACTGGGAAAGAAATCGAAGTGGATGCGGTGTCTGACGGCCAAACCGTTGTCATTCCGGGAATCATGGAGCACATTGAGCGTGCGGGCGTGCACTCCGGAGACTCCATCGCGGTCTATCCGCCGCAGTCTCTGACGGAAGACATTAAGAAAAAAATTGAACAATATACGATCGCACTTGCGAAAGGGCTGAACATTGTCGGCTTGCTAAACATTCAATTCGTCCTGTCAAAAGGTGAAGTATACGTGCTTGAAGTCAATCCGAGATCAAGCAGAACGGTGCCGTTCTTAAGCAAGATCACGGGCATCCCGATGGCGAACCTCGCGACAAAAGTCATTCTGGGGCAAAAGCTGGCTGAGTTTGGCTACAATGAAGGCCTGCAGCCTGAACAGCAGGGCGTATTTGTAAAAGCGCCGGTCTTCTCCTTCGCGAAGCTGAGAAGAGTGGACATTACGTTAGGGCCTGAAATGAAATCAACAGGAGAGGTCATGGGCAAAGATTCCACTCTTGAAAAGGCCCTCTATAAAGCGCTGATAGCTTCAGGCATTCAAATTCCTAACTACGGTTCCGTGCTTTTAACAGTGGCTGATAAGGACAAAGAAGAAGGGCTTGCCATCGCTAAACGATTCCATGCAATCGGGTATAACATTTTAGCGACCGAAGGAACGGCGGGGTATCTCAAGGAAGCGTCAATTCCAGCGAAGGTCGTCGGAAAAATCGGCCAGGACGGCCCGAACTTGCTTGATGTGATCAGAAACGGAGAAGCCCAGTTTGTCATCAATACGCTGACAAAAGGAAAGCAGCCGGCAAGAGACGGATTTAGAATCAGACGTGAATCAGTAGAAAACGGTGTTGCCTGCTTAACATCTTTAGATACGGCAGAAGCCATTTTGCGGGTGCTGGAAAGCATGACGTTTCGTGCCGATCAAATGCCGGCAATCAACACAAATCAGGAGGCGGCAATCACTATATGAAAAAAGCGTATTTGACGGTGTGTGCTAACCAGCAAATTGCAGACCGGGTGTATCAAATGGTTCTAAAAGGGGAGCTTGTCCAAGGGTTTGCTGTCCCGGGACAGTTCCTTCACCTGAAAGTGAGCGAAGCGGTTACGCCTCTTTTGCGAAGACCAATCAGCATTGCTGATGTTAACTTTGAAAAAAATGAAGTCACCATGATTTATCGAGTAGATGGGGAAGGAACAAGACTCTTGTCGCTGAAGCAGAAGGGAGATCTCGTGGATGTCCTCGGGCCTTTGGGCAATGGCTTTCCAGTAGATGAAGTCCAA
Organism: Bacillus sp. V26; assembly: GCF_034296245.1. Taxonomy (NCBI): domain Bacteria; kingdom Bacillati; phylum Bacillota; class Bacilli; order Caryophanales; family Bacillaceae; genus Bacillus; species Bacillus sp. V26. The sequence continues at coordinate 1,363,546 of NZ_JAXKQF010000001.1, read as the reverse complement.
CCCGGAAAGACGGCTTTGCTGGTGGGAGGCGGTGTAGGAGTGCCGCCTCTCCAAGAACTGTCGAAACGTTTAAAGGAAAAAGGCGTAAAGGTCATACACGTATTAGGATTCCAATCGGCAAAGGATGTTTTCTACGAAAAAGAATGCCGACAGTACGGCGACACATATGTAGCAACAGCTGACGGAAGCTACGGGGAAACCGGGTTTGTCACAGATGTCATCAAACAGAAAAATCTTGAATTTGACATTCTCCTCAGCTGCGGGCCGACACCGATGCTAAAGGCGCTCAAACAAGAATACGCCCACAAAGAGGTTTACATTTCCATGGAAGAACGAATGGGCTGCGGTATTGGTGCATGCTTCGCCTGTGTGTGCCATACAAACGAAAGTGAGACATCCTATGTAAAGGTATGTCTTGACGGACCTGTATTTAAAGCTCAGGAGGTGGCGCTGTAATGCTAGAGGTGAAATTGCCGGGTCTGGATTTGAAAAATCCGATCATTCCCGCATCAGGCTGCTTCGGTTTTGGAAAAGAGTTTGCGCGTTTTTATGATTTGTCTTGTCTCGGAGCAATCATGATCAAAGCTACGACAAAGGAGCCCCGCTTCGGGAATCCGACGCCTAGGGTAGCTGAGACTGGCGCTGGAATGCTCAATGCGATCGGTCTGCAAAATCCAGGGCTGGAAAGCGTCTTAGAAAATGAGCTGCCATGGCTTGAGCAATTTGATACGCCTATTATTGCCAATGTCGCCGGCTCACAAGTCGAGGATTATGTTGAAGTCGCAAAACTTATCAGCAAAGCGCCTAATGTCCATGCGCTTGAATTGAACATTTCCTGTCCGAACGTCAAAACAGGCGGAATTGCTTTTGGAACAAATCCTGCCATGGCTGCTGATTTGACGAAGGCTGTTAAAAAAGTGTCAGATGTGCCTGTATATGTGAAGCTTTCTCCGAATGTGGCAAACATCACAGAAATTGCGGTAGCGATCGAAGAGGCGGGTGCGGATGGTCTAACGATGATCAACACATTAATCGGCATGAGGCTCGATTTAAAATCAGGCAAGCCAATATTAGCCAATAAAACTGGAGGGCTTTCGGGTCCTGCTGTAAAGCCTGTTGCCATCCGCATGGTGTATGAGGTCAGCCAGGCTGTCAGCATCCCGGTTATCGGGATGGGAGGCGTTCAGACGGCCGAAGACGCATTGGAATTTCTTCTGGCTGGAGCAAGTGCGGTCGCTGTCGGAACAGCAAACTTCGTGAATCCTTTCGCATGCCCTGACATCATTGAGCAGCTCCCAGCTGTTTTACGCCAATACGGCTATGAATCTGTTGAAGAATGCATCGGAAGGAGCTGGAATCATGAAAAACAACCTGCCCATCATCGCGCTTGATTTTGCATCAGCTGAAGAAACACTGTCATTTTTAGCGCCTTTTCACAAGGAACCGTTATTTGTGAAGGTTGGAATGGAGCTTTTTTATCAAGAAGGCCCGGCTATCATTGCACAATTAAAAGAAAGAAACTGTGAGATCTTTTTAGATTTAAAGCTCCATGACATTCCGACCACGGTGAATAAAGCAATGAAGCGTCTTGCCTGCCTTGGAGTCGATCTCGTCAATGTTCACGCAGCCGGAGGCAAAAAAATGATGGAAGCAGCCCTGGAAGGCTTAGAGGAAGGCACGCCGGCAGGAAAACAACGTCCGTCACTTATTGCGGTAACCCAGCTGACAAGCACTTCTGAACAAATGGTGAAGGATGAGCTGCTGATCAGAAAGCCTCTCATCGACACGGTTGTGCACTACAGCAAACTGGCGGAGAATAGCGGACTTGATGGAGTGGTGTGCTCTGTTCATGAAGCAAAAGCCATTTACGAAGCAGTGTCGTCGTCGTTTTTGACGGTGACCCCGGGTATCCGTATGTCTGCAGACACTGCGAATGATCAAGTCCGCGTCGCAACGCCTTCTATAGCAAGAGAAAAAGGGTCATCAGCAATTGTTGTGGGACGATCTATTACAAAAGCTGCAAATCCGCTAAAAGCCTATGAAGCTGTCAAACTCGAATGGGAGGGAATCAAACAATGAAACAAATCATCGCAAAACATCTATTAGACATTCAAGCTGTATTTTTACGCCCGAATGAGCCGTTTACATGGGCGAGCGGCATCTTATCCCCAATTTACTGTGACAATCGCCTTACCCTTTCTTTCCCAGAGGTAAGAAATGATGTTGCTGCAGGCATCAGCAAGCTTATCCAAGAGCATTTCCCGAAAGCTGAAATGATCGCAGGAACAGCGACAGCAGGTATCCCTCATTCGGCATTGGCGGCTGACCGTTTGAACCTGCCGATGTGTTATGTGAGAAGCAAACCGAAAGCACATGGAAAAGGCAATCAAATTGAGGGTGCAGTTCAAAAAGGCCAAAAAACAGTGGTCATAGAAGATTTAATTTCCACAGGGGGCAGCGTACTCGAAGCTGCAGCAGCTCTGAATGCCGCTGGCTGTGAAGTGCTTGGTGTGGTATCAATCTTTACGTATGGACTTCCTAAAGCACAAGAAGCGTTTGCTGAGGCTGATCTTCCATACTACTCGTTAACTGATTATGACACACTGACAGAGGTTGCACTTGAGAATGGAAATATTCATTCAGATGACCTGAAAAAGCTGCAAACATGGAAAACTAATCCCGAGTCAAAAGATTGGTTTAAAAATTAAAAAATAAATTTCAGTATTGTGAAGGGCTTTAATGCCTTGCCACGATTGAAAACAGGCCCTTGGGTCTGTTTTTTTATTAATCCTATAAAAAAACTCGGGTTGACTTATGTTAGAATTGTGCTAAAATTTACTACAAATCTGAAAAACTTATCAAGAGCGGCTGAGGGACTGGTCCTATGAAGCCCGGCAACCTGCACAATGTGTAAGGTGCTACTTCCAGCAAAATGTATTCCATTTTGAAAGATAAGGGCTACATGCAGTTCCTGTCTTTCTTTCCGCCGGATTGAAAGTTTTTTATTTTAAGAGGGGCTGTTTACGGAGATAACAGCAGCCGCATCACATTACAATTGGGAAAGACAACCGGCAGAAAGCTACTGTTTGTTTGTCTCCGAAAGGAGGAAAGAAGAAATGTTAACGTACGATAATTGGGAAGAACCAACGATTACATTTCCGGAGGACGATCCTTATAAAGGGGCGCTGTCAGTTTTAAAATGGGCTTACGGCCATTACGGCAATCAGCTTGTTTATGCCTGCAGTTTCGGAATTGAAGGAATCGTTCTGATTGACTTAATCTATAAAGTGAAAAAAGACGCAGAGATTGTATTTCTCGATACAGGGCTTCATTTTAAAGAAACCTATGAAACGATAGAACGTGTGAAAGAGCGCTATCCCGGCCTTAATATCATCCTGAAGAAACCGAACCTTACTCTTGAGGAACAGGCGGAAGAACATGGTGATAAACTGTGGGAAAGAGAGCCGAACCAATGCTGCTATCTCAGAAAGATCGTTCCTTTAAGAGAGGCGCTTTCCGGCCACCCGGCATGGCTTTCCGGCCTGCGCCGCGATCAAGGGCCAAGCCGTGCCAATACGAATTTCTTAAACAAAGATGAGAAATTCAAATCAGTAAAAGTTTGCCCGCTTATCCATTGGACTTGGAAAGACATCTGGAGATACACCTCTCGGAATGAGCTGGACTACAATCCGCTCCACGATCAAGGGTATCCAAGTATCGGCTGCGCGCCTTGTACGTCACCTGCATTTACCGCAGAGGACCTGCGCTCAGGCAGATGGAACGGTATGGCGAAAACAGAATGTGGACTGCATGAATAAGGAGCTGCAAAATGGAATTAGCCGCTATTTTATTTAGCTTGTTTTTCGCAGTGAATATTGGCGCAAGCGGCGCTGCAGCTTCAATGGGAGTTGCTTACGGCTCTGGGGCTATCAAAAAGAAAACCTACGCTTTGATCATATGTGCTGTTGGTGTTCTGGCCGGGGCTGTCATTGGCGGGGGCGAAGTTGTGAAAACCATCAGCTCTGGGATTATCCCGGAACAGACGATCACGCTGACGATTGTTTGCATCATTATCGGGGCTGCTGCACTGTCGCTTTTTACAGCTAATCTGCTCGGCATTCCTTTATCGACAAGTGAAGTCACGGTCGGGGCGGTTGTAGGTGTGGGCGTTGCGTACAAAGTATTGTTTGTAAACAATCTTCTGATTATTGTTTCATTTTGGATTTTCGTTCCGCTGTTCGCTTTTGGTTTTACATTTTTTGTAGCAAAGCTGTTTCGTTATTTTAAAATCGAAATTACGTCTTCCCGTAAACAAAACATCCTTGGCATCCTTTTGCTATGCGCTGGTTTTTTTGAAGCATTCTCTGCGGGCATGAACAATGTAGCGAATGCTGTTGGCCCGTTAGTGGCTGCCGGCGTACTAAATGTAGCGAAAGGAACCCTGTATGGGGGAGTTTTTGTAGCCCTGGGCGCACTGATCTTAGGCCGCAGGGTGTTAGAAACAAACGGGAAGAAAATCACGCGGTTTTCAAAAGGGGAAGGCATTCTCCTATCCGGAACAGGAGCAGGGCTGGTGATCATCAGTTCTATATTTGGAATGCCGGTGCCCTTGGCCCAAGTAACGTCATCGTCTATTATCGGAATAGGCATGGCGAAAAACGGCCCAAACGTATTTCATAAACAGGTCGTTCAAACGATGCTGAAAGTATGGATCGTGTCGCCGTTTTTATCTTTATCCATCTCCTATCTGCTTGTATCTATGTTTTTAAAGGCGGATTATTATTCAATCTTTATCATGGTAAGTGTGCTTTTAGCGGCAGGCGGTGCCGTCAGCCTGACAAAAGCCATTCGTAAAGAGAGACGCTCTGTCCACGATCAAGGCGGGGGAATTTAACTATTAATCTGAGTTATTTTATCTGTTAACTAGGAGGAAATGAATATTATGAGCTTAGCACCACATGGAGGAAAACTGGTAAACCGAGTAAATGAGTCATATGAGGTAAGCGGCATTCAGAAAGAAATTGAACTTGATTTGATTTCTTTTGCCGACCTGGAATTGATCGGAATCGGCGGATACAGCCCGATCGAAGGCTTCTTAAATGAGAAAGATTACGTATCTGTTGTTGAAAACATGCGTCTTGCTTCCGGTGTTGTATGGTCTATTCCGATCACGCTGCCGGTAGATGCACAAAAAGCAGCCGAACTGTCAGTCGGCGAAACAGTAAAATTAACGTATGACGGAGAAACATACGGCGTTATCCAAATCGAAGACTTATACGTGCCTGACAAACAAAAAGAAGCTGTTAACGTGTATAAAACGGATGATCAGGCTCATCCGGGTGTAAAAAAACTGTTCAGCCGCGGTGATACATATGTCGGCGGTCCGATCACACTGATTAAAAAAGCTTCCAAACAATTCCCTGAGTTTACATTTGAACCGACGGAAACAAGACGCCAGTTTGCAGAAAAAGGCTGGGAAACAATTGTCGGTTTCCAAACGAGAAATCCTGTTCACAGAGCGCATGAATATATTCAAAAAACGGCTCTTGAGACAGTGGACGGTTTGTTTTTAAACCCGCTTGTCGGCGAAACAAAATCTGATGACATCCCCGCTGATGTCCGGATGGAAAGCTATCAAGTGCTTCTTGACAACTATTACCCGAAAGACCGTGTCTTCCTTGGCGTTTTCTTGGCTGCAATGCGTTATGCCGGTCCGAGAGAAGCGATTTTCCATGCGCTTGTCAGAAAAAACTACGGCTGCACGCATTTCATTGTCGGCCGCGATCACGCCGGTGTCGGTGATTATTACGGCACGTACGAAGCCCAGGAGCTGTTTGACACATTTAAACCTGAAGAACTCGGCATTACACCGCTGAAATTCGAGCACAGCTTCTTCTGCGAAAAATGCGGAAATATGGGAACGGCAAAAACATGCCCGCACGGCCGAGAGCACCACGTGATTTTATCAGGCACCAAGGTGAGAGGGATGCTGAGAGACGGTGTACTGCCGCCTGCAGAATTCAGCCGCGCAGAAGTTGTAGAGGTGTTAATCAAAGGCATGAAGAAAAAAGAAGAAGCAGGCGTTTCTTAAGGGGGACTGGCAGTGACAAATCGCGATATCGTATGGCATGAAGCCTCTATTACAAAAGAAGAGTATCAGCAAAAAAACAAGCATAAAAGCTCCATTCTCTGGCTGACGGGCCTAAGCGGCTCAGGCAAATCAACCATTGCCAATGCGGCTGCGAGAGAACTTTTTGAGCAAGGCTTCCAAGTTATTGTGCTGGATGGTGACAACATTCGCCACGGTTTAAATAAAGATCTCGGCTTTTCTGATGAAGACCGAAAAGAAAACATCCGCCGAATCGGAGAGGTAGCGAAACTTTTTGTGCAGCAGGGCACCATTGTCATGACTGCTTTTATCTCTCCTTTCCGTGAGGACAGAGACCAGGTCCGCCAGCTTGTGGAAGCAGGCGAATTTAACGAAGTTTATATTAAATGCGACCTCGATATTTGTGAACAAAGAGATCCAAAAGGGCTCTACAAAAAAGCAAGAAACGGGGAAATTCCGTTCTTCACAGGCATTGATTCTCCTTATGAAGAGCCGGAAGCTCCTGAGCTCGTCCTTGACTCAGGACAATATGATCGTGAAGAGTGCAAAAATCAGCTGATCGAGTTTGTAAAGCAGCAAATGAGCTAAACGCCGCTCAGCTGTATTCTTCTCAGATGCCGAAAATGCAAACAAGAACAACATCACAGCGAACGTTCTGGAAGAACTCGAATAGATCGGGGGAAAGACGATGGGGAAAGTATATATTGTAGGAGCGGGTCCCGGAGATCCTGATCTGCTGACAATTAAAGCGCTGAAAGCCATTGAAAAAGCTGATGTAATCCTATATGACAGATTAGTAAATAAAGAGATTTTGCAATATGCCAAGGAGCAGGCGGACCTGATCTACTGCGGGAAGCTTCCAGATTTTCATACAATGAAGCAGGAAACCATCAATCGGTTTCTTGTGAAGTATGCGCAAAAAGGGAAAACCGTTGTCAGATTGAAAGGCGGAGACCCATTTGTGTTCGGCAGAGGAGGGGAAGAAGCGGAATGCCTTTCTGAAAATGGCATTCCGTTTGAAATTGTCCCCGGTATCACATCGGGAATCGCGGCGGCTGCTTATGCCGGGATTCCTGTCACTCATCGGGACGCGGGCTCTAACGTGGCTTTTGTAACAGGGCATTATAAAAAAGAAGAGGATTTTGAGGAAAAGTGGAAAGCGCTGGCCACAGGGATTGATACACTTGTCATTTATATGGGCATTAAAAATGTACAGCAGATCGAAAAAAAACTCCTGGAAAACGGCCGGGACGGTTCTACGCCGGCAGCGTTTATTCATTGGGGAACAACGGACAAGCAAAAATCTGTTTTTTGTACAGTTGACACCCTTTCAGAAACGGTGAAAAAAGAAGACATTAAAAATCCGAGTTTAATTGTTGTTGGAAATGTTGTAAATTATCACTATAAGCTGGAATGGTTTGAATCTGAGCTGAAAAAACAAGATTTAAGCGAGGCGTTGTAAATGAAACAAGCGATTTTATATGTCGGCCACGGCAGCCGGGTAAAAAAGGCGCAGCAAGAGGCCGCTGCATTTTTGGAAGGATGCAAAGCGCACATCTCTGCGCCTGTTCAGGAAATCAGTTTTTTAGAGCTGCAGGAGCCGGCAATTGAGACAGGGTTTGAAGCATGTGTGAAGCAAGGCGCCACTCATATCGCAGTGGTGCCTCTGCTTCTTTTAACGGCTGCGCATGCAAAACATGATATTCCGGAAGAAATTGCCCGTGCCGCGTCCCGGTATCCTTCAATCCATATCTCATACGGAAGTCCGATTGGGATTGACGAAGAAGTTGTCAAAGCTGTCTATCATCGTGTTAAAGACATAGGCGTTCCGTACGAAAACGCCAGGGTTGTGCTCATCGGCAGGGGAAGCTCAGACCCAGATGTAAAAAGAGACGTTACCGGCATTGCTGGATTGCTCCAAAACATCATGCCCGTCAAGGAAGTGACTCCATGTTTTATGACAGCATGCGGTCCCAATTACAAAGAGGTTTTTTCTGAGCTTAAAAAAGATGACGGCGTGACGACCTTTATTGTTCCGTATTTGCTGTTTACCGGGATGCTGATGAATGAGATTGAACGTGAGGTCCAGAAACTGAAGGCCAAAAATCCAAATGTCTACCTCTCTTCCTATATCGGTTTCCACCCGCATGTGAAAAAGGCATTTTTAAATCGTGTGAAAGAAACTGCTGACAACCATGAGGGGCAATTTGATTTTGACGGAGGCTCATATGCTCCCGCTTCACATTAGTTTGCAGAAGAAAAAGGTTGTGATCGCAGGGGGCGGCAGTATTGCGCTCAGAAGGTTAAAAACGGTGCTTTCTGAGGGAGCGGATATTACGCTTGTCAGTCCGGTTGCGGAACCGGAAATCAGGCAGATGGCAGACAATCGCCAAATCAAGTGGCTGAGCCGGAAGATTGAGAAAGAGGATTATCTCGACGCTTTTTTGATTATTGCCGCGACGGATGACGCCGCTGTGAATAAAGAGATCGCTCAAAATGCATCGCCTTCCCAGCTTGTCAACTGTGCCAGTGACGCTGAGCTGGGCAATGTGTACATGCCGAAAATCGTAAAAAGAGGGCATGTTACGGTTTCTGTTTCGACAAACGGAGCCAGTCCAAAGCATACGAAGGAACTTGCTGAAAAAGTAGACGTGCTCATTGACGGCGACTTTGTCAGCGAAGTAGACCGGTTTTATCAGATCAGAAGAGATAAATAAGCCAGAGCAGTTGCTGCTCTGGCTTTTCTTTATAGGAATCAGCTTTTTTTCAGCCTGATGACAGTATCCGCATCAGGCGTGACAAAGACGGTATGCTGGCTGTCATAAGTCACGAATCCGGGCTTTGCGCCGTTCGGCTTTTTGACGTGCCTGATTTTTGTATAATCAACAGGCACAGAACTTGAATCTTTTGCTTTTGAAAAATAAGCTGCAATTGTGGCGGCTTCAATAATTGTTTGTTCATCCGGCTCGCTGCTTCTGATGACAACATGGGAGCCCGGGATATCCTTCGTGTGAAGCCATATGTCGTCTCTGGCAGCTGCTTTGGTCGTTAAATACTCGTTTTGACGGTTGTTTTTGCCGACTAAAATAGTGTGACCGGAAGAGGATTCGTATGTTTCTAAAACAGGGTTGTTCTGTTTTTGTTTTTTCTGCCCTTTTTGCTGCTTAGGACGTAAATATTTCCCCTCCACAAGTTCTTCTCTGATTTCACTGATATCACGCGGAGAAGCGGAAGACAGCTGCTGGATCAACTGGTCGAAGTATTCAATTTCTTGCTGAGCCAGCCTGATTTGTTCTTCGACAACGGCAACTGAGTTTTTCGCCTTCTGATATTTAGTGAAATAGGCCTGTGCATTCTCTGAAGGCGTCTTGTTCGGATTCAGCGGGATGGCGATTGTCGGATTTTCCTCATCATAGTAGTTGATGACTTCAGCCTGCTTGTCGCCTTTTTTCATCATATATAAATTTGCGGTCAGCAGCTCCCCGTAAAGCTGGAATTCCTTAGCGTTTTCCGAATACTCCAGTGTTTTTTCCAATTTTTTGATTTTGTTGGCGTTCTTTTTCCGCTCATTCACAACAAACCGCTCAAGATCCTGAGCCTGCTGTTTAACCCGGTCCCGCTCAGCTTTTCCGAAATAAAAACGGTCCAGCAGCTCACTTAATGAATCGAAGCGGCGTGCTTCTCCTTTAAGGTGAGTCAGCTCCAGCAGATAAAAATATTCCTTCCCGTTAACGGTCGTAATGTTAGGGTTGAAACGGTGCTCCCTTACCTCTGCAAAGAGCTCCAGCAACGCTTTTGGCAGTGTCACTTTGTTGGCAAGGCCCGCTCTGTGGACAGCTTCTTTTGCGAAGAGCGGAGAAACACCGGAAAAATGGTCAACAATTTGTTTATCTAGCCGTCCTTCTTGAAAACTGAGATGACGCAACATGTCATCTTCAGTCGCTTCTAGCGGTGAGATTTTGTCCTGGGCCGGCGGAAGTTTATAATCGTAGCCCGGCAGTACGGTGCGATAGCTGTTCATTGACGGCGATAAATGCTTTAGCCCGTCGATGATCGCATTTTCCTCTCCGTCCGTCAGAATGATATTGCTGTGGCGGCCCATAATTTCGACATAAAGCTTTCGATGCGTTTCATCGCCGATTTCATTACGGCTTTTAATATGAAAAATCATAATGCGGTCAAGGCCCGCCTGTTCAATTTTTTCAATAAATCCGCCTTCAATATGCTTTCTTAGCAGCATGCAAAACATCGGCGGTTCACTCGGGTTTTCATACGTTTGTGCCGTGATATGCACCCGTGAATAGCTTGGGTGTGCCGATAATAAAAGCTTTTGGTTTTTTCCATTGGCGCGGATGTGAAAAATCACATCGTGCTTATAAGGCTGATGGACTTTCGTGATCCGTCCGCCCATTATTCGCTCGTTCAGTTCGTGTGTCATTCCGTATGTAAACATGCCATCAAACGACATATATAATACACCCTCTCATTCTTCCTGCATTCGATAATTATAGCATGAAATGGGACGAGTCAGAATAAGCATGCTTATAGAGTGATATCTCTATAAGAGAGCAGGGGAGTGGACGAGCGGAATGAAGTTTCATGAAATGGGACAAACAGATTTATTAGAGGCAACAAATACGTCCATGAAACAAGGATTAACTGAAAAAGAGGTGAAAAAACGCCTCGACAAGCATGGGCCAAACGAGCTTCAAGAAGGGAAAAAAACATCAGCGCTTATCTTGTTTTTGGCGCAGTTTAAAGATTTCATGGTGCTTGTGCTGCTTGCGGCAACATTAATTTCAGGGTTTCTTGGTGAATATGTGGACGCGGTTGCGATTATTGCGATTGTGTTTGTGAATGGCATACTTGGGTTCTTTCAAGAACGGCGTGCAGAGCAATCTCTTCAGGCATTAAAAGAGCTGTCAACTCCTCATGTGATGGCGCTCAGGGAAGGAAGCTGGACAAAGATTCCTTCTAAAGAACTGGTGCCGGGCGACATTGTGAAGTTTACAAGCGGCGACCGGATTGGAGCAGATGTCCGAATTGTCGAAGCGAAAAGCCTGGAAATTGAAGAATCAGCGTTAACCGGAGAGTCGATCCCGGTTGTGAAACATGCGGATAAATTAAAAAAACCCGATGTGTCGCTGGGGGATATTACGAATATGGCCTTTATGGGAACCATCGTCACCCGCGGCAGCGGTGTCGGTGTTGTCGTCGGTACAGGGATGAACACGGCTATGGGGAAAATCGCTGACATGCTTGAATCGGCGGGAACTCTGTCAACCCCGCTGCAAAGAAGGCTCGAGCAGCTCGGAAAAATTTTAATTGTTGTCGCTTTGCTGCTCACTGTACTTGTTGTCGCTGTCGGCGTGGTCCAGGGACACGATCTGTACAGTATGTTTTTAGCCGGTGTTTCGCTAGCGGTAGCCGCCATTCCAGAAGGGCTGCCAGCCATTGTGACAGTAGCGCTGTCATTGGGTGTACAGCGTATGATCAAGCAAAAATCAATCGTGAGAAAGCTTCCGGCGGTTGAGACGCTTGGGTGTGCCTCTATTATTTGTTCAGACAAAACAGGAACAATGACGCAAAACAAAATGACGGTCACACATGTATGGTCCGGAGGGAAAACGTGGAGAGTGTCGGGCACGGGCTACGATCCGAAAGGAGGCTTCACACTGAACGATAAAGAGGTCAGTGTGAATGAGCATAAGCCGCTGGAGCAAATGCTGTTATTCGGAGCGCTTTGTAACAACTCGAATATTGAGAATAGAAACGGTGACTATGTGCTTGACGGAGATCCGACAGAGGGAGCGCTGCTCACTGCGGCAAGAAAAGGCGGCTTTTCAAAGGAGTTTGTGGAATCCCATTACCGGGTGGTTGAGGAGTTTCCGTTTGATTCTGCACGAAAAATGATGACTGTCATTGTAGAGGATCAGGACAGAAAGCGCTATATCATTACGAAAGGCGCGCCGGATGTACTGATGCAGCGGTCCGCCCGTATTTATTATGACGGCTCTGCCGCCCCTTTCTCAAATGAGAGAATAGCAGAAACAGAGGCAGTATTACGGCAATTGGCTTCCCAGGCGCTCCGAACGATTGCGGTTGCCTATAGACCGGTAAAAGCAGGGGAAACACCGTCAATGGAGCAGGCGGAAAAAGATCTGACAATGCTTGGCCTTTCAGGCATCATAGATCCGCCGCGCCCTGAAGTCAGACAGGCGATTAAAGAATGCCGTGAAGCGGGAATTAAGACTGTCATGATTACAGGGGATCATGTTGAGACAGCGAAAGCTATAGCGAAAGATTTGCGCCTCCTCCCGAAAAGCGGAAAAATCATGGACGGCCAGATGCTGAATGAGCTTTCGCAAGAAGAGCTTTCTGACGTAGTGGAGGATGTGTATGTGTTTGCCCGCGTTTCCCCTGAGCATAAATTGAAAATTGTTAAAGCGTATCAGGAAAACGGACATATCGTTGCAATGACAGGAGACGGCGTCAATGACGCGCCGGCTATCAAACAGGCTGACATCGGTGTTGCAATGGGTATTACAGGAACGGATGTGGCGAAGGAAGCATCATCCCTCATTCTCGTAGATGATAATTTTGCAACCATTAAATCAGCGATTAAAGAAGGCAGAAACATCTATGAAAATATTAGAAAATTTATCCGATACCTGCTGGCTTCTAACGTAGGAGAAATTCTGGTCATGCTTTTCGCCATGCTGCTTGCCCTTCCTTTGCCGCTCGTGCCGATTCAGATTTTGTGGGTCAACTTGGTGACAGATGGATTGCCGGCGATGGCGCTCGGCATGGATCAGCCGGAAGGAGACGTTATGAAGCGGAAACCGCGTCACCCGAAAGAAGGGGTGTTTGCCCGCAAGCTTGGATGGAAGGTGGTCTCCAGAGGGTTTTTAATCGGTGCTGCCACGATTTTGGCTTTTATCATCGTGTATCACCGCAATCCTGAGAATTTGTCTTATGCGCAGACAATTGCGTTTGCAACGTTGGTGCTGGCTCAGCTCATTCACGTATTTGACTGCCGGAGCGAAACGTCCGTTTTTTCCAGAAATCCGTTTGAAAACTTGTATCTGATCGGCGCTGTATTGTCATCGATTTTACTGATGCTGGTGGTCATTTACTATCCGCCGCTTCAGCCGATTTTCCATACGGTTGCCATCACGCCGGGAGACTGGATGCTGGTCATCGGCATGTCGGCCATCCCTACTTTTTTGCTGGCGGGGTCACTTTTGACAAGAAAAAAATAAATTCATATGATATAATCTTAGGGGTAATAGCATGTCTATTGCCCTTTTATTTTGAGAACAGGGAAGAAATTGGGTGTTTTATTTATGATACGAAGTATGACAGGCTTCGGCAGTGCAAGCAAAACACAAGATGATCTCTCTGTAAGCGTTGAACTTAAATCTGTGAATTACAGGTTTAAAGAAGTGAACGCTCGTTTGCCAAGGCCTTTGCTATATTTAGAAGATAAGCTGAAACAGACGATTCTGCAGTACATACAGCGCGGAAGAATTGAGCTTTTCGTCTCCGTTGACAGTGATATGCTTGTAGAGAGAAGGCTTGACATTGATTGGCCGCTTCTCGATGAGTTTGTCGCAGCTGCAGAGAATATGAAAAAGCGATATCAATTGTCCGCAGAGCCTGATGTCATGGACTTCTTCAAGCTTGATCATGTCGTCCAGATTCATGAGGAACAGACTCAAAATGAAAAGCTTGAGGAGTTAATAACAGCTGCTGCAGAGGAAGCCGTAATAGGACTCTGTGAGATGCGCGAAAAAGAGGGGCTGCTTTTAGCCAAAGACTGTCTGATGCATATTGATCAGCTTGAAGAGCTGGCCGAAAAGACCGAATCTTTGGCAGCCGATGCGGTATCTCGTTACAGGGAACGGCTTTATGCCAGAATAAAGGAATGGACCGAAGACGTGTTGGATGAGAGCCGGCTTGTTACAGAATGCGCTATTTTTGCAGATCGCTCTGATATTACAGAAGAGATTACAAGACTGAAGAGCCACTTCGCTCAGTTTCGTGATATATTAGCTGAAGGCGGAGCTGTCGGGCGCAAACTCGACTTTCTTGTCCAGGAGCTGAATCGGGAAGCAAATACAATCGGCTCAAAAGCAAATGATCACCAGATCACAAAGCTTGTCGTCGAAATGAAAAGTTCTATTGAAAAAATAAAAGAACAAGTGCAAAATATAGAATAGTGACTGTGCGTATTGTTTACAGACGGACTTGCTAGGCTAAACTAGAGACGTCTATTTTACAGGGGGAACGTAGAAGATGACGATTAAACTGATTAATATCGGATTTGGCAATATTATCTCCGCCAATCGGATGATTTCGATTGTCAGCCCGGAGTCTGCGCCAATCAAACGGATGATCCAGGATGCAAGAGACCGCGGAATGCTAATTGACGCTACATACGGACGAAGAACCCGTGCAGTTGTCGTCATGGATAGTGATCACATTATCTTATCTGCCGTCCAGCCTGAGACAGTTGCACACAGACTTTCTGTTAAAGAAGAAATTATGGATGAAGGGCAGGGATAATTGCCGCATGAAAGAAAGAGGGTTATTAATCGTTCTCTCAGGTCCCTCAGGAGTTGGTAAAGGAACGGTTCGGCAAGCGATTTTTTCGCAAGAAGATACAAAATTCGAGTATTCGATTTCAGTAACAACGAGAAACCCGCGAGAGGGCGAAGTGAACGGAGTCGATTATTTTTTCAAAACGAGAGAAGAATTTGAGCAAATGATTGCAAACAATAAACTGCTTGAATGGGCAGAATATGTCGGCAATTATTACGGCACTCCTGTCGATTATGTTGAACAGACGCTCCAAGAAGGAAAAGACGTCTTTTTAGAAATCGAAGTTCAAGGCGCTCTTCAAGTGAGAAATGCTTTCCCGGAAGGTCTGTTTATTTTCCTTGCGCCTCCGAGTCTTTCTGAACTGAAGAACAGAATTGTGACAAGAGGAACGGAAACAGATGCTCTGATTGAAAATCGCATGAAAGCCGCAAAAGCTGAGATCGAAATGATGGACGCATATGATTACGTCGTAGAAAATGATAATGTCGAAACGGCTTGCGACAAAATCAAAGCAATCGTTCTCGCTGAACATTTGAAGCGTGAGCGCGTTGCACCAAGATATAAGAAAATGCTGGAGGTTGAATAACTGATGTTAGATCCGTCAATTGACTCATTAATGAATAAATTGGATTCGAAATACACGCTCGTAACTGTTTCTGCTAGACGCGCGCGTGAAATGCAAATCAAAAAAGACCAGATGATTGAACATACGATTTCACACAAATATGTAGGCAAAGCTTTAGAAGAAATTGATGCAGGCCTGCTTTCGTTTGAAAAGGAAGACCGCGAATAGTAGCACAAGTAGCAACCTATATCATGTAGGTTGTTATTTTTTTCCGTGCTGTTTTAAATTGCAGAGGGGGAGAAGTCATTGCTGAACAATCGAAATGTGTTGCTTTGCGTGAGCGGAGGCATCGCTGTTTATAAAGCCTGTGCGCTGACAAGCAAGCTGGTGCAGGCAGGGGCAAATGTTAAAGTCATTATGACTGAATCTGCGTGCCAGTTCGTTTCACCATTGACATTTCAGGCATTGAGCCGCCATGAAGTATATACAGATACATTTAAAGAACAAAATCCAAGCGTCATCTCTCATATAGACGCAGCTGACTGGGCCGACCTATTTATTGTTGCGCCGGCTACGGCCAATGTGATTGGAAAACTGGCCAACGGCATTGCTGATGATATGCTGACAACAACCTTATTAGCGGCAACAGCGCCGATATGGATTGCACCCGCCATGAATGTGCATATGTATGACCATCCGGCTGTCAAACGCAATATTTCTGTCCTTTATCAGGATGGTTTTCGTTTTATTGAACCGAGCGAGGGCTATTTAGCATGCGGTTACGTTGGAAAAGGAAGATTGGAAGAACCCGAAAACATCGTGAAGCTTGCGGAAAAGCATTTTGCAGAAGAAAAAGACGCGCCTTTAGAAGGCAAACAAGTGGTGATCACAGCAGGCCCGACACGGGAGGCAGTTGATCCTGTGCGCTTTTTCACGAAT
Source organism: Bacillus sp. V26 (assembly GCF_034296245.1). Classification (NCBI taxonomy): domain Bacteria; kingdom Bacillati; phylum Bacillota; class Bacilli; order Caryophanales; family Bacillaceae; genus Bacillus; species Bacillus sp. V26. Next base: position 1,347,329 of record NZ_JAXKQF010000001.1, on the reverse strand, counting down.
AAATCGACGGGTAAAATGGGATATGCATTAGCTGAGGCTGCGGTGCGGTTTGGTGCAAACGTGACCTTGATCTCAGGGCCGGTTTCGCTTGATGTTCCTAAAGGGCTTTCTCAGTTTATCCCTGTCCAATCGGCTGCGGACATGCGCGATGCGGTGCTCTCTGTGTATGAGAGAAGCGACGTCGTCATAAAAACAGCTGCTGTTGCCGATTTTACGCCAAAAACAGTATTTGACCAAAAAATGAAAAAACAAGACGGCGGAATGACCCTTGAATTAAAAAGAACAGTCGACATCTTAAAAGAATTGGGCGAGAAAAAACAGCATCAGCTGTTAGTCGGTTTTGCTGCTGAGACACAAGATGTGGAACATTACGCCCGCAAAAAGCTTTCTGCCAAAAATCTTGACATGGTTGTGGCGAATGATGTGAAAGCGGCAGGGGCCGGTTTTGGTGCTGATACGAATATTGTGACGCTCTTTTTCAAAGACGGGCGCAAACGCGAGCTGCCGAAGATGTCTAAGCTCGATGTTTCGTTTGACATTCTTGGAGAAGTCGCAGCCCTCTTAAAACAAACCGGAGAGCACTCATGAATTTTGCCGAAGTCATCGTTGATGTCAGCACCAAAAATATAGACAGGCCGTTTGATTACAAAATCCCAGACCATCTTAAAGGTATGATCAAAACGGGAATGAGGGTCATTGTTCCGTTTGGCCCCCGTAAAATTCAAGGGTTTGTGACAGCTGTCAAAGATACGTCTGATCTCTCAGGTAAATCTGTCAAAGAAGTGGAGGACTTATTAGATCTTACGCCTGTTTTAACAGAAGAGCTGATGAATTTGTCTTCATGGCTGTCAGACAAAACGCTGTCTTTTAAGATTACGGCGCTTCAAGCGATGCTGCCTGCCGCATTAAAGGCAAAATATGAAAAAGAGCTGAAGATTGCGGAAGGTGCGGATATCCCGCCGCAGGTAGAACGGCTGTTTTCTGAAACAAAGAGCTTGCTGTATTCCGATATACCTGATCACGATACGCTGAAAATCATCCAGAAGCAGGTTCAAAAAGGCCATATCGATGTAACTTATAAGGTGGCGCAAAAAGCGAACAAAAAAATGGTCAGGTATATTCAGGTCAATGCCGGTAAAGAAGAGCTCTCCAAGCAGGCTGAGGGTTTATCCCGACAAGCGGCCAAACAGCAGGCGATCCTGCACTTTTTCATGACGGAACCGGAAGGCACGAAATTACCTGCAGCGGACCTGTGCAAAAAAACAGACGCAAGCTCGGCCACCATCAAGACCCTGCTCCAAAAGGGGCTTCTGAAAGAAACCTATGAAGAGGTTTACAGAGATCCCTATCAGGACAAAATGTTCAAAAAAACAGAGCCGCTGCCGCTGACAGACGAGCAGAGCGCGGCCTTTCAGCCGATACGCCGGACGTTAGACAACAATGAACATCAAGTGTTTCTCCTGCACGGGGTGACAGGAAGCGGCAAAACGGAAATTTATCTCCAGTCGATTGAAAAAGTGCTTGCGAAAGGAAAAGAAGCCATCGTACTTGTACCGGAAATATCGTTAACGCCGCAAATGGTTCATCGATTTAAAGGGCGCTTCGGCTCTCAGGTAGCCGTGATGCACAGCGGGTTATCCACTGGTGAAAAGTATGACGAGTGGCGCAAAATCCACCGCAAGGAAGTACGGCTTGTCGTAGGCGCGAGGTCCGCTATTTTTGCCCCGTTTGAAAATCTCGGGATGATTATCATCGATGAGGAGCATGAATCGTCCTATAAACAAGAGGAAATGCCGCGCTACCATGCGAAAGAGGTAGCGATCAAGAGGGCGGAGCACCACCGCTGTCCGGTTGTGTTAGGCAGTGCTACACCGACGTTAGAGTCATATGCACGGGCGCAAAAAGGAGTGTACGAGCTGCTTTCGCTGAAACACCGCGTCAATCACCAAGTGATGCCTGAGGTTTCGCTTGTGGATATGAGAGAGGAGCTCAGAAACGGCAATCGCTCTATGTTTTCAATAGAATTGATGGAAAAGCTTGAAGAAACCATTGCCAAGGGTGAACAGGCTGTGCTGTTTTTAAATAAAAGGGGCTATTCCTCCTTTGTAATGTGCAGGGACTGCGGATATGTCCCGCAATGTCCTCACTGCGACATTTCCATGACGTATCACCGTTCCGGCCAGAGGATGAAATGCCATTATTGCGGACATGAAGAGCCTGTTCCGCATACTTGTCCTGAATGCGGTAGCGATCATATCCGTTTTTTCGGAACGGGAACACAAAGAGTGGAAGAAGAATTAACAAAGGTGCTGCCACATGCAAGAGTCATACGGATGGATGTTGATACGACCTCTCGGAAAGGTGCCCATGAAAAATTATTGTCTGCTTTCGGAGAAGGCAAAGCAGATATTCTTCTTGGAACGCAAATGATTGCGAAAGGGCTTGATTTTCCGAATGTGACACTTGTCGGAGTCTTAAGCGCTGACACAACACTGCACATTCCTGATTTCAGATCCGCTGAAAAAACGTTTCAGCTGCTAACACAAGTCAGCGGCCGCGCGGGAAGACATGAAAAACCCGGCAATGTCATCATTCAAACGTATACACCGTCCCATTACAGCATCCAGCTGACGAAAACGCATGATTATGAAACGTTTTATCAGCATGAAATGGCGCACAGGAGGGAGCAATCCTACCCGCCGTATTACTATTTGGCTCTTGTGACGGTTTCTCACGAGGAAGTGGCAAAAGCGGCTGTAACCGCTGAGAAAATCGCACACTTTCTGAAAGCAAACTGCGGGGCAGATACGAAAATACTCGGTCCAAGCGCATCGCCGATCGCCAGGATCAAAGATAGATATCGCTATCAATGCGTGATAAAATATAAACAGGAAACCCAGATATCAGCTTTATTGAAGAAGATACTGGAACATTATAAACGGGAAATTGAACAAAAACATGTAATGATTTCAATTGATATGAATCCTTATATGATGATGTAAGATCTCACGTCTTGGAGGGTAATGAATTGGCAGTAAAAAAGGTCGTCACACATCCCGCGGAGGTTTTGGAAACGCCCGCGGAAACCGTGACTGTTTTTGATAAAAAGCTAAAAAAACTGCTTGATGATATGTACGATACCATGCTCGAAATGGATGGAGTCGGACTGGCAGCGCCGCAGATCGGTATTTTAAAAAGAGCGGCTGTTGTTGATATCGGAGAAGAAAGCGGCAGAATTGACCTTGTGAATCCGGAAATTCTTGAACAAAGCGGCGAGCAAACCGGAGTTGAAGGATGCTTGAGTTTCCCCGGCGTCTACGGAGATGTCACACGTGCCGATTATGTGAAAGTGCGGGCGTATAACCGTCAAGGAAAACCGTTTATTCTTGAAGCAAGAGGCTTTTTCGCGAGAGCCGTGCAGCATGAAATGGACCACTTGGACGGCGTGCTGTTTACATCAAAAATAAGCAAATATTATACAGAAGATGAACTAGCGGATATGGAAGGATGATTTGATGACGAGAATCGTGTTTATGGGAACACCCGATTTTTCAGTTCCTGTGTTAAAAACCCTGATAGATGACGGATATGAAGTAGTGGGGGTCGTCACGCAGCCGGACCGTCCGAAGGGCAGAAAAAAAGTGCTCACGCCTCCGCCGGTGAAGGAAGAAGCTTTGCGTCACGGTATCCCGGTTCTTCAGCCTGAAAAAGTCAGACTGAAAGAAGAAATTGAAAAGGTGCTGGCATTAAAACCGGATCTTATTGTGACGGCAGCGTTTGGGCAAATTCTGCCTAAAGAGCTTCTCGACAGCCCTAAGTATGGATGCATTAATGTCCATGCGTCTCTTTTGCCTGAACTGAGAGGCGGGGCTCCTATCCATTATTCCATTCTCCAAGGAAAGAAAAAAACCGGAGTTACCATTATGTACATGGTGGAAAAATTAGATGCAGGCGATATGATTTCTAAAGTGGAAGTAGACATTGAAGAAACCGATAATGTCGGAACCCTGCACGATAAATTAAGCGTTGCTGGCGCGAAGCTTCTGTCTGAAACAGTTCCTCAAGTTATAGCCGGCGACATATCACCTGAAAAGCAGGATGACGAGAAAGCGACGTATGCGCCAAACATTAAAAGAGAACAAGAGCTGATTGACTGGTCCAGAGCGGGGGAAGAGCTTTATAATCAAGTTCGAGGTTTAAACCCATGGCCTGTTGCCTATACGACTTTAAATGGACAAAACCTGAAAGTGTGGGCGGCCAAGAAAACAGCGGCGCCGGCGAAAGCCGAGCCCGGCACAGTCATTGCTATTGAAAAAGAAGGAATTATCGTCGCCACAGGAAACGATACGGCACTGTTATTAACAGAGCTGCAGCCTGCCGGCAAAAAACGCATGCGAGGCGAAGACTTCGTCCGTGGCGCCCATGTTGAGACAGGTGATATGTTAGGAGTACACAATGAAAACAAATAGCGTTCGCGATATTGCGCTGGAGGCGCTGGTCAAATTAGAACAAAATCAGGCATACAGTAACCTGCTTCTGAAATCGGTTATTAAATCCAATAAACTGAGCGATCAGGACCGGGGGCTTTTGACTGAACTCGTGTACGGTACATTGCAAAACAAAATCGCGCTGGATTATATGCTCAAGCCGTTTATCAACAAGCCGCAAAAGGTGAAGCCGTGGGTTATCCAGCTTCTCCGCCTGTCCCTATATCAAATGGAATATTTAGAAAAAATCCCGGATCGGGCAGTCATCCATGAAGCGGTAGAGATTGCTAAAAACCGAGGGCATAAAGGCATTGCCTCATTTGTGAACGGCGTGCTTCGCTCTATTCAGCGTGAAGGAGTCCCTTCCTTTGACGCTATCGAAGATCCTGTTCTCAGGCTTGCGACAGAAACCAGCCATCCTGAATGGCTCGTGAAAGAGTGGGCAGACGCATACGGATTTGATGCGGCTGAAAAGATTTGCCGCATTCATCTCATTCCGCCTAAGCAAACGCTGCGTATCAATCAAATGAAAACAGACAGAGCGGAGATACTTGATCAAATGGCAGCTGAAGGAATCGAAGCAGAAAAAGGTGATCTCGCCGAGGATGCTGTGAAGCTTGTAAAGGGAACAATCGCCGGAACTCACTTCTTCCAGACCGGTGAAGTGTCCATCCAGGATGAAAGTTCCATGCTGGTTGCCCGGGCCCTTGACCCTAAGCCAGGTGAAACGGTGCTTGATGCGTGCGCGGCGCCGGGCGGAAAGTCAGCCCATATCGCTGAATTAATGGAGAACAAGGGAAGTGTGACATCGCTTGACCTTCACAAACATAAGGTGAAGCTGATCAAAGAAGCGTCAGAACGGCTTGGCCTTTCCATTATTGATGCGAAAACAATGGACGCGAGAAAAGCGGGAGAAACGTTTAAAAGTGAACAGTTTGACCGTATTTTGATTGACGCTCCATGCTCAGGCTTTGGCGTGATCAGAAGAAAGCCGGATATGAAATACACCAAAACCCCGAATGACAGCTCCCGGCTTGCTGAAATCCAGCTGTCTATTTTAAGGGAAATTGCGCCATTAGTAAAAAAAGGTGGCACTCTTGTCTACAGTACGTGTACAATGGATCGGACAGAAAATGAAGAAGTTATCCATGCGTTTATACAAGAACATCCTGATTTTGAACCCGATTTGTCTCTTGAAAAGCGGCTGCCCGAAAAGGCGAGACCCTTTGTTCGGGATGGGAGGCTTCAAATCCTTCCGCATTATTTCGGAACAGATGGTTTCTTTATTTGCAGCATGAGAAAGAAGGGATAAGCAATGACAGAACTTAAAAAAACAAAGATCAGAAAAGAATTGCGGACAGAGCGTCCTTCAATTTATTCTTTTGAATTAGACGAAATCAAACAATGGCTGACAGACAACGGAGAGAAACCGTTCCGCGCGGCACAGATTTTTGAATGGCTTTACGAAAAACGAGTATCTTCTTTTGACGAAATGACAAACCTGTCAAAGGATCTGCGTGAGAAATTAAACACTCATTTCGTATTAACGACGCTGAAAACAGCAGTTAAACAAACTTCTCAAGATGGTACGATGAAGTTTTTATTCGAGCTTCACGACGGTTATACAATCGAAACTGTTTTAATGAGACACGAGTATGGTAATTCTGTATGTGTAACGACACAAGTCGGCTGCCGCATTGGCTGCACATTCTGCGCATCAACGCTCGGCGGCTTAAAACGAAATCTTGAAGCGGGCGAAATTGTCGCTCAAGTGGTGAAAGTTCAAAAAGCGCTGGATGAAACGGATGAACGCGTCAGCTCTGTCGTCATCATGGGAATTGGCGAACCATTTGATAACTTTAACGAAATGCTTGCCTTCTTAAAAATCATTAACCATGATAAGGGACTGAATATCGGTGCCCGCCATATTACTGTTTCTACAAGCGGAATCATCCCGAAAATTTACGAATTCGCTGATCAGCAAATGCAGATTAACTTTGCGATTTCTCTGCACGCGCCAAATACAGAAATCAGAAGCCGTTTGATGCCGATTAACAGAGCGTACAAGCTGCCTGATTTAATGGAAGCCGTTAAATATTACATTAATAAAACAGGACGCCGGATCAGCTTTGAATACGGTCTGTTCGGCGGCGTAAATGACCAGGTCGAGCACGCTGAAGAGCTTGCAGACTTGCTGGAAGGCGTAAAATGCCACGTGAACTTGATTCCGGTAAACTATGTGCCTGAACGGGATTACGTCCGCACACCGCGCGAGCAGATTTTTGCTTTTGAGAAAACGCTGAAATCCCGCGGAGTAAATGTCACGATCCGAAGAGAACAAGGCCATGACATTGACGCAGCCTGCGGTCAGCTTCGCGCGAAGGAGCGTCAAGACGAGACGAGGTGATGAGGGTTGTTAACAACAGCCTTAAAAACAGATACAGGGAAAATCCGCCAGCATAATGAAGATGATGCGGGTATTTTTAAGGGGAAAGACGATTTTGTATTAGCGGTTGTCGCTGATGGCATGGGCGGCCATCTTGCTGGAGATGTTGCAAGCAAGATGGCTGTGAAAGCCATGGGAGAGAAATGGAATGAGGCAGATACGATTCCTGCGGCGCCGTCAGAATGTGAAGAGTGGCTCATTGAACAGATTCTCGCGGTAAACAGCAAGATTTACGATCATGCCCAAGCGCACGAAGAATGCCAAGGCATGGGAACAACCATTGTATGCGCTCTTTTCACAGGCAAAACGGTTTCCGTTGCTCATATAGGCGACAGCAGATGCTATTTGCTGCAGGACGATCTTTTCGTTCAGGTGACAGAGGATCATTCTCTTGTGAATGAACTGGTTCGCACCGGTGAAATCTCCAGAGAAGATGCTGAGCATCATCCGCGCAAAAATGTGCTGACGAAGGCGCTCGGAACAGATCAATCTGTCAGTATTGACGCACGTTCTTTCGAAATTGAACCCGGAGACAAACTCCTTTTATGTTCTGATGGACTGACGAATAAAGTGGAAGTCACTGAATTAAAAGACATCCTGCAAAGCGATTCAGCTCCTCAGGAAAAAGTAAACCTGCTTGTGGACAAAGCCAATGAGAATGGCGGGGAAGACAATATTACAGCAGTGTTGCTTGAGCTTGCTTTACATGTTGAAGAGGGTGAAGATCAGTGCTAATCGGCAAGCGAATCAGCGGGCGTTACCAGATTCTCCGTGCCATAGGCGGCGGGGGAATGGCCAACGTTTATTTAGCTGAGGACATTATTCTTGATCGTGAAGTCGCAATCAAAATCCTGCGGTTTGACTACGTGAATGACAATGAGTTTATCAGGCGTTTCCGAAGAGAAGCCCAATCGGCATCAAGCCTTGATCACCCGAATATTGTCAGCATTTATGATTTGGGCGAGGAGGATGATATTTACTATATTGTCATGGAGTACGTAGAGGGCATGACGCTAAAAGAATACATAACAGCAAATGGGCCGCTTCACCCCAAAGAAGCGCTCAGCATCATGGAGCAAATTGTCTCAGCCATTGCCCATGCCCACCAAAATCATATTGTCCACAGGGATATTAAACCGCATAACATTTTGATCGACCATATGGGCAATATCAAAGTAACGGATTTTGGAATTGCGACTGCACTGACTTCGACAACAATCACCCACACCAATTCTGTGCTGGGCTCAGTCCATTATTTATCCCCAGAACAGGCGCGGGGCGGTCTGGCCACAAAAAAATCAGATATTTATGCGCTTGGGATTGTCTTATTTGAGCTGTTAACCGGCCGAATCCCGTTTGATGGAGAATCGGCTGTCAGCATCGCCTTAAAGCATCTTCAGGCTGAAACCCCTTCAGCGAAAAGGTGGAATCCCTCAGTACCCCAAAGCGTTGAAAACATCATATTAAAGGCAACCGCCAAAGATCCTTTTCATCGCTATGAAACTGCTGAAGATATGGAAGAAGATATTCGAACAGCTTTTGACGCGGACAGGCTCAACGAAAAGAAATTTACGATTCAAGATGATGAAGAAATGACGAAAGCGATTCCGATTATTAAGGATGAAGAGCTTGCGAAAGCTTCTAATGAAACCGAAGCTGACATGACATTTCCTCAAGAAAACCAAACGAAGAAAAAAGCTAAGAGAAAAAAATGGCCGTGGATTTTGCTCACCATATGTCTGATTTTTATCACGGCAGGAGTTCTCGCCGTCACTGTTTTTCCTTCTCTTTTTATGCCAAAGGATGTCAAAATACCCGATGTAGCAGGGATGGAATATGAGAAAGCGGCAGATCTTCTAGAAAAAGAAGGCTTGCAGGTAGATTCAGACGTTTTGGAAATCTCAGATGAGAAGATCGAAGAAGGCCTGATGGTCAAAACCGATCCTAAAGCCGAGTCCACTGTTAAAGAAGGAGCAACGGTTACGCTTTATAAGAGTACAGGTAAAGCAAAAAAGCAGATCGGTGATGTGACGGACCAATCAGTCGACAAGGCAAAAAAAGTGTTAAAGGAACAGGGCTTTAAAAATGTAACGGTGGATGAAGTAAATAATGATGAGAAAGACGCCGGCACTGTCATAGACCAGAATCCGTCAGCAGGGACCGAACTTGTGCCGGACGAAGATCAAGTTAAGCTCACAGTCAGCATCGGGCCGGAAGATATTACGCTCAGAGATTTAAAAACATACAGTAAAGAAGCAGCCTCAGGATATCTGGAAGATAACGGGCTCAAGCTGGTGGAAAAAGAAGCGTACTCAGATGACGTTCCGGAAGGACAGGTTGTCAAACAAAAACCGGCAGCGGGAACGGCGCTAAAGCCGGGAAATGAGGTCGAAGTGACATTTTCTCTCGGACCTGAGAAGAAACCGGCGAAAACAGTGAAAGAAAAAGTCAAGATCCCATATGAGCCTGAAAACGAAGGGGACGAGCTTGAGGTGCAAATCGCAATTGACGACGCAGACCACAGCATTTCTGACACTTACGAACATTTTAAGATTAAAGAGCCCGTAGAACGGACGATCGAACTGAAGATTGAACCTGGCCAAAAAGGGTACTATCAAGTGATGGTAAATAATAAAGTCGTCAGCTACAAAACAATTGAGTATCCGAAAGATGAATAACAAGGAGGGAAAATATGCCTGAGGGCAAAATTATTAAAGCGCTTAGCGGCTTTTATTACGTACTGGATGAATCAGAGGATTCAAATAGCGGAAAAGTTATACAATGCAGAGGAAGAGGCATTTTCAGAAAAAATAAAATCACCCCTTTGGTCGGTGATTATGTTGTTTATCAAGCTGAAAATAATAAAGAAGGATATCTTCTGGAGATTAAAGAAAGAACCAATGAACTTATCAGGCCGCCGATCTGCAACGTTGATCAAGCGGTGCTTGTTTTCTCGGCGATGCAGCCATCTTTCAGCACAGCATTGCTCGACCGTTTCTTGGTTCTCGTAGAAGCGAATGACATCCAGCCGATTATTTGTATTTCAAAAATGGATTTAATTGAAGATCAACATACACAAAAGCTCATTCAAGCGTATGCTGAAGACTACCGTAACATTGGCTATGACGTATATCTTACCTCTTCTAAGGACCAAGACAGTTTAACGGAGATCATCCCGCATTTCCGCGGCAAAACAACGGTCTTTGCCGGCCAGTCGGGGGTTGGAAAATCCTCGCTTCTCAACGCGATCAGTCCCGAGCTGGGTTTGAGAACAAACGAGATTTCCGAGCATTTAGGCCGCGGGAAGCACACAACCCGCCATGTGGAGCTCATTCACACGTCCGGAGGTCTGGTTGCGGATACGCCGGGTTTCAGCTCTCTTGAGTTTACAGACATAGAAGAAGGAGAGCTGGGCTACACCTTCCCTGATATCAGAGAAAAAAGCGCATCATGCAAATTCAGAGGGTGTTTGCATTTGAAAGAGCCGAAATGTGCAGTCAAACAAGCTGTTGAAGAAGGGGAATTAAAGCAGTACCGCTACGACCATTATGTTGAATTTATCACAGAGATCAAAGACAGAAAGCCGAGGTATTAGATCATGGTAAAGATTGCACCTTCTATTCTTTCCGCTGATTTTGCCGCTTTAGGCAAAGAGATTCAAGATGTAGAAAAAGGCGGAGCCGATTACATTCATGTTGATGTCATGGACGGCCATTTTGTCCCGAATATTACGATTGGGCCGCTGATTGTAGAAGCCATTCGTCCGGTGACGAAACTGCCCCTCGATGTACATTTAATGATTGAAGAGCCGGATCGTTATATCCCGGCTTTCGCAAAAGCTGGAGCAGATATCCTGTCTGTACATGCTGAAGCCTGTCCGCACCTTCACCGGACAATCCAGCTTATGAAAGAGCAGGGTGTAAAAGCTGGCGTTGTCCTGAATCCGCATACACCTGTTCAAGTAATTGAGCATATTTTTGAAGAACTTGATCTCGTTCTCTTAATGACGGTGAACCCTGGATTTGGCGGACAGAAATTTATTCATTCTGTTCTTCCGAAAATAAAAGAAGTGAAACGAATGGCAGAGGAAAAAGGGAAACATGATCTGCTAATTGAAGTAGACGGCGGCGTCAACAAAGAAACAGCCCCGCTAGTCATCGAAGCGGGCGCAAATTTACTTGTTGCCGGTTCTGCTGTTTATGGCCAAACTGACCGCGAAAAAGCTATTTCTGAGATAAGAGGAAGCAAATAAGCAGCAGGAGAAAGAGCCGGGCGCATTTAGCCCGAGCTCTTTTTCCTGTACCCAGAAGCAGAAAGGAAAAAGAGATGAGAAAAATCAATATCGTTGCGGGAGGCCCAAAAGATTTGATCCCCGACCTGACTGGTTATACGGCTGATCACACGATCTGGGTCGGGGTTGACAAGGGCACAGTCACGCTTTTAGATGCCGGCATCATTCCTGATGAAGCTTTCGGAGATTTTGACAGCATTACGGAGCAGGAACGCCGGCAAATCGAAAAAGCCGCGCCCGCTCTCCATGTGTACCAGGCAGAAAAAGATCAAACTGATTTAGACCTCGCTCTTGATTGGGCCCTCGAAAAGCAGCCGGATGTCATTCAGATCTTCGGTATTACGGGAGGCAGAGCAGATCACTTTTTAGGAAATATTCAGCTGCTGTACAGGGGAGTAAAAACAAATTCGAAAATGAAGCTTATAGACAAACAGAATGATATTCAGATGTTCTCTCCAGGCGAATATTCTCTTCTTATCGATCAAAACAAACGGTATATCTCCTTCATCCCATTTACAGAAGAAGTGGATGAGCTGACTCTCATCGGTTTTAAATATCCGCTAAATAAGTGTCATATTACGCTTGGTTCAACACTATGTATTAGTAACGAACTCATTCATTCACGAGGTACTTTTTCGTTTGCGAAAGGCATATTAATAATGATAAGAAGCACGGATTAGCTTCTGCTTCACTCATTTGTTGAAATTAATGAACCTTAAAGCGATGAACAGGCGGTTACGGGACTTATAGGAGGGGACAAAAATGAAATTTTACACCATTAAATTGCCGAAGTTTTTAGGAGGAATTGTCCGGGCGATGCTGGGCTCATTTAGAAAAGATTAAAGCCCAGGGGTTCAAGCCCCCTTTCACCACATAAAAACGCCTGCCACATATCAGGGCAGGCGTTCATTTTGTTATACACGCTCAACTTTACCGGATTTCAAAGCTCGAGCAGATACATATACTTTTTTAGGTTTTCCGTTCACAAGGATACGAACCTTTTGAAGATTCGCGCCCCAAGTGCGCTTAGAAGCGTTCATTGCGTGAGAACGGTTATTCCCAGCTGTTGTTTTTTTACCTGTGATAACGCATTTACGTGCCATTTGTTTCCCTCCTCACTTGCACAAAACATCTACTTTTTCACTTTCATATGTTCTTAGATGCTTTCGATATGGATACTTTAAATAATTTACCACAGCTAAAAAACGTTTGCAACTATTGTTTCATCATCTTTCAAGAAAATTCACTTGACATCTTGCACAAACAGCGGCGCTATAGTATATGTAAAGAGACGTGCAGCGTTTGTCGCGTCTTTTCTTTTCATAATGGAATTCATATAGTAGAATAGCTGTAACTCTATGCATTCGAAGGGGGAACTAGTGTGTCCATTGAATTAAGAACGAAATACGGGCAGATTGATATATCGAATGAAGTCATTGCAATGGTTGCCGGCGGCGCTGCGATTGACTGTTACGGCATTGTTGGAATGGCCTCTAAAAACCAAATTAAAGACGGACTGACTGAAATCCTTCGGAAAGAGAATTTCAGCAGAGGTGTTCAAGTTCGCCAAGAAGCAGAACAGATACATATTGACATGTATATCATTGTCAGCTACGGCACAAAAATTTCTGAAGTGGCACATAACGTCCAAACAAAAGTAAAGTACACAGTAAATCAAACAGTCGGACTTGCAGTGGACTCTGTCAATATTTATGTCCAAGGCGTACGAGTGACGAACCCGTAGTTAGGAGGAGTAGGATTGTCTATCAGAACATTAGACGGCAGAACCTTTGCCGAGATGATTCTTGCAGGTGCACAGAATCTGTCGCAAAACGCGAGTGCGGTTGACGCGCTCAACGTGTTTCCGGTGCCGGACGGTGATACGGGAACAAACATGAACCTGTCAATGACTTCCGGGGCAAGAGAAGTGGAGCATTTGGAGACAAGTGATATCGGTAAAGTGGGCTCCGCGTTATCTAAAGGATTGCTCATGGGGGCAAGAGGGAATTCAGGAGTCATCCTGTCCCAATTGTTCCGAGGATTCAGTAAAAGCATTGAAACAAAAAAAGAAATTAATGCAAAAGAGTTTGCCGTCGCGCTGCAAGCCGGTGTCGATATGGCTTACAAAGCAGTCATGAAGCCTGTGGAGGGCACCATCTTAACAGTTGCAAAAGATGCTGCGAAACAAGCGGTGGCCCTGGCGGAAAAAGAAACCGATATCATTGCGCTGATGACATCGGTGACAAAGGAAGCTGAGGCATCCTTAAACCGGACACCAGAATTGCTGCCTGTCCTGAAGGAAGTAGGAGTCGTTGACAGCGGAGGCAAAGGCCTGCTTTGTGTGTATGAAGGTTTCCTCGCTTCATTAAAAGGTGAGACCGTTCCTGAGAAAACCGTTCTTCCGTCACTTGATGACATGGTCAGCGCAGAGCATCATAAGAGCGCGCAAAGTATGATGAATACAGATGATATTGAATTCGGTTTCTGTACAGAAGTGATGGTAAGGCTCGATCAGAATAAAAGAGAATTTGATGAAGGCACATTCAGAAATGACCTCAGCCAATTTGGTGATTCTCTTTTGGTTATTGCAGACGAGTCTCTGGCGAAGGTTCATATTCATGCTGAAGAGCCGGGAAATGTGTTAAACTACGCTCAAAATTACGGTGAATTAATAAAAATCAAAATTGAAAACATGAGAGAGCAGCACACTTCCATCATCAGCCAGGACAGCGAGCCTGCTCACAGCGAGAAAGCGGCAAAGCAGCCGTACGGCATTGTGACTGTTGCGATGGGAGAAGGTATTTCTGATTTATTCAAAAGCATTGGCGCTTCCGTTGTGATTGAAGGCGGCCAGACGATGAATCCGAGCACTGAGGATATCGTCGATGCTGTAAGATCTGTAAATGCAGACACTGTGTTTATCTTACCGAATAACTCCAACATTATCATGGCTGCCAATCAAGCCGCAAGTGTGATAGGCGATAAGGTTTTTGTCATTCCTGCCAAAACGGTTCCGCAAGGGATGTCAGCGCTGCTGGCATTTAATCCGGATCAAGAGCCTGAAGCAAATGAAGACAATATGCTAAGTGCCATTCAGCAAGTAAAAAGCGGACAGGTGACATACTCAGTCAGGGATACTCATATTGACGGACAAGACATAAAAAAAGGCGACTTTATGGGAATTCTGAATGGAACGATTATCGGCAGTGCTGAAGATCAGCTGGGTGCTGCAAAAATGCTCTTGTCAGAAATGATCGGAGAAGAGGACGAAATTGTCACCATTCTTTATGGAGAAGATGCGTCTCAAGAAGAAGCTGAAGAGCTTGAAGCGTTTCTCAACGACAAGTACGAAGAGATTGAGGTTGAAATCCACAACGGAAAACAGCCGCTGTATTCGTATATAGTTTCTGCAGAATAGAAGGGCAAATTGCCCTTCTATTCTTATGTCTGCTTTTAAGTGCGGCAGCGCTGTAACGCGCCCGCTTGCCATTTTATATCCGATCAATTAGTCTAGAAGCAAAGCCGCTTATAAGCTCTGTTTCATAAGGAGGAATAGCATGAAATACAGAAGCGTTTTTGATATTATCGGCCCGGTTATGATCGGTCCGTCCAGTTCGCATACAGCAGGCGCGGCGAGAATCGGGAGAGTGGCCAGAAGTTTATTTGGCAGAGAGCCTGAGCGCATCGTTGTGTCCTTTTACGGCTCTTTTGGTGAAACATATAAGGGTCACGGCACAGATGTGGCAATTATCGGCGGTCTGCTTGATTTTGATACATTTGACGAACGGATTAAAACCGCTATACAAATTGCAGAAGATAAAGGAATTGATATAGAGTTTCGAGTCGAAGACGCTGTTCCGGTTCACCCGAATACAGCTCGAATCAGTATTTCTGATGAAAAGGGAGAACTTGAACTGACGGGAATTTCGATAGGCGGAGGAAAAATTGAAATCACAGAATTAAACGGCTTTGAGCTCCGTCTGTCTGGAAACCACCCTGCCATTCTAGTTGTTCATAATGACAAGTTTGGCACCATTGCAGGAGTTGCCAATGTCCTTGCGAAATTCTCAATCAACGTCGGCCATATGGAAGTCGCCCGCAAGGATATTGGTCAGCTTGCGCTGATGACAATAGAAGTGGATCAAAATATTGACGATGATGTTCTCGATGAGCTGTCGAAGCTGCCGAACATTATTCAAGTGACAAAGATTGCTGACTAGCGAAGGGTCAGGAGGAGCCAGTTATGTTTCGTAATGTAAAAGAATTAATTGAGATAACGAAAGAAAAGCAAATGTCCATCTCTGACATCATGATCGCTCAAGAGATGGAAGTAACAGAAAAAACAAAAGAAGAAATTTTTCAGCAGATGGATCACAATCTGACTGTTATGGAAGCGGCGGTTCAGAAAGGGCTTGAAGGGGTTACGAGTCAAACGGGCTTAACAGGCGGGGATGCCGTTAAATTACAGGCCTACATTCGATCTGGAAAAAGCCTGTCGGGAGCGCTGATTTTAGACGCAGTATCGAAAGCTGTGGCAACAAATGAAGTGAATGCCGCCATGGGAACAATCTGTGCGACACCGACAGCCGGATCTGCAGGTGTAGTGCCGGGTACGTTATTTGCCGTGAAAGAAAAACTGAACCCGACAAGAGAACAAATGATCCGCTTTTTATTTACGGCCGGAGCTTTCGGATTTGTCGTAGCAAATAATGCAAGTATTTCCGGTGCTGCCGGCGGGTGTCAGGCAGAGGTAGGATCTGCCTCGGGCATGGCAGCTGCGGCAATTGTTGAAATGGCAGGCGGAACACCTGAGCAAAGTGCGGAGGCCATGGCCATTACATTAAAAAATATGCTCGGCCTTGTGTGTGATCCTGTTGCGGGCCTTGTTGAAGTGCCTTGTGTGAAGCGGAATGCAATGGGCGCATCAAACGCGATGATTGCTGCTGATATGGCATTAGCAGGCATTACAAGCCGGATTCCATGTGACGAGGTCATCGATGCGATGTATAAAATTGGCCAAACGATGCCCACTGCCCTTAGAGAAACAGGCCAGGGCGGTTTAGCGGTCACACCGACGGGAAGAGAATTAGAGAAAAAAATATTCGGAGGAGCGCTGGGTTCAAGTGAAACAACATCAGCAAACTAGTATAGCCAACATTAAGGGCATTGGGCCGGAAACAGAAAAAACATTAAATGAACTCGGTATTTATGACATTTCTGATCTTCTGAATTATTTCCCTTATCGCTATGATGACTACGAGCTGAGGGATTTAGAAGAAGTACAGCATGATGAAAGAGTCACAGTTGAAGGGAAGGTTCATTCAGAGCCTTCTCTTACCTATTACGGAAAAAAACGAAACAGGCTGACATTTCGCCTTCTTGTCGGCCATTATTTAATCACTGCCATTTGTTTTAACCGTCCTTATTTAAAGAAAAAGCTTTCGCTGGGCTCTGTTGTGACGATTTCCGGTAAATGGGACAAGCACCATCAGACCATTTCTGTGCAGGAGTTAAAAAATGGGCCGCATCAAGAGGATAAAAGCATTGAACCAGTCTATTCCGTGAAAGAAAATGTCACCGTCAAAATGATGAGACGTTTTATTCAGCACGGGCTGACCCAATATGCGGACTCAATACCTGATCCTCTCCCGGAAAATCTTAAAGTTCGCTATAAGCTGCCGGATTATCATCAAGCGTTAAAAGCGATGCACCAGCCAGAAACAAGAGAAGCATTAAAGCTGGCCAGACGCCGATTCGTATACGAAGAATTTTTATTATTTCAGTTGAAAATGCAGGCGTTCCGAAAGGCGGAAAGAGAGCAGTCACAAGGGATACGGCAGCGTTTTTCAAACGAAGAACTCATGACATTTGTCAAAAGCCTCCCGTTTCCTCTCACCAACGCCCAGTCCCGCGTGCTTCGCGAAATAACAGCAGACATGTCTTCCCCATATAGAATGAACCGTCTTCTTCAAGGAGACGTCGGATCAGGAAAAACGGCAGTCGCTGCCATCGCGCTTTATGCGGCCATTTTATCCGGATATCAGGGAGCGCTTATGGTTCCGACAGAAATTCTTGCTGAACAGCATGCTGATTCCCTTGTTTCACTGTTTGAAAAGTGGGATGTCAATGTCGCCCTTCTGACAAGCTCTGTAAAAGGGAAGCGCCGAAGGGAATTGCTTGAGCGGCTTGCTGCGGGAGAGATTGATATTCTTGTAGGAACCCATGCTTTAATCCAGGATGAGGTCGAGTTTAAAGCGCTAAGTCTTGTCATCACGGATGAGCAGCACCGATTTGGAGTTGAACAGCGGAAGAAGCTTCGGAACAAAGGGCAGGATCCCGATGTGCTCTTTATGACAGCCACTCCGATTCCGAGAACCCTGGCGATTACTGTTTTCGGTGAAATGGATGTCTCCGTCATCGATGAGATGCCGGCGGGGCGGAAACAAATCGAGACCTATTGGGTGAAACATGACATGCTGGACCGTATTCTGGCATTCGTCGAAAAAGAATTAAAGCAGGGCAGACAGGCGTATATTATCTGTCCGCTGATCGAAGAATCAGACAAGCTTGATGTGCAAAACGCTATAGATGTATACAATATGCTTTCTGAGGTTTTCCGTGGAAAATGGAACGTCGGCCTTATGCACGGAAAACTGCATTCCGATGAAAAAGATCAGGTGATGAGGGAATTCAGCGCGAATACGTGTCAAATTCTCGTATCAACCACTGTTGTTGAAGTCGGAGTGAATGTTCCGAATGCAACGATTATGGTCATTTACGACGCCGATCGCTTTGGTTTGTCCCAACTTCACCAGCTGCGCGGCCGTGTCGGCCGCGGCGAGCACCAATCCTACTGCATTCTTATGGCTGATCCGAAATCAGAAACAGGAAAAGAACGGATGAGAATCATGTCGGAAACCAATGACGGCTTTGAACTGTCTGAAAAGGATTTGGAACTGAGAGGCCCGGGAGATTTCTTTGGAAAAAAACAAAGCGGAATGCCTGATTTTAAGGTGGCGGACATGGTTCATGATTACAGAGCGCTTGAAACGGCAAGGCAGGACGCTGCAAATCTGGTGGCTTCGGAAGCGTTCTGGAACGACCCTGAATATGGGGCGCTAAGAGAGCATTTGCTGAAAAGCGGAGTCATGGACGGGGAAAAATTGAGCTGAGATAAGAAGTTTTTGGTGTTTAGCCAGAAACAATCATTGCATTCCAATCTATGAAATTATATACTACTATTAGTACCTAGTCTTAATTTGCCGGATGGTGTTTAGATATGAGAAGAAATAAGAAAGAACGCCAGGAATTACTTCAGCAGACGATCAAAGCAACCCCATTTATTACAGATGAAGAATTAGCGGGAAAATTCGGAGTAAGCATTCAGACGATTCGTTTGGACCGCTTGGAGCTTTCCATACCGGAGCTGAGAGAAAGAATTAAGAACGTGGCAGAGAAAACGCTTGAAGATGAAGTGAAGTCCCTGTCACTAGACGAAGTCATCGGAGAAATTATTGACCTTGAGCTGGATGATCAGGCGATTTCTATTTTAGAAATAAAACAGGAGCATGTATTCAGCCGGAATCAAATTGCGAGAGGACACCATTTATTTGCTCAGGCGAATTCTTTGGCCGTTGCAATTATAGATGACGAATTGGCGCTGACTGCAAGTGCAGACATCCGCTTTACCAGGCAGGTAAAGCAGGGTGAGCGCGTCGTTGCGAAAGCGAAAGTGACGGCGGTTGAGAAAGATAAAGGAAGAACGGTTGTCGAAGTGAACAGCTATGTTGCAGAGGAAATTGTTTTTTCTGGACATTTTGACATGTACCGTTCAAAACATTCATAAAGGTGGAGCATGCATGAGAATAGCTGTAGATGCAATGGGAGGAGACCACGCTCCCAAAGCTGTTATTGACGGAGTTATGAAGGGTATAGAGTCATTTGATGATCTTCATATTACACTTGTCGGTGACAAGACAACAATAGAATCGTATTTAACAACATCATCAGACCGCATCACGGTGCTGCACGCAGATGAAGTGATTGAGCCTACGGACGAACCGGTCCGCGCCGTGCGGAGAAAAAAGAACTCTTCTATGGTTCTGATGGCGCAGGAAGTTGCGGAAGGCAGAGCTGACGCCTGCATTTCAGCAGGAAATACCGGCGCGTTAATGACAGCCGGCCTGTTTATTGTGGGAAGAATTAAAGGAATTGACCGCCCTGCGCTTGCACCGACACTGCCGACTGTATCAGGCGGCGGATTTCTGCTCCTTGATGTCGGCGCCAATGTAGATGCCAAGCCTGAGCATCTCGTTCAATACGCCATTATGGGTTCTGTTTATTCCCAGCAAGTCCGAGGCGTGACTTCACCGAGAGTCGGACTTTTGAATGTCGGAACAGAAGATAAAAAAGGAAACGAATTGACGAAGCAGACGTTCCAATTATTAAAAGAGACAAACATCAACTTTATCGGAAACGTGGAAGCACGGGACCTTTTAGACGATGTAGCAGATGTCGTAGTAACGGACGGATTTACCGGGAATGTTACACTCAAAACGCTTGAAGGCTCTGCGATGTCCATTTTTAAAATGATGAAAGAAGCGCTCACGTCAAACTTTACATCTAAGCTTGCGGCCGCTGTGCTGAAGCCGAAGATGAAGGAAATGAAAATGAAAATGGATTATTCCGAATACGGCGGAGCAAGTCTTTTCGGTTTGAAAGCGCCGGTAATCAAGGCACACGGCTCTTCTGATGCCCGTGCGGTTTACCATGCGATCCGCCAAGCCAGAGAGATGGTCAGCCAAAACATGGCTGCGCTCATTCAGGAAGAAGTAAAAGAAGAAAAAACAGATGAATAGTCTGGAGGTTTTTACATCATGAGTAAGATTGCATTTTTATTCCCTGGTCAGGGATCTCAATTTATCGGCATGGGGAAAGAGCTTTATGAGCAGGTTCCAGCTGCGAAACGTCTGTTCGATGAAGCGGACGAAACATTGGAAACAAAGCTCAGCTCACTGATTTTTGAAGGTGATGCCAAAGAATTAACCCTTACATACAATGCGCAGCCTGCTTTGCTGACGACTAGCATTGCTGTGCTTGAAAAATTTAAAGAATCAGGCATTACACCTGATTTCACAGCCGGACACAGCCTTGGAGAATATTCTGCACTGGTGGCGGCTGGCGCAATGAGCTTTAAAGACGCTGTTTATACTGTCAGAAAACGCGGTGAGTTCATGAACGAAGCGGTGCCGGCCGGAGAAGGAGCGATGGCTGCCATTCTCGGCATGGATGCCGACGCATTGAAACAAGTAACCGATAAAGTCACTGAGGACGGCCACCTTGTGCAGCTTGCCAACCTCAACTGTCCCGGACAAATCGTAATTTCCGGAACGGCAAAAGGAGTAGAGCTTGCATCTGAACAGGCAAAAGAGAACGGCGCTAAACGTGCGATTCCGCTTGACGTAAGCGGTCCGTTCCATTCTGAACTGATGAAGCCTGCCGCTGATAAGCTGAAGGAAGTCTTGGACTCGTGTGAACTGAAAGACGCAGACGTGCCGGTGATCTCAAATGTTTCTGCAGATGTGATGACAGATAAGGCAGACATTAAAGAGAAACTCATTGAGCAGCTGTACTCTCCGGTTCGTTTTGAGGAAACTGTTAACAAGCTGATTGCAGAGGGTGTTACGACGTTTATTGAAATCGGTCCCGGCAAAGTGCTTTCAGGCCTTGTGAAAAAAGTAAACAGACGCTTAAAAACCATTGCCGTATCAGACCCGGAAACGATTGAACTGGCAATTCAAACGCTTAAGGAGGAGAATGAGAATGCTTAATGAAAAAACAGCTGTTGTCACTGGCGCATCCCGCGGAATCGGCCGTTCAATCGCCCTTGACTTGGCCAAAAACGGTGCAAACGTTGTCGTTAACTACTCAGGCAGCGAAGCGAAAGCAAACGAAGTCGTAGATGAAATCAAATCAATGGGCAGAAAAGCAATTGCTGTCAAAGCCGATGTATCAAATCCTGAAGATGTACAAAACATGATAAAAGAAGCGATTTCTGTTTTCTCTACGATTGACATTCTAGTGAACAACGCCGGAATTACAAAAGACAATCTCATCATGAGAATGAAAGAAGATGAGTGGGATGATGTCATTAACATTAACCTGAAGGGTGTTTTCAACTGTACGAAAGCTGTGACAAGACAAATGATGAAGCAGCGTTCAGGCCGGATTATTAATGTATCGTCTATCGTCGGCGTCAGCGGAAATCCTGGACAAGCCAACTACGTGGCTGCAAAAGCAGGTGTGATCGGCTTAACAAAGTCTTCAGCTAAAGAACTCGCAAGCCGCAACATCACAGTCAATGCGATTGCGCCTGGATTTATCTCAACTGATATGACAGATAAGCTTGCTAAAGACGTTCAAGATGAAATGCTGAAACAAATTCCGCTCGCTCGCTTTGGCGATCCCGGCGATGTCAGCAGCGTCGTCACGTTTCTTGCTTCAGAGGGAGCGCGTTACATGACAGGCCAGACGCTTCATATTGACGGCGGAATGGTAATGTAAGTTTTTTCTCGAAAATTTCATCATAGTTACTCTAGTTTTTTAAAAACGAATCCACTATAATACTTGAGGGGAGGTGAATTGCTATGGCAGATACATTAGAGCGTGTAACGAAAATCATCGTAGATCGCCTTGGCGTTGATGAAGCAGACGTCAAACTTGAAGCTTCTTTCAAGGAAGACTTAGGTGCTGATTCCCTGGATGTAGTTGAGCTTGTTATGGAACTTGAAGACGAGTTTGATATGGAAATTTCTGACGAAGATGCTGAAAAGATTGCAACAGTCGGCGACGCTGTGAACTACATACAAAACCAGCAATAAGCTGATGCTAAAAGTCCCGCCGAAACGCGGGGCTTTAGCCCTTTATTCGTGCAGTTATTACAGCATGCCGCTTTTACGCGCGCTGTATCCGGTTTAGTCAGAGAAGCGCGGTGAACCTGATGTGCCTATGGAGGTTACTATGTCAAAACACTCACATTATAAAGATAAGAAAAAGTTCTATAAAAAAATAGAACAATTTAAAGAGTTTCAAGAACGGATCTCGGTTCACTTTCAAAATGAAAAGCTTTTGTATCAAGCATTTACACATTCATCTTATGTGAATGAGCATCGGAAAAAGCCGTATGAAGATAATGAAAGGCTTGAATTTTTAGGTGACGCTGTTTTGGAACTGACGATCTCCAGATTCTTATTTGCCAAGTATCCGGCTATGAGTGAAGGAGATTTGACGAAATTGAGAGCCGCGATTGTATGCGAACCGTCTCTCGTTTCATTGGCTCACGAACTGTCATTCGGCGATCTTGTCCTATTAGGGAAAGGCGAGGAAATGACGGGCGGCAGAAAACGTCCTGCACTTTTGGCGGATGTCTTCGAAGCATTTATCGGAGCCTTGTATCTTGACCAGGGATTAGAGCCGGTCGAAAGTTTCTTAAAAGTCTATGTGTTCCCTAAAATAAACGATGGTGCTTTTTCTCATGTGATGGATTTTAAAAGCCAGCTGCAGGAATACGTGCAGCGGGACGGCAAGGGTTCGCTGGAGTATAAAATATCCAACGAAAAAGGACCTGCCCATAACCGTGAATTCGAAGCCATCGTATCTCTAAAAGGTGAACCACTCGGAGTCGGAAACGGCCGTTCAAAGAAAGAAGCCGAACAGCACGCTGCTCAGGAAGCTCTAGCTAAATTGCAAAAACACCATACGAAACAATAAAATCCCCCTAAGTTATAAGGGGGATTTCAGTATGTTTGCCGTCTTATTTCATCCATGTTTATGATAAAATTGAAATACTTATTACATAAGGAGGATCGCTATGTTCCTCAAACGTTTAGACGTTATAGGATTTAAATCATTTGCAGAACGGATTTCCGTTGATTTTGTAAAAGGCGTCACTGCGGTTGTCGGCCCGAACGGAAGCGGAAAAAGCAATATCACAGACGCTATTCGCTGGGTTCTTGGAGAACAATCAGCACGTTCCCTTCGCGGCGGGAAAATGGAAGATATTATTTTTGCCGGCAGTGATTCGAGAAAACAGTTAAATCTTGCCGAAGTTACACTTACGCTTGATAATGACGATCATTTTTTGCCGATTGACTTCCATGAGGTCAGTGTCACAAGACGTGTGTACAGAT
This sequence comes from Bacillus sp. V26, assembly GCF_034296245.1. Taxonomy (NCBI): domain Bacteria; kingdom Bacillati; phylum Bacillota; class Bacilli; order Caryophanales; family Bacillaceae; genus Bacillus; species Bacillus sp. V26. The sequence goes on along the minus strand of NZ_JAXKQF010000001.1, from coordinate 1,323,917 downwards.
CTGGCGAGAGTGAATTTTTAATTAACAATCAGCCGTGCCGTTTAAAAGATATTATTGATTTATTTATGGACTCAGGACTTGGAAAAGAAGCATTTTCGATTATCAGCCAAGGGAAAGTGGAAGAAATCCTGAGCAGCAAAGCGGAGGATCGCCGCAGTATCTTTGAAGAAGCAGCAGGGGTGCTCAAATACAAAACGAGAAAGAAAAAAGCAGAAAACAAGCTGTTTGAAACCCAGGATAATTTAAACCGGGTAGAAGATATATTACATGAGCTGGAAGGCCAGGTTGAGCCTCTTAAAATACAGGCCTCAATCGCGAAAGACTATCTGGAGAAAAAGAAAGAGCTTGAGCACGTTGAAATTGCGCTGACCGCTTACGATATTGAAGAGCTGCACGCCAAATGGTCAAGCCTTCAGGAGAAAGTGCAAGCCGCTAAAGAAGAAGAGCTCGCTGAATCGTCTGCTATCTCAGCAAAAGAAGCGAAAATTGAAGATGCGCGTGACAAAATTCAAGCGCTCGATGAATCAGTGGACGAGCTCCAGCAAGTCTTGCTTGTGACAAGTGAGGAGCTTGAAAAGCTGGAAGGGCGCAAAGAAGTACTGAAAGAACGCAAAAAAAACGCTGTGCAAAACCGAGAGCAGCTTGAAGAAGCCATCGTACAGTTTCAGCAAAAAGAAGCTGTGCTGAAAGAAGATCTTGCGAAGCAGGAAGCTGTTTTCGAAACGCTTCAGACAGAAGTGAAAGATTTAAAAGCACAGGTGAAGGAAAAGCATCAGGCTCTCAGTCTTCATAATGAAAATGTCGAAGAGAAAATTGAACAGCTGAAAAGCGATTACTTTGAGCTGTTAAACAGCCAGGCGTCGATTCGCAATGAGCTCCAGCTGCTTGATGACCAGATGTCCCAATCAGCCGTTACCCAGCAGAGGCTAGCTGATAATAATGAAAAGCATCTGCAGGAACGGCGCGATATTTCCGCCCAAAAAGCTGCATGTGAAACCGAGTTTGCCCGCATAGAGCAGGAGATTCACAGCCAAGTCGGCGCGTATCGTGAAATGCAGGTCAAATACGAGCAGAAAAAGCGTCAATATGAGAAAAATGAATCTGCTCTTTACCAAGCATACCAATACGTCCAGCAGGCGAGATCGAAAAAAGACATGCTTGAGACGATGCAGGGAGATTTCTCCGGCTTTTATCAAGGTGTTAAAGAGGTGCTGAAAGCGAAAGGGCGGCTTGGCGGTATTCGCGGGGCAGTTCTTGAACTGATTTCAACAGAACAAAAGTATGAAACGGCCATTGAAATAGCACTCGGAGCTTCAGCACAGCATGTCGTGACCGATGATGAACAGTCCGCCCGTAAAGCAATTCAATATTTAAAACAGAATTCGTTCGGCCGGGCGACATTTCTGCCGCTTTCTGTTATCAAAGACCGTCAGCTTCAAAGCAGGGACGCGGCAACTGCGGAGCAGCACCCGTCATTTCTCGGGGTTGCCAGTGATCTTGTCACATTTGATCCGGCGTATCGCCGTATCATTCAAAACCTGCTTGGCACCGTTCTGATTACAGAGCATTTAAAAGGCGCAAATGAGCTTGCGAAGCTGCTTGGACACCGCTACCGTATTGTTACTCTCGAGGGCGATGTCGTGAATCCTGGAGGTTCAATGACGGGGGGCGCCGTTAAAAAGAAAAACAACTCCCTGCTAGGAAGAAGCCGGGAACTAGAGGATGTCACCCAGCGGCTCGCTGAGATGGAAGAAAAAACAGCGCAGCTTGAACAAGAGGTCAAAACCCTTAAGCAATCCATTCAGGAGATGGAGAAAAAACTGGCTGAATTAAGAGAGGCCGGGGAAGGCTTAAGAGTAAAGCAGCAGGATGTGAAAGGCCAGCTGTATGAGCTTCAAGTCGCTGAGAAGAATATCAATACTCACTTAGAGCTCTATGATCAAGAGAAATCAGCTCTGTCAGAAAGCGATCAAGAGAAGAAAGCGCGCAAACGCGAGCTGGAAGAAAAGCTTTCTTCCGTATCCGAAAAGATGAAACACCTTGAAGAGGATATTGATAGACTGACAAAACAAAAACAGACACAGTCCTCTACAAAAGAGTCTCTCTCCAATGAGCTGACTGAGCTGAAAATCGCAGCAGCGAAAAAAGAGCAAGCATGTAAGAGCGAAGAGGACAACCTCGCTAGATTAAAGAAAGAGCTCCAAGAAACAGAGCTTGCTTTAAAAGAGACGAAAGAGGACCTGAGCTTCTTAACGTCAGAAATGTCATCAAGCACAAGCGGCGAAGAAAAACTGGAAGAGGCCGCGAAACATAAATTGAATGACAAAACAAAAACAATTGAATTGATTGCGTTAAGGCGTGATCAGAGGATCAAACTTCAGCAGGGGCTTGATACGTATGAGCGCGAGCTGAAAGAAATGAAGCGCCTGTATAAACAAAAAACAACGCTCTTAAAAGACGAAGAAGTAAAACTAGGCCGAATGGAAGTCGAGCTTGATAATTTGCTGCAATATTTGCGGGAAGAATACAGCTTGTCCTTTGAGGGAGCCAAAGAGAAATACCAGCTTGAAACAGATCCCGAGGAAGCACGAAAGCGCGTGAAGCTGATTAAACTCGCAATAGAAGAGCTTGGAACGGTAAACCTCGGAAGCATAGATGAGTTTGAGAGGGTTAACGAACGCTATCAATTCTTGTCAGAGCAAAAAGAAGATTTAACAGAAGCAAAAAATACCCTGTTCCAAGTGATTGAGGAAATGGACGAAGAGATGACGAAACGCTTTAATGACACTTTCGTCCAAATCCGCTCTCACTTTGATCAAGTCTTCCGCTCCTTATTCGGAGGAGGACGAGCGGAATTAAGGCTTACCGATCCGAATGATCTGCTGCATTCCGGAGTGGAAATTATCGCGCAGCCGCCGGGGAAAAAACTGCAAAACTTAAACCTTTTGTCTGGCGGAGAGCGTGCGCTTACTGCCATTGCGCTCTTATTCTCAATTTTAAAGGTGCGCCCTGTGCCGTTTTGTGTCCTTGACGAGGTAGAAGCCGCGCTTGACGAAGCAAATGTGTTCCGGTTTGCGCAGTATTTGAAAAAATACAGTGCCGATACCCAGTTTATTGTGATTACTCACAGAAAAGGCACAATGGAGGAAGCTGATGTGCTTTACGGAGTGACAATGCAGGAATCCGGTGTTTCTAAGGTCATCTCAGTGAAGCTGGAAGAGACAAAAGAATTCGTTCAGTAACGAGGAAAGAGGTTATAAGATGAGCTTTTTTAAAAAATTAAAAGAGAAAATCACAAAACAGACAGATTCCGTATCTGAAAAGTTTAAGGACGGCCTTGAAAAAACGAGAAACTCCTTTCAAAACAAAGTGAATGATCTCGTGTCCCGTTACCGTAAAATTGATGAGGACTTCTTCGAAGAGCTTGAAGAGGTTCTGATCAGTGCTGATGTCGGTTTTACAACGGTTATGGAGCTGATAGACGAGCTCAAAAAAGAAGTGAAACGCAGAAATATTCAAGATCCGCAGGAAGTGCAGTCTGTAATTTCTGAGAAGCTCGTGGAGATTTATAACAGCGGAGACGAACAAATTTCTGAGCTGAACATTCAGGAAGGGCGTTTAAATGTCATTCTCCTAGTCGGCGTAAATGGAGTCGGCAAAACGACAACGATCGGAAAGCTTGCTCATAAACTAAAGCAAGAAGGAAAGTCTGTTGTACTCGCTGCCGGAGACACTTTCAGAGCAGGAGCGATTGAACAGCTTGAAGTATGGGGAGAGCGTACGGATGTGCCTGTCATTAAGCAGGCGGCCGGCAGCGATCCTGCGGCTGTCATCTATGATGCTGTTCACGCTGCCAAAGCGAGAGAAGCCGATGTATTAATTTGTGATACGGCAGGGCGTCTTCAAAATAAGGTAAACCTGATGAAGGAGCTCGAAAAGGTGAAGCGCGTTATCGAAAGAGAAGTGCCCGAAGCGCCTCATGAGGTGCTGCTCGCCCTTGATGCCACTACTGGACAAAACGCAATGGCACAGGCGAAGGAGTTCTCTAAAGCAACAAACGTTACAGGAATTGCTTTAACAAAGCTTGACGGCACTGCAAAAGGCGGCATTGTCCTTGCAATTCGCAACGAGCTTCATATTCCGGTTAAATTAGTCGGCTTAGGAGAAAAAGTTGATGATCTTCAGGAGTTTGATGCTGAATCTTACGTATACGGGCTCTTTTCAGATTTAGTGGAAAAAGCGGAGGATTAAAAAGACAAACAGCCCCCAAAAGCATTGGGGGCTGTTTTGTTATCGTCTCACTTGATAGGCGAAATGATAAAGGCTGTTATCAGTGGATAGCAATCTCGCATCACCTGAATAAACCCTGAATGGAATAATGTCATAGTAATGAACGGAAACAGATGTGTAATACGTGTAGTATCCAGCAGCAGGTCCTAAATACATCGGAACGTTAAACTTTCCATTTTCATCAGTTGTTCCCGCAGCTGTCTGTGTTGTATTCCCGACTTTTGTATCTGCTTCGAAGCTGACTGGTGTGTTTGGCACTGGCGCTCCATTTTCGTCGAGCAATGTACCGCTTATCGTAATATTGTACTTGACTCGCCAAAATTGGCCCTGTCCGTAATTGATTTTGCCGTACACGCCTCCGTCCGTGCTAATATTTGAGATGGAGGCCTTATAAGGGGCTCCGGCCGCAGCTGCTTGCTGGGCGGGAAAAATAAATGGTAACACGGCAGCCAAGCTTAACATAACCAATAAACCGATTTTTTTCATGAGAATCCGCCTTTAAAATAGGGTTCATATACAATATCGGAATAAATTAGAAGATGTTTAGTTAATATTGGAAGAAGTGAACATTGCTTTGACAAGATAAAAACTTGACACTCACATTAAAACCATGTAAACTAAGTTATCGTAAAGGGATTTGACTTAACAAAGGGGAGAGCTCATATGTCGCTCGAAAAGACAACGAGAATGAATTATCTGTTTGATTTTTATCAGTCGTTGTTGACGTCTAAACAGAAGAGCTATATGTCTCTTTATTATTTGGACGATTTCTCCCTTGGCGAAATAGCCGAAGAGTATGAGGTTTCAAGACAAGCTGTTTATGATAACATCAAACGAACAGAAGCGATGCTTGAACAATATGAAGAAAAGCTGCTCCTTTTGAAAAAGTTTCAGGAGCGTAAAGAGATGTTTAATAAGCTGAAGGAGCTTGCTTCCGGTACTAAAGAAGAGGAAGAAATTACAGCTCTGATTGAAGCGCTTGAGAAATTAGATTAGGAGGCGGCAAACTATGGCATTTGAAGGATTAGCCGACCGACTGCAGCAGACGATTTCTAAAATCCGCGGAAAAGGGAAAGTCAGCGAACAAGATGTAAAAGAAATGATGCGTGAGGTTCGTCTTGCGCTGCTTGAGGCTGACGTTAACTTTAAAGTAGTAAAGGATTTTGTGAAAAAAGTAAGTGAACGGGCTGTAGGCCAAGACGTCATGAAAAGCCTGACGCCCGGCCAGCAGGTCATTAAAGTCGTTAAAGAGGAACTGACAGAGCTGATGGGCGGCGAAGAAAGCAAAATTGCCGTCGCGAAGCGGCCGCCGACTGTTATTATGATGGTTGGTCTCCAAGGTGCCGGTAAAACGACAACGAGCGGTAAGCTTGCAAATCTGCTGCGCAAAAAGCATAATCGCAAACCGATGCTGGTTGCTGCCGATATTTACCGTCCTGCTGCAATCAAGCAGCTGGAAACGCTCGGCAAGCAGCTCGACATGCCTGTTTTTTCCCTTGGTGATCAGGTCAGCCCTGTAGAAATAGCCAAGCAGGCTATCGAAAAAGCCAAGGAAGAACACTATGATTATGTCATTTTGGATACAGCAGGCCGTTTGCATATCGACCATGAGCTCATGGATGAACTCACCCAAGTGAAAGAAATCGCGAATCCGGAAGAAATCTTTCTGGTTGTCGATTCAATGACCGGGCAGGATGCCGTGAATGTAGCCAAAAGCTTTAACGAACAGCTCGGTTTAACCGGTGTTGTGTTAACGAAGCTTGATGGAGACACGCGCGGGGGTGCTGCACTTTCCATCCGTGCGGTGACAAACACGCCGATTAAATTCGCCGGTTTAGGCGAAAAACTTGATGCATTAGAAGCATTCCATCCTGAACGCATGGCATCAAGGATTCTCGGTATGGGTGACGTGTTAACATTGATTGAAAAAGCTCAGGCAACCGTCGATGAAGACAAGGCCAAAGAGCTGGAACAAAAAATGAGAACAATGAGCTTCACATTGGATGATTTTCTGGAGCAGCTCGGACAGGTCAGAAACATGGGGCCTCTGGATGAGCTTCTGCAAATGATGCCGGGTGCAGGCAAGATGAAGGGCTTGAAAAATATTCAAGTTGATGAAAAGCAGCTGAATCATGTGGAAGCGATCATTAAATCGATGACTGTTCTTGAAAAAGAACAGCCGGACATCATTAATGCCAGCCGGCGCAAGCGGATTGCGAAAGGAAGCGGGACGTCCGTACAGGAAGTCAACCGTCTGCTTAAGCAGTTTGACGAAATGAAAAAAATGATGAAGCAGATGACAAACATGTCAAAAGGAAAGAAAAAAGGATTTAAGTTACCTTTTATGTAATCGGTTATACATGATAAAACCGTTGTTAAGAAAAAACACTTTACAAACACTTTTATCATTGTTAATATACTATCTTGTTGAAATATTTTCGGAGGTGCTAGTAAAATGGCAGTAAAAATTCGTTTAAAACGTATGGGAGCAAAAAAATCTCCTTTCTATCGTATTGTTGTAGCAGATTCTCGTTCACCGCGTGACGGCCGTTTCATCGAAACAGTCGGCACTTACAACCCGGTTGCAAAACCAGCGGAAGTAAAAATCGATGAAGAGCTTGCTCTTAAATGGCTTCAAACTGGAGCGAAACCATCTGATACAGTTCGCAACTTGTTCTCTAGCCAAGGAATCATGGAAAAATTCCACAACGCTAAACAAGGCAAGTAATGACTGATCAACACTTGGAAGATTTGATTGTCACGATTGTGACGCCGCTTGTTGATCATCCAGATGACATTCGGGTCATAAGAGAAGAAACCGATCAAAAGATTGCGCTGCGCTTATCTGTTCATAAGTCAGATACCGGTAAAGTTATCGGGAAGCAAGGCCGGACTGCAAAAGCGATTCGAACAGCTGTATTTGCAGCTGGCGCACAGTCTTCTAAGAAAGTTCAATTTGAAATATTTGACTAAAAGGGAGAGGGCCGGCACCTCCCCTTTTTTTACACGCAAAAAACGGGTAAACTGATAGAAGATAAGACAAGATAGAAAAGTCTGGTCTTGAAAAAGTTTTAAAAGCAGGGAGCTTGGTGCGATGCAAATTATTCACCGTGTAGCCGTTATGCAAGTCTTAACCGAGCGCAGCAAAGAAAAGCTTTTATCTACTTTCACAGAAAAGAAGCAAATGCTTGAACGAGAATGCAGCCAGCTCTATTTTCAGCTTAGAAAACATGAAAAAGAACAGCAGAACCCAGATGTAATTGAACAATTTAAAAAGGCAATAGAAAAACGAAAAGATAATATGAAAATGATCGATTTTCAAATTACCCAAGTACATACATTACCGCTTGGCAGTGAAATGAAAGAAAAGGAAATCGATGCGCTGCTGACCATTGAAGTCGGGGATGACTGGCATGAGAAAACAGCAGCAAACACCATCGTCATAAAAGACGGAACAGTAATTGAAATTCGCCAGAGGTGATCATATGACAAAGCGATGGTTTAATGTCGGTAAAATTGTAAATACCCACGGAATTAAAGGCGAGGTGCGGGTCATTTCAAAAACGGATTTTGCCGAAGAACGGTACAAGCCGGGCAACACGCTGTATTTGTTTATGGACGGACGCCAAGAACCGATAGAGGTAACGGTAAACACGTACAGGCTGCATAAGCAATTTCATCTGCTGCAGTTTAAAGAAAGACAAAGCCTGAATGAAGTAGAGGAACTGAAAAACGCCATCATCAAAGTTCCTGAAGAGGATTTGGGTGAGCTGAATGAAGGAGAATTTTATTTCCACGAAATTATCGGCTGTGAAGTTTTTACCGAAGAAGGCGAACTGATCGGAAAGGTGAAAGAAATTTTAACACCGGGAGCCAATGATGTATGGGTAATCGGGCGTAAAGGTAAAAAAGACGCGCTGATCCCTTACATTGAATCAGTCGTCAAACAGATTGATGTCAGCGAAAAGAAAATTGAGATTCAACTCATGGAAGGATTAATAGACGAATGAAAATCGATTTTTTGACGCTGTTTCCTGAAATGTTTGAAGGGGTGCTCGGTTCATCCATTCTTCAAAAAGCCCAAGAAAAAGAAGCAGTGCAGTTCCAGATCGTCAATTTCCGGGAGTATTCTGATAACAAGCATAATACAGTGGATGATTATCCTTACGGTGGCGGAGCAGGTATGGTGCTGAAGCCTCAGCCTGTTTTTGACGCGGTTGAGGATCTGACCTCAAAAGCCGACAGTCCGCCGCGCGTTATCCTCGTCTGCCCGCAAGGTGAGCGTTTCACTCAAACAAAAGCCGAGGAATTGGCAAAGGAAGAGCATTTGCTGTTTATCTGCGGCCATTATGAAGGCTATGATGAGCGAATCCGTGAGCATTTGGTGACAGATGAAATATCAATTGGCGACTTCGTTCTGACAGGCGGTGAGCTGCCTGCGATGATGATTGCTGACAGTGTCGTCAGGCTGCTTCCGAATGTGCTTGGCAAAGAGGCTTCCCACATAGAGGATTCGTTCAGTACGGGGCTCTTGGAGCATCCGCATTATACAAGACCGGCAGATTATAAAGGTTTAAAAGTGCCTGAAACACTTCTATCAGGAAACCATGCTAAAATCAAAGAATGGCGGAATAAAGAATCGATCAGAAGAACCTATGTAAGACGCCCGGATCTTCTGAAAGACTATCCGCTTACAGAGCAAGAAAGAAAATGGATTTCTGAATGGGAAAAAGAATAGATTTTATTGCATAGGCTATGAAATTGTGATAAGATACTACTTGTGGCTTGAACGGGCTTATCCGTTGAAAGCTTGAAAACGATGTTCCGCTGTGCCGGGTTTTGAGGCCAAGAGCATCTGTTGGAAGGAGTTGAAAACGATGCAAAAACTAATTGAAGATATCACAAAAGAACAGCTTCGTACTGATCTTCCTACGTTCCGTCCTGGTGACACTTTACGTGTACACGTAAAAGTTGTTGAGGGTAACCGTGAGCGTATCCAGATCTTTGAAGGTGTTGTGATCAAGCGTCGTGGTGGTGGAATCAGCGAAACGTTCACAGTTCGTAAGATTTCTTACGGTGTTGGCGTTGAACGTACTTTCCCTGTACACACACCAAAAATCGCGAAAATCGAAGTTGTACGTTACGGTAAAGTACGCCGTGCTAAGCTTTACTACCTGCGTGAACTTCGCGGAAAAGCGGCTCGTATTAAAGAAATCAGACGATAATGATAACGAACGAAAAGAGCTTGTTACCAGTAACAGGCTCTTTTTTTATACAGAATTTGAAAATGCCGGTCAGGCATCGTAAAATACATAAAGAACAACTAAGAATCTTGCACACTCAGAAGATAAAGGCGGTGTTCGTGTCACATGACAATCCAATGGTTCCCTGGCCATATGGCAAAGGCAAGACGGGAAGTAACCGAAAAATTAAAATTAATCGATATTGTATATGAATTGGTAGATGCCAGAATCCCGATGTCATCAAGAAACCCAATGATTGAAGACATCTTGAAAAATAAGCCGAGAATTATGCTGTTAAATAAAGCTGACAAAGCAGATGCGGCAGTTACACAGCAGTGGAAAGAGCACTTTGAGAACCAAGGAATCCGCTCTCTGTCCATTAATTCTGTAAATGGCCAAGGATTAAATCAAATCGTTCCGGCTTCAAAAGATATCCTGCAGGAGAAATTTGACCGGATGAGAGCAAAAGGTGTAAAGCCAAGAGCGATCCGGGCGCTGATCATCGGCATTCCGAACGTCGGAAAATCAACGCTTATCAACCGGCTGGCAAAGAAAAACATTGCGAAAACCGGAGACAGACCGGGTATCACAACATCTCAGCAATGGGTCAAAGTCGGAAAAGAATTAGAGCTTTTAGACACTCCGGGGATTTTATGGCCTAAATTTGAGGACGAGCTTGTCGGGTTGAGGCTGGCAGTCACGGGGGCTATTAAAGACTCGATTATCAATCTTCAGGATGTTGCCGTGTTTGGCCTCCGTTTTCTCGAAGAACATTATCCTGAACGGCTTAAAGAACGATACGGGCTCGATGAGATACCCGAAGACATCGCGGAGCTGTTTGATGCAATAGGTGAAAAACGCGGCTGCCTCATGAGCGGTGGGCTTATTAACTATGATAAAACGACTGAAGTGATCATTCGTGATATCCGCACAGAAAAGTTCGGGAGGCTGTCATTCGAACAGCCGACGATGTAAAGACGCGCAGAAATGCGGGTCTTTATTTTTTCCTGACAGGACCGATACATACAGTAAGGGAGAAGAGAAAGTGAATACATTAACCGTAAAAGACATTAGAGACCGTCTGCAAGAGGTAAGAGATGACCAGGACCCATTTCTTGCCCAGTGTGAAAATGATCCGAGAAAAAGCGTACAAGCGCTTGTAGAGCAATGGCTGAAAAAGCACGCAAAGGAAAAAGCGCTAAAAGATCAGTGGGTGAATATGACCTCCTATGAAAGGCTTGCGAGAAACAAGGGGTTTCGTTTTATTGCAGGAGTAGACGAAGTAGGCCGGGGCCCATTGGCAGGGCCGGTTGTCGCCAGCGCAGTCATCCTTCCTGAGGAATGCGAAATACTTGGACTCACAGATTCAAAAAAGCTTACAGAAAAAAAGCGTGAGGAATATTACGATCACATTATGAAAGAAGCTGTGGCAGTCGGCATAGGAATTGTAGAAGCAGCTGTTATTGATGAGATCAATATTTATGAAGCCTCAAAATTGGCAATGGTCGAAGCAATCCGCGATTTGTCCGATACACCCGATTATTTGCTCGTTGACGCGATGACACTGCCGCTCGATACGTCTCAGTCTTCAATTATAAAAGGTGATGCCAAAAGCGTGTCTATCGCAGCCGGTGCGTGTATTGCGAAAGTAACGAGAGACCGGATGATGAGCGCATATGCCGAAAAGTATCCGCAGTACGGCTTTGAAAAAAATAAAGGCTATGGGACAAAAGAGCATCTTGAAGCGCTCGCAGCTTATGGACCGACCGACTTGCACCGGAAAACTTTCGCTCCTGTTCAATCTTACAGATAATCTAATGGACAAGGAGGCACCTTTTGAAATGAACATACGAAATGATGTACAGCAGGCGCTCAAAAACCTTTTTGGAAACACTGCAGCTCCGCAGGAAACATCAAATACAACCGACGAATCAAATACCGTAAAGCGTCTCCTTTTAGGAAAAGTGCTTCGTTTATTAGGGGACCAGCATGCACTGATCCAAGTAGGGAATCAAACGATTCAAGGCAAACTTGAAACCCAGCTTCGTCCTCAGGCGTATTACTGGTTTTCCTACGAAAAAAAACCAGCGGAACAGACAGGTCGTCTCCAGGTTGTTCAAAGCTTTGACCAAAATCCCAAAACCATTCAGGATGCTGCGGGCAAGCTTCTGAACGCTATTTCAGTGAAGCCGTCAAACGCATCCCTTATGCTGGCAGGCGCAATGCTGAAAAGCAAAACACCCATCACAGAAAATGATATCAAAACAGCCGTCCGCTGGATGGACACGCTGCCTGCGACAGACACAAAAAAAGCCATCGAAACAGTTTTATTTGCCTTAAAGCGGGATCTCCCCGTTCACCCCGATGTTTTGAGCGGAGTTCATGCTGTCAAATCGCCTGTACCGCTCCATCAGCACTTATCTCAGCTGATTCAGGCTATTCATCAAAATCCTCAGCCGAGCCAGGCGCTGACAAAGCTAAAAGAAGCCGTTACGGCACTTTTTAATAGCGAAACAGATGTCCATGCAGAACGTCTTATCGAGAAGCTTATCTCGTTAACGGATCATAACAGATCTGCCTCTTCAGTCAGTACAGGTGGAAACCGGGAGCTTAGCGCAGCAGACGGCTCCGCAGGAAAGGCAAACTGGTCGCCTGCAAACCCGCAGGAGCAGCAGCGAAACATACGAGACGGTGCCGCTAAAACTGTCTCAGACATTTCAATGAAAGAAGCAGGAAGGCTGCTGGCCACTCTGACGGAAGCTGCAGATAAAAACGGCAATCCAATCGTAAAAGAAGCAGCGAATTGGATAAAGGCTGTTGTTTCCTCTAGTCAAAATAAGCCTGGGGCAGCAGCATCTGCTTTGCAGGCCGCGCAAGTCACGGATCAAGAAGCAGAAGTGTTTTTAAAGGCTGTTCAGCAGACAGCTCCTAATTTGGCGGATAAGGCAGATGTTCTTTCCTTCTTATCCAAAGTGAAAATAGCAATAGGCGCTCGAGATGAGCTTGCTTTTATTAAAGCGTTTGAACAAGGCGCCGCAGGGCTGCCTGATGATATTCAATCAATTAAGATGGCTCTTCATGCTGCCAGAGCGTCACATGAGTTAGCGGAACCTGTCAAACAGGAAGCGGATCAGCTCTTCCATAAATTAAACGGTCAGCTTCTTATGCAGCAGGATCATCCTTCCTACAGCAGCCAAATTGTGATGTCATTTCCGATGTTTTCAAAATCGGGGGTTCAGGACATGACTGTTCTGTTTAAAGGACAAAAAGAAGCGGATGGAAAGCTCGACCCTTCCCATTGCCGGCTCTTGTTTTTACTGCAATTGGATACGTTAAAAGAAACAGTTGTTGACTGCCTGATACAGCAGCAAGTCATGACGATTACAATTGAGACGGACTTTGAACTTCAGCCGGCAATCGATCCCATGGTGCCCGCCCTCAAGCAATCGCTCAAAGAAATGGGCTACAGTCTTTCAGGAGTTAACGCTAAAAAACGCCTTCAATCTGATGAAAAGGCTACAATTGATCAATACATAACAAGCATCAGTGATCAGGGAGTGGATGTGAAAATATGAACGAACAAACGCCTTTAAGAAAAGCTGTAGCTCTCCATTATGACGAAAAAAAAGACAAGGCGCCAAGAGTAATTGCAACCGGGAAGGGCCATGTTGCTGACAACATTATCAAAGAAGCTAAAAAGGCGGGGGTCCCGATCCAAGAAGATCGGACCCTTGTCGAATTAATGCGCCATTTGACTGTGGATGACCAGATCCCGGAAGCACTTTATGAAACGGTAGCCGAGATTTTTTCTTTCATTTACAGATTGGACGAAAGTGTAAAAAATAAAAAATAGCTAAAATATTCCCCATTCTCCGCTTGAAATTTATGTTTTTAATAAAATAAAAGTTTGAATGTTTAGAAGGATTTTAAGATTTTGCATCGAACTCTAGACAATTCTTCCAGTATTATATAGAATGAAAGCGCAGTCTATTTTTAGTTTTGTTACATAAGTTAGGAGGATGGGAAATGAATATCCATGAGTACCAGGGAAAAGAAGTCCTCAGAAAATATGGGGTATCTGTTCCTGAAGGTAAAGTGGCTTTTACAGCAGAAGAAGCAGTTGAAAAAGCAAAGAGCTTATCCAGCTCGGTTTATGTCGTAAAGGCTCAAATTCATGCTGGCGGTCGAGGCAAAGCTGGTGGGGTAAAAATAGCAAAATCATTAGACGAAGTAAAAGCGTATGCCGAAGAACTTTTAGGTAAGACCCTAGTTACACATCAGACGGGTCCGGACGGGCAAGTAATAAAACGCTTACTTATTGAAGAAGGCTGCGATATTAAAAAGGAATACTATGTGGGGTTAGTGCTTGACCGTGCCACTTCAAGAATTGTTCTGATGGCCTCCGAAGAAGGCGGAACAGAAATTGAAGAAGTAGCAGAGAAAACACCGGAAAAAATCAAAAAGGCTGTCATTGATCCGGCTGTTGGCCTCCAAGGCTATCAAGCTAGAGAAATTGCATTCGCTATCAATATTCCAAAAGAGCTTGTGGGGAAAGCTGCTAAATTTATGCTTGGACTATACAAAGCGTTTGTTGAGAAAGACTGCTCGATCGCCGAAATCAATCCTCTCGTAGTAACTGGAGACGGGAATGTGATGGCGCTTGATGCGAAATTAAATTTTGACAGCAACGCATTATACAGACAAAAAGATATTTTGGAATACAGAGATTTGGACGAAGAAGATCCAAAAGAAATTGAAGCGTCTAAATACGATCTGAGCTACATTTCCCTTGATGGAAATATCGGATGCATGGTAAACGGCGCTGGACTAGCAATGTCCACGATGGATATCATTAAACATTATGGAGGAGAACCGGCCAACTTCCTTGATGTCGGGGGCGGCGCAACCGCAGAAAAAGTCACGGAAGCATTTAAAATCATTCTTTCTGATCAAAATGTTAAAGGGATTTTCGTCAACATTTTCGGAGGCATTATGAAATGTGATGTCATCGCAGAAGGGGTTGTTGAAGCGACAAGGCAAGTCGGTTTAACATTGCCGCTTGTCGTCCGTCTTGAAGGAACAAACGTGGATCTAGGGAAGAAAATCCTTAGTGAATCAGGATTAAATATTACATCTGCGGAATCCATGGCTGACGGCGCGCGGAAAATCGTATCTTTAGTATAGGAAAGAATGAAAGGCAGGGGACCAAATAATGAGTGTTTTTATCAATAAAGATACAAGAGTTATTGTACAAGGGATTACAGGTTCTACCGCTTTATTCCATACGAAGCAGATGCTTGAATACGGCACAAATATCGTGGGCGGTGTGACACCTGGAAAAGGCGGAACAGAAGTGGAAGGGGTACCTGTATTTAATACAGTGGCTGATGCAGTTCATACGACTGGCGCAAATGCGTCTGTTATCTATGTTCCGGCACCGTTTGCAGCTGATGCAATTATGGAAGCGGTAGATGCGGAGCTTGATCTGGTCATTTGCATCACAGAGCATATCCCGGTTTTAGATATGGTAAAAGTGAAACGCTTCATGGAAGGCAAGAAAACGAGATTAATAGGACCGAACTGTCCTGGCGTCATCACGCCTGATGAATGTAAAATCGGCATTATGCCCGGATATATCCATAAAAAGGGTCATGTAGGCGTTGTATCGCGTTCAGGAACTTTAACATACGAAGCAGTGCATCAGCTGTCAGAAGCGGGTGTAGGACAGTCTACAGCCGTTGGAATCGGCGGCGATCCTGTAAATGGAACCAACTTCATTGACGTTTTAAAAGCGTTTAACGAAGATCCTGAAACACACGCTGTCATCATGATCGGCGAAATCGGCGGTACAGCTGAAGAGGAAGCTGCTGAGTGGGTAAAAGCCAACATGACAAAACCGGTAGTCGGATTCATTGGCGGTAAAACAGCACCTCCAGGGAAGCGCATGGGGCATGCAGGCGCCATCATTTCCGGCGGAAAAGGCACGGCTGATGAAAAAATCAAAACACTTAATGAATGCGGAATCGAAGTTGCAGAGACACCTTCTGTCATGGGAGAAACATTAATTAAGGTGTTGAAAGAAAAGAATTTATTTGAAACGTGCAAAACTCATTAATAGAGAAGGGACAGCCATCTTGGCTGTTCCTGCTTTTGCTGTTAAAAGGAGGTTCTCATATTGGATCAGGCCGCTGCCTGTTTAATCACTTGCAGAATCAACCAATTACTATCCCCGTCTCTTCTATTAAAATGGTGGAAAGCTGATCCGTCAATGTCACTGTCAAATCCTTCATGTGCATTAGAAACAGCTTCACGCGGCAAAGTAAGGGCTGCGGCACTAAAAAATAAAATAGAAGAACAATATCCAAAACTCCAGCATTTACTCTCTGTATATCAACAGCAAGGCATTAAAGTCATCCCAATATCCTCAGATCAATATCCATTCTGGCTGAAAACCATTTATGATCCGCCTCCCGTGCTGTTTGCAAAAGGTGATATATCCCTTCTTTCTCAAGGGAGAAAAATAGGAATTGTAGGTACGAGACATCCGACAGCCTATGGAATCCGGGTTGTCAATCATCTTACAATAGAGCTTTGCCATAAAAAGTGGGTGATTGTCAGCGGGCTGGCGTCTGGGATTGACGGATTGTCCCATGCTGCAAGTATTAAGGCGAAGGGGCGGACAATCGGAGTCATCGCAGGCGGATTTCAGAACATTTATCCTCGAGAAAATCTTCA
Source organism: Bacillus sp. V26 (assembly GCF_034296245.1). Taxonomy (NCBI): domain Bacteria; kingdom Bacillati; phylum Bacillota; class Bacilli; order Caryophanales; family Bacillaceae; genus Bacillus; species Bacillus sp. V26. Next base: position 1,307,649 of record NZ_JAXKQF010000001.1, on the reverse strand, counting down.
ATTAGCAGAACACATGGCTAAACACCATCTTCTTCTGTCAGAGCATCCACCTGAAACCAAACCCCAAAAATGGCATTTCCCTATGAGAAACCGTATCATCAGCGGGTTAAGTGAGGGCATTATTGTTGTGCAGGGCAAAGAAAAAAGCGGTTCTTTGATTACCGCATACCAAGCGCTGGAACAAGGGAGAGAAGTATTTGCCGTACCCGGTTCTGTATTTGATCCTTACGCCGGAGGTCCTATAAAATTGATTCAAGAGGGGGCTAAAGCCATATGGTCAGCAGAGGATATTTATGCAGAGTTTCCTGAGAAAAACGTTCAATATACGGAACCCTTTTGAATTATCGTTTGACAAACAGCATTGTAATATTTAATAATAGTGAGGATTTAAAGTTGCATATTGTTTTCTATTTAAATAATGACGTTCATCATAAAGAATGAAATGTTGAAAGCCAAATAAAGACAGCTGCAAATATAAAATAAAATTTGAAATACTTGAAGAGAGAGAACACCTCTTGAGGGGGATGAAAATGTCTGATTATCTAGTCATCGTGGAATCGCCCGCTAAGGCGAAAACGATTGAACGTTACTTAGGTAAAAAATATAAAGTGAAAGCATCAATGGGACATGTCCGGGATCTTCCAAAAAGTCAAATGGGAGTTGACATAGAACAAAATTTCGAACCGAAATATATAACCATTCGAGGTAAAGGTCCGGTACTAAAAGAGCTGAAAACGGCTGCCAAAAAAGCTAAAAAAGTTTATCTCGCAGCCGACCCCGACAGAGAAGGGGAAGCGATTGCATGGCACTTGGCCCACAGCCTTGATTTGGATCTTCATTCAGACTGCCGTGTTGTGTTTAACGAAATTACGAAAGATGCAATTAAAGAATCATTTAAGCATCCCCGCATGATCAATATGGATTTGGTGGATGCACAGCAGGCGAGACGTATATTAGACAGGCTCGTTGGATATAAAATCAGCCCAATCCTTTGGAAAAAAGTCAAAAAAGGACTCAGTGCTGGCCGTGTTCAATCTGTTGCCCTTCGTTTAATTATTGATCGTGAAAAGGAAATTAACGACTTTAAGCCAGAGGAATATTGGACAATAGACGGCACGTTCTTAAAAGGACAGGAGACGTTTGAAGCGGGCTTTTTCGGTAAAAACGGCAAAAAACTTCCTTTAAAGAGTGAAGCGGATGTAAAAGACATACTTTCTCAGCTCAAAGGCAATAAGTATACAGTTGAAAAAGTAACTAAAAAGGAACGTAAACGTAATCCGGCCTTGCCATTTACAACTTCCACCCTTCAGCAGGAAGCAGCGCGTAAGCTCAATTTCAGAGCGAAGAAAACGATGATGATTGCGCAGCAATTATATGAAGGAATTGATCTTGGAAAAGAAGGAACTGTCGGTCTGATCACATATATGAGAACGGATTCAACCCGCATTTCCAATACAGCAGTTGATGAAGCGGCAGCGTTTATTGATCAAACGTACGGAAAAGAGTACTTAGGCGGCAAAAGAAAGCCCGCTAAAAAGAATGAAAATGCTCAGGATGCCCACGAAGCGATCCGTCCGACGTCGGTTCTTAGAAAACCAAGCGAATTAAAAGCAGTCCTTGGCAGAGATCAGCTGAGACTGTATAAATTAATTTGGGAGCGCTTTGTTGCCAGTCAAATGGCATCTGCTGTTTTAGATACAATGAGTGTTGATTTGACAAACAACGGTTTGACTTTTCGCGCAAACGGAAGTAAAGTCAAGTTTTCCGGGTTTATGAAAGTGTATGTTGAAGGCAAAGACGATCAATTGGAAGAAAAAGACCGGATGCTGCCTGACTTGCAAGAGGGAGACACTGTTTTATCTAAGGACATAGAACCGGAACAGCATTTTACCCAGCCGCCTCCGCGCTATACTGAGGCCCGTTTGGTTAAAACGCTTGAAGAACTCGGGATCGGCCGTCCTTCCACTTATGCTCCGACGCTTGATACGATTCAGCGGCGCGGGTACGTTGGTTTGGATAATAAACGGTTTGTTCCCACAGAATTAGGGCAGATCGTGCTTGAGCTGATCATGGAATTTTTCCCTGAAATCATTAACGTTGAGTTTACGGCAAAAATGGAAAAAGACCTTGATAATGTTGAGGAAGGCAATATAGAATGGGTACAGATTATTGATAACTTCTATACCGATTTTGAAAAGCGCGTGAAAAAAGCCGAATCAGAAATGAAGGAAGTTGAAATAGAACCAGAATATGCTGGAGAAGATTGTGAATTATGCAGTTCTCCTATGGTATATAAAATGGGCCGATACGGTAAATTCTTAGCTTGCTCCAATTTCCCCGATTGCCGGAATACAAAGCCGATTGTCAAACAAATCGGTGTGAAGTGTCCGAGCTGCGGAGAAGGAAATATTGTTGAGCGAAAATCGAAAAAGAAGCGGGTTTTTTACGGCTGTGACCGTTATCCGGACTGTGAATTCGTTTCCTGGGACAAACCAATTGAACGAAAATGTCCGAAATGCGGAAAAATGCTTGTTGAGAAAAAGCTCAAAAAAGGCATACAAGTCCAATGCGTGGAATGCGATTATAAGGAAGAACCACAGAAGTAGCGGTGAGCAGGGTCTTGCTCACCTTCTTTGTGTGTTAAAAGAAGACAATGAATAATAAACTAGGAGATGTGAAAGATGAATCAACAAACAGTGAATGTAATCGGAGCCGGACTCGCAGGCAGTGAAGCGGCGTGGCAGCTTGCCAAACGGGGGATTCAAGTCAGATTATATGAAATGCGCCCAGTCAAACAGACGCCTGCCCATCATACTGATAAATTTGCAGAACTGGTATGCAGCAACTCTTTACGCTCCAATACACTTGCTAACGCTGTAGGTGTATTAAAAGAAGAAATGCGTGCGCTTGATTCGGCAATTATTGCTGCGGCTGACGAATGCTCAGTGCCAGCCGGCGGCGCACTTGCTGTAGACCGGCATGAATTTGCGGCAAGTGTGACAAACCGGGTGAAAAACCATCCCAACGTTACCGTCGTTAATGAAGAAGTAACAGAAATACCTGAAGGACCAACGATTATCGCAACTGGTCCGTTAACTTCAGAATCATTGTCTGCACAGTTAAAAGAGCTTACTGGAGAGGACTATTTATACTTCTATGATGCAGCGGCGCCTATCGTAGAGAAAGACAGCCTTGACATGGATAAAGTGTATTTGAAATCCCGTTATGACAAGGGAGAAGCGGCTTATCTAAACTGCCCGATGACAGAAGAAGAGTTTGACCGTTTTCATGAAGCTTTGACATCAGCGGAAACTGTGCCGTTAAAAGAGTTTGAAAAAGAGATTTTCTTTGAGGGCTGCATGCCGATTGAAGTAATGGCAAAACGAGGAAAGAAAACAATGCTTTTCGGACCGATGAAGCCAGTGGGATTAGAGCATCCTGTTACCGGAAAACGTCCATATGCAGTCGTTCAGCTCAGACAGGATGATGCGGCGGGAACTCTCTATAATATTGTAGGATTCCAAACTCATTTAAAATGGGGAGACCAAAAGGAAGTCCTCAAATTGATTCCCGGACTTGAAAATGTGGAAATCGTCAGATACGGTGTTATGCACAGAAATACATTCATTAATTCTCCAAGCTTGTTAAAACCGACTTACCAATTTAAAAAACGGAAGGATTTGTTCTTCGCAGGACAAATGACGGGAGTAGAAGGATATGTGGAATCAGCTGCTTCTGGGCTTGTAGCAGGTATTAATGCGGCTAAACTTGTTTTAGGAGAAGAGCTTGTCACTTTTCCTCAGGAAACAGCAATAGGCAGTATGGCTCACTATATTACAACAACAAACCAGAAGAACTTCCAGCCGATGAATGCAAACTTTGGGCTTTTGAAAGATTTGCCTGTTAAAATTAAAAATAAAAAAGAGCGTAATGAACAGTACGCAAATCGGGCGATCGAGACAATTCAAACAATTTCGAAAACAATATAGGTATTGATTGCAACTTGATCGCGATTTGTGATACCATTTAAAAGCCCTTCCTGGGGAGGTATTTGGCATGGTGAATGTTAAGAATTTCGTAAAGTTATTCGTTGAATATTTACAAATTGAAAAAAATTATTCACAATATACTATTGTGAATTATGTGGATTCAATTGAAGAATTCGAGACTTTCCTGCGCGTTCAAGGTATAAATGGATTTGAAAAAGTTGCATATCAAGATACTAGAATTTTTTTGACGGAAGCCTATGAAAAGGGTTTATCGAGAAGAACAATCAGCAAAAAAATTTCTGCATTGAGAAGCTTTTACAAATTTCTGATGCGAGAAAAGCTTGTTGATGATAATCCGTTCCAGCTTGTTCATCTGCCGAAACAAGAGAAACGGATACCGAAGTTTCTATATCAAAAAGAGCTTGAGGAACTGTTTGAAGTTTCAGATATAAGCCAGCCGACCGGCATGAGGGATCAAGCGCTATTAGAGCTTCTCTATGCCACTGGAATGAGGGTCAGTGAATGCTCTTCCATAAGTGTTCACGATCTTGATTTATTTATGGATACAGTGCTTGTTCACGGGAAAGGCAAGAAGCAGCGTTATATCCCTTTTGGGTCTTACGCCCGCGAAGCGTTGAAGTTATATATGAATAGCGGAAGACAGTGCTTGCTGAAAAAAGCAAAAGAACCTCATGATCTATTATTCGTGAATCAAAGAGGCGGACCGCTTACAGCCCGAGGCATTAGGCACATTTTAAGCGGGCTTGTCAAAAAAGCGTCCGGCACTTTACATATCCATCCGCATATGCTTCGACATACGTTCGCCACTCATCTATTAAACGAAGGAGCAGATTTGAGGAGCGTTCAAGAACTGCTCGGGCATTCCAATCTGTCTTCGACACAGATATACACGCACGTTTCGAAGGAAATGTTGAGAAACACATATATGTCTCACCATCCAAGAGCTTTTAAGAAAAATTAAAGGAGGCCCTTTATGTCATCTTTTCATGCGACCACAATCTTTGCAGTACAGCATAAGGGACGAAGCGCAATGTCCGGAGACGGTCAAGTTACATTTGGTCAGGCTGTTGTAATGAAACATACTGCGAGAAAAGTAAGAAAACTGTTTAACGGCAAGGTTCTCGCAGGATTTGCGGGATCTGTTGCAGACGCTTTCACTCTATTCGAAAAGTTCGAAGCGAAACTTGAAGAATATAATGGCAACTTAAAACGGGCTGCTGTTGAGCTTGCAAAGGAATGGCGAAGCGACAAAGTGCTTAGAAAGCTTGAAGCCATGCTGATCGTTATGAATCAAGATACCTTGCTTCTCGTATCGGGAACGGGTGAGGTTATCGAGCCGGATGACGGCATTCTGGCAATTGGATCAGGCGGCAATTACGCTTTGGCAGCCGGAAGAGCGCTGAAAAAGCATGCCGGGGAGAGCATGACTGCAAGTGAGATTGCTAGAGCTGCGCTGGAAACAGCGGGCGAAATTTGTGTATACACGAACGATCAAATCATACTGGAAGAGCTTGAATAGAAAGGACTTGAGGCGCATGGAAAAAAAACCGTTAACACCAAGACAGATTGTAGATCGGTTAGACCAATACATCGTCGGTCAGCAAAACGCGAAAAAAGCTGTCGCCGTGGCATTAAGAAACCGCTATAGAAGAAGTCTCCTGGATGAAAAGCTGAAAGACGAGGTCGTTCCGAAAAACATTTTAATGATGGGGCCTACCGGGGTAGGGAAAACTGAAATTGCCAGACGAATCGCTAAGCTTTCAGGTGCGCCATTTATCAAAATTGAAGCAACAAAATTTACAGAAGTCGGCTATGTAGGCAGAGACGTTGAATCAATGGTCAGAGACCTTGTGGAAACTTCTGTTCGTCTTATAAAGGAAGAAAAAATCAACGAAGTGAAGGAGCAGGCAGAAGAAAATGCAAACAAACGCATTGTTCGCCTGTTAGTTCCAGGGAAGAAAAAACAATCAGGCGTTAAAAACCCGTTTGAAATGTTTTTCGGCGGCAGCCAGCCAAACGGCGAGGACGAAATGGAAAGCCAGGAAGAAGCAAACATTGAAGAAAAAAGAAAACGCATGGCTCATCAGCTGGCATTAGGAGAGCTCGAAGACCACTATGTTACTGTAGAAGTTGAAGAGCAGCAGCCTTCTATGTTTGACATGCTGCAGGGCTCGGGTATGGAGCAGATGGGCATGAATATGCAGGATGCACTGAGCGGATTGATGCCAAAGAAAAAGAAACGCCGTAAAATGACAGTCAGAGAAGCCAGAAAAGTCCTGACGAATGAAGAAGCAAGCAAACTCATCGATATGGATGAAGTCAGCCAGGAAGCTGTCCATCGGGCAGAAGAGAGCGGAATTATCTTTATCGACGAGATTGATAAAATTGCAAAAAACGGTGGCGCGTCATCTTCAGCTGATGTATCAAGAGAAGGTGTTCAGCGTGATATTCTCCCAATTGTTGAGGGTTCTACCGTTGTCACTAAATACGGTTCAGTTAAAACAGACCATGTATTGTTTATTGCAGCGGGAGCATTTCATATGGCCAAACCGTCTGATCTGATTCCTGAACTGCAAGGGCGTTTTCCAATTCGTGTAGAACTGAGCAAACTGACGGTTGACGATTTCGTGAGAATTTTAGTTGAACCCGATAACGCGCTCTTGAAACAATATCAGGCATTATTGCAGACAGAGGGTATATCTCTTGAATTTTCTGACGAAGCTATTCATAAGATTGCTGAAGTCGCCTATCATGTGAACCAGGAAACAGATAATATCGGTGCGAGACGCCTTCATACAATACTCGAACGTCTGTTAGAAGATCTCTCTTTTGAAGCTCCGGATGTAACAATGGAGAAAATAACGATTACACCGCAGTATGTGGAAGAAAAGCTCGGAACGATAGCTAAAAACAAAGATTTAAGTCAATTTATATTGTGAAAATTTAATAAGAGGAATGTTTAGGAGGATCATTTATCATGGCTTTATTACAAAAAACAAGAATTATTAACTCCATGCTGCAAGCTGCGGCAGGGAAACCGGTTAACTTTAAAGAAATGGCGGAAACGCTTCGGGATGTAATTGATTCCAATATTTTCGTTGTGAGCCGCAGAGGAAAACTTCTCGGCTACTCTATCAACCAGCAAATTGAAAATGACCGTATGAAAAAAATGCTTGAGGATCGCCAATTCCCAGAGGAATATACGAAGAATCTGTTCAACGTCCCTGAAACATCTTCTAACTTGGATATCAACAGTGAGTATACTGCTTTCCCTGTTGAAAACAGAGACTTGTTCCAAGCTGGTTTAACAACAATTGTGCCGATCATCGGAGGCGGAGAAAGATTAGGTACACTCATTCTTTCACGTTTACAGGATCAATTTAATGATGATGATTTAATTCTTGCTGAATACGGCGCTACAGTTGTCGGAATGGAAATTCTGAGAGAAAAAGCAGAAGAAATTGAAGAAGAAGCAAGAAGCAAAGCAGTCGTACAAATGGCAATCAGCTCTCTTTCTTATAGTGAGCTTGAAGCAATTGAACACATCTTTGAAGAGCTTGACGGAAACGAAGGTCTCCTTGTTGCAAGTAAGATTGCAGACCGTGTCGGCATTACCCGCTCAGTTATTGTTAATGCACTCAGAAAGCTTGAAAGCGCCGGTGTAATTGAGTCAAGATCATTAGGAATGAAGGGTACTTATATTAAAGTGCTCAACAACAAATTCCTGATTGAATTAGAAAATCTGAAATCCCATTAATAAAAAAAGAACCCCTTTTTAAGGGGTTCTTTTTTTATTCAAATAAAGGAAATCAATAAGCTTTATTTCCTGGGCGAAAAGTCTTTCTTTGTAATAATTTTAATAAAGTTTATTATTTTCTTCATAAAAACAGAAAAATGACGAAATAAATGGGGAAAATACAGAAATTCAGCTATTTTCAGCCTTATATCAATGTAAAAAACGTAGTTCAAATAATCTAGGACTATGTACCTAGTTGTAAAATAGATATATATGAGGACATTTTTTTACACGAACTTCATAGACTTTATGCCTGTTATTTCTTACAATAAGCATATGGTTTTACAAATCTCGACAAGGATATTGAGGGTGAAAAAAACTGAAATGGAGGTAAGTGGATTTGAGCTTATTTTCTGGAACGATACAAAATCTTGAAAATGCCTTGGGCAGAGCGAATATTAAGCAAAAAGTCATAACTAATAATATTGCTAATATAGATACACCGAACTATAAGGCAAAAAAAGCCTCTTTCCAAAATTTATTAGATCAAGAATCCTCTCGTCTCGAATCTATAAAAACAGACTATCGGCATGTTGATTTTTCTGATGCTGATTCAAATTATTCAATTGTAACGAGCGGAGATACATCTTATCAGCAAAACGGAAATAACGTTGACGTTGACAAAGAGATGACAGAACTAGCTGAAAATCAGATTAACTATCAAGCTTTAGTTGAAAGAATGAACGGCAAATTCAATTCTCTGAAGACCGTGCTAACAGGAGGAAAATAATGACAGCTTTTCAAAGCTTAAATGTTTCAGCATCAGCTTTAACAGCTCAGCGCCTCAGAATGGATGTTGTATCGTCTAACTTGGCGAATATGGATACGACAAGAGCCAAGCAGGTAAACGGTGAGTGGGTGCCTTACAGAAGGAAAATGGTTTCGCTTCAGTCAAAAGGTGAATCGTTCTCGTCGATTTTGAATTCTAAAATGAGCGGAAGCGGCAATGTCGGAAATGGGGTAAAGGTTACAAAAATCACTGAAGATAACTCTGATTTTAATCTGGTCTATGATCCGACTGACCCTGATGCAAACGCTGAAGGATATGTGCAAAAGCCGAATGTTGATCCATTAAAAGAAATGGTAGACCTTGTCAGCAGTACGAGATCATATGAGGCCAATGTCACAGCGATGAATGCCTCAAAGGGAATGCTGATGAAGGCTCTAGAAATCGGAAAGTAAGGTGATGAATGTGATCAATGCAATATCTCCTTTTCAGGTTCAAAATACTCAAAACACTCAAAATGCAACAAATCAATTAAACAATAGCCAAAAAACAGACTCTTCAAATCAAACAAGCTTTTCGGAGCTTTTAAAAAACTCTATAAGTTCGTTAAATGAGTCCCAAGTAGCTTCTGACAATATGACTAATGCCTTGGCTGCAGGAAAAGATGTGAATCTTGATGAGGTCATGATCGCCGCTCAAAAAGCAAGCATCTCTCTGACTGCTGCAACTGAGTTCCGCAACAAAGCTGTGGAAGCATACCAGGAGATTATGAGAATGCAAATGTAGGGGGTCTGACGAGAAAGAGAAAGAGTGGAATGACCGGGGGTTAACATGAATCGTACTCTAATGCAAATGAAAAACAAAACGAGTGAGTTTTGGAAAAATAGATCTAAATTACAAAAGGTTTTAATGATTAGTGCTTTAGCGGCAATTATCATTCTTGCCATTATTATCAGTATTTTTTCTTCTAATCAGAAAATGGCGCCGCTGTACAAAGATTTGTCAGCTGAAGAAGCCGGACAGATCAAAGAGGAATTGGATGCAAAAAAAGTGCCTAGCGAACTTTCAAATGGCGGTACGGTCATTAAGGTTCCGGAAGATCAGGTTGATTCACTGAAAGTTCAGCTGGCGGCAGAAGGGCTTCCTAAAACCGGATCAATTGATTACTCATTTTTTGGACAGAACGCCGGCTTTGGTTTAACAGATAATGAATTTGATATGGTGAAAGTCAAAGCCACACAAACGGAACTATCCAATCTGATTAATGAAATGGACGGTATCAAAAATTCAAAAGTAATGATTAACCTTCCGAAAGACGCTGTCTTTGTCGGTGAAGAGCAATCAGCAGCATCTGCTTCAATCGTCCTGCAGACTCAGCCTGGATACACTCTGGACCAAAGCCAGATCAACGGATTATATCATCTGGTATCAAAAAGTGTGCCGAACTTAAAAGAAGATAACATCGTCATCATGGACCAGAACTCTACATACTATGACAAAACAGACAGCGGTTCAGGGTCCTACGCTGATAGTTATTCTTCGCAGCAGGGAGTTAAATCCCAAGTTGAAAAAGACATTCAAAAACATGTTCAGTCATTGCTTGGAACGATGATGGGGCAGGACAAAGTTGTTGTTTCTGTCACGGCTGATATTGACTTTACAAAAGAAAATCGCACAGAAGACATCGTCGAGCCTGTTGACAAAGAAAACATGGAAGGCATCGCGGTCAGTGCTGAAAAAGTATCGGAAACATATCAGGGAGACGGCGCAGCTAATGGCGGAACTGCCGGAACCGGTGATGAAGATGTAACAAACTATCAAGCTGACGGTGGAAATACCGAAAGTGGGAACTACGAAAAAAGCAGTAATAAAATCAATTACGAGGTTAATCGAATCCATAAAGAAATAGCTGAAAGCCCTTATAAGGTAAGGGATTTAGGGATTCAAGTAATGGTAGAGCCGCCTGATGCCAAAAACACAGCGTCACTATCAACTGAAAGACAGGATGATATACAAAAAATCCTTTCAACTGTTGTCAGAACATCATTGGATAAGGATGAAACACAGAACCAGAACCTTTCTGATGAAGATATCAATAATAAAATTGTTGTCTCGGTTCAGCCTTTTGACGGAAAAGTAAGTCTTGATACTGATACGGAAAAATCCTCCGGTATCCCAATGTGGGTATATATCGTTGGGGGCGTTTTGATCGCAGTCATCATCATTCTGATCATTATGTTTATCAGAAAGAAACGCGTTCAAGAGGATGAATTTGAGGAATACACGTACGAAGTGCCTCAGGAGCCTATCAATTTGCCTGATATTAATGAAGAGGAAAATGAAACAGAGGAAACAGTCAGACGAAAACAGCTTGAAAAGATGGCGAAAGATAAGCCTGAAGACTTTGCAAAACTGCTGAGAAGCTGGCTGGCCGAGGATTAGGAGGGATTAGAAATGGCGAGACGTGATCAAGACAAGCTTACAGGAAAACAAAAAGCAGCCATTCTCATGATTTCCTTAGGTTTAGATGTGTCAGCTTCTGTATATAAGCATTTAACCGATGAAGAAATTGAAAGGCTTACCCTTGAAATATCAGGAGTTAGAAGTGTCGATCATCAAAAAAAGGATGAAATTATAGAGGAATTTCATAATATAGCGATTGCCCAGGATTATATTTCTCAGGGCGGATTAAGCTATGCCAGACAAGTTCTTGAGAAGGCGCTGGGAGAAGATAAGGCTGAAAACATACTAAACAGGCTGACTTCTTCTCTGCAAGTTAAACCATTTGACTTTGCCAGAAAAGCAGAGCCTGAACAAATTTTAAATTTCATCCAACAAGAGCATCCGCAAACGATGGCTTTAATCTTGTCTTACCTTGACCCTGTGCAGGCCGGACAAATTTTATCCGAGCTGAATCCTGAGGTACAGGCAGAAGTCGCAAGAAGGATTGCGGTAATGGACAGAACGTCACCTGAAATTATTAATGAAGTAGAACGGATTCTGGAACAGAAATTATCCTCCGCATTTACTCAGGATTATACACAAACCGGCGGAATCGAAGCTGTTGTTGAAGTGTTGAACGGTGTAGACAGAGGAACAGAAAAGACGATATTGGATTCCTTGGAAATTCAGGATCCTGATCTTGCTGAAGAAATCAAGAAGCGGATGTTTGTCTTTGAGGATATTGTTACCCTTGATAACCGAGCAATTCAGCGGGTTATACGCGATGTTGAAAACGACGATCTGCTCCTTTCATTAAAGGTGGCAAGCGAGGAAGTCAAAGAAATTGTATTCAACAATATGTCACAGCGTATGGTTGAAACGTTCAAAGAAGAAATGGAATTTATGGGCCCTGTACGTTTGAAGGATGTTGAAGAGGCTCAATCAAGAATTGTAAGCATCGTCAGAAAGCTTGAAGAAGCCGGTGAAATTGTTATAGCAAGAGGCGGAGGAGACGATATTATTGTCTAATATCATTAAACAAGAATCATCTTTTTCCCCACAGCAGGAAAGAAGGAAGCTTTCTTTACAAGAGGTTCGGATCGATAATTCACATCTTTTACAGACTGAAGAAAATCCGGAAGCGTTAATGGCCCGGATCAAAGAAGAAGCTGATCGGATTTCCGAGCAAGCGAACAGCCAGATGGAAGACATCCGCCGTCAAATTGAAAAGGAAAAAAATGATTGGGCGGCTGAAAAACAGCAGCTTATTGAAGAAGCGAAAACTGAAGGTTTCGAACAAGGTGTTGCATTAGGGAGATCTGAAGTCTTGCAACAGTATGCTGAGCTGATTGATCAGGCAAACAGCATAACAGAGATGTCCAGAAAAGCTGTAGAGGATAAGCTTGAAGATGCCTCCGGAGAAATCGTTGAGCTTGCCGTTGCGTTAGCTAAAAAAGTATGGCAGCAAAAATCTGATGATAAAGAGGCCTTTATCCTGCTTGTGAAACAGGTGGTAAACGAAGTAAAGGAATATGACGATATATCAATATATGTTGACCCTTATTACTATGAAACAGTTTTTCAGCATAAAGACGAAATCCAGCAGCTTCTTTACAAAGAATGCCGGCTGGGTTTATACGCCGATGAAAAAGCTGAAAAAGGATCATGCTATATAGAAACTCCTTTTGGAAGAGTTGATGCAAGCATTGATACCCAGCTGGTGCAACTGAAGCATAAGCTCCTCACAGCACTGGAAGCAGGTGCGGATCAATGAAGACACAGAGTCTGATAGATTGCATAGAAATGACAGACTCGTATAAGCGTTATGGAAAAGTGAAACGGGTGATCGGCCTGATGATCGAATCAAAGGGGCCGGCAAGCTCAATAGGCGACCTGTGCCTGATTTATGCAAAAGGTCAATCAGGTAAAGTCATCAAAGCTGAAGTTGTTGGATTTCAGGAAGAAAATATTTTGTTAATGCCCTATTTAGAGGCCGCTAGCATTGCCCCCGGGAGCATTGTTGAAGCCACTGGTGAATCTCTTCGTGTAAAGGTAGGAGCCGGTCTGATCGGACAAGTCATTGATGCGTTTGGCGAACCGCTCGACGGAAAACTTTTGCCGAAAGGACTTTCGCCTGTATCGACGGAGCAATCACCTCCTAACCCGATGAAACGCCCGCCTATCCGGGAAAAAATGGGTGTTGGAGTCAGGTCTATTGACAGTCTGCTGACTGTCGGAAAAGGCCAGCGGATTGGTATTTTCGCAGGAAGCGGCGTCGGGAAAAGCACATTAATGGGAATGATCGCTAAACAGACCGAAGCTGATTTGAACGTAATTGCACTCGTCGGAGAACGCGGTCGAGAGGTTCGGGAGTTTATTGAAAAAGACTTGGGAGCAGAGGGTCTGAAGCGGTCAATTGTAGTTGTTGCTACCTCAGACCAGCCTGCATTAACGAGGTTGAAAGCCGCTTATACGGCGACAGCCATTGCTGAGTACTTTCGTGATAAAGGACAAAATGTCATGTTTATGATGGATTCTGTCACAAGGGTGGCGATGGCTCAGAGGGAGATCGGACTTGCCGCTGGAGAGCCTCCGACGACAAAAGGATATACGCCCTCTGTGTTCGCTATTTTACCTCGTTTACTAGAGAGAACAGGTGCAAATGAACACGGAACAATCACAGCGTTTTATACAGTGTTAGTCGACGGAGATGACATGAATGAGCCTATTGCTGATACTGTTCGCGGAATCTTAGACGGACACATTGTGTTAGACAGGGCACTTGCTAATAAAGGCCAGTTTCCTGCCGTCAATGTGTTAAAAAGCATCAGCAGGGTGATGTCAAACATCTCGACAAAACAGCACTTAGACGCAGCGAATAAATTCCGTGAACTTTTATCAACGTATCAAAATTCTGAAGATCTCATTAATATTGGAGCTTACAAAAGAGGGTCCTCAAGAGAAATTGATGAGGCGATACAATTTTATCCGCAGCTTATTCAATTTCTGAAGCAGGGAACAGAAGAATCAGCATCATTGGAAGAAAGCATTGCTGCATTAACTAGTTTGACAGGAAATGAGGAATAGAACGTGGCCTATCAATTTAGATTCCAAAAGCTGCTGGAACTAAAAGAGAACGAAAAAGACCAGTCTTTGTCTGAGTATCAGCAATCAGTTTCTGAATTTGAAACTGTAGCGGAGAAACTATATGAGAATATGAGCAAAAAGGAATTGCTTGAGCAAAATAAAGAAAACAAACTGAAAAGCGGGATGAGCGTTCAAGAGATGAGGCATTATCAGCAATTTGTCTCAAATCTTGAAAACACCATTTATCACTACCAAAAGCTCGTCATTTTGAAAAGGAATCAAATGAACCAAAAGCAAGAAGTGTTAACAGAAAAAAATATTGAAGTGAAGAAGTTTGAAAAGATGCGTGAAAAACAGTTTAAAATGTTTGCTCTTGAAGACAAAGCTGCAGAGATGAAAGAAATGGACGATATTTCGATCAAGCAGTTTATGATTCAAGGCCATTAGGAGCGAATGTAATGTCCGGCAAAAAGAAAGAATCAGGTAAGTTCCGATCGGTTTTGCTGATCATTATCCTTCCGCTGATATTTCTGCTTATAGCAGGGGGGATTGTTCTCTGGGCGGCTGGTGTCAATGTCTTAAAGCCGATACAGGAAGCTGCAGCCAAAACGCCAGTTCTTAAAGAATTGGTTCCTGAGACCGAAGATAAAAAAGATACATCATCAGCAGCTAAGAATAACAGTAATACGGCGGCTCTGGAAAAAACCATTAAGGATCAAAAAAGTGAGATCAGTATATTGAATAAGGATTTGGATACAAGCAAATCTGAAATAGACAGGCTGAATCAAAAAATACGTTCTCTTGAAAAAACAGCGGAAGACCAAAAAAAGACATCGAAGGATAACACAGAAGGTTCATCAAGTTCTGATAAAGCTTCTGATGATAAAGTCATCAGTGTTTATAAAAGCATGGACAGCGGAAAGGCTGCTAAAATCATTGCCCAATTAAAGGAGAAAGAAGCGCTGAAAATATTGAATGGACTGAGCAAAAAGCAGCTTGCTGAAATTTTGGCAAAAATGACTCCTGAGCAAGCGGCAACATATACAGAAAAAATTGCTGCCAGCCAAGAATAGGGGGAATAAAGGTGAAGCTGCTTGAATTAGCCGGACCTCGGCTGCAAACTACAGCAGGGACAGCTGCTAAATCAATCAAAAATAGCCAGGGAGTTTTTCAAAATTGGCTTATGTCTGAAGCCGGCTCGAAAGAACCTTCATCACAAGGAAATGGGACTCTGACTGACGATCAGCTTTTAAAAGATGCATGTAAAAAGATCAGTGATTGGCTAAATGCAACTCCTGAAAACCAAGACAAGCAAAAAGCCGATCTTCTGCAAACGTTAAGTAAACTAACAGGAAAGCAGCTGGATGAATCCGCTCAGCAAATGTTACAGAACCTGCTGCAAGCAGTTGAATTAAAATTGGCTGACGGAACTGATCAACTGCACATGGGGCAAATACTTGCAGACAAAACCATTTCTGAAGAGAAAACTGCTCTGACTGCAAAGAATTCAGCTGGTGATGCCGCTACTGATGAATTCAAGTCTGACAGAGAGCAAGAAGTTCAGGGAAATGAGGCATCAGCAGAAGATGTTAAAACGCTTATTCATATCCAAATGCTTATCAGTCAGCTTTTAGAAGGAAATAAAATGACTGACCGTGATCATCAAGCTCATACTGTCTACAAAAATGGAGATGAATTTCTTTCGGCATTAGATAAAAAGGGCATATCGGAACAGCTTATTCAGGATCTTAAACAGCAGATATTTACAAAAGACGAGTCAAGTTCAAAGCTTTATACGATGTCAAAGTCAGAGCTGAAAAGTTTTCAAAGCTTAATGGAACAGATGTCAGTGCTTCCTCAAAAAGGGACGAAGGAATGGAATATAGCTGAAAGTCAGCTGAAAGCTTTTTTGTTATCGAAATCATCCGAATCGTCACTAGAGGTCGGAAAACGTGCCCTTTCGCCGGACACTCTGACATCAGGTAATAAAAGTACGGCAGATTCCTCTGTAAGTATTCAGCCCATAGATAGTAAGTCAGGAATTCAAATGATGTTTTCAGGCTACCGGAGCACCGGAGGAGTTCAGGCACTGGATTTGCAGCTCTCATCTGATTTGCATGCAGCCGAAACGAAAACCGTTGCTGATCAAGTGATCAGTGCATGGAAGCAGATGAAATATACACCCTTTGGGAGGTCAACCGGCAGTTTTACAATTCGGCTGAACCCTGAACATTTAGGATTTGTCACAATTAAGCTGACAAATGAAAATGGAATGTTCCAGAGTAAAATCATTGCATCCAGCCAATCTGCAAAAGAGCTGCTCGAACAACATCTGCCTCAGCTGAAGCAATCACTGCCGAATATGGCTGTCCAAGTAGACCGTTTTACATTGCCGATTCAAAGCGGAGACCAGCCGATATATGGCCAGCTTGCTGATGAACAGAAACAGCAGCAAGAGGGACAGAAGCAGCAAAGACAGAAAAAGCAATCAAACGAGTTTGGAGACTTGCTTGATGAAGTGTCAATGGCTGAATTGGAGGAAGAAGAATGGCATCAATAAGCTCAGAATATAAATTGCCTGAAAAAACAAGCAGCACTGCCGCTGCAAGCAACAGCAGCCTGGGAAAAGACGAGTTTTTAAAAATATTAATGACTCAAGTCCAAAACCAAGATCCGCTTAATCCGGTTGATGACAAAGAATTTATCAGCCAGATGGCGACTTTTTCAAGCCTGGAACAGATGATGAATCTGAATACGACGATGACTAAATTCGTTGAAAACCAAGATCCGTTTACAACGTATGTTGATTGGATGGGAAAAGAAGTATCTTGGACTGATGGTAAAAGTGCGACAGATAAAACAGGCACAGTAAGCTCTGTTAAACATTCTAAAGGAAATTATTATCTCGTTCTTGATGATGGGACCGAGATCAGTCCGGCGAATGTCATGTCTGTGGGACAATCATCTAAATAAAAACATCTGGGGGAATATATTATGTTACGTTCACTTTATTCTGGAATTAGCGGTATGAAAAACTTTCAAACAAAACTTGATGTTATCGGCAATAACATTGCCAACGTGAATACAGTGGGATTCAAAAAGAGCCGGGTTACCTTTAAAGATATGGTAAGTCAAACGATTGCCGGCGGTTCTGCTGCTGGTGCAACAATCGGCGGAACAAACTCTAAGCAGATCGGTTTAGGTTCATCATCTGGCACAATTGATACCATCCATTCAACAAGCGCGACACAAAGCACAGGAAGAACGCTTGATTTAGCGATTGACGGCGACGGTTATTTTCAAATCGATACAGGTGATGGAACGGCTTACACAAGAGCCGGAAACTTCTATTTAGATAATACCGGAACATTGGTGACTGGTGACGGCTACCATGTGTTAAATATGACGGGAGGAACAATAAAAATTCCTCTAGATGCCCAAAGCTTTAGTATCGGATCTGATGGAAAAGTGTCAATTGTTGATGCTGGCGGTAAACCACAAGATGGCGGTCAGATCGGGATTGTTACTTTTGCAAACAGTGACGGCTTAGATAAAATTGGAAGCAACTTGTATCGTGAATCTTTGAACTCTGGAACTGCTAGTGCAGCTAATCAGCCTGGTGATGGCGGTACAGGTGCCTTGAAGTCAGGATTTATAGAAATGTCTAACGTTGATTTAACAGACGAGTTTACTGAAATGATTGTTGCTCAGCGCGGGTTCCAATCAAACTCCAAGATTATTACAACATCGGATGAAATCCTTCAAGAGCTGGTAAACCTTAAACGTTAAGGAGGGAGGGGAGGCGAGTAATCGCTTCTCCGCTGTTTTATGATTAAAGTAACCCGTTTAAATGGGCAGCCCTTTACGCTGAATGCGTTATTTATTGAACAGATTGAATGCTTTCCGGATACTACAATCACACTGTCGAACGGTAAGAAGTTTGTAGTAAAAGAAAATGAAGAAGCTGTTCTGGAGAAGATTGCGTCTTTCTATCAAAAAATACAAATATTTTCAATGGACCATGGAATAGAGGAACCGGAATGAAGAAAAAATTATTGATCATTTTACTAATTATTCTTATCGTAATTGGTGCTCTCGGGACGGCGGCTTATTTTGTTTTAGGCGGAAAGTCCGAAAAAAGTGAGGCAAAACGGAGTATTGATGAAATCGTTGCATCTTCTGTTGATGTAGCAGAAATTACAACGAATTTAAAGTCCGATAACATTATTCGCTTAGCGATTAAACTTGAAACTGACTCTGATAAATCAAAAGAAGAGCTTGAAAAACGTGATTTTCAAGTGAAAGATGCTGTTATATCACTGCTGGCTGATACGAATGCTGATGAGATTGAGGGAGACAAGGGAAAAGAAACCTTTAAGAAGGAACTAAAAGATAAAGTGAATAGCTACCTCCAAGAAGGAAAAGTAGAAAAAGTGTATATTACCTCTTTTAATCTGCAATAAAGCATAATTTGACAGAATACGGAGGTGAGGAAAATGTCAGGAGAAGTTCTCTCCCAAAATGAAATAGATGCACTGCTTTCTGCAATATCAACGGGTGAAATGGATGCTGAAGAGCTGAAAAAAGAAGAAAAAGAGAAAAAAGTAAAGGTTTATGATTTCAAACGCGCGCTGCGGTTTTCTAAAGACCAAATCCGCAGTTTAACAAGAATTCATGACAATTTTGCAAGACTTCTTACAACTCACTTTTCTGCTCAGCTCAGAACATATATCCATATATCGGTCAGCTCTGTTGATCAGGTTCCATACGAGGAATTTATCCGATCCATACCGAATATGACGATCCTGAATTTATTCGATGTCCATCCGATGGAAGGCAGAATTATGATGGAAGTTAACCCGACAATTGCCTATACGATGATGGATCGTGTGATGGGGGGCATCGGGATCAGTCACAATAAGGTTGATAGTTTAACAGAAATTGAAACAAAAATTATTTCTAATTTATTTGAAAATGCACTGGGAAATTATAAAGAAGCTTGGCAGTCCATTGCTGATATTGAACCCGAAATGACTGAGTTTGAAGTGAATCCGCAATTTGTTCAGATGGTATCTCCTAATGAAACGGTTGTTGTTATTTCACTCAACACACAAATCGGCGAAATCAGCGGAGTCATTAATCTTTGTATCCCGCATATCGTCCTCGAGCCGCTCATACCAAAGCTTTCGGTCCATTATTGGATGCAATCAGAAAGAAATGAACCGAAACCTGAGGAAACAAAGTCGCTTGAAAAACGTATCATGACAGCACAAATACCTGTCGTGGCCGAACTCGGCACATCTGAACTGACAATAGAAGAGTTTTTAAGTTTAGAAGTCGGAGACTGCATAACTTTGGACAAATCAGTAACAGATCCTCTTACTGTATTGGTCGGAGATAAGCCGAAATTTTTAGGACAGGCCGGCCGGGTGAATCGAAAACAGGCAGTGCAAATTTTAGACCACGACATAAGAGGTGAACAAGATGGAGAATAACAGATTATCTCAAGATGAGATTGACGCGCTTCTTAACGGCACGAGCAGCACACCTGACGAGCCTGAGGCTACGGAAGTGCATGACTTATCGGACATGGAGCGTGATGCGATCGGTGAAATCGGAAATATTTCATTCGGCAGTTCAGCGACCGCTTTATCCACGCTTTTAAATCAAAAAGTTGATATTACGACTCCAAACGTAACTGTCATCCCAAGAAGCAAAATCAGTGATGCGTTTCCTGAACCGTATGTTGCAATTGAAGTGAATTATACGGAAGGTTTCAGCGGCAGCAACCTGCTAGTCGTCGAACAAAGTGACGCGGCGATTATTGCGGACCTAATGATCGGGGGAGACGGGAAAGGGGCAGATCCTTCACTTGGAGAGATCCATTTGAGCGCGGTTCAAGAAGCGATGAACCAAATGATGGGGTCGGCAGCAACGTCAATGTCTACTGTATTCAGTAAAAAAATTGATATTTCACCCCCGCGTGTAGAACTGCTTGATGTAAATGAAGAAAAAGGTACAGACCGTATTCCTGCTGATGAAATGCTGGTTAAAGTTTCTTTCCGCTTGAAGGTGGGCGAGTTAATAGACTCTAACATCATGCAGCTATATCCGCTGACATTTGCTAAAGATTTGATCTCGAGCCTTATGAACACGGAGGAAAGTCCAGCTGAAGAAACAACGCCGGAGCCTGAGGTTACATATGAACAGCCGAAAGAGCCTGTGATGTCCGAGCCGCGGAACGAACCACAGCAGCAAGCGCCGGCTAAAAGGCAGGGGAAACCGAAGAAAGCCGCGCCTGTTCAAGTTTCACCAGTGGAATTTTCATCATTTGATCCAAATGAGAGCACACAAGCTCCTATAAACAATCTGGATATGCTTTTGGATATCCCGCTTTCGATCACTGTTGAACTCGGCAGAACGAAAAGAAGTGTAAAAGAAATTTTAGAACTTTCAGCCGGAAGTATTATTGAGTTGGATAAATTAGCCGGTGAGCCGGTAGATATTTTAGTGAATCAGCGTATTGTCGCCAAAGGCGAAGTCGTGGTCATTGAGGAAAACTTCGGAGTAAGGGTCACTGACATATTAAGCCAGGCAGAACGCATTAATAATTTAAAATAAAGAAACACGAGGAGAGAGAAAAAAATTATGGCACATAGAATTTTAATTGTAGATGACGCAGCATTTATGAGAATGATGATCAAAGATATTTTGGTAAAAAACGGTTTTGACGTAGTGGCAGAAGCCGAAAATGGCGCTCAGGCTGTAGAAAAATTTAAAGAGCATTCTCCTGACTTAGTTACAATGGATATCACAATGCCAGAAATGGACGGTATTACTGCACTAAAAGAAATTAAACAAATTGATGCTCAAGCTAAAATCATTATGTGTTCTGCCATGGGGCAGCAATCAATGGTTATCGATGCTATTCAAGCCGGCGCTAAGGATTTTATCGTAAAACCTTTCCAGGCGGACCGTGTGCTTGAAGCAATCAACAAAACATTAAGCTAAAGGGTGTACGACTGTTGAAAAAGAGTCAATGTTTCATTGCTTTTATATGTTTTTTCATTTTATTCAGTGTGCATCCGCTTGCTGCTGATGCGGCGGCATCTGATGATTCAACTGTAAACGAATGGTTTCAAAAGAAAGAGGAAAAGACCGCAGATAAGCCAGAGCAAAAGAAAGAAAAAACGGCACAAATTGCTGATGAGACGGAGGGAGCTGCTGCTCCTTCTGTTTCAGCTTTTGATTTTGTGAAGATGATTTTCGCTTTATTGTTTGTCATCGCGCTGATTTACGGGCTTGTTAAGCTTATGAACAAAAGAAACCGGCTGCTAAAGCCTTTTCAATATGTTGAAAATATCGGCGGAACATCGGTTGGCCAAAACCGATCTATCCAATTGATTAAAGTCGGCAACAGTGTTCTCGTCGTTGGGGTAGGAGAGACGATCCAGCTCCTTAAAGAAATTGAGGATGAAAAGGAAATCGAAGTCATACTCAGCCAGCATGAAGAGGCGATGTCAAGCAAAATAGAGTGGCAAAAGCTTGTCAAACCCCTAAAGGGTTCCGAGAATCAGCCGCAGCAAAAGCTGCCTTCATTTTCAAAAGCATTAAAAGAGCAGCTTGAAGAGCTAAAACAAAACCGTTCAGAAGGAAAAAAGAAAGGCCCACGTCATCATGAATGAGTTTATAAATATTTTCAGTTCTAGCGATCCGGGTAACGTCAGTTCAACTGTTAAATTACTATTATTGTTAACTGTATTTTCAGTGGCGCCTGGAATATTGATTCTTATGACTTGTTTTACCCGCATCGTCATCGTTCTGTCGTTTGTCAGAACTTCACTGGCGACGCAATCAATGCCGCCCAACCAGGTCCTTATCGGCCTTGCGCTATTTTTAACATTTTTTATTATGGCTCCTACTTTTTCAGAGATTAATAAAGAAGCGCTGACACCATTGATGGACAATAAAATCAGTTTGGACGAAGCGTATACAAAAGCTGAGGAACCGATTAAAGAATTTATGAGTAAGCACACAAGACAGAAGGATTTGGCACTGTTTATGAATTACGCGAAAATGGATAAACCCGAATCATTAAAAGATATTCCTCTTACAACGATGGTTCCCGCTTTTGCCATTTCGGAGCTCAAAACAGCGTTTCAAATAGGCTTTATGATTTTTATCCCCTTTTTAATTATTGATATGGTAGTGGCGAGCGTTCTGATGTCAATGGGGATGATGATGCTCCCTCCAGTTATGATTTCTCTGCCCTTTAAAATTTTACTTTTTGTTTTAGTAGACGGCTGGTATTTAATTGTGAAATCTTTGCTTCAGAGCTTTTAGGGTAGGTGCTAAACGTGAATTCAGAATTTGTAATTTCTATGGCGGAAAAAGCCGTATATGTAACGCTGATGATCAGCGCGCCTCTGCTTGCGATCGCCTTATTGGTCGGATTAATCGTCAGCATCTTTCAGGCGACAACTCAAATCCAGGAACAGACTTTGGCGTTTATTCCCAAAATCGTGGCAGTCCTCTTGGCACTGATTTTTTTCGGGCCATGGATGCTGTCGACCATCCTTTCGTTCACAACAGAGCTGTTTTCTAATTTAAATCGTTTTGCAGGGTAATACAGTGATGAATTCGATTATTGATTTATTTCCTGCTTTTTTATTGGTTTTTATTAGAATCTCTGCTTTTTTTGTAACGGTTCCGCTATACGGCCACAGAAACGTTCCGGCTGTTCATCGTATCGGATTTGCTTTTTTTCTTGCAGTCATTTGCTTCAGTACGATTGATAAACCTCCGTCTTTGGAGGTTGACGAGCAATATATGCTGCTGGCGTTTAAAGAAGCTTTGGTGGGTCTGTGTCTTGGTTTGATTGCTTATATGATGATTGCTGCTGTTCAGATAGCCGGTTCGTTTATTGATTTTCAGATGGGTTTTTCAATTGCGAACGTTATCGATCCGCAAACGGGCGCACAGAGTCCATTGATCGGCCAGTTTATCTATACGATGGCTCTTTTGTTTATGCTGAGTGTCAATGCGCATCATTTGCTGCTGGACGGTATTTACTACAGCTTTCAGTATATTTCGGTTGATCAGGCATTTCCGAATTTTGGCGATGAAAAGTTTGCTTATCTTATCGCCAAAAGCTTTAATGCAATGTTTATTATCGCATTTCAAATGTCGGCGCCGGTTGTTGCCAGTTTGTTTCTTGTGGATCTTGCATTAGGCATCGTGGCCCGGACAGTTCCGCAATTAAATGTATTTGTCGTCGGTCTGCCTTTAAAGATTGCTGTCAGTTTTATCATGCTCATCGTGTGTATGTCCGTTATCTTCGTCGTTGTTCGGAATGTTTTCGGCTTAACGATTGAAACGATGCGGAATCTTTTAGCATTGGTCGGTGTTTCTTAATGAAGCTAAGAATTGACCTCCAATTTTTTGCGGGAGAAAAAACAGAGAAAGCCACTCCGAAAAAACGGAAGGATACTAGAAAAAAAGGGCAGGTTGCAAAAAGCTCTGATGTGAATACTGCCGTTTCGTTATTAGTCATCTTCCTTTCGTTTATTGCGATCGGCCCGTATATGAGAGACCGGCTGCTGTCATTTATAGAGACATTTTACACGGAGTCACTCACAATGAAGCTCTCAGAATCAAATGTGCACATCCTGTTTATCAGCTTATTAAAGGATACTGGCATCGTACTTGCTCCGATTCTGCTTGTTGCCCTTGTTGCAGGAGTTGTAAGCAACTATATGCAGGTGGGATTTTTATTTTCTACGGAAGTGATCCAGCCTAAGCTTGAAAAATTGGATCCGATAAAAGGCTTTAAACGGATATACAGCATGAGGGCGATTGTAGAGCTGCTGAAATCGATTTTGAAAATTGCTGTTGTAGGGTTTGCGGCGTTTGTTGTGCTTTGGATGCACTATGGAGAAATTCTCCGCCTTCCGCTTCTGACACCTGAAGAGGCACTTTCCTTTGTTTCAAAACTCACCCTGTGGATGGGGCTGAGCGGAGCAGGGGCTTTGTTGATTCTTGCCGGACTCGATTATTTGTATCAGAGATTTGACTATGAGAAAAATATCAAAATGTCAAAGCAGGATATAAAAGATGAGTACAAAAAATCTGAGGGAGATCCGATTATTAAGTCTAAAATTAAGCAACGACAGCGGGAAATGGCGATGAGGCGGATGATGCAGGAAGTGCCGAAAGCTGATGTCATCATCACAAACCCGACTCACTATGCGATCGCACTTAAATATGACGAAGAAAAAATGGACGCGCCATACATTGTTGCAAAAGGTGTTGACCACCTTGCATTAAAAATAAGGAAGATTGCTAAAGAGCATGATGTCATGATGGTAGAAAACAGGCCGCTTGCCCGTGCGTTATATGATCAGGTTGAAATTGACCAGGCAGTGCCGGAAGAGTTTTTTAAAGTCTTGGCAGAAATCTTGGCGTACGTATTTAAAACGAAACAAAAAGTAAATTGAATTTTACGATTCAAAAGGAGAGAAAAAACAGCATGTCAACAAGAGATTTATCCGTTTTAATAAGTGTTGTCCTCATTGTGGCAATGCTGGTGATACCATTTCCTCCATGGCTGTTAAGTATTTTGATCATTATTAATATTTCTCTTGCGTTGATCGTGCTTCTCACCACAATGAATATGCAAGAACCGCTGCAGTTTTCGATTTTTCCGTCACTGCTGCTGCTTTTGACCTTATTTCGTCTGGGCTTGAATGTGTCAACGACGCGTTCGATCCTTTCGCACGGCGAAGGAGGGAAGGTTGTTGAGACCTTCGGTAACTTCGTTGTCGGCGGAAATGTTTTAGTCGGACTTGTTGTATTTATTATCTTAATTATTATTCAGTTTATCGTCATCACAAAGGGCGCGGAACGTGTTTCCGAGGTTGCGGCAAGATTTACGCTTGATGCAATGCCGGGAAAGCAGATGAGTATTGATGCTGATTTAAACGCAGGCATGATTAACGAACAGGAAGCGAAACACCGCCGTGAAAAAGTATCTCGAGAAGCAGACTTTTACGGTGCGATGGACGGTGCCAGCAAATTTGTGAAAGGTGATGCAATTGCCGGAATTATTATTGTGATGATCAATATCATTTTCGGAATCATTATCGGTATGCTGCAGCAAGGCATGGCGATACAAGAGGCAGCCTCTCATTTTACGATGCTGACTGTAGGAGATGGAATTGTATCGCAAATTCCGGCGCTGTTAATTTCTACAGCTACAGGTATTGTCGTGACAAGAGCAGCCTCCGAAGGAAACTTAGGTCATGACATCACAGGCCAGCTGTTCGCTTATCCAAAGCTCTTATATGTTACAGCAGCAACTATTCTGCTTCTTGGCTTGTTTACTCCAATTGGTATTTTCCTAACAGGGCCGCTTGCAGGGCTGCTTGCTTTTGGCGGTTATACGCTATCTAAAACAGGTAAGGAAAAAGAAGAAGTGGAAGAGATTCTTGAGGAAGAGGCTGAAGTTGACGAGCTCAAAAGCCCCGAAAGTGTTGTGCAGCTTCTGCATATAGATCCGATAGAATTCGAGTTTGGCTATGGTCTGATTCCGCTGGCGGATGCTAATCAGGGCGGGGATTTATTAGACCGAATTGTGATGATTCGCCGTCAGCTGGCGCTGGAACTTGGGCTTGTCATTCCTGTCGTGCGTATCAGAGACAATATCGCTTTGCAGCCTAATGAATACCGATTGAAAATTAAAGGAAATGAAGTAGCAAAAGGCGAGCTATTACTAGATCATTATCTAGCAATGTCGCCTACCCCTGAAGACGACCTGATTGAAGGGATCGAAACAGTAGAACCGTCGTTTGGGCTTCCAGCCAAATGGATTGGCGAATCGGTGAAGGATGAAGCTGACATGCTGGGCTATACAGTTGTAGATCCGGCTTCAGTTGTCTCAACACATATTACAGAGAAAATTAAGCAGCATGCTCATGAATTAATCGGCAGACAGGAGACGAAACAGCTTATTGATCATTTGAAAGAAACGTATCCGGTCCTGGTGGAAGAGGTTACGCCAAATCCATTATCTGTCGGAGATATTCAGAAAGTGCTGGCTAAACTGTTAAAAGAAAAAGTTTCAATCCGCAATTTGGTAACCATTTTTGAAACACTTGCCGATTACGGAAAACTGACAACGGACTCTGATCTTTTAACAGAGTACACAAGACAGGCACTTGCTAAGCAAATTACTGCCCAGTTTGCCAAAGAAAATGAAGTGTTAAAAGTGATCACTTGTTCCGGCCGTGTAGAAAAGGCAATTGCTGACGGTGTACAGCAAACAGAACATGGGAACTATTTGTCGCTTGAACCAGATGTGTCGGAAAGCATTGTGCGCTCTGTTGCAAAAGAAGCCGAACAGCTCTCAATACGGCAAGAGACTGCGATTCTTCTTTGCTCGCCTCCTGTAAGGATGTATGTGAAACAGCTTCTGGAACGATATTTTCCGGATCTTCCTGTTCTTTCTTATAACGAGCTTGAGGCTAATGTCGAAGTTCAAAGCATTGGAGTGGTGGATATTTAATGAAAATCAAAAAATTTACTGCTGCTTCAATGCAAGAAGCGGCACAGCTTATCAGAAAAGAACTAGGCAATGAAGCGGTTATACTAAATTCCAAAAAAATCAATAAGCGTAAATGGTTCGGGCTTTTAAAAAAACCGGCTGTTGAAGTGATAGCCGTATTGGATCAAGATTTTCTTGAGAAAAAAACAGCTGAAAAGGCAGCAGAGCCGAAACAAACATCAAAACCTCCTGTCAGCAGTCCGAAAATAGAGGAGAGGATAATCCCTCAAATTCCGGCTCAATCTGAGCCAGGTGATTTTTCAGCATATCAATCCGTACTTCCTGAACCGCTCAGAAAAGCCGAACAGCTTTTGGGAGAAACCGGCGTTAATGAATCAATTAAGACCAGTACTATGAAAAAAATACTGCGATTCTCTGTTGAATCGGGCGGACTGACAGAAGAAAACGTGGCCGGTAAACTTCAGGATATACTGTGCGAGGCACTACCTCCAGCAGACAAGTGGCAGGAGCCCATTCGTTCGAAGTATATCGTGCTGTTTGGTTCGACGGGCGCGGGTAAAACAACAACGCTTGCAAAACTAGCAGCGTCTTCTCTGCTTGAAAAACAGAAAAAAATTGCTTTTATTACAACAGATACTTATCGGATTGCAGCAGTTGAACAGTTGAAAACATATGCCGAGCTGCTGCAGGCTCCTCTGGAAGTCTGTTATACAAAAGAGGAATTTCAGCGGGCGAAAGAATTATTTGCTGAATATGATCATGTATTTATTGATACAGCAGGAAGAAACTTCAGAGAACAGCAATATATCGATGAACTGAAAGAGACGATTCCTTTTGAAAGCAGCATTCAGTCATTTCTCGTTTTGTCAGCGACTGCAAAATATGAAGATATGAAACAAATTGTCAGACGTTTTTCATCTGTTCCTGTCAATCAGTTTATTTTTACGAAAATAGATGAGACTGCTTCCTTAGGCTCTGTATTCAGTATACTCGCAGAATCAAAGATAGGCGCCGGGTTTATCACAAACGGCCAGAATGTGCCGGAGGATATACAGACAGTCTCGCCGCGGGAGTTTGTAGGGATGCTGTGCAGATGAACAGATTTGACCAAGCAGCAACTTTACGGGCGAAAATGAAGAAGCGTGAGCGCGATCTGCCGATTGTTTTTGCACAGAAAACTAAAACACTTGCAGTCATAAGCGGCAAGGGCGGTGTCGGAAAATCCAACATCACTTTAAATATGGCTCTTGCGCTGCAGGATAAAGGCAAGAAGGTACTGCTTATTGATCTTGATATCGGAATGGGGAACATTGATATATTAATGGGAAACTCGTCTTCCGCGACTATTATTGATGTTCTAACTGAGCGCAAGCCTTTTATGCAATCCATATCTACTGGGCCAAAGGGTCTTCGGTATATATCTGGCGGAACTGGGCTGGATGTGATGTTTCAGCTGGACCAGAAAAAATGGACCTTTTTTGCTAATGAGCTTTCTCATGCGTTAAGCCAGTTCGATTATGTACTGTTTGACATGGGGGCGGGCTTATCAAAAGACCAGCTGCCTTTTATTTTATCAGCAGAAGACATTTTGATTATAACAACCCCGGAGCCTACAGCCATTATGGATGCATATAGCGCTGTCAAACATTTAGCTTTGACAGGAAATCAGCTTTCAATGAAAGTAGCTGTCAATCGGTGCCATGATCAAAAGGAAGGGCTTGACGCTTTTACCCGCCTTTCCCGGACCATTCACATGTTTTTAGGCGAAGCGGTTCAGTTTGCCGGTTCAGTCCCTGACGACGGGATCGTGAGCAAAGCAGTTGTCGAACAGGTTCCTTTTTTATTAAAAAGTCCTCAGGCAAAAGCCAGCCGATCAGTCCGTCTCCTAGCGGACGCCTTGTTTGAAAGAGAAGAAACTAGACACAAAGAAGAAAAACAGACATTTATTGAGAAATTATCTTCTTTTTTAATGAGGAGGGCTTAATTTGATTCGTGTGCTTGTAGTTGATGATTCGGCTTTTATGAGAAAAATGATAAGTGATTTTCTAACCGAGGAAAAGCAGATAGAAGTAATCGGAACTGCGAGAAACGGAGAAGAGGCACTTAAAAAGATAGAATTGCTGAAACCGGATGTTATCACACTTGATATCGAAATGCCGGTGATGAATGGAACAGACACACTGCGGAAAATTATTGAGCTTTATCAGCTGCCGGTCATTATGGTTTCAAGCCAGACCCAGCAAGGAAAAGAGTGTACGATTAACTGTTTAGAGATAGGCGCCTTTGATTTTATCACAAAGCCATCTGGTTCTATATCTTTAGATTTATACAAAATTAAAGAACAATTAGTTGAGCGGGTCATCGCGGCTGGGCTTTCCGGCCAGCAAAAAGCTGCGGCTCCGGCGGTCATTCGGCCTGAGCCTAAACGCATCGCTAAGCCTGCAGTGAGTCAGTCAAAATCTGGAACAGGCAGACATATTGTTTGTATCGGCACGTCAACAGGCGGACCAAGGGCGCTTCAAAAGGTGATACCAAAGCTTCCTAAGGATTTAAACGCGCCTGTAGTCGTTGTACAGCACATGCCTGAAGGCTTTACTGCTTCTCTGGCTGATCGGCTGAACCATCTGTCTGACATTCATGTAAAGGAAGCAAAAGATGGCGAAGCAGCTCTTAACGGCTGTGTGTACATAGCTCCGGGGGGAAAAAACATATCCGTTATCAAAAACAGCGGCGGCCTTAAAATCGTTCTTGATAATCACGATACGCCAAGCCGTCATAAACCATCAGCAGACTACTTGTTCCGTTCTGTCGGCAAACTTGCAGACTATGAAAAAGTAGCGGTCATTATGACTGGAATGGGCAGTGACGGTACTGCCGGTCTTAAGGACATGCTTGCGTCCGGCAATGTGAAAACCATTGCAGAGTCTGAAGAATCTTGTGTTGTATTTGGGATGCCGAAAGCAGCCGTTAAGGCGGGCCTTATTCATGAAATTAAACATGTGGAAGATATCGCAGCATCCATCACAAGCTGTGTGAAAAAAGAGAGGGTGTGATTCAAATGGATATGAATCAATATTTAGATGTCTTTATTGATGAAAGTAAAGAACATTTACAAACATGTAATGAAAAGCTTCTCCTTTTAGAGAAAGACCCGACAGATCTTCAGCTCGTTCACGATATATTCAGGGCAGCCCATACACTAAAAGGTATGAGCGCAACGATGGGGTATACGGATTTAGCCCATTTAACCCATCTGCTTGAAAACGTATTGGATGCTTTTCGAAACGGAGATATGGCAGTTACATCAGACTGGATGGATATCTTGTTTGAAGCGCTGGATCATCTGGAAGCAATGGTTCAGTCTATTATTGACGGCGGGGATGGTAAAAGAGACATCTCCGAAGTGAGCGCAAAGCTTGACGTGAACGGTGCGCATGCTGAGACTGCTGCTTCAGCGGAACCTGCTGAAGCGAAGGGTTCAGCATCTGATTGGGGATATGATGAGTTTGAACGAACAGTGATAGAAGAAGCGGAGGAGCAAGGTTTCAAACGGTATGAAATCACGATTTCTCTGAAAGAAGACTGTATGTTAAAAGCGGTTCGTGTATATATGGTTTTTGAGAAGCTCAATGAGATCGGAGAAGTAGCCAAAACAATACCGAGTGCGGAAGTGCTTGAGACGGAAGATTTCGGCACTGACTTCCAGGTGTGCTTCTTAACGAATCAAACGGCTGAAGACGTTGAACAGATCATCAACGGAGTTTCAGAGGTCGAGCATGTTGAAATTATTCAGGGCTCGCCTTTACAACCAGCCGAAAATCCGGAGGAGCCTCAGGCGGATACACCAGCTGCTGCACAGGCACCTGTTGAGCAGGATAAACAAAAGCAGCCTGCTAAAAACGAGGAACAGTCGAAGCATACATCAGGCGGATCTAAAACAATTCGTGTCAATATCGACAGGCTTGATTCTTTAATGAACTTATTTGAAGAGCTTGTCATTGACCGCGGGCGTCTTGAGCAGATTGCAAAAGAGCTTGAGCACAATGAATTGACTGAAACAGTAGAGCGAATGACGAGAATTTCCGGCGATTTGCAGTCTATTATTCTCAACATGAGAATGGTTCCGGTTGAAACTGTTTTTAACCGTTTCCCAAGAATGATTCGCCAGCTTCAAAAAGAGCTGAATAAAAAAATCGAACTCTCCATCATCGGCGCGGAAACAGAACTTGATCGAACAGTAATTGATGAAATTGGAGATCCGCTCGTTCACTTAATCAGAAACAGTATTGACCATGGAATTGAGTCTCCGGAAACACGTTTGCAAAAAGGAAAACCTGAGTCTGGAAAAGTTGTGCTGAAAGCTTATCACAGCGGAAATCACGTCTTTATTGAAGTAGAGGATGACGGGGCAGGACTTAATCGCAAAAAAATCCTTGAAAAAGCGCTTGAGCGCGGTGTCATTACAGAAAGAGAAGCTGAAACCTTAGAAGACAATGAAATTTATGAATTGATATTTGCTCCGGGGTTCTCTACTGCTGATCAAATTTCGGATATTTCCGGGCGGGGTGTCGGGCTTGATGTTGTGAAAAATAAACTCGAGTCACTCGGCGGTTCAGTCAGTGTGAAATCTGCAGAAGGACAAGGATCACTATTCAGCATTCAGCTTCCGCTTACACTGTCCATTATTTCAGTTCTGCTGATCAAATTGGAAGAAGAGACATTTGCGATTCCGATTTCTTCTATAATTGAAACGGCAGTTATAGACAGAAAAGATATTCTGCAAACGCATGACCGTGAAGTAATCGATTTTAGAGGGCATATTGTCCCTGTCGTTTATTTAAAAGAAGAGTTTAAAATAGAAGATACAAGACAAGATGCGGAACTGCTCCATATCATTGTCGTGAAAAAAGGCGACAAACCTACTGCATTTGTGGTGGACTCCTTTATTGGCCAGCAGGAAGTTGTGCTGAAATCACTCGGAGATTATTTAACAAACGTCTTTGCGATTTCCGGAGCTACTATTTTAGGAGATGGAGAAGTAGCGCTCATTATCGATTGTAATGCACTGATTATTTAACCATACGAGGAGGTGTCTCACATGACTGCAGAAATTAAAACAGGCGAAAAAATGATTGTCTTTATGGTAAATGGCAAAGAATATGCCATTTCTGTCACTCAGGTGAAATCAATTGAGAAATGGCAAAAGCCAACGAGAGTGCCAGGCGTTGAATCTTATATTTGCGGAGTGATCAATTTGCGCGGCGTGGTGACTCCGGTTATTGATTTAAGAAAGCGTCTCAGCTTGCCTGAGTATGAAATTACCGATGAAACACGAATTATCATTATTGCTTATCGTGATATTGAAGTCGGCTGGATTGTGGATGAAGCAAATGATGTCATAACAGTTCATGAAAGTGAAATAGAGTCCGCTCCGGAAAGTGTTCAAAAAGACACGTATGTGTCGATTAAACAGATTGTAAAACAAGAGAACAGGCTCTTAAATATTATTGATGCAAATGCGGTTTTGGATAAAGAATCATCTCAGTCCGCTGTGCCCGATCAAGCTTAATCTTAAAGGGGTTATGACATGAGTATTTTTAATGGAATCAAAGAAGAGCAGATGGACATTTTGCGGGAAGTCGGCAATATCGGAGCCGGCCACTCTGCTTCTGCAATGGCCCAGCTGTTAAATAGAAAGATTGATATGGAAGTCCCGTTTGCAAAGTTACTATCGTTTGATGAACTTGTAGACTTTTTCGGCGGAGCAGAAATGCCGGTCGCCAGCATCTTTTTAAGAATGGAAGGCGATTTGACGGGCTCAATGTTCTTTATAATGCCTTTTTATCAGGCGGAGCAGTTTATCAGAGAGCTGATCGGCAACCCGGATTTTGATATAGAAAACCTGGGTGAAGATCATATGAGTTCTTCCGCTTTGCATGAACTGGGCAATATTTTAGCAGGATCGTATTTAACGGCATTGGCTGATTTGACGAAACTCCAGCTTTACCCGAGTGTTCCAGAAGTTTCACTGGACATGTTCGGTGCTGTCATCAGTGAAGGTCTGATGGAGCTCAGTCAGGTTGGAGAACATGCAATTGTTGTTGATACGTCAATTTTTGACCAAAGCCATCAGCAGGAGCTAAAAGCGCATATGTTTATGCTGCCGGACTATGATTCATTTGAAAAGCTCTTTGTCGCCTTGGGTGCTTCATTATGAGTACAACTGCGGCTGCTGTTGTAAAGGTTGGAATTGCGGACGTGAAGATCGCCCGCTTCCCGGATTCAATCCGGACGTCTGGTTTAGGATCGTGCGTAGGGCTGGTGCTTTACGATAAAGAAAAGCAAACGGCGGGGCTTGTCCATGTCATGCTGCCGGATTCGACGTTATCAAAAACAGCTGAACTCAATCGGGCAAAATATGCCGATACCGCTGTAAAAGCTACGATTGATATGCTGGTAGAAGCGGGCTGCCGAAAGTTTGCGTTAAAAGCAAAGCTTGCCGGCGGATCAGAGATGTTTAAATTTAAAATGACGAATGATTTGATGAAGATCGGACCGAGAAATGTCTTGGCGATAAAGGAACAGCTGTCGTTATATAATATTCCGATTATCAGTGAAGATACGGGAGGCTCAAGCGGCCGGACGATAGAATTTGAACCGAAGTCCTGTATGCTGCATATTCGAACTGTTAAACAAGGTGAAAAAACGATTTAATTAAGGTATTAGGGGGATAACAATGCAATCCTTGAATTATGAAGATCAGGTGCTTTGGTCGCGCTGGAAAGAGTGGAAAGATCCTAAGGCCGGTGATGATTTAATGCGCCGTTACATGCCGCTTGTCACATATCATGTAGGCAGAATTTCTGTCGGACTGCCAAAATCAGTGCATAAAGACGATCTTATGAGCCTTGGTATGCTTGGTTTATATGATGCCCTTGAAAAATTTGACCCCAGCCGGGACTTAAAATTTGATACCTACGCCTCGTTTAGAATTCGCGGTGCAATTATTGACGGGCTTCGTAAAGAGGATTGGCTGCCCAGAACCTCGCGTGAAAAAACAAAGAAGGTTGAAGCGGCGATTGAAAAGCTTGAACAGCGCTATCTTCGGAATGTATCGCCCGCAGAAATTGCAGAGGAACTCGGAATGACGGAACAGGATGTAGTGTCAACAATGAATGAAGGTTTTTTTGCAAATCTGCTGTCAATTGACGAAAAGCTTCATGATCAGGATGACGGGGAAAACATCCAGGTCATGATCAGAGATGACAAAAATGTCCCGCCGGAAGAAAAGATCATGAAAGATGAGCTGATAGCGCAGCTTGCGGACAAAATTCACGAACTCTCTGAAAAAGAACAGCTTGTGGTCAGTTTGTTCTATAAAGAGGAATTGACACTGACAGAAATCGGACAGGTATTGAATCTTTCTACGTCCCGTATATCACAAATACATTCAAAGGCACTATTTAAATTAAAGAATCTGCTTGAAAAAGTAATTCAATAAAGAATTCTCATGATTAGCGAGTGAAAAACATGTCAACACTATTATGGCTTTTAAGCTTCACGCTTCACGGCGTTCTTCTGTACGCTGTCATTATCCTGTATATGAGGCTCGCAGCTGTGAAAGAAACAGAAAAACAGCAAAAGAAGCTGCTGGAAGAGACGGAGAACACACTTGCGGCATTTCTTCTTGAACTAAAAGAAGAAAATGAGAAGTTGATAGACAACTTGGATGTACCTTCTGTTCAAACTGAAGAAAAACAGAAGGAAGAGCATCATCACGCTGAACAACATTCAGAGCGAGGTGCTGTTCAGGTAGAAGACAACGCTCTTCCCGAGCATATCGAAGGTCTGATCAACGAGGTTGAGAGGGCGGAAGAGAACGTAAACAGCGATGCCCGATCATTTGAAGATGAAGTTATGGCATTATATGAACAGGGATATTCAGCTGGTGAAATTGCTCAGAAATTGAAGAGCGGAAAGACAGAAATCGAGCTATTTTTAAAATTTCGCTCCAAAGCTGTAAAGGATTCTTGATTGTCGCATAAAGCTGTGTTATATTATGTCTTGGTGTTAAATACACACGCTTAACGATTTATGCAGAGGGTGCTGCAGGCGGCAGTTCTGCACAAAAATGACCTAAGCGGAGGAAAAAAACCATTATATTAGGAGGAAATAACATGTCAGTCATTTCTATGAAGCAATTGCTTGAAGCTGGTGTTCACTTCGGTCACCAAACACGCCGTTGGAACCCAAAAATGAAGCGTTACATTTTCACGGAGCGTAACGGAATCTACATCATTGACCTTCAAAAAACGGTCAAAAAAGTAGAGGAAGCTTACAACTTCACTAAAAATCTTGCTGCTGAAGGCGGAAGAATCCTTTTCGTCGGCACAAAAAAACAAGCTCAAGATTCTGTTAAAGAAGAAGCTCAACGCTCTGGCATGTACTATGTCAACCAACGCTGGTTGGGCGGTACATTAACAAACTTTGAAACAATCCAAAAACGTATTAAACGTCTTAAAGACATTGAAAAAATGCAAGAAAACGGTACGTTTGAAGTACTTCCTAAAAAAGAAGTCGTTCAATTGAAAAAAGAATTAGAGCGTCTTGAAAAATTCCTAGGCGGAATTAAAGAAATGAAGGATCTTCC
The DNA here is from genome assembly GCF_034296245.1 of Bacillus sp. V26. Lineage (NCBI taxonomy): Bacteria > Bacillati > Bacillota > Bacilli > Caryophanales > Bacillaceae > Bacillus > Bacillus sp. V26. The sequence goes on along the minus strand of NZ_JAXKQF010000001.1, from coordinate 1,272,375 downwards.
TGATGCATTGTTCATCATCGATCCTCGCAAAGAGCGCATCGCTGTTGCGGAAGCTCGCAAATTAAACATCCCTATCATCGGAATTGTAGATACTAACTGTGATCCTGATGAAATCGATGTTGTTATTCCTGCGAACGATGACGCTATCCGCGCTGTTAAACTTCTAACTTCTAAAATGGCAGATGCAATCTTAGAAGCGAAGCAAGGCGAAGAAGAAGCGGAAGTTGCTGAAGAAACTGCACCAGAAACTGAAACAACAACTGCGTAACCTATTCAAAAGGTGATAAGAGGGACTGCCTTTTATCACCTTTTTTCAAGAAAAATGTCATGATACATATCTTGTTTAAACATATAAGGAGGAATACAAATGGCTATTACTGCACAGCAAGTAAAAGAACTGCGTCAAAAAACTGGCGCGGGTATGATGGATTGTAAAAAAGCGTTAACTGAAACTGATGGAGATATGGACAAAGCAATTGACCTTCTTAGAGAAAAAGGAATTGCAAAAGCAGCGAAAAAAGCTGACCGTATCGCAGCAGAAGGTTCAACTCTTATTAAAACTGACGGCAACAAAGGTGTTATTTTAGAAGTAAACTCTGAAACTGATTTCGTTGCGAAAAACGAAGGCTTCGTAGAGCTTCTTAACACATTGGCTGACCACCTTCTTGCAAACACTCCTGCAGATGTTGAAGAAGCAATGGGCCAAAAAATGGACAACGGCTCTACTGTAGAAGAGTACATTACAAGTGCAGTTGCTAAAATCGGTGAGAAAATCACGCTTCGCCGCTTTGCTGTTCTTACAAAAGATGACAGCTCTGCATTCGGTGCTTACCTTCACATGGGCGGACGCATCGGCGTATTAACTGTTCTTAACGGTACAACTGACGAAGAAACTGCGAAAGATATCGCAATGCATGTTGCTGCGGTTAACCCTCGTTACATTTCTCGTGACCAAGTATCAGAAGAAGAAACAGACCATGAGCGTCAAATCTTAACTCAGCAAGCTCTTCAAGAAGGAAAACCTGAAAACATCGTAGCGAAAATGGTTGAAGGCCGTCTGAACAAATTCTTCGAAGAAATTTGTCTGTTAGACCAAGCATTCGTTAAAAACCCAGATGAAAAAGTGAAACAAGTTGTTGCAGCGAAAAACGCAACTGTTGAAACTTTCGTTCGCTATGAAGTTGGCGAAGGTATCGAAAAACGTCAAGAAAACTTTGCTGAAGAAGTAATGAACCAAGTGAAAAAATAATGGTGAAAAGATGTCGCGATCAAGTCGCGTCTTTTCAGGCAGTATAGGGGACACACTTTGTGTTCCCTATTTTTAAAACTATATTTACAAACCTTTTTTTCTCTTGCATAATAGAAAACGGCAATGTTTACACTTGGAGGTTATTATGGAAAAACCAAAATACAAACGTATCGTATTAAAGCTTAGCGGGGAAGCATTGGCAGGGGAACAGGGTAACGGAATTAACCCTACTGTCATTCAATCCATTGCAAAGCAAGTGAAAGAAATCGCTGAGCTTGAAGTCGAAGTGGCTGTTGTAGTAGGCGGCGGCAACTTATGGCGCGGAAAAACAGGAAGTGACCTGGGCATGGACCGCGCAACTGCAGACTATATGGGGATGCTGGCGACAGTGATGAACTCGCTTGCTCTTCAAGACAGCTTGGAAACACTCGGAATCCAGTCCAGAGTGCAAACATCCATTGAAATGAGACAAGTTGCTGAACCGTATATCAGAAGAAAAGCGATACGCCACTTAGAGAAAAAACGTGTCGTTATTTTTGCTGCGGGTACAGGAAACCCATATTTCTCAACTGATACGACAGCTGCACTGCGCGCTGCTGAAATTGAAGCAGACGTTATTTTAATGGCTAAAAACAATGTTGACGGTGTGTATAATGCTGATCCTAGAAAAGATGAATCAGCTGTAAAATATGAATCGCTTTCTTACCTTGACGTTCTAAAAGACGGCTTGGAAGTGATGGATTCAACAGCATCATCATTATGCATGGATAATGACATTCCGCTAATCGTCTTTTCTATTATGGAAGAAGGAAATATTAAACGCGCCGTGACAGGCGAATCAATCGGAACGATCGTGAGGGGGAAATAACGTGTCAAAAGAAGTATTAACACAAACGAAAGAAAAAATGGAAAAAGCAATTGCTGCTTATCAGCGTGAATTGGCTACTGTACGCGCAGGCCGTGCGAACCCATCTTTATTAGATAAAGTAACAGTTGAATATTACGGAGCGCAGACACCTTTAAACCAGCTGTCTTCTATTAACGTGCCTGAAGCTCGTATGCTGGTCATAACACCATACGACAAGTCAGCAATCGGTGATATCGAAAAAGCAATTTTAAAAGCGGATTTAGGCTTAACGCCAACGAGCGACGGCAATATGATTCGCATTGCGATTCCTGCGCTAACAGAAGAAAGACGTAAAGAATTAGTCAAAGTTGTAAAAAAATATGCTGAAGACGCAAAAGTAGCTGTACGAAATGTACGCCGTGATGCGAACGATGATCTCAAAAAACTTGAGAAAAACGGAGACATCACTGAAGATGAGCTGCGTGCTTCCAATGAAGATGTTCAAAAACTGACAGATGAATATGTGTCAAAAATTGACAGTGTCACAAAAGACAAAGAAAAAGAAATCATGGAAGTTTAATGAAAAACTATGTACAATAGATAATAGTGAAAAGACCCTCTCATGTTTACAGGGGGTTTTTTTGTTAATACTGTTGATTACATTGGTTATCAGCAGGGAATGCAACCTTTTTGGGTGACGGAGGAATCTCATGCTCAACATACTCAAAAATTGGAAGAACCAGCAAACTGCGGCTTCCAACTTAGAACGCTATACAAAAGAAGACATACTTAAGGGAGAAATCCCCGAACACATCGCCATTATAATGGATGGAAATGGCCGTTGGGCTAAAAAACGCTCTCTCCCCCGAATTGCAGGCCACCACGAAGGAATGAAGGTGGTTAAAAGGACAACAAAGCTTGCTAACGAATTGGGTGTCAAGGTACTGACCCTGTACGCATTTTCAACAGAAAACTGGAAGCGGCCGAAAATGGAAGTTGATTTTTTGATGAAGCTTCCTGAAGAGTTTTTAAATACGTATCTGCCGGAACTCGTTGAGGAGAATGTGCAGGTCCGGATTATAGGAGATGAATCAGCCTTGCCGCCGCACACAATGCGTGCGATTGAAAAGGCTGTAAAGGATACGGCGCAAAATGACGGACTGATCCTTAATTTTGCTCTCAATTATGGAGGGCGTACTGAAATTGTCACTGCTGCAAAAACACTCGCGGAAAAAGTGAAGGATGGTTCTTTGAAAATAGAAGACATTGATGAATCGCTTTTTTCTAATCATTTAATGACTGAATCTTTGCAGGATCCTGAACTTTTAATTCGAACGAGCGGCGAGATTAGACTAAGCAACTTTATGCTTTGGCAGGTTGCCTACAGTGAATTTGTCTTTACTGACGTTCTGTGGCCTGACTTTAAAGAAAATCATTTCTTGCAGGCGTTAGGAGAATATCAGCAACGGGGCCGGAGGTTTGGCGGAATTTAGAGGATGGTGGACATGAAACAAAGAATTTTGACAGGTGTTCTGGCAGCAATTGTTTTTTTATTTTTAGTTATTGTCGGGAATTTGCCGTTCACCATATTAGTTTATGCAATGGGCAGTGTAGCGCTTTTTGAGCTTCTGCGGATGAAAAAACTTAAGCTTGTTTCACTGCCTGGATTGATCAGTCTTTTATTGTTATGGATGTTCTTAATGCCAAGCCAGTATTCTTTTTTTGAAGCGAATGGTATCTCGAAAATTGAAACGGCTTTGTTCGCAGTACTGATTTTACTGACGTACACAGTATTGGTGAAGAACACTTTTACCTTTGATGAAGTCGGCTTTATTACCCTTGCAACGATTTACATCGGAATGTGTTTTCATTATTTTATTGAAATCAGAAACCTTGATCAGCACGGGCTGACATACATTTTTTATGCCTGTGTCGTGATTTGGTCGACTGATTCCGGTGCATATTTTGTCGGGAAATCGCTTGGGAAACGAAAACTGTGGCCTGAAATCAGCCCTAATAAAACAGTTGAGGGATTTGTAGGCGGAATCGTCATTGCACTTGTACTTTCGACGATTTTTCAGCTTGTCGCAAACTTGCCGATCCCATATTTCTATCTGCTTTTGATCACACTGTTTTTGTCTGTTTTCGGACAGATTGGGGATTTAGTAGAATCCGCTCTGAAAAGACATTACGATGTAAAGGATTCTGGGAAGATCCTTCCCGGGCATGGCGGTGTGCTAGACCGTTTTGACAGTTTTTTGTTTGTCATGCCTTTCTTGTACTTTCTGCTTGCCCTTTTTTCATAAAAAAGTCTAATATGAATATGAGACTGAATATGCAGCAAAAAGAATAGGAGTAGTGGCACTTTGAAAAATATTTGTCTTTTAGGAGCAACAGGATCAATCGGCGAACAGACTCTTGACGTATTGCGTACGCACCAAGACCAATTTCAGCTGGTATCTATGTCGTTCGGCAAAAATATTGATAAGGCCGTGCCGATGATAGAGGCCTTTCAGCCGAAGTTTGTATCTGTCGGTGATCTGGATACATATCACAAATTAAAACAAGTTTCTTTTTCATTTGATTGCCAGATCGGGCTTGGTGAAGAAGGCCTGATTGAAGCGGCAGTTATGGAGGAAGTCGATATTGTTGTCAATGCCTTGCTTGGAAGTGTCGGTCTCATCCCTACGTTAAAGGCGATCGAACAGAAAAAAACAATTGCGCTTGCAAATAAGGAAACTCTTGTCACTGCCGGGCATATAGTTAAAGAACATGCTAAGAAATACAATGTTCCGCTGCTGCCCGTTGACAGTGAGCATTCAGCCATTTTTCAAGCCCTACAAGGCGAACAGGCTAAAAACATTGATCGCCTTATCATTACGGCGTCCGGCGGAAGTTTTCGGGACAAGACGCGGGAGCAGCTCGAAACAGTTACAATTGAAGATGCATTACAGCACCCGAATTGGTCAATGGGTGCAAAAATTACAATTGATTCGGCTACAATGATGAATAAGGGATTAGAGGTGATTGAGGCGCATTGGCTTTTCGATATTCCATATGAACAAATCGATGTGGTCTTACATAAGGAGAGCATCATCCATTCCATGGTAGAGTTTCATGACAAAAGTGTGATTGCACAGCTCGGCACTCCTGATATGAGGGTTCCGATTCAATATGCGCTCACCTATCCCGACCGATTGCCATTGCCAGACGCCAAAAGGCTCGAGCTGTGGGAAATCGGCAGTCTTCATTTTGAGAAAGCTGACTTTGACAGGTTCCGCTGCTTACAATTTGCCTTTGAATCAGGTAAAATAGGGGAAACAATGCCGACTGTGCTAAACGCGGCAAATGAAGTGGCTGTCGCCGCCTTTTTAACGGGCAAGATATCGTTTTTAGCGATTGAAGACTGTATCGAAAAGGCATTAAACCGCCATCAGGTTATTCAAAAGCCTAGCTTGGCAGACATTCAGGAAGTGGACAAAGATACCCGGGGATACGTCAATTCAATACTCACATAAGGTGGTATGTTCGTGAATACAGTTATAGCGTTTATCATTATTTTCGGAACGCTCGTTTTCTTCCATGAACTGGGCCATTTGTTGTTAGCCCAAAGAGCGGGAATTTTGTGCCGTGAATTTGCGATCGGCTTTGGTCCAAAAATCTTTTCATTCAAAAAAAATGAAACGGTTTATACGATCAGACTTCTCCCGGTCGGCGGGTTTGTCCGCATGGCCGGCGAAGATCCGGAAATGATTGAGGTGAAACCCGGCTACACGATCGGGCTTCTTTTTAACAAAGAGGATCAGGTGGAAAAAGTCATCATCAATCAAAAGGAAAAATACCCGGATGCTTTAATTATCGAGGTGGAAACGGCGGACCTAGAGCATGACATGAAGATCACCGGCTATGAACAGGGGAAAGAGGATGAGCTTTCCAGCTTTAGTGTGAGTGAAACCTCCTTTTTCATTGTAGACGGAGAAGAAGTTCAGATCGCGCCGTATAACCGCCAGTTTGGTTCCAAACCTGTGTGGCAGCGAATTAAGGCGATTGCCGCAGGTCCGATTATGAATTTCATATTGGCTTATGTCATTTTAGTGATGCTTGGGCTGATTCAGGGTGTTCCGTCAAATGAGCCTATGCTTGGACAACTGACAGACAACGGACGGGCAGCCGAAGCAGGGCTAAAAGAAGGAGATTACATTCAAAGCATTAACGGAGAGAAGATGAGGTCCTGGACCGACATTGTCTCTGCGGTAAAAGAAAACCCGGAAAAAGAAATTGACGTTGAGGTAAATAGAGATAACAAAACGCTCCACATTTCAGTTACTCCGGAAGCCGTTAAAGATGAGAACAAAAAAACAATCGGCCGCTTTGGTTCTTACGCGCCAACTGAGAAAGGCGTTCTCTCAGCAGTTGCTTATGGTGCAACATCAACTGTTGATGTTACAAAAGCGATATTAACAAATCTCAGTAAATTAGTGACAGGACAATTTAAAATTGATATGCTTTCAGGTCCTGTCGGCATATACGATATGACAGACCAAGTGGCAAAAACGGGAATCATTAATTTATTCCAGTTTGCTGCGTTTTTAAGTATTAACCTTGGTATCGTCAACCTGCTTCCGATTCCGGCTCTTGACGGCGGAAGACTGTTGTTTCTATTTATAGAAGCCATTCGGGGCAAACCGATCAACAGAGAAAAAGAAGCCTTTGTGGTGTTTATCGGAGTCGCTTTCCTAATGCTTCTTATGCTGGTCGTTACATGGAACGATATCCAGCGGCTGTTTTTGTAAATGAAAAGTAAATCAATCAGAGGTGCGAAGAAATGAGACAAAGCTTGACGCTTATTCCTACGCTCCGTGAAGTTCCAGCTGATGCCGAAGCGAAAAGTCATCAGCTTCTTCTAAGAGCAGGATTTATCAGACAGAATACGAGCGGGGTATACAGCTATATGCCTCTTGCGTATAAGGTTATTCAAAACATTCAGCAGATCGTCCGTGAGGAAATGGAAAAAATCGACGCTGTAGAAATGCTTATGCCCGCGCTGCAGCAGGCTGAGACATGGCAGGAATCAGGCAGATGGTATACGTACGGTCCTGAACTGATGAGACTTAAAGACCGTCACGGCCGTGAATTTGCTTTAGGGGCAACGCATGAAGAAGTGATCACTTCACTCGTTCGCGATGAGGTTAAATCCTATAAGCGTCTCCCTCTGACTCTGTACCAAATCCAGTCTAAATTCAGGGATGAAAAACGCCCTCGCTTCGGTTTATTAAGAGGCCGCGAATTCATTATGAAGGATGCTTATTCTTTCCATGCTTCTGAAGAGAGCTTGGATGAAACATATCAAAAAATGTACAATGCGTATTCTAATGTTTTCGCCCGCTGCGGCATTAATGTAAGACCTGTTATCGCTGACTCAGGTGCCATGGGTGGAAAAGATACACATGAGTTTATGGCACTTTCTGAAATCGGAGAGGATACCATTGCGTACTCTGATGAATCACAATATGCAGCCAATATCGAAATGGCTGAGGTTCTTTATCAGGAAGTCCCTTCAAATGAAGAGCCTATCGCTTTAGAAAAAGTGCACACTCCTAATGTGAAAACGATCGATGAGCTGACTGCATTTTTACAGGTTTCAGCTGAAGCCTGCATTAAATCGGTATTGTTTAAAGCGGATGACCGTTTTGTTCTGGTGCTTGTAAGAGGGGATCACGAAGTGAATGATATTAAAGTGAAGAATCTTCTGCATGCAGAGGTTATGGAACTTGCTTCTCATGAAGAGGTCGTTCAGCAGCTTGGAACAGAGCCTGGTTTTGTCGGACCTATCGGTGTGAATCAAGAGATTGACGTCTATGCAGATTTCGCTGTTAAAGCAATGGTTAATGCTGTTGCCGGTGCGAATGAAGGAGATTATCATTATAAAAATGTCAACGTAACCCGTGATGCGCAAATTAAAGAATTTGCCGATCTTCGCTTTATTAAGGAGGGCGACCCGTCACCAGACGGCAAAGGCACGATCCGTTTTGCAGAAGGAATCGAAGTCGGACAAGTCTTTAAGCTTGGAACTCGTTATTCTGAAGCAATGAATGCGACATATTTAGATGAAAACGGACGAGCACAGCCAATGCTGATGGGCTGTTACGGAATCGGTGTTTCCAGAACCCTTTCTGCTATTGCTGAACAGCATCACGACGAAAAAGGCTTAATATGGCCAAAAAGCGTCGCGCCGTATGATCTTCATATTCTTGCACTGAATATCAAAAACGATGCGCAAAAAGAATTGGCTGAAAAGCTGTACGCTGATTTAAAGGCGAAAGGCTATGAAGTGCTGTATGACGATCGTGCGGAACGTGCCGGCGTAAAATTTGCTGACTCGGATCTAATCGGTCTTCCAATCCGTATTACTGTCGGCAAACGGGCTGATGAAGGAATTGTGGAAGTGAAAATCCGCAAAACAGGTGAGTCAACAGAAGTTTCTGTTGATGAGTTATCTGCTTTTATCAGCAAGCAGTAAACACCATAACGATTTATCAAAAAACATGTTAAAATAGAAATAATAGAAGGTACCTCATTGCCTGAGGTACCTTCACTTATGATGTTTTTAGGGGGGATACTGTCTTAATGGAACAGTTATCAGTAAACAGAAGGCAGTTTCAAATTCTTCTGCAGCAGATTAATATGACAGATGATACCTTCATGACATACTTTGAAGATGGCGAGATTAAAAAGCTGACGATACACAAAGCGTCTAAATCCTGGCATTTTCATTTTAAATTTAAATCTTTGCTGCCTTATCAAATATATGACATGTTAACCATGAGGCTGACGCAATCGTTTGCCCATATTGCAAAAGTGACGTCTTCAATCGAAGTGCATGATGCCGAGGTTGATGAAGGCCTCGTGCAGGATTACTGGACACGCTGCATTGAAGAGCTGCAAGGCATTTCACCGCCGATTATCAGTCTCTTAAGCCAGCAAAAACCAAAGCTGAAGGGCAACAAACTGATTGTCAAAACAAAAACGGATACAGAAGCATCTGCTCTTAAGAACAAATACAGTGCGATGATTCAAGCGGGATACCGTCAATTTGGGTTTCCTGATTTTCAGCTTGATGCTGAAATATTTGTATCTGATCAAGAAGTGCAAAAGTTTCGGGAACAAAAGCTAGCTGAAGATCAAGAACGGGCGATGCAGGCTTTAAATGAAATGGAGAAGAAAGATAAAGAAAGTGATGAAGATCAAGCTCCTTCAGGGCCTCTTGTTATCGGCTATCAAATTAAAGATAACGAGGAAATCAGAACACTTGACAGCATAATGGACGAGGAACGGAGAATTACGGTTCAGGGTTATGTGTTTGATGTGGAAACCAGAGAACTGAAAAGCGGGCGCACGCTGTGCATCTTCAAAATTACTGACTACACAAATAGTATCTTAATTAAAATGTTTGCAAGAGAAAAAGAAGATGCGGCCCTGATGAAGTCTCTGAAAAAAGGCATGTGGGTAAAAGCGCGCGGAAGCATTCAAAACGACACCTTTGTCCGAGATCTGGTCATGATTGCAAACGATGTAAATGAGATAAAAGCAAAAAACCGTGAAGACACGGCGCCTGAAGGAGAAAAAAGGGTAGAATTGCATCTGCATTCCCCAATGAGCCAAATGGATGCTGTAACAGGCATCGGAAAGCTTGTTGAACAGGCGAAAAAATGGGGGCATGAGGCGATCGCTTTGACTGACCATGCTGTCGTTCAATCCTTCCCAGATGCGTATTCTGCTGCCCAAAAACATGGAATTAAAATGATTTACGGAATGGAAGCCAATATCGTAGATGACGGGGTGCCGATTGCTTATAATCCCGCTCACCGTATGCTTGATGAAGAAACATATGTCGTTTTTGACGTCGAAACAACCGGACTTTCCGCTGTGTATGATACGATTATTGAACTGGCGGCTGTAAAAGTGAAAGGCGGGGAGATCATTGATAAATTTGAGTCATTTGCCAACCCGCATCGTCCGCTTTCGGCGACAATCATTGAACTGACAGGCATCACTGATGATATGCTGGTCGACGCGCCGGATGTAATAGACGTGATAAGAGATTTCAGAGAATGGATTGGCGATGATATTCTCGTCGCCCATAATGCAAGCTTCGATATGGGATTTTTAAACGTTGCTTTCAAAAAGCTTCTCCAAGTTGAAAAAGCAAAAAATCCTGTCATTGATACACTGGAGCTCGGCCGTTTTCTTTATCCGGAATTTAAGAATCACCGTCTGAACACGCTGTGTAAAAAGTTTAACATTGAACTTACACAGCACCACCGTGCGATCTATGATACCGAGGCAACCGCTTATTTGCTTTTGAAAATGCTGGAGGATGCTGCTGAAAAGGGCATTCAGTATCATGACCAGCTGAATGAAAATATGGGTCAGTCCAACGCTTATCAAAGGTCAAGACCGTATCATGCAACAGTGCTGGCGGTGAACAGCACAGGCTTGAAAAACTTATTTAAGCTCGTTTCACTTTCCCATATTCATTATTTTTACAGAGTACCGCGTATTCCAAGGTCTCAGCTTGAGAAATACAGGGAAGGCCTTCTGATCGGTTCAGCCTGCGACAGAGGAGAGGTTTTTGAAGGCATGATGCAAAAGTCGCCGGAAGAGGTGGAGGATGTTGCGTCATTCTACGATTACCTCGAGGTTCAACCGCCTGAGGTGTACCGCCACTTGCTTGAGCTAGAACTGGTTCGCGATGAAAAATCGCTGAAAGAAATCATTACGAATATCACCAAGCTCGGTGAAAAGCTTAATAAACCTGTTGTCGCAACAGGAAATGTTCATTATTTGAATGATGAGGACAAAATTTACAGAAAGATTTTAGTATCCTCTCAGGGCGGCGCGAATCCGCTGAACAGACACGAACTTCCGAAAGTGCATTTCAGAACGACTGATGAAATGCTTGAAGCCTTTTCCTTCTTAGGTGAAGAAAAAGCAAAGGAAATCGTGGTTACCAACACACAAAAGGTTGCATCTTTAATTGAAGACATCAAGCCGATTAAAGATGATTTATATACGCCGAAAATCGAAGGCGCTGATGAAGAAATCAGGGAAATGAGCTATCAGCGTGCACGAAGCATTTACGGAGAGCAGCTCCCTGAAATCGTTGAAGCGCGTATTGAAAAAGAACTGAAAAGTATCATCGGCCACGGCTTTGCTGTTATTTATTTGATCTCTCATAAACTCGTAAAGAGATCTCTCGATGACGGGTATCTGGTAGGATCACGGGGATCGGTAGGTTCTTCATTAGTTGCGACACTTACTGAGATCACAGAGGTGAACCCGCTGCCGCCGCACTATATATGTGCTGAATGCCAGCATTCTGAGTTCTTTAATGACGGATCTATCGGTTCAGGTTTTGACCTGCCTGACAAAATGTGTCCTCATTGCGGAACGCCTTTGAAAAAAGACGGGCACGATATTCCGTTTGAAACGTTCCTGGGATTTAAAGGGGATAAAGTACCTGATATCGATTTGAACTTCTCAGGGGAATATCAGCCGCAGGCCCACAATTATACAAAAGTATTGTTCGGAGAAGACAACGTATATCGTGCGGGAACGATCGGCACGGTTGCAGAAAAAACAGCCTACGGTTACGTAAAAGGCTATGCCGGCGACAATAATCTCCATATGCGCGGCGCCGAAATCGACCGGCTTGTACAGGGCTGTACAGGTGTAAAACGGACGACCGGACAGCACCCTGGCGGTATTATTGTAGTACCGGATTATATGGATATTTATGATTTCTCTCCGATTCAGTTTCCGGCAGATGCGACAGGTTCTGAATGGAAAACGACTCATTTTGACTTCCATTCCATTCATGACAACCTGCTGAAGCTTGATATTCTGGGGCACGATGACCCGACGGTAATCCGTATGCTTCAAGATTTAAGCGGAATTGATCCGAAAACGATTCCGACGGATGACCCTGAAGTAATGAAAATCTTCCAAGGAACCGAATCACTCGGTGTCACACAGGAACAGATTGGATGTAAAACGGGCACTCTGGGAATTCCTGAATTCGGAACCCGCTTTGTCCGGCAAATGCTTGAAGACACAAAGCCGACAACGTTTTCTGAGCTCGTTCAGATTTCAGGGCTGTCTCACGGAACAGATGTATGGCTCGGTAATGCGCAAGAGCTCATTCACAATAATATTTGTGAGCTGAGTGAGGTGATCGGCTGCCGTGATGACATTATGGTTTATTTAATCTATCAAGGGCTCGAGCCGTCACTGGCGTTTAAAATTATGGAATTTGTCCGTAAAGGAAAAGGTTTAACGCCTGAATGGGAAGAAGAAATGAAAAATAACAATGTCCCAGACTGGTATATCGATTCCTGCAAAAAGATTAAATACATGTTCCCGAAAGCCCACGCCGCGGCTTATGTATTAATGGCGGTCCGTATTGCTTACTTTAAAGTGCATCACGCGCTTCTGTATTATGCGGCTTATTTTACGGTTCGTGCAGACGACTTTGATATTGATACAATGATCAAAGGCTCCACAGCAATCAAAGCCGTAATGGAGGATATCAACTCCAAAGGGCTTGATGCGTCGCCGAAGGAAAAAAACCTTCTCACAGTATTAGAATTAGCGCTGGAAATGTGTGAAAGAGGCTATTCATTCCAAAAAGTCGATTTATACCGCTCCAGCGCAACGGAATTTATTATTGACGGCAACAGCCTGATCCCGCCGTTTAATTCTATTCCTGGATTAGGTACGAACGCCGCTCTAAATATTGTAAAGGCCCGTGAAGAAGGAGAATTTCTCTCAAAAGAAGATTTGCAAAAGAGAGGAAAAGTATCAAAAACGATTTTAGAGTATTTAGATCGTCACGGCTGTTTGGAGTCATTGCCGGATCAAAACCAATTATCGCTGTTTTAGCATATAAAAGCCGAATTTCTTAAGAAATTCGGCTTTTATGCATACATGAGCGGCAAAAGTGCAATCGTATGAGTAAGAGTCCCTGTGATCAGCTTAACAGCGTAAAGGTAAACGTATATCCATTTGCAATAAAAATATGGTTATGGTATAGTTTTATTGGAAATGCTAACGATTACCGAGGCAAAGAGTGGGGAAACCCGCTCTTTTGTATTGAACAAGACAATTTTGTCTCGACATGTTCATCGTTTACTTTAAAGCCCCTGCTCTTTTGAAGCAGGGTTTTTATGCAGAGTGACGAGTCGAATATGATATCGACAGCACAAGGAGGAAGAACATGAGCAAAAAAGTGACTGACACCGTTCAAGAAATGGCTCAGCCAATCGTAGACAGCCTTCAGCTCGAACTCGTTGACATTGAATTTGTCAAAGAGGGTCAAAGCTGGTTCCTTCGCGTGTTTATTGATTCCGATGACGGTGTGGATATTGAGGAATGTGCCAAAGTAAGCGAAGCTCTAAGCGAGAAGCTTGATGAGGCAGACCCAATCAGCCAAAATTACTTTCTTGAGGTTTCATCCCCGGGAGCTGAGCGTCCATTAAAGAAAAAAGCCGATTTCGAAAAATCACTTGGGAAAAATGTATACATTAAGACCTATGAGCCGATTGACGGCGTAAAAGTGTTTGAAGGACAGCTGGCTGAATTCGATGGACAAACAGTGACAGTTGAGATGACAATCAAAACAAGAAAGAAACGGATCGATATTCCGTATGAAAAAATAGCTAACGCAAGATTAGCTGTAACATTCTAATGAATACAAGTTTTAAGGGGGGAGACCGTTAACATGAGCAGTGAATTATTAGATGCTCTCACCATTCTTGAAAAAGAAAAAGGCATCAGCAAAGAAATTATCATTGAAGCAATCGAAGCTGCTTTAATTTCTGCTTATAAGCGAAATTTTAATCAGGCGCAGAATGTACGGGTGGATTTGAACCGTGAAACAGGTACAATCCGTGTATTCGCAAGAAAAGATGTCGTTGATGAGGTATACGATCAAAGACTGGAGATCTCAATCGAAGAGGCGCAAAGCATCCACCCGGAATATATGGTAGGCGATGTTGTAGAGATTGAAGTAACGCCTAAGGATTTCGGACGCATTGCGGCCCAAACAGCGAAGCAGGTCGTGACACAGCGTGTGCGCGAAGCTGAACGCGGTGTGATCTATTCTGAGTTTATTGACCGTGAAGAAGACATCATGACTGGTATCGTCCAGCGCCTGGACAATAAATTTATCTATGTGTCTCTAGGCAAAATTGAAGCTTTGCTGCCGGTTAATGAACAAATGCCGAATGAAAGCTATAAGCCTCATGACCGCATTAAGGTGTATATCACAAAAGTAGAAAAAACGACGAAAGGCCCGCAGATTTATGTGTCAAGAACACACCCAGGCCTCTTGAAGCGTTTATTTGAAATCGAAGTGCCGGAAATTTATGATGGAACTGTAGAGCTGAAATCTGTTGCCAGAGAAGCAGGCGACCGTTCGAAAATTTCTGTTCGCACTGATGATCCTGATGTGGATCCGGTGGGCTCTTGCGTCGGTCCTAAAGGCCAGCGTGTTCAGGCGATTGTCAATGAATTAAAAGGTGAAAAAATTGACATTGTCAACTGGTCGAATGATCCTGTAGAATTTGTCGCGAATGCGCTCAGCCCTTCGAAAGTGCTGGATGTCATCGTGAATGAAGAAGAAAAAGCGACAACTGTTATTGTTCCTGATTACCAGCTGTCTCTGGCGATTGGCAAAAGAGGACAAAACGCACGCTTAGCTGCTAAATTGACAGGCTGGAAGATTGATATTAAGAGCGAAACAGACGCAAGAGAGCTTGGAATCTATCCGAGAGAACTTGAAGAAGACGACGAAGAGCCGCTCTTTACGGAGCCTGAAACTGCTGAATCGGATGAATAAGAGGTGACCTTAGGTGAATAAACACAAAAAGATCCCGTTACGCAAGTGTGTAGTGACTGGAGAAATGAAGCCTAAAAAGGAACTAATCCGAGTTGTACGTTCAAAAGAAGGCGAAATCTCAGTAGATCCGACCGGGAAAAAGAACGGGCGGGGTGCTTATTTAACGCTGGATAAAGAGTGCATCTTAGCGGCAAAAAAGAAAAACACTTTGCAAAATCAATTTCAATCACAAATCGATGACCAGATTTTCGAAGAATTGCTGGAACTGGCGGAAAAGGTGAAAAAATAAAATGTCTGGAATGGAATGGTTTCCCTTGCTGGGTCTGGCCAATCGAGCTCGTAAGGTCGTGTCAGGCGAGGACTTGGTTATTAAAGAAATCAGGAATGCGCGTGCGAAGCTTGTCCTGCTTACAGAGGATGCATCATCTAACACAGCAAAGAAAGTAACCGACAAGTGCAATTATTATAAAGTTCCTTATAAAAAAGTCGCGGATCGCGCGATTCTTGGACGCTCTATCGGTAAAGAATCCCGTGTCGTTGTCGCCGTCACTGACCAAGGTTTTGCGAATAAGCTGATCAGCTTGCTCGATTAATATTTTTGGGGGTGAACGAATGGCTAAAATGAGAGTATACGAATATGCAAAAGCGTTAAATGTTTCAAGTAAGGAAATTTTGACCGCACTGAAGAACATGGATTTAGAAGTGAATAATCATATGGCCATGCTTGAAGAAAAGGCCATTAAACAGCTTGATGCCAAATTTAAAAAAGGCGGCGCAGCCGTTAAATCTCAAAAGCCTGCGGAAACGAACAAAAACAAACAGCCGCAAGGGGTAAATCAGCAGTCTGCTGGAAATCAACCAAATAAAATTCGAGACGGAAAGAAGAATGACGTGCAGAATAATCAATTTAACAAAAACAAGAAGAATAACAACAACAAAAAAAATAAACGCAACAATAACAACAACAGAAACCAACATCAGCAAAAGCCTGTGAAGCCGAAAAAAGAGCTTCCTGAAAAAATTACGTTCTCAGGCACTTTAACAGTCGGCGCGCTGGCTGAAGAGCTTGGCAAAGAGCCTTCTGAACTCATCAAAAAACTGATGCTTCTTGGAGTTATGGCGACCATTAACCAAGAGCTCGATAAAGACACAATCGAACTGATTGCATCAGAATACGGTGTTGAAACTGAAGAAGTTATTGTCCTTGAAGAAACTGAATTAGAGAAATACGAAGAGCCTGACAAAGAAGAGGATCTTGAAATTCGTCCTCCTGTCGTTACAATCATGGGTCACGTTGACCATGGGAAAACAACGCTTCTTGACAGCATCCGTAAAACAAAAGTTGTTGAAGGAGAAGCTGGCGGAATCACTCAGCATATCGGAGCCTACCAAATCGAAGAAAACGGCAAGAAAATCACTTTCTTGGATACCCCGGGTCACGCCGCATTTACAACAATGCGTGCACGCGGTGCGGAAGTAACCGATATTACGATCCTGGTTGTAGCTGCGGATGACGGTGTAATGCCGCAAACAGTAGAGGCGATCAACCACGCCAAAGCGGCAGAAGTACCGATCATCGTTGCTGTGAATAAAGTTGATAAAGAAGCTGCAAACCCTGACCGTGTGATGCAAGAACTGACAGAATACGGACTAGTGCCTGAAGCTTGGGGCGGAGAAACGATTTTTGTTCCGCTTTCCGCTTTAACTGGAAAAGGCATTGATGAACTCGTTGAAATGATTTTGCTTGTCAGTGAGGTAGAGGAACTGAAAGCGAACCCGAACCGCCAGGCAAAAGGAACTGTTATTGAAGCGGAACTTGATAAAGGCAGAGGGTCAGTTGCGACATTGCTCGTACAGACTGGAACACTGCATGTCGGTGATCCGATTGTAGTCGGCAATACATTTGGCCGTGTCCGTGCAATGGTCAATGATATTGGTCGCCGTGTGAAAACAGCGGGACCGTCTACTCCGGTTGAAATTACCGGTCTAAATGACGTGCCTCAAGCGGGAGATCAATTCCTTGTCTTTAAAGATGAAAAAACAGCTCGTTCTGTTGGAGAAGCCCGTGCTTCCAAACAGCTTGAAGAGCAGCGCAGCGATAAAGCAAAGCTGAGTCTTGACGACTTATTCGAGCAAATTAAACAAGGTGATGTAAAAGACATCAACCTCATCGTAAAAGCTGACGTTCAAGGATCTGCCGAAGCTTTAACAGCCGCACTTCAAAAAATTGAAGTTGAAGGCGTTAAAGTGAAAATCATCCACACAGGCGTTGGTGCAATCACAGAATCTGACATTATTTTAGCATCTGCTTCCAATGCAATTGTTATCGGGTTTAATGTGAGACCGGACGGTAATGCTAAGAGTACGGCTGAAGCTGAAAACGTAGATATTCGTCTTCACCGTATTATTTACAAAGTAATCGACGAGATTGAAGCAGCTATGAAAGGTATGCTTGATCCTGAATATGAAGAAAAAGTAATTGGTCAAGTAGAAGTGCGCCAAACATTTAAAGTATCTAAAATCGGTACGATTGCCGGCGGATATGTTACTGAAGGAACGATTACGCGCGACAGCGGCCTCCGTTTAATTCGTGACGGCGTCGTGATCTTCGAAGGCGAAGTGGACGTTCTGAAACGCTTTAAAGACGATGTGAAAGAAGTTTCACAAGGCTACGAATGTGGTATAACGATTAAGAAATACAATGACATTCGTGAAGGTGACATCCTTGAAGCGTTTGTCATGCAAGAAATTGAAAGAACGTGATCGGATTTGCGGAATGTGAATGCATCATTTATGATGCAGGATCGTTAAAAGAAAAGCGCGCCGTTCTGAAGCGGATCTTAACCAGGGTTCAAAATAAGTTCAATGTTTCGATTTCGGAGATTGGCTATCAGGACACATGGCAAAGAACCAGCTTTGGAATTGCCGCTGTTTCTTCCTCTCGCGTTCAGACAGAAAAAGAGTTGCAGCGTGTTCTTGCGTTTATCGACTCTTTTCCTGAAATTGAACGGACGATCACTAGAACAGAGTGGTTTTAACTTAGAGGTGATTGAATTGAGTATGAGAGCAAACCGTGTCGGCGAGCAAATGAAAAAAGAGCTCGGTGATATTATCAGCCGAAAGCTGAAGGACCCGAGAATTGGTTTTCTGACAGTAACGGATGTACGTGTATCAGGTGATTTACAAATTGCAAAGGTGTATATTTCCGTTCTCGGAGACGAGAAAAAAAGGGAGGAAGCACTGAAAGGGCTTGCTAAGGCGAAAGGGTTTATTCGCTCTGAAATCGGCAGCCGCATCAGACTTCGTAAAACGCCTGAAATTGAATTTGAGTTCGATGAATCAATTGATTACGGAAATCGAATCGAAACATTGATTCACCAATTGAATTCAGAGAACCCGTCTGAATAACAAATGAAGAGGATAGGCGTTCGTCGTCTGTCCTCTTTTCTGCGTTTTGAAGAAAATCCTCACAACAGAAGGAGTGAAAGACATATGGTTAACGGAGTTCTCCTTTTACATAAACCGGTCGGCATGACATCACATGATTGTGTCATGAAGATCCGGAAGCTGCTTAAAACAAAAAAAGTCGGACATACGGGAACGCTTGATCCTGAGGTATCAGGTGTGCTTCCGATTTGTGTGGGCCGGGCTACAAAAATTGTCGAATATTTAACTGAGAAGTCTAAAACATATGATGCTGAAATTACGCTTGGTGTTTCAACGACGACAGAGGATCAAACCGGAGAAACCGTTGAAACAAAGCCAGTAGATCAAGCTGTTGATGAAGCAGAAATAGAAAAGGTTTTAAACAGTTTAAAGGGACAACAAGAACAGATTCCCCCGATGTATTCCGCAGTAAAGGTAAACGGCAAAAAATTATATGAATATGCAAGAGCGGGACTTGAAGTAGAACGGCCAAAACGTCTTATTACCATTGAAGATATTGTGCTCACTACAGGGGTTAAACATAATGGAGAGACAGCGAGTTTCCGGTTTACAGTAACATGTTCAAAAGGAACCTATGTGCGGACATTGGCGGTTATGATTGGCGAAAAGCTCGGATATCCGGCTCATATGTCTCATTTGATCCGTACGGCATCCGGTGACTTTTCTCTTGATAAATGCTTTACGTTTGAAGAGCTGGAAGCTCAAGCCGAGTCCGGAACTGTAGCAGAGCATACAGTCTCTATTGAACGTGCGCTCAATCATTTGCCGAAATGGATCATAAGTGATACATTAGCTAAGAAAGTAGAAAATGGGGCTTTGCTTGAAACACCAGAACAATTCTCGGATCTGACAAGTGATGACCGTCTCGCAGTCTATACGGAATCCGGAAGCTGTCTGGCGATTTATTTCCCTCATCCTACAAAACACGGGCTGTTAAAGCCGGCAAAAGTATTGATGCAAAAAAGCGAACAATAGAAAAAAGGTGACCGTTCTGTGAAGACGATACATATTACACATCCGCATCATTTAATCAAAGAGGAGCAGCCAAAGTCTGTTATGGCGTTAGGTTATTTTGACGGCGTTCATTTAGGGCATCAAAAGGTAATCGGCACAGCTAAACAGATAGCTGAAGAAAAGGACCTGACATTAGCCGTGATGACCTTTCATCCCCATCCTTCCCATGTGCTGGGCAGGGATCAGGAACCAAAGGATCTGATTACCCCTCTTGAAGATAAAATCAGCCAAATTGAACAATTAGGCACGGAGATACTGTATGTCGTTAAATTCAATGAAGTGTTTGCTTCTCTGACTCCTAAGCAGTTTGTTGATAAGTATATTTTAGGCCTTAATGTACAGCATGCAGTGGCAGGCTTTGATTTTACGTACGGAAAATACGGCAAAGGAACAATGGAAACGATGCCCATTGATTTAGATGGAAAAGCTGATTGCACAATGGTGGAAAAATTGACGGAGCAGGATAAAAAAATCAGCTCCAGCTATATTCGGACTGCACTTCAAAACGGAGACGTTGAACTGGCCAATGTCTTGCTTGGACAGCCCTACTTTATTAAAGGAATTGTCATTCACGGAGATAAAAGAGGGCGGACAATCGGGTTTCCGACGGCCAATATCGGCTTAAATAACAGCTATATTGTCCCGCCGACCGGTGTATATGCCGTCAAGGCGGAAATAAACGGCGAGATTTACAACGGCGTTTGCAATATCGGCTATAAGCCGACGTTTTATGAAAAACGTCCGGAACAGCCTTCAATTGAGGTCAATTTATTTGATTTTGATCAAGAAGTATACGGAGCCGCTATAAAAATTGAATGGTATAAACGAATTCGGAGCGAGCGCAAGTTCAACGGCATTCAAGAATTAACAGAGCAAATTGAGAAAGATAAGCAGCAAGCGATCCGTTATTTCAGCAATTTGCGGAAATAACATGCAGCGCACACAAATTTTATTCTAAAATATTTGCATATAGGCTCGATTTTTAGTATGATAGTTTTCGTAGTCTTAAAACCTTTGCTTGGCAATCCGAAGTCACCGACGGTTGCTAGGTAACTGGGGCTAAATATTATTTGGAGGTGAAACAGGATGGCAATTACTCAAGAGCGTAAAAACCAACTCATCAGCGAGTTTAAAACACACGAATCTGATACTGGATCTCCAGAAGTTCAGATCGCTATCCTAACTGATTCAATTAACAACTTGAACGAGCATTTACGTACTCACAAGAAAGACCACCATTCACGTCGCGGTCTTCTTAAAATGGTAGGTAAGCGTCGTAATCTTCTTACGTATCTGCGTAATAAAGACGTAACTCGTTACCGTGAGTTAATTAACAAACTAGGCTTACGTCGATAATCGTAAAAAGCGGGAGGATTCCCGCTTTTTTATCGTATAAAAGCGAAAAAATTTTCATAACCAATCATTGAAATCCTTTTACATACTACTTTGACATTGATATGTTCAATCCATTTCGTTCATAATAGGAGTAATTGATTATTTCACACAACGAAGAGAGGAGTTCGTAATCGTATGGGACAAGAAAAACACGTCTTTACCATAGATTGGGCCGGAAGAACGCTTACTGTTGAAACCGGCCAGCTTGCCAAACAGGCAAATGGTGCTGTTATGGTTCGCTACGGCGATACAGCAGTACTCAGTACAGCAACCGCTTCAAAAGAACCGAAACCGCTTGATTTCTTCCCGCTTACTGTAAACTACGAGGAAAGATTGTATGCGGTAGGTAAAATACCTGGCGGGTTTATTAAAAGAGAAGGACGTCCAAGTGAAAAAGCCGTTTTGGCGAGCCGTTTAATCGACCGTCCGATCCGGCCTTTGTTCGCCGATGGATTCCGTAATGAAGTTCAAGTCATCAGCATCGTCATGAGTGTTGATCAAGACTGTTCTTCAGAAATGGCTGCTATGTTCGGTTCATCGCTTGCACTTTCTGTATCAGACATCCCGTTTGAAGGGCCGATTGCAGGGGTAACTGTCGGACGCATTGACAATCAATTTGTTATTAACCCGACGGTTGATCAGCTTGAGAAAAGTGATATCAATCTTGTCGTTGCCGGAACTAAAGATGCAATTAACATGGTGGAAGCAGGAGCAGACGAAGTTCCTGAGGAAACGATGCTAGAAGCGATTATGTTCGGCCATGATGAGATTAAGCGCCTGATTGCATTCCAAGAAGAAATTGTTGCAGCTGTCGGCAAAGAAAAATCAGAAATTAAGCTTTATGAAATTGATGAAGAGCTGAGTGAAAAAGTTAAGGCTTTAGCAGAGCAAGATCTGCTGAAAGCAATCCAGGTTCATGAAAAACATGCCCGCGAAGATGCCATTAATGAAGTGAAAAACACAGTAGTGGCAAAATTTGAGGATGATGAGCATGACGAGGAAACAATCAAACAAGTCAAACAGATTTTGTCCAAGCTTGTCAAAAATGAAGTACGCCGCCTGATTACTGAAGAGAAAGTAAGACCTGACGGCCGCGGAGTCGATCAAATCCGCCCGCTTTCTTCTGAGGTTGGCCTCTTGCCGAGAACACACGGTTCCGGATTGTTCACAAGAGGACAGACCCAGGCTCTCAGCGTTTGTACGTTAGGTGCTCTCGGAGATGTGCAAATCCTTGATGGTTTAGGTGTCGAAGAATCGAAACGGTTTATGCATCATTACAACTTCCCGCAATTCAGCGTCGGGGAAACTGGACCGATGCGCGGACCGGGACGCCGTGAAATCGGACATGGAGCTCTTGGTGAGCGTGCGCTTGAGCCTGTTATTCCGTCTGAAAAAGATTTCCCTTATACTGTCCGTCTTGTATCTGAAGTGCTTGAATCAAACGGTTCCACTTCTCAGGCAAGTATTTGTGCAAGCACACTTGCGATGATGGATGCCGGTGTACCGATTAAAGCACCAGTCGCAGGTATTGCAATGGGACTTGTCAAATCAGGCGAACATTATACTGTTCTAACTGATATTCAAGGCATGGAAGATGCGCTTGGAGACATGGACTTTAAAGTTGCCGGAACTGCAAAGGGCGTAACGGCGCTGCAAATGGACATTAAAATTGAAGGCCTCTCCAGAGAGATTCTTGAAGAAGCGCTTCAGCAGGCGAAAAAAGGAAGAATGGAAATCCTCAACAGTATGCTTGCTACATTAAGCGAATCAAGAAAAGAGCTTTCTCAATATGCGCCTAAGATTTTAACAATGGCTATTAATCCTGATAAAATCCGCGATGTCATCGGACCTAGCGGAAAACAAATCAATAAAATCATCGAAGAGACCGGTGTTAAAATTGATATCGAGCAGGATGGCACAATCTTTATTTCGTCTACAGTTGAAAGCAGCAACCAAAAAGCGAAGAAAATCATCGAAGACCTCGTCAGAGAGGTTGAAGTCGGCCAGCTTTACTTAGGTAAAGTGAAACGAATTGAAAAGTTCGGCGCTTTCGTTGAAATTTTCAGCGGAAAAGACGGTTTGGTGCACATCTCAGAGCTTGCGCTTGAGCGCGTAGGAAAAGTTGAAGATGTTGTCAAAATCGGAGACGAGATTCTTGTGAAGGTTACTGAAATCGATAAGCAAGGACGGGTCAACTTGTCTCGTAAAGCTGTGCTCCGTGAAGAGAAAGAAAAAGAAGAACAAAAATCTTAAATGAAAACATAAAAGGAGCCTGGGAGACCCGGCTTCTTTATTTTGACGCTTTAAAAAGCAAGCGGGTTCTACCTTGTCCTTCTCCTTCATAATGTGAGGTGAGGGGGGACAGAACATGTACAAAAAATTTGTACCGTTTGCCGTTTTTCTATTTCTTTTTTTTGTTTCATTCGAGATGATGAAAAATCCGCACACACTTGATTATATAGGGGCAATGAAACAAGATACGGTGACCGTCTCGGCGTCCAAAGACCCGTTATATGAAGAATTGCTTCAAAAGGCGCCAGATTATGAAGTAAAGCCTCAGAATGCAAGAATAGACAAGGTGTGGAAAAGCATTCCCGGTTACAATGGTTTAAAGGTCAATATTGAAAAATCATATAAAAAAATGAAAAAGCACGGTGAGTTTCGGGAAAACGATTTAGTGTACAGTCAAGTAAAACCAAGCGTTCATCTTGAGTCTCTTCAGCCAGAGCCTATTTACAAAGGGAATCCGGAAAAACCGATGGTGGCTTTTTTAATTAATGTGGCATGGGGAAACGAATATTTGGAAAGAATGCTCCCTGTCCTTCAAAAGCATAACGTGAAGGCTACGTTTTTTCTGGAAGGCAATTGGGTGAAAAACAATGAACAGCTGGCTAAAAAGATTGCGGAAAAAGGACATGAAATCGGAAATCATTCATACAATCATCCGGATATGAGCAAACTGACTACAGGAAGAATTTCCGAACAGCTCGACAAGACGAATGAGCAAATAGAAAAAACGCTCGGCGTCAAGCCGAAATGGTTCGCTCCGCCAAGCGGGAGTTTCAGGAAAGCGGTTGTTGACATTGCAGCTGAGAAACATATGGGAACGGTGATGTGGACAGTTGATACAATCGACTGGCAAAAACCGGCTCCGTCTGCACTTCAAACCCGGGTGTTAAGCAAGATACATAATGGTGCCATGATTCTAATGCATCCGACTGATCCCACGGCGGAAAGTCTTGAAGCGCTGATTACAAAGATAAAAGATAAAGGATATGCGATTGGAACAGTCACTGAACTAATGGATGAAACAAGACTGTTGAAGTAACAGGGCAGGCAGCTAGTCTTTGAATAGGAGGAACAAATTTGATTAAACGATATACGTGTCAAAATGGTGTAAGAGTTGTGCTTGAAAATAACCCGACAGTCCGTTCTGTCGCGATCGGCGTTTGGATTGGCACAGGCTCGCGGCACGAAACGCCGGAGATAAATGGGATTTCCCACTTTTTGGAGCATATGTTCTTCAAAGGGACGAGCACAAGATCTGCACGTGAGATAGCAGAATCTTTTGATCGTATTGGCGGTCAGGTCAATGCGTTTACCTCAAAGGAATATACCTGCTATTATGCAAAGGTGCTTGATGAGCATGCGAATTACGCACTTGACGTATTAGCAGAGATGTTCTTTCATTCAACTTTTGATGAAAACGAGCTGAAAAAAGAAAAAAATGTGGTTTACGAAGAAATAAAAATGTATGAAGACGCGCCCGATGATATTGTTCATGATTTACTGAGCAAAGCCACGTACGGGAATCATTCTCTAGGCTATCCGATTCTAGGCACAGAGGAAACGCTTGATTCCTTTAACGGCGACTCTCTCAGACAATACATGCATGATTATTATACGCCGGACCGTGTCGTTATTTCTGTAGCGGGTAATATATCAGAAAGCTTTATAAAAGATGTAGAAAAATGGTTCGGATCATACGAGGCAAAAGGCAAAGCGACAGGTCTACAGAAGCCCGGATTCCATACAGAAAAACTCACAAGAAAAAAAGAAACAGAACAAGCCCATTTATGTCTGGGATTTAAAGGGCTGGAAGTCGGTCATGAAAAAATTTATGATTTGATCGTCCTTAATAATGTGCTCGGAGGCAGCATGAGCAGCCGCCTGTTCCAAGATGTTCGTGAAGATAAAGGGCTCGCTTATTCTGTTTACAGCTATCACAGCTCATATGAGGACAGCGGCATGCTCACCATTTATGGCGGAACAGGTGCAAATCAACTTCAGCAGCTGTCAGAAACCATTCAAGAAACCCTTGCAACATTAAAGCGCGACGGCATAACGCCGAAAGAGCTGGAAAACAGCAAGGAGCAAATGAAGGGAAGCTTGATGCTGAGCTTAGAAAGCACGAACAGCAAAATGAGCCGAAATGGTAAAAATGAACTGCTGCTCGGAAAACACAAAACATTAGACGAAATTATTAATGAATTAAACGCTGTAAACTTAGAACGTGTCAACGGTCTTGCCAGACAAATGTTTACGAATGACTATTCTCTGGCTCTTATCAGCCCTTCCGGCAATATGCCGTCATAAATCCGAAATGCCTGCCCTGAAACGGAGCAGGCATTTTTTTATCCTTTTGATCATACATAGTACAAGGGGGTGACAGAGATGCGGCTCAGTGAATTATCCGGGAAGGAAATTGTCGACATCAAAAGAGCTGAACGGCTGGGAGTACTGGGTCAGACCGATTTAGAAATCAATGAACAGGATGGTCAGATCACAGCGCTCCTCATTCCGACAGTCAAATGGTTTGGTTTGAGAAAACACGGTCAAGACATTCGTGTCCCCTGGAATCATATTCAAAAGATCGGATCAGATATGATCATTTTAGATGTCCCTGAGGAAATTTCTCCTCACCAAGAGTAACTATAGAAAAGGCCCAACTCTGCAGGTTATGGGCTTTCATGAAAACATCCAAACATCGGCTGAGTCAGCCGATGTTTTTTTGTGTGAAAAAAGCGTATGTTTTAATTCACCGCTATTTCCTTTTGATCATAAGATGAAGGGGAGCTTAACAGCTAGGGATCCAGTATATACAAAGAAGGTGAACGTTTAACATGTTAACCGGATTGAAAATTGCAGTTATCGGCGGTGACGCAAGACAGCTCGAAATTATTAGAAAGCTCACTGAACAGCAGGCTGACATCTATCTCGTCGGTTTTGACCAATTGGATCACGGTTTTACCGGAGCTGTAAAATGCAACATTGATGAAATTCCTTATCAGCAAATAGACAGTATCATTCTTCCTGTGTCTGCGACAACAGGAGAAGGTGTCGTATCAACCGTATTTTCAAATGAAGAAGTTGTTTTAAAACAGGAGCACCTCGACCAAACGCCTGCACACTGTGTCATTTTCTCAGGGATTTCTAACGCCTATTTAGAAAACATTGCGGCTCAAGCAAACAGAAAACTTGTTAAGCTGTTTGAGCGGGATGACATTGCGATATACAATTCTATTCCGACAGTAGAGGGAACCATCATGCTGGCCATTCAGCACACAGATTATACGATACACGGATCTCAGGTGGCGGTTCTCGGGCTGGGACGCACTGGAATGACGATCGCCCGTACATTTGCCGCGCTTAGGGCGAATGTAAAGGTCGGGGCAAGAAGTTCAGCGCATCTGGCGCGCATTACCGAAATGGGGCTCGTTCCGTTTCACACTGATGAACTCAAAGAGCATGTCAAAGATATAGATATTTGTATTAATACCATACCGAGCATGATTTTGAATCCAACTGTGCTCTCTCGCATGACACCGAAAACCTTAATATTGGATCTGGCTTCACGTCCCGGCGGAACCGATTTTAAATATGCTGAAAAACAAGGGATTAAGGCACTCCTTGCCCCTGGTTTGCCGGGGATTGTCGCTCCTAAAACAGCAGGGCAGATCCTCGCCAATGTCTTGAGCAAGCTTTTGGCTGAACTACATGCTGAGGAGGGGAAATAAGAATGTCGTCATTAAAAGGGAAAAGAATCGGATTTGGACTGACCGGCTCGCATTGCACATATGAAGCGGTGTTTCCGCAAATTGAGGCGCTAGTCAATGAAGGAGCGGAAGTCCGGCCGGTTGTCACATTTACTGTAAAATCGACTGATACACGCTTTGGAGAAGGAGCGGAATGGGTTAAAAAGATTGAAGACCTTACCGGATATGAGGCAATTGATTCAATTGTAAAGGCTGAACCCCTCGGGCCAAAGCTTCCGCTGGACTGCATGGTAATTGCGCCTTTAACCGGAAATTCGATGAGCAAGCTGGCCAACGCTATGACAGACAGCCCTGTACTGATGGCTGCAAAAGCAACAATCAGAAACAATCGGCCGGTCGTTCTCGGTATATCAACAAATGACGCTCTCGGTTTAAACGGCACTAACCTAATGAGGCTCATGTCTACCAAAAATATCTTTTTTATTCCATTTGGGCAAGACGATCCCTTCAAAAAACCGAATTCAATGGTTGCCAAAATGGATCTGCTTCCTCAAACCGTTGAAAAGGCGCTGATGCATCAGCAGCTTCAGCCGATTCTCGTTGATAATTATCAGGGAAATGACTAAATATACAGAAAATCTTTCCCAAACAAAAAAATTCGGTCATCACCCGCATATTCTATGGTAAAATAAAACGTAAAATTATAGTCAAATCAATTCAATGAAGCTGATTGGCGGAAGGAGTTTTACAGATGGGAAGAGGTTTACACGTAGCTGTTGTCGGAGCGACAGGAGCTGTAGGACAACAAATGCTTAAAACACTTGAAGACAGAAATTTTGAAATGGACACACTTACATTGCTATCTTCAAAACGCTCTGCGGGCACCCAAGTCACATTTAAAGGCCAAGAGCTGACTGTACAGGAAGCTTCTCCTGAAAGCTTTGAAGGAGTAAATATTGCTTTGTTCAGCGCCGGCGGAAGCGTATCACAGGCATTGGCACCCGAAGCTGTAAAACGCGGCGCTATTGTTATAGATAATACAAGTGCGTTCCGTATGGACGAAAATACACCGCTTGTTGTGCCTGAAGTTAACGAGGCAGACTTGCACGAACACAAAGGCATTATTGCCAACCCTAACTGCTCTACAATTCAAATGGTGGCTGCGCTGGAACCGATCCGCAAAGCTTACGGCTTAAACAAAGTT
This sequence comes from Bacillus sp. V26, assembly GCF_034296245.1. Lineage (NCBI taxonomy): Bacteria > Bacillati > Bacillota > Bacilli > Caryophanales > Bacillaceae > Bacillus > Bacillus sp. V26. Next base: position 1,244,325 of record NZ_JAXKQF010000001.1, on the reverse strand, counting down.
ATCGTATCAACTTACCAAGCGGTATCAGGAGCGGGAAATGAAGCAGTAAAAGAGCTGTACAGCCAAACAGAGGCGATTTTGAACAACGAAGAAATCAAACCAGAGATTATGCCTGTAAAAGGGGATAAAATACACTATCAAATCGCTTTCAATGCGATTCCGCAAATTGATAAATTCCAAGATAACGGCTATACGTTTGAGGAAATGAAAATGATAAATGAAACGAAAAAAATCATGCACATGCCTGAGCTTCAAGTAGCGGCTACATGTGTGAGACTTCCGATTGAAACCGGCCATTCAGAGTCCGTTTACATCGAGGTAGACCGAGATGACGCTACTGTGGAAGATATTAAAAATCTATTAAAAGAAGCTCCTGGCATTACACTTCAGGACGACCCGAGCCAGCAGCTTTATCCGATGCCTGCCGATGCAGTCGGCAAAAACGATGTGTTTGTAGGCCGCATCCGCAAAGACTTGGACAGAGCAAACGGTTTTCATTTATGGGTAGTTTCTGATAACCTATTAAAAGGCGCGGCATGGAACTCTGTTCAAATTGCAGAAAGCCTGAAAAAACTAAACCTCGTATAAAAGAAAGAATTTCCCAAAGACGAATAGAAGAGAGTAAGGCGCAAATAGCCTGCTCTCTTCTGTTACGTCCGAATAATTTGGAGTGAAAACAGTGAAGATAATTGTTCAGAAGTTTGGCGGGACATCTGTAAAAGATGACAAAGGCCGTAAACTGGCTTTAGAGCACATTAAAGAAGCAATCAGTGAAGGATATAAGGTTGTCGTTGTCGTTTCTGCGATGGGCCGGAAGGGTGATCCGTACGCAACAGACTCTCTGTTGGGACTGCTTTACGGCGACCAGTCTGCGATTTCCCCGAGAGAGCAGGATCTGCTTTTATCATGCGGAGAGACGATTTCTTCTGTCGTCTTTACGAGCATGCTGCTGGATAACGGTGTAAAAGCATCTGCACTGACAGGGGCTCAGGCTGGCTTTCTAACGAATGATCAGCATACAAATGCGAAAATCCTTGAAATGAAACCGGAGCGTTTATTCAGTGTGCTTGCGAATCATGACGCAGTAGTCGTCGCAGGATTCCAAGGCGCTACTGAAAAGGGCGATACAACAACGATCGGAAGAGGGGGCAGCGATACGTCTGCAGCTGCACTTGGGGCGGCAATTGACGCTGAATACATCGATATTTTCACAGATGTTGAAGGTGTGATGACTGCTGATCCGAGAGTAGTGGAAAACGCGAAACCGCTTCCTGTGGTAACATATACAGAAATCTGCAACCTGGCGTACCAGGGAGCGAAAGTGATTCATCCGCGAGCTGTGGAGATTGCGATGCAGGCTAAGGTTCCGATTCGCGTCCGCTCAACATATTCCAAAGATAAAGGCACATTGGTGACATCACATCATTCTTCCAATGTCGGCAGTGATGTTTTTGAACGGCTGATTACCGGAATTGCCCATGTCAAAGATGTCACACAGTTCAAAGTGCCTTCAAAAATCGGTCAGTATAACGTTCAGACTGAAGTTTTTAAAGCGATGGCGAGTGCAGGAATCAGCGTTGATTTCTTTAACATTACACCTAGTGAAATCGTTTATACGGTGGCTGGGAACAAGACGGAAACAGCTCAGCGCATCTTAATGGATATGGGTTATGACCCGATGGTGACGAAAAACTGTGCAAAAGTTTCGGCGGTCGGTGCCGGTATCATGGGCGTCCCGGGTGTAACGTCTAAAATTGTGACAGCTTTATCAGAGAAAGAGATTCCTATTCTGCAGTCGGCGGACAGCCACACGACCATCTGGGTGCTTGTCCATGAAGAGGACATGGTTCCTGCTGTAAACGCTTTGCATGAAGTGTTTGAACTTTCTAAGTAAATGTGATTGAATCATGATGAGGTGAAAAAAATGAATTTCGGAAATGTGTCTACAGCTATGATTACACCTTTTGATAATAAAGGGAATGTAGACTTTCAAAAGTTGTCTACACTGATTGATTACTTGTTGAAAAACGGAACAGATTCTTTAGTAGTAGCGGGAACAACAGGAGAATCTCCAACCCTTTCAACAGAAGAAAAAATAGCGCTATTTGAATATACGGTCAAAGAAGTGAACGGCCGGGTGCCTGTCATTGCGGGTACTGGCAGCAACAATACGAAAGATTCCATTAAGCTGACCAAAAAAGCTGAGGAAGCAGGCGTAGATGCGGTGATGCTTGTTACGCCGTATTATAATAAACCTTCACAAGAAGGAATGTATCAGCATTTTAAAGCTGTTGCTTCTGAAACATCTCTTCCGGTTATGCTGTACAATGTGCCGGGCCGCACCGTTGCTTCTCTTGCTCCTGAGACGACAATCCGTTTGGCGGCAGATATTCCGAATGTTGTTGCGATTAAAGAAGCGAGCGGAGATCTCGAAGCGATTACAAAAATTGTTGCGGAAACGCCTGAAGATTTCTCCGTTTATTCTGGGGATGACGCCTTGACGCTTCCTGTTCTGTCAGTAGGAGGAAGAGGTGTCGTTTCAGTCGCAAGCCATATAGTAGGCTCTGATATGCAGCAAATGATCAAAAATTATACAAATGGGCAAACAGCTAACGCGGCACTGATTCACCAGAAACTGCTGCCGATTATGAAGGAACTGTTTAAAGCGCCTAACCCGGCTCCTGTGAAAACAGCTCTTCAGCTGAAAGGCCTTGATGTCGGTTCAGTGCGTCTTCCTCTTATCCCATTAAACGAAGATGAACGTCTGAGCTTAAGCAGCGCGATCAGCGAACTGTAAGAAAAATTTCATACAGTGAAACAAACGCGGTCATTCTCATTCCACCTGAGTTTGACCGTTTCTTATACATATTGGTTTTCCCTAAACCTTCTGCTTTATCTTGTTTTCTAAATTTACTTTCAGTTATAATAGGAACAAGTGATGATGGACGGGTATGAGACTAGGAGGATATAGATTTTGAAAAAGAAAAATACAGAAAACGTTAGAATTATCGCCCTTGGCGGTGTCGGAGAAATTGGGAAGAACCTTTATGTCATCGAAATTGATTCAGACATATTTGTCGTTGATGCCGGCCTTATGCATCCAGAAAACGAAATGCTCGGTATTGATGTGGTGATTCCTGACATTTCATATTTGATTGAACGATCTGACCGCGTTAAGGCTATCTTTTTAACTCATGGGCATGATGAGAATATCGGCGGCGTTTTTTACTTATTAAACAAGCTGTCTGTTCCTGTATACGGAACAAAGCTGACGCTTGCACTATTAAGAGAAAAATTAAAACAATACGGACATAACCGAAAAGCTGATTTAAGAGAAATTCACTCAAAATCTGTCATTACATTTGAATCAACAAAGGTATCGTTCTTTAATACGATCCACAGTATCCCTGATTCAGTAGGCGTCAGTTTAAAAACATCACTTGGATCTATTGTATGCACGGGAGACTTCAAATTTGACCAAACACCCGCACTTAATCAATCGTGCGACATTGGCGAGATTGCTAAAATCGGCAACAGCGGCGTACTTGCTCTGCTTTCTGACAGTGCTAATGCAGAACGTCCGGGTTACACCCCTTCGGAGGCTGCTGTCAGCGGAGAGATTTCGGACGCGCTGTACAATTCAGAGAACCGGGTAATCATTGCCGTTTTCGCATCCAATATTAACCGGATTCAGCAAGTCATTCATGCAGCGGCTCAAAATGGCAGAAAGATTGCCATTGCCGGAAAAAACCTTCAATCGATCCTTCAGCTTGCAAGAAAGCTTGGATATATTGAAGCAGATGATGAACTGTTTATTTCGATTCAGGACGTCAAAAAATATCCGAAGCGCGAAGTAGCGATTGTAACTGCCGGCAGCCATGGTGAACCGTTGGCAGCTCTGACAAGAATGGCAAACAAAGCTCACAAGCAGCTGAATATCGAAGAAGGGGATACAGTTGTCATTGCATCCACTCCGATCCCTGGGCAGGAACTCATTTATTCTAAAACAGTTGATTTGCTTGCCAGAGCCGGCGCACAAGTCATTTTTGCCCAAAAGCGTGTGCATGTATCTGGACACGGCTCACAGGAAGAGTTAAAGCTGATGATTAATCTGCTTAAACCAAAATATTTAATTCCTGTAAACGGCGAATACAGAATGCAAAAGGCTCATTCAAAAATCGCTGAAGAAATCGGCATGAAGCGCAGTGATATCTTCTTAATTGAAAAAGGGGACGTTGTCGAGTTCCGCGGCCAAAACGTAAAGATCGGTGATAAAGTGCCATACGGCAATATTTTAATCGACGGTTTAGGTGTAGGCGACATCGGAAATATTGTGCTGAGAGACCGCCGCTTACTTTCACAAGACGGCATACTGATTGTTGTCATTACACTTGATAAACAAAAGAAACATCTTGTATCAGGTCCTGAGATTATCACACGCGGTTTTGTTTATGTAAGAGAGTCTGAAGGCCTTATCGTACAGGCTACTGAGCTTGTACGCTCTATCGTGACAGAAGCAACTGAAACATCAAACGTTGAATGGTCAACGCTTAAGCAGGCAATGCGAGATGCTTTGAACCAATTCCTATATGAAAAAACAAAACGTAAACCGATGATCATCCCAATTATTATGGAAGTCTAATGTAAACGTAAGACCGGACCTGTTCCGGTCTTTATTTTTTTGCCTGTTAAGCCGGGATTGAATTGAAGATCTTTGTTCATAATACAAAGAGAAACTCGGAAAGGGTGAAAGCGAAATGGATCATCGTATGGAAAATTCAGAAGAAGAACGTCCCGAAAAAAATGATACGAAAGACAGCATTATGAATAAAATACAGCAGCTAGGGGAAACGACACTTCCGCAGCTGCCGCAAGATACAAATATCCATTGTCTGACCATTATCGGACAAATAGAAGGCCATGTTCAGCTGCCTCCGCAAAACAAAACAACAAAATATGAGCATGTCATCCCGCAAATCGTTGCCATTGAGCAGAATCCAAAAATTGAAGGTTTGCTTATTATATTAAATACAGTCGGCGGAGATGTGGAAGCAGGCCTTGCAATTGCTGAAATGCTCGCATCTTTGTCAAAACCGACCGTCTCCATCGTACTTGGCGGAGGACATTCCATCGGTGTACCAATTGCGGTATCTTGTGATTACAGCTATATTGCTGAAACAGCTACCATGACGATTCATCCCGTTCGTCTGACGGGACTGGTAATCGGTGTGCCTCAAACCTTTGAATACTTGGATAAGATGCAAGAAAGAGTCGTTAAATTTGTAACAAGCCATTCAAATGTAGATGAAGATAAGTTTAAAGAGCTGATGTTTTCAAAAGGAAACTTAACACGCGATATTGGAACAAATGTCGTCGGCAAGGATGCCGTCGAGTATGGACTGATTGATCACGTCGGCGGAGTCGGACAAGCGATTCATAAATTAAATGAGCTGATCGAGGAAGCGAGAGAAGAAGAAGGACGGATGATTCAATGATTTTGTATACCACGATGCCGCAGGAAATTGTTTTCGCGGAACAGAACCAACAGCCAAGTGCACACGAGCAAATTGAGTATAGAGGTGTTCCGCTTCTTGTCGAGATGAAAGGCAATGAAGCAGAGGTTATTCAAGTCATGAGCACTAATCCTATGCACTTTCTGCATCCGGATATTTCTCCGGGACAAAAGCTAAAATTAAACGTATAAGATTCCGGCCCTTTTTTAAGGGCAAAATATGCTATAATAGGGGAATCCTACAGAAAAACGCAGCCAGTAAACGGCTGCTTTCTTCATTATGTATGAACTTACATTTTTTAACGCAGTAAGGTGATGAGTGTGGCAAAGAAAAAAAGAAAATCGAGAAAAAAACAGGCAAAACAGCTCAACATAAAATTTGAATTAAACGGATTGCTGTGCATTGCTATCTCAATTATCGCCATTTTACAGCTTGGTGTAGTGGGACAAACCTTTATCTACTTGTTCCGTTTTTTCGCTGGTGAGTGGTTTATTTTATGCTTGTTAGGCTTATTCGTTTTAGGGGTTTCCCTATTTTGGAAGAAAAAAACGCCGAGTCTTTTAACGAGACGAAAGGCAGGGCTGTACTGCATCATTGCAAGCATATTGCTGCTTTCTCATGTGCAGCTGTTTAAAAATTTGACGAACAGAGGATCCATTGAGTCTGCCAGCGTGATTCGCAATACATGGGAATTATTTTTAATGGACATGAATGGGAGCTCTGCTTCACCTGATTTAGGCGGGGGGATGATCGGGGCGCTTCTGTTTGCGGCTTCACACTTTTTGTTTGCATCAACCGGTTCTCAAATTATGGCGATTGTAATGATTTTGATCGGAATGATTCTGGTCACGGGGCGTTCTCTTCAAGAAACGCTGAAAAAGTGGATGAGCCCGATCGGCCGTTTCATCAAAGAACAATGGTTTGCTTTTATTGATGATATGAAATCAGTCAAAACAAATATGAAATCATCGAAAAAAGCGAAAGCCAATACCAGTAAAAAACAAAAGCCGACGCGCACAAAACAGCAAATGGACCCCGAGCCCGCTGCTGAAGAAGAGGAGGAGGAAATGGTATCGCCTCTCATTCATTCAGAGCCGATTATCTCAAGCTTTTCAGACCGGAATGAAGCGGAAGAGCCTCCGGCAGCTGCAGTAAAACGAATTGAGCCGGCCACAGAACCGCTTCAGGAAAATCAGTCCGAGGCTGACCATAATGAAACGGCAGCTGCTCCGCCAATGACCTTTACAGAACTTGAAAATAAAGATTATCAGATGCCGTCATTAGATTTATTAGCTGATCCCAAGCATACCGGCCAGCAGGCTGATAAAAAAAATATTTATGAAAATGCCAGAAAGCTTGAACGCACGTTCCAAAGCTTCGGCGTAAAGGCGAAAGTGACACAGGTTCATCTTGGGCCGGCTGTCACGAAATATGAAGTGTATCCGGATGTCGGAGTAAAGGTAAGCAAGATAGTCAACCTAAGTGACGATTTAGCGCTTGCGTTAGCTGCAAAAGACATAAGGATTGAGGCGCCTATTCCAGGTAAATCTGCCATCGGAATAGAAGTGCCAAACGCGGAAGTGGCTATGGTATCGCTGAAGGAAGTGCTTGAGTCAAAACTTAATGACAGACCTGATGCAAAACTGTTAATCGGACTTGGCCGTAATATTTCGGGTGAAGCTGTGCTTGCTGAATTAAACAAAATGCCTCATTTGCTTGTCGCAGGTGCGACCGGGAGCGGAAAAAGTGTCTGTGTCAACGGCATTATTACAAGTATTCTGATGCGCGCTAAACCGCATGAAGTGAAAATGATGATGATTGATCCAAAAATGGTTGAACTGAATGTGTACAATGGGATTCCGCATTTGCTTGCTCCGGTGGTAACTGATCCGAAAAAAGCATCACAAGCTTTGAAAAAGGTTGTCAATGAAATGGAACGTCGGTACGAATTGTTTTCTCATACAGGAACAAGAAATATTGAAGGGTACAATGATTATATAAAACGCTCCAATAATGAGGGAGAGGCAAAACAGCCAGAGCTGCCGTATATCGTGGTCATTGTGGACGAGCTAGCTGATCTCATGATGGTAGCTTCATCTGATGTAGAAGACTCGATTACGAGATTGTCCCAAATGGCACGGGCTGCCGGCATCCATCTTATTATTGCGACACAGCGTCCGTCAGTTGACGTCATTACAGGGGTCATCAAGGCAAATATTCCGTCACGAATCGCATTCAGTGTCTCTTCACAGACGGATTCAAGGACCATTTTGGATATGGGGGGCGCTGAGAAGCTTTTAGGACGAGGAGATATGCTGTTTTTACCTGTCGGGGCTAATAAACCTGTCCGTGTACAAGGAGCATTTTTGTCAGATGAAGAAGTGGAGCAGGTCGTAGATCATGTCATTACGCAGCAAAAAGCTCAATATCAGGAAGAAATGATTCCTGAGGAAACAACGGAAACCCATACTGAGATTACCGATGACCTTTATGATGAAGCCGTCGAATTAATCGTCGGCATGCAGACTGCATCCGTATCGATGCTGCAAAGAAGGTTCAGAATCGGGTATACGAGAGCGGCACGCCTGATTGATGCAATGGAAGAACGCGGCATAGTTGGCCCGTATGAAGGCAGCAAACCAAGGGAAGTCTTAATATCAAAAGAAAAACATGATGAGCTCTCTTCTTAAATGAAGAGAGTTTAGTAACAATAATAACATTATGTAAACAGTACACCTTTCTATTTATTTTTTCGACAAAACATGATATAGTTGTCCCAATTGTTCAATAATTTTTATCGAAAGTGGTTTACGGAGGGGAAACATGTCTACAAAAGCTGATAATCGGCACTTGTATTTAAAAGTGATTGAACGAATAAAAGAGGATATTAAAAATGGAATCTACACTGAGAAAGAAAAGCTCCCTTCTGAATTTGAGCTTTCCAAAAAGCTTGGTGTCAGCCGGGCGACTTTGCGTGAAGCACTGCGGATATTGGAAGAAGAGCATGTGATTATCAGAAGGCATGGTGTAGGAACTTTTGTCCATTCTAAGCCGTTATTTCTTTCGGGCATTGAACAGCTGAACAGTGTAACCAAGATGATTGAACAGGCTAATATGATTCCAGGAACGATTTTTCTTTCATCTCAAGTGCTTATGCCGTCTGATGATGATATCAAGAGATTTCATTTGACATCAGGACAGGAAGTTTTTTATCTTGAACGTGTCAGAACGGCAAACGGACAGCCGATTGTGTATTGTATTGACAAAATTCCGATGGATATATTGCCGGATTCTTTTTCTCACCAGCAAGAGTCTATGTTTGACCTGCTTGAGAAAAATTCAGGCTCTGTCATCAGCTACGCTGTAACTGATATTGAGCCGATCGGCTATCATGATACGATTTCTCCAGTGCTGGAATGCGATCCGGAAACAGCTCTTTTGCTGTTAAAACAAACGCATTACGATCAGCATGATAAACCGGTGCTTTATTCATTAAATTATTTCAGAGCCGACAAATTCAGATTCCATGTTTTGCGTAAACGATTCTAAAAACAGACACCTGTGATGTGTCTGTTTTTTTATTTGCCTGGTTTATGTTTCTTTGTACATACTTTTACTGCGGTTAACGCAAGATATAAAGGATGACAAAGTGAATGGGTGAAAATGTTGAAAGAAAAAATAGGAATGAAAAATATTATTGCTCTGGCTTCCGTACCGCTTGTTATGACATTAGGGAACTCCATGCTGATTCCCGTGCTTCCGATGATGGAGAAAAAGCTGTCGGTCAGTTCATTTCAAGTGTCATTAATTATCACTGTATATTCGGTGGTAGCGATCATTTGCATTCCGATCGCGGGGTACCTGTCGGATAGATTTGGCAGAAAAAAAGTGCTGCTCCCATGCCTTCTTATTGCGGGAATAGGGGGAGCTGTGGCTGCTTTTGCTTCGACATATATAGACAATCCTTACGCTATGATCTTGGCCGGACGGGTTCTTCAAGGCATCGGATCAGCGGGTGCAGCTCCCATCGTCATGCCGTTTATCGGCGATCTGTTTGAGGGGGATGATGAAAAGGTCAGTGCCGGTCTTGGCGATATTGAGACCGCTAACACCTCCGGAAAAGTGCTGAGTCCCATACTGGGCGCCTTACTTGCCTCCTGGTACTGGTTCGTCCCGTTTTGGTTTATTCCGTTTTTCTGTTTGATCAGCTTTTTGCTCGTATTGTTTCTGGTCGAGAAGCCTGAAGAAGATGAGGATGCACCTACAATTTCAGAGTTCCTCAAGAATGTGCGGAAAATCTTTAAACAGGATGGACGCTGGCTCTACACAGTTTTTATTATTGGATGCGTCATTATGTTTTTATTATTTGGCGTATTATTTTACTTATCAGACACGCTAGAGAATAAATATACAATTGACGGAGTGGCCAAAGGCGGGCTGCTGGCGATACCTCTTTTATTCCTGTCCAGCAGTTCTTTTATAGCGGGTAAAAAGATCGGCAAAGATAAGGCAAGAATGAAATTTTGCGTCGTTACAGGGATGATTATGTTAAGCCTGTCTTTTATCGGCTTGTGGTGGAACCACAGTTTTTATTTTTTATTTATCTTTTTGAGTTTTGGGGGAATTGGAATCGGAATGGCGCTTCCTGCTTTAGATGCGCTGATAACAGAAGGGATTGAGAGTGAGGAATGCGGAACTATTTCCTCATTTTATAATAGTATGCGCTTTATTGGAGTAGCTCTCGGGCCGCCTGTGTTTGCGGCATTGATGTCTAATGCAAGCTGGCTTATCTTCATTCTTTCCGCGTTTTGCGGGATTGTTTCCTTATTTCTGGTGCTCTTTAATGTAGATGCTAAAAAAAGTGAAGAAGAAAAAAACTTAGGGACGGTTTGACACACCGTCTTTTTTTGCTGAGAAAAATAGTGAATCTTGGCAGAAAATTTGTGAATAAGAGGGATCAAGCAGGAAGCTCTTTTTTATTTCCCAATAGCAGACGAACAATTAATGCGTAAGAGGTTATTGTTTCCTTATAAATCCTACAGTTGCTATAATTACATGAAAGAGTGTTTCTGCGAATGCTGAAATTTGGTCATAATACATACTAATAAGAAATGAACGAAGGAGGTTTCACATGTCATATGTCAATGAAGTCAAAACAAAGCACGGCGGTTTAACCGCACATATTGTAGAAACAGAAAAATTTAAAACCGTCTCGCTTATCTTTAAAATGCTAGCGCCCTTAACAAAGGAGCAAGTTACGAAAAGAGCGCTGTTCCCGCATGTGCTGCTTCGAGGAACAGAAAACCGTCCGAAAACTGCAGAATTGCGTTCTTATCTGGATGAACTTTACGGCACGTCTGTTTCGGCTGATCTCTCGAAAAAAGGTGAACAGCATGTAATTACATTCAGACTTGAAATTCCAAATGAAAAATATTTAAAAGATCAGACACCGCTCCTTGAAAAAGGGCTGCAGCTTCTCGCAGAAATCGTCTTTTCACCTGCTTTGGAAGCAGGCGTTTTTCAATCGCAATATGTGGATCAAGAAAAACGAACGCTGAAGCAAAGAATTCAAGCAGTTTATGATGATAAAATGCGTTACTCTAATCTAAGGCTTATACAGGAAATGTGTAAAAACGAACCTTACTCGCTGCACGTCAATGGTGAGATCGACGATGTGGATGCCATTACGGCCGATCAATTATATGAAACATACCGACACGCGATCCAAAAAGACCAGCTTGATTTATATGTCGTCGGCGATGTTGACAGTAAACAAGTGCAAGCTGCTATTGAACATTATTTTCAAACAGAGGAACGCACCCTGGATGCATTTGCAAACAATCATGCTGAACAACCTGAACCCAAAGAAGTCATTGATGAAGTAGACGTCAAACAAGGCAAGCTGAATATTGGCTATCGGACCAATATTACCTTTACGGATCAGGATTATTCAGCTTTACAAGTTTTTAACGGAATGTTCGGCGGCTTTTCTCATTCCAAGCTTTTCATTAACGTTCGGGAAAAAGCCAGTCTCGCTTATTACGCAGCCTCGCGTATCGATAGCTTTAAAGGTTTATTAATGGTGATGTCAGGAATTGAAGTGAAAAACTACAAACAAGCCGTCTCTATTATTGCCGAGCAATTTCAGGCTATGAAAAACGGGGAGTTCAGTGAGCAAGACATCTCTCAGACGAAAGCCATGATTCGGAATCAGGTGCTGGAAACAATTGATACTGCGTACGGTTTATCTGAATTTCTATATCAGCAGGCCGCTGCCCAAGTCGATATTCCGATCGAAGATTTCCTTGCCAATATTGAGCAGGTGACAAAAGAGGATATCATTAAAGTCGGCGAAAAGATTCAGCTTGATACGACTTATTTCTTAAAAGGGACGGAGGGTGCATCTTGATAAAACCAATCGAATTTGAACAGCTTCAGGAGACGCTGTATCATGAAAAAATGTCAAACGGCCTGGACGTATACGTTTTGCCGAAAAAAGGCTTCAACAAGACATATGCGGTATTCACAACAAAGTACGGATCTATAGATAATCAGTTTGTCCCTCTTGGAAAAGACGAGATGGTTCAAGTTCCGGACGGGATTGCCCATTTTCTTGAACATAAGCTGTTTGAAAAAGCTGATGGAGATGTTTTTCAAGATTTCAGTAAACAGGGCGCCTCTGCCAATGCGTTCACGTCATTTACAAGAACGGCTTATCTTTTCTCAAGCACGTCAAATGTGGAACGCAATTTGGAGACACTGATTGATTTTGTGCAGGACCCTTATTTTACAGAAAAAACGGTGGAAAAGGAAAAAGGGATTATCGGCCAGGAAATTAACATGTATGATGATAACCCTGACTGGAGGCTTTACTTCGGGGTGATTGAAAACATGTACAAAGATCATCCTGTCAAAATTGACATAGCCGGAACGGTTGAAAGTATATCACATATCACAAAGGACCTTCTTTATGAATGCTATGAGACGTTTTATCATCCGAGCAATATGCTCCTCTTTATAGTCGGCCCTGTTGATCCTGAAGCTATCATTTCTCAGGTAAGAGAAAATCAGGAAAGAAAACCGTATACAGATCAGCCGGAAATTAAACGGGAAGAAGTAAAAGAGCAAGAAGCTGTTTTCCGGAAAGAAAAAGAAATTAAAATGAATGTTCAGGGACCGAAATGTCTCGTCGGACTGAAATCAAAGCATCCGTATAAATTAGGGAAAGAGCTGCTCAAGCATGAACTTGCAATGAACCTATTGCTTGAATCTTTGTTCGGCAAAAGCTCTGCCCAATATGAGTCCCTTTATGAAAAAGGGTATATAGATGAAACGTTCAGTTTTGATTTTACGGCTGAATATGGGTTCGGTTTTGCGGCCATTGGCGGGGATACGCCTGAACCGGATAAATTGGCTGAAGACATTTCAGGCAATCTGCTTCGTGCCGGTGAAATCATCACCGCTGAGAAGATAGAACTTGCCAGAAAGAAAAAAATCGGATCATTTTTAAAGGCTTTAAACTCACCTGAATACATCGCTAACCAATTCACTCGCTATGCATTTTTGGAGATGAGCCTGTTTGATATCGTAACTGTTCTCGAGCAGATCACCCTTGAGGATGTGCAGCAAATCATACAAGAGGAAATTGCTGAAGACAGACTGACTGTCTGCAAAGTGGTTCCTAAATCTTAACATGCATCCCTCCAATGTGAGGGGTGTTTTTCTGCGGAAAGAAGGAAAGAGGATGAAAAAAACAGCATTAGTCACCGGGGCGAGCGGCGGTATCGGCAAAAGCATAAGTGAATCGCTTGCAGCAGAGGGGTATGATCTGCTTTTGCACTACAATCAGAATGAAAGCGCGGCTGCAGAGCTTGCTGAAAAACTGAAACGGTCATTTGGCATATATGCTGATATTTTGCAAGGAGATCTCTCCACTCCCACTGGCGCTGATGAACTAACAAAATCAATTGTTCAGCCGGTTGATGCGATCGTTTTAAACAGCGGTAGAAGCCATTTCGGGCTGATTACTGATGTAGATAATGCTACGGTACAGGAAATGGTTCAGCTGCATGTAGCAAGTCCTTACATGCTGACGAGAAACCTTCTTCCAGGCATGATCCGTAACAAATCGGGAGCGATCGTGGCAGTCAGCTCTATTTGGGGAGAGACTGGCGCATCGTGTGAGGTGCTGTACAGCATGGCAAAGGGAGCCCAGCACTCGTTTGTAAAAGGACTGGCTAAGGAGCTGGCCCCAAGCGGTATCAGGGTCAACGCAGTAGCGCCGGGTGCTGTAGATACAAACATGATGAATCAATTCAAACCGGATGAATTAGAAGAGATCGCTGATGAAATCCCGATCGGCAGGCTTGCACAGCCGAAAGAAGTTGCCGAGGCAGCAGCATTTCTCCTGTCTGAAAAAGCTTCCTATATTACTGGACAGATTCTGTCAGTTAACGGCGGCTGGCACTGCTGAAGCAAAATAAAATGTGTATAGTTTCTTTTAAGAAGGACAAAATAATTTTGTAACTTCACATGAAATGGAGGAAACTCACATGTCAGTATTAGAAAACTGGGATAACTGGAAGAATTTCCTTGGTGATCGTTTAAACTATGCGCAAGAAAAAGGCATGAGTCAGGACACCATCACTGACCTTGCTACAGAAATCGGCGGTTACCTGGCTAATGAAGTGGATTCTAAGAACGAGCAGGAAAAAGTGCTGGCAGATCTTTGGAGCGTAGCATCTAAAGAAGAACAGCACGCCATTGCCAATATGATGGTTAAGCTTGTTGAAAATAACAGCACTCATTAAGAAGAGAGGAGATTTTTCCTCTCTTTTTTATGTTTTCCCCATCACAGCAACATTCTTCTTTCTAATTAGAGAAAAATGCTTTATGATAAAGGAAGGTAAAATTTTGCCACAATGAAGGGGGTATATCATTTGGCAAAGCTCGAATGGTATTTTGAATATGAAATTCAAGTGAACCGCCCCGGACTGCTCGGGGATATTTCATCTCTTCTCGGGATGCTTTCTATTAACATCGTAACGATAAACGGCGTCGATCTTTCCAGAAGGGGAATGCTGCTCAGGTGCCGCCATATAGATCAAATTAAACGATTAGAATCAATCTTAAAAACGATGGAAACAATTAAAGTAACGAAGCTGAGAGAACCAAGGCTTCGCGACCGCCTCGCCGTGCGTCACGGCCGGTACATCCAGAGGGATGCCGATGATAAGAAAACATTCCGCTTTGAACGGGACGAGCTGGGCTTATTAGTCGATTTTATGGCCGAACTGTTCAAAAAAGAAGGCCATAAATTAATCGGGATCCGGGGAATGCCGCGCGTCGGGAAAACGGAGTCAATCGTAGCTTCCAGCGTATGCGCCAGCAAAAGGTGGCTGTTTGTGTCATCTACCTTGCTGAAACAGACAATCAGAAGCCAGCTGATTGCCGATGAATACAGTACTGAAAATGTCTTTATCATTGACGGCATTGTATCGACAAGAAGAGGATCAGAACGCCATCTGCAGCTGGTGAGGGAAATCATGAGGCTGCCTGCTACAAAAGTGGTGGAGCATCCGGACATATTCGTTCAAAATACAGAGTATACACTAGATGACTTTGATTATATTATTGAACTGAGAAATGATCCTGATGAGGTTATTACATATGAACATGCTGAAGAACCCCAAATGTTTGATCAATCCGGGTTTTCAAGCTTTGATTTTTAAAATTGGAAGGTGTTTGTTGTGACTGAACTAGGAATCCGGCTGAAAGAAGCCAGAGAGGAAAAAGCAATGTCATTGGATGATCTCCAAGCAGCAACTAAGATTCAAAAAAGGTATTTAACCGCCTTGGAGGAAGGAAATTATGACATTATTCCGGGTAAGTTTTATGTCCGGGCTTTCATCAAGCAATATGCGGAAGCCGTCGGGCTTGATGCTGACCAATTGTTTGAGGAGCATAAAAAAGATATCCCGAATACGTATCATGACGATGTGTCTGAAAAAATCTCCGGCATGAATCTCCAGAAGGAAATGCCAAAGCCTGCTTCTAAGGCGCTGGAATTGCTGCCTACAATACTTGTGATTCTCGGCGTGATTGTCGTGATCGCCATTGTTTACGCTATAATTCAGTTTGCGAATCATAAAAACGATGATAATAGCAATGCGGCATCAGAAAAATCAATCGCGAAAAGTGAAAGCAAGTATGAGATCCCTAAAGATTCAACGCTGAAAGAGAATCAAACCAACAGCTCTGAAAAAGAGACAGACACGAAAAAAGAAACGAAAGACAAAGAAGATAAAAAAGTTAAAAAAGAAGACAGTGACAAACTAGAGATGAAAGCAACTGGCACTGAAGGATCTGTAACAACTTATGAAGTGTCCGGTGCTGATAAAATCGAGCTTGAGCTGAAGGCTTCAGACAGCTCTTGGATTCGAGTGCGTGATGAAAACAGCAGCTCTCTTAAAGAGGGTACACTGAAAAAAGACGAAACGTATAAAAAAGACATAACTGATCAGAAACAAGTTGAAATCCGCACAGGATATGCACCTAACCTGAAAATAAAAATCAACGGTGAGGTTCTTTCATATAAACTTGATCCTAAAGAAGTGATGGCACAAACAATAAAGATTGTAAATAAAAAGGAAGAAAAGTCATCTTAATCACCAGATGACTTTTCTTCACGTCCGAGTATGAAACTGGAGGGGCTTTATGTTTAACTTACCGAATAAAATCACACTAGCAAGAATTGCATTAATCCCAATCTTCATGATTATCATGCTGGCGCCGTTTGACTGGGGCAGGCTCGAATTTGGAGACGAATCCATTCCGGTCACACACTTGGCGGGCGCTATCTTGTTTATTATTGCATCGACGACAGATTGGATAGATGGTTATTATGCCCGCAAACTGAACCTTGTTACAAACTTTGGGAAATTTCTCGATCCGCTTGCGGACAAACTTCTCGTATCGGCAGCGTTAATTATCCTTGTTCAATTTGATCTTGCTCCCGCTTGGATGGTCATTGTGATTATCAGCCGGGAGTTTGCCGTAACAGGTTTAAGGCTTGTATTAGCCGGAACGGGAGAAGTAGTAGCTGCGAATATGCTTGGTAAAATTAAAACCTGGGCACAAATCATTGCAGTATCTGCATTGCTTCTTCACAATCTTCCATTTGAGCTTGTGTCATTTCCGTTCGCTGACCTGGCGTTATGGGTAGCCGTATTCTTTACCGTTGTATCAGGCTGGGACTATTTCGCTAAAAACTGGGAAGCGCTAAAAACATCTAACTAAGAAAGAAGGACATACGTGATGGAATTTCCAAAAAAAGCAGAGATTATTGCAGTCGGTTCAGAGCTCTTACTTGGTCAGATTGCTAATACAAATGCTCAATTTATCAGCAAACAGCTGGCAGAAATCGGAGTAAACGTATTTTACCATACAGCAGTCGGTGATAATCCGGAGCGGCTGAAGCAGGTCATCCGCATTGCTGAAGAGCGCTCTGATTTTATTATTTTTTCCGGAGGGCTCGGGCCGACAAAAGATGATTTAACAAAAGAAACGATAGCAAATGTGCTGGGACGTCCGCTCGTTTTAAATGATGAGGCGTTTCAATCCATTGAGGATTATTTCAAACGAACAAAACGCACGATGTCACCTAATAACCGAAAACAGGCGCTTGTCATCGAAGGATCTGACGTACTGGCGAATCACTTTGGAATGGCGCCGGGAATGCTTACAGAGCATGATTCGCGCTTTTATATGCTTCTTCCCGGGCCGCCGAGCGAATTGCGTCCGATGTTTGAAAATGAGGCAAAACCGCTTCTTCTTAAAAAGATGGGCTCCAATGAAAAAATTGTATCAACTGTTCTTCGCTTTTTCGGTATCGGGGAATCTCAGCTTGAAGCTGATTTAGAAGATATCATTGATGCACAGACGAACCCGACGATCGCTCCGTTGGCAGCGGACGGAGAGGTGACGCTTCGCCTGACAGCAAAACATGCCGATGAAAAAGAAACAGAGCGTTTGTTAAAAGAAACAGAAGCCGTTATTTTAGAACGTGTCGGTGAATTTTTCTATGGCTACGACGATACATCGCTTGTGAAAGAGCTATCTAAAGCATGCAAGGAAAAAGGCATCACGCTTTCTGCCGCAGAAAGCTTTACCGGCGGGCTGTTTTCCGAATGGCTGACAGATCTTAGTGGCGCTTCAGCATTGTTTTCCGGCGGCGTTGTTTGCTATTCAAACGAAGTGAAGCAAAATGTCCTCGGCGTCAAAAAGGAAACATTGGACCGTTTCGGCGCAGTCAGCGAGGAATGCGCATCAGAGCTCGCAAAGGGTGTTCAGCAGCTCACTGGAAGCGATATTGGCATTAGCTTTACCGGTGTTGCCGGCCCTGATACTCAAGAAGGCCATGCACCTGGACATGTGTTTATCGGTATTTCTGCAAACGGAAAAGAAGAGGTTCACGAGTTTCACTTTGCAGGCTCCAGAACAGGAATCAGAAAACGTGCTGCTAAATATGGCTGCCATTTAATTTTAAAACTGTTAGAGCAAAAATAATGTTTTCAGCACACTATCCTCCTCAAAAAACATGATTTCTCTGACTCATTATGATATTTTGGTAGAAATCGGGCCAAGAAAAAATCCGAATATGCGTTCGCTTTTTTCTTGGCAAATCCCTTCAAACAGGGTATAGTATATGTAGTGGTAACATAAAGGAGGAAAAAATAGAATGAGTGATCGTCAGGCAGCCTTAGATATGGCTCTTAAACAAATAGAAAAGCAGTTCGGCAAAGGTTCCATTATGAAACTGGGAGAAAAGACAGATACAAGAATTTCTACTGTCCCAAGCGGCTCCCTCGCTCTTGATACGGCACTGGGAATTGGCGGATATCCGCGCGGACGGATTATTGAAGTATACGGTCCTGAAAGCTCAGGTAAAACAACTGTTGCGCTTCATGCAATTGCTGAGGTTCAGCAGCAGGGAGGACAAGCTGCGTTTATCGATGCGGAGCACGCGCTAGACCCGGTATACGCACAAAAACTCGGTGTCAATATCGAAGAGCTTTTACTGTCTCAGCCTGACACAGGCGAGCAGGCGCTTGAAATTGCAGAAGCGTTGGTTCGAAGCGGTGCAGTTGACATCGTTGTTGTCGACTCTGTAGCGGCGCTCGTTCCGAAAGCGGAAATTGAAGGCGACATGGGAGATTCACATGTCGGTTTGCAGGCACGTTTAATGTCTCAAGCGCTTCGTAAGCTTTCAGGGGCTATCAACAAGTCGAAAACTATTGCGATTTTCATTAACCAAATTCGTGAAAAAGTCGGCGTTATGTTCGGAAACCCGGAAACGACTCCCGGCGGTCGTGCGCTGAAATTCTACTCTTCCGTTCGTCTTGAAGTACGCCGTGCTGAACAGCTGAAACAAGGCAACGACGTTATGGGGAATAAAACGAGAATTAAAGTCGTGAAAAACAAGGTGGCTCCTCCGTTCCGTACAGCTGAGGTTGATATTATGTATGGAGAAGGTATCTCAAAAGAAGGCGAAATCATTGATCTCGGAACTGAACTTGATATCGTGCAAAAAAGCGGTTCATGGTACTCTTATGAAGAAGAGCGTCTTGGCCAAGGCCGTGAAAATGCCAAACAATTTTTAAAAGAAAATAAAGATATCATGCTGATGATTCAGGAGCAAATTCGTGAACATTACGGCTTAGATAATAACGGAGTAGTACAGCAGCAGGCGGAAGAGACACAGGAAGAACTCGAATTTGAAGAATAAAAATAAAATGAATTTGAAATGATAAAAAAGGCAGAGTGAAAACTCTGCCTTTTTTTCTTTTGTATTTTCTGCAAAATAATAATAAATAAATTGGTTTTTTTGACAACTTTTATAGTGCTTCATACGTCTAACAAAACGTGTGTATTTGAAATTAGATTGGGAGGATAAAATGGATGACAAGCCCCACTCACAGAAGAACTGCGAAGCGCAGACGCAGAAAACTAAATAAAAGAGGCAAATTTTTGTTTGGTATGTTGGCCGCAATCATTTGTTTCATGATTTGGAATGCCGTTCATCGAGAGGATGAAGAAGCCGAACCATCTCAAGAAGCTGCAGCGGTTTCTGATACTAGTCAGAAGCAAACGGATCAGAAGAAAAACAAAGCCAAAAAAACAGAGGAACAAATCAAAACAGTGGATCGCAATCAAAAAATCAGCAGTTATTTAAAAGAGATCGGCTTCAGCGGGACAGCCATGATCGTCAGAAATGGGGAAGTCGTAATCAATAAAGGTTTTGGTTACGCGGATCGCGAGCATCACATAAAAAACAATCCTGCGACATCTTTTTATGTCGGATCATCACAAAAAGCGCTGATAGCAACCGCTATTTTGCAGCTTGAGGAAAAGGGAAAGCTCCAGACAAGTGATCCGGTCAGCACGTATTTACCCCATTTTCCTAATGGAAAAAATATTACATTAAAGAATCTGCTTACTCATACATCGGGAATAAACGGACATGTTGAAGGGAATGGCGCGATCACACCGGATGACTTAATAAAAGACATAGAGCAGCAAGGAATCAAACGCCAGCCTGGAATGTGGGACTATCAGGATTCTAACTATTCAGTTCTCGCTTATATTGTTGCTGAAGTGAGCGGTGAGTCTTATGAACAATACATAACGAATCATATATTTAAGCCGGCGGGGATGACGCATTCGGGTTTTTACAAGACATATGATAAGCAGCCTTATCCAGCTGTCGGCTATAAGCTGAAAGGCAGCAGGGCCATTACACCGTATATGCTCGATTTATCTCAGATGTATGGAGCTGGCGATATATATATGAGTGCTGCTGATATGTACAAATTTGACAAAGCGCTGATAGACGGCAAGCTCTATTCGCAAGAAAGCTATGAAAAAATGTTCACGCCAGGGAGCAGTTCCACATACGGGATGGGATTTTATGTTGCTCCCGGAAGCTATTCAAACCACGGAGTCATGCCGGGCTTCAACGTATTGAACAGCTTCAGCAAATCCGGACAAACCGTTGTTGTTTTATTGTCAAACATTCAAAATAACGCTAAACTTGGACAAGTGAACAATAAAATATACCAGCTTCTCAATCAGGAGTAATTTACGATCTTTTTTTTCAAAAGATTGGCGGGTTCACGTTCGGCACGATAAATGGGGGCGGCTCGGCAAACGTTAAGCTGGCAAGCTTGACAAGTATTTCCGACACAATTACAATGAAGTTGTAACATTTGTTTTTTTAACATGATTGTTAAACCATTTAAACTTGACAAGGGCGATGAAACTTTCATTCCCTGTGAAGGTTCTGTATGTTGAGAAAACCAGACAATGTACATGCCGACACTTATTTTGAGCAACAACCAAGTTCATAGCAAGAGGAGGTGAAAGTATGACCCCAATTATGATGGTTCTCATCTCCATTTTGCTGATTCTACTCGGTTTAGTTGTTGGCTACTATGTTCGTAAAACCATTGCCGAAGCGAAAATTGCAGGCGCACGCGGTGCAGCCGAGCAAATTCTTGAAGATGCAAAGCGTGATGCTGAAGCACTGAAAAAAGAAGCTCTGCTTGAAGCAAAGGATGAAATCCACAAACTTCGAATAGATGCTGAACAAGAAGTTCGTGAAAGACGAAATGAGCTTCAAAAACAAGAAAACCGTTTACTCCAAAAGGAGGAAAACCTTGATCGCAAACATGAGGGAATTGATAAACGGGAAGCGATGTTGGAGAAGAAAGATCATTCTCTGAATGAACGACAACAACATATTGAAGAGATGGAAAGCAAAGTGGATGAGATGATTCGTATGCAGCAGTCAGAGTTGGAACGAATTTCGAGTCTGACTCGTGACGAAGCGAAACAAATCATTCTTGACCGGGTTGAAAACGAGCTTTCACATGACATCGCCATCATGACAAAAGAAACTGAGAACCGTGCGAAAGAAGAGGCGGATAAAAAAGCGAAAAACATTCTTTCACTCGCCTTACAGCGCTGCGCAGCGGACCACGTTGCCGAAACAACGGTATCAGTTGTCAATCTTCCAAATGATGAGATGAAAGGACGTATCATCGGCCGGGAAGGGCGTAACATTCGTACGCTTGAAACGCTGACAGGTATTGACCTGATTATCGATGATACCCCTGAAGCTGTCATCCTGTCCGGATTTGATCCGATCAGACGTGAGACAGCAAGGATTGCTCTTGATAAACTCGTTCAGGATGGCCGTATTCATCCGGCACGGATTGAAGAAATGGTTGAAAAATCTCGCCGCGAGGTCGATGACTACATTCGTGAGATGGGTGAGCAAACGACATTTGAGGTTGGCGTTCACGGCCTCCACCCAGATCTGATCAAGATTCTCGGCCGCTTAAAGTTCCGTACAAGCTACGGTCAAAATGTGCTTAAGCATTCCATGGAAGTCGCATTCTTGGCTGGGCTGATGGCATCGGAGCTTGGAGAAGATGCAAAGCTTGCTAAACGGGCGGGACTTCTTCATGACATCGGAAAAGCGATTGACCATG
Source organism: Bacillus sp. V26 (assembly GCF_034296245.1). Classification (NCBI taxonomy): domain Bacteria; kingdom Bacillati; phylum Bacillota; class Bacilli; order Caryophanales; family Bacillaceae; genus Bacillus; species Bacillus sp. V26. Next base: position 1,222,259 of record NZ_JAXKQF010000001.1, on the reverse strand, counting down.
AAGTAGAAGGAAGCCACGTTGAAATCGGAGTCGAGCTTGCGACTAAATATAAAGAGCACCCAGTCGTAATTAACAGTATTGCATCACACCATGGGGACGAGGAGCCGACTTCCATTATCGCTGTGCTGGTAGCTGCAGCAGATGCGCTTTCCGCTGCAAGACCCGGCGCAAGAAGTGAGACACTCGAGAACTACATTCGAAGACTTGAAAAGCTCGAAGAAATTTCTGAGTCCTACGAAGGTGTTGAAAAATCATTTGCGATTCAGGCTGGACGTGAAGTGCGTATTATGGTGAAGCCGGATTCAATAAATGATCTTGAAGCTCATCGCCTGGCGCGAGATATCCGAAAACGAATTGAGGACGAGCTCGATTATCCAGGTCATATTAAAGTGACAGTCATTAGAGAAACTCGAGCCGTAGAGTATGCAAAATAAAGTGATGCGCTAAGCATCACTTTATTTTTTTGAAGGCTGAGGAATAGAAAGGATTTACAAAATGAGAATTTTATTTATCGGAGATGTTGTCGGGTCACCGGGCCGCGACATGGTAAAAGAGTATGTGCCAAAGCTGAAAACAAAATACAAGCCGCATTTTACCATTATAAATGGCGAAAATGCCGCACATGGAAAAGGCTTAACAGAAAAAATCTATCACAGTTTAATACAGTCTGGCGCAGATGCGATCACGATGGGAAACCATACATGGGACAAAAAGGAAATTTTCGATTTTATCGACGATGTCCCGAACTTAGTCCGTCCTGCAAACTTTCCGGAAGGAACACCGGGAAAAGGGATCACATATGTGAAAGCAAACGGTAAAGAACTTGCTGTTATCAACTTGCAAGGCCGTACGTTTTTACCGCCGCTCGATGATCCGTTTTTAAAAGCGGATGAATTAATTGCCGAAGCTGCTAAAAGAACACCGTACATTTTTATCGACTTCCATGCGGAAGCGACAAGTGAAAAGCTCGCACTCGGCTGGTACACGGATGGACGGGCATCTGCTGTAGTAGGAACTCACACTCACGTGCAAACAGCGGATAACCGCATTTTGCCGAAGGGCACGGCATATATTACTGATGTAGGAATGACCGGCCCATATGATGGTATACTGGGGATGGACAGAGAAACGATTATCAAACGTTTCAAAACAAACCTTCCTGTGCGCTTTACTGTCGCTGAAGGAAAAACAACCCTAAGCGGAGTCGTCATCGATATAGACGATCAAACGAAAAAAGCCGTTAAAATCGAACGTATTTTAATCAATGATGATCACATGTTCTTTGACTAATTGATCACATGGTTATTTTATAAAAATATTAAAAAGAAAAGCAGGAATATAGCAACTCCTTAGTGAATATAGTAAAAATGGAAGGTAGCCCGCTATTTTTGAAAAGCATTGTGGGGATGGCTTTTTGGATAGCAACATCTAATAATGATTGTTCTAATGAACACTCACTTATCCATTGTAAAACTAAGGGGGAGCAGAAATGGAAATCTTAAAAGTTTCAGCAAAATCGAGTCCAAATTCAGTGGCAGGTGCGCTTGCAGGTGTGTTAAGAGAGCGCGGAGCCGCCGAGATTCAAGCAATTGGAGCGGGTGCTTTGAACCAAGCTGTAAAAGCTGTGGCAATCGCCAGAGGATTTGTGGCGCCGAGCGGGGTTGATTTGATTTGTATTCCGGCTTTTACTGATATTCAGATCGATGGTGAAGAAAGAACAGCGATTAAATTAATCGTGGAGCCTCGCTAAGAAAATTAAAGTATTCACAACCTGTTTGCATATGCAAGCAGGTTGTTTTTCATTTATTGTGATATTTTCTCTCAATAGTATTTTTATAATAGAAATGAACCATATGTCATGTGTAAAAACGATTCCGGCTTTTTATAAAAAAAATTTAGCCCATTTTTCAAGACGGATACTTTTGTCTTTTCTAGGAGGACACAGTTGTTTACGGTGATTCCAGATCATGGTACAATCCGGTTATAACAAGACTTTTAAAGGAGGATTGTACATGCAGAGTGGAAAGATGAAAGTTGTAATGAAAAAACACGGTGCTTTCGGCGCTGTGCTGGCTGAAGTTCCCATTCCTGAAATCGATAAGCATGAAGTTCTTATAAAAGTTAAGGCAGCTTCCATTTGCGGCACGGATGTGCATATTTATAATTGGGACCAATGGGCACGGCAGAGAATAAAAACTCCTTGTGTCTTCGGCCATGAGTTCAGTGGTATTGTCGAGGCTGTAGGCGAGAATGTCAGCAGTGTAAAAATCGGGGAGTATGTTTCTGCGGAAACACACATTGTATGCGGCACATGCGTCCCTTGTTTAACAGGAAAGCCTCATGTATGTAAAAATACGGCCATTATCGGAGTGGACACGGCAGGCTGTTTTGCGGAGTATGTCAAAGTGCCGGCCGAAAACGTTTGGAAGAATCCCGCGGATATGGACCCGGCGATTGCTTCCATTCAAGAGCCTTTAGGAAATGCCGTTCATACAGTTCTTGAGAGTCAGAACGCCGGTGGAGCGACTGCTATTATCGGATGCGGGCCGATCGGACTTATGGCGGTAGCGGTCGCAAAAGCAGCAGGTGCATCGCAGGTGGTCGCCATTGACAAAAATGAGTACAGATTAGCTCTCGCCAAACAAATGGGAGCCACAAGCACGGTCTCCGTCGAAAAAGAAGATCCGCTCAAAATTGTAAGCGCTTTAACGAGCGGGGAAGGAGCTGATCTCGTTTGTGAGATGTCGGGTCACCCTTCAGCTATCGCGCAAGGCCTAGCAATGGCTGCAAATGGCGGGAGATTTCATATTCTCAGCCTGCCGGAACATCCGGTTACCATCGACTTGACGAATAAAGTCGTGTTTAAAGGTCTTACCATCCAAGGGATCACAGGGAGAAAGATGTTTACGACATGGCGGCAGGTTTCACAATTGCTTCGATCAAACACACTGGATCTTTCACCTATTATTACCCATCAGTTTCCATTAGAAGAGTTTGAGAAAGGGTTTGAACTGATGAGAAGCGGACAGTGCGGGAAGGTTATTTTAATTCCATAAAAGGGGGATCAACATGACAAAAGAATTTGAGTTTCTAAAAGCAGAGCTTGAAAGAATGAAAGAAAACCATACATGGCAAGACGTTAAACAGGTAGAATCAATGCAGGGCCCTTCTGTTACAGTGAATCATAAAAAAGTCATTCAGCTTTCTTCTAATAATTACCTCGGATTTACATCACACCCAAGACTCATCAAAGCTGCACAGGAAGCTGCTCAGCAATTTGGAGCCGGAACCGGTTCAGTCCGGACAATCGCCGGAACGTTTACCATGCATCAAGAATTGGAGAAAAAGCTGGCAGCCTTTAAAAAAACAGAGGCGGCACTTGTCTTCCAATCAGGCTTTACAACAAACCAAGGTGTACTTTCCAGCATTCTTTCAAAAGACGATATTGTCATTTCTGATGAATTGAACCATGCCTCTATCATTGATGGAATCAGATTGACTAAGGCGGATAAAAAGGTTTATCAGCATGTAAATATGAGTGATTTAGAGAAGGTGCTGAGAAAATCAATGAATTACCGCATGCGCTTGATTGTCACTGACGGCGTATTTTCAATGGATGGAAATATTGCTCCTCTGCCTGACATTGTGGAGCTCGCTGAGAAATATGACGCTTTTGTGATGGTTGATGACGCCCACGCATCCGGAGTGCTTGGCGAAAACGGCAGAGGGACGGTAAATCATTTCGGTCTTGACGGAAGGGTTCATATTCAAGTCGGAACGTTAAGCAAGGCAATCGGAGTTTTAGGGGGATACGCTGCCGGTTCAAAGGTGTTAATCGACTATTTGCGTCATAAAGGCCGTCCGTTTTTATTTAGCACGTCACATCCTCCGGCTGTAACTGCAGCTTGTATGGAAGCAATTGATGTCTTGCTGGAAGAGCCGGAGCATATGGAGCGTCTGTGGGAGAATACACATTATTTTAAATCAATGCTTGTCCAAATGGGTTTTACTCTCACACAGAGCGAGACGCCGATTTTGCCTATTTTAATAGGTGATGAGGGGGCAGCGAAGCAATTTTCTGATCAGCTTCTGTCACAAGGTGTTTTTGCACAAAGCATCGTTTTCCCGACTGTTGCAAAAGGAAAAGCCAGAATACGCACAATTATTACAGCCGAGCACACCAAAGAAGAACTGGATCAGGCGCTTGATGCCATTGAAAAGACAGCAAAGGAGCTTCAGCTATTGTAAGGAGAAGGGAACACTCTTCTCCCTTTCATTCCTTATTGATTATTATTCTCAATGAGTGTACAATGATAGGTTGCCAGTTGTGCAGAGCTTCAATAACCTTTATACTGGAGGGTGGAAGTTTGGTTTGAAAGGAGAAATAACATATGAATGAAAAGCAAAAATTAGAGAGCGGACAAGTTAATCCATCGGACAAAAAATCCGAGAAGGATTACAGCAAGTACTTTGAAGCTGTCTACATTCCGCCTTCTTTAAAAGATGCGAAAAAACGCGGCAAAGAAGCCGTTACTTATCATAATGACTTTAAAATTTCTGAAGAATTCAAAGGCATGGGTGAAGGAAGAAAATTCTATATCCGGACGTACGGCTGCCAAATGAACGAACATGATACAGAAGTAATGGCAGGGATCTTTATGGCTCTTGGCTATGAAGCGACAAACTCTGTTGACGATGCCAATGTCATTCTGTTAAATACATGTGCGATCCGTGAAAATGCGGAAAACAAGGTATTCGGTGAGCTTGGACACTTAAAAGCACTCAAAAAAAATAACCCGGATCTTATCTTAGGCGTTTGCGGCTGTATGTCACAAGAGGAATCAGTCGTTAACAGGATTTTGAAAAAACATCCGTTTGTCGATATGATTTTCGGTACGCATAATATCCATCGTCTGCCGGAGCTTTTGTCTGAAGCATACCTTTCAAAAGAAATGGTCATAGAAGTTTGGTCCAAGGAAGGCGATGTCATTGAAAACCTTCCGAAAGTCCGCAACGGAAAAATTAAGGGCTGGGTCAACATCATGTACGGCTGTGACAAGTTCTGTACGTATTGCATCGTACCGTATACACGCGGAAAAGAAAGAAGCCGCCGTCCGGAAGAGATTATTCAGGAAGTAAGAAGACTTGCAAGCGAAGGCTATAAGGAAATTACACTGTTAGGCCAAAACGTAAACGCGTACGGAAAAGACTTTGAAGATATGAACTACGGCCTTGGTGATTTGATGGATGAGCTGCGCAAAATCGATATCCCGAGAATCCGTTTCACAACGAGTCATCCGCGTGACTTTGATGATCATCTCATTGAAGTGCTTGCAAAAGGCGGCAATCTGCTCGATCATATTCATCTGCCGGTCCAATCAGGAAGCTCAGAGGTCTTGAAACTGATGGCACGCAAATATGACAGAGAGCGTTACATGGAGCTCGTCAGAAAAATCAAAGCGGCTATGCCAAACGCTTCTTTAACAACTGACATTATCGTCGGCTTCCCTAACGAAACGGACGAACAGTTTGAAGAGACGCTGTCATTATACCGCGAAGTGGAGTTTGACAGCGCCTATACGTTTATTTACTCTCCGCGTGAAGGCACACCTGCAGCAAAAATGAAAGATAACGTTCCGATGAGAGTGAAAAAAGAACGCCTGCAGCGTCTGAACGCATTGGTTAATGAAATTTCTGCTAAAAAAATGAAGGAATATGAAGGCAAGGTTGTCGAAGTATTAGTTGAGGGCGAAAGCAAAAACAACCCTGAGGTTCTTGCCGGCTACACTGAAAAAAGCAAGCTTGTGAATTTCAAAGGACCAAAGGAAGCGATCGGCAAAATCGTTCGCGTGAAAATCCAGCAAGCGAAAACGTGGTCGCTTGACGGAGAAATGGCAGGAGAAGCAATCGAGGTGAAATAAGATGACGCTCTACTCTAAAAAAGACATTGTGCAGCAAGCACGAAACCTTGCAAAAATGATCTCTGAAACAGAAGAGGTTGATTTTTTCAAACGGGCTGAAGCGCAAATTAATGAGAACGCAAAAGTGTCTGTAATCATTAATCAGATTAAAGCCCTGCAAAAACAAGCTGTTAATCTGAAGCATTACCAAAAACTCGAAGCGCTCAAACAAGTAGAAGAAAAAATTGATGCGCTGCAAGAGGAGCTTGAAGACATTCCTGTCATCCAGGAATTCAGAGATTCTCAGGTTGAGGTGAATGACCTTCTGCAGCTCGTGGCGACCACCATTTCCAATCAGGTCACAAATGAAATCATTACATCAACCGGAGGCGACCTTCTAAAAGGAGAAACCGGTTCGAAGATGAAACATTCAAATAACAGCTGTTCTCTTTAAACACGGTGCCTTTTCAGGCCCGTGTTTTTTTATGTTGAACTATAAAAATAACTAATTGAACTATGTACTAAATATTCAATTCGTTTTGCCGCCTTTAGCCAAATAAACTTTATCGCACTTATGAGTAAAGTTTCTAGGCACCCCTGCATACAATGGAACAGAAACTTTGTATTTTTATATTTTATTTATAAAAATGCACACTAGACGAATGCCCAGCATAAGATAACACGAAGAAGAACAAGGAGGCATGCCGGAATGTCTGAATACAGGGAAATTATCACGAAGGCGGTAGTAGCGAAAGGCAGAAAATTTACACAGTGCACCAATACCATCTCCCCTGAGAAAAAACCGAGCAGCATTTTGGGCGGTTGGATTATCAATCACAAGTATGACGCAGAAAAAATCGGAAAAACCGTAGAAATTGAAGGGTATTATGATATAAACGTATGGTACTCTTACGCAGACAATACAAAAACAGAGGTTGTCACAGAACGAGTGAAGTACGTCGATGTGATTAAACTCAGATACAGAGATAACAATTACTTAGACGATGAGCATGAAGTGATTGCAAAAGTGCTTCAGCAGCCAAACTGCCTTGAAGTCACCATATCTCCAAATGGCAATAAAATTGTTGTGCAAGCGGAGAGGGAATTTTTGGCGGAAGTGGTAGGGGAAACAAAGGTTGTTGTAGAAGTGAATTCTGATTGGGAAGAGGATGACGAAGAGGATTGGGAAGACGAACTTGATGAAGAGCTTGAGGACATCAATCCTGAATTTTTAGTTGGAGATCCTGAAGAATAAAAAAGAGACTAGGGGAGTCGGTACCCCAAGTCTCTTTTTTATATAGACATATCATTCTTTTAACACTTTCTGTTTATGTTATAATGAAGGCTGGCAAATAGAAACGTTGATACATAGTGAGGGATTAAACAATGGCTACTTATACGCCTATGATACAGCAATATTTAAAAATAAAGGCAGAGCACCAGGATGCCTTTTTATTTTTTCGTCTCGGTGATTTTTACGAAATGTTTTTTGAGGACGCTAAAAAAGCGTCACAAGAGCTGGAAATTACGTTAACAAGCAGAGACGGAGGCGCCGCTGAAAAAATACCGATGTGCGGTGTTCCGTATCATTCTGCTTCGGCATATATCGAACAGCTTATTAAAAAAGGATACAAGGTGGCCATATGCGAACAAACGGAGGATCCAAAGGCTGCAAAGGGCGTCGTCAAACGTGAAGTCGTTCAGCTGATTACGCCTGGAACTGTAATGGACGGAAAAGGCATCCATGAATCAGAAAACAACTTTATTGCATCAGTTTCGGCCTGCTCAAACGGATACGGGCTGGCGCTGTCCGATTTAACAACGGGTGAAAATTTGGCTGTTTTAATTGAACGGCTGGAAGACGTCATATCAGAAATTTATTCGGTCGGCGCGCGGGAAATTGTCGTAGCAGGAAGCCTTGATGAAAAGACGGTTGCTCAGCTGAAGGAGCGGTGCGGGGCTACCATTTCAATTGAAGATGGGGAAACGGATGAGCACGTTCAGATTATTGAGCATTTGCAGAATCCGGACGTAACGAAAACATTTCTCCGTTTATATACGTATCTGAAAAGGACTCAGAAACGGAGCTTAGATCACCTTCAGCCTGTACAAGTGTATGAGCTTGAAGAAGCCATGAAAATCGACTTATACTCAAAGCGAAATTTGGAGCTGACTGAAACGATTCGTTCAAAAAATAAAAAAGGCTCCCTGTTATGGCTGCTTGATGAAACAAAAACTGCGATGGGAGGGCGGCTGCTGAAACAGTGGATTGACCGTCCGCTTATCAGAGTGAATCAAATTGAAGAGCGTCAAGAAATGGTGGAAACATTAATGTCCCATTTCTTTGAACGGGAAGATCTTCGTGAGCGTTTAAAGGAAGTCTATGATTTAGAACGCCTCGCAGGCCGTGTCGCATTCGGAAATGTCAATGCACGGGATCTCATTCAGCTGAAGGAATCATTAAAGCAAGTGCCCGGCATTAAACAGCTTGTTGCTTCACTGGCTCATAAGAAAGCGAAGGAACGTGCGGAGCGGATTGACCCGTGCGGTGATGTTCTAGAATTACTGGAAGGAGCCCTGTACGAAAACCCTCCGATATCAGTAAAAGAAGGAAACCTGATCAAAGACGGGTACAATCAAAAACTCGATGAATATCGCGATGCTAGCAGAAACGGGAAAGACTGGATTGCCCGCCTTGAACAGCAGGAACGTGAATATACAGGCATTCGGTCATTAAAAGTCGGCTTCAATAAAGTATTTGGCTATTATATTGAAGTGACAAAGGCGAATTTGCACCTTCTTGAAGAAGGGCGTTATGAGCGGAAACAGACGCTAACAAATGCAGAACGCTACATTACACCTGAATTAAAAGAAAAAGAAGCGCTCATTTTGGAAGCGGAAAATAACATCTGCGAGCTGGAATACGAGCTCTTCACCGAGCTGCGTGAGAAAGTGAAATTGTATATTCCGCGTTTGCAGCAGCTCGCCAAACAGATGAGTGAGCTCGATGCGCTGCAATGCTTTGCGACAATCAGTGAAAATCGTCATTACACGAAACCTGAGTTTTCTAAAGATGAAGTTGAGGTCATAGAGGGCAGACACCCGGTTGTTGAAAAAGTAATGGACAGCCAGGAATACGTGCCTAACAACTGTGTGATGGGCGATAACAGACAGATGCTGCTCATTACCGGTCCGAACATGTCGGGGAAAAGCACATACATGAGACAAATCGCGCTCATCTCCATTATGGCGCAAATTGGCTGCTTTGTGCCCGCCAAAAAAGCTATGCTTCCGATTTTCGATCAAATTTTCACCCGAATCGGCGCGGCGGATGATTTGATTTCCGGACAAAGTACATTTATGGTGGAAATGCTTGAAGCCAAAAATGCGATTGTAAATGCAACCAAAAACAGCCTCATTTTGTTTGATGAAATCGGGCGGGGAACGTCCACATATGACGGTATGGCCCTTGCGCAAGCGATTATTGAATATGTTCATGACCATATTGGCGCCAAGACGCTGTTTAGTACGCACTATCATGAGCTGACGGTTCTTGAAGAAAAGCTTCCGCAGCTGAAAAACGTCCATGTTCGTGCTGAGGAGTATAATGGAACGGTTGTCTTTCTTCATCAAATTAAAGAAGGGGCCGCTGACAAAAGCTATGGTATCCATGTTGCCCAGCTGGCTGAGCTGCCGGAAGATCTGATTTCGCGCGCTCAAGACATTCTAAAAGAACTTGAGCATTCAGGGAACAAACCGGAAGTGCCAGTGCAGAAACCTGAGGTACCAGTGCAGAAACCTGAGGTACCAGTGCAGAAACATGAGGTAAAAGAAGAGCCGGCACAGCTGTCCTTCTTTGACGAATCGGATAAACCGGCGGCATCACCAAAGCTTTCTAAAAAAGAAAAGCAAGTACTTGATGTCTTTAAATCATTGAATATACTTGATATGACACCGCTGGAAGCAATGAATGAAATGTACAAGCTGCAAAAGAAATTACATTAAAACGGGGTGATGAATGTGGCAAAAGTCATCCAGCTGTCAGATGAACTTTCAAATAAAATTGCGGCGGGCGAGGTTGTGGAACGGCCCGCCTCAGTCGTGAAGGAATTGGTGGAAAATGCCATCGACGCTGACAGCACAGTCATTGAAATCGACATTGAGGAAGCGGGTCTTGCATCCATTCGTGTTCTGGATAATGGAGAAGGAATGGAAAATGAAGATTGCAAGCGTGCCTTCCGCCGCCACGCAACAAGTAAAATAAAAGATGAGAATGATTTATTCAGAGTGAGAACACTTGGCTTCAGGGGAGAGGCACTGCCGAGTATTGCGTCAGTCTCCCATCTGGAGATTACGACAAGCACGGGAGAAGGAGCGGGAACGAAGCTCATGCTCCAAGGCGGAAACATTATTTCTGAATCGCGTTCCTCAAGCAGGAAGGGAACCGAAATTGTCGTTTCCAATCTGTTTTTTAATACACCGGCCCGCTTGAAATATATGAAAACCGTTCATACAGAGCTTGGGAATATTACGGATGTGGTCAACCGGATTGCGCTGGCACATCCGGAGGTATCGATCCGCCTTCGCCATCATGGAAAAAATCTTCTCCAAACGAACGGAAATGGAGATGTGCGCCATGTTCTTGCCGCGATTTACGGTACGGCTGTCGCTAAAAAAATGCTGCCGCTTCATGTCAGCTCACTGGATTTTGAAGTGAAGGGATATATCGCTCTGCCAGAGATTACACGGGCATCGAGAAATTACATGTCGTCCGTCATCAATGGCCGTTATATTAAAAATTTCCCGCTCGTCAAGGCGGTGCACGAAGGATATCACACACTTTTGCCAATCGGACGCCATCCGATCACATTTATAGAAATTACCATGGACCCGATTTTAGTCGATGTCAACGTGCACCCTTCGAAGCTTGAGGTACGGCTCAGCAAGGAAACAGAGCTGCACGACTTAATTCGTGACGGCATAAAAGATGTATTTAAACAGCAGCAGCTGATACCGAGCGCACAGCTTCCGAAAAAGTCAGCACCTGTGATCAAAAATGAGCAGCAGTTCATGACCTTTGATGAAAAACCTGCTGAAAGAAAAGTGCCGGAAAAAGCGCCTATGCCTTCGTATTCACCAATGAAGCTCAGTTCAGTTGTCAAAGAACCAGTTGAGATAGAAGACGAATTGCCTTCAGAGCAGCTTGAAACTCATTCTGTGGCTGAAACAAAACAAGATATGGCAGAGCCTGCTGTTTCAGAGGAATTGCCCGAAGCATTCGAACAGGAGCCCGCTCAGGAACTTCAGCAGACATCATCTGAACGTGTGCCGATCATGTACCCGATCGGCCAGATGCATGGGACCTATATATTGGCGCAAAACGAAAACGGCTTATATATTATCGACCAGCATGCCGCCCAAGAGCGTATTAAATACGAATATTTTCGTGAAAAGGTCGGGGAGGTTGAGCCTGAGGTGCAGGACATGATTGTGCCGCTGACGTTCCATTATTCCACGAACGAGGCACTCATTATCGAACAGCATCAACAAGAGCTCGAAAGCGTAGGTGTCTTTTTAGAGTCTTTCGGCTCGAACAGTTACATCGTCCGCTGCCACCCGGCTTGGTTTCCAAAAGGAGAAGAAGCCGAGCTGATAGAAGAAATCATTCAGCAGGTGCTCGATTCGAAAAACATTGATATCAAAAAACTGCGCGAAGAAGCGGCGATTATGATGAGCTGCAAAGGTTCAATCAAAGCAAACCGCCATCTCAGAAACGACGAGATCAAAGCGCTCCTGGACGATCTCCGAAGCACATCAGACCCATTTACATGCCCGCACGGCCGTCCGATTATGATTCATCATTCCACGTATGAGATGGAAAAGATGTTTAAACGTGTGATGTAGCGGGGTTTGGCGAAGGGGAATATACCCTTTGCCCATATTTTACCCATACATTTTTCAAGCATTGAGATATTCTTCGAATTGATCAATGCTTTTTTTATTGTGTTTTTTGGTGATATGAATATAAACATCAGCAGTCATATTGACTGTAGTATGGCCTAGTCGTTCACTTACATATTTAAGATCTGCATCACTTTCTAACAACATGATTGCATGAGTATGTCTTACACGCCTGCGGACACTAATCACTGTACAGAGAAATCTGTGCTTTGGTTGGTGTCCGTTTTTTATTTGAACGGAGGGGTGGCATGAAGAAGAGGAAGAAAAAGCCCAATAAAAACGAGCAGGAGCGCTCAGAATGGTTTTGGCGGCAAATGATGGGCCACAAGATAGGCAAACATTGAAAAGAGGCAAAGGCGGGGCTTTAAGACGTAAATAAACGGGAGGGTAAAAATATGAATCAATTAACATTAAACATTCCTAAGATTGACGAAGAAGCGACTAAATTAAAAATAGAGAAGCTGCTGGATCAATACCGGTTATATCTCTTACAGGTGCCAGGTGATTTTTTGCCATAGGTTACACCTACTTACAGCATTGTTCCGCCGAGCATTACGAATGAATTTCATTCATCGACGGAAGATGCAGCATAAAAGCGTCTTGATTGGGAGATACAGCGAGACAAATTCTTGAAAAGGATTCAAAGGGCTGTTAACCGGACTTCTCAAAGAGAACGGCAGATCATTTTCATGCTCTATATGCAATCGGAAGAAATGTATGATTATGAGGTATATGCAGAAATGAGCCTGAGTCAGCGCAAGTATTATTGTATAAAAGCAAAAGCTCTCTATCGGCTGGCGTTTGCTCTGAGAGAAGAAGTCTACAAGAAAGTGGCGGCTTCTTAATGAATTTTGTTCAGCCTATACGTGATCCGGAATGTATCTTCTACATCAAGAGGTTTTTAAAAGAGCAAAACATGAGAAATTACATGCTATTTGTGACTGGTATCAACTCAGGACTCCGCATATCGGATATTCTGCAGCTGAGAGTAAGAGACGCTAAACAGCCATACTTCAATCTCATAGGGAAGAAAACGAAAAAGAGAATCGACATGACGCAGCTCTTCAAAGAGCATTTAAGACATATGTCGAAGGGAAAGAGGACCATGAGTTTCTCTTTAAAAGCCGTGAAGGGATTAACAAACCAATATCCCGGTCGATGGCATACAAGATTCTCAGGGCGGCTGCTGAGTACGTGGGGTTAGATGACATTGGCACACATACGTTGAGGAAAACATTTGGCTATCACTTTTATAAACAGATAAAGGACGTTGCTATGCTGCAGGAGATATTTAATCACTCTGACCAACGGACAACCCTGCGATATATCGGAATCAATCAAGACGCAATGAACAACGCCATGAAGAAGTTTAAAATATAACCCGGCTCATCTAAAACAACAAGGATGGCCTTTTTCTTTGCATTTTTCGTCAATTCCTCAAAAAAAACAGGTGTGTAATTCATTTTAGGGATATTGGTTAAAAACAGAGAGGACAAGGGGATGGCTCAGTTCGATGAGTTGCACAGTATAAAACATATGGGTAATTCGTGGATAATGTGGATATGTATAAAAGTTAGTGTTAATTAATTCGTGATTGTGAGAAATGAAGCTGATATGATTAGTATAAAATGGCAGATGGATGTAAGTTTGTGAGCAGCGAGAATGAATTTTGTAAGTGTGAAAATAGATCAGGACCACATACACAAATAGAAGATGAGTGGGGTTATTGGTTCTGTTGTAGTGATTGTAATAGAAAAATAGAAGATGATTTTCATTATTTTGATGAACCAGATATTTATTAAAGGAGGTGAACAGGATGAGTAGAGGTGCTGGATCAAAGAAAGAACAAAAAGGTATGGTTTGATGTTCTTTTATACTACATTTTGGGTGGTGAATAGTATGAGTAGAGGCGCAACTGCTTCACGTTTAGAACAAAAGGGCATGTATTAAGATTCATCTTGGCAGGGGTGGTGTTTCTTTTGAGTAGAGGAATGACAGAAAATAATTTTGGTGCAAATTTGGCATTTTAACGGCACACCATTTTGTTTTAAATAAAGTATTATGGTAATAGGTTATAAACCGACAGACGCTTTCCCAATCGGGAAGGCGTTTTTAATTGAATGTAGACTACAATTAACAATATAGATAGGTTCTTTTAGAACCTTTTCAATATAGCTTGATTTTTTTGTCGCATTGAACATAATTTATAATTTACGTATAATGTTATTTATAATTGACAGAATGGAGAAAAATAGAAATGTCTAATTATGAGGATATGTTTTATGATTACTATGAAAGCCTGGTAGATGATGTTGATTTATTAAATATAGACTTTTCAAATGCACCATATATAAAGGATAAATATTAATTTAACTGTTGATCTTGAAGAGCTTGGTTTATGTGATGATAGATAAGAAATCAAATATTTGATCATGTCGGAACTTATAATAAAGACGGAAATGAATATTTTTTCATGAAAAATATACAAAGCATTTTTACGAAAAAGGAGGAAGCCCTTCTTACTCATTTATTAGAAAATCTAGAAATTGATCAGGATATTGAATTTGCCTATAAAGAAAACTTAATTAAAGAAAACAATAAATGCATTTTTATTAAAGCTTTATATGAATTTAGAAATAGTATTGTACATTCAAAATTTGACTTTAGAACAACAATTAATTTCCCTGAGTATATCAATCGAAACGGAAGTTCTGATAATAGTTGGTTATATATCTTGGAGTCACTAGCGAAAAAATGTATAGGTAAGTTCTGTTAAAAGCATCCAGTGGGGTGCTTTTTTATATTCTCTGTAAACTGCTTCCGGTAAATCTCGAGGAGAACTATTGGCGGTTTACGACTTGAGTGCGGTGGCAGTTTAGAGGGAATATTATTTAATGAAACCAACAACTCATTAAGATCGTATGAATATTAGTGTCGTATTTGATTAGCCTTATTTGGCAGATTACTTTTATAGAAAGTGGTGATGTGATGGATTGGCCTTGGTATGCTGCAATGATTATTGCATTGGCAGTTGCATTTGGTTTATTTGATAGTAAAAAAAGAAAAAATAAAGAAAAAAAATGAAGTATGTAGGTGAATGGTATTGATGTGTAAAGCCTTGCGTATATTAATTAAAGATTGAATGGGTCTAACGCAAGGCTTTAACTAAGTGCAAATAAAGTGTTGAAGGTGTTACGCTCAAATAAAATTATTATCTTAAATTTTATTTTATATTCGTTAAGGCGCTTTCCCGTCGTGGGGAAGGCGCTTTTTATATTCTCTGTAAACTGCTTCCGGTAAATATCAGGATAGACAATTGGCGGTACGGATGGCAGTTTAGAAAGGAATAAATATGTGATTAAAAGGGAATCGTTCGACAAATTTTGCGAACTGTTTCATTTCTAGTCCTCTTGTCTGATAATAAATCAAGAGGTGAAAGTTTATGAAATTTGAAGTTGTTTTTTGGTTTGATAATGAAAATTTAAGAACAGCTAAAGTATTTGCAGAATCTGAGAAAGCACTTATAAAAGAATTGCAAGAATGTGAACATTGGTATGAGTTTGAAGATGGTAAGCGTATAGCAAATGTTAATATGCGACTTGTAACACAATTTGATGTGAAAAGAAAATAAAAAAGCATCCCTCGGGGTGCTTTTTTATTTAGGTAGTTGCGCGATGCAGTTGCACATGTAAACAGAGGAAAGGAACGTATGGGGGAGGGATTAACTTTTGTCTATTAAAAAGTAGTTTGAAACAATCATGTAAGGTATACTCTTCTCATAATGGAGGGAGTTACATGAAATACATAAATAATAATTACTTTGATATCTATTGGACTGCTTGCTGGCTGTTCAACCAGCAATGAAACGAAAAACATTGACACTACGAAACAGAATGAAATAAACAAGGAATCAAACACAGATGGGTTGTCTATAGTTGATGCTGGTGTTACTCAAGAAGACGAGTCTACAGACACAGCACAGGCAGAAGTTAACGAAACAGTAAAGGAAATTGCTACTCAAGCGTCATACGAAGAATTAAATGTAAACGATCCACCAGTTGATAAAGTTGTGAAGATAACTGGCACAGTCGAGAATGTAACGGATGAAGGTGGTGCTTTGGATTCGTTTATAATTTCTCAGGAAGAAGATGGTGAAAAGTGTTTGTATCTAGTGATGAACATGAGTTACTTAACATTAACTAAGGGCGATAAGGTTTCAGATTACGGCCCGGTGCAAGAAGGTGAAGAGACACCGATGATTACAGGCGTTCTAGTAGAAAGAGAGTAAGACATCCGATTGGGTGTCTTTTTATATTGGCAAAGGAGAGATTATGAATAGGATACAAAATATTCGAAGGAGAATTAAAGATGACTAAACAAAATTCATTAAAAAGATTTCATATGTATCTTCACTCGCGAATGAAAGGACAAAGAGTGAGGGCTATGCTCTTAAGCCTTGAACCGCCTCTGGTTGCCCATTCCTGCCTCACCCGGAGCCGGGGCTGTGATGCACACTAGACACAGCAACAAGAAGAAACGAAACCATAACAAGTTTTTAGACATATTTTGATTTTTGTTTTGCATTCCAGGTTTCATTCCTCTAATTGTTTTACACTTTCTCGTTGACTATATAGGAAAGTGAGGCGACGAAAATGTCATTACAGCATAAAACCGCTTGAATCAATCACAAGCGGTTTTATATCTTTTTATGTTTTAGGCTGATCATCAAATGCTAGTTCAATGAACGCCATAAATGCTGATATGACAAAGAGTAATGCGTCCGGGATATAAATAGAATCCATAAAGTAATCTACTAAACAGATTGTTATGAAATTAGCGATGAAATAAAAAACACATGTGAAAAGTGCTGTTTTTCTGATAGAAAGTGAATGGATCATTATCAGAGAAACGACTTTTGCTAGAGGATCTATGACCAGTCCGGCAGCAAAGCATCCCAATATAAAAAACAATAAGGTTTGATTGGAATCGTATGTAATGCCGAGAATGGCAAATAGCCCTTTCATGCCGAAGAAATAACCGCCGAAGATCACAGCAGCTGCAATTGTGATAAGGAGGGCAATGGATACAATCACTGTTATTTTTGAGCTTGGTTTTAAGTCTTTAAATGGCGTGCCGTGTTCTTTCTGGCTCACGTATTACACTCCTTACATGTTAGTGATTCACAATACAGCAGAACTCATCCCGAATATACTAAAATAATAATAAAAACAGATATGTTTCCTAGGCAAGTGCCTAATGAAAAAAGCGAAAATCCGACAGGTATACTGAGAAAGCAGAGGCTTTTTTCATATAAGCTCCTTATCTAGATGACTTGCATAAAGTGTAACATATATTTACAAAAGTGAAAAAATCCTTTTTCTATTGAAAAAGGATTTTTTAGTAAGACTTATTTTAACTTCTGAGATTTTTTGAAGATTTCGCTTTTTTCGGCCAGATAAAATAACTGGCGGTGATCAGGCAATCAATGCCCAGAATGACTGTCCATAGCTTTAAAACACTGCTCAGCGCTTCGGTACGGGCAGCATCATTAATAAAATAAATCATCCCGGCCAGCAGCCCGGCACCAATAAGATAAGCGAGCACATGTCTGATCAAGCTTTTCGCATAATGTTTCGCATGATCCATTCCATAGCGCACAAGCGGTTTTGAGCCTTGCTTTGTTACATAATAACGGAATTTTTCATCCGCCCATTGGATCATTTGCTTGCCGAAAGCAATCGATACGCCGATGTACACTGCCGCAATCGCGTGTGCAGTAGTCGCAACGGCTCCGCTGTATAAGTCCGCAGACGTCATTATTAACAAAATCAGGTCAATGACAGGGGTTAAGGCAAAAAGAAGCAGCCCTAATTTATCTTGTTTAAATAGATAGCGTACGACAAGGCCTAACACTATTACAACCCAAAATCCTATTTCGCAGAAGACAATCATCCAAGCGACACTGTTCAATCTGTTCCCCTCTTTCCAATACAGTTGTATTATTTAATATGATTTTACCATCTACGTTTTTATAAAACAACTGTATTATAAAAATTGCTCTCTGATTTTTTTCTTGGTAAAATAAAGATATGCCAAAACAAATTGACCATGAAAAAAGAAGAAAACACATTGCAGAAGCGACATGGCGGGTGATTTTAGAACGAGGGATGGAGGGGGCCTCAGTCAGAAACATTGCCAAAGAAGCAGGACTGTCGTTAGGTGCGCTTCGCCATTATTTTTCAACTCAGGATGAATTGCTTGTTTTTGCAATGAAACTTGTGAAAGAAAAGGTGACAGCCCGCATTCATGAAATTGCTGCCCATGATTTGCCGCCTAAAGAAAAAGTGTTACACATACTGCTTGAAATTGTCCCGACAAATGCTGAAACGATTAGAGAGATGGAGGTATGGTTTGCTTTTACTGTTTATGCGAGACATAAAGACAATATGTTTGATGCGGGACATGACGAAATTTACAATGCAATTCGAAATCTGATTGACTACTTGGACCAGCTTCATTTATTGCAAAAACATGCTGATAAAGAAATAGAAGGAGAGAGGCTGTACGCCTTAATTGATGGCTTGGCTTTACATGCGATGTTTGACCCTCGCCGTGTGAATAAAGAACGGATCAAACGTGTTATGATGCAGCATTTACAATCTATATGCGTGGATGAATCAGCCCAAGAGTGAATAGGTCACTGCAAAAAGTTATTCTTAATGGACAAGTCTCCAAAAAGAATAACTTTTTTTATGAGAATCAAGCCGTAACTGCAAGAATGAATTGAAGAATGGAAAAGCCGCATGCCGTTTGGTAAAGTGGGAATGGAAGAGAGAATGAAAGAACTTCATATTGATAGGAATGGTGAAAATGGTTACTTATGCGGTACATACGATCAAAACATTTCATCACAGGTGGACTAACTATTGTTACATCATTGAAGATATTGTAAGCCGATCTGCGATAGTTGTTGATCCATCATGGGAATTGAGTAAAATAACTAATAAACTTTCTGAGCTGGAGGTTGATTTATCAGCAATTCTTTTAACGCACTCTCATTTTGATCATGTAAATCTTGTTGAGCCGCTCTCGGCATTATTTCATCCTCAAGTGTATATGTCGAAAACAGAAATCGACTTTTACCAATTCAGATGCAAAAACTTAATTGCTCTTCAAGACCGTGAAACCATCAGCATAGGAATGACGAAAGCGCAATGTCTGCTTACACCTGGGCATACAGCCGGCGGGATGTGTTATTTGTTTTCAGAAAGTATATTCACAGGAGATACGATTTTTACGGAAGGATGCGGGATATGTGAAGATCATGGCAGTTCCGCAGATGATATGTTCGATAGTGTTCAGAGGATAAAATCCATCGTTTCCCCAGAAGTGCGGGTTTATCCGGGGCATTCATTTGGTCAAGCACCAGGGCAAACAATAGGTGAGCTTTTAAAACATAATATTTATTTTCAGATTGATAAAAGAGAATATTTTGTGAAATTCCGCAATAGAAAAAACCAAAGAGGCATTTTTGATTTTAAATAAGTTTTTCCCGAAATCATTCTATTAGACTATTTTCTTTCTGCATCCGAAAGATTTGCCTTTTGAAAAATGATGACAAAGCACGGGTTGATTTTATTAAGTAATGAAATGAAGCTTATGTATCATCATCTTTTGGCACAAATGATATGCAGGTCTATTTTCTTATGTTTTACAGCGTGTCCTGATTCTTTATACCTTTATGGAAAAATGCAGAGAAAAAACGATGGAAAGTGTAGGAAAAATTAACTTGACGGATAATATTTACAGAGGTTACCATCAACATGAACATGCTACTATTTATCCGGGGCAATACTTATATTTTCTATAACGTAAGTCAGCAGGTAATTATATATGCGGGGAAGGGTGGCTTTAATAGAATGATCACATATGTTTTTCCGGGACAGGGTTCACAGAAACAGGGAATGGGCAGTGAGTTATTTGATGAGTTTAAAGAACTGACGGCACAAGCAGATGAGATCTTAGGGTATTCTATCAAACGCCTATGCATAGAGAATCCTTATTCAAACTTAAACAAAACGCAATTTACTCAGCCGGCCTTATATGTAGTGAACGCATTAAGCTACCTGAAAAAAATACAGGAAACAGACATAAAACCCGATTTTGTTGCCGGGCACAGCCTTGGAGAATACAATGCGCTATTTGCGGCTGAAGCCTTTGATTTTGAGACGGGGTTAAAGCTTGTCAGAAAAAGAGGCGAGCTGATGAGCATGGTAAGCAACGGCGGTATGGCGGCCGTTATGGGACTAAATGAAGAACAGGTTTCAGAGGTTTTGATAGATCATCATTTACATGCGATTGACATTGCGAATGTAAATGCTCCTTATCAAATTGTGATTTCAGGTCAAAAAGAAGATATTGGCAAAGCCGCATCCATCTTTGAAGCCAAAACAGACGTTACGATGTTTCTCCCCTTAAACGTCAGCGGTGCGTTTCATTCCAGATACATGAATCATGCAAAGCAGGAGTTTGAACAGTTTCTTGACACTTTTCATTTTGCTCCTTTGTCTATTCCGGTTATTTCTAATGTATATGCCAGACCGTACTCTTCTGAAGTAATTAAGCCGACACTGGCGGATCAAATCAACCATTCGGTAAAATGGACTGAAAGCATACGCTTTTTAATGGAAAAAGGTCAAATGGAGTTTGAGGAAATAGGACCGGGAAATGTGTTAACAGGATTGATCCGCCGCATTGAAACAGATGCGGAACCTATGACACGCTAAACCGATTTCTATACCAAAAGGCCTCAAATTCGGGTCTAAAGTATACGTGATGCATGATTCGATAGACACTGTTAAAACTGAAAGAATTTATATACTGTTACATAAAGAGGCTGATAACAAAGTTCGCTCTCTAGCGGACATTTGCACTATCGCAGTCAGTTTTTATATTACGATAAACCATCGCTCTCCTTTCAAGAGAACCGCCCTTTATTTCAAAAACATCTAAGTCATAATAGAGTCGATGTTTTTGGCGATGCCAAAATGATTCACATCAAATTCAGATACTTCCAAGATCACTTCATTAACGAGCTTCCACATCCAGAACAACAAAACCAAAGCATTTTTCCATTCATGTTATAAACCATATAACGAGGCTTTTCTCACAGCCAGCCAGCATCATCATATTTCCGTAACTCACCTTTAAATACATAAAAAAGAAGGTTATACAAATGAATGAACCACTCGTTTTTATGTTTTCCGGACAAGGCTCTCAGTACTATCATATGGGAAAAGAATTATTCAGCGGAAACACCGTTTTTCGCCAATGTATGCTTGAAATGGATGCCATTGTCTCTCGGCGAATCGGCATATCTATAGTCAATGAAATGTATCATCCCGCTAAGCGTATATCGGATCCGTTTGACCGTGTCCTTTATACGCACCCCGCTATTTTTATGGTTGAGTATTCTTTATATCGGATTTTCGCAGAAAAGGGAATCCAGCCTGATTACGTGCTGGGGACAAGTCTGGGAGAATTCGCGTCAGCTGCTGCTTCCGGTGTTTTAGACGCAAAAGAGATACTGGAATGCATACTTGAACAGGCTACCGTCATCGAAAAATACTGCGATAAAGGAAAAATGCTGGCTATACTCGACAAACCGCAACTATTACTTGATCATCCGCATCTATTTGAAAATAGTGAATTAACCTCCATTCATTATGATTCGCACTTTGTCATTTCGGGAGAAAGAGAAAACATACAGCAGATCACTGATGTCCTGAGAGAGAACGAGATTCTCTGCCAGCCGCTGCCAGTATCCTACGGATTTCATTCTTCCCTTATTGATCCTGCAGAAGATGCATATAAAGAATTTTTAAGATCAAAATCTTTTAAACACCCTAAAATCCCGTTGGTATCCTGTTTAACGGGAAGCAGCATTCGCGAGATTCATAACGATTTCTTTTGGGATACTGTAAGAAGACCAATGAGATTTCGGGAAGCTATTCATTTTTTGGAAAGTCAGCATACGTGCCATTTCATTGATTTGGGGCCTTCAGGAACCTTAGCTGCGTTTGTTAAACAATTAATCTCGGGAGATTCAGCGAATCGCTGTTATTCAATCATCACACCATTTCATCAGGAGCTGAAAAATCTGGAGATGGTTGAGCGTTTACAGAAACTAGAAAGGAAGTAAACAAGATGATTACATATGTTTTTCCAGGACAAGGCTCCCAGCAAAAAGGAATGGGACAAGGACTTTTTGAGCAATATCAGCATTTGACCGACCAAGCAGATCAAATACTTGGATATTCAATCAAAAAACTCTGTACTGAAAAAGGCTATTTCGATGTCAATCATACTCAATATACTCAGCCGGCTTTATACGTGGTCAATGCACTCAGTTATTTGAAAAAGCTGGAGGAGACCGGCGAAAGACCTGATTTTGCGGCGGGGCATAGCTTAGGAGAATACAACGCGCTGTTTGCAGCAGGCGCATTTGACTTTGGGACAGGCTTAAAGCTGGTGAAAAAAAGAGGCGAGCTGATGGGACGGATTACTGGAGGCGGTATGGCTGCGGTGATCGGTTTACATAAGGAACAAGTTGCAGCCGTATTAGAAGAACATCATTTACATACGATTGATGTGGCAAATGAGAATACACCTCGGCAAATTGTGATTTCCGGGCAAAAAAAAGATATTGAAAAAGCGGGAGCTGTTTTTGAAACCATCCAGGATGTAAAGCTGTTCCACCCGTTAAACGTAAGCGGAGCTTTTCATTCCAGGTATATGAATGAAGCAAAACAAGAATTTAAGCAATTTATAGAAACATTCCATTTTGCACCTTTGTCTTTTCCGGTTATCTCGAATGTTTATGCAGAGCCTTATCAACAGGAAAGGCTGAAAGAGACCCTGTCTCAACAAATGAACAGCACGGTTAGATGGACAGACAGCATTCGTTATCTTATGGGAAGAGGAGCAATGGAATTTGAAGAAGTCGGTCCTGGAAAGGTGTTAACCGGCTTAATTACCCGCATAAAAAATGAAGCGGAGCCGTTAACACATCATGCTGATACAACAGAGAAAAATGCCTTTCCCGGCCAGCAAAATGAACAAGCAGAAACTGACGCCCATTCAGCTCGAATGTCTGCTGAGATTACAGCTCATTCATTAGGAAGTGCCGAGTTTAAAAAAGACTATCAACTTACATATGCTTATCTTGCAGGAGGAATGTACCGCGGTATTGCTTCGAAAGAAATGGTTGTAAAGATGTCAAAAGCGGGGATGATGGGGTTCTTTGGCACGGGCGGTTTGGATCTGAATAACGTTGAGGACGCGATTCTGTCTATTCAAGGCGAATTGGGGCAGGGACAAGCCTATGGCATTAACCTGGTGCACAATATGAAGCATATTGAATCAGAAGAAAAAATGATTGATCTTTTATTGAAACATAATGTGAGACATTTGGAAGCCTCCGCATTTCTAAGTGTCACTCCTGCTTTAGTAAGATACCGCGCAAAAGGATTGAAACGGCGTCCAAACGGTGAAGTGATATGTGCAAATCGAATGATAGCGAAAATCTCAAGGCCGGAGGTTGCCGAATCCTTTATGAGTCCTGCGCCGGAGAATATGGTAGAAAAGCTTTTAAGAGAAAACAAAATCACAACTAGTGAAGCTGAGTTATTGTGGGAGATCCCTGTGGCAGAGGATATTTGTGTGGAAGCAGACTCAGGCGGTCATACGGACGGCGGTGTCGCATACAGCTTGATGCCGGCGATGACATTATTAAGAGACGAAATGATGAAAAAGTATCGATATAACAAAAAAATACGCGTCGGTGCGGCAGGCGGGATAGGAACTCCTGAGGCGGCGATGGCTGCCTTTATGCTCGGTGCTGATTTTATCTTAACCGGCTCAATCAATCAGTGTACGGTTGAAGCGGCCACAAGTGACAGAGTGAAAGATTTATTGCAGCAAATGAATGTTCAAGATACGGCGTATGCGCCAGCGGGTGATATGTTCGAATCGGGCAGCAAAGTGCAAGTGCTAAAAAAAGGTGTGTTTTTTCCATCGCGAGCCAGCAAGCTGCATGAACTTTACCAGCGATTTGGATCATTGAGTGAGATCGATCAAAAGACCTTAACTCAGCTTGAGGAGAAATATTTTAAACGCAGTATCGAAAAAATATATGAAGATATTAAATTACACTATCCATCGGCAGAGATTGAGAAGGCTGAACGGAATCCGAAACATAAGATGGCATTGATTTTCAGATGGTACTTTAGGTACAGCTCGCAATTGGCGATCAGCGGAAGCGAAGAGTCTAAAGTCGATTATCAAGTTCACTGCGGCCCGGCGTTAGGGGCTTTTAATCAATGGGTGAAAGGCTCGGAATTAGAGAGCTGGCGGAACCGTCATGTGGATGACATCGGGAAAATATTAATGACAGAAACCGCAAAGTTACTTAACGACAGAATTGCATTATTTTCTCAAAAGGCGCTTTAAAGTCTATTGTGCAATAATAAAAGATTGAATATTGCGAAAAAATGGGCCGAGCCTGCATGTTTAACATTCCATTTAAAGGAGAGACAAACGTTATGAATAAACAGAAAGTCTTCGAAGTATTGATTACTAATATTTGTGAGGTTCTTCCGGAATTGGACGGACACCGTTTTGAGCCTGAAGACCGATTAGCTGATTTAGGGGCTGATTCTGTAGACAGGGCTGAAATTATAACCATGGTGCTTGAGGATTTATCATTAAAAATCCCTCGTGTCGAGCTGTCTGGTGTGAACAACATCGGCGAATTAGCTGAGGTGCTATATGATAAAGTACAATCCGCCTGAGATTCTGGTGACCGGTGTCGGAGTAACGGCAGCGATCGGCCAAGGAAAAGAGGCTTTTGTTTCTTCGTTGTTGTCTGGGAGGCATGCCTTTGAAGTGATGCAGCGTCCTGGCAGACAAAAAGACAGCCGGTTTATTGGGGCTGAAATTCCTTCGTTATCTTATCCGGACCGTCTTTCTAAGAAACTGCTAAGAAAAGCGTCATTTTCCAGCCGAGCTGCTTTGGTTACTCTCTCAGAGGCCTGGGAGGAGGCGAAGTTAGACGATGCTGGTTCCGCACGTATCGGGCTGGTAGCAGGAGGATCGAACTTTCAGCAAAGAGAGACCCTCCAGCTTTATGAGAATTATAGGGACCGCTCTGGTTTCATGTCGCCAGCATATGCACTGTCTTTTATGGATAGCGATCTTTGCGGTCTTTGTACAGAACAGTTTGGAATCACCGGTTTAGCTTATACGGCGGGAGGTGCTTCCGCAAGCGGCCAGTTAGCGGTGATTCAAGCAATTCAGCAAGTCCTGTCAGGAGAGGTTGATATTTGCATCGCACTGGGGGCGTTAATGGATATTTCCTATATGGAATGTGAGGCGCTCAGGGCTTTAGGCGCTATGGGAACGGATAAATATGCTGATGAGCCGGAAAACGCGTGCCGTCCCTTTGACCAGAACAGAGATGGATTTATTTATGGAGAATGCTGCGGCGCATTGGTGATAGAACGAAAAGATACGGCTGTCCGCCGGGGCGTAAAACCCTATGCTGCATTGTCTGGATGGTCAATCAAAGTAGACGGGAACCGCAATCCTGATCCTTCTTTAGAAGGGGAGATCTATGTTATACAAAAGGCATTGGAGCGAGCCGGTCTCACACCTGAAGAAATTGATTACATAAACCCTCATGGCACGGGTTCTTTCATTGGAGATGAAATTGAATTGAAGGCGCTGCATGCTTGCGGTCTTTCTCATGCTTATATAAATGCAACAAAATCAATAACCGGGCATGGGCTCAGTGCAGCAGGCATTGTTGAGATTATTTCTGTACTGCTTCAAATGAAAGAATCACGCCTGCATCCGAGCCGGAATTTACATGATCCAATTGATCCTTCCTTGCATTGGGTGACGGATCAATCAATTTCACACGACATAAAAAACGCGTTGAGTTTAAGCATGGGTTTTGGCGGAATGAATACCGCTGTTTGTATACAAAACATTGAAAAATGCGGAGGCGAATCATAAATGGTTTCTGCTGGAATAGAAGCGATGAATGTCTTTGGCGGAACGGCATACCTTGATGTCATGCAATTAGCCAAGTACAGACATTTAGATACTGCTAGATTTGAAAATTTATTAATGAAAGAAAAAGCGGTAGCACTGCCTTACGAAGATCCTGTGACCTTTGGAGTGAATGCGGCTAAACCGATTATTGATTCACTAAGTGACGCAGAGAAGGACAGGATTGAATTGCTGATCACCTGTTCCGAATCTGGGATCGATTTTGGAAAATCGTTAAGCACCTATATCCATGAACATTTAGGGCTCAATCGCAACTGCCGTTTGTTCGAAATAAAGCAAGCCTGTTATTCAGGAACTGCCGGATTTCAAATGGCAGTGAATTTTATATTATCCCAGACGTCTCCGGGTGCCAAAGCACTGGTCATCGCCAGTGATATTTCCCGTTTTTTAATCGCTGAAGGCGGAGACGCTTTAAGTGAGGATTGGTCCTATGCCGAGCCGAGTGCCGGAGCGGGAGCAGTGGCTGTTTTGATAGGCGAAAATCCCGAGGTGTTTCAAGTTGATCCCGGGGCAAACGGCTATTACGGCTACGAAGTGATGGATACGTGCCGTCCCATTCCCGACAGTGAGGCGGGAGATGCTGACCTGTCTTTAATGTCATATTTGGATTGCTGTGAACAAACGTTCTTGGAATATCAAAAACGTGTACCCGGGGCTCATTATCAAGATACGTTTCAATATCTAGCCTACCATACGCCTTTTGGCGGGATGGTGAAAGGGGCGCACCGAACAATGATGCGTAAGATGGCAAAGGCGAAAACGGCTGAGATAGAAACTGATTTTTTAAAACGGGTACAGCCTGGATTGCTCTACTGCCAAAGGGTCGGAAACATTATGGGAGCCGCATTGCTTCTGGCGTTGGCTAGCACTATTGACAAAGCGCAGCTTGACTCGCCTAAACGAATCGGCTGTTTCTCCTATGGTTCAGGCTGCTGTTCTGAATTTTACAGCGGAATTGCAACGCCTCAAGGCCAACAACGCCAGCGCTTATTTGAAATCGAGAAGCACTTGGACAATCGATATCATCTTTCAATGGATGAGTATGAAACGCTGTTCAAGGGAAGCGGGATGGTCCGGTTCGGAACTCGTAATGTCAAGCTGGATCTTGAGATGATTCCGGGGGTATTGCAGTTTCATCAAGAAAAGCCGAGGCTGTTTTTAGAAGAAATTTCTGAGTTTCATCGCAAGTACAGGTGGATGTCGTGACATACAAAACGATTAAGGTCCGGTTTCAAGAGTCAATTTGCTATCTAACCTTTCATCGTCCTGACGCTAATAATACGATCAATGACCAATTAATCGATGAATGTTTACATGTGATGAATCAATGTGAGACATCTTCCGTTACGGTCATTGTTTTAGAGGGGCTCCCGGAGGTATTTTGTTTCGGAGCGGATTTTCAAGAAATATATCAGGAGATGAAAAGCGGCAGAAAACAAGCGAGTGCTCAAGAACCTCTCTATGATTTGTGGCTGAAATTGCAGACTGGTCCTTTTGTCACCATTTCACATGTGCGTGGAAAAGTAAATGCCGGAGGTCTTGGATTTGTGGCTGCCAGTGATATTGTCATTGCGGATCAAACTGCATCATTCAGTCTGTCCGAGTTATTATTTGGTCTTTATCCAGCTTGTGTGCTGCCATTTCTGATTCGCAGGATCGGCTATCAAAAAGCGCATTATATGACATTAATGACAAAACCGATTTTTGTTCAGGAAGCCATGGAATGGGGCTTGGTAGATGCCTGTGACGCTCAAAGCGAGGTCCTGCTAAGAAAGCATTTATTGCGCTTGCGGCGGTTAAATAAAAAGGCAATTGCGCGGTATAAACAGTTTATCAATACATTGGATGACCGCCCGCGGCGTACGAAATCCATGGCTTTAACTGAAAATCAAGACATGTTTTCCGACCCTCAAAATCAAATGGGAATCATTAGGTACGTTGAAACGGGGCAGTTCCCTTGGGAGAAGAGCCCGTAAACTTGTGTGAAATACATACAATCAGAAACCGTTAGGAGGACATCATGACGCATTCTGTTGTAGAGCTTTTTGAAATCGAGCCCGCTATTATTCAGGTCAAGATGCATGACCGTGTTCATAAAAACGCGTTTTCGCAAGAACTCACAGACGGATTAATTCAAGCGTTCGAATTCATTCGCAATCAACAAAGCTATAAAGCAGTGATTTTAACGGGATACGACAATTATTTTGCTTCAGGCGGAACACAAGAAGGTTTGCTGAGAATCCAGCAAGGAATCACCAAGTTTACTGATGACAATCTCTATTCTCTGGCACTTGATTGCAGAATTCCCGTCATTGCTGCCATGCAGGGTCACGGAATTGGGGGCGGCTTTGTCATGGGGCTCTTTGCTGATTTTGTTATTCTGAGCAGGGAGAGCGTGTATACCGCTAATTTTATGAAATACGGGTTTACACCGGGTATGGGAGCTACTTTTATCGTTCCCCAAAAACTCGGGTTCAGCTTGGCGCAGGAGTTATTAATGAATGCAGGCAATTACCGGGGAGCCGATCTCGAAAAAAGAGGAATACCCTTTAAAGTCCTCCCTCGATCTGAAGTTTTGGAGTATGCTGTGGAGCTGGCGCGTGAGCTGGCGGAAAAACCGAGAAACTCCTTAATTACACTAAAAGACCACTTGGTTGCGCCGCTTCGCGAGCAGCTTCCCAGCGTGATAGAACAGGAGCTCGTTATGCATGAGAAAACATTTCATCAAGACGAAGTCAAAACGAGAATCACAGGTTTGTATGGGAATTAATTGAAAATAAAAATGATCGTCGTGTGATACATAAAAATGTGCAGGTGAAATGGAGGCAGCTCTATGAGAAATGATGTGAATACCCGCGGATTAGCTAATCCCTCTGTCAGTTATGGGGAGCCATTACATATATCCGAAGATCAACCGGCCACAATACCCGAGGTTTTATACAAAACTGCAGCGGAGCTTGGAGAAACAAAGGGGATCATTTATCTGCAGCCGGATGGAACTGAGATTCATCAATCTTACGGCCGTTTATGGAAGGACGCGCTGCGTATTGTGAAGGGGCTCCGTCAATCTGGCCTGAGAGCAAAGGATAATGTGATCTTGCAGCTTGGTGACAATTCACAATTTATCCCTGCTTTCTGGGGCTGTGTTTCAACTGGAATTGTTCCGGCTCCTTTAGCTGTAGCCCCAACGTACACAGAGTCGAACAGCGGGACTCAAAAGCTGAAAGACGCATGGACACTTCTTGACCGGCCGCCGGTGATTACGAGTCGGGAATTGCTTCAGGAAATGATTGATTGGGCAAAAGAGCAAGAACTTGAAGGTTTTCGCGCCTTGGCTGTCGAGGATCTTTACTGTGATGAGATGGAAACCGACTGGCATCAAGCTCATCCTGAAGATTTGGCGCTTCTGCTGCTGACTTCAGGGAGTACGGGCACTCCCAAAGCAGTCATGCTCAATCACAAAAATATTTTAAGCATGGTGAAAGGCATTATTCAAATGCAAGGTTTTACAAGAGAGGATATCACGTTTAACTGGATGCCGTTTGATCATGTCGGAGGCATCGGGATGCTTCATTTGCGGGATGTTTATCTTGGCTGCCAAGAAATCAACGTCGCAAGTGAAACGATTTTGATGGAACCTCTAAAATGGCTTGATTGGATTGATCATTACCGTGCTTCTGTTACGTGGGCGCCGAATTTTGCTTTCGGACTGGTCACTGATTTTTCTGATGAAATGAAAAATCGAAACTGGGATCTGTCATCCATGCGCTATATGCTCAATGGCGGTGAAGCGATGGTCGCTAAAGTCGGGCGCAGAATGCTAGAGCTTTTAGAACCTCACGGATTGCCTGCTGATGCGATTCGCCCTGCATGGGGCATGTCCGAAACTTCATCCGGCGTGATTTTCTCTCGTGAGTTTACCCGTGCCGCAACAAGCGATGATGATGGTTTTGTGGAAATAGGCTCCCCGATTCCTGGGTTCTCCATGAGGATTGTGGATGACCATAATGAATTGGTTGAGGAAGGCGAGATCGGCCGTTTTCAAGTCTCCGGCCTCTCTGTTACCAGCGGATATTATCGGCGCCCGGATTTGAATGAGAGTGTGTTTACGGAGGATGGCTGGTTTGAAACTGGCGATCTCGGTTTTTTGCGCAATGGGCGTCTAACCATTACGGGCCGTACGAAAGATGCGATTATTATTAATGGTGTCAATTACTACAGCCATGCGATTGAATCCGCAGTTGAAGAATTAGCGGAAATCGAAACTTCTTATACTGCCGCCTGTGCTGTCCGTGTGAATAACAATACAACGGATCAGCTGGCTATCTTCTTTGTTACTTCCACCCAGATGAATGATGATGAAATCGTTCAGCTTCTTAGAAACATACAGTATCATGTCACGCAGACAATCGGTGTGACTCCCGAATTTTTACTGCCGGTGCATAAAGAAGAGATTCCGAAAACAGCTATAGGAAAGATTCAGCGCACGCAGCTGAAAACGGCATTTGAAAATGGAGAGTTCGACCACTTGCTTCACAAACCGAACCGTATAAACGGTGAGGGAGAGACACAAGAAGCAGATGATGCCAAAAGAATAAGAGAAGATATACAGGAATATCTGCTCAGCTGTTTTACTGATGAGCTTCATGTTTCCCGCAATTGGATTGAGCCCAACACCAATATCCAAAGCCTCGGTATTGACTCTATTAAGATGATGAAGCTTATTCGGGCGGTCGAGAAAAAATACCGCATCAGACTCACAGCCAGAGAGTTATATAAGTATCCTGCAATCGAATCTCTGGCCAACTATCTGTCTGAAAAAGAAGATTTGCGGAGCAGCCTGTCTGGTGACAAAGATAGCATTGACGCACCCCAATCAGAAGAGGCGAAAAAAAAGCAGGCAGCCTTTCAACCTCTTTCTGAAGTTCAAAAAGGTTTGTGGACATTGCAAAAAATGTCACCTGAAAATAGCGCGTATCACGTACCTCTCTGTTTTCGATTTACGTCAGCGCTTCACCTTGAAACTTTAAAGCAAGCTTTTCACTATGTGCTGAAACAGCATCCGATATTAAAGCATGTGATTCAAGAAAAAGACGGAGTGCCTTGCCTCAAAAATGAGCCGGCGCTGTCTCTTGATATCAAAACAGAAGACATTTCAGGTATGAAAGAGTCTGACACGACTGCTTATCTTAGAAAAATAGTAAAAGAACCGTATGTAAAGGAAAACAGCCCGTTAATGCGCGTCCGTGTTTTTTCCAGATCAGAAGAAGAGCACTTTTTGCTTGTGGTTATTCACCATATTATTTTTGACGGGATTTCTTCCCTGACGTTTATTCGCAGCCTTTTTGACAGCTATAAGCTTCTATTAGAAGGACAGGAGCCGAAAGAGTCTGTTTCACCGGCCGTTTATCATGATTTTGCCGCTTGGGAACAGTACATGCTTGCCGGTGAAGACGGCGGGAAACATCGTTCGTACTGGCGGAAACAGCTATCGGGCACATTGCCGAATCTTCAGCTGCCGGCTGTAAGCACCAGTACGTCCGTTTCAGAGTTTAAGGAAGACACATACGCTCGGCGGCTGCCCAGCAGTTTAATGAAGCATGTCAGATCGTTTGCCAAAGAGCATTCTACAAATGTTTCAACAGTATTGCTGAGCTGCTATATGATGCTGTTAGGCCGTTATTGCGATCAGAAAGAACTGATCGTCGGCATGCCTGCGATGGTGAGACCTGAAGAGCGATTTGATTCCTCTATTGGGCATTTTCTCAATATGCTGCCTATCCGGGGTGAACTGAAAGCGGGAGAAACTTTTTCTGAGTTTGTTTCGAGATTGCAATTCACAATCCTCGACGGACTGGATCATGCGGCTTATCCTTTTCCAAAAATGGTGCGGGATTTGAATATTTCTCGCCAGCAAGCAGGTTCACCTGTTTTTCAGACAGCTTTTTTCTATCAGAATTTTCTTCAAACTGGAAGTTATCAAAGTATGTTGAGTAAATATAAGGATTCCTTTTCTGTTGATTTCGTTGAGAGTATTCATCAAGAGGGTGAATACGAATTGGTGTTTGAGCTATGGGAAGAAGAAGAAAAAATGGAGCTGAACATCAAATACAATACTGGGCTGTTTGATACCGCTTCTATTTCCGCTATGTTCGATCATTTTGTTTATTTAACAGAACAGGCTGTTGGGAGTCCTTCTCAGACTTTAAAAGAGTATTCCTTATTAACTGACGAAGAGGAACAAATGATTCTCAGAACGTGGAACGCTACTGAAAAGAATTATCCACATGCGTGTTTTCATGAGTTATTTGAGCAGCAGGCGAAAAAGACGCCTAATCGGGCGGCTGTCAGCTATAAAGGTGAAACATTGACGTATCGGGAGCTTGATGAAAAAAGCACACAGCTGGCCATATATTTGCAGGCGCATGGAGCGGGGCCGGATCGCTTGGCAGGTATCTATGTGGATCGATCGCTGGAAATGATTGTGGGTTTATTGGCGATTCTCAAGGCAGGAGGAGCATATGTGCCGTTAGACCCGTCTTATCCGGCTGAGCGATTGGAATACATGCTGAAGGACAGTGAAGTCTCCATTACACTGACTACTTCCGAATTGGCCAATACTTTAAGCTGGAATGGGGTTCAGACAGTTTTGTTAGATCAGGACTGGGATGATATAGCTCAAGCCGCTTTTGATCGACGTGTTCTTTCGCGCACCGTCAAGCCGGAAAACTTGGCTTATGTCATTTATACGTCCGGCAGCACAGGGATGCCAAAAGGTGTCATGATTTCGCATAAAGCGTTGACAAACTTTCTCGTTTCCATGGGTGAGACGCCCGGTCTTTCATCAGCGGATAGCCTGCTTGCTGTGACAACTTACTGTTTTGATATAGCTGCTTTAGAGCTATATCTGCCTTTGATAAAGGGGGCGCAGTGCCATATTTGCCAAACTGAACATACAAAAGACGTTGAAAAACTGAAGCGCGACATACAAGATTTGAGACCGACAATCATGCAAGCAACCCCTGCGACATGGAAAATGCTCTTTTATTCAGGCTGGAAAAATGAAGAGGGAGTCAAGATTCTATGCGGAGGCGAAGCCTTACCTGAAAAACTAAAGCGGCATTTTCTCAATACGGACAGCGAAGCCTGGAATATGTTCGGACCTACGGAAACAACAGTCTGGTCTGCGGTCCAGCGTGTGAATGAAGAAAGCTCTCACATCACGATAGGCCGGCCTATCGCAAATACCCGGATTTATATTACCGATTCGCAGCTAACGCCTGTCCCGGCTGGTGTCCCGGGAGAGCTTTGCATTGCGGGGGACGGAGTGGCAAAGGGCTATTACAAACAGGGTGAATTGACGAATGAAAGATTTATAGACAGCCCTTTTGAGCTTGGGTCAAAGCTTTATAGAACTGGTGACATGGCACGCTGGCTTCCGGGAGGCAGGATTGAATATATCGGCCGCATCGACAACCAGGTGAAAATACGCGGATTCCGCATTGAGCTTGGCGATATTGAAAGCCGGCTTAATGAACATCCGGCTATTCAGGAAAGCGTCATTCTTGCAGCTGAACAGGATGGAGACGAGAAGCTCGCTGCCTATTATACAGTGAAAGATGCAAATTTATCTCTATCATCAAGGGAGTTGCGGAATTATTTAAAAAACAGTTTACCAGCCTATATGGTGCCTTCTTATTTTACCCAGCTTGACCATATGCCGTTAACACCGAACGGCAAGATAGACAGAAATACTCTGAAGAAACAAAAAGTGACAGCGAAGCAGCCAAGGCAAGGGAATATTGCTTCTATGAAAATACAGGAAACTATTTTATCTATTTGGCAAGATGTACTGAACGTTTATGACATTGAGCAGGAAGACGGATTTTTCGATGTGGGAGGCGATTCGCTTCTCGCTGTTACGGCGGCCGAACGCATCAAGCATAAACTATCCTGTGAGTTTACTGTCACAGACTTGTTTGAATACTCAACGATCAAAGGCATCAGTAAATATATCACTGAACAGCAAATGGCGGATACTGGTTTCTCTTTGACTTTAGCATCAGCGGAAAAGTCAGATAAGCCTATTCACATGCAAAATGTTACTGGTGATCTTCCGGATTATTATGAGGACAGTGTAGCGATTATTGGGATATCG
Source organism: Bacillus sp. V26 (assembly GCF_034296245.1). Taxonomy (NCBI): domain Bacteria; kingdom Bacillati; phylum Bacillota; class Bacilli; order Caryophanales; family Bacillaceae; genus Bacillus; species Bacillus sp. V26. The sequence continues at coordinate 1,188,107 of NZ_JAXKQF010000001.1, read as the reverse complement.
TGTGAATTTCCAGGTGCGAAAAACCATGCTGAGTTTTGGGAGAACCTTAGAGACGGCAAGGAAAGTATTAAATTTTTCAGTACAGAAGAGCTTCGGAGTTTTGGTGTTTCAGAGGAACTGACTGAGAGCTCACGGTATGTCCCGGCTAAATCCTCGATTGAAGGGAAGGACGAGTTTGACCCTAGCTTCTTTCAAATATCACCTAAAGATGCTGAATTTATGGATCCGCAGCTGCGGATGCTCATGACTCAATCCTGGAAAGCGATAGAAGATGCAGGTTACGTGTCCAAACAGATTCCGGAAACGAGTGTTTATATGTCAGCAAGCAATAATTCATATCGCGCGCTCTTGCCAAAAGAAACAACGGAGAGCCTTGAAACGCCGGACGGTTATGTATCGTGGGTGCTTGCACAGAGCGGAACCATTCCGACGATGATTTCTCATAAGCTCGGATTGAAAGGGCCTAGCTATTTCGTTCATGCCAATTGTTCTTCTTCTTTAATCGGATTACATTCCGCCTATCAAAGCCTGATGTCTGGTGAATCTAAGTATGCTTTGGTCGGCGGAGCGACATTGCACACCGAGTCAAATATCGGATATGTGCATCAGTCAGGTTTGAATTTTTCAAGCGATGGGCATATTAAGGCATTTGATGCCTCTGCCGACGGAATGATTGGCGGTGAGGGCGTTGCCGTTGTATTGCTCAAAAAAGCAGCGGATGCCGTAAAAGACGGCGACCACATCTATGCGTTGTTAAGAGGCATAGGCGTAAATAACGATGGAGCTGACAAAGTCGGCTTTTATGCTCCAAGTGTAAAAGGACAGGCGGACGTGATTCAAAAGGTCATGAATCAAACGAATATTCAGCCTGAATCCATCAGCTATGTGGAAGCGCACGGTACAGGTACGAAGCTTGGAGATCCAATCGAGCTGTCAGCGTTGACGGCAGTTTACAGGCAGTATACAAATAAAAAACAATTTTGCGGAATCGGATCGGTCAAATCCAATATCGGACATGCTGATACGGCCGCCGGGCTGGCAGGCTGCATTAAGGTGGTGATGAGCCTTTACCATAATGAGCTTGCTCCTAGCATCAATTATAAGGATCCGAATCCAAATACAGACTTAGCTCATTCTCCTTTTTACGTCGTCGATCAAAAGAAAGCATTGAGTAATGAAATAAAAACGCACAGGGCTGCACTTAGTTCGTTCGGGCTTGGCGGGACAAACACTCATGCGATTTTCGAGCAATACAAAACAGTTTCTGCTGATCAGAAACAAACAGGGGCCTGCATCATTCCGATATCGGCAAAAAATAAAGAGCGGCTGCATGAGTATGTACATGGCATTCTGGTTCATTTGGAAAGAAGAGGGCTTGAAAGCGGCCGTCTGGCTGATTTTGCTTATACCCTTCAGGTCGGGCGAGAAGCAATGGAATATCGGGTTGCCTTTATCGCTGATCATGTGGATGAGTTAAAACAAAGGCTGGCTGATTTTATCAATGGAAATTCACCAATAGAAGGCTGTTATCAAGGAGAGAAGCAGCAAGCCAAGGATGTTTCATGGCTGACAGAGGATGAAGACAGCGCGGAACTGATTGGGAAGTGGCTCGCAAAAGGAAAAGTGAACAAGCTGGCGGAGATATGGAGTAAAGGAGCGCATATTGATTGGCTACAGCTTTACAAAGATGTGCGTCCAAACAGAATGAGTTTGCCGACATATCCTTTTGCAAAGGAACGATACTGGGCATCACAGGATGATCACAAGCTTTCGGGAAGAATGTCTGCTAAACAGACAGGCGTTAGTGCATTGCATCCGCTGCTTCATCAAAATACGTCAGACTTTTCTGAGCAGAGATTCAGTTCAGTTTTTACAGGTGAGGAATTCTTTCTGACAGATCATGTGGTGAGAGGGAAGCCGGTGCTCCCTGGGGTTGCCTACCTTGAAATGGCGCAAATGGCTGTAAACAAGGCGACAGGCAGCACGAACGAACAGGATGTCAGAATCAAATTGAATCACGCCGTTTGGGTTCAGCCTGTAGTGGTTGAGAGTCAGCCGGTTCATGTGCATATCAGTCTCTTTCCAGAAGAGGGTGGGAAAATCACATATGACATTTACAGTACCGGAGAAGGGTCAGACTCAGCCATACACAGTCAAGGCAGTGCGGAACTGATAACTGCAGCAGAAAAGCCGGCTTGGGATCTTGGTGAATTACAGCGCCGCTGCAGCCGGAAGGAGCTTTCGCCTCACCAATTTTACGAGGAAGGCAGAAGCAGAGGAATGTTTCATGGTCCGGCATTCCAAGGAATTCAGAAAGTGAATATCGGAAACAGAGAGGTTTTGGCACGATTGCAGCTGCCAGCATCTGTTTCTGACACACAGGAACGTTTTGTGCTGCATCCAAGTATGATGGACTCCGCTGTTCAGGCTGCCACAATCTGTATCATGCAGGAATTTACTGAGCAAAAATTGATTTTGCCGTTTGCGCTTGAAGAACTTGAAGTGATCAAAGGATGTACGTCTGCGATGTGGGCATATGCCCGGTTAAGTGACGGTGATCACGGCGGAGATATGGTGCAGAAAGCGGATATCGATTTGTTTGACGAGACTGGGGACGTATGCGTAAGGATGAAGGGATTTTCAACAAGAGTATTGGAAGGAGAAGTTCATTCGCCAAAACCTGCAGCTACACATGAGCGGTTAATGCTCGAGCCGATTTGGAATAAGCAGGATGAGGTGATCGCTAAAGATGTGACATCTTACGGAGAGCATCTCGTTGTCTTCTGTGAAACCGAACGAAAGGTCAGCGACGGCATTGCATCCCGCATGCAGAATGTGCATGTCATTACTCTGAATGAAACTGAGGGGAATATCGCTGAACGTTTTCAAAGCTATACACAGCAGGTTTTTGAACTCCTACAAAAGAAAATTCGCTCTAAAGCTAATCTGATCATTCAAGTGATTGTGCCGGGGAAAGGCGAGAAGCAATTGTTTGCGGGAATGTCCGGATTACTCAAAACAGCAGAATTGGAGTACAGCAAACTTACAGCTCAGATCATTGAGATCGAGAATCTGGAAGAGATCATTGGTCTTCATCAAAAGCTGATAGACGACAGTCAGAGGCCTGATGACAAACAGATCAAATATGAAGCTGGAGACCGCTTTGTCAAAGGCTGGCGTGAAATAGCGCGTCCGGCGGCTGCTGAGCTTCATATGCCATGGAAGGATAATGGCGTTTACCTTATCACAGGTGGAGCGGGGAGCTTAGGTCTTTTGTTTGCAAAAGAAATTGCCAATCGAGCCGTTCATCCGGCCATCATTCTTACGGGACGCTCAGTCTTAAGTGAGTATAAGGAGCAGGAGCTTGAGGCTCTCCGAAAGTTGGGTGCAGAGGTTATCTATAAACAGGCTGATGTTGGAGATCAAAAGGCGGTCTCACGGCTCATGGATGAAATCAAAGAGACGTACGGCCATCTCAATGGAATTCTTCACGGTGCAGGCATCATAAAAGATCACTTCATTGTGCATAAAACAAATAAAGAGTTTCAAGAAGTGTTACAGCCAAAAGTGAACGGTTTGTTTTATCTAGATGAATGCAGCAAAGATTGGCAGTTGGACTTTTTCATCTTGTTTTCATCTGTGTCCGGATGTTTAGGAAACACTGGACAAGCAGACTATGCAGCAGCCAATACATTTATGGATGCATTTGCCGCGTACAGAAACGCGCTTGCCGTGTCTAAGAAGCGGAACGGCACAACCATTTCCTTCAACTGGCCGTTATGGAAAGAGGGCGGTATGCAAGTTGATGCTGAAATTGAAAAGAGTATGTTGAAAAACGCAGGAATGGTCCCGATGCAAAGTGATCACGGCATTAAAGCCCTTTATCAAGGAATCGCTTCAGAAAAACCGCAAGTATTCGTGATGGAAGGTCAGCTTGCGAAAATGAAGCAAAAATTGCTCTCTTCCGGGTCTAAAATCAAACGGACGGATCATAAAAGCGCAGATAAACATAACAGCCAAACCCGTAAATTGGAACAGTCTTTCATCCAGATGGTCGGAGAGATTTTAAAAGTAAACACTGAAGATATTGATATCAATGCAGAACTCAGCGAGTACGGATTTGATTCGGTTACGTTTACTGTATTTACAAACCGGATTAATGAAGTGTACCGATTGGAGTTAGCGCCGACCATTTTCTTCGAATACGGAAGCATACGAAGCCTGGCTGAATATGTAATGTCTGAGTATCAGGATGAATGGCTGCATCAAGATGTAGCCGTCAGCGGGACTGATGAACCATCCAACTCTTTACCTGCTGCAGACAGCCTGCAAGCTTCATTGAGTCACATGGTCAGCGTCATTTTAAAAGTGAACGTTGATGATATCGATATCAATACAGAGCTGAGTGAGTATGGCTTTGATTCAGTTTCATTCACTGTATTTACGAATCAGATTAACGAAGCATATCAATTGGAATTGACACCGACCATTTTCTTTGAATATGGAAGGATTCAAAGTTTGGCTGACTATCTGATAGATGAATACAAGGAGGCTTTTGCTGAGGAGAACGTAATATCATCGGTTCCTGAAAAAGATGAAGAAACAGCTCCTGCGGCTCCAAGCATGACAAAGAGGAGAAAACAGCGCTTTAAACAGACTGTTATGCCAAAAGAGGAAAGAAACACAAATCAGACTGCCGATTATGAGCCGATCGCCATTGTCGGCATCAGCGGCCGGTTCCCTGGAGCCAATGACATAGATGAATTCTGGAGAAATCTTGAGGAAGGCAAAGACAGTATCACGGAAGTCCCGAAAGACCGTTGGGATTGGCGGGAGCATTTTGGAAATCCTGACTCAGAAGCCAATAAGACTGACATCAAATGGGGCGGATTTATTGATGGTGTAGCAGAATTTGATCCGTTGTTTTTTGGGATATCACCCCGTGAAGCCCATTATGTAGATCCTCAACAGAGGCTGTTAATGGAATATGCATGGAAGGTGATAGAAGATGCCGGATGCTCGCCGCAGAGCCTTTCAGGTACAGGGACAGGCATCTTTATCGGCACAGGAAATACAGGATATAAAGATTTATTTAATAAAGAAAATCTGCCGATTGAAGGTCATGCCGCAACAGGCCATATGATTCCTTCGGTCGGTCCGAATAGAATGAGTTATTTCTTAAATACCCATGGTCCAAGTGAACCGGTAGAAACGGCTTGTTCAAGCTCGCTAGTTGCGATTCACCGTGCTGTGACTGCCATGCAAAGCGGCGACTGTGAGATGGCAATCGCTGGAGGCGTGAACACGATATTAACCGAGGAGGCGCACATTAGCTACAGCAAAGCTGGCATGCTGAGCAAAGACGGTAGATGTAAAACATTCTCTGCTGATGCGAATGGTTATGTCAGAGGAGAAGGTGTCGGAATGGTCATGCTGAAAAAGCTGGCAGATGCTGAGCGCGATGGGAATCATATTTACGGCGTCATTCGGGGTACGGCAGAAAATCACGGAGGAAGAGCCAATACTCTGACATCGCCTAATCCGAAGGCGCAAGCTGATTTGCTGGTGCGTGCATATCGCCGTGCAGGCATAGATCCGAGTACAGTCACATATATCGAAGCGCACGGAACGGGGACTGAATTGGGAGATCCGATAGAAATAAACGGGCTGAAAGCCGCGTTTAAAGAACTGTCTAATAGGGATGAGCACACACAGCCGGAAATTCCGGATCATCGATGCGGGGTCGGCTCAGTTAAAAGCAATATCGGCCATTTGGAGCTGGCAGCGGGTATTTCAGGCCTGATTAAGGTACTGCTGCAGATGAAGCATAAAACCTTGGCCAAAAGCCTGCATTGCGATACGCTCAATCCTTACCTGCAGCTTACTGACAGTCCATTTTACATTGTTCAAGAAAAAGAGGAATGGAAAGCTGTCAAAGACCGGAACGGGAACGAAATCCCGCGCCGGGCAGGAATAAGTTCTTTTGGGATTGGCGGACTAAACGCCCATATTGTGATTGAAGAATACATTCCAAAAGCAGGTTCCCGACATGCGCTTACTGAACATCCGAACATTATTGTGCTGTCGGCTAAAAATAAACAAAGGCTAATGGATCGGGCTGCACAATTGCTGGGTGCCATTCGTGACAAAAAGTATACAGATCAAGATCTGCACCGTATCGCCTACACGCTTCAAGTCGGGCGGGAAGAAATGGATGAACGTATGGCTTGTATTGCGGGCACAATGCAGGAGCTTGAAGAAAAACTGCAAGCGTATGTTGACAGCAAGGAAGGGACTGAAGGGCTCTTCCGCGGACAGGCGAATCGAAACAAAGAAGCGTTGGCCATTTTTTCTGCTGATGAGGACTTGGCAATGGCTATTGAGGCTTGGGTCAGAAAGAGAAAATACGCCAAGCTTGCGGATTTATGGGTCAAAGGTGTCGCGGTTAATTGGGTTAAACTGTATGGCGAGGCGGCCAAACCGCGTCTGATAAGCCTTCCTTCATACCCGTTTGCGAAGGATTACTATTGGCTTCCGGCAGAGGAACGTCTTTCAGAACCGGACAACACAGAGTTCGTTGATCATAGTGAAAAGCGCACCTCATGTGTTTTGACAAAACAATGGAGCGCAAGTCCGATTGCCACAAAAACGCCGGGGACAAGGGCTGTTGCGATTCTCAGCAATGAAGAGACGGCAGACTTGGCAGCTGAAGTATCAAAGCATTTCCCGAAACATCTCATATTAAATGCGAGCCGGATTGACAACGAACAGTTAAGTAATGATTGGAAACAGTTTGACGGCCTTGTGGATTTAATCGGTTGCGGCGGACACGAGGAAGAACAGCTACATTGGATTAGCTGGATTCAAAGGCTGGTTGAAGACGGGCATAAAGAGGGACTCATGCTGCTTTGTGTGACGAAAGGGCTGGAATCATTCCAAAACCCTTCCGTGCAGATGACAGGAGCCTCCCGTGCTGGCTTGTATCGTATGCTTCAAAGCGAATACAGCCATTTGAGATCAAGGCATATGGATGCGGAAGACTCTGTTCATCCTCATATTCTCGCGAAGCAGATCGCTGAGGAGTTTTATTCCGATACTGAGGAGACGGAGGTTTGCTACAGAGAGGGCTTGCGGTATCAGGCTTACTTAAAAGCGCATCCGGTAACCTGGAGAGGAATCGAAGAGCGACAGACCTTCCCGGAAGAACATGTGCTTCTCATTACAGGCGGGACAAGAGGAATCGGACTATTAAGCGCCCGGCATTTTGCGGAACACTATGGAGTGAAAAAGCTGGTTTTGACAGGACGTGAGCAGCTTCCACCGCGAGAGGAATGGGCTCATGCTGAGACATTAAATACCTCTGTAGCGCAGAAAATTCAAGCGGTGCGGGAGCTGGAGGCACAAGGCATACAAGTTCAAATGCTGTCACTCTCTTTGTCTGATGAGACACAAGTACAGCAAGCCTTACATGATATCAATCAAACAATGGGGCCAATTGGCGGAGTCATTCATTGTGCAGGAATAACGGACATGGATACCTTGGCGTTTATCCGCAAAACAGCAGATGATATGCGGCAGGTACTGGAGCCGAAGGTGTCTGGGCTTACAACCCTTTATCGCTATGTAAGTCATGAGCCACTACAGTTTTTTGTATTATTTTCTTCTGTTTCGGCCATTATTCCGGCACTTTCGGCTGGACAAGCTGATTATGCCATGGCTAACAGCTATATGGATTATTTTGCAGAAGCACATAAGGAAAGTGCGCCAATCTACAGCATTCAGTGGCCGAATTGGAAAGAAACCGGTATGGGGGAAGTGACAAATCAAGTATATCGAGAAAGCGGCTTGCTGAGCATTACGAATTCAGAGGGCTTGCGTTTTCTGGATCAAATCTTATCTGGGACCTTGCAGCCGGTTGTCCTCCCTGCTATCACGAATCAGGAAAATTGGAAGGCAGATCGGCTGATGGAGCGGCGGATCCGGCAAGAATCTGGATTGAAAGAAGAAGCTTTGCTTGTATCACAACCCGAAAAAATCGGGAAAACCGCAGAGCCTGCTAAACATGAGCTGCTTTTAGATGAAACGCGGACATGGCTTGTTGCTTTGTTTTCTGAAGAGCTGAGAATCGAACGCGAACACCTGGAAATTGATGATTTATTTCAGGATTATGGTGTAGATTCTATTATTTTGGCACAGCTGCTCCAGCGTATTAATCGAAAGTTAGACGCAGCGCTCGATCCATCTATTCTTTATGAATATCCAACAATTCAGCGCTTTGCTGATTGGCTTGTAGGATCTTATGCCGAATCCTTGACTGCTCTGTTTGGAGAAAAGATAGCGGAAAATGCGGAAGCATCTTCGGCAAATAGAACTGAGACAGTCACACCTCACCCTGCGGAGGATCCAGCTTCTGTCAGCCGAAGACAGGTGCCGGTGTCCTCGTCACCGAGTTCTTATGCAGAGGATGATATCGCCGTTGTCGGATTATCTTGCCGCTTTCCGGGGGCGGATACACTGGAATCATATTGGTCGTTATTATCTGAGGGACGCTCGTCAATCGGACCGGTTCCGGCAGAGCGCTGGGGTTATCAGTCACCGTATTATGCCGGAGTCATTGATCACATCAGCCATTTCGATCCTGATTTCTTCCTGCTCCATGAAGAGGATGTAAAGGCGATGGACCCGCAAGCTTTATTGGTATTGGAAGAATGTTTGAAACTTTGGTATCACGCCGGATATACACCAGATGAAATAAAGGGTGAATCAATCGGTGTCTATCTTGGAGGCAGAAGCCAGCACAAGCCTGATGAAGAGAGTCTTCTTCATGCGAAGAATCCTATCGTGACAGTCGGCCAGAATTATGTAGCGGCAAATATTTCACAATTTTTTGATGTCCGCGGTCCGAGTGTTGTGTTAGATACAGCATGTTCATCAGCTTTAGTCGGCATGAACATGGCTATTCAGGCCTTGCACAGCGGGGATATGAAAGCTGCTGTAGTGGGCGGTGTCAGCTTGCTTGGTTCAGACGCTTCTCACCGGCTGTTTGAGCAGCGCGGCATTTTAAGTAAGCGTTCATCCTTCCATGTGTTTGATGAGCGTGCTGATGGCGTTGTTTTAGGTGAGGGTGTCGGAATGGTTCTGTTAAAAACGGTAAAACAGGCCATACAAGACGGAGATACCATTTATGCTGTGGTCAAAGCGGCCTCGGTCAATAATGACGGAAGAACCGCAGGGCCGGCAACACCTAATTTGGAGGCGCAAAAGGAAGTCATGAAGGCTGCGCTTGCCAAAAGCGGAAAACAGCCAGAGGACATCAGCTATCTTGAAGCAAACGGATCAGGCTCAATGGTAACCGATCTGCTTGAGCTTAAAGCGATTCAATCCGTGTACCGTTCAGGGAACGCGAATCCTCTTTCGCTCGGATCAATCAAGCCGAATATCGGACATCCGCTTTGTGCTGAAGGAATCGCAAGTTTTATCAAGGTTGTTCTGATGATGAAAGAGCGCAGTGTGGTTCCATTTTTATCAGGTGATAAAGAGATGTCACATTTCGATAAGCAGAAAGCGAATCTCACGTTCAGCCGATCGCTGGAAAAATGGACAGAACCGCTGCCTGCTGCGGCCATTAACTGCTTTGCTGATGGGGGGACAAACGCCCATGTCATTTTAGAGGCGTGGGATGAAGATAAAAAACGTGTGATTAAGCGTAGTCCAATATCCCCTCCTGAATTAAAGAAACGGGTGTTTTCGGCTGGCGTGTCAAAGCCGGAAGAGGAGACCTTAAAAATGGACACAGCAAACATATGGGATTCTTATGAAGTGGAGGTCTAACGTGAAAAATATAACGAAGCAACTCACTCTATCGTTAAAAAATCCGTTTATTTATCACCATGTGGTTTACGGACAACATGTTCTTCCGGGTTTGGCTTATATTGATATGATTTACCAGATATTCAGAGAACACGGCTATTCCTTCTCAGAGCTTCAGCTGCGGAACTTATCCATTTACCAGCCGTTGACTGCTAGACAGGATTCGGTAATTATGCTCAATATCGATTGCTCGGAGAAAAATGAAGGGCATTGGCAAATATCAGTTAAAGGCTTCGAAAAACGCCGTGATAAAGAAGCGTCAGATGAAAAGCTCTACATGAAGGCTGATATGCACACCGACGTGCCGGCAGTGTTTGAAGAAACACTGGAGATCAATCACCTCAAAGCAACTCCGGACACGATTGTACAGCTCGATAATGTGTATGAACAGTGCAGACGCCAAGAACTTGTGCATAGCGGATATATGAAAGCGAATGGACATATTTATGAAGAGGAAGACGGTGTGCTCCTTGATCTTTCTCTTGGCTCCGAAGCCATGCTTCATGCAGAAGGCTTTATGTTTCATCCGGCTCTCATTGATGGGAGCGGAGTGGGAGCCAACAATTTGCTTACATCTTTGCTTAAAGGGGAACAGAGGCTGTTTTTGCCTCTGTTCTATGAATCTTTTTCTGCTTCAGCCCTTTTGCAGACGCATTGCATGACAAGAATTAAGCGTTCATCTGTCCGTCAGGAAAAAGAGCTCATTTATGTAACGCTTGAATTTTTTAATGCTTCGGGAGAAAAGGTGGCTGAACTGAAAAACTTCACAAGTAAATTAGTGCGTGAAGCAGAGCTTATTCATGGAGGCCGCAAGGATTTGCCTCAAAACCAGGAGGCGAGAAAAGATACAGCCGAATTTTCACAGGCTGCAGAAGGAATCAAAGAGGTGTCATCGTCAGCCGAGAGTACGGGGACATACGAAGCAGCTGAACAATTCGTCAGCCAATTAATCGCAGACAAAATCAATAAGCCGGTCGAACAGATTGAAAAGCAGGTCGGCTATTATCAAATGGGCCTGAATTCTTCCGGGTTGCTTGAAGTGGTAGAAATCATCAGTGACAAAATTGGTGAGAGCCTTTCACCGACGCTCCTGTTTGAGCATACCACGATTGCGGAGCTGTCAGCGTTTCTTGCCCGGGAGTACGGTGAGCATTTTTCCTCCTCTCATTCTATTGATCAAAATGAACAAAAGCGTGCCGCTTTTCGCGCAATCGATCGCGGTACTGCTGAAAGCCGGAAGAGACGTGTACATGAGGATTCTGCCCGAACTGCATCTCTGAAGGCAGCGGAGGGAGACATTGCGATTATCGGCATGGCGGGCCGGTACCCGAAGGCAAACAATATTCATGACTTTTGGAACAATCTGAAAGAGGGAATGGATTGCATTAGCGAGATTCCCGAGTCGCGCTGGGATTGGAGACGCTTTGAAGGAATCACCTCCCCTTCAGGAAAAAGCATTTCTAAGTGGGGCGGATTTATTGATGATCCTGATTGCTTTGATCCCCGATTTTTCAGAATCACGCCTAGAGAAGCGGAGACAATGGATCCTCAGGAGCGGCTGTTTTTAGAAACATGCTGGGAAACGATTGAGGATGCTGGCTACACGCCGAAGACGTTGGCCACACCTAGAGGACGGAACAAAAGACAGCATGTAGGCGTTTTTGCCGGCGTCATGCACAAGGACTATACATTAGTCGGTGCTGAAGCAGCCTCGAAGGAAAATGTGTTCCCTCTCTCTCTCAACTACGCGCAAATTGCCAACAGAGTGTCCTATTTTTGCAATTTCCACGGGCCGAGTATGGCGGTTGATACGGTATGTTCCTCATCTTTAACTGCCGTACATCTGGCGTTGGAAAGCCTTCGCCACGGAGAGTGCGAGGTCGCATTAGCCGGCGGTGTTAACCTTTCTCTGCATCCGAATAAGTATATGACGTACGGTGTTTGGGATATGTTTTCCACTGACGGGCACTGCCGCACGTTTGGGAAGGATGGGGACGGCTATGTGCCGGCAGAAGGAATTGGTGCGGTCTTATTAAAGCCTTTACGCCAGGCCGAGAAAGATGGAGATCGTATTTATGCAGTAATTAAAGGAAGTGCAGTCAACCATGTAGGAACTGTAAGCGGGATTTCTGTGCCAAGTCCTGTTTCACAAGCTGATCTGATTGAGACGTGCTTGGAGAAAACAGGGATTGACCCGCGGACTGTCAGTTATGTGGAAGCGCACGGAACCGGTACATCTTTAGGAGATCCGATCGAATTACAGGGTCTGGTAAAAGCGTTCCGCCAATATACAGAGGATCGTCAGTTCTGTTCAATCGGTTCTGTCAAGTCAAATATCGGGCATGCGGAATCCGCCGCAGGTATCAGCGGTTTAAGCAAAGTCGCCCTTCAGCTTCACCATCAAACCCTCGTGCCTTCTTTGCATTCAGAAGAGCTGAACCCGTACGTTGACTTTGAAAAGTCGCCATTTTATGTACAGCATAAAACCGAAACTTGGAAGCAGCCTGTTATCAATGAGAATGGTGAGGGAATCATCTATCCGCGCCGGGCAAGCATCAGTTCGTTCGGTGCAACCGGTTCTAATGCCCATATGATTTTAGAAGAATACATTCCTGAAGCAGCGGAGCAGACCGTGTCTGTACCTGACACCACACCGGTGATTATTCCGCTTTCTGCCCGGAATCAAGAACGTCTTCATGTGTATGCGGAACGTCTTCTCGATTTTCTTCATGAGGGTATTGAAATCAGAGATGTGGCTTATACATTGCAGATTGGCCGTGAACCGATGGAAGAGCGGGTTGCTTTTTTGGCAGGCGGGATTCAAGAATTGAGAGGTCAATTAGAAGCATATCTAAAAGGACAGGAAACCATTGAGCATTACTGGAAGGGCCGAATGACAAAAGAAACCGGTGATATATCACTTTCCGGAGAAACAGTACATAAATGGCTGGAACAAGAAAATCTAAACCTGATCGCTGAAAAATGGGCCGGCGGATCTGCGGTTGATTGGAAGCTCTTATACGGGGGAAACAAACCTAAGCGGATCAGCTTGCCGACATACCCTTTCGCAAAAGTGCGGTATTGGGTGCCGGAGAAAGAGACTGACTTGCCAAAACAGAATTTGACCCAAGGCCATGCCATTCATCCTCTCCTGCACGAAAATGTGTCTGACATGTCGGGCGTGCGTTTTCGTTCAGAGTTCACAGGGCGTGAATTTTTCTTAAAGGATCATGTCATTAAAGGTCAGCGCATTTTACCCGGCGCAGCCTTGTTAGAAATGGTTCGGGCGGCTGCAGAAAAGGCGGCTGCGAACCAGATGCATGCAGATATTCGTCTTCAGGATATCGTTTGGATTCGCCCTGTTGCTGTCACAGATCTGCAATCAGACATATACGTTCACCTTTTTCCGGAAGACAATGGTGATATTTTGTTCGAAATCTGCAGGGAGAGTGACAGCGCGGGGGAGGAACCGGTGATATACGGCCAAGGAAGCGTTGTGCTTTGCCAGACTGAAGAAGCTCCTAAACTGAATATTGAAGAGGTGAAAGCAAGCTGCAGTAGACGCATTCTGCCGCCTGATGTATGCTATGACGCTTATGCGGAAATGGGAATTGAGTACGGTGACGGCCACAGAGCGATTGATACTATATATGTCGGGGCAAACGAAGCTCTAGCTAAATTGACGTTGCCGTCTGTCGTTTCACATACCCAAGATCATTATGTTTTGCATCCGAGCATGATTGATGCGGCATTTCAAGCTTCTATCGGTCTGAGGCTTGGAACAGAGGATGCCAGTTTGACAGAAAGACAAGCAATGCTGCCTTTCGCATTGCAGGATATCCAAATTTTCAAAGATTGTGAGACTTCGATGTGGGCCCGCGTGAAATACAGCGAGGACAGTACCGCTGCGGATCGTATTCAGAAGCTTGACATCGATTTGTGTAATGAAGCGGGCCAGGTATGCGTGCGAATGAAAGGTTATTCTGCCAGAACTCTAGAAAACGGGACGGATTTAGCAACTGGCATCCTTTTATTTGAGCATATATGGGAAGAAACAGCTGTTTCAGAGAAAAATGAGTTAATGGAATATCAGAGGCATAAAGTTATTGTTTGTGATATGGCAGAAAGGCAAATCGAAAGAATCCGGAACAAGTTTGACTGTACGGTATTAGAAAAAAGCGGGCAGGCAGTTCATGAACGGTTTAAAGCGTATGCTGTACAGTTATTCGAAGACATTCAACAGCTGCTAAACTCAAAACCTGGCGGGAATGTGCTCATTCAAGTCGCTGTTCCTGCATTGGACGAACCGCAGCTGCTGAACGGCTTAGCGGGACTTCTCAAAACGGCCCAGCTGGAAAACCCAGCATTCTATGGCCAGCTGATTGAATTTGATTCAGGGATATCTGCAACCGATCTGGCTGACAAATTAGCAGAATGCAGGCAATATCCTCATGATAACCATATCCGATATTGGCAAGGAAACCGGTATGTAAGCAAATGGAAAGAGACAGCAGCTGATCAACCGGGCACCGACATGCCATGGAAGGATAAAGGGGTTTATCTGATTACAGGCGGTGCAGGGGGGCTTGGTTTCCTATTTGCAAATGAAATTGCAAACAAAACGCGTGAGGCTGTCATGATTCTCACAGGCAGGTCTTCGCTCAATGAAAGAAAGCAGTCACAGCTTCAGAGGTTACAGAAAATGGGCGCGCGTGTTGTTTATAGACAAACCGATATGACTGAAAAAGAAGCTGTTATGGCTTTAACGAAAGAAATTCAAGAGGAATATGGCGGCTTAAATGGCATCATTCATAGCGCAGGCATTATAAAAGATAATTTCATTATTAAGAAAAAGAAAGATGAGATTCAAGATGTGCTCGCTCCAAAGGTCACCGGCCTGATTCATCTTGACGAAGCAACGAAAGATATCCCGCTCGACTTTTTTATCCTTTTTTCTTCAAATGCCGGGACAGTGGGAAGTGCAGGACAGGCGGATTACGCAATGGCAAATGCTTTTATGAATACATTCAGCGAGTACCGGAATGTCCAAGCAGCAGAGCACAAGCGCTACGGGAAAACCCTTTCCATGAGCTGGCCGCTGTGGAAAGACGGAGGCATGCATGTTGATGCTGAAACCGAAAGGATGCTGACGAGAGATACGGGTATGGTCGCCATGGAAGCAGATGACGGAATTCAGGCATTATACCATGGGTGGGCCTCAGGAAAATCGCAGCTGATGGTGGCTGCAGGCGCGGTAAGTAAAATCCATTCATTTTTGGATCAAACAGGAAATGGGCAATCTCCAAATGGAAAATACAAAAGTGAAATTCAGCATACTGAAAATGCGAGTTCCGTGATGGGAGCCGACGAAGAGATGCTGAGAGAAAAAGCAGAGGATTATTTCAAGAGTGTGCTTTCCTCAGTTACAAAGCTGCCTGTCAGCCAAATTGACGCCGAAGCTCCAATGGAGGATTACGGAATCGATTCAATTATGATCATGCATGTTACCGGACAATTAGAAAAAGTATTCGGTTCATTGTCTAAAACCTTGTTCTTTGAATACCTCAATATTCGGTCATTATCACAGTATTTTACTGAATCACATAGAGAAAAGCTGTTACACATCTTGGGGATTGAATCAGAAACATCTTCTTCAATAGAAGAAAATAGAAAGACAGATTCTGAGACCGAAGAGAAAAAAGAAATTCCGGTTCGCCGCAGAAAGTCCGGATTCGTCCCCATGCAAAGAAATGGGCAAAAGCAGTCTGCTGAAAAAGAAACGGAAGAGATTGCGATTATCGGAATCTCCGGACGCTATCCGCAAGCAGACAACATCCATGAACTGTGGAAAAACTTGAGGGACGGCCACGACTGTATTACCGAGATTCCTGAAGACCGCTGGGACCACAGTCTTTATTACGATAAAGATAAGGACAAACCAGGAAAAACGTACAGCAAGTGGGGAGGCTTTATTAAGGATGTAGATAAGTTTGATCCGCAATTTTTCCATATCTCTCCTCGTGAAGCAAAATTAATGGATCCGCAGGAGCGTTTATTTTTGCAATGTGTTTACGAAACGATGGAGGATGCCGGATATACAAGAGAGCACCTCGGACGTAAACGGGATGCTGAACTTGGCGGAAACGTAGGCGTTTATGTCGGTGTCATGTACGAAGAATATCAGCTGTACGGAGCGCAAGAACAAGCGCGGGGCCGATCTCTGGCTTTACCGGGAAATCCATCCTCTGTAGCAAACCGGGTATCCTATTATTTCGATTTCCATGGACCGAGTATGGCTCTGGATACGATGTGCTCTTCTTCATTGACCGCTATACATTTGGCTTGCCAAAGCTTGCAGCGCGGTGAATGTGAGGCAGCTTTCGCAGGGGGAGTCAATGTTTCAATCCACCCCAATAAATATTTGATGCTTGGACAGAACAAATTTATGTCAAGCAAAGGCAGGTGTGAAAGCTTTGGACAGGGAGGAGACGGCTATGTGCCGGGAGAAGGCGTTGGAGCTGTACTCCTTAAGCCATTGTCCAAAGCGATTGAAGATGGCGATCACATTTATGGAGTCATTAAGGGCACAGCCATTAATCACGGAGGAAAAACAAACGGATATTCAGTTCCTAACCCGAAAGCCCAGGCAGATGTCATTAAAAAGGCGGTTACAGAGGCGCAAATTGACCCGCGGGCTATCAGTTATATCGAAGCGCATGGCACAGGCACTTCACTCGGAGATCCTATTGAAATAACAGGACTGGCTAAAGTGTTCTCAGAACATACGAAAGACAAACAATTTTGTGCCATAGGCTCAGCCAAATCAAATATCGGGCACTGTGAGAGTGCAGCGGGCATTGCGGGATTAACAAAGGTATTGCTTCAAATGAAATACAGACAGCTGGCGCCTTCCCTTCATTCAAAAGTGCTGAATCCGAATATTGACTTTTTTAATTCTCCATTCAAAGTCCAGCAAGAACTTGAAGAATGGAAGAAGCCGATCATTGAAGTAAATGGAAAAGAAATTGAATGTCCGCGAATCGCAGGCCTCTCATCATTTGGCGCCGGAGGGGGCAACGCCCATATTCTAATAGAAGAATATGCTTCGACATCTGAGCCAGAGCATTCTTCAGCGGGACAGGCGGCTGTTATTGTGCTCTCAGCAAAAAATGAAGAGAGACTTCAAAAACGGGCGGAACGATTGCTGGATGCTCTCCGTGATGGGCGTTATTCTGAAGCCGATCTGCCTCGTATCGCATATACGCTTCAGGTCGGACGGGAAGCAATGAATGAGCGTTTGGCGTTTGTGGCTGAAAATATGCAGGAGCTTAAAGAAAAACTGAATGATTTTATCTCTGGAAAAGAACATATTGAACACTTATATCGGGGACAAGTGAAGCGAAATAAAGAAACCATGGCAGTTTTTGCGGTTGATGAAGATATGGCGAAGACAATTGAAGCATGGGTTCGCAAAGGAAAATTCGCAAAGTTTTTAGACCTCTGGGTCAAAGGATTAAATATCGATTGGAACATGCTTTATCAAAATGGTAAGCCGCGCCGTATCAGCTTGCCTGCCTATCCTTTTGCAAGAGACCGTTATTGGATAGAAGAAACTGTGGTGAAGACAGTTGAAAAAAGACCGGTGAAGCCGGC
Source organism: Bacillus sp. V26 (assembly GCF_034296245.1). Lineage (NCBI taxonomy): Bacteria > Bacillati > Bacillota > Bacilli > Caryophanales > Bacillaceae > Bacillus > Bacillus sp. V26. The sequence goes on along the minus strand of NZ_JAXKQF010000001.1, from coordinate 1,170,584 downwards.
TGTTACATCACAGCCAGTCATCCAAGATCCATTTATTCCGGAAAAAGTAAGCGGTAAGCCTGCCAATATTTCGTTGCAGCCTTTGATGGCAAGCAGTCAGGAAACACAGCAAAGTACATCTGTTCCGCTGCAGCCGGTTAGAAAGCAGCAAACCATAACTGCTGAAGTCTTATGTGATGAACTGACGGCAAGCTTAGCGGACGTGTTATATATGGATCAAATTGAAATCGACCCGGACGAGGCATTTATTGATATCGGCATGGACTCCATTACCGGTCTTGAATGGATAAAATCAATCAATAAGAAATTTGGTACATCGCTTCTTGTGACCAAGGTTTATGATTATCCGACAATCCGTGATTTTGCCGCTTTCTTAAAAGATGAAGTAAGCACACAAGCTGATGGAGAAAATGCAGAAAACCATCCGCAAAAATCAGAGGAGACGTATACACCGATACAACGGGAATCCATCTTATCTAAACCGGATAATATTTCGTTGCCGCCTTTAGGCCATCATGAGCCGGAGCAGCAGAAACCAGTTGAAGACATTCAATATGCAGCTGCGGAAAATTCTGGTTCCAGTCAATATGCTGGAACAATTGAAACACTGAATGATGAATTAAAGGAAAGCATTGCTGAAGTGTTATGCATGGATTCCCAAGAGGTCGATATCGATGACACCTTTATCGATATCGGAATGGACTCCATTACAGGACTAGAATGGATAAAAGTAATCAATAAGCAATATGGCACATCATTTTCAGTTACCAAAGTTTATGATTATCCAACAATTCGTCAGTTTGCAAATATGTTAAAAGCCGAGCTTGTCAATCATAGTAATAGAAGTAATGAAAGAGCGGATGAGCTTTTCCAAGAGAATAAACAGCCTGAAGCACCAGCTAAAGCGAAACCCGCGGAGCGTTCGATTCAGCCTGTTCGGCTGCCAGCGATGAAAGCGCCTGAACAGAAACCAGACCGTTTTCATCAAGGTTACCGAGACGATGCGATAGCCATAGTCGGGATGGCAGGCAGATACCCCGGTGCCAAGGATGTAAGAGAATATTGGGGCAATCTGGTAAATGCAAGAAATGCGATCCGTGACATTCCGAAATCACGGTGGGATGTAGACAAATACTATGACCCGGCACTGAATCAAAAGGGGAAAGTCTACTGCAAATCACTGGGGATGTTGGATGATATTGAACATTTTGATCCGCTGTTTTTTAATATTCCGCCGTCAGAAGCTGAACTGATAGACCCGCAGCATCGAATCTTTTTGCAGGAAGGCTATAAAGCATTCGAGGATGCCGGATATAATGCGCAAACGTTAAGCAATAAAAAGTGCGGTGTTTATCTTGGCATTATGAGCAATGAATACGGAGTGATGCTGAATCGGAATCAGGCAAGAGCAAGCGCCACCGGAAACAGCTTTGCGATAGCGGCAGCGCGTATTCCGTATTATCTCAATTTAAAAGGGCCGGCGATTCCGATCGATACGGCATGCTCATCCTCACTTGTCGGTACACATTTAGCGCGTCAAGCATTAGTAAACAAAGAAATTGATATGGCGCTGGTGGGAGGAGTCACCTTATACCTGACACCGGAATCTTACATCAGTATGTGTGAAGCCGGCATGCTGTCTCCTGATGGACAATGCAAAGCATTTGATAATGGCGCAAATGGTTTTGTTCCCGGAGAAGGGGCAGGAGCGCTCGTTTTGAAACGGCTGAAAGATGCAGAAGCGGATCGTGATCACATCTATGGTGTTATTATCGGTTCGGGCATTAATCAGGACGGGAAAACAAACGGAATTACGGCACCGAGCGTGAAAAGCCAAATGGATCTGGAACGGGATATATATGAGACATATGGCATACATCCTGAAAGCATTAGCTATGTTGAAATGCACGGCACCGGAACAAAACAAGGAGATCCAATAGAATTAGAGGCGCTGTCCACCGTCTTTAAAGAGAAAACAGACAAAAAGCAATTTTGTGCGATCGGTTCAGTGAAAAGCAACATTGGCCATACATCAGCGGCAGCGGGTGTTGCCGGTGTTCAAAAAGTGCTGATGTGCATGAAACATAAAACGCTGGTGCCTACACTGAACTTCTCTGAACCTAATGAGCATTTTCAATTTGAAGAGTCGCCTTTGTATGTAAACACTGAGCTTAAGCATTGGGAAACGGCTGATAGAAAACCGCGGCGGGCCTGTGTGAGTTCTTTTGGATATAGCGGAACGAACGCCCACCTTGTGATTGAAGAATATCAGTCTGATAGGAACAATGATCCATTGCCAGATCGCCATCATTCAAAGTTATTTGTGCTCTCAGCGAAAAAGAGGCAGCAATTGAAGGCTTATGCCCAATCGATGAGAGACTTCGCAGATTCCAATAAAGATATCAATCTGGATGATATGGCATATACCCTTCAGACTGGCCGGGAACCAATGGACTACCGAATGGCATTACTGGCTGATTCGAGAGAAATGCTTATCAAAACGCTTGAAGACTATATTGCAGATATTCCCAATACAGAAATCTATGACGCGCATGTCAAAACGAAGAAAAGTGAAATGTTAGTGTTTGAAACAGATAATGACGCCAAAGCCATGCTGGAAACGTGGATTGAGAAAAAAAGGCTGGAGAAGCTAGCGGAATTATGGGTAAAAGGATTGCGAATAAACTGGAACGAGCTTTATGGCGATCACATGCCTCGCCGAATCAGTCTGCCTGCTTATCCGTTTGCAGAAGAATACTATTGGCTGCCTAATGAAGATGCTGCAGAAAAAGACAGCCGTTCGGCGTTGCCATCTGCTGTACGGCCTACGAAACAGAGCTTGTTACAAAAACAGTGGCAGGATTGCCCAATTACATCAGCAGAACGTATGAGCCAAACGGTTGCCATATTGGCAAACGCAGAAACAAGGTCATTGGCTGAAGAGCTTTCCCTGTATTTCTCGAGCTATCGTATCATTGACAGCCAAGAGCTTGAGCATCTGTCAGACGCCGACTGGGAAAATGTCGGCGGAGCAGTGGATTTGATCGGATGCGGAATGAGCCATGAGCAATCGCTAAACTGGATCAGTTGGCTGCAGAAACTGATTGAGAATGGCCGTAAACACAAGCAAGAATTGACTGTCTTGTGTGTGACGAAGGGGCTCGAGTCTTACGAAAATAAAGATGTTAATCTGTCCGGTGCTTCCCGGGCTGGTCTATACCGAATGCTCCAAAGCGAATACAGTCACCTTACATCAAGACATATGGACACAGACCATGTAACAGCCGAAAAGGAGCTGGCCAGACAGATTGCAGATGAATTTTATGCTGACAGTACAGACACCGAAGTCTGTTATCGAGACGGACGGCGTTATCGCGCATATTTGGAAGAGCGAACAGCAGATGCTGTTAATCAAAAAGAATTATCGTTTCCGTCAGACCAGGTGCTGCTGATTACAGGGGGGACAAGAGGGCTTGGAATGGTGTGTGCGCGTCATTTTGTGCAAACATACGGGGTGAAACGATTGGTTCTCACGGGCCGTGAAGTCATGCCCCCGCGTGAACAGTGGGAGTTTCTTAAAGCGAAAAACACGCCGCTTGCTCAGAAATTGAAAGCCATCCAAGAGTTGGAAGCAATGGGCGCTCAAGTACAAGTACAGTCTCTTCAGCTATCCGATCCGCTTGCTGTCAAACAAAGCATTGAGACGATTCAGCATACGATGGGAGCGATTGGCGGAGTGATTCATTGTGCCGGGGCTGTGAATAAACATAATCCGGCTTTTATAAGAAAATCAGCAGAAGAAATTCAAGCCGTGCTGGAGCCGAAAGTCGGAGGGCTTCAAACCTTATTTGACCTGCTGAAAGATGAGCCGTTGCAATTCTTTGTTTTATTTTCATCTGTATCAGCGACCGTCCCTGTGCTTGCGGCCGGACAAGCTGATTATGCAATGGCGAATGCGTTTATGGATTATTTTGCAGAATCACATAAAGATAAATATCCGATCGTCAGCATTCAGTGGCCAAATTGGAAGGAGACCGGCTTAGGCGAGGTTCGAAGCAAAGCTTTAGAACAGACCGGACTGTTAGGCTTGAATAACGAGGAGGGATTGCAGCTTCTGGATCAGATTCTTTCTGAAAAACAACAAGCTGTTGTCCTGCCCGCGATTTACCATACAGATGTATGGCAGCCGGGTAAGCTCATGCAGCACTCACTGACGGATAAGGCTTTCCGACGTGCTGAGACAAGAGAACAAGACAGCGCTCAAAGCTTGTTCCATGGAACAGTAAAATGGCTTGTGACTATTTTTTCTGACGAGCTGAAGATAGGCGCTGAAGACCTTGAAGCTGATGAGCCTTTTCAAGAATACGGAGTAGATTCGATTATTTTAGCGCAGCTATTACAGCAGATTAATCAAAAGTTAAAAGGAGATATCGATCCATCTATTTTATTTGAATACCCCACAATAGAATCTTTTGCAAAGTGGCTGATTTCTGAATATAAACCTGCCTTACCAGATGCTGTACATCCAGCTGACTCAAAAGAACATGTGCCTGATGCGGCATCATTGCTGCCCGATCAGGGTTCCGCGGCGAAACAGCAAATGCAAAAGGCAAGCGATATAAAACCGGCGCTTCATGCAGAAGACATCGCGATCGTTGGCCTGACATGCCGATTTCCCGGAGCGGAAACGCTGGAGGCATACTGGGATTTAATACGTGACGGTCGATCAGAGATCAAACCTGTGCCGCCTGAACGCTTTGGCAATTCAAGCTCGTATTATGCCGGGGTAATCGAGGACCTGAACCGATTTGATCCTGATTTCTTCCTGATGTCCGATGACGATGTCAGAGCAATGGACCCGCAGGCTTTGGCAATATTGGAAGAAAGTCTGAAGCTGATGTATCACGCCGGGTACACCGAAAAGGAAATGAAAGGCATGCGGGCTGGTGTCTATATAGGAGGACGCAGTCAGCATAAGCCTGATCAATCCAGTCTTTCAAAAGCGAGAAATCCGATTGTGGCTGGAGGACAAAACTATTTAGCCGCTAATATTTCACAATTTTTTGATTTGCGAGGACCGAGTATTGTACTGGATACAGCTTGTTCCTCTGCATTGGTCGGCTTGAATATGGCCATTCAGGCTTTACGAAGCGGAGATATCGAGGCAGCGGTTGTCGGCGGTGTCAGTTTGCTCGATACAGATGCACATCGAATGTTTCAGGAGCGCGGACTTTTAAGTGACAAGCCGTCTTTCCATGTATTTGACAAGCGAGCAGAAGGCGTCGTTTTAGGAGAAGGCGTAGGAATGGTTTTAGTCAAAACGGTCAGCCAAGCACTTGAAGACGGAGATTCCATTTATGCTGTCATTAAAGCCGCAGCTGTAAACAATGACGGAAGAACGGCAGGCCCGTCCGCACCGAATCTTGAGGCGCAAAAGGACGTGATGCTGTCGGCGCTTGAGAAAAGCGGCAAAAAGCCTGAAGAAATCAGTTATCTCGAAGCAAATGGATCTGGTTCAATTGTGACAGACTTGCTTGAGCTTAAGGCGATTCAAGCGATTTACCGCTCCCGCTGCAATGCTCCATTAGGATTGGGGTCGGTTAAACCTAACATCGGCCACCCTTTATGCGCAGAAGGGATAGCAAGCCTGATTAAGGTCGCTTTGATGCTGAAACATAGACAATTGGTTCCGTTCCTGTCAGGTGATGAGAAAATGACGCATTTTAATATTGAGGAAACGGATTTGTATTTTTGTAAAACACAAGCCGAGTGGAAAGAGAAAACGCCGGCTGCAGCGATCAATTGTTTTGCCGATGGAGGAACGAATGCCCACTTGATTATAGAAGCTTGGGATGACTCGGCTGATCGTCCGATCAGAAGAAAGCCTTTGCCGCTGCCTGCACTGCATCGGCGGCCCGTTTTACCAGAGAATCGAGCCCTATCAGCTCAAACTGAGCGGGGACAAGGGTTTTCAGACAAGGGTGCTCCTAAAGAAATGTTTTGGAAAACTTTCAAATAAGAGAGGAGTGGGAACATGATAACTGAACAACTGCGCATCTCATTAAATAATCCTATCATGTGCAATCACAAGGTATATGGACAAGCGTTATTACCCGGCCTTGCTTATATAGATCTGATTTATCAAGTATTCCAAGAACATGGTTACGCTTATCAAGAGCTAGAACTGAAAAATCTGACCATTTTTTATCCTTTGATCGCGGAAGCATCATATGACATTGCCCTGACAATCCAAGTGTCTGAAAGCAAAAAAGGGACATGGTCCATCTTCATTGAAGGGCAAAAACAGCATGGAGAGTCGTTATCAGGTCATAGACGATATGCTTCGGCTGAGATGCATCATAAAGCACCAGCTGCTTTCACGGAAAAGATTGACCTTCATCAATGGAAAAAAGCGGCCGGACGAATTCTGAATTTGGACGACATCTATGATCAATGCCGCCGTCAAGAATTAGTGCATACAGGCATGATGAAAGCAGAAGGACAGATATATGAAACAAAAGAGGCCGCTTTGATTGATGTATCTGTCGGACAAGAAGCATTGCTTCATTCTGAGGCTTTTATGTTTCATCCGGCGCTCATCGACGGCAGCGGTTTAGGGTCAAGCGGCTTGCTCTCAAGTGTAAATAAAAACGAACAGACTGTGTATCTGCCTTTGTTTTTCGAATCCTTTACAGCTTCGGAGCCATTACAAAAAGAATGTGCGGCGCGCATTCAGGCTTCCTCCGTGCGCCAGAAAAACGAGCTTACTTATATGACCATTGAATATTTTAATTCTTCTGGACAAAAAATAGCCGAACTTAAAAACTTCGCAAGCAAGTCTGTCCGGGATGCGAAGGCCTTTCAGCCTGAAAAAGAAATCGATCAGCTCCAGGAAGAGAGAGTGGTAAAAGAAACTTCTGTCTCTCATGACGCTGGCCGGAAATACAATGCGTTTGAAAGGTTACTGCGTCAGTTGCTGGCTGAACAGCTTGAAAAACCGGCAGAACAAATGGATATTCACGCCGGGTACTATGAGCTTGGGTTAGATTCGCCATCCTTGCTTGAAATTGTTCAGGCGATAGGATCTCATGTTGGAGAAGATCTCTCTCCCACTTTGCTGTTTGAATATACAACGATTGCAGAATTATCAGCGCATTTGGCTGAAAACTATTTGTTTGGAGAGGCGGACGATGCTGTCCGCCAGTCTCCTGCATCACTGCCGGAGTCTTTAGATGCTCCTTCTTCCCCGCAAAAAAAAGCGGAGGACATTGCGATCATTGGGATGGCAGGCCGTTATCCTAAGGCGAAAAACATACAAGAATTTTGGGAAAATCTTAAGGCTGGAACAGACTGCATCAGTGAAATTCCGAAATCACGGTGGGAATGGAAGGAATTCGATGAACTGACAACACCTTCAGGAAAGCCCTTTTCAAAATGGGGCGGGTTCATTGAGGATGCCGATTGCTTTGATCCGCAATTCTTCAGAATTTCTCCCAGAGAAGCAGAAACCATGGATCCTCAAGAACGCTTATTTTTAGAGACATGCTGGGAAGCCATTGAAGATGCAGGTTATACGCCTGAGACAATTGCTGCACAGCGAGGCGCTAATAAAAGACGGCATGTCGGCGTCTTTGCCGGTGTCATGCATAAGGACTATTCCCTTATAGGTGCTGAAGCTTTATCCGAACAAAATCCATTTCCTTTGTCCCTGAACTATGCGCAAATCGCCAATAGAGTGTCTTACTACTGTAATTTCCATGGGCCGAGCATGGCGGTGGACACGGTCTGCTCATCCTCTTTGACTGCCATTCACTTGGCGATAGAAAGCATCCGGAATGGGGAATGTGGGGCTGCGATAGCAGGGGGTGTCAATTTATCTCTGCATCCGGCTAAATATATCAGCTATGGCAGTGTGGGGATGCACTCGAGCGACGGCTATTGTCATACATTCGGCGAAGGGGGTGACGGATACGTTTCTGGAGAAGGGGTTGGAACGGTATTATTAAAGCCTCTGCGAAAAGCTGAACAGGATGGTGACCGGATTTATGCCGTCATCAAAGGAAGTGCCATTAATCATGTAGGCAAAGTCAGCGGCATTACGGTTCCGAGCCCTATAGCGCAAGCCGATGTTATAGAAACTTGCTTAGAAAAAACAGGAATCGATCCGCGTACGGTCGGCTATGTGGAAGCGCATGGCACCGGCACCTCTTTAGGAGACCCAATTGAAATTCAAGGATTGGTGAAGGCTTTCAGCCGAAATACGCAGGATCAGCAATTTTGTTCGATCGGTTCTGTGAAATCAAATATTGGCCATGCTGAATCTGCAGCCGGCATCAGCGGGTTAACGAAGACCGTTCTGCAGCTGTATTATAAAACGCTGGTCCCATCCCTACACTCAGAAGAGCTGAATCCTTATTTGGAGCTGGATCAATCACCGTTTTTTGTTCAGCGCGAAGCAAAGAAATGGGAGCAACCGGCATTGACAGAAAACGGAATGGAGATTAAGTATCCCCGCCGTGCCGGTGTCAGTTCGTTTGGAGCGTCAGGGTCCAATGCGCATATCATTTTGGAAGAATACATCCCGGCAGAGAACGACTCAGCTTCTGTTTCGGTGAAATATGAAGAGGCAATTATTCCCTTGTCGGCGAGAAATATAGACAGGCTGCAAGCATACGCCGGCAAACTCATTGAGTTTCTTCACGAGGAGATTAATCTTTTTGAGCTTGCTTATACACTGCAGGCAGGACGGGTGGAAATGGAGGAGCGGGCAGCCTTCATCGCGAAAGACATAAAGGATCTAATTCATCAACTTCAAGCATTTGTAAAAGGTGAAGAAGCCGATCGCTGCTGGACCGGACAGGCCAAAGAGGGCCAAGGGTTTACCGGGGCAAAAGCGGGAGATTTGAAGAACATCGCGGAATCATGGGTTCAAGGAAAACAGGTCAACTGGGATGAACTCTACGGCGCTCGCAAGCCGCTTAAAATAAGTGTTCCAACCTACCCGTTTGCAAAAGAACGCTACTGGATACCGGCACCTGAGACGAAAATCAGCGGCAGAACAACGAATTCTGCATTACATCCGCTACTGCATAGGAATACGTCAGACTTTTCTGAGCAGCGCTTTAGCTCTAGCTTCACAGGCAAGGAATTTTTTCTATCAGATCATGTTGTGCAGGGACAGAAAATCCTGCCGGGTGTTGCCTATTTAGAAATGGCAAGGGAAGCAGCGGAAAAAGCAGCGGGTGATCTGGAAGATGGACAAAGAATTGTGTCGCTCAGAGACATCGTCTGGATTCGTCCTATCGCGATTGAAAGTGAACCAAAAGAGATACATATTGGCCTTTATCCTGAGGAGAGCGGAGAGATCAGCTATGAGATTTACAGCAAAGATGAAAACCAGATGATACACAGCCAAGGGACTGCAATCCTAGGGGCTGAACCGGACATTCCTGTTTTAGATATTAAAGCGCTGCAGGCGGAATGCAGTCTGGACACAGTGACATCAGAGCAATGCTATGCGGCGTTTCGGAAGATAGGGCTTGACTATGGAGAGGGCTATCAAGGGATTAAAAAAGTGCTTACCGGACACGAACAATTGCTTGCAAAAATCTCCTTACCCGCTTTTTTGGAAGACGGTAAGAAGCAATTCATGCTCCATCCGAGTTTGATGGATGCCGCTTTCCATGCATCGATTGGTTTTATCGTTAGCTCAGTCAATACAGATGCTCAAGTCCATAAGCTGTCTCTGCCGTTTGCAATGCAGGAACTTAACATTCTTGCCCCTTGCCCTTCTGAAATGTGGTCTTATATTAGATTCAGTTCAGACAGTAAGGCAGAGGACAAAATCAGAAAGTATGATATTGATCTATGCGATGAAGACGGGAATGTCTGTGTGCAAATGAAGGGGGCTTCCATTAGAGCGCTGGAAGGAGAACCTCAATCTCCGGAAGCAATAGCAGCGGGATCTTCATCGATAGGACATACGATGATGGTTCCTGTCTGGGAACCAGTGTCTCCAAATGCGGAGAGCGGTGTCTCGGCTGCCGGTGGACAAGCCGTTTTATTAGGGGGTACTGAGCACGAACAGAAGTTAATGAAACAATACTATCCTCAGGCTGTGGTTTTGGATATCCAGCTGGCAGATCACATGGAATCGATAGTGAACAAGCTGCAAGCGTGCGGCAGCATTGACCATGTACTGTGGATTGCCCCGCTACACTCAGAGCAGATGTTTATTGAAGAACAGGAAGAAAACGTTCTTCACGTATTTAAGCTTGTGAAAGCACTTCTTCAATTAGGCTATGGCGGGGAAAAGCTGGAATGGTCCATTGTCACCGTCCAAGCGCAGCCGATTACTCAGCATGAAGCTGTCAATCCTGCTCATGCTAGCATTCATGGACTCATTGGCACAATGGCTAAGGAATATCCGCATTGGAAGATCCGACTGATTGACCTTGAAGAAGGCTGCACTTGGCCGATCAAACAGATGTTTACACTCCCTGCAGACCGTCTTGGGCACGCGTGGGCCTATCGGAATTACCAATGGCATCAGCAGCAATTGATTCCCTATCAGCAATCCCCGTCAAATGATACATTATATCGAACCGGCGGAGTGTATGTGGTTATTGGAGGAGCTGGGTACATCGGAGAGGCGTGGAGTGAGTATGTGATCCGCCGCTATCAGGCGCAGATCATTTGGATTGGACGCAGTCAAATCAATGATGCCATCCAGGCAAAATTAAACCGTCTCTCGGCACTTGGACCTGCGCCTTACTATATTGCAGCCGATGCTGCGGATATGCATTCATTGCAGCAGGCTTATGAACAAGTGAAAAAACGCCATCCTCATATTCATGGGATCGTTCATTCTGCAATGGTTTTATTTGAACAAAGCCTGGAAAATATGACGCTCGAAGAATTCAGAACTGGATTGGCGGCAAAGGTGGATGTAAGTGTTCATATGGCCCAAGTATTTCAGCAGGAGGATTTGGATTTTGTTCTATTTTTCTCTTCGCTAGTGTCCCATATCAAAAATGTGAAGCAAAGCCATTATGCCTCAGGCTGTGCGTTTGCAGATGCATTTGCTTACCGGCTGTCCCAAAGCTGGAGTTGTCCCGTTAACGTCATGAATTGGGGATATTGGGGGAACAGGGAAGCGGCCGAAGATGAAAATTATGTACAGCTCATGAATCAAATTGGCTTAGGCTTAATTGAACCTGAGGAAGGGATGAGAGCGTTAGAAGCCCTGCTTTCAGGGCCTGTCAGCCAAACGGCTTTCATTCATACGACTAAACCTGTTGCAGTCGAAGGCGTGAATCAGAAGGAATTCATCACGCTTTACCCGCAGCAGCCTTCGATAGACGCCGAAAGCCTGAAGAGACGCCTGCCGGAAACACGGAAAATAAAAAGAGTAACACACGAGGAGCTGGACGCTCTCCTTTACAGACTTCTGTTAGCGCAGCTGCAGACGGCCGGGCTGTTTGATGGTCATACATTATCGGTTGAACGTCTTCAACGAAACAACAATACTCGTGAGTTTTATGAAAAATGGCTCCAGCAAAGCAGCGAATTCCTTCTGCAGCAAGACTACCTTAAAAAAGATGGAGATTCTTTGGTGAGGAAGGACAAGGCAGAGGATATAGACATGCTTTGGAATGAATGGGATGCAAAAAAATCAGAATGGCTCCAAGACAGCAACACAAAAGCGATGGTTGTATTAGCTGAGGCCATGCTGAAAGCATTACCGGATATCCTGACAGGGAAGGTGCCTGCGACGGATATCATGTTCCCTCATTCGTCAATGGAATTGGTGGAAGGTATTTACAAGCATAACCAAGTTGCAGACTACTTCAATACAGTGCTCGCTGATACGTTAACAGCTTACGTAGATGAACGGCTGAAACAGGACCCTAAAACCTCCATTCGCATTATGGAGATAGGCGCAGGTACTGGCGGCACGAGTGCCGGAATCTTTCAAAAACTGAAAACCTATCAAGATCATATAGGAGAATATTGTTATACAGATCTTTCAAAGGCGTTTTTGCTGCATGCAGAAAAAGAGTATGGGGCGGAAAACCCTTACCTGACATATCAGCTATTTGACGTAGAAAAACCGATCGATCAGCAGGAAATCGAGGCAGGCGGCTATGACGTTGTAATTGCCGCTAATGTCCTTCACGCGACAAAAAATATTCGCCAAACGCTGCGGCATGCAAAAGCTGTCATGAAGCACAACGGATTGCTGTTACTAAATGAAATGGCGGGAAACAGCTTGTTTCCACACATCACCTTCGGACTGTTGGAAGGCTGGTGGCTGTATGAAGATCCTGCGCTGCGAATTCCCGGCTGTCCTGGTCTATATCCAAACAAATGGAAAGAGGCCTTAGAAAGCGAAGGATTTGAATCCGTGTTCTTCCCGGCAGAAGCAGCACATGACCTCAGTCACCAGATCATCGCAGCCTCAAGCAACGGAGTGGTGCGCCGTATGGCTATGGATATGGCGCCTCCTGCAGAAAAGGATTTTTCTTCAGCGAGGAAGGAGCCGGCATCTGTCCAAAACGTAGCTTCAGAGATAGGCGGATCATCAAATGATGCCGTCTTGATAGAAAAAAGCACCGAGTATATGAAAAAACTAATCGGACAAACATTGAAAATCCCTGCAAGTAAAATTGATTCATCTGAACAGCTTGAAAAGTATGGCATCGATTCCATTGTCGTTGTTCAGCTCACGAATACATTGCGTAAGGAACTGGACCATGTGAGCAGCACTTTATTTTTTGAGTATCAGACAATAGACGCGTTAGTGGAACACTTAATCAAAACGAAAAAAGAAGCACTTTTGAGACTGACAGGCCTTGACCGTCAAGTGCAAAATGACAAGCCGGTAGCAATCAATAACAAATCTTCTCAGAAGGCTGGGCAGGCGCCTGACACAACCCGGCGCTATCGTAAGCTTGGCCGCAGCCGCGGGAAAGAAGCATCATCACTGGCACAAGCACCGGTCAGCCGTGATGTTGCCATTATCGGCATATCCGGGCGTTATCCTCAGGCGGAGACAGCAGAAGAATTTTGGAACAATCTAAAAGAAGGAAGAAATTGTATAGAGGTAATCCCGAAAGACCGCTGGGATTGGAAAGCTTATTACGATAAAGAAAAAGGAAAAGAAGGCTCGATTTATACAAAATGGGGCGGATTTATCAAAGGTATGGATACTTTTGATCCTTTATTCTTTCAAATTTCTCCGCTAGAAGCAGAAAGAATGGACCCTCAGGAGCGATTATTCCTGCAAACCGCCTATGCGAGTATTGAAGATGCGGGATACACGCCAGACTCGCTCTGCTCAAGCAGAAAAGTCGGCGTCTTTGCCGGAGTAATGAACAAAAATTATCCTACTGGCTACGGCTATTGGTCCATTGCCAACAGGGTATCCTATTTGCTGAATTTCCAAGGCCCGAGCCTTGCTGTTGACACAGCATGTTCGTCTTCTCTGACAGCGATCCATTTGGCGTTAGAAAGCATTTACAGCGGATCAAGTGAGTGCGCCATTGCCGGCGGCGTCAATTTAGTTGTCGACCCTGTTCACTATCAGAACTTATCTGTCATGAACATGCTCTCTGAAACTGACAAATGTAAATCATTCGGTGATAACGCAGATGGGTTTGTTGACGGAGAAGGAGTGGGGGCCGTCATTTTAAAGCCTTTGCAAAAAGCAATAGAAGACGGTGACCATATATATGGGGTGATAAAGGCCAGCTCCATTAACAGCGGAGGCAAAACCAACGGATATACGGTTCCAAATCCGAATGCCCAAGCCAAGCTGATTAAAGAAGCCATTCAGCATGCCAATATCCCAGCCAGAACGATCAGTTATCTGGAGGCACACGGAACAGGCACTGCCTTAGGAGATCCGATTGAGATTGCTGGATTAACAAAAGCGTTTGAGGAAGATACACAAGAAAGACAGTTCTGTGCGATCGGCTCCAGCAAATCCAATATTGGTCATTGTGAAAGTGCAGCCGGCATCGCCGGTTTGACAAAAATACTGTTTCAGTTTAGATACGGTCAAATCGCACCATCATTGCATGCTGAGCGTTTGAATCCAAATATTGAATTCAGTCAAACTCCGTTTATCGTTCAGCAAAAGCTTGGTGAATGGAAGCGGCCGATCATTGACGGTCGGGAAGTGCCAAGACGCGCCGGATTAAGCAGTTTTGGCGCCGGCGGGTCAAATGCCCATCTGATCTTAGAAGAATATATTCCGAAAACCGGGGCACAAACACCTCAAGCTCATCCTCCTGCTCTGATCGTGCTGTCAGCGAAAAACAGTGAACGGCTTCAAGAAAGAGCGGAGCAGCTGCTCACTGCCGTTCGCGAAAAAAGGTACAGTGAATCAGATCTGGTCCGGATTGCCTTTACGCTGCAAACAGGCCGTGAAGCAATGGAGGAAAGGCTTGGCTTTATTGCCGAATCAATAGAAGATCTAGAGAGCAAGCTGCAAGATTTTATAGAAATGAAAGCAGAGGATCTGTATCTGGATCGTATCGACGATAATAAACAAGCATTAGCGCTCTTATCAGCTGATGAAGATACGGAGAAGATGATAGACGCCTGGATGAGCAAAGGGAAATTTACGAAATTACTGGATCTTTGGGTGAAGGGCTTGTCTTTTGACTGGACAAAGCTGTACGGAGCTCATAAGCCGATCCGAATCAGCCTGCCGACATATCCATTTGCGAAGGAACATTACTGGGCATCAGGTGTTGAAAAGAGAACAACGTCCTTTGAAAACAATATAGAACACCAAGAGCAAGAAGACTTCGAGGTGATGACCTTTAAAGAAGTATGGAAAGAACAGCAGGTGTCTCTCACATCGAAAAGCTTCACAACTCTCGTCTGTTTTCTGACTGACAGAGACAAGCAACAAGCATTTGCTTCAGCTGTGAAAAGCTTTGATTCAGAGACCAAGGTCATATTTGTTTCTCAAGGCGAAACGTACGGCAAACAGTCTCAATACTCTTATCAAATTGTACGGAAGGATCCCAGCACTTTTGAAAAAGCCTTCCGTAGGATTCAGGAAGAACATGGAGAACCGGATGCAATCCTCTATTTATGGGCGACGGAGGATTCAAGCTATAGTCAGGATTATTCCTGTGCAGTCTATTTATTGCAAGCTATGGCGGCCGCGAAGCTTCAACCTGCCCGTGTGTTATTGGCTGGATGTTTTGAAAATGGTCTTGACCGAAGTTATCTGGAATCATGGATAGGATTTGAACGTTCACTCGGGCTAGTCCTTCCGAATACGAAAGTGACAGGAATCTTTCAGGATGCTGATCAAATCCCAAAAGAATCAATGGATGATTGGACAAGTAAGATCTGGACGGAATTACAGGCTTCAACTGAACAAACCGTCTTGTATCAGAATGAGAAACGTTATGTATGTCAGATTGAACAGACAACGTTACAGTCAGGCAACAGCAAATTGAAGTCCGGGGGAACTTACCTGATTACAGGCGGGTTAGGAGGGCTCGGTTATTTATTCGCCAAGCATTTGGCTAAAAACTATGCCGCGAACATCATTCTGACAGGACGAACGCCTATCAATAAAGAAAAACAAAAGCAGCTAAAAGCATTGAAGGATTTAGGCGGCGAAGCCATGTATGCAGAGGCGGATGTGTGTGATCCGATCGCAATGGGAGACTGCGTGAAACGCGGAAAAGACCGGTACGGCACCATCCATGGTGTCATTCATGCCGCCGGTATCGAGAGCGGGGCCTCTATTTTTGAAAAAGAGATGGATAGCTTCAAGCGCATTATTGAACCGAAAATCAATGGAACGATCGCGCTTGACGAGTGGTTTAAAAAAGAAACCCTGGATTTTATTTGTTACTTCTCTTCGTCTTCTGCTATTTTAGGAGACTTTGGTTTTTGTGATTATGCGGTAGGGAATCGGTTCCAAATGGCTTATGCACATTACAGAAACGAGCTTCATCGCGGCAATACGTTTGTTATCAACTGGCCTGTTTGGAAGGACGGCGGGATGACAATCGGGAATGCCAAAACTACCGAGATGTACCTGAAGTCAAGCGGTCAGCGCTTCTTAGAAGCGGAAGAAGGCATACGTATGTTTGAACACATTTTGTCTCAGCAGGATGCGCAGCATCTTATCATAGCCGGTCAGCCAAGCCGGGTCCGCCGCTTTTTAGGAATGACTGAACGTGCCGTTCCAGAACCGGACATGATAGCCCCGCCTGCACAAGAAACATCGGGCGGGATGAAGAACCTAAGCGTTGAAAAACGTTTGGAAATGGATTTGAAAACGCATATTCACACCTTGCTTAAGATCTCAAAAGACAAGCTAGACTTGAATAAGAACTGGGCCGACTTTGGATTTGATTCCATCTACTTGGCTAAATTCTCGAACGTGTTAACTGACTATTACAAAGTCGAGATAACGCCTGCTTTATTTTTTGGCTATTCGACTTTAAAAGAATTGATCCGCTTCTTTTTAACGGATCATAAAGGCCTGATCGAGGAATTTTACCGGGGTGATGCATCTGATACTCAGAATCAGGCTGAAGCTGAAGTGCCGGTTTCTGCAGCACTCCAATCAGAAAACAGCCATAGAAGCGGCAGGCAGCTTTACACAGAGCCTATCGCCATTATCGGAATGAGCGGCAGGTTTCCTCAAGCTGAATCGGTTCATGAATTGTGGAACAATCTGAAAAACGGAAAAAAATGCATTTCAGAAATTCCGAAAGACCGCTGGGACTGGCGTGAAGTCAAAGGACATCCAGAGAAAGCAGAAGTGCCGAGATGGGGCGCATTTTTGAAAGACATAGACCGATTTGATCCGCTGTTTTTCCACATATCGCCTAAAGAAGCCGAAAGTATGGACCCGCGCCAGCGACTGTTTCTTGAAGAAGCATGGCATACATTTGAGGACGCAGGATATATGGGAAACCGGATTAAAGGAAAGTCCTGCGGCGTTTATGTGGGTGTGGAAGAAGGAGAATATGCCCACTTAACCGATGATACGGATTACATTACCGGCACTCAAAACGCCACATTGGCTGCGCGAATTGCATATGCATTAGATTTAAAAGGACCTAATATGGCGTTGACGGCAGCATGTTCCTCAGGACTTGTAGCCATTCATCAGGCTTGCGCAGCCTTGCGTCAGGGAGACTGTGAAATGGCTTTAGCCGGAGGCGTCAGTCTGAATATTTCTCAAATGTCTTATGAGGCGTTGACAAAGGCAGAAATGCTTTCTCCAGATGGACAATGCAAAGTGTTTGACCAGGATGCCAATGGGCTTGTGCCTGGTGAAGCGGTAGCAGCTGTTCTGCTGAAACCATTATCAAAGGCAATTGAAGATCAAGATCACATTTATGGATGTATAAAAGCAAGCGGCGTGAATTATGACGGCAAAACCAATGGAATGACAGCTCCCAATCCTTTTAGCCAGGCGGAATTAATAGAAAGCATTTATGACAAATATCAGATCAATCCGCTGGATATTCAATATGTGATGGCGCACAGCACTGGATCAAATCTGGGAGATCCGCTTGAAGTACAGGCATTGACGGGTGCGTTCAGCAAATATACGAAACAGAAGCAATTCTGCACCATCGGCTCGATTAAATCATTAATCGGACACACATTTGCAGCTTCCGGTGTGGTTGCTTTGGTCAGTATGCTGATGGCTATAAAAAATCAAACCATTCCTGCTACCCATGAATGTGAATCGAGCAATCCCTATATTCAGTTTGCAGAAAGCCCTTTTGTGCTTCACAAAGAGAACCAGCCATGGATCAGAAAAAATCATAATCCGAGGATGGGGACAATCAGCACAACGGGCATCAGCGGTACGAATGCGCATGCAGTAATTGAAGAATACATTCCGGATGAGCAGGCATCCGCGCATCAAGAGCCAACCGAATGTCCGCAAGTTATCGTGCTTTCTGCTCAGAATGAGGATCGGCTTCACGATGCTGTTCTGCAAATGCTTGAGTATGCAGAGCAGAATGACAACCTTTCATTATCTGATGTTGCGTATACACTCCAGGTTGGAAGAAAAGCAATGGAAACAAGACTGGCGATCGTAGTGAATAATCAGGAACAACTGGTGCGAAAATTGAAGGAATTTGCAGAAGCGGTGAAGAATGGTGAATCATTCGGCCAATTTACATCCTTTTATACAGGGAATGCGGAAGACATTTCAGAAGAACGAGATGAAACATCTCTGAAAACGGTCGTCATAGAAAAAGATTTTAAAAAGATAGCAGATTGGTGGACGAAAGGAAATCATATTTCTTGGGAACTGCTCCATGAAGATAATAATGTCCGTATCGTTCCGTTACCTGGTTATCCATTTGCAAAGGAACGCTATTGGATCTCAACAGATAAGAATATTAGGCCATCGTCACAAGTCGCCCGAAGTGAGACTGACGAGTCCAATGAAGAGAAACACATTCAAGACATCATCGTACAATTTCTGGAACGAGAGCTGAGCCTGTCACGGAATCAAATCAGTTTCAAAAGAAACGTTCAAGAATACGGGATGGATTCAATTCTTGGCCGAAAGCTGATGCGTCATTTAGAAAAGACCATTCAGATCAAGCTGACCGGCCGGGAGCTTCTTGAATTCCAGACAATCCAAGCGCTTTCTGCTTATGTGGCTTTAAAAGCTGAAGGAAAAAACCGAAGCGCGGAGGCCCTGCCGCAAAATCAAACCAACAGCCTGTACACTGACGAGCAAATCATCGGTTTGATGCAAGAGGTGGCGCAAGGGAAATTGGATTTTAAGAGTGTGCAAAACATCATAGAAGGGAGTTAATCGTATGAACCATAAAGAAATTCTCGATGCCTACAGATCAGGAGAATTAACGATTACTGAGGTAGAAGAGCATCTTCAAAGCATGAAGCGTCAGTTGAAAAGCCCGCTTTCAGAAGGTCAAAAAGGGTTATGGATGCTTCAAAAAATGTCTCCTGATATGGGCGCATATAATATTCCTTTATGCTTTCGCGTCCGAAAAAAATTACATGTCGAGACGTTCAAGCAAGCCCTTCTGTTTGTACAGAAACAATATCCTGTTTTAACGAGTGTGATTCAAGAGGAAAATGGCATTCCATTTCAAACGGTGCAGCCGTTGCAGGCTCTTCATTTTGAGGAAGCGGATATCTCAGCTATGAATTCAGCTGAGGTATTGCCCTACCTAAAAGAAAAAGCGAAAGAACCTTTTCATCTGGAAACTGGTCCGTTAATGCGCACATATCTGTTTCATCAGTCAAACGAGGCATGCATTGTGCTTATTACGGTTCATCATATTATATTTGACGGTGTGTCAATGCTGACATTTATATCGACGCTTTTAGAGGCGTATCAACAATTGCTGCGAGGAGAAGAGCTGGTGCTGCAGACTTTACCGGCCGATTATCCTGACTTTGTTGACTGGGAAAACCGTATGCTGGGCGCTAGAGAAGGGGCTGAGCACCTTGCTTATTGGAAAGAGCAGATGTCTGGGACGCTGCCTATTCTTGAGCTGCCGGCCGACCGTCCCCGTCCTTCAGCACAAAAATATAAGGGGCAAGCTTACAAAAGCTTGCTCCCTCATAGCCTGAGCAAGGAAATAAAGTCGTTAGCCCGTTCTCATTATGTGAACGAATCTGTTGTGTACCTTTCTATTTATAAAGTGCTGCTGCATCACTATACAAAACAAAAGGACATCATTGTCGGAGTCCCGACAATGGGGCGGCCTGAAGACGGTTTTGAATCGATCATCGGGTACTTTATTAATATGATGGCTGTTCGGAGTAAAGAGCTAGGAACCCAAACATTTCATGAGTTCCTTCGAGACCTGCAGCTGACAGTGGCAGACGGACTTGACCATGCGGCATACCCGTTTCCGGCACTGGTAAGAGAACTGAATGTAGACCGCTCAGCAGCGGATTCTCCGATTTTTCAAACAGCCTTTCTCTACCAGAATTTCTTTCAGACAGCAGGCTTACAAAAAATGCTGGAACCATATCAAGCTCTTGGCATCAAATATATCGAAGACATTCGGCAAGAAGGGGAATTCGAACTGGCGCTGGAAGTGTATGAACAAGAAAACGAAACAGTGCTTCATCTTCTGTATAACCCTGATATATATGAATTATCTACCATTGAAAGAATGATGGAGAACTACATCAAACTCACTGAAAACATCATTAACGATCCGTCTTTATCACTTGAAACATACTCTTTACAGTTAGATCAGGAACAAATCAGCTTGTTCGAGCAATGGAATGCGACAAAGACAAATGACTCCAAAGACAAGTGCATACATGAGATTTTTGAGGAAAAAGCGAAAAAAAACCCCGATGCGATAGCGGTCGTATTCGAAGAGGAGACTCTTACATATAAGGAATTAGATCAAAAAAGCACATCGCTGGCCATTTACCTTCAGGCACAGGGGGCTGGACCGGAACGCCCGGTAGGGATTTGTGCAGAGCGTTCGTTTGATATGCTGATCGGAATTTTAGGGATTCTGAAAGCCGGCGGGGCGTATGTGCCTCTAGATCCGAACTTCCCTCAAGAACGATTAGCGTACATGCTCAAAGACAGTGAAGCGTCTATTGTCCTTACACAATCTAAAGTTCATGACAAAGTAAACAAATTAACTGATGACCATGTAAAAGTCATCAATATCGATTTGGCTTGCAGTCACACGGACACTGCTCAACAAAAAAGTGGATTGAAACGAGAAGTCAAACCCCATCATCTCGCTTATATCATTTACACCTCGGGCAGTACCGGACAGCCCAAAGGAGTCATGGTAGAGCATCAGAGCATTATGAATACGCTGAATTTTCTTGAATCCCAGTATCCTGTCACTGCTGAGGACGCTTATTTATTAAAGACGAACTATGTTTTCGACGTATCCATATCGGAATTATTCGGCTGGTTTATCGGAAACGGCCGTCTTATTATTCTTCCGCCGGATGAAGAGAAATCACCGCAGCTGTGCATGGATGTGATTGAAAAATATCATGTGACCCATGTTAATTTTGTCCCTGCCATGCTGCATGTATTTTTAGAAACGGCAAAAGACAACAGGAAATTTACTGAAGAAGGACCAATCAAATACATGATGGTTGCAGGAGAAGCCTTTCCTAAGGAATTGGTGAAAAAGGCAGTATCGATCTTTAAAAACTGCCGTGTTGAAAATATTTACGGACCAACAGAAGCCTCCATTTACGCGACTTATTTCGGATGCGGAACAGGAGATATCGCCAGTCATCATACGCCAATCGGCAAGCCTGTATCCAATACGAAGATTTATATCGTGGACCAGCATTTGAAGCCTGTTCCGATCGGAAAACCTGGTGAGCTTTGTATCGCAGGCGACGGATTGGCAAGGGGCTATTATAACCAGCCCGGCCTGACAGCGGAAACATTTATTGACAATCCGTTTGAATCTGGGACCAAGCTTTATAAATCCGGTGATTCAGCAAGATGGCTGCCTGACGGCAATATTGAATATTTAGGCCGCATTGACAGCCAGGTTAAAATCCGAGGTTTCCGAATTGAATTAGGTGCAATAGAAACGAAACTGAGTGAATATCCGGGCATTTTAGATCAGGCAGTAGTGGTCAAACAGCTGGAAGGACATAAAAAGCTGGCTGCATATTATACGGAGCAAAATGGACATCAGCCTATCGATCCAAACGATTTGCGACGCTGCCTGAAATCCAGCCTGCCGGAATATATGATACCTGCGCACTTTATCCGCCTGGATGAGATGCCGTTAACACCAAGCGGGAAAGTGAACCGCAAGGAATTGGAACATCGGAAGGTCATTTTAAATAATAGAAAAACACAACACTTACAGTTATCAGAAGTAGAAGACAAAGTGCAGCTCATTTGGGAGGATATGCTGAAAGTCAGCGGTTTTGGGCCAGAGGACGGATTTTTCGATGTGGGAGGCGATTCACTTCTTGCCGTGGCCGTGGCGGAACGAATCCAAAAAGAATTTGACTGTGAATTCAGTGTAACGGAGCTGTTCGAGTACGCCAATATCAGGGCCATCAGCCAATACATTATTGAAATGAAAAACACAGATACGGCGGCCATTCCTCAAAATGAAAGCAAGCAGAATGTGAAGAGGGTGAAACAAACGGAACAGCAAGCGCTGCCGCCGTATTTTGAAGACAGTATTGCCATTGTGGGAATCTCCTGCCAGTTACCGGGGGCGAAAAATCATCATGAGTTCTGGAATCAAATCAAAGAAGGCAAGGAAAGTATTCAATTTTTTTCAAAAGAAGAACTGCGAGAAAATGGAGTGCCTGAAGAATTAATTCAACATCCTGATTACGTTCCTGTGCAATCTGTAATTGAGGGAAAAGATTTGTTTGACCCAGGTTTCTTTCAGATCTCTCCTAAAGATGCTGAGTTTATGGACCCTCAGCTCCGTCTCTTATTGCTGCATTCATGGAAAGCAATTGAGGATGCGGGCTATGTGGCAAAAGAGATTCCGGAAACAAGTGTGTATATGTCTGCAAGCAACAATTCCTACAGAACGTTATTGCCGAAGGAGAGAACAGAAGGACATGAATCTCCGGATGGCTATGTCTCATGGGTATTAGCCCAAAGCGGAACGATCCCGACGATGATCTCGCACAAGCTCGGATTAAAGGGGCCAAGCTACTTTGTTCATTCCAATTGTTCTTCTTCACTAGTAGGTTTGTATCAAGCTTACAAAAGCCTAACAGCTGGTGAATCTGAATACGCGCTTGTTGGAGGCGCAACCTTGCACGCGCAGTCAGGAATAGGCTATGTGCATCAAAACGGATTGAATTTTTCAAGTGACGGGCATGTTAAGGCATTTGACGCTGCAGCTGACGGAATGGCTGGAGGAGAAGGTGTAGCTGTCGTCCTATTGAAAAAAGCTGTGGATGCGGTAAGAGACGGAGACCATATTTACGCCATCATGCGCGGAATAGGAATCAATAATGACGGAGCTGATAAGGCCGGCTTTTATGCTCCTAGCGTAAAAGGCCAAACAGAGGTCATACAGAGCGTATTGGACGAAACCGATATCCATCCTGAAACGATCAGCTACATTGAAGCACACGGTACAGGGACTAAATTAGGCGACCCTATTGAAATTTCTGCCTTAAACAAAGTGTACAAGCAATACACGGACAAAATACAATTTTGCGGCATCGGTTCGGTGAAAACCAATATCGGACATTTGGATACTGCCGCAGGGTTAGCCGGCTGCATTAAGGTTGCCATGAGCTTATCTCATAACGAACTTGCGCCAACTATCAACTGCCAGGAGCCGAATCATAATATTCACTTTGACAGCTCTCCATTTTATGTTGTCCGCGAACGAAAATTATTACAGAAAAATCAAGGTGTACATCGGGCAGCGCTGAGCTCGTTTGGGCTTGGCGGAACGAACGCTCATGCCATATTCGAACAATATGAAAATGCCCAAGATACAAGAGCGGATAACGAAGGAAATCCTCCGTACCTCATTCCGGTATCGGCAAAGAACAGGGAGCGGCTGCAAGCATATGTAAAAGAACTGCTGACATTTGTCAGTCAAAATGATCTGACACAACACTCTTTAAGGGATTTGGCATACACCTTCCAGATCGGCAGGGAGGCGATGGACACAAGAGTTATTTTTATGGCGAGCGATTTGGAAGAATGGAAGCTGCAGCTGGAGCGTTTTGTGAATGGACAACCGTTGACAGAAGGCTGTATTCAAGGAGAAAAAACGCGAGTGAAATCCGCTGATCTCTTGCTTGGGGATGAGGAAACAGAAGAACTGGTTGCATCATGGATGTCCAAAGGCAAACTGAAAAAGCTTGCCGAAGTGTGGTCCAAAGGTTTTCAGGTTGAATGGCGCCATCTTTACCCGAATGCGAAGCCGCGCCGTATGAGTCTGCCGACATATCCATTTGCTGAAGAACGGTATTGGCCTGACATCAGCACGGGCAATCGTAAAACAGCTGAATCACGCTTGCATCCTTTGGTGCACCAGAATACATCTGTTTTATCGGAGCAGCGGTTCAGCTCCAGCTTCACAGGACAGGAGTATTTTATTGCTGAGCATATCATTAAAGGGATGGCGATTTTGCCTGCAGCTGTCACGCTTGAAATGGCAAGAGCCGCTATAGAACAAGGAATTGGCGGTTTAAATGATGAGGAACCCGGAATCCGCCTGAAACATGTGGTTTGGATGCGTCCGGTTGTAGCGGGAGATGAGCCGGTTACAGTAAACATCGGGCTCTATGATGAAGACGGCGGACATATTCTTTATCGGATGTATGGTGAGCCGGAATCCGCTGACGCAGACCCAATTGTATATAACCAGGGCATAGCGGAATTATTTCAGCCAAAGCATGCGGAGGTATTGGATCTAGAGGCGATAAAGAATCAATGTAATCAAGGCTTGATGGACACCTCCTTATTTTATGAAGGCATGATCGGAGCCGATTACGGTCCAGGATACAAGAGTGTGGAGACCGTTTATAAAGGAGACGGCCAGCTGCTCGCCAAATTATCGCTGCCGGGATCTGTCTCTCATACAGCAGCCGATTATGCTCTTCATCCAAGTTTATTGGATGGGGCGTTACAGGCGGCTGAATATCTGCAAAACGTCACCAGGGCGGAGCTTTCTGACAGTGAAGACTTTAAAGCTGCACTGCCATTTGCTTTAGAGGAGCTTGAAGTCTTTCATGAATGCGTTTCTGATATGTGGGTTTATGTTCAATTTAATTCAAAAAATAAACCGGGCGATCTGATACAGAAGGTTGATATTGACCTATGCGATGAGCATGGCAGCGTTTGTATACGTATGAAGGGATTTTCGACGAGAGTGATGGAGGCTGACATACAAACAGAATCATCACATTCAGAAACCTTATTGCTTCAGCCCGTTTGGAAAGAACAAAAGGCTAGCGGAAAAGCGGATAAAGAATATGCAGAGCATCTCGTGTTCCTCTGTGAATGTGATCAGGGTATGAGAAAAAAGATCGAAGCAGAAATGGAGTATGTCCATGTCTTCATCCTGGAAGCAAGGCCTGCTTCAGTGGATGGGCGTTTTCATTCGTATACGGAACAGGTGTTTAGAAAAGTGCAAGCGCTGATTCGCGAGAAACCGAAAGGAGATATTCTGATTCAGATCGTGACCTCCGCAGAAGGCGAGCAGCGATTGTTTTCTGGATTGACAGGACTGCTGAAAACGGCCGAATTAGAAACGGCTAAGCTGACCGGACAATTGATTGAAATCAGCAGTGAAGAAAGCGGGGAAAGTATCGCCCGCAAACTGAAAGAAAATCAAATAAGCAGCGGCACCCATATCAGATATCAAAACGGTACACGATTTATTGCAGATTGGAGTGAAATGAAAGCGGCAAGCCGTAACATCAGCATGCCGTGGAAAGACGGCGGCGTTTATCTCATCACAGGCGGTGCCGGTGGCTTAGGCCTTATGTTCGCAAAAGAAATTGCTGAACAAACGAAAAATGCGACAGTCATTCTGACGGGCCGTTCACCTCTGAATGATAATAAAAGAGGGAAGATTGAAGAGCTTCGCGCCATAGGGGCCGAGATCACCTATCAGCAAATGGATGTTGCCGATAAAATCGCAGTGTACCAGTTAATGAACAATATCCAGAAAGAACATGGCCGTCTTGATGGCATTCTTCATAGCGCGGGAATTATTAAAGATAGCTATTTGGCCAAGAAATCAGCAGAAGATTTGCATGACGTGCTGGCGCCTAAAGTAAAAGGACTCGTTCACCTGGATGAAGCCAGCAAGGATTTGGCATTGGATGTTTTCATTCTCTTTTCATCTCTTTCGGGAAGTTTAGGCAGCATTGGTCAGGCTGACTATGCGGCAGCCAATGTATTTATGGATATGTATGCCAGATACCGCAGTACGCTAGCCGAACACGGTCAGCGGCATGGCAAAACGCTTTCTGTAAACTGGCCATTATGGAAAGAGGGCGGCATGAAGGTCGATCGTGAAACGGAGAAAAGACTTGTGCAGCTGGCCGGAATTGTTCCTCTGGAAGCAAAACAAGGCATACAGGCTTTTTATCAAGCGTTCAATAGTGAGGCAAGCCAGGTCATGGTGATGGAAGGCAACGTTCAGAAGATAAAACAAAACATGCTGTCAAAAACAGCCTCAGCACCTATTGAAAAAAGGGAAACAGAAAGCATGACTGAACCGGCAAAGAGCATTGACACAGGGAGTTTGCTGGATAAAGTAAAGGCGATGTTAAAGCGGGAGGTCGCCAAGCTATTAAAGGTTCCATTTGAAACGATTGATGACCATGCCGAAATGACGGTGTATGGGTTTGACTCCATTTCTATGACTGAATTCACCAACCATATCAATCGGGCATATAAACTGGCGCTGACGCCAACCGTCTTTTTTGACCATCCGACGATCCATGAGTTCGGCAAGCATTTGTCAGAAGAATATCAAGCGGTATTTGCGAAAACATTTGCTGTACGGACTAGGTCAAAGGTTCAGGCTCAGCCTGCATTTGAACAGGATAAAACCATACATGTCACCTCAAAAAGACGCCGAAAGCAGCCGGTTATGCTGCCGGCAACCATACAGAGTGAATCCGGTCCCGAGCCAATCGCAATCGTCGGAATAAGCGGCATTTTTCCAATGGCAAAAGATGTGGATGCCTACTGGAAGAACTTAAAAGAAGGCAAGGACTGCATGACGGAAATTCCGAAAGACCGCTGGGATTGGCGCGAATATGAAGGGGACCCTGCGAAGGAAGCCAATAAAACGAATGTAAGATGGGGAGGTTTTATTGACGGCATTGCGGAATTCGACCCATTATTCTTTGGCATTTCCCCGCGTGAAGCTGAACAAATGGAGCCGCAGCAACGCTTATTATTGACTTACGCATGGAAAGCGATTGAAGATGCAGGGTATTCGGCAAAAAGTCTGTCAGGCACGAAAACAGGCGTATTCATCGGAACGGGAAATACAGGATACAGTTCTCTTTTATCTAAAGCGAACTCGGCAATAGAAGGGTCAGCGGCAGCTAACACGAGCCCGTCAGTCGGTCCGAATCGTGTCAGTTATTTCCTTAATCTGCATGGGCCGAGTGAACCTATTGATACGGCGTGCTCCAGTTCATTGGTAGCGATCCATCACGCCATTTCCTCAATCGAGGAAGGCACTTGTGACATGGCATTAGCCGGCGGCGTTAATACGATTATTCTGCCTGAGGTGTATATCAGCTTTGATAAAGCGGGTGCCCTGAGCAAAGAAGGCAAATGCAAGACGTTCTCAAATCGAGCTGATGGTTTTGCTCATGGGGAGGGAGCCGGCATACTGTTTCTGAAGAAGTTAAAAGCGGCCGAGGAAGCGGGAGACCATATTTATGGAGTGATAAAAGGAAGCGCAGTGAACCACGGGGGACGTGCGGCGTCTTTAACGACGCCTAATCCGAAGGCCCAGGCGGAAGTCATTCAAACGGCATTCCAAAAGGCGGGAATCGATCCCAAAACGGTGACGTACATTGAGGCGCACGGAACAGGTACGGAGCTTGGAGATCCGGTTGAAGTTAACGGATTGAAAGCGGCTTTTAAAGGGCTGGGTGTAAAAGAAGGAGACACTTCTGCCAATCATTATTGCGGCCTCGGTTCAGCGAAGACAAACATCGGTCATTTATCGCTTGCAGCCGGTGCAGCAGGAATTATTAAAATTTTAATGCAGCTTAAACACAAAACCTTAGTGAAAAGTCTCCATTGCGAGACTGTCAATCCGTATATTCAGCTTGAAAACAGCCCATTTTATATCGTTCGGGAAACAGAAGAATGGAAAGCGCTACAGAATGAGCAGGGGCAGGAGCTGCCTCGCCGTGCAGGCGTCAGTTCATTTGGTATCGGCGGGGTAAATGCCCACGTGCTCATCGAGGAATATATTCCGAAGGCGGACGCTGGCAACATACCGTCGATCACTTCTGAACATCCAGGTATTTTCGTCCTATCAGCTAAAAATGAAGCAAGACTGAAAGAATACGCACAGCAGCTGGCTGAAGCGTTAGACCAGCATATTTACAAAGACGAAGATCTCGCAAATATTGCTTATACGCTGCAAGCTGGGCGAGACGCGATGGAAGAACGGCTGGGGATCATTTCCGGGTCAATTGAGGATTTGCAAGACAAGCTAAAAGACTATGCAGCCGGCAAAAATAATGTGGAGGATGTGTATAGAGGGCGGATTGATAAAGGAACGCTGCAAATGCTGACGGAAGATGAAGAAATTCAAGAAGCGGTTGAAAAATGGATGGAGCGCGGAAAGTATGCAAAACTGCTGGAATTATGGGTGAAAGGGCTTGATGTGGACTGGGCGAAGCTGTATGGCGAGAATGAGCCGCATCGCATTAGCTTGCCGACATATCCGTTTGCGAAAGACCGTTACTGGATTTCTGATTATGTCGCAAAAAGGGGAAGCTTTGCAGCCGACAAAAAAGCATCTCACATCAGCGCATCTGTGTTACACCCATTAATGCATCAAAACACTTCGAATCTCTCGGAACAGCGGTTTAGCTCTATCTATACGGGAGAAGAGTTTTTCCTTGCAGATCATGTTGTCAAAGGCCAACGGATCTTGCCGGGAGTGGCCCATCTTGAAATGGCGCGGGCTGCCATTGAGCAGGCTGCAGAGGTACAAAACGGTCAGTATCGCATTACGCTCAAAAACACAGTGTGGGTGCGGCCGATTGTAGTCGGGGAGCAGCCGCTGCAAGTACACATCAGGCTTTTTCCGGAGGAGCATGGTGACATTACGTATGAAATCTACGGCAACCCGGAAACAGCCGGTGACAAACCAATTGTATACAGTCAGGGCGGGGCTGAATTACATCCTGCTGGGGATACGCCGGTCATTGATTTAGCATCCCTGCGCAAGAAGTGTCAGCAAACTCATTTCTCCGTAAACGAAGTATACGACACCTATAAAATGATTGGTTTTGACTACGGTCCCGCTTATCGCGGTGTAGAAAAGATTTATACAGCTGAACATTTTGTATTGGCAAGATTGTCATTGCATCCTTCTGTTTTAGATACAATTGGCCAATTCAGCATGCATCCGGGTCTGATGGACTCCGCTCTACAGGCATCCAGCATTTTGACAGGCGCAGGAGATAACCGGCTGACGCTGCCTTTTGCGGTTCAAGAGCTTGAAGTCTTCGGGACATGCTCCTCGAACATGTGGGTATACGCCAGATACAGTGAAGGCAGCAAAGCAACTGATAAGGTGCAAAAGCGGGATATCGATATCTTAGATGAGAACGGCAATGTTTGCGTACGGCTAAAAGGTTTGTCATTCAGAGCGGCAGAAAGCGATCCTAGATCAGCAGAGCCTGACCAAACAATGGAAACTTTGATGTTTGAGGAAAAATGGATGTCTAAGGAGATCGACAAAGACGGTCCGGAACCAGAATATGAACGGCATATTATCATGCTTTGTGAAATGAACGGACTCTCAAAAGACAGCATTGAATCAAAGCTCAAAGGAGCGGAATGTATAGTATTAGAGTCTTACCGGGAGGGTCTGGCAGAGCGATTCCAAGATTATGCCGAACAAGCGCTTGAGACGATACAGAGTATCCTCAAAAGCAAGCCGCAAGGCCATGTTCTGATCCAAATGCTTACCTCCGCGCAAAGAAAGCATTACTCTTTCTCAGGACTTTCGGCGCTCCTTAAAACGGCCGGGCTGGAGAATACAAAGCTGATCGGCCAGACGATTGAAATCGATACAAACGAAACTATGAATAGGATCGCAGACATAGTCCAAGAGAATAAAAGAAACACAGGAGATCAGCGCATTAAATATGAAAAAGGCAAACGGTACATCAATGAATTAAATGAAATTCATACGCCTGACCGTGAAATCAGATTGCCGTGGAGGGATAAGGGTGTGTACCTCATCACAGGCGGCGCAGGAGGACTTGGATTTATTTTTGCGAAAGAAATTGCAAGCCAAGTCAAACAGCCTGTTTTGATTCTTACAGGCAGGTCCGCGCTTAGCGCTGATCAGCAATTACAGCTTAGCGAGCTTCAGCGTTTAGGTGCTCGTACAGAGTACAGACGGGTTGATGTGACTCAAACGGAGGCTGCGTCCGAGTTAATCACAAGGATCACAGCTGATTACGGCGACTTGCATGGCGTGATTCACAGTGCTGGACTGCTTAAAGACAACTATCTCATGAATAAAACAAATGAAGAACTTAAGCAGGTCCTCGCTCCTAAGGTAAAAGGGCTCGTAAATGTGGATGAGGCAACCGAGCATCTCGCGTTAGATTTCTTTATCCTTTTCTCTTCCATATCTAGTATCACCGGCAGCGCGGGACAGGCGGATTATGCGATGGCAAATGCATTTATGGACAGCTATGCCGCTTATCGTAATGCGCTTGTGACCGCCATGTACAGACACGGTCAAACATTGTCGATCAATTGGCCGCTGTGGAAAGAGGGCGGCATGCGTGTAAATAAAGAAACTGAAAAAATGACAATGAAAAATACGGGCGTTACGGCTATGCGAACCGAAACCGGCATTCAGGCACTTTATAAAGGATTGGCTTTTGGTAAAGATAACGTCATTGTCATGGAAGGTATCAGAGACATGATGAGAGAAAAGCTGTCTCAAAAGCAGCCTTCTGAGGATGTTCCGAATAAACCAGCACAAGAACCGGTGACCCAGAAAGCAATAATGGATCAAGACAGCTTATTGGACCAAATACAAGACATTTTAAAGCAAGCAATCTCTCAATTGCTCAAAATCAAAACTGAAGAGATTGATCCGGATATGGAGTTTAATCAATATGGATTCGATTCAATCACTTTGACTGAATTTGCTAATATATTGAATGAACAATACAAGCTGGATCTGACCCCTACAATTTTCTTTGAGCATGCAACTGTTACTGCCTTTGCCGCATATTTATCAGCAGAATATCAAGATACATTCTCGGCGCAATTTGCAGTACCTGTCAAGGAGGATCTGCCTGTACAGCCTGCGGAAAAAGCCATGAAAGCCATCAGGTTTTCAACCGAAAACCGTTTTGGCAAACCAAAGGAGCTGCCAGTGAAGAAGGCAGCCGAGCATGCGCCTGAGCCCGAACCTATTGCCATTGTAGGAATGAGCGGAGTTTTCCCAAAAGCAAAGGATGTTGAGGAGTACTGGATGAATTTGAAAGAAGGCACAGATTGTATAACAGAGGTTCCAAAAGACCGCTGGGATTGGCGTGAGTACTACGGAGACCCGCTAAAAGAAGCAAATAAAACGAACGTCAAATGGGGCGGTTTTATTGATGGAGTAGCGAACTTTGATCCGTTGTTCTTCGGCATTTCTCCGCTGGAGGCTGAGCAGATGGAGCCTCAGCAGCGTCTATTAATGACCTATGCTTGGAAAGCGATAGAAGAAGCGGGACATTCAGCCCAAAGCCTATCAGGAACCAAAACGGGCTTATTCATCGGTACTGGAAACACGGGATACAGCTCTCTTCTCTCAAATGTAGATATCGAAGGCTCTGCAGCTGCTAATATGAGTCCTTCTGCCGGACCGAATAGAGTCAGTTATTTTCTGAACATTTATGGACCGAGCGAACCGATTGACACGGCATGTTCAAGCTCACTGGTCGCCATTCATCATGCAGTTTGTGCAATTGAAGCTGGAAACTGTGAAATGGCGATCGCGGGAGGCGTCAACACGGTTGTCACACCGCAAGGCCACATTGCCTACGATAAAGCCGGGGCTCTGAGCAAAGAAGGAAAATGCAAAACGTTCTCTGATAAAGCCGATGGATTTGCAGTCAGTGAAGGTGCAGGCATCCTCTTCCTGAAAAAACTAAAGGCAGCGGAACGCGACGGTGATCATATTTACGGTGTGATCAAAGGAAGTGCGGTAAATCACGGAGGCCGCGCGAATTCTCTGACGACTCCTAATCCGAAGGCTCAGGCAGAAGTCGTAAAAACCGCTTATTTAAAGGCGGGAATCGATCCGAGAACCGTGACGTATATTGAAGCGCATGGAACCGGAACGGAACTTGGCGATCCGGTAGAAATTAACGGGCTGAAGGCTGCATTTAAAGAACTGTACGAGAAAACGGGAGATCCTTCTGTTCATGCCAGCCATTGCGGACTGGGTTCAGCGAAGACAAACATCGGCCATTTATCGCTCGCAGCCGGTGTAGCCGGTGTCATCAAAATCCTGTTGCAGCTAAAACACAAAACGCTGGTAAAAAGTCTGCACAGTGAGACGATCAATCCGTATATCAGGTTGGAAGACAGTCCATTTTATATCGTGCAGGAATCCAGAGAATGGAAAACGCTGTGGGATGAAAACGGACGGGAGCTGCCTCGCCGAGCCGGAGTCAGTTCATTTGGCATAGGCGGTGTCAATGCCCATGTGGTCATTGAGGAATATATTCCAAAAGAAACTGCTCCTTCTGAACAAGCGCCAGCAGTGACATCACAGAACCCGGGCATCTTTGTCTTGTCGGCAAAGGAAGAAGATCGCCTGAAGGACCAAGCACAGCAATTGGCGGATTTTATCAGCAAACATTCAATCTCAGATCGTGATCTCACTGATATTGCTTATACACTCCAAGAGGGGCGCGATGCAATGGAGGAGAGATTAGGGATTATCGCTGTCTCGGTTCAAGATTTGCTGGAGAAACTGTACCTCTTTATTGAAGGACAAACCAATGCGACGAACATGTATAGAGGCAGGGCAAATAAAGGGATATTACAGACACTCAGGTCAGACGAAGACATTCAGAAAACACTCGAAAATGACTGGGAACCCGGAGTTTATACAAAACTGGTTGAATTATGGGTAGCAGGATTAAAAATAGATTGGAACAAACTGTACAGCGGCAAACTGCCTAACCGCATCAGCTTGCCGACCTATCCATTTGCAAAAGAGCGCTACTGGATAACGGATATGAAAGAGGAGGCAATCACACAAAAGGCACCGACAAAAACTGTCGATACAGCAGTTTTGCACCCATTAGTACAAACCAACACTTCTGATTTGACAGAGCAGCGTTTCAGCTCAATCTTTACAGGCGCTGAGTTCTTTTTCAACGACCACAAGGTGAAGGGAAAGCCGGTCATGCCGGGGGTCGCGTATCTTGAGATGGTGCATGCAGCCATTTCGCAGGCAGTGCGAGGGCTCAAAGATCATCAATCTGTCATTCATATAAAAAATGTTGTTTGGGTACAGCCGATTGTGGCGGATGGTCAGCCAGTCCAAGTGCATATCAGTCTGGATCCTCAGCACGATGGTGAAATTGCTTTTGAAATCTTTACAGAAGACGGTGAGGGCGCACGAAAGGTACACAGTCAGGGCAGTGTTGAGATAAGAGAAGCAGGAAACATTCCTTCTCATAATATCAGCGCGCTGCAATCGCAATGCAGTCAAAGCACACTTTCAAATGAACAGTGCTATGAGTTATTTAAAGCGATCGGCATAGAATACGGGCTTGGTTTTCAAGGAATACAGCACCTTTACATTGGCCGTAATCAAGCGTTGGCAGAGCTTTCGCTGCCGTCTGGTGTATCTCAAACGCTGAACGAATTTATTCTTCATCCAAGTATGACGGATTCTGCTTTGCAGGCGTCGATCGGGTTAAAGCTGAATTCCGGAGATGAACAGCTTTCATTGCCTTTTGCACTGCAGGAGCTTGAAGTATATAGCCCATGTACAGAAAACATGTGGGTCTCTGTCGCCTCGCGTCCAAACGAGGACAGAATTCAAAGGCTGGATATTGATCTATGTAATGAACAAGGCCAGGTATGTGTAAGAATCAAGGGCATCTCCTCAAGAGTGATAGAAGAAGACATACAACGCCCTGAAAAAATAAAACCATCTGACAGCAAGGCGTCTCTTAATGGAGCGCTTCTAATGGCCCCGGTATGGGATCAAGTGCAAACGGAGAATAGCAGGATCATTCCGTCTGCTGATGAGCGTGTTGTCATTCTAGGTGGGGATGAAAACAGCAGAAAAGCTGTACAAAGACAGTTCCCGCCTGCCAAAGAGCTGCACATCAAGCCGCATGATTCTATTCAACAGATGGCAAACCAGCTTGAAGCATTAGGGGCATTTGACCATATTGTGTGGATTTCTCCTTCTCATATTGCGGAGTGCGAAATCAGTGATGCCATGATTGAAGCCCAAAACCAAAGCGTTATTCAACTGTTCAGGCTCATTAAGGCGATGCTTTCTTTAGGCTATGGAGAGAAGACGATAAGCTGGACGGTCGTGACAGCGAATACGCAATGTGTTGATCAGCATGACATTGTCAATCCAATTGATGCCGGTCTTCACGGTCTGATCGGCTCGATGGCAAAAGAATATACAAATTGGCAGACAAAACTGATCGATGTAGATCGAAATGAGAATTGGCCGGTGGATGAAATCTTTTCCTTGCCATTCGACCAAGAGGGAAATACTTGGTCGTATCGGAACAAAACCTGGCACAAACAGCGTCTGATTCCTGTACACAGCAATCAGCCTGTGCACACCAAGTATAAACACGGAGGCGTTTATGTTGTCATAGGCGGTGCGGGCGGAATTGGAGAAGCTTGGAGCGAATATATAATTCGAACATACCAAGCGCATGTTGTTTGGATTGGCAGAAGAACAAAAGATGCATCCATTCAAAGCAAGCTGGACAGACTTGCGCGTTTAGGGCCGGCTCCGTTTTATATCGAAGCTGATGCCGCAAACCGAGAGGACTTGGAACGTGCTTATGCAGCCATCAAACAAATACATCGGGAAATCAACGGAATCATTCATTCTGCCATTGTTTTGCAAGACCAAAGCCTGATGAATATGGACGAGGAACGTTTCAGAAATGTTCTTTCTGCAAAAGTGGATGTAAGTGTGCAAATGGCTCAAGTCTTCCAGAAAGAGCCGTTGGACTTTGCTTTGTTTTTCTCTTCCGTACAATCATTTGCAAGAGCTTCAGGACAGAGCAATTATGCTGCCGGCTGCAGCTTTAAGGATGCTTTTGCTCATCGGCTTTCACAAGTATGGCCTTGTACAGTAGCTGTGATCAATTGGAGTTATTGGGGCAGCATTGGTGTTGTTTCCTCACCTGATTATCAGCGAAGAATGGCACAGGCGGGCATAGGCTCCATTGAAGCCCCTGAAGCGATGGAAGCGTTGGAACTGCTGCTCGGGGGGGCGCTGAAACAGCTTGTGATGATGAAGATGGCAGACTGCGAAACCGACAATGACTCAGGACAGAATGACGAAACAATTGAGGTGTATCCGGAAACTCACAGCTCCGCCATTGAGAAACTGCGAAGCTATCACCCGGGAGACAGCACAAAGATACAACAACTGTTATAGGAGGGGAAGCGCCAATGCGAAACACAGAAGACATTCTCTGTAAGATGCTGTTAGCACAATTGCAGTCCATAGGATTTTTCAAGGAAAATAAGCCCCAGCCGGTGCTGCAGAATTTCTATGGCAGATGGTTTGAGGAGAGCCTATCGATTTTGGAGCGGCATGGTTTTCTTCAACAAACGGCAAATGGATACGCCGTAACCCGCTCAACAGAGGACATAAATGAATTGTGGAACGAATGGGATGAAAAAAAAGCAGACTTGCTTCAAGACAGTAACATGAAAGCCATGGTGGTGTTAGTAGAGACTGCACTTAAAGCCTTGCCGGATATTCTGACCGGCAAGGCATCTGCCACCGATATCCTTTTTCCGAACTCATCTATGGAGTTAGTGGAAGGAATCTATAAAAACAATCAAGTCGCTGACTATTTTAACGATGTGCTGGCAGACACCTTGGCTGCCTTTATGCAGGAGCGTCTAAAGCAAGAGCCTGAAGCAAGGATTCGTATACTAGAAATCGGAGCAGGAACAGGCGGTACAAGCGCTGCAGTTTTTCAAAAAATAAAACCCTATCAGTCGCATATAAAAGAATATTGCTATACAGATCTCTCCAAGGCGTTTTTACTGCATGCGGAAAAAACATACGGTCCGGACAACCCTTATTTGACGTATAAGGTATTTAATGTGGAAGAGCCGGCGGCTGAACAACATATAGAAGCGGGCGGATATGATATGGTTGTTGCTGCAAATGTGCTTCATGCGACGAAAAATATCCGGCAGACATTGAGAAATGCCAAAGCGGTTTTGAAGAAGAACGGCCTGCTCGTTCTGAATGAAATTAATGACCATAATATATATTCACACCTGACCTTTGGCTTGTTAGAGGGCTGGTGGCTGTATGAAGATCCCGATCTGCGTATCCCGGGCTGCCCCGGTTTATATCCAGACACATGGAAAATGGTGCTTGAGAGTGAGGGCTTTCGTTATGTTTCCTTTATGGCTGAACAATCACATCAGCTCGGCCAGCAGATCATCGCAGCGGAAAGTGACGGAATCGTCCGTCAAAAAACGCGAACAGCAAAACCAGCAGAAGAAATTATAGATTACCATCTAGATGAACATCATTCTCAAACGAAGGATAGTGATGAGGATTCTCTTCTTGAACAAACGACACAATTTGTGAAACATACGTTAGCAAAATCAATAAAACTATCACCGGAGCGTATCCATGCAGAAACAACATTTGAGAAGTATGGAATCGATTCTATTTTGCAGGTGAATTTTATTCGTGAGTTAGAAAAACTGACGGGTGAGCTTCCGAAAACAATTTTATTTGAACACAGCAATACGAAAGAACTCGTCGATTTTCTGATAAAGGAGCATGAAGGGAAGCTGCGGACATCACTGCTGAAAGAAAAATCACAGCCCGCAAATAAAGAAACTTCTACTCAAGTGAAGCCAGTAAAATCTGAACAGCCGTTTACATATGAAACGCGCCGTTTTAGCGGAGACCAGCAGCTAATTAAAACTCAGCAAGCAAAGGCGAATCCAAAATCAGAAACCGAAACAGCGAAAAACGTAAAGGCAATCCCTTCTCATAGAACTACACCGAATCATTACGGCACAGAAGATATTGCAATTATCGGCATAAGCGGACGTTATCCGATGTCTGAAAACGTAGAAGAGCTCTGGGAGCATTTAATAGCTGGGGATAATTGTATTACAGAGGCTCCGCAATCAAGATGGCGGACATCTTTAGTAAACACTTTGTCGAAAGAATCATTACAATCGTCAGATAAGAAGCGCTACGGCGGATTTTTAAAAGACGTACATGCGTTTGATCATCATCTTTTTGAAGCGGATCAGAATCAAGTAATGGAAATGACGCCGGAACTTCGTTTATTTTTAGAAACCGTCTGGGAAACATTTGAGGACGGCGGCTATTCCCAAATCCGTTTAAATGAACTGCAGGACAACGGAACGGGAGTAGGTGTCTTTGTTGGAAACATGTATAATCAGTATGTTTGGAATATCCCTTCATTAGAACAAGCGGTGCTGAGCTCTAATGGCGGAGACTGGCATATTGCAAATCGCGTTTCTCATTTTTTTAACCTGACAGGACCAAGTCTGGCTGTCAGCTCCGCATGCTCCAGTTCTTTAAACGCAATCCATCTTGCATGTGAGAGTTTGAAACTGAAAAACTGTTCGATGGCAATAGCCGGCGGTGTCAATTTAACACTGGATCTCTCAAAATATGATGCACTGGAGCGCGCAAATCTTTTAGGGAACGGACATCAAAGCAAGAGCTTTGGCACAGGAAGCGGGCTTATTCCGGGTGAAGGCGTCGGAGCCGTCCTGCTAAAACCGCTCTCTAAGGCGATAGAAGATCACGACCATATTTATGCCGTCATCAAAAGCAGCTTTGCCAATCATAGCGGCGGAAGGCAGATGTATACAGCGCCAGACCCGAAGCAGCAAGCTGCATTAATCTCCAAGTCCATTCAGCAATCCGGCATTGATCCGGAAACAATCGGCTATATAGAATCTGCGGCAAATGGTTCAGCGTTAGGCGACCCGATTGAAGTAATCGCACTATCTAATGCATTTAAACAGTATACAAATAAGAAACAGTTTTGTGCGATAGGCTCTGTAAAATCGAATCTTGGACATTTGGAGGCGGCTTCCGGCATTTCTCAGCTCACGAAAGTTCTGTTGCAGATGAAAAAGGGGACGCTTGTGCCGACGATTAATGCCACCCCTGTCAATCCAAATATTAACTTGGAAAACACAGCATTTTATCTGCAAAAACGAACGGAGCCGTGGCAGCGGTTAAAAGATCCCGATACAGGAAAGCATCTGCCCAGAAGGAGCATGATTAATTCTTTCGGAGCGGGAGGGGCCTATGCGAATCTCATTATAGAAGAATTTATCGGCGCTGCATCTGAGCAGCAACATCCAGTGCCTCACCAGCAGGAATATCTGGCCGTTTTTTCTGCGAAAACGAAATGGAGCCTGCTCAGCTATCTCGAAAAACTGCGAGTGTTTTTAGAAAAAAAACCATCTTCTTCTATTGGAGCAGTTGTACGCTCACTGCACAGGATCAACCATGACTTAGAACATCGGGCTGCATTTTCGGTATCGTCGACGCAGGAATTGATTGAAAAACTAGAGATTCTCCAAAAAACAAAAGAAAGCTCACTCCAGGATGGTATCTATACATCCTTTGATTTACAATCAGATGCGATTTCTACGAATGCAGGGTCTGCTCATGAAGAAACAAGCTTAACAGCACAGCAATGGGCTGCGGGGGCTTCGATTCATTTTGACCATATACATCAAGGGAATGAAACTGGCTGGATCAATTTGCCTCACTATGCATTTGACCATCAAACAGTCTTTCAATTTGGTGCCCTGCCTCATGAAGAAGGGAAAAGGCATGATGAGCAAACGGTGAATCATCCGCTGATACAAGATTCATTCGCATACGATGAGCCTTTCGTTCAAGGCCATGTGTTCAACAAAGAACGGGTGCTCGTCGGTGCAACCTATGCAAGTCTTGCGATTGACGCATTTTTTGAAATGTTTCCTGAGGAAATTAGCGGCCGTATCAGTAAATTAAGTTATCTAAATCCTGTTGTCATAAACCAAGGGCAAACAATTGAAGTGAAAGCTGATCCTCTTCAGAAAGATCATGCAATCGATTTGCAAATCATGTATCGTGAGCGGGCATCTGAGACGTGGAAGCCTGCCGCAATCGGGCAATGCCAAAAAGATCATTTTGAAACAAAAAAAGTCAACATCGAAAGCGTAAAACGTTCGTTAACAGAGCTGGATCATATTGATCAAATGTATCAAACCGTCGACGGCGGCGCTGAGTGGGGAGACTTGTATAAAACCATCACTCATCTGTACAGAAGCAATAATTCAATCCTTGCAAAAGTGCGTTTGTCTCAAAATGGCATGGCGAATGCGCATCATTACACTGTAAGCCCATTGATTACAAACAGTGCTTACCTGGCAATTCTCAGTTTCATAGAACAATTAGACATAGAGGGGCATTTCTTGCCATTTGGAATCAACGATATTCAATTCACAAAAAATAAAATAAGAGAAGATTGCTGGCTTTTGATTACTTTCGTTAAGAATACCGGTGAAATGCTGCTGTTTGACATAGACGTGATGAATGAAGCGTCAGAGACGGTGCTGCGCTATTCAGGTTACTCTTTAAAGCAATTCCGCTTAACAGATCGAGGAAGCAAAGAGGAAAATCAGGAAGTTCAAATACACGATATAAGAGACCGTATTCGAAGCTATCTCACAGATAAACTGGCTGAGAAGACGGCCAATCCATCAAAACTGTCTCTTGCAAAAGTTCATATCATGGATTTAGGGATTGATTCTTCCCAATTGATTGCGTTGACAAGAGAGCTGGAATCAGAGACAAAGATTGAGCTAAACCCTACATTGTTTTTTGAATATCCGACTCTTCAAGAACTGGCCGATTTTTTTGCCGAAAAACATGAAAAATCCTTTGTTCAATTGCTTGGAGGGGCCAAGCAACAGCAGGAATCCCCGAATATAAAAGAAAATAAAATAAAGCAAATGCAAACCTATGAAAGAAAGACGGATGAAACAAAAGAATATACGGCAGACGGCATAGCCATTATCGGCATGTCGGGGCAGTTTCCAAAAGCAAACAATGTAACGGAATTTTGGGATAACCTGATTCACGGGAGGAATTGTATTTCTGAAGTGCCGGAAGAACGCTGGGATTGGCGAAAATATACCGAAAATACTGATGGGAAGCAGTCAAGCCTCCAATGGGGCGGGTTTATAGAAGGCATAGGTGAGTTTGACCCGCTGTTTTTCGGCATTTCACCGAAAGAAGCAGCGACAATGGATCCCCAGGAGTTTCTGCTTTTGACACATGCGTGGAAGGCGATGGAAGACGCCGGTATAACAGGCCAAGCCTTATCCAGCTGCCCGACAGGAGTTTTTGTCGCAGCCGGCAATACCGATGCGGCTGTGATTCCTTCCTTAATGCCAAACCGTATTTCCTATGCACTGAATGTAAAAGGGCCAAGTGAATATTATGAGGCGGCCTGTTCCTCAGCTCTTGTCGCTTTGCACAGAGCGATTCAATCCATTCGAAACGGCGAATGTGAGCAAGCCATTGTTGGCGCTGTGAACCTTCTGCTCTCACCAAAGGGCTTTATCGGCTTTGATTCAATGGGATATTTGAGTGCGGAAGGAAAAGCCAAGTCCTTTCAAGCAGAGGCGAATGGATTTGTTCGAAGTGAAGGTGCAGGGGTTCTCATCATTAAACCTTTACAAAAAGCCATTGAAGACTCTGATCATATTTATTCTGTCATTAAAGGGACAGGTGTCTCGCATGGCGGCAGGGGAATGTCACTGCACGCGCCTAATCCGGTCGGAATGAGGGATGCGATGAAGAAGGCTTACCAAGGGTCGCAAGTAGATCCGAAAACGGTGACTTATATAGAAGCGCACGGGATCGCCTCGCCAGTGGCTGATGCTATAGAAGTGGAAGCGTTGAAATCGGGATACAGACAGCTCGAATCGGAGTATTCACACCAACTGCAAGGAGAAATGCCTTGTTACATCAGCAGCTTAAAGCCGAGCATCGGGCATGGAGAACTGGTCTCAGGCATGGCTGCTCTTATGAAAGTCAGCATGGCGATGCAGCATAAAACAATACCTGGTATTCCCGGTTTTGATTCGTTGAATGATCAGGTGTCAATAAAGGAAACGCGCTTCCGGATGATTGACGGAAACCAGCAGTGGGGAGAAATGCAGGATGATGCAGGCAGAACGATACCACGCAGAGCAAGCATTAATAGCTATGGTTTTGGAGGAATAAACGCGCACATCATCTTAGAAGAATATGTTCCTTCTCATACAGAACCAGCAATTGAACATACAGATGAGCCGCACATTGTGGTGCTTTCTGCAAAAAACCAAGACAGACTAAGAGCCGTTGTTCAACAGATGCTTGACTATGTAAAACAGCAAAAAGAACTGTCTTTACAAAATTACGCTTACACACTTCAAGTCGGACGAGAAGAGATGAGTGACCGGATGGCCTTGGTCATCCGCAGTAAGGATGAACTCGTACTCGGATTGGAAGAGTACTTAACAGCTGCGGAAAAAGCCGAAAAGCCGAAAAGCACTGTACCTTGCTTTATCGGAAATTCAGAAGAAGGCTTGTCAGATATCGGCGCCTTGCTTGAGGGAACATTGGGCGATATCGTGATGCAGACACTATTGTCTGAAAGCCATCTTGAAAAGATCGCGTTTTGCTGGGCAAAAGGAGTGCAAATT
Source organism: Bacillus sp. V26 (assembly GCF_034296245.1). NCBI lineage: Bacteria > Bacillati > Bacillota > Bacilli > Caryophanales > Bacillaceae > Bacillus > Bacillus sp. V26. Next base: position 1,128,850 of record NZ_JAXKQF010000001.1, on the reverse strand, counting down.
CCATGGGAGCAGCTTCATCAAGGAAAAGGTGCGCGGAGAATCTCATTGCCCGCCTATCCGTTTGAAAAAAGAAATTGCTGGAATGGCTTTCTGTCACCAGAAATAGCACCTGCTTTTTCAAATGATGAGATTCCCCTTCACAAAAGAAACGATATTCAAATGATATCTGATGTATTGGGCATGACGCCTGAAGAATTAAATCCTCAAAAGGCATTACAAGATTACGGGTTTGATTCTATCGTTTGTATACAGTTATTGCAGCAATGGCAAGCAGAAGCTGGCCTGTCAATCAGCCTGGCAGAGCTGCAAACGTGTCAAACCGTGCAGAATATGGTGGACTTGATAGCAATGAAACGGGAAAACACAGTACAAGACCAGTCAGTCCAGACTGTCAGCCGGTCATTTCCAGAATTGATACCGTTAAACGATGGCAAGCGGGGGCGCCCTGTATTTTGGTTTCATGGAGGAGTAGGCGGTGTAGAAATCTATACGCCATTTGCGAAGAAAAGCCAGCGTCCTTTTTACGGCATTCAAGCCAGGGGCTTTATGACAAATCATGCTCCTTTACACGGAATTGAACAAATGGCTTCCTATTATATAGACATTATTCGAGCCGTACAGCCGGAAGGCCCTTATGATGTAGGCGGATATTCCTTAGGCGGACTGCTCGCATATGAAGTAACACGCCAGCTGCAAAGCCAGGGGCTTGCTGTAAAAAGCATGGTCATGATTGATTCCCCTTACAGTCCTGGACGTGAACAAAATGAGCCTTCTGTAAAAACATCAATGCTTCAAACGATAAATACGATGCTGGCATCTATTGTTCAGCCGGAAAAGCTTACAGACGTTCTCATCAGCCGTGAAGAGGTAGATGTTGACAGAGAGGAAGAGGAATTTTTAACTGAACTGATTGGTTTAGCAAGAAAGCGGGGATTAAACAAACCGGATAAGAGAATACGGACTCAGCTTAACCAAATGGTCAAAGCTCAGCATGCTTATGAATTTGAGGCGTACACTGTGCAGCCGCTTGTGGATCCTGAAGCGGTAAAATGTTATTATTTCCGCAATAAAAGCAGGTCATTCCTTGGAGACTTGGACATTTACTTTGCCATTTCAAATGAAAAAATACCGTTGGATGATACTGCCTACTGGGAGGAATGGGAGCGGCAAATCCCTCAATTCCATCTGGTGGATGTCGATTCCAGCAATCACATGATGATGTTAACAGAATCTAAAGCGTCCAGCGCCATGCTGGAGTTTTGTGAAAAACTATATTCAAACAGAGGCGTAGTAAACGCGAATTTCCTTAAGGCTTTTCGCAAAAAACATGAAACCAGCGAAGAAAACGCAGATGAATTGGTAAAGCGCTGAGGAAATATAAAATCCCCCTTTAAAAGGGGGATTTTTATCTGCTGGAAGAAATCAGCTGAGGTGTGAAAGTGAATCTTTCCTTGCAAGTGAGACCGGAAGACTTTCTAATCCTCTTAAAAAAGCATTTTTTCTCCATTTCAACTCTTCTGGCGTTACCGTAAGTTCAATTTGCGGAAATCGTTTCAGCAGTGCGTTAAACGCAATTTGCCCTTCCAATCTTGCCAGCGGCGCTCCTAAACAGAAGTGGATCCCAAAGCCGAAAGAGATATGCCGATTAGGTGTTCTGGTTATATCGAATGTTTCTGGATTTTCAAATCGTTCAGGATCTCGATTGGCAGAACCGATTCCTATAAAAATCATGTCTCCCTTTTTGATAGAATGGCCTTGGTAGGAGAAGTCTTCAATGGCCCACCGATTTGCCATCATCACGACAGGGGAGGTGTAGCGCAGCAATTCTTCAACGGCTGTATCTATCATTTCAGGATGCTGTTTCAGTTTCTCTAATTCTTCCTTGTGCTGAAGCAATGCAAGGGTGCCAGATCCGATTAAGTTAACCGTCGTTTCAAGTCCTGCTACCACCAAAAGGAACAGCATAGAGTAAAGTTCTTTTTCACTTAACGTTTGGCCGTCTTCTTCAGCATGCACAAGTTTACTGATCAAATCGTCTTTTGGCTGTATTCTTCTTTCATGAATTAACTTGCCAACATAGTCTTTAAACTCCCGAAGAGCCTGATTGGTCAGTTCTCGGTTGGCCTCTGAAGTATCAACCATGGCATTGGTCCATATTTGAAACTGTGCCCGATCCTCTTTCGGTATGCCCATCATTTCAGAAATCACGATAAACGGTAACGGTGATGCAAAGGATGCCATGAAGTCTGTTTCATTCTCTTTTTCCATTTCATCTAACAATCGTTCAGTAATTTGTTCGATGCCGATGCGTAGATTTTCAATGGTGCGGGGAGTAAATGCTTGGTGAACCAGTGACCTTAAACGAGTATGGTCAGGTGTGTCTTTTGCCAGCATATGATCTGATACAAAATCAACGTCTTCACTGACATTGAGCATTTCAATTTGTTCTTTGCTCATTACGTTTTTAACGTCTCTTGTAATTCGGTTGTCTTTAAGAAATGCCATGCAATCATCGTAACGGGTGATTAACCACGCCGGATATGTACTTCCAAAACGGTGTAATTCGAATCGATGAATGGGTGCGTGTTCTCTAAAACGGCCTAAAACTGAAAAGGGGTTTTCATGAAACTCTTTAGCATGCGGATGAAACATCAAATTTTCCATTTTCCATTCTCCTCGCCTAATAGATTAAGACAGATGCATTTATTCAGTTTAGACCAGATGTAAAAGAAAGCTTTGCGCAATCTGTATAACAGAATCCCATTGGAAACGACAACCTGTTATGTCTAAAACTATATATCTATTTTAGGTGCCGTTCAATAGTTTTGGGACGAAAATATCGGCTTGCGGGTAAGGAAATGATTCCATGCAAAAAAGCGCCTTTGGGGCAATTTCAAAGGCGCTGTATTCTTTCGACCAGGTGAAAGTTTCTTCATTTGTTTTGTACATCAATAGTATATACCGCACGATCTGTCAGTACCTTCAATCCGCCATTTTCTTGGTGAATGTGAATATCCCCTAATAAAGGAATTTCATAAGCGTTCTGCGGAAGCGGTACGTCTCCAGCTTCTGTAAAGGTTGTTCCTTCGCCTTCCAGGACGAGTTCGTCATTTGCAACGTAGTCGTCAGGGTGGTTTGCGCTGCGTATGCCCACTTTTTGAAGGTGAAGAACAATCTGATCCAAATCTGAAATCTCGTCTTGGTTATTGGTCAGTTCGCCTTTTCTAATATCAAGCGTCTGGCCGATCCGCTCTCTCAACCATTCAGAAAGCTCAGTGTTATTGAGTGCCATCAGTCATTCCTCCTTTTGATCTATACTGTAACTATTCCCAATTGTTTTATGTTTTACACTCTGCTGGGATATACCGGCTTATGTATGCTAAAAACACTGCTGACCCTTTAACGAACCAGCAGTGTTCACGAAGATCATGAAATCTTATTCACCAGGGATAGCTTTCTCAGCATTGATTGCTCCGGCACCGTAAATATTCGGGTCTTCGCCTGTCCATTTATCAGCCCCATTTTTAAGCAGCTCTTTCACTTCGTCCGGCGTAAGATCTGGATTTTGCTGGAGTATTAAGGCGGCGATTCCCGCACAGATCGGCGTTGCCATTGATGTCCCCGACATTGTAAAATACTGAGACCCTACACGGCTTGATTTTTGCAGCTTATCGATATATGAATTCGGTGAGCGAAGGGAAATGATGTTTACGCCCGGTGCTAAAATATCGGGCTTTTCTTTCCCGTATACAGTCGGTCCGCGGCTTGAGAAAGAAGCAACTGTATCATCTTCGCTGCTTACTGTATTGTGATCGTCAAACGCGCCGACAGTAATGACTTTTTCGCTTACACCAGGGCTTGAAATTGTCTGCGGATCAGGGCCTGAATTTCCGGCAGCAACACAGACGACAATCCCGGCGTTCCAAGCTTCTTCAACTGCTTTGACTAATGGATCTTCCAGTTCATTGTCATAACGCAGCGCATCGCCGCCAAGGGACATGCTGATAATATCAATTGGTTCATCCGGATTGTCCTCATTATATTGAATACACCATTCGACGCCTTCAATAATGTCCGCTAACGTGCCTGAACCTTGTTTGTTCAGCACTTTTACTCCGATTAAATTGGCTTCCGGTGCAGGTCCGCGGTATTGGCCGGAAGATGACGCGCCGCTGCTTGCGACATCACCTGCGCAGTGTGTGCCATGTCCATTATCATCATACGGCTCTGTTTTTTGGTTTACCATATCGGCAAATCCAATAATTCTTCCCTCTAAGTCAGGGTGCGGGTAGATTCCTGTATCGACTACTGCGACTGTAACGCCTTTACCGGTTAAGGTTTGCCCGCTTCTGACGACTTCCTTTGCATGGCTTGCTTCGGCTGCTGTGTCAAGAAGCGCTTTGACTTCGCGGTTTAAATACACTTTGCGAATATCGCTGCATTCAGAAAGAAGAGAATGCAATGCTGAAGGGGTAACCTCTGCGCTGCAGCAATTGATTTTGTTAAAACGGTTTTTTAGCTTGCTGCGTTTTTCTTTTTGTAAAACCTGTCCCGCCATTTGAAAGCCGGCCTCATGGCAGCCTTCCTCGAATTCAATGATGACCGACATTTTTTTTCTGTTTTTTAATTTTGTCTCAAAAAACTGATGTAAAAAGCAAGGAGTCCACTTGAAGGGCTTGTAGAGCTGCAAGACGCTTTCACGTAATGGCCAATCAAGCTTATGAGCGTTTGCTCTCACCATTTGTACCATAGAGTAGCCAAACATCGATTTTCCTCCTATTATGAAGTTCTCTGTATACTCTATGAGTGGATCATATGTTTGGTAAGTTTGTTTGTCCTTTAGAAGAGGCGGACAAGAGTTTGTTTTTATGAATCTTTTGAATCTGATACGAAAGAATCATGTGTACTGTTAATCATTGGGTATTGAAAAGAAACGTTTGTTCGTATTATCATTTATATATATCAAACAGGAGGGAGCGATAATCGTATGAATATCTTCTTACGCCGGTCTTTGGAAGATCAGATACCAATCAGCATTATATATATGAAGAAAGACGGCACCATAACAAAAAGAACGATTATCGTCAGGCAGAAAAGCAAAACACAAATTAAAGCTTTTTGTTTTACGAACCATCAGATCAGAACGTTTTTATTAGACTCTATCCTCTCCTGTGACTTTGTGCGAACAAGGAAGCAAGAACCCCGGTTCGCAGGACTATAACAGGCTGTCCGCTTCAGCATCCCGGACAGCCTGGTTTTTAGTAAAACCTTCCTTATTCCTCTATACATTTAATTACCAAGTGAGGTTATTCCTACCTTTTTCGTTTTTCCTCTCAATCTTTTTTCACTGATATTTGAATATAACCGCTGATAAATGTGACATTCAATTGATTTTTTGAAACCGGGAACTTTTTCACTGATGATATGGTGTATACAATGGTAAGATAAAACCTATTGACTATACCTCATATAATGAACCTTGCCATTCTTGTGAAAGGAGTTTAACATGAGAAGATTTTTACTAAATGTCATATTAGTCTTAGCCATAGTCTTATTCATAAGATATGTTCATTACTCATTAGAACCTGAACCATCCAACCAGCCGGATACATATTCAAATTTCAGCAGTCTGGCAGAGAATGAGGACCCTGCTGATTATGATATTTCTTATCAAGAGAAAAAAGGGAGCAAAGTTTTAATCATGTCTCCGCACGGCGGAAGAATTGAAGGCGGAGTAAGTGAGCTTGTGCGTTATTTCAACGATGACTACTCGACTTACCTGTTTGAGGGCTTAAAGTCACATGATAATCAAACGCTGCACATTACAAGCACCAACTTTGATGAGCCATTGGCTGAAGAGAAGATCAAGGAGCACCAGTACGTTGTCGCTTTTCACGGATATAAAGGAGAAAAGAAAAATACACTTGTCGGAGGAACAGACCGTAAGCGGGCGAAAATGATTGTCAGAGCTCTTGAGAATAGAGGGTTTTCAGCCGAATTAGCGTCCTCTCAAAGCGGCCTTGCAGGATTAAGTGCAGATAACATTAATAACCAGGGGGAAACCGGGCTGAGTATCCAGCTGGAAATCAGCCGTGAACAGAGAGAAGCCTTTTTTGATGATTTTTACTATAAAGATAGGAAATACACGAAAACCAGTGAATTCTACTCTTATGTCGGGGCGATAAAACATGTACTTGAAAAAGAATATTCCTAATAAGCAAATCAGAGGACAAAATCAAGGAAGATCAGTAGACTGAAATGGAATCCATTGAAGGAGGCAATCAAATGGCAGATCATCATTTTTATCTAAAAGCGAATTGGCCGGGAAAACGCAATGATGTCGGCACAATCGAAAGCGGCAATCTCATCACGTCTATTTCTATTCCTAAAGAAATGGACGGACCGGGGGAGGGGACCAACCCGGATGAAATGCTTCTCGGGGCAGCGGCAACCTGTTATATTATTACGCTTGCTGCTATGATGGAAAGAAGCGGACTGGAAAAAGAAGATCTGCAGATGGAATCAGAAGGCATAGTCGATGTGACAGGAGGGATCTTTACATACAAAAAAATCATTCACCGCCCGGCAGTAGTTCTCAGACACGATGCCTCAGAAGAAGACGTTGCGTTAGCCCACAAGCTTTGTGAAAAAGCGGAGTCTTCCTGCATGATCTCACGAGCCATTCAAGGAAATGTCGAACTGCAGCTGGAAGCTTCTGTAAAAATATCGGAGCAATCATAAAAAAGCAGACGGTCACTGACAGGCCGTCTGCTTTTTTTCTTTATTAGGGGCTTTTGACTGATTTAACAGCACAACGCCTGCAATAACGAGTGTCAGCCCAAATATACCCTTCAAGCTGATGGTTTCGCCAAAAAGCAAAAAACCGACTACCGCTGTAAGCGCCGTCCCGATACCAGACCAAGTGGCGTAAGCGCTTGATAAGTCTATGGTTCTTAAAGAAAAGCTTAAAAACGTGAAGGCGGACAGAAATCCGGCAGCCACTCCGATAATAGGCCAGAATTGCGTAAAGCCTTCGGAGAGTTTGAGCATTGTGCTCCCAAATACCTCAGATAATATGGCAAGAGCCAAATAAAGAAATCCTCTCATATACAACACTCCCTTACTGCCAATTAAGCAGCACGACACCTGAAATTAATAGACCAATCCCAATAAGTCCTTTTACATTCAGTTTTTCCTTGAAAAATTTCGCCCCGATAACGGCCGTCAGCACCGTACCCACGCCGCTCCATGTCGCATATGAAAGGCTTAGAGGGATGCGGTTTAAGGTAAGCGACAGCATATAAAAGGCAAGGGAATAACCAATCACGACCAATGCACTCGGCTTCCACTTTTTGAAGCCGTCAGACACTTTCAGCATGGCCGCTCCGATTGATTCTGAGCATATGGCAATTGTGAGGAATAAGTAACCGATCAACATCGTAATCCTCCTCACTCAAAATATGATAAATGTAAGTTAATGAAAAGATCATCAGCTAGAAAAATATTAGTGCAAACCTATGTATGAGTCAAGAGATTCATTTCAACTCAGATTCGGGGGATAAAAAAGACCCCTTTTATAAGGGGTCTGCCAGGTTTAGTAGTAATATGGGTACGGGGGATAAGGATATCCGCCATAAAAATAAGGGTTAAATAAAGCACTTCCTACAAGTCCGCCTACCAGCCCGCCAAAAAAAGGTCCTCCGTAAAATCCAAACGGCCGTCCAAAGCCATAGCCAAACCCAGGTCTGCCAAATCCAAAACCTGGCCGTCCAAACCCGTAGCCGAACCCTGGTCTGCCAAAGATTCTTGCATCATTTTCGTCAATGAAATATTCCACTTCGTTCATTTTTTCTTTCCTCCAATAATAAAGTGTAGATGATGCAGTGTATTCAGCCTACCCAAATTTGATTGGGCGTTCAGCTGAAAAAGAAGGAGAGTGAATTGATTGGGCCTGTATCAGTCTGACTGGGCCATGGCGCCGCCTCACGTACATGCTTATCGTGCTAAAACAACCAGTGAACAGGGGCATTATCATATCATTGAAGGTTTTACTCAGCCGGCAAACGGAACGAATACGGATCGCCATACACACTACTTCACTGGGATTACTTCGTTTGAAAATGGACATTTCCACCGCTATTACGGGATCTCGGGCCCTGCCATTTCCAGGGCTGACGGCACACATTATCACGAAATTGAAGAAAACACTTATCTCGCTTATAACGAGCCGATTCAGATCCGTTACGGAGGCGTAGTGTACGATCCCCGAAATCAAAGCAAAAAAACGCATCGCCATCATTTGAAAGGCAAGACAAGGGAAATTGTAGGAAATGAGCCTCTTGGCTGGTAGAAGAGATGTTTACTGCTGCAAAAAAAGGGCAAAATGGATAGGTGGTTATATATGATGAATGCTATAATGGGGGGAGATTTGTAAAAGAGAGTGATACATAGTGAAAAATAACAAACAGCCCGTTGTCATATTAGTCGGACCAACGGCAGTGGGGAAAACCAATTTAAGCATTCAGCTTGCTAAGGCAATGAACGCGGAAATTATCAGCGGAGATTCCATGCAGGTTTATAAAGGAATGGACATCGGGACAGCTAAAATCTCTGAACAGGAGACAGAAGGTGTGCCGCATCATCTGATTGACATTCTAGACCCGGCAGATTCTTTTTCCACCGCGGATTATCAAGGCTTGGTCAGAAATAAAATCAGCGAGATCGCAAAAAAAGGAAAGCTTCCGATGATTGTAGGCGGTACGGGGCTTTACATTCAATCCGTCCTTTACGATTATACCTTTACGGAAGAGGCGAACGATCCTGCGTTTCGGGAAGAAATGCAGAAGGCTGCGGCGCAGGAGGGGGCTGAATTCCTTCATGCTAAGCTGGCTGCGGCTGATCCGGAGGCAGCAAAAGCGATTCATCCGAATAATACAAGAAGAGTGATTCGCGCACTGGAGATTTTACATACATCTGGTAAAACGATGTCGCAGCATTTAAAAGAGCAAAAGCGGGAGCTGCTGTACAATGCTGTATTAATCGGGCTTACAATGGACAGAGACACGCTTTACGACAGGATTAATCAGCGAGTCGATCTGATGATGGAAGCCGGACTTCTTCCGGAAGTGAAACAGCTCTACGACCGAAAATTGAGAGACTGTCAATCGATACAGGCGATCGGCTACAAGGAGCTGTACGCATATTTTGACGGATTTGTGACACTTTCTGAGGCTGTCGAGCAATTAAAACAAAACTCCAGACGGTATGCAAAACGCCAGCTGACGTGGTTTCGCAACAAAATGCCGGTTGACTGGTTCGATATGACCCCGCCTGTTGATATGGAGCTGAAAAAAAAGGAAATTTTCACACATATAGCAGGAAAACTGCAACTTTAATCGAAACTGTATGATATAGAGAATCAAGGAGGACGAAACATGAAACCGATTAATATTCAGGATCAGTTTTTGAATCAAATCCGCAAAGAAAATACGTATGTCACTGTTTTTTTACTGAACGGCTTTCAATTGCGCGGCCAGGTGAAAGGCTTTGATAACTTTACCGTATTGCTAGAATCGGAAGGTAAGCAGCAGCTTATATATAAACATGCGATCTCGACTTTTGCACCGCAAAAAAACGTCCAGCTTGAATTAGAATAGACCATAAAGATAAAAACGAAATAGAAAAACCTCGGGCTTTGGGACTGACCCCCGTTTTTGAGACAGGGATCAAAACACCTTTTATACAGCCAATTGCCGATAGCTTATCGGTGATTGGCTGTTTAGTTTCGTTTGAATACGAATGTTGTTATAATAATGAATGTATTCTTTGACAGTGCGTTCTACGATGGCGGTCGTGGTTCGATCAATACTGTTAAGATAGAACGTTTCAGACTTTAGTGAGGAATGGAACGATTCGATGGAGGCATTATCAGCGGGCGTCCCTTTGCGGGACATGCTCATGGTAATGCCTTTTGTTTTAACAGCTTTCTGATACTCATAAGATGTATACACAGATCCTTGGTCACTATGTAACACGCATTTCCTTTTTTAATATAGCTGTAATTTTTCGATATCCATATCGATACTTGTGCTCTCGGCACAACGTGCCGATTTGTTTTTCCAAATGGCACTTGGGATGATCTTTCATCAGGTTCTTCTTCCAACGATAATAAGACGCTCGTGAGATACCTAAATGAACACAGATATTCTGTACGGTCATTGTGCCGTGCAATACTTCTACAAGTTCAACTGACGTTTGGCTATCAACTTCCTTTCCAATTCGTTGTACTTTTTTAAAACTTCATTTTGTTGTCTCAGATAACGGTTCTCTGCCTGCAGTTTCTCTAATTCGGAAGAATACTCCGGACCTTTTCCGTTCCTGCATGATCTCTTTCGTAGGCACGCCTGCCAATCTCATTTCTACAGCCTTCTGTTTGACTTCAATCGGATAACTCACTCTTGTTCCCATACAAAAAACACCTCCAAGTCTTATTTAAGGATAACAACTATCCGTTTTCAAACTTGAAGGTGTTTTTTATTTGTCTCATCTTATGGGGTCAGTCCCCTTTCAGCCCGAGGTTTTTTGTGTCACAGAAATTCCTATAGAGATTACAAAAAATACAGGAAATTGGTTATTTGTGTAAAATTCCTATTGTTGTACAATGATTTGTAATCACTGGAAAGGGGAGAGGAGAATGATTCACAAACGAAAATGTGCCATATCATGCGGTCTGGTGTTTTTCTTAACATTGCTGTTTGTCACGCTGCCGGTATCTAAAACTTGGGCTGCAAGCGTAAATGGCACGCTGATGCAGTACTTTGAATGGTACCTGCCTAATGACGGACAACATTGGAAACGTTTGCAAGAAGATGCGGGGCATTTATCTGAAATTGGAATCACTGCTGTATGGATTCCGCCTGCATACAAAGGAACGAGTCAATCTGACAATGGATATGGCCCATATGATTTGTACGATTTAGGAGAATTTCAGCAAAAAGGGACGATGCGAACAAAATACGGCACAAAACCGGAGCTCCAGTCAGCGATCAGCTCCCTGCATTCGCAAAACATCCAAGTATACGGTGATGTTGTTTTGAATCATAAGGCAGGCGCGGATGCAACGGAAGATGTAACCGCGGTCGAAGTGAATCCAAACGATAGAAATCAGGAAACATCAGGAGAGTATCAAATAAAAGCATGGACAGGCTTTCATTACCCGGGCCGCGGAAGCACGTACAGCGATTTTAAGTGGCATTGGTACCATTTCGACGGAGCGGATTGGGACGAATCCCGAAAGCTGAACCGCATCTATAAGTTTCGAGGGGATGGAAAGGCATGGGATTGGGAAGTATCAAGGGAAAACGGCAACTACGATTATTTGATGTATGCAGACGTTGACTATGATCATCCGGATGTTGTCGCAGAAACGAAAAGATGGGGTACCTGGTATGCAAACGAGCTTCAACTCGACGGTTTTCGGCTCGACGCTGTTAAACATATTAAATTTTCTTTTCTGAGTGATTGGGTAAAGGCAGTCAGACAATCAACAGGAAAGGAAATGTTTACAGTTGCAGAGTATTGGCAAAATAACCTGAACGAGCTCGAAAACTATTTGAATAAAACTGATTTTAAGCAATCTGTTTTTGATGTCCCGCTTCATTATCATTTGCAGGCTGCATCCTCACAGGGGGGCGGCTATGATATGAGACATTTGCTGGATGGCACTGTCGTATCGAAGCATCCGATGCAAGCGGTAACATTTGTGGAAAATCATGATACACAACCGGGGCAATCATTGGAGTCGACTGTACAAACATGGTTTAAGCCCCTCGCTTATGCCTTCATTTTAACAAGAGAGGCTGGTTACCCGCAGGTTTTCTATGGAGATATGTATGGAACAAAGGGTTCATCGTCAAGGGAAATTCCGTCGCTCAAAAATAAAATAGAACCCATTTTAAAAGCGCGTAAACATTATGCATACGGGACCCAGCATGATTATTTTGACCATGAGGATGTGATTGGCTGGACGAGAGAAGGTGATCAATCGGCCGCCCAATCAGGATTGGCTGCATTAATCACAGACGGTCCTGGCGGGTCAAAGAGGATGTACGTCGGAAAGCAAAATGCCGGCGAGACATGGTATGACATTACTGGGAACCGCTCCGATCCTGTTACGATTCATTCTGATGGATGGGGAGAATTTCATGTAAACGGAGGTTCAGTATCCATTTATGTACAGAAGGAAGAAAGGGAGGGGCTGAAAGGCTAACACAGCAGTCTCTCTGGTTTTTTAACTTGCGTGATCTTTTTTATAATGAGAACATAAGAAGGGGGAAAGTGTATATAATGTAAAAAATTTGAACGCAAGAGGAGTGAACGAATGTTTTCTGAATCCGAAGCGGAGTTGAGACGAATCAGAATTGCACTTGTCTGGATTGCTGTGTTCTTATTGTTTGGTGCGTGCGGGAGGGATGAAACAGTAATTGAAACAGATAGCGGAGATTCTTATGAAACGCCCCAGCCAAGTTCATTTCCGCTCGAAAATAATCATTTTGGAATCGTAAATGACGGCAATATAGAAATTTATGAGTATAATGAGGCTGATAACAAGGTAAAGCTTAAAAAAGAGTTTCCGTCTGATGAGCTTGAATAAAATTCACAAGCATGGAATTTTACAAAGCAGACGCAGGCCGCTAAACTGAATACTGACACAGAACATACAGAGGGTGAAATGATGAAGCATAAGATTATTGTCAATCACTGGGAAGAAATCTGTGAAGACGATTCCTGCTATGAATATGGAACGAGTATTATTGTTAATGGAAAAGAATTAATCAGAGAAGCCTCAATTATAAGCGCATTGAAGGCAGTTTTAGAAGAAATCGGCGCTGACGCAGAAATAGAAGAAACAGTCGAAAGCGAAAAATGCTGTGACAGTATAAGAAAAAAAAATCTAGACTACTAAGCAGTTTTTTTTCATGTTATGATATACATCGGCTTAAAAACGACACTTCGAGTAGGATGAGAGATGATTCTCGTTCTGCTCTCTTTTTTGGGCCCTCATGAGGGTGCCAGAGAGAAAATATGAATTTTTTATTAAAACGAATCTATATATTGTGTTTTTGCCAGAGGGTAGTATACTATATATAGTGTTAGTGGTTGAGAGATTCATATTTTTTTGATAGGTCGTGATAAAACGTGGTACAAATCATATTTGATTCAAAAACAGGGAATGTTCAGCGCTTTGTGAATAAGATAGACTTTCAGCAAATACGCAAGGTGGACGAAATTGACCACATGGACACTCCGTTTGTTTTGGTCACCTACACGACAAACTTCGGCCAGGTACCGGCATCAACACAATCATTTCTCGAAAAATACGCCCATCTCTTATTAGGCGTCGCTGCGAGCGGCAATAAAGTATGGGGCGATAACTTTGCGAAAAGCGCCGATACCATATCAAGACAATATCAGGTGCCGATTTTGCACAAATTTGAACTCAGCGGCACATCTAAAGACGTTGAATTGTTTACTCAGGAGGTAGAAAGAGTTGTCACAAAATCAAGTGCCAAAATGGATCCAGTTAAATAACGAAATCATGATCCAAAAAGATGGAAAATTCCAGTTTGATAAGGATAAAGAGGCTGTACATAGCTATTTTGTAGATTATATCAATCAAAACACAGTATTCTTTCACGATTTAAAAGAGAAGCTGGATTATTTGATTGAAAATCAATACTATGAAGAAGAATTTTTAAGCCTTTATTCTTTTGAAGACATTAAAGAAGTGTTTAAGACAGCTTACGCTAAGAAGTTTCGTTTTCCTTCCTTCATGAGTGCGTTTAAATTCTATAATGACTATGCTTTGAAAACGAATGACAAGAAAAAAATCCTCGAGCGTTATGAGGACCGGATCTCAATTGTTGCGCTGTTCTTCGCAAACGGCGACACTGAGAAAGCAAAAGAATATGTCAACCTGATGATCAATCAGGAATATCAGCCGAGCACACCGACATTCTTGAACGCTGGCAGAAAACGCCGCGGAGAACTGGTGAGCTGCTTCTTGCTCGAAGTCAATGATTCTTTAAACGACATTTCAAGAGCGATCGATATCTCCATGCAGCTTTCTAAACTGGGCGGCGGGGTTTCTCTTAACCTGTCCAAGCTTCGCGCGAAAGGTGAAGCCATCAAAGATGTTGAAAATGCCACAAAAGGCGTTGTAGGCGTTATGAAGCTTCTTGATAACGCGTTCCGTTATGCTGACCAAATGGGACAAAGACAAGGATCTGGTGCGGCGTATTTAAACATTTTCCACCGCGATATCAATGATTTTCTCGATACGAAAAAGATTTCTGCCGACGAGGATGTGCGCGTCAAAACACTTTCTATCGGTGTAGTCATTCCGGACAAGTTCGTTGAGCTTGCGCGTGAGGACAAAGCCGCTTATGTATTCTATCCGCATACCATCTATAAAGAGTACGGACAGCACATGGACGAAATGGACATGAATGAAATGTACGATAAGTTTGTCGACAACCCTCGGGTGAAAAAAGAGAAAATCAACCCGCGGAAATTGCTCGAAAAACTGGCGGTGCTTCGTTCTGAATCAGGCTATCCATACATCATGTTCCAGGATAATGTCAACAAAGTACATGCGAATAACCATATTTCAAAGGTGAAATTTTCTAACCTTTGCTCTGAAGTGCTGCAGGCATCTCAGGTTTCTTCTTACACAGACTACGACGTAGAAGATGAAATCGGTTTGGATATTTCCTGCAACTTGGGATCGCTTAACATTCTCAACGTGATGGAGCACAAATCGATCGAAAAGACTGTTAAGCTTGCGACTGATTCTTTAACTCACGTATCTGAAACGACTGATATCCGTAATGCACCTGCTGTAAGACGGGCAAACAAAGCGATGAAATCAATCGGTCTCGGCGCTATGAACCTTCACGGATACCTTGCGCAAAACGGCATCGCGTATGAAAGTCCAGAAGCGCGCGACTTTGCGAACACATTCTTTATGATGGTGAACTTCTATTCTATCCAGCGTTCTGCAGAGATCGCAAAAGAGAAGGGCGAGACGTTTGATCAATATGAAGGATCAACCTATGCAACTGGTGAATACTTCGATAAGTACGTTTCAACTGATTTCTCGCCGAAATACGAAAAAATCGCAAATCTGTTTGAAGGTATGCATATCCCGACGACAGAGGACTGGAAACAATTAAAAGCATTTGTCGCTGAACACGGCATGTATCACAGCTACAGATTATGCATTGCGCCGACAGGCTCGATTTCATACGTTCAGTCAAGCACGGCATCTGTCATGCCGATTATGGAACGGATTGAAGAAAGAACATACGGCAACTCAAAAACGTACTACCCAATGCCTGGGCTTGCATCTAATAACTGGTTCTTCTACAAAGAAGCCTATGATATGGATATGTTCAAAGTCGTAGATATGATCGCGACAATCCAGCAGCACGTTGATCAGGGAATCAGCTTTACATTGTTCCTAAAAGATACAATGACGACTCGTGATTTAAACCGGATTGATTTGTATGCACATCACAGAGGAATTAAAACCATTTACTATGCAAGAACGAAAGATACTGGGCAAGACAGCTGCCTTTCTTGTGTTGTTTGATTAAAGGAGAGTTTATAGTGACGAAAATTTATGACGCAGCAAACTGGTCAAAGCATGAAGATGACTTTACCCAAATGTTCTATAACCAAAATGTGAAACAGTTCTGGCTTCCGGAAGAGATTGCTTTAAACGGCGATCTCCTCACTTGGAAGTACCTCGGGAAAAACGAGCAAGACACGTATATGAAGGTACTGGCCGGATTGACTCTTCTTGATACAGAGCAGGGGAATACAGGAATGCCGATCGTGGCTGAGCACGTAGACGGCCACCAGCGGAAAGCCGTGCTGAATTTTATGGCGATGATGGAGAACGCCGTTCACGCAAAGTCGTACTCTAATATTTTCATGACACTGGCACCGACTGAAACGATTAATGAAGTATTCGAATGGGTCAAACAAAACAAATTTTTGCAGAAAAAAGCGCAAATCATCGTCGGACTCTACAAAGCGATTAAAAAAGATGACGAGATTTCACTGTTCAAAGCAATGGTTGCATCTGTGTATTTAGAAAGCTTCCTATTCTATAGCGGTTTCTATTATCCGTTATATTTCTACGGACAAGGAAAACTGATGCAAAGCGGTGAAATTATCAACCTGATCCTTCGTGATGAAGCGATTCACGGTGTTTATGTCGGACTTCTCGCTCAAGAAATCTACAATAAGCAGACAGAAGAGACAAAAGCAGAGCTTCGCGAATTTGCCATTGACCTTCTGAATGAGCTTTATGAGAATGAGCTTGAGTATACCGAGGACTTATACGATCAAGTCGGACTCTCCCACGATGTCAAGAAGTTCATCCGCTATAATGCGAATAAAGCGCTGATGAACCTTGGATTTGATCCGTACTTTGAAGAGGAAGACATTAATCCGATCGTTTTAAACGGATTAAATACAAAAACAAAATCACATGACTTCTTCTCCATGAAGGGGAACGGGTACAAAAAAGCGACCGTTGAGCCGATCAAAGACGATGACTTTTTCTTTGATGATGAAAAAGAGCAGATATAATATCTGCTCTTTTCGGCTTGAAGGTTGAAATAGGAGGACGCAGTAATCATGGGAAAAATGGATGAAATCATCTTGGTCGCTCCGCGCGATGAAGTGTTTAAAAAAGAAAAATTGACTTTTCAAGGCGTAAACAGTGAAGATGCCCGAGTAGCAGAAATTATGGCTCAAATTGAGGCGACCTATTCTGAAATGAGAAGGGGAGACGCAGAAGAAGATCCTCATTATAAGCAGCCGATTCCTTATGTCGTCATTAAACGCGAGGATGAAGTTTTCCTTTATGAGCGGCTGGCTGGCGGCGGAGAATCACGTCTTCACAATAAGCTTTCTCTTGGCTTTGGCGGCCATATGAATCATATTGAAGGAGCTGCTTCCTTTGCCGAGGTCTTAAAGCTGAACACAGACCGGGAGCTTGATGAAGAATTGCAAATCGAAGAAGAGGATAAGCAGGCCATTGTCACATTAGGTTTGATAAATGATGATGACAACAGTGTCGGCAAAGTGCATATCGGTATTCTATCTGCGCTTCAATTAAAGCCAGGCTCACATGTGGAAGTCAAAGAGAAAGAGCAAATTGCGGGTAAATGGATGAAAATTTCTGAACTACAACAAACAGACATTTATAACCGTCTGGAAACATGGTCGCAATTCGTGGTTGACATTCTTGAATAAAAAAACCCGGTTTCTCATGAAGAGGAACCGGGTTTTTTTATCAGGCATGCTCGTCCGCAGCAGTATTATGATTCTAGGAAGACCATAGCGTCAAAGCCGGTATTCTCAGCTTTGGCAGCAAGGGCATCGGCATTCTCTTTGGAAGAAAAAGCGCCGATCTGAACCTTATATAATCCGTCCTTTAAGAGCACAATGGCGTCAAAACCCTTAGACTCTGCGCTGGTTGCAAGATTGTCCGCATTTGCTTTGACCTTAAAAGCCCCGATTTGAACCTTATATAACCCTGAGTTGGATGTCTTTTGAAGGCTGAAGGCTTGCTCCAACCCGTTTGCATGTCCTCTTGCCAAGCTTTGAATAAAACTGCTCGTTTTAAGCTTGTTCGCATCTGTAACCGTATCAATAAAACCGTTTTCCGTAAGCAGGGCAGGCATTGAGGATTCCCTTAATACGTGGAAGTTTGCTGTTTTTTTACCGCGATCGGAAAAGTCGACAGCTTGTATGACTTTAGAGTGAATCTCCGATTGGTAAGTCGTTGTCGGTGCTCCGACTCCCGGATAAATGTAGCTTTCGAAACCTGTTCCGCCCCCGGAATTAATGTGAATGGATAAAAAGAAATCGGCTCCCCAGTTATTTGCAGCATTTGTCCGGTCGCTTAAGCTGACATATTGGTCGCTTGTCCGGCTCAGCAGCACAGTAACACCCTCATACTCATTCGTCAATATAGTGCGTAAAGCTAAAGCGATTTGCAAGGTTAACGTTTTTTCTTGGAGACCATTGCCTGTTGCGCCTGGATCGGACCCGCCATGACCTGGATCAATAAAAATTTTAACCATTCTCCATCACCTCATTACAGGATATGAAAAAAGACGGCTTCTGCTTGTACGATTATCATCCGGCAGAAAAATGAGGAAATAACCCCTGTTACCCGAAAAATTATTTCTCGGGAAAGCGCACAATTCAACAGGATGCGACAGGAAGGTTACTAAAAGTGTGCCTTCTAATCGGCTTAAAAAAGGGGGTTATTCAATCGATTTCAGCAGAAAGCGGAGGGGTACATGATGATGACATACACAACGGTCTCTATGCTGCTTCAGTCTTTTTACGGACCGGTGGTTTGGGAGGTCAGTCAGAACGTACTCAATGGAAGTAACGTTCAGACATTCTTTTTGTTTCCATCTCTCACTCATGGTTCGCATGGGTTAACGTTTATACTCACTCTTTTCCTCGGTGCCATTATTTTGCTCTCCAGTTCTTCATCGGATTATTGGCATTTGTATTTGAAGGAGTATGGGGATTTGACATCATCCTAGACTTAGTCACCGATTTTTTCTCAGGAAAGTTGATTTTCCGGGTGTTTTACCCGGGTTTCTTCCAAAAAGTTGCTGGCTTTTATACATCATTAGAAAATCCTCTTTCTCGATGATCCAAAAATTGGTTTAGATATCGTTGCGAAAAGAAGAATACAGCAATTTCTTCATCATGTAAATACTGAGCATAAAACGAAGATTCTTCTCACCTCCGATCAAATTGATGACGTTGAACGTTTTGTAAACGGATCATCCTGATTGAGAAGGGAGAAATCATTCGACGGACCAAAAGAAAACTGTCACAATTGACGAACAGTAAGAGAAGCTCAGCTGTTGAAGTAGACGCCGTTCATGCAGACTGGGGTTTACTTTCATGTCAACCTACTGAAGTGAAAGGGAAGTATATCTGATAATTCATAAATTCCTCAGCACATTACAAGCATATCTGCGCATTAAAAATATCCTAACTGAGGTTTATACATCGAAGAAATATCGCCTTCATAGCTGATTGTTCTAACAAATTTACTGAAAATAAAATCTCTTGGTTTGTCCACCCTGTGTTCGTGAATACAATAAGAAATAAAGTATTTCTCGGGAAAGCGCAGGATTCCCCATTGTTCCCGAAAAAAAGCATTTGTTTCGACACATGATAGGCGTTTGTCACATAAGGCATACGCTTGAATATCATATAGAGAGAACTGAGAGGTGAAAATGTTGGAGCGCGCTGTGACTTATAAAAACAACGGACAGATCAACATTATTCTTAACGGACAGAAGCAGGTGCTGACAAACGCTGAGGCAGAGGCGGAATATCAAGCGGCTTTGCAAAAAAACGAAGCTAAGCACGGCATTTTGAAGGAAATAGAAAAAGAGATGAACACACTGGTTGGAATGGAGGAAATGAAACGAAACATTAAGGAAATATACGCTTGGATTTTTGTCAATCAAAAACGTGCGGAACAGGGCTTGAAGGTGGGAAAGCAAGCGCTGCATATGATGTTTAAAGGAAATCCGGGAACTGGGAAAACGACAGTTGCGCGGCTTATCGGCCGGCTGTTCTTTGAAATGAACGTACTGTCAAAAGGCCACCTGATCGAAGCGGAACGCGCGGACTTGGTCGGGGAATACATTGGCCACACCGCCCAAAAGACGAGGGATTTAATCAAAAAGTCATTAGGCGGCATTTTGTTTATAGACGAAGCCTATTCCCTTGCAAGGGGCGGCGAAAAGGACTTCGGAAAAGAAGCGATCGACACGCTCGTCAAGCACATGGAAGACAAACAGCATGAATTCATTTTAATTCTTGCCGGATATTCACGGGAAATGGAGCATTTTTTATCATTGAATCCCGGTCTTCAATCCAGATTTCCCATCTCCATCGATTTCCCGGATTATTCCGTCAATCAGCTTATGGAAATTGCGAAACGGATGATCGCAGAGCGGGAATACCAGCTCAGTCAGGAAGCTGAATGGAAATTAAAGGATTACTTAATGACAGTCAAAAGCACAACAAGTCCCATTAAATTCAGCAATGGCCGTTTTGTCAGAAATGTCATAGAAAAATCGATCAGAGCGCAAGCCATGAGACTTCTAATGGGCGACCAATACTTAAAAAGCGATTTGATGACCATTAAAAGCCAAGATCTTTCAATCAAAGAAGATACCGCTGGCTCGATATAGACCTCTTCCTGTGAGAGGTCTTTTTTTTCTAATGTATTTCTTGCTTTTCACAGCAATCGATTTGTGGTATACACATGCAGGGTTTGGTATGATAATACTACTGCCCAATATGCAATAGAAAGGAACATCCATTTGAACGAACAAGAAATAAGACAGGAAAAGGCCATTTTAGTCGGATGTCAGCTGCCGCATATCACAGATGAGCATTTTGAAAATTCCATGGAAGAGCTTGCATCACTGACAAAAACAGCAGATGGAACGGTATTGACCAGCGTCACGCAAAAACGAAACCGGGCTGACGCAGCTACATATATAGGAAAAGGGAAGGTTGAAGAGCTGAAGACGCTCGTTGAAGAGCTTGAAGCCGATCTTCTTATTTTTAATGATGAACTGTCACCAAGCCAGCTGAAGTCCTTGGCAACTGCGATTGAAGTAAAAATCATCGACCGCACGCAATTGATATTAGATATTTTTGCGAAAAGAGCAAGAACAAGAGAAGGAAAACTTCAAATCGAGCTGGCTCAGCTCCAGTATGCTCTTCCGCGTCTGACGGGACAGGGGATCAATCTTTCCCGGCAAGGCGGAGGGATCGGCGCGAGAGGACCGGGGGAAACAAAACTGGAGACCGATCGCCGCCATATTAGAAATCGCATTCATGAAATTAACACGCAGTTATCATCTGTCATTCGCCATAGAAGCCGCTACCGGGAAAGAAGAAAGAAAAACGGTGTGCTGCAAATCGCTCTTGTCGGGTATACGAACGCGGGGAAATCAACGTGGTTTAACCGCCTGACAAGCGCTGACAGCTATGAAGAAGACCTTCTCTTTGCCACACTGGACCCTATGACCAGAAAAATGGTGCTGCCAAGCGGCTACAGCGTGCTCCTGTCAGATACAGTCGGATTTATTCAAGATCTTCCGACGACACTGATCGCTGCATTCCGCTCAACGCTTGAAGAAGTAAAAGAAGCGGATGTGATTCTGCATCTGATTGATTCCTCAAATGAGGAGTACACAGGGCACGAAAAAACGGTGCTTCGCTTGCTGGAAGAGCTTGAAGCAGATGATATCCCGGTGCTGACGGCTTATAACAAACGCGATCAAAAGCTGCCTGACTTTATCCCGTCCGTTGGAAAGAATCATATCATGGTCAGTGCAAGATTTGAGGAGGATGCTGAAAAGTTTAAGGAAGCCATCCAGCGTTATTTGCGCCAAGAGCTGTTAACGCCTTTTGAAGCGCAGGTACCGGCAAGTGAGGGCAAGCTTCTCTCCAGAATCAAATCCGAAACGATGGTTGACGTTTTTAATTTTAATGAAGAAAACGAACAGTACGACATATCGGGATATGTACAAGAAGAGCAAAGTATCATCGGTGAATTGAAGAAGTATATGTAAGAAGGGAATACAAGGACATGTTCGAAACTTTAACACACGGAGATTTATTAAAAAAAACAGCAATGGAAGTGGAAACAGAAATTGCCGGCGTTCATAAACAAATAGAAGAAATCAGTGAACGCAATGAATGGCGAGTGCTTCAAAGCTATAGAAAACACAAGGTGAGCGACACTCATTTTACGCCGTCTACAGGATACGGCTATGATGACATCGGAAGAGATACACTTGAAAGCATTTATGCAGATGTGTTTGGCGGAGAAGCCGGGCTTGTCAGGCCTCAAATTATCTCAGGCACACATGCGATTTCCATTGCTTTATTCGGTGTCCTCAGACCGGGGGACGAGCTGCTTTATATCACAGGCAAGCCGTATGATACGTTAGAAGAAATTGTCGGCGTCAGAGGCGGAGAAAATTCTGGATCGCTAAAGGATTTTCAAATCGGCTACAATGCGGTTGACCTGACTGAAGACGGAAAAATAGATTACGATGCTGTCGCTGCAGCTATCAATCCGAAGACAAAGGTGATCGGCATTCAGCGCTCAAAAGGATATGCCAATCGTCCTTCTTTCTTAATTAGTGAAATCAAAGAAATGATCCGCTTTGTAAAAGAAATCAATGAAAATCTTATTGTATTTGTGGACAACTGTTACGGAGAATTTGTAGAAGAGCTGGAACCTTGCCATGTAGGCGCCGATCTCATAGCAGGATCTCTTATTAAAAATCCGGGAGGCGGTCTTGCCAAAACAGGCGGGTACCTCGTTGGAAAATCTGAATGGATCGAGGCTTGTTCATACCGAATGACTTCACCGGGCATCGGCCGGGAAGCCGGAGCGTCTCTTTACTCGCTCCAGGAAATGTACCAAGGTTTCTTTTTGGCGCCTCACGTTGTGTCACAAAGCTTAAAGGGAGCGGTGTTTACAGCGAGATTCCTTGAAAAACTGGGCTTCACTTCAAACCCGAAATGGGATGCGAAAAGAACAGATTTGATACAATCCGTTGAGTTTTCCGACAGAGAAAAGATGATTGCCTTTTGCCAGGCCATTCAATATGCATCGCCGATCAATGCCCACGTGACGCCTTATCCAGCCTACATGCCGGGATACGAAGATGATGTGATTATGGCAGCGGGCACATTTATACAAGGAGCAAGCATTGAATTATCAGCTGATGGCCCTATCCGCCCGCCATATGTAGCGTATGTCCAGGGAGGATTAACCTATGCGCATGTGAAAAATGCCATATGCAGTGCAGTGGATTCTTTAATGGATAAGAATTTAATTTGGATAGTTTAAAATTTTCACTGAATTTCATGTTAAGAATCCTTACATGTTATTGACACAAAATATAACATCACCTATAATGAAACTAAGTTAAGAAAAGGAGGAAATTGAGATGAGTGATAACATTCGCCGCTCAATGCCTTTATTTCCAATAGGAATTGTCATGCAATTGACCGAATTATCAGCAAGACAAATTCGGTATTATGAGGAAAATGGACTGATATTTCCAGCTAGAAGCGAAGGAAATAGACGATTATTCTCATTTCACGATGTAGATAAACTGTTAGAAATTAAACACCTGATTGAACAAGGTGTAAACATGGCAGGAATTAAACAAATTCTGGCGAAAGCATCGGCCGAGCCGGAACAGAAACAAAATGAGAAGACGAAGAAACCAATGAAACATGATCTGTCTGATGACGAACTGAGACAGCTCCTGAAAAACGAGCTTATGCAAGCCGGCCGTTTTCAAAGAGGAAATACATTCCGTCAAGGCGACATGTCCCGCTTCTTTCATTAATCCGTTAGCAACTGTTTTGCTATATACATTTACCTTTTAGAGGAGGAGTTTTACGAAATGGCAAAGTATACAAGAGAAGATATCGTAAAATTAGTAAATGAGGAAAACGTCAAGTACATCCGCCTGCAATTTACCGACATTCTTGGAACAATCAAGAACGTTGAGATTCCTGTAAGCCAGCTTCCAAAAGCACTTGATAATAAGGTCATGTTTGACGGATCTTCTATTGAAGGTTTCGTTCGCATCGAAGAATCAGATATGTACCTGTATCCTGATCTAAATACATTTGTTATCTTCCCATGGACAGCTGAAAAAGGTAAAGTAGCACGTTTCATCTGTGATATTTACAATCCGGATGGCACACCTTTCGAAGGTGACCCGCGAAACAACTTAAAACGGATTCTGAAAGAAATGGAAGACCTGGGCTTCAGTGATTTCAATCTAGGACCTGAGCCTGAATTCTTCTTATTCAAATTAGACGAAAAAGGCGAACCGACTCTTGAATTAAACGACAAAGGCGGATATTTCGACTTAGCTCCAACTGACTTGGGAGAAAACTGCCGCCGCGATATCGTTCTTGAGCTTGAAGAGATGGGCTTTGAAATCGAAGCATCTCACCACGAAGTAGCACCTGGCCAGCACGAAATCGACTTTAAATATGCTGGTGCAGTCCGCTCTTGTGACGACATCCAAACGTTTAAACTAGTTGTTAAAACAATTGCCCGCAAACACGGTCTGCATGCGACATTTATGCCAAAACCGTTGTTCGGTGTGAACGGTTCAGGTATGCACTGCAATCTATCACTCTTCAAAGATGGCGTTAACTCATTCTATGATGAAAACGCAGATCTTCAGTTAAGTGAAACAGCGAAACACTTCATTGCAGGTATCGTGAAGCATGCAACAAGCTTTACAGCAGTAACAAACCCGACAGTGAACTCTTACAAACGTCTTGTTCCTGGCTATGAAGCACCTTGCTACGTTGCATGGAGCGCGCAAAACAGAAGCCCGCTTATCCGTATCCCGGCTTCCCGCGGCATCAGCACACGTGTTGAAGTGCGCAGCGTAGATCCAGCTGCGAATCCGTACCTAGCACTTAGCGTCTTGCTTGCTGCAGGTTTAGACGGAATCAAAAACAAACTAGAAGCGCCAGCTCCAATCGACCGCAACATCTACGTGATGAGCAAAGAAGAGCGCATGGAAAACGGAATCGTCGACCTTCCTGCAACACTTGCTGAAGCATTAGACGAATTCAAATCAAACGAAGTGATGGTCAAAGCCCTAGGCGAGCACCTATTCGAGCACTTCATCGAAGCAAAAGAAATCGAGTGGGATATGTTCCGCACACAGGTTCATCCTTGGGAGCGCGAACAGTATATGTCTCAGTATTAATCTCTTAATCCCTTGGCACTATTGGTGTCAAGGGATTTTTAAATTTTGGTCATAAGTTAAGAGATCGATATTTTGGGTTAAGGACCAAAATATGACCAATCAACAAGTTTCCACTTTGCAGTTGATGACAAAAAGGTTATTCAAGGGTTGCCGTTAAATCATAACGCTTGGCACACAGGAGACGGCACAAACGGCACCGGGAACCGTAAGTCTATTGGTGTTGAAATCTGTTACAGCAAGTCAGGAGGCCCTAAATATAAGGCGGCACAAAAGCTAGCTATTAAATTTGTTGCGCTAAAGAGCGTGGCTGGAGAATTGATCGTATCCGCAAGCATCAAGACTGAAATGGAACGCACCGTATTTTAGCTGAGGGCAGATGGAACCAAGTTAAGGCTGCCATTGAGGCAGAATTGAAGGCGCTAGGAGTATTATACTTCCAAAGAGGGTGGAAAACGTTACGTAAGTAGCATCCGTATGTAATTAAGATTTTTGATTTGACGAAAATTATATAATTTTAGGACGTGGTGGCGCTGTTGGACTTTTCATTTCCAAAATCGCCACCACTTTTTTTGTTTAGTGGCTGCGTGATATATCAAAATATCAAAAATAATCAATTATAAAGATGGAAAAGGGGAAGCCCGAGAACATGCATATTTTTCATAAAGAAAAAGCCACCATTTACCTTCCGTGTCCAAGCTCTTTTTAACAAGTGTTTGGTATAATTATCACAGGTAAAATAAACCGCTTTGAAGGACTGTCCGCTTAATTGAAAGAAATTATATAGTACATGTGTGTTGTTAATTCTTTTGCTAATGAGCTGCTGATTTTAATTCTTATGTTTTTGTTTCCCCGAATATTTTTTCTCCCTTATGCATCCTTGTTTCAAGTAATGTTTTTCAGAAGATGCAGTACATATAATGATCTTGTGTGTGGTATATCAGCAAATTTAGGCCAGAGAGTTCCCTCATATACTCTCTGGTTTCTTTTATTTAAGCTGTTTTCGCAAAATTTGTTGTTTTCGGAAGGCGTTATTGATTCATCCTATAAATGACATATAATAGAATCTAGGTGTTCTTGAGCAAAAGAGGCAGAATAGTTAAAAAAATCCGAAGTGAAAATAACGATATAATACAAGTTGTACTACATATCATTTCGTTTGGAGGCAGATTGATGTGATAATTAAAATGACTCAATTTAATATGAAGGATTTTAATAAACCAAACGAAAGTTTCATTGTATCAGGTAGAATTATCCCAACATTTAAAAACAATGTTTGGAAATATACAGAAGAGATATTTTCTGAACCTTATTTCAAGAAATATGAAGGTGATGAAATTGATATCAGTTATATTCAAGAAGAGGAGAAAGCTGTATTTTTTTATTACGTTGAAAACAACTGCGTTGGTCGGATTAAGCTTCATTCTAATTGGAATGGATATGCACTAATTGAAGACATGGCTGTTGCAAAAGATTATAGAAAAAATGGTGTTGGGACAGCATTATTAAATAAAGCTATTGAGTGGGCAAAGGAGAATAGACTTAGTGGTCTTATGCTTGAAACACAAGATAATAATGTTTCAGCTTGTCATTTTTATGCCAAAAATAACTTTGTAATAGGTGCAGTCGATACTATGCTTTATTCAAACTTTCCAACAGCAAATGAAAATGCGATTTTTTGGTACTATAAATTTTAAGTTTTAATAAATGTATTTCAATTATATGAGAGAATTTGTTGTATCGTCTAGTTGAAATGATGGACTATCAAACGGCGGTCTTTTTATATTTCCTTCAAGAATTCCACTTCATAAATATAGTCCACAGCATGTTCTTTTTTCAGTCTATGTTTGATCAGATCATGTTAAAATTTCACTGAATTCAAGTCAAAAGAGGAATGTGTTTATGCTGGGAATCAAAGTTGAAAAATCAAAAGAAAACTTAATAATCAATTGGCAACTATTCAAAATGGAAATTCCAATCAAAGAAATTAACAATGCATTTCTTGGCCAAAAAAATTGGGTTTCCTTATGGATCTACGGATAGGGTAGTGATTAAAACAGCAAATAGCACTTATATTTTGTTCACCACTAATGCTGCTTCAATAATGAATAAAATCGCATTCTTTGAATCTTAAACAGTATGTAAAAGTAAGTTGGTGAGACTATATGTAATTTCTGAATAAAATTCTTCTTTTATTTAGAAAAACCATAACAAAAAAGATAGAAGGTGGAACCTCCTATCTTTTTATCCTCCCTATTCTTACGAACTCGCCAATTAAAGAGCCAACAATGAAAATAGCCAGTGGAATCACATTAAACTTGTTTCCCAGTACCCCCATGTAAACGAAATAGCACGCACATAAAACAAGGAACAAAAGGATATATCTTTTTATTATCCTATTAATAACTGTTGTTTTTTCTTGTTGCATATTTTCACCTCGTTTTTATGGCCGACAACTTGCCGGAATTGGTCTGCTTCCAAAGAATTTAGCGCTGTCTGCTGTTCTTAAGACTTTCTTTCTTGACGAGTCTTCATAGAATTTTGTTCTATTGGCATAAGGATATGCATTACATTTAAAGGCATAACGATACTGGAATACCGTATAATATGCAGTTGTTTGTGTACCTGCTAAAAATGATACAATACTTAGTATGACATTGTAAGGTGCTTTTGAGACTGCGGCGATTGCTGCGGTAGCAACACCAACTGAAACTCCCTTCAAATTGTATTTACCCATGTATTTTCCACCTGGGGGAATCTTCATAGTTGATGCATTTGAAGGTGATAACATTCCATCTTCTTGCTTGATCAGATTATCGATAAATTTGAATTAGGAGATTACAAATGCAAAAAATTGAAACCCACCGATTAATTTTAAGAAATTTTTGCGAGGCAGATTCTCAAGGCTTGTTGGAATATTCGGCTAATCCAAGAGTGAACTGCTTTCTTGATGACAGAATTTCTACGTTAGAAGAAGCTGTCTTAAGAGTGCAAAAAAGAAGCAAAGATGACTCTTATATTGCAGTCTGCTTAAAAGATAGTGATGATATAATAGGAGAACTATTTTATTTTAAAGAAGAGCCAGATACCTATTCTATTTGTTGGAATTTCAATGCTCAATTCGAAGGGCTGGGATACGCAAGTGAAAGTGCTAAGGCTTTCTTAAAGTATCTCTTTATGCAAAAAGGAGCAAGAAGGCTTTATGCATATGTTGAAGATGATAACTATAGGTCTCAAAAATTATGTGAAAGATTAGGTATGCGTAAAGAAGGTTATTTTCTTGAATTTATTTCATTTACTAAATACGAGGATGGAACACCTAAATATGAAAACACTTTTCAATATGCATTGCTAAAAAAAGAATGGTTAAAACAACAGCCCAGTTAAAAGAATTTAGGGGGAATAGTCTCTCTCTTTTCACCCTAAAGTTTATGAAGAAATATACTTAAATAAAACGGGGAGCTATAAGGAGACTTATACGAATTAACACAATGTTAAAGTATTGTTGCTTTTCCGAGTAAGCATCCTCAATCTAAATAAAATAATGGCTATAAAACAAAAGTTTGCAAATGAGGGAGAGAACATGCTTAATGCAGGTTCTTTTTTTATTCAATTATTAAATCATTTGGAAAATTGTCGATATTTAACATGTGTAAAGATGGAAAGGGTGCTCTAAGATTATAAAAAGCTCTGAAAGGAGTGTGGTTATCGGTGGTAAATGTAAATTCAAGTGATCTTATTTATGATCCAAAATTCTTAGCATTTTGCAGTTTGGCTACTGAAGGGTATGGAGGGAATAATCCAACTCCTTCATCCATTAGTTTTAGTGAATTCTGTGAAAAACTAGAGAAAAATGAGGTAGTTGAACCCGAGAATAAAAAAAGCTCACTTGACATAAATAAGTCTTTAGATTATTGGAAATCCAGATTAAATGGTGGAGGTAGTCTTTCTGCAATGGATTTGAAGGTATTAGATATTATTAAAAAAGCTTACAACTTAGGCATGGTTAACAAAGATAACATGTTACTACGTAACGAAGCAATTAGTGCTTACAAGAACTCAATTTGAATATGAAAATAGCGCCCTTTTAATTATTGAATTTATTTTCTTGTAAATGCTCCTCATGTTCTCTGATGCTGCTATGTCTTGTTTGAATAACAATTGCTATGACCGCAGATTGAGTTGGTGCATAAAGAGGAAGAAGGATATGAACCCTTTCCTTTTTATATTGTATTATTGATAAAGCTAAACCAGTTTTTATGCCAGTATCGTTGCGTGTTGCCCCCTCAAACACCCCTCATCAAACAGTTGTATTTGTATATGGAACTTCCCAAATAATCTGTTGATGAAAGTGTTATTTCCTCTTCTTGAAAAATCCTTCTTTCTTTTCTGTTTTTAATTTAATAATTACTATACTATTTTTCCGCTTGACTTTTTTACTGTAGCCTTTTAAAGTATGGAATGTTGTTTAGACTATGTTTAACGACTTGATACTGAAATTAAAGGTGGCTACTTAGATGAAACAAAATGGAAATCCTTGGGCGCTATTGCCACTAGTCTTATTTGTAGGCCTTTTTGTCGGCTCTGGTGTATTGACTGGAGATTTCTATAAATTGCCGATATTGATTGCGGCAATTATAGCATCAGCTTTCGCGCTTGCATTTAACCAGAAGCAATCTCTCAATCAGAAAATAGAATGGTTTGCTTCCGGGGCGGGACATCCTGATATTATTATTATGGTTATCATTTTTATATTAGCGGGTGCTTTTGCTTCTGCAGCTGAGACGATGGGAGCGGTACACTCAACCGTCAACCTTGCTTTGAGCATTATTCCGAAGCAGTTTATACTGCCAGGGCTTTTTATTATTGCTTGTTTTATTTCTGTTTCGATGGGAACATCGATGGGGACGATTGCCGTAGTTGCTCCAATTAGCGCCGGTTTGAGCGGAGAACTTGGCTTATCTACTGAAATTGCTATTGCAGCTGTTGTCGGCGGAGCTATGTTTGGAGATAATCTTTCTTTTATCTCGGACACCACCATCGCGGCAGTACGTTCACAAAAAACACAAATGATGGATAAATTTAAAACGAATTTTTTGATCGTTTTGCCTGCTGCTATCATAACTATCATTTTATTATTTTTTATACAGACAGGACACGTAGGACATACCGGAGCTGAATCTTACAGTTGGTTTAAAGTACTTCCTTATGTTGCCGTGTTAGTCTTTGCGTTAATTGGTTTTAATGTGGTGGCTGTCATTTTTGGGGGATTGATCTTAACAGGAATTATAGGGTTTGCAAGCGGCAGCTTGACGCTTGAGTCTTATTTTAAAGCAATTACGGATGGAATTATCGGAATGTCTGATCTTATCATCCTTTCAATGTTAATTGGCGGAATGGTCGGCGTCATGAAACAAAACGGAGGGATTGACTTTTTGGTGGGATTCATTTCCAATAGAATCAATTCGAAAAAAGGTGCTGAAGCCGGTATTGCCGGATTGGTCAGTGTTACTAACCTAGCTACTGCCAATAATACGATTGCTATTATTGCAGCCGGACCGATAGCCAAAAATATCTCTGATGAATTTAAAATCGATAATAGAAAGTCAGCAAGTATCTTAGATATCTTTTCCTGCGTGATACAAGGCTTAATTCCTTATGGCGCGCAGATGTTATCGGCCGGGAAGCTTGGGAATATTTCACCTGTCAGCATCTTGCATTACTCTTTCTATCCTGTTTTAATCGGGATCTGCGGCATCATAGCAATTATATTCGGACTACCAAAATTCACAAGAAATGCGAAAAAAATATAAAAAAAGGTACCAAACGGTACCTTTTTCTTTTTTCACCAAAATACGTAAAAACATATAGAAATGATGAAAAAGGAAGATAGAGAGGGCAATGAAAACAAGCTTTCACAAGGGTTTTAAAGCCCTTATTCTTTTTTATGTCTTCTGATTTTTAGAGGTTTATTTATTTGGAGACGTGTAGATTATTTTAAGGAAGGATCATTCGAGGATATGGAATAGCATTACCGATATTTACATCGAACCCTTATTCTTGTTTATGTTAAATAAGGAACTATAGTTCTATTGATATTGGATCAATAAAGGAGCGAGACAAATTGCTTCATTCGTTGTCTAAAATGTGGGGATAGGAGGGAGGATGGAAAGAAACCTAAATCGAATGGGGATATCGACTGTAGGCCAGTTAGCCAAGTTTCCCTTAGAATTGCTTGAGAAGAAGTTTGGAATGATGGGGAACCAGTTGTACTACCATGCTTACGGAATTGATTTATCCAAAATTGGTGCTCCATTATTGCATGGGCAGATTAGCTTTGGTAAGAGTCAGATTTTGCTGAGGGATTATACGGAAAAAGAAGAAATTAAAGCAGTTCTTCTGGAGATTTGCGAGGAAGTCGCAAGAAGGGCACGTGCACATAATAAAGTTGGTCGGAACAATCTTAGCTTGGGGGTGAATTTCTCGAGCCAAAACAATTGATCTTCCCACGAATATCACGATGGATATTTATAGATGCTGCTTGATGCTCTTTCATAAGTTTTACTCAGGTAAGACAGTGAGAAGTATCTCGGTTACGTAATCAAATATTGAAGGTGAAGTTAATCAACAGTTGAGTTTATTTGAGGTGGATAATGAAAAGAGAAGAAAGCTTGGATCCGTTATGGATGGGGTTAGAAGCAAATATGGCACGAAAGCAATTCTGAGAGCAGTTTCTTATACACCTGCAGGAACAGCGCTTTACAGAGCTGTGCTTACAGGTGGGCATAAGTCATCACAAAAAGCGACTAAAAATATAATCGTTTTTTGTTATCATTTAGTTAAGAAACTAACTCATATAAATTTAAACTTCAATTTGCTCTTCAGTTTCACTATAGGGAACGCCAACGCCAACAACTTCTCACTACAATCATAAGAGCCTGGCTATATCGAGGTAGCAGGCTCTTATCACATTTGGCATTATTTTTTTGTATAACGCACCCAGTCGTAATGAGCGTATAGCGGTGTTACACCATTGTAGGAACCGAGCCATTCATCTACACCCGTACCATTCCACAAGTTCATCATGATCTTTCCTGGTGTTGTCGGAATTTGGCTTGTCGCAGTATGTTTTAATTGCCCATCGACATACCATTTAATAGAGTTTGGCTGCCAATCGAACGCATACGTATGATTGGCATTGGCTGCATCAAATCCGAGATCCACAATCTTCTCATGGTTTCCTACACCATTTGTATAATAGTTAAATTGAACCTTTGTTGTGTCTTTTCCTAAAAATTCGATATCAATCTCATCCCAAGGAGTTCCATCCGTTGGACCTGTGTAGGTGAAGAACGATGAAACGATCCCGACGTTTTTAGCTGGTTTCATTCTGACTTCATAAAGTCCATAGCCATATGTTTGAACAGAGCGGTTTTCCCCGCAGTCAAACTTGTTATAAGATGGACTTGTTAGCGCCAAACGCATTTCACCTAATGACGTCACTGAGACGTTATTTGCACGCCAAGTGCAGTTGAACATATTTCCATTCGAATAACCATTTGCTTTTTGCCATAATCCGGAGTTATAGCTGTTAAAAGGGTCAAAAAACGATCCACCGGTTTGAGCCGATGCAGTAGAAGTGACTGCAGACAAACTCATAAACAATCCAGTGATAAAAAGCAACAACACTCGTTTCATACGATTAGACATGTTGGTATCCCCTTTCTTTGAAAGCGTTTTCTGTATCGATCATACATGATTCTTTTAAAAGGGAACATCAGTCAAAATAATGATAATAACAATCTTCTTACTAGAATCATGTAAGTAAGAAGTATCTCAGTTATTCTGTCTAATATTGAAGATAACTCTAATCAGTAAGCGGTCTGTAATGGATGAGATAGAAACAAATATGAATCGGAAGCGATTCTGAGAGCAGTTTCTTATACACCTGCAGGAATGCGCTTCAGAAAGCAGGTCTAACTGGTGGACATAAATCGTAAAAATAACCCCTTCAAAATGTGAAGGGGAATGATACATATTTAAGAAGTATGACCTCTACTAGCAACTTCAAATGAATGTCCATCAGTGAAATAACCAATACTTGCTGTATGCCCTCTACGTGCTTCTTGGACATCTTTTTGAGTATTAGTTAAATAAATGCTGACAAATCCAATTAAAACAATGGCTAAAATAAAGACAGATGCATGCTTAAGTTTCATAAAGACAATCCCCTCTCTGAATTTGTTTACGGGCATAAAGCACTTTCTCATAAAAAACATTAGCTACTTTATGGTCTTCTTTTTCATTATAATACTTCGCTGCATCTGAGGCTAAATCCTCCACGTCTGAAAGCATTGATTTCGATTCTAAATAATTTAGAATCGAATTTAATTTTTCTTTGTCGTCATCAACATATAAGGCATTAATGAATTCAAACATTTTAGCCATAATTTCATCATTTAAATTCTTGGACAAAGACAGACCATGTGCACACCAAGAAATTGCTTCTGATTGATTCCTCATTTTAAATGTGGTTTTTGATAACATTAACAAGATATCTAATAAACGATTTGAATGCTCATACCCATTGTTTTGGTATACTAGAATACCTTCTTTAAAGTACTCAGCTGCCTTTTCATAAGCTTCCTCAGCAAATGAACATAAGCCAAGATTATATAGGGAAGAACCGATTAAACGTGGCATGTCGATGTCTCTTGCTTTGTCTAGAGCTTCTTTAAAATGAGGGATCGCTTTTTCAGGATATTCCATATCTAAATAGTTAAGTCCCATAACAAACGAACATTGAATAACCCTTACAGTATAAGTTTCATGTGCTTTATAACTTTCTATTGCTTGAACAATATGATGCATCGACATATGTGTCTGCTTCATATGATAATAAATCTCTGCAACTTTGTAGTGGAATTCTGCTCGTTCTATCTCATCTGCGACAAGTGATAGCTTTTTCTCGGCTTGCTTATAGAAGCTTATGGCATTAAGATATTCGTACTGTTCAAATTCATACATACCCCGGAAAAAGTTAAAATAATATTCAAGAATTCCTTTCAAATCAGTTTGGTTACTTTCGATCTTTTCTAATAAGTCTGAAATTTTAAAGCGTTCTTCGTTCATTGTTTTGGGTTCAAGGTAATCCAGCATCAGCTGATGGCGAAAACACATGAGAGAATAGTACAACAATAAATCTTGATCTTCTTTCATATGCCTTATTTCTTCCTCGACCTCAGCTTTCAATATTTCCGAATCTGGGACACTAAACAATCTTATGTATTTATACCACTCATTTATTTTCACTCCGACTTTAGAAGAAGAGATCATTTGCTCCAAGACAAGCCCTCCTATATTAAATATGTAATATTTTATCATATTTAAATGAATAAGGAAGATTAATGTTATCTTAAAAACGAAAAAATACTCTCCTCAATTAAGAGAAGGTAGGGGTTTATTGTGGAGATTCGTCATCCATTGCTTGTTCACTGTCATTGCAATTAAAAAAGTTAGAAGTGCATTAAATTTCTCTGTCAAATTGTCAACAAATACAATCAAGTCATATATCGTACACGAATAACATGCTTATCGTAAAAATTAAAAAAGTGTTTAAAAAGGCGATAAACATAAGGATATTTGCTAATTTGATTGGTGAATAGGGATTAAACGATCGTAAAACGTAAGAGAGAGTAGAGGGAAGTGGCTGCTTTAAGTAAATATTGAAGAAAAAGAGGGGATTTTAAGAGAGAAAAACATTGGCATTATGCGGTTTTACGATAGCAATTACGATGTAAAATAGGGTGATTTTGAGGCGGAATTAGGAAAATGAAAATTTGGGAGGGGTGTGGAAATGGAAGTGCTATAGACACGTTCGTTCTTGTTTTTGAGTATTTAGATGTAAATATGCCCCATATATTTGGTAGTTAAATCCCCATATAATAGCTCTTATACCTGCATTTTAGTTACATATAATGGATATGATCTGATATTTTATGAGTGCATATATAAATGCGAAAATCAAGAATGTTTTTTGAAAAAACAAAATGATTTCTGGCTTGAGTAGAGTTTTCGTAACAGGAAAGATTAAAACGAACACTTATTTTATACTTTTATAAGAAATAGTTGTTCTGATGAAGCACTGCATAAATTCAATCTTGTCTTTAATAATGAAGATGGAGAGTTCATCGTTTTCAATAAATGGAGACTTTAATTTTATAGACGAACTTATACAGCAATCACATCAATGGTATGATCATGTACTTATATTGCAGCTAAGGGTGAATCAGTCGAGACCATAACAGAAAAGAAGGAATTAGGGAAAGTTGATATTGCAATTGATTTCATAGATAAGAGACCGATAGAAAGAGGCACTTAGCATAAAAAAGGCAAAGAGTTAAAGCTCTTTACCATGTGGTGTTTTCCTTAACCGTTTCGCAATAAGCTTCATTAAGTTTACTGCAATAGATACCAAAACAATGATCAAAGCGATCTCAAGTAAGATGATAAGTCCAATATTTAAGTTGAGCCTCTCAAAGTAATCACCGATAAAGGAAAGGAGTTGATAAATACCTAGCATTAGAGCTATAAAGATTGCTCCTAAGACAATTAGAGATTTTTTAGAGAAATCCCTGGCATGTTCAAAATTATAAATGATTAAGAATACAAATAGACAAGCCATAGCAAACTCATGAGTCAACGAATCACTTGCTGAAAACCCTTGCACAATTAAGGAAACAATTAATCCAATTATTCCTATTATTTTATTCAAGACATCACCTGCTTTGTATGATCCTAGGTGTCAGCTTACCAATTAAAGGGGAATTTCTCAAGACGATGTACTTTAAAGTTAACTTAAAATCGTGATTCCAAGGAGCGAAGATAATGAACGCTTATGTAGTCGATAACAGCAAGTATAAATGTATTTATGTAGGAACCTATATAAGCAGCTGCTTTAAATAATGAATTTTGAAAACAAAACAAGAGTAAGGGTTTGATTCGAAGGCAATCACATAAAAACATTTGAGAAAGAACTGTTAGATACTATACGACAAGCTGAACAAGTCTAAATAAAAGATAGTTTTTAACTAAACATAAGGATGGATCGTTATCGGAAAAAACACACGTATCGATAACGATCATAGAAGGATGATTTTAGTTTCTATGGCGGCGTCTTTCTTCGAAGTGATCTGGATCTCAGTCTGTTTTGATTTGGACTTGAATACAAACCAAATACAGCAGCTAGTGTATAATCCATGACTTTATCGAAAGTCCAATTCACAAAAAAATCCAGTAGAAATCTCATTACATTTCACGTCCGAGACAAAATGTACAATCTCTTGAAAGGCATACGTATGAAATGTCTTTCATTATTAAAAAGTGAAATGAAATATGGGAAACTAAAAAGGATTTTTAAAAAAATCACATTATAATCAAAATAAAATATTTATTTTATTGAAAGGGGGTAAGGGAAGGACAAATTAAACGCATGAATGATATTAATGACCTGATAAAGCTTATCGCAAGCATTGAGCGTCGAACTTTCTATGGCAAAGAAAACATCTCAGAATAATCTAATCAAAAGCGTATTTCAAATTCAGAACACAGCTATTCTTTGTTGATAATTACACGGGGGAAGACGTTTATCCGTATGAATTACGCCACGATCCAAACGGCTTTTCACACGGAGGTAACGTGTGGCAGATGATCAATAGTTTTAGAGAATTCATCATAACAGGGAACTGTGGCGAACTGAGGGATTATAAAGAAATATGGGCGTACAGCTATGAGGGATGTATGAAAATTCGCAATAAAGGAAAGGAGATTGGATTTGTAGAAAGTATCGTTTACCCTTATAGCTTTGATGAATAGATGAAAATTAAATAAACTAATTAAACCATGTACTAAATTTTCATCAAGCTTTATAGGGGTTGGCACTAAGGAGTTATGTAACGAAGAGTTTATACTCTTCAGAATTTGAAGGAAGGCATGCGGAGTTTACCGTGTTTAGTCTTAAATCTGTGCTTAACCTTACATTAAATAGGCTCAATAAATACATATTCATCAGATTCAGACTTTACTTGTTTCATAGAGTGGAACTTACTTCGTTCTGCATGTGGCATGAATTCCATAAATCCAGCTGAAGTTCCATCGGGATAGGATGGAAGGAAATTTATATCCTTCTTAGTGTAGCCGGTTATGAGAACTTCAGTGTAATCATAATTGATCACTTTCAGCCAATTGTGTGAACGTTTATTGATTTCATAAGGGGAGTCAGCTTTCTTTAGCACGATTCCCTCTAATTTTTTTATTTGGCCAAGGTAAAGTAAGTTAGTCCGTTACCATGAATTCCTTCGATAACAAAGACGTTAGGATGATTCAGTTCAAGTGAATTCAAAACTGTCTTACGCACAGTGAGCGGCTTAGAGGCAATTGACTGACCGTCTTTGCAGATAACATCGAAGACACAGTAAACAATCTTATGAGCTGATTTTTGGGATATGAAATGTTCCATTGCAGCTTCAAAGTCAGGAGCACCACCTGGGGCAGCTACAATGACTTCACAATCTCTAGTGTATATTTCCTTTATAGGAAATGGTTCGAATAGGGTTAATTACAGATATTACTCCATCAGATTTAGAAACAAGAATTGTGATTCTGCGAAAAAAGGATCAGGGTAAGGAGGAACAAGACCACTTATAATATAATTTTTAGGTATTTGTAATTAAATTACAAATGTGCTTAATATTTGCTCGTGAATTCGTGATATTATATTGAAGGGAACGATCAAAAGCCTTGGCGTTAGTAATGAACAATGTTTTAAATATATACGAGTGCTACCTCATGTCAAAGTCAGAAAAAATATTATAGGAGGTAACATATGTTTAAGTTTAAAAAGAATTTCTTAGTTGGGTTAACGGCAGCTTTCATGAGTATTAGCATGTTTTCGGCAACCGCCTCTGCAGCTAACACAGACTACTGGCAAAATTGGACTGATGGGGGCGGTACAGTAAACGCTGTCAATGGGTCTGGCGGGAATTACAGTGTGAATTGGTCTAATACCGGAAATTTCGTTGTCGGTAAAGGCTGGACTACAGGTTCGCCATTTAGGACAATAAACTATAATGCCGGAGTTTGGGCACCGAATGGCAATGCATATTTGACTTTATATGGTTGGACGAGATCACCTCTCATAGAATATTATGTAGTGGATTCATGGGGTACTTATAGACCTACTGGAACGTATAAAGGTACGGTTTACAGTGATGGGGGTACATATGACGTGTACACAACTACACGTTATGATGCACCTTCCATTGATGGCGATAAAACTACTTTTACGCAGTACTGGAGTGTTCGCCAGTCGAAGAGACCAACTGGAAGCAACGCTACAATCACTTTCAGCAATCACGTTAACGCATGGAAGAGATATGGGATGAATCTGGGCAGTAATTGGTCTTACCAAGTCTTAGCGACAGAGGGATATCAAAGTAGTGGAAGTTCTAACGTAACAGTGTGGTAAACAGATTATCTTTAATTAAGGGTAGCTAACGGGCTGCTGATCGTTCCTTGAGAAGTTTTATAATCGTTGTTATTGTGAGTTTACTAAGAGGCGACGGCCTTTTAGTTGGAATCCTAATATATGGATCGGGCATGGTAAATGATTATTAAAATCGTTAGGAATGGTTAAAGGTCGTTTTGCTGGAGGTAGGGTATTCTCCATCAGGTTTTATAACTTTCCCTATAAGTGTAATGGAATAGTATTAATTTTTTGTTTAATAGCAATATTTTTTGTAGTCAGCGCTTGTTCACAACAGACACCTTCACATAACCCCTTCTTCATCAAACATAAGCCTTAAGCAAAATAAAACTCGGTAGTTGAACCAGATCCTCAAAACTTTATACTAGTTAAAGGTGAGACTGTTAAGATCAAAAAGTCTAACTTTTATGGAAAAGGCGTAAAAATATCGAGCTTTTATATCGGCAAAAATGAGGTAACTCAGAAAGAGTGGACAGAAGTAACCCCTCACAATCCAAAAGCGACAAATTGCCGGTAGAAATGGTAAGTTGGTACGATGCTCTTGAATACTGTAATAAACGCAGTATCCAAGAGGGCTTAAAACCCTATTACAACATAATCAAGAATAAGAAAGACTTCAATAATCAGAGTGAGTACGGTAAATTAAAATGGACAGTCACGATCAATTCAGGATCTAAGGGATATCGATTGCCGACAGAAATAGAATGGGAATATGCTGTAAGTGGAGGACAGATGAGCAAGAGTTACACATACTGCGGCAGCAATGATGTAAATGAACTAAGTAGCTCAAGTATTCACAATACTTCTTCTTAATTAATTGAGAAATAATACCTAAAATTCCCATTTGGTATTGTGATCCTCTTTCTAAAATTGCAGACGATAGGGGGATCAGTGTGTAAAACTGAATCCCTCTTATTATAGGGTCTTAAATCCATAAAAGAGAGATTGACCTCACATTTGCAAAAAAATGAAAGAAAAAATCTACACGTACATTACTGGAGTTGATATCTTAAAAATCTCGCCATCTCTTATATAAAAACGGGGGATGCGGCGGCTTAATGTAGACACTACTTCATAGTTAATCGTATTAAGCATTTCAGCAACTTCATCAACGGGAATCTCAGCTTCCTTTTGGTGACCGTAAATCACAACTTCCTCTCCTTGTTTGCCTTCACTCTCTCCTAAACTAACCATGATCATATCCATTGTCACTCTTCCCGCCACCGGCACTCGTTTTCCGCGATGAAGAACAAACCCGCGATTGG
The DNA here is from genome assembly GCF_034296245.1 of Bacillus sp. V26. Classification (NCBI taxonomy): domain Bacteria; kingdom Bacillati; phylum Bacillota; class Bacilli; order Caryophanales; family Bacillaceae; genus Bacillus; species Bacillus sp. V26. The sequence continues at coordinate 1,089,143 of NZ_JAXKQF010000001.1, read as the reverse complement.
AAAGTGCGCGAGAATAACCGTCAGCATATCCGATCGGGAGTGTAGCAATGACTTCACCGGGATTTGCGATGTATGTAGCACCATAACTAATGGTACGGGGTTCTGTCAGCATGGTTTTCACATAAGCGATACGCGCCTTTAAACTTAATGCAGGTTCAAGCTTAACGAGATGTAGTTGTTTTATATATCCTGAAGGATATAATCCATATAAGCCTATACCTAAACGAATCATATCAGTGCTAAATTCCGGAAAAGCGATAGCCGCAGCCGTGTTGCTCATATGCACGGTGGGCAGCTCAATGTCTTGGTTTTTTAAAAAACGGAGAAAACGGAGAAATTGATCGTGCTGCAGTCTGGTTAGAGTGGTGTCTTCTTCATCGGCTGTTGAAAAATGTGTAAAGATACCTTCCCATCTCAGGAGTTTACTTGCTGTTAATGCATTCACTACTTCTAAAAGTTCTTCTTTTGTACGTACACCTAAACGGCCCATACCAGTATCCACATTAATATGAATACCCAATCGGTTAGTACTCGCTTCACTTTCCAATATATCGTTAGCCTTTTTAATCCAATCAACCTGAAATGCTGATAACTCTATATTCCAAGCTGCTGATTTTTTCACACAACTAAGGGATGTAAAACCAAGCACAAGGATAGGCGCTGTAATTCCCGCTTTTCGTAAAATGATTCCTTCCTCCACGCTGGCAACAGCGAGCTCACTAGCCCCATGTTCCAGTGCATGGCGCGCCACTTCTACAGACCCATGACCATAACCGTTCGCTTTTACGACAGCCATAATTTTGGTCTTTTTTGGTATATGATGGCGTATTGCTCGTAAATTTTTTTTAATGGCATCAAGATTTACTTCGATCCAAACTTCTCGGCAGAGCTTTGTCATCGACGATTCCTTCCTTCGTATAGAATAGTGTAAAGCGCATTTAGCCGTTAATAAATCCTGTAACATTGATGGTTGGATGCTTTCAATCTGATTTTATTCAACCTTAACTGAAATCATTCAACAGCAAACTCTTGATCTAACGAGTAGATGCTTATCGATTGCCGAAGTCGACAGTACTTTCATTTTTTTGCATATTTGCTGATTAGTTCAATTTTGATTTTCTTCACTTAAGTATTGGTTAAGAGATGATTTCTTAACACTAGGCGTTGTGGATGCTGAAGTAGACATTGACATCAAAGCTCTCTTAGCGAGGGCTCATGTTTTATATTAAACAAAGACCAGGCGCTTAAGAACGATATGATAAGACGAGATACATCAAAGGATAAGCTCCTGTTCATACTAATTGTCGGGAGGTATGCCGACTTATGATACACATTTGGATCACTGGCCTTTTATTATTGGCTCAGCCCAGCGAGCCATCTGACAGTTTAGCGATCACACAACAAGGACGGACGATTGCTACTGTTCACCGTGAAGATTTTACGATGCCTCTTCCCGGTACCCCAATGATTGATCATGAAAAATACCGTAAGTTTATCAAACAGCTTGATCAACAAATTTACCAGGAGCCCATAAACGCCAAGCTTAACGATCAAGGAATCATCATCCCGGGGAAAATGGGTTACAGACTTTATCAACAAGCGTTTAAGGAGAAATTTTATGCCTATTTCTTTGGTCATGGCCCATCAAAAATAGAAGTGCCGGAATTAAACATCTATCCGAAAGTTGACAGCGAGTTGCTTGCTCACATCAGTACGCAGCAATTAGGCAAGTATGTAACTTATTTTAATTCAAGCAATAAAAGCCGTTCACACAATATTTCCCTTTCTGCAAAAGCAATTGACAATCATGTTGTTTTTCCAAATGAGACGTTTTCATTTAACCAAGTTGTTGGGATGAGAACTCAGGACAAAGGATACATGCGTGCACCTATTATCGTGAAAGGTGAGTTGTCTGAAGGTGTAGGCGGGGGAATTTGTCAGGTGTCATCAACATTATTTAATGCTGTCGATCGTGCAGGGCTGCAAATCGTTCAGCGCTATTCTCATACAAGAAGCGTACCATATGTGCCGTCCGGACGCGATGCAACCGTAAGCTGGGGAGGCCCTGACTTTCGCTTTCATAATCAATATAACCAACCGGTCCTAATCCGGGCCAAACGATATGAGGGAAGTATGATTGTTACGCTTTATTCCTCTGATGTCATCAATATCAAACTGCGAAAAGTTCCCAAAGCGCCATCACAGCTACCAAAAGAAATAAATGCCGAGCGATAAAGACATAAGTTATTCATTCACTTTATGCAACCTGACGACTTCTTTTATGGGAGGGTGAGTTAGAGAGACATAAGGTTAAGTCCAAATGACGGAGTTCTCTAAACGAAAGCTGATTTTGATTAAAGCATTACTTCCTGGTCGAAATCTTACTGAAATAACCCTCTATTTTTCCGGCAGCTATTTATAAAGAAAAAAGCAACAATTCAAACGTTGCTTTTTCCACTTTATCTTATTCAGAATGTTGTACGCTAATTCCTTACTATGTGGGATTCTACTTTTATTAAAGAAGATTCTTAACAATTATAAAAATGGACTAGTATCTATCCTGGTGGAATTTTTCCCCTTAACTTGTTTTAACGTCGCTACTATAAGAAAGCTGACAATCACTAACAAGAGCCATGAACTCACTTTTCCTAAATGAACGAGACTCCATGTATCGGTTTGGTTTGGGTATTCCCAAGCCCCAAAAAACGTTGCAATATTTTCTGCTATCCATATAAAAAATCCGATGAGCATAAATGAAAGGGCGAGCGGCATACGGTAACGAGTCCCATTCACCTCGTATGTAACCCATGATTGCCAAAAGACGATCAAGACAAGTCCAGATAACCAAAAGCGGACGTCAATCCAAAAATGGTGGATGAAAAAATTCAAATAAATCGCAGCGGCGAGAGTTACAACGGCCCAAAACGGCGGCCACTTAACCAGTTCAACCTTAAGCCTCCTCCATGCCTGGCAAAGATAACTGGCTACACTTGCGTACATGAAGCCGCTATACAAAGGCACTCCAAAAATTTTGGAATATCCCTCCTCCGGATAAGACCAAGAGCCCATATGTACCTTGAAAAGTTCAAGAGCAAGGCCAATAAGGTGGAACATTGTGATCACCTTTAGTTCATCACGTGTTTCAAGCCCTGAATACACCATCCACCATTGCATGAGAAGGCAGATGATGAGCAGCCAGTCATACCGTGGCAGGAGGGGAAGCGGTATGATTTGTGTAATTGCCAAAGAGGCAAAAATAACGACAGGAAACAGACATGATAGGGCCTGCTCCCAGCCAAAACAAACGAGCTGTTTAAATGCTTTCATGAATTTTGCCTCCAAAGGTTTTTTTGATTAAATGGAAGGCCTGTTTAGTATAGTAGCTAAATAGACATAGGGTTATGTCCATAGAATCACCGCCGAGTAACTATCTTTTCCTTGCATGATTATTCCTGCTTTATTAATCTGGGGTGTCTTCATGACTTCGGTATTCCAAAATATCTCCGGGTTGACATTCTAAAGCCTTACAAATCGCTTCTAAAGTTGATAATCGAATGGCCTTTGCCTTTCCATTTTTCAAAATAGAAAGATTAGCCATCGTGATTCCAACCTTCTCCGACAGTTCCGTTACGCTCATTTTCCTTTTAGCCAGCATCACATCAATATTGATTATAATTGCCATTGTTTTCACCTCAGACTGTTAAATCATTTTCTGATTTTATATCTATAGCTTCTTGCAAAAGCCTTTGGAGAACAGCAGCAAAGACCGCGATAACCATTGAGGCAAAAATAAGAACCAATCCAATTAGTATAATACCTGGAGCATCGTCCATCTCCGCGATGAGATAGAAGAGTGGCATGCCTGCCGCAAGTAAGAGACTGATGGTGATTGCACAGTATTTTATTTTCTTTAAAGCTCCTACTGATAATTCCGAGAAAGCTTTATTCCGGTCAATATAGCTTAAAAGTGTAAAGGCTTGATACAGAGCGAAATAAAAAGGTATCGCCGCTGCATACAAATCGATATAAACAAGATATTTCAGATAAGAAATATCTGGATACAATTCCGCTGCAAAGTTCGCTATCTGCGGCACCAAAAATATGCACAGAGCAAGAACTGGAATTCCAATAAGAATAACAGCTATCTTTAAAAAAAGTGTTGATCCTCGTTTCATAAAAAGCACCTCACCTAATATTGTCGATTTGAATTTAACATACTATTTATCGTTTTACAATAAAAAAGTATTGATAAAGATTATTTCCTTGTTGTTTTAAAACTATCTTTTTTCACTTTGGACAAGAAAAAAGCATTCCTCATTACAGAGAAACGCTCTATATCTTTAATCGATTCAATTTAAAAATTGGACAGCTAACTGAATCATTGACTAGCTATGGTTTAAAAATAACGCATGGCACATAAAGGGTTGTTTTTGAATCATGTACACGTTCGTTTATTATGCTTAGGCGAAAGTGATATATAAAGCAATCTGGCAGCGGTACTTAATGGGCTACAATAAGCTCAGGTGAATTGTTTTTAGGTGAGTTAACTAATGATGAAACCTGGTATGCTTCCATGTCATCAGCATCATATGGCAAAAGCAAGCTTTTGAGAAAATCGGGATCTGTATTTTTAGGGTTCAGCCATTCTTTTTCATGACCGTGACCTAATATAACCGGCATTCGATCATGGATATTTTCCATAAGCGCATTAGGTTTTGTCGTAATGATTGTGCAAGTGTAGAGCGGGTAACCTTCAGGCGTATTCCACTTTTCGTATAAGCCGGCAAAAGCGAACAGATTGGATGATTTCAGCTTGATTCTCATAGGAATCTTAGTTTTTGGATCAAGGCGTTTCCATTCATAAAAACTGTCGGCCGGAATAATGCAGCGTTTGCTGACAAGCGGTTTTCGAAAGCTGGGTTTCTCGGCCAATGTTTCAGCACGAGCATTGATCATTTTATAACCGATCTTTTCATCTTTAGCCCAAGGAGGAATGAGGCCCCATCTTAATTTTCCAAGGCGGTTGCTTGATCCATCATTAATAATGGTAAGGATGTTTTGTGCTGGCGCGACATTATAGCTGGGGTGATATTCGTCTTCAGGCAAGAAGTGATCTATGTTGAATTGCTCAATGATGTCGTCAAATTCTGAGAATAAAGTGAATCTGCCACACATGTTCATCATCCTTTTGGTTTTTTGAATATTGTACAGGGTTGGTATATGAAAATCAAAAAGGGGAGTATGATGCAGCAAGTGAAGAACGAATTATTTGAATAAAAAACTGAGGGAAAATCAAAGATGCGGAAACATTCAACGTTATGCGTAGCAAGAAAGTTTTAAGGCTACAGATATAAAAGTCGTTCCAAAGATTTAAGAGTTATAAAATGATATGTATAAAAAAGGTGAGTACCTTGTATTGGATAGTATTAGCACCTTAATTGGAATGCATAGAATTTTTAAATACTGATGTAAATATGCAATGTTGGTTAATGTTAACCTTCCCGGAAATGTGAAGAAGGGAATAGGGATCAAAACAAGGATGTTTATAAAATTATTGTGATTTAGGTTTGTTACGTATTTTTGATTTCTAATGAAGTGGTCATGAAGCCCAAGTTTCAAGAAAATGAGCCTGAATCTTGGGCTATTTATAGCTTGAGATATCTTGATATTAAACCAGCAGGAAATGAAAAAAAACTGATATCATTTAATCTTTCATCAGTATAATGAACTTGTTCCAGACTCTCACTATCTAATGACGGTGAGTGCGATGCCATACCCTTTTTCCGGAGTGTAAATGGTAGTGATTTTCATTACTTTCCAGGTTCCTTCAGATGCTTTTGTTCCTATCCCATTATGCGCAGTAAGATAGTCTCCTTGACCGACAGTTTCGTCAATACGTACATAATGCTGTCCCGCCAGTCCAACCACATGCCATTCGTCCCTTACAGCCCGTGAATGATAAGCGCTCTCCAGCGCTGCATCATAGTCTGGATTTTGTTTTGGCACACGTATCAATTCACCGGTTTCCTTGTCGATCAGATCCTCATAAATGAATCCGCCAAACTCATTAGTCAAATAGCGGTTCTGCCAGACGAAGCTAGATGCTCCTGAAATGAATGCTGCTGTTTCCGAAATAACTCCAAGCATATAATCTCCCACGTGGGCGGGCGCTATTTTTTCACCTCTTAAAGTTACGATTGTACCTGTCTGGATTAACTGCCCAGTTGAACTCTCAAAATACTCTCCATATCCATTTAAGGAAGAATTGATTGCTCCTGCAAATGTCCCGTTTCCTCCAACTGAGTCAAGAAGCCATTTCATTGATTGATGGCCTCCTGCCACGGTGTATGGTTCTTCCAGTATAATACTTTCAGAAGACAAAATTGTTCTTGAAACACTGTTTCCTTTAATATGGGCATTGTTTGAAGAAGCGATTAATGCCCGGGAGCCTTCTGTGCTAGAGCCTCCTGAAGCGCCGATGACCGCATTTCTTTCTCCCTTCGCCGTAATGTCTCCGGTACCAGCGATAACTGCGCTCGTTTGGTTAAAGGCGAAGCCAGAGGTTGTTGCAAGCTGTGCGCCGCCTTTTAAATTAATGGGTACATGCTGGTATGTTTGACCTTTGATGGTGACCGCCGTACTATAACCTTCTGCCTGTACACCGAGAATGACGGTTTGATTATTAGGCGACTGAATTCCGACCGCTCCGTTATCAGCAATCATTGTACCGTTTAGTATATTCACATTATAGAGACCGCCACCAATTGAAATTCCTTTTGGAGCAGATTGATAAATATCGAAGTTTGAAATTTTAATATAATCAGTTTTATTTGACCCGCCTGATAAATGAATATCAACACCGGCTTTTTTAAATCCGCGAATTTTAATACCGTTAAGGGTGATATTCTGACTGCGGTATTGCAAAGCTACGACAGGATTTTCCTTATAGTCATAGTCGGGATCACCAATTGCTGTGAATCCGCTTACATTAACGTTTTTATATGCTGAAACAACTAGCGCTCTTGGCGTGACAGCTTCATAAAGAGAGTTGAAAACCGGTTCAATTGCTGAACAATCAATGAGTGTGACATCATAAGCCGTTGTGCTTTCAGGATCCGTGGCTTGATGATGACCAATATGACGAAGATCAAATGCCCGGACATCACGATAAGAAACATGGCCGATGATATGGACATTTTGAGAGGCTGGCCACATTGCATGCGCTTTAACCTCTACTCCACGAATGTTTCCGCTTGTAAAGTTATTCAAAAGCCACACATGCTTAGACCCATCGTCGATTTCTATTCCGTTGGAGTTGGATACACCCTCTGCAAACTCCGTTCCTCGCGGATTACCGGAATGGCAATTTGAAATAAAGATGTATTCACTATAATGGGTAGTAATGCCGTCGTCTCCTGAACCATATGCCACACAGTTATCAATCCAAATATATTTTGAGCCGTCTTTGGTCCAGTCGGTATCAGGTAAATGATCGTACGTTGGGGATGTAATATCAATACCGTGAAGACCTGCGTTAATGGCTTCCACGTCTCTAATCCATCCATATTCAACTTTAGCAAAAGTTAAACAGCTGGAGAATTGACCACCAGGATTTTTCACACCGCATTGTCTATTTGGATTCCAGTCTAATGACATTCCTTGAACAAAAATATTGCGGTTCCCATTTTGGTAATCATCATTTGTGATTACCCATTCATGAGCGGGAGTGTCTTCATGAAGTTTAATTACGGTAATTCCTTTACCTTGCCCTACAATAGTTGTCCAGGACGGAAGTTTAATCCCTTGAACCAGATATTCTCCGGCAGGAACATTTACTTTGACGCGACCATTACCGATTGCTTTTCGAAAAGCTTCTGTATTGTCTCGTCCATCGGGAACAGCTCCGAAGTCTTCCACATTTACTTCCCGGGTGATTTTACTTAAAAGCTTATGGTATTCTCTGTCAAGACGTTCTTTTAAAAGAGAGGTGATCTCTCCTTCTGCCGTCACCCTTGCGTCAGTAACTTCGACGTTTTGATCTGTAACGGAATGCTTAATAAGGTTTTGCATTCTCTCCTTGACATGTTCAATTTCAGATGTATATTCCGGGTGTGACTCAGATTTGGCGTTTAGAGAAGGATCGGGGTAGTTTTTAAAATGAACCATTCTAAAGACACCTCTTTCTTTTAATATAAGCGCAGTTTTCAGTATTGCAGTTTCTGTAGCGCCTTTTGCGCTTATCTTTCCAATTCTGTATTTGTTGCTAGAATTCCTTTTAAATCCATATTAGTTTTCAAAGATAAGTAAGTCTTGAACAAGAATTCGATGGAAAATAGGGAAATTAGTTAATGTCCATAAAAGGAGTGGTTCATATTCCAGCGCTGATTTAAAAACTGGGATTACAACAAAAGCAAAAATACTAAAATTAATGTAAGGAAAGATGTCATTAGCCCTTTTAATTTAAGAAAAGATTTACTCCAACTCCGTAGCAGACTTGAATCCACTTTACCTATTCGGTTTCGTTAGAGAGCCAAGGTATTAAAAGAGTCTGTTTAGCTTCTGCGGTGTATTCAATGGTAGTAGTCATTAAGAGGCAAGAGAATTGAAAACATTTAAGTAGGGGAAATTCTGCATTGACGCACGTTAATGAGTGTTAATATATACCGGATTAAATATATGAAAAAGATGAGAGAAGAATGAAAAGACTTGCCTTGTTATCAAGTTTTGCTGCTATTGTCATCTCAATCATCGGACAGCTGATGGGAATGTTAGATGAGCCTTATGCAGTGGGTAACGCATGGTTCGTAGGTGTATTAGCAGGATTGATTACCTTTCTTAGTTTTTATTGACAGTCAAGGGATGACAAAAAGTTATATCATAAGTTCAAGTACAATTTTAGGTATTCTAGGAGTAGGTTTTTTATATTTCCCAGTTGCATTAATTAACATTTTAATAGCTTTTAAGCTAAACAAAAAAAAGAGAGGGAATTTTTTTATTCGTAAAGAGAAAATGTGGTAAATGAAGACATCATAGTATTGGAATCATCATTTTATTCAGTGGATTGAATTTTTAGGTTATACAATAAAAAAGGACGCCAGCATTGCCAGCGGCCCTTTGCAGAACCTTATTTATTAACAGAAATTGTGACATTATTTCCAGAAGGGAGGACTTTTGCAAAATCCTGTGTATCTACGACAGGTGTCACTGCTTTATTGTCGATTGTGATATTGTTAAAAGTTGTTGAAAAAGTTGCTTTAATGGCAGAGCGTTGGCTTTCAGCTGAAACCGCAGCGGTGGCAAGTGTTTTCCATTTCGACAGAGTGCCGATGTTTGTTCCTTGAATTTCCATGATAATACGTCCGGTATAGCCGTCATTGTTCGTTCCCCAGAGGGTCATGCGAGTATTCCCGTTCAAGTTTTTGTAGATCGTCATTTGCACTGTGCTTCCGGGACGAAAGCCTTTATTATAAGTGAATTTCTCTTTTCCTTCGATATACGTTTCATCATTTTTAGAACCGACTTTCATGAGCGGTTTCCAGACGTTGTATTGTTTGCTGTACTGAAGGCCGATATCTGCCTCAGTTCCGTTTTTTGCGCTAAAGCCTGAATAAATATAAGGGGTAGAGACAGAGTCTTGGATGTTCACAGTGTCGGGAAGCTTAATTTTAGCCGTGAATACAGCGCCTGTACTGTTTAGGTAGGCGCGTCCGCCGATTCCCTTAGGCAGCTGGGAAGCCGCTTTTGCCACTTGAGTGTCTGCTCCTGGAAGACCTGGAACTCCTGAAGAAATGGTTCCGAAAAGAATAGCTGTTCCTACTGCACCTGCAATTAATACTTTTTTCAACAAAATTCCCCCTTTTAAAAGTGGTTTCGCCAATTATTATACCTTATTTTGGAACTGCTTTTATTAAGATAAATCGACAAAATCGTTAAAATCTTGTGTTTATGAATAGGTTATGTTTATATATTGACACCATAGATCTAAAAATAAACTAATTAAACTATGTACCAAATGTTCATTTTTTTATTAAAAAATCGGCATTAAGAGGCAAATAATAATTGTAAGACACTCACCAAAGGTAAAAAAGCTTTATCCTTTTTTAACAAATTAGACCTAGGATTCGTTTAGACATTGAAGTTACATAGTTTTTTCTGCAAAAAAACCCCCGGCCATTGACCGGGGAAGCAAAATTGAGGAGATTAAATGGAGTATTAGCAGTGTTTCTTACGCTTTTTATACTCTACAACGTAGTCATAGTCTTTTTTGTCGTGATCATAATGTTTTTTGTCATAATCACAGTAGTAATCTTTTTTATCATGGTGATCATAATGTTTTTTGTCATAGTCGTAATACTTCTTGTAATACGTTTTCTTAACCGTACAATACTCTTCTTTATATTTTTTGTAATAACCCATAAATACCCCTCCTTTTATGATCCATACGCTTTATTATATGGAAGTTAGCGTTTGCGGATTGGACAGTTTAAATTGCAAAAGTAAAAAAGGGCTGTCCAAAAAAGAAGTTGAGAAAAAATCAGAGGAAAACTGAGGGATCATGCAGAAACAACAATATAAAAAGCCGATGTGCATCGGCCAAATCATTTTACCTTACATTTGCTTGTCTTCTTTGTCTGAACCACTACTTCTTATGTCTTGAGTCAATCCGCTTGTCGCTTTTTTAAATTCTGATAAGGCTTTTCCGGCAGAGCGGCCAAGCGCAGGCAGCTTATCAGGACCAAACACTAAAAAACCTACAAATAAAATAACTAAAATTTTTGTGACGCTTAATTCCATGATGCTTCTCCTCCTCTTGTTTGAAGTACGAACCTTTATTAACAAATTATAAAAGATGGCGGTTCAAATGAGAATACGTCTGTTTTGAATATTTTGTATAACACAGGCGAAGGGAGGATGATGTGATTTATTCAGGAAAAAATGCTGATGATAAAACGTATGGCTTCCAATGCCATACACATACCTGCAATTTTATTTAAAGGGGGGGTGATATATATATAACTGTAAGTTGCCATGATCAAAATAAAGGGGGAGATATTAATTATGAGATGCAATAAGCTAATAGGGTACCTGTCTGTTTTCATGTTCGCTGTCACTTTTCCATTATCTGCACATGCAGAAAAAGCGGGAACTGCTGGAGCCGGAGAGTGGGATAAGCTTGGGACTTACACCTATACTTATTCAAGTCCGACGGTATACTCGAGCGGAGGCGATTTTAGAGTTTGTCTTTCAGGAAGTACACCTTTCTCCGTATCGCTGCATCTATATGAGGATGATGCTGGTGACAACCCTGATGAATATGTGGGTTCTAATTATTTTTCACCCGGAGAATGTCATACCTTTAGCAATATCGGGAAATTTGTAGATGGAAGCAATAACAAGGCAGAGTTCTTTGTTACTGATTACTCTGGTAAATCAAAAACAGTTACGTTTTACGATTGATTCGGAGATACAGTTCAGTGAATATAACTTTGTCATGAATAAAAGAGAGAGGGAGCTCTCTCTTTTTATACTGTATGAGCAATGAAATACCTTACTCTTGAACAGCTTTGCGAAGTCGTTCATTCACAATGCCTGTCCAGCCGCCATCCATCTTATCCCGAATGACTAAGCTTTTCTCGTTTGCCTTACCGATCATTTCATCCGGCTTCTTCCAACCGCTGTGGATGAGAGTGAATTCTGTTTTGTTCCCTACGTCTCTTAATTGAAATGTAACAATCCATCCATCAGTATCCCATTCAAAAGAAAGCTCTCCGGGAGCATGAACCGTCAAAACTTTGCAAGGTGATGGTCCAAATGGTGATTGTAAATGAAATTTATATCCTTCCTTCAGCTGAAAATCATTCGGCATAAACCACTTGGCTATGCCTTCTGAAGTTGAGACTGTCTCCCAAACCTTTTGAATAGGCGCCTTTATTGTTATATGTTTCGTAATGTCCGGTAATGTTTTTTCTTGATATTTATCCATATATTGCTCCTCTTTATTCAATATATATTTTCATGCAAATTTTATATCATCTAACGAAATCATGTCCATAGTGAGCATGAATCTGAATCTGTTGTCGGCAAGTGTTTCATTCTATAAATTTCACGATTAAAAGTGAATTTATTATCCATTTATTGTTATATTGAGTGGTGAAAGGCAGGGGAAGCCTCATGCAAAAAAACGAAAATACAGCAGGAGAGCGGAAAATATATATCACGGTCTTTTCATTCTTGTGATTTGTCTGGCAGCAATATGCTTTTATGAACAAAGATTTCTTTTTAATCAATTAGCATTTCGGGTATTTGATGCACTGATCAGTTTTGTGTTATTGGCCAATGTGCTGTTTTTCTGGAGAAAAAAGAAGAGCATAGCATATGTCTCAGGCATTTTGGCTGTAGTTAATGTAATTATGCTGATATTTCTGCTTTTTCTATCGTGATGAGAATGTAAAGAAGGAGGGTTCTGCGTGCTTGGTAAAATAAAAGCGGCCATTGATAATAGTCCGGGAAAACCCGCGAAAATTGTAGTTAATGAAAGCACACTTCAGCAGTTAAAAGAAGAGATGCGTTTTGTTTACGTTTCCAAACCTAAAACCATTATGGGGATACCTGTGGAGGTTTCAGATGATGTAGAAGGCTTTGAACTCAAATTTTAACGTTAATCTATTTTAATACTATAAATATGCTAATATAGGAACTGCTAGAAAAAGAAGGGAGGAGGGGCTGTGAAACAGAAGCCGATTTATGTCGAAATCGAGATGACATCTGACCTGGACAAGCTTTGGGAATATACGCAAAACCCATCGTTACATAAGGAATGGGATCTGCGGTTTTCTGACATTACATATTTACACAGAAGCGTAAATGAAGCGCAGAGGTTTCTTTACGAGACAAGAATTGGCTTTGGATTAAAGGTGTCAGGTGCTGGTGAAACCGTGGGAACGAAATTGCATTCCTCTCAAAGAGTATCCTCCCTGGCCTTTTCCTCCAACCATCCGTTATCCTTGATTAAAAAAGGCAGCGGGTATTGGAAATACATACAGCATGATAACGGGAAGCTTACATTTATGACACAGTATCAATATGAAACGGCATATGGCTTTCTGGGAAGATGGATTGACCGTTTATTATTTCGGCCGCTGTTGGGCTGGGCAACAGCATGGAGTTTTGATTCATTGAGACTTTGGATTGAACAAAATAAACATCCGAAACAATTGATCCGTTATGCGTTTGTCTATATGCTGACGTGCTTGTTTTTTAGTCTGTTTTGGTTTTACCACGGGTTTACAGATCTTGAAACGAACAATATGGCAGGAGCAGCGAGGATAGGATTGGGCATTTTATGGCTGAGTCCATTAAAGAGAAAATGGACACTTCATGCTGTGCAGATCTGTATCTTTGCTGTCTTCGCTTTTCTGGATGCCGGAATATGTTCTTTACTGTTAAGTGTGATTACTGCGGCAAGCGGCTTGATCAGTCTCCGGCTTCCAAGTGCTCGGCATACGAAACGAAAAAGAAAGAAGTGAAATGGTGAGTTCAATGTATAAAAAAACAATTATAAATTATCATCTATTACATCCCAAGCTGCAGAAACGTTATCAATTAGACAGGTCACATACATTCAGCGGAAGAGGAACGATGTCAGAAATAAGCGGAGGGTCTTTTTTTGTCAGAATGCTGCTGAAATGCGGAGTGTTTTTTAGATGTTTCTTTTCAGAAAGAGGAAAGGACATCCCTTTTACAATTAAAAACAGAACATGTCTTACGAAGCAGGAACATACGGGGATTGAATGGAATCGGACTTTTGTCTTTAAAGATAAAAAGCGTTACTTTGATGCAGTTATGGTATACGACGAAAATGAAAAACGAATACTTGATTTTTTCGGCCAACCTCATATTCTGCTGTCCGTTTTAACTTTTGAAGCACTCTCTGACGGGTCTCTCCACATTACATCAGGAAAGCAATGGCTATTAATATGCGGAAAAAGAATTCCTTTGCCAAAATGGCTGAGCGGTAATTCCACTGTTTGCGAAACTTTTGATGAAAGCAACAACTGTTTCACTATTCAAGTTCATGTGGAAAATGCAATTCTTGGCACTCTATTCTTTTATAAAGGGACGTTTCAGGAAACAGAGGGAGAAGTATGTTAAAACGAAACGGCATCATTAGTGCACTTTGTTTCATTTGGTTTCTTGCATCTGAAGCTCCCGACATATCAGTTGCTGAGGCGCTTGTCTTGTTTTCCATTCTCTTTTTTGTGCCGGGAATTTTTCCTTTTGTTTTTCATCAATCAGCTCACAGGACTATTCAATTTTCGGAAAAAATATTGATGCACATCTATTCGGCAGCAGCTGTTTTCGCGGTATTAGCCCTTGTGACCGACGTGGGGTATTTTGCACTGATCTGGTGGATATACACTGCTTTGTTGGCTTTATATGGTGTGTTGCGGCTTTTGAAAACAAAAATACATAGAATCGAAGAAACATCTATTTTGTTAGGACTCGTTTATTTAGGAGGAGGGGGATTTTGGTTTTTTGCCTATGCTGCGCATTTACATATCCTGCACTTCGGTCCTCTTATTATTTTGCTCACAGCTGTTCATTTTCATTATTCTGCTTTATTGATCCCGATCTTTCATGGTTTACTTGGCAGAGTCAATAGAGAAAAACGGGTTATGTACGGTTGGGTGACATGGATTATTTTACTGTCGCCGCTCCTCATCGCACTCGGAATAACATACTCAAAAACACTTGATATCTTGGCGGTTGGTATCTATATGGCGGCACTATATCTTAACTCATACTTAATATTTAAGACAGCTTTTCGCAGTAAGACAGGAAAAGTGCTTATCCGACTGTCTTCTGTCGTGTTAATGATAACGATCTGTTTCTCTTTCATTTACTCATTCGGTGTATTCCGGCAAGAAGTCACGCTGACCATCAGCCAAATGATTTGGATACACGGTGTCGTGAACGCATTCGGTGTTATTTTGCCGGCTCTTGCAGGATGGAGAAAAGAAAATCCTCAGCCCTCGGATGCGAGTGTCAAGGTTTTCAGCCGTATATACGGAAAGAGAACAATCGGAAAGAACTTTTTGCACAACATTCACGCTGAAAATAACATTCGATATAGCGGACTTGTGGATGATATGAGAAGCCTTCGTTCGAACGATTTTTCACCGGAGCACTTGACACCGTTGATTGTTTCTTTTTATGAACAGACGAAAGATTATGAGGTAAAAGCAAAAGTGACGTGGAGCACTTGGTTTCAGCCCTTTGCGAAAATGTATGAATACATCAGCAAAAGAACCGGACAAATACATCTGTCAACGAATCCTGACTGGTATAGGATGCACAGTACAATAAAAGGTGTCCATTCAAAAAAAGACGGAAGAAAAAAGGTACGTGCCTGGATCAGAACAAATGAAAAAAACGAAACCATTTTTACCGCGCTGTATTCTGTATATCGCTCAAAAGGGGAGGGGTACATGAATATTTCTCTGCCGCTTCCTTTCAGTAACATGACAGGCATTTTAAAGCCTTATCATCACAAAGAGAACCTGATTTTGACCAGCAGGCGGAGAAAAAGCGGTGCTGGGGATGAAGGAATTTATCTTAGAACAAGAATCGGGACCTGCCCGCTTCCATTATCTGAAACCTTTCTAATAAAGGCTCCGGGTGCAAGCAGGTTAACAGCTGTTCATGAAATGTGGCTGTTTGGGATTCAATTTCTAACTGTAGAATATGACATTACATATTGCCCGTCCAAATGAATAATATAAAACAAAGACAATAGTTCATCTGACAGTCTCTCGTCCGGTAATAATCGGTTCGGCACATTTTCATGCTGCACCTCATACAGACGGGGAAGGAAGGATTTTTATGTTTTATATCAGTTTGTTTCTGATTGTATGGCTGGCTGCGGGATTTGCAGTGGGGATGAAGCAAGTTTATGTCGATCAGCTGTTCGATAAAGATGTAATCGAAAGGCTTGAAAAAGAAGCAGGTGACCATGATCTTGTTGACCGTTTTATCAAACACCGTTTCATTTATATTACAGCAGTTACTTTAAGCGGGTTTATTGCTGTTTACAGTGAAATAAAAGCCATTCCGCAAAAGCGGAGAATAAGAAAAATTGAAAAAGACATTATTAAGCTCAATAAAGTAAAGAAACGCGGGGATAACAGAAAGTAAAAGGTGCACAAGCCAGCAGGCGGGTGCATTTTTTTATGTAATGGGGGAATGAGAATAAAGCCGGTACGATCTTACTTTTTTGCTAAGGAGTATAAATTCATAAATGTGAAGAACAGCGCCCGGGCTAATGGTATATAATATTGTGAATTTAACAAAAATTTAACAAGGAGGACGAGATAATTCGTGCTAAAGCCTCAAAGAGTCCAGCATCCTGTGTTTTTGGTTTTGAGGCGGAGTAGATGAAACCGGCCAAAGTATCCCTGCTCCGCCGTTTGCTCCATTCCTTGAAGCATGTTGATTGTAACATAGTCAAACGTTTTCCATCAACTTTAAAAAATGTAAAATTGTTGTTAATTTTCTTGTTGTTTGTTCCGGTTTCTTCTGTATATGCAGAGGATATCTATCAGAATTTCGAGGAATTAAAGAATCACGAAGATCCTTCAGATTATAACATTGCCACAAAAGAAACCGGCAGCTCTGTGCTTGTTTTAGCTATTCACGGAGGAGGTATTGAAGGCGGCACAAGTGAATTAGCGAGAGAGCTCAGCAAAGAATATTCCATGTATTTGTTTGAAGGTTTGAAGACGTCTGGAAATTCAGTACTGCATATAACAAGCACCCATTTTGATGAGCCTCAGGCACTGAAGCTTGTAGCAAGTCATGAGTATGTCATTTCATTGCATGGATATGCAGGAGAGGACCAACAGATACAAATCGGCGGAACAGACCGATCAAGAGCGGCAGAATTAGTTTCAAAACTGCAAAAAGCCGGTTTTCCGGCTGAATTGCTTGGTACGGATCATCCGCATGCAGGCGTAAGTCCAAACAATATATCGAATAAATCAAAAACCGGTTTGAGTATCCAATTAGAGATGAGTACAGGGTTCAGAGAATCTTTGTTTGGCATCTTTTCTTTAAAAAGCAGATCCACGACTCAAAATGAGAGGTTTTATGATTTTACAGAAGTGATGACCCATTTCATAGAAAACAGCTATTAAATAAGGAGGCTTTGCGCCTCCTTATTTTTCGTCCTTCTGATCATTGGCTTCAGGAAACAATTCATCTGATGCCTCAGTTTGATATTGCAAAGTGTTATCTTTGACAGTCAGTTCGTTTCGGAATGTTTCATCCAGCACATTTTTCAGTAAATACCGGTGAAAAAAATATTCAAAAACAGTAAGGCAGACAGACGCAATCAGAGCGGCTGCAAACGGTGAGAAACCGTTTCTAGTTTGCGTTTCAAGAAAGACCCAAAGAATAACGAGTGAAAGTCCGAAGTCAGCCAGTGAAGCTGTTATATTGCTGGTTCTCGGCAAGATCAGGATGTCACCGGAAAGGTATGTTACAAAGCTTAAGAAAAATGCAATAAACAGCACACTTAAAAAGGAAGCATGATAAACTCTATCCAAAATCACATACAATAGGGCAAGAGTTAAAGCTGTTTTAGAAGCAAGAGCGATAATATGTTTCATTTGATCACCTATATTTGTGGCAAATCTTTAGCGGTATCTGCAGCCTCAAGATCGACACTTATTTGCTGAGTTAAATCTTTAGAATGATAAAAACCCTTTGCAGCCATATAATGAAAAATTTGTTCATGGGTATTCATCGCGTCATGTAAATATTGCTGCAGCGTTTCCCTGACTTCTGGGGAAGAAGATTCTGTGATGGCAGCTGCAATATTCCTTACGCCTGTCTTTGCCGATATTAAAAAATCCGTTGCGATCACTTGTTCGGTCATGCTGCCCATTCCGGCTAATTTTTGAAAGAACTCATTCACGCTTGTTCACCTCTCACTGACAGCAATTCCTGCAAACGCGCAACCTGCTGTTTTGTTTTTTGAGCATCCTGCTCAAGAATACTCTTTAATTCTTCATCTTGTACAAGTCCCGTCATGGTTGAAGATTTTGTTAAACAAAGATTCTTAAACGTAAGCAATTCGTGCAATTCCAACGTTTCATGAAGGCCGTAGCCATTCATAATGGTCATTCCCTTCTGAAGTAATATGGTTTATTTTGAACAAATTGCTTTTGTTTACACTGGTATTTTTTGCTGGTCGTTTGAAACTTTCTGACTGCAATGCCCGTACAAAAGGGGTGAGGGTGAGCTTCTGTTAAACAAATCAATCTTTCATGGTTTTTAATCATCTATCTTTAAATACTAAGGAGGAGACACAGTGGAGATCAAAGGGATCAATCACTTGTTATTTTCTGTTTCTGATTTATTGACTTCCATCGAGTTTTATCAAAATGTCTTTGATGCTAAACTGCTGGTTAAAGGAAGGAGCACTGCATATTTCGATTTAAACGGCATATGGCTGGCTCTCAACGAAGAGCGTGACATTCCCAGAAATGATATTAACGCTTCTTATACCCATATCGCTTTTACAATTGAGGAAAGCAAGTTTGAAGAAATGTCCGCAAAATTAAAAAAACTTCATGTTACTATTTTGTCTGGGAGAGAACGAGATGAACGTGATCGAAAATCAATTTATTTCACTGATCCTGACGGCCATAAATTTGAATTCCATACAGGAACTCTTCAAGACAGACTTCAATATTATAAGCAAGCTAAAACCCACATGGATTTTTACGATTGAAAAAGTACGGGAAACAGAGTAATGGGGAATATACATATTTATCTTCTGGGGTTAATATATGGTAAAGGAGGGGGGATTGCAGTTGAGAAATAAAATATTATTCATGACAGCTGTTTTGCTATGTGTTTTTGGAACCGGGACCATTCATGCAGCAACTTCACATTTTGAGCATAAAACCGACTTTATTCTAAAGGACGGAACAAAAGCGCTTTATGTAGAAAACATTAGTGATGTACCGGCAATGGATTATTTTTTAGGATACCAATTTACGATATTAGGAGTGAACACTTGTTCAGTTAACATTAAGCTTCAGCGAATGGGACTTGCAGGGGATTATACTACGTTAAGCACAAAACAATTCACCGGTAATTGGTTTGATTTTAGCGCTCAAGATAAGGTTTCCATTGAACCTTATCACCGGTATCGAATATTAGCTGAAGAACATTCAGAAAACTGTGCAAGTGTTCATGTAAAAGGCCGCTATGGTGTAGAATATTTTAATTTTGATTGAAGCTCACATTTTTGAAAAGAAGTGAGCTTTTTTTGCAGAATAAATTAACTAAATAAACTATGTACTAAATATTCAGTATATTTCCTTTTGTCTCGCTCAATATAAAAGAGCAGAGTATAACTCATCTTTTCACGTCCGAAAATCGAAACATTTATAAGAAAAGAACGTCTAGTTTTTTAAACAGCACTTTTTTAAAAAAAGTTTCGTTAAGGAAAGAAAATTTCTTGACTTCAACAATTAAATGATGGATAATTATGGTGTAAACATGATGTTCTTTTTCCTCCTATTCAGGTTCGCACCTAAGCCAGGGCGAGCCTGCTTTTTTAAAAAAACAAAACCCCCACTCCGCAAAGGGAGAGGGGGTTTATTCTTTGTAACTGATAGTTCAATAGTTTAATGGACAGTTCTGAACACACCAATTACTTTTCCTAATATGCTGACATTCTGCAGTATGATCGGAGCCATGGTTGGATTTTCAGGCTGTAAGCGAATGTGTGTATCCTCTTTATAGAAACGTTTTACCGTAGCTTCATCATCTTCTGTCATCGCCACTACGATTTCACCGTTATTCGCCGTGTTTTGCTGTTTTACAATTACATAGTCCTTATCAAGTATACCTGCGTCAATCATACTGTCACCCATGATCTCCAGCATAAACACATGCTCATCCGGAGGAACCATACGGTCAGGAAGCGGGAAGTATTCTTCAATGTTTTCAACCGCTGTAATAGGTGAGCCCGCCGTTACTTTTCCGATTACCGGTACATTAACGACTTGGCTTTTTGGAATCTCTACTTCTTCATCCAGAATTTCTATCGCTCTTGGTTTTGTCGGATCGCGTCTAATCAGCCCTTTTGTTTCCAAACGGGCCAAATGGCCGTGGACAGTAGAACTGGACGCAAGGCCGACAGCCTCTCCGATCTCTCTAACCGAAGGCGGATATCCTTTTGATTTAACCTCTGCTTTAATAAAACGGAGGATATCAAGTTGCCTTTTTGATAGCTTCGTCATTTTTTGCACCTCTAAACGTCGATTTTAAATAGATTATAGCATGATTTTCCTGACAGTACAAACATAGGTTCGAAAAAAACAATTGACAGAAACGTTTGTTCGTATATACTGAAATTATAAAAATGCGAACAAACATTCTTGTCGGAGGTTGTTATCATGAATAAAGAATCTATTATTTTTGTCGGCCTGTTCACTGTGATTCTAAGCGTGGTTATCCTTCTGTTGTCATATACAAGCAGCGACCAGGAGCTTAATCAATATGTTAAAATAAAAGTTCAGTCTGGGGATACGCTCTGGTCGCTCGCTGATCAGGTGGATGACTCAAAAAAGATAAATAAAAGTGATTTTGTTGAATGGGTAGCTGAAAAAAATAATCTCCAGACGTCTGAGATTCAGCCGGGGGATGAATTGGTTATTCCATTAAAAAAGGAACACCCGGCTGCATACGAACTGGCTACTGTTAAATAGAGAGGAAAGGTAGAAAGGTGAAAGCACTCATTTATGCCCGAGTAAGCACAAATAAAGAACAGCAAGAAACCTCATTAAAGCGGCAGGAGGAGGAGCTTACGGCCATTGCTGCCGAGAACGGCATGGAAGTCGTCAAAGTGATTTCTGAAAAAGCCAGCGGATATGAAATGGACCGGGATGGTGTATTTGATTTGCTTGATCACATCAAGAATTCAAATATTGATGTGATTTTAGTTCAGGATGAAACAAGACTCGGCCGGGGAAACGCGAAAATTGCACTTCTTCATTGTATTTACAGGGAAGGTGTGAAAGTATATACGACCGCTCACAGAGGTGAGCTGGAGTTATCAGAGGCTGACTCTATGGTGCTGGAAATCGTCAGCATTGTGGAGGAATACCAGCGGAAAATCCACAATATGAAAATTAAACGCGGAATGAAACGTGCAGTGAAAAATGGTTTTAAGCCACAAAAGAACCTGAAAAACCAGCATGAAAACAGCGGAAAAGAAAGAATAGAAGTTCCGATCTCGGAGATTGTCCGGTTGAGAGCGAATAAACTGACGTTTGCTGAAATCGCAGCTACGTTAAGAGGTTTCGGCTATGATGTGTCAAAGGCGACAGTCCATCGGCGTTTTCAGGAATACATAGAGAATGAGCAGACAGGCGAGTGAATCAGTTGTAAAACTCCTCTTGTTTTAGTAGTATATAGACAAAATGCAATAAAGGAGTTTATCATGATTTCAAACGAAAAAATTGCCAGAATCAATGAACTTGCCGCAAAAGCTAAAGCTGGCGTTATTACAGAAGAAGAAAAAGCTGAACAGCAAAAGCTCCGTCAAGAGTACCTAAAAGGATTTCGTTCTTCTATGAAAAACACATTAAAAAGTGTAAAAATCATTGATCCTGAAGGCAATGACGTAACACCTGAAAAGTTAAAAAGAGAAAAAAATAATAACAGACTTCACTGATATAAGAGGAATACGGCAATATCGTATTCCTCTTTTGTATATACTACAAACAACAGCGCTTTCTTCAGGTGACAAAATTCATCAAGTTTCTCTCAAATTTAAGCTGAAACAGTTGAGAAAAAGTCGTCAGACATTTATGATGAAAGGGTACAACATATAAGGAAGGGGATTTTTATGGATACAATTGAAAAGAAATCAGTTGCTACCATTCGCACACTATCAATAGACGCTATTGAAAAAGCTAACTCTGGTCACCCTGGTATGCCTATGGGGGCAGCGCCAATGGCATATACGCTATGGACAAAATTTATGAATGTAAATCCGGCAAACCCTGGGTGGTTTAACCGCGACCGTTTTGTTTTATCTGCGGGACACGGATCAGCACTTTTATACAGCATGCTTCATTTAAGCGGGTATGATCTCAGCATTGAAGATCTTAAGGGATTCCGCCAGTGGGGCAGCAAAACACCGGGGCATCCGGAATTCGGACATACAGCAGGTGTTGATGCAACAACAGGGCCGCTTGGACAAGGAATCGCAATGGCGGTCGGAATGGCTATCGCAGAACGCCATTTAGCCGAAACTTACAACCGCGATTCATTCAATGTAGTCGATCACTATACATACAGCATTTGCGGTGACGGCGATTTAATGGAAGGTATTTCTTCTGAAGCCGCTTCACTTGCAGGCCATCTTCAGCTTGGCCGTCTGATCGTATTATACGATTCTAATGACATCTCATTGGACGGAGATCTGGATCGTTCATTCTCTGAAAACGTGAAACAGCGTTTCGAGGCGATGAATTGGGAAGTTCTTTACGTTGAAGATGGAAACAATATTGAAGAATTATCTGCGGCAATTGAAAAAGCACGCCAAAACGACAAGAAACCTACATTGATTGAAGTAAAAACGACAATCGGTTTCGGTTCTCCTAACCGTGCCGGCACTTCCGGTGTTCACGGTGCTCCGCTTGGCAAAGAAGAAAGTAAATTAACAAAAGAAGCTTATGCATGGACGTATGAAGAAGATTTCTACGTTCCGTCAGAAGTATATGAGCATTTCGCAAAAACAGTAAAAGAATCCGGCGAGAAAAAGGAACAGGAATGGAATGACCAATTCGCTAAATATAAAGAAATTTATCCGGAACTCGCTGAACAGCTTGAGCTGGCTATCAAAGGAGAACTTCCGAAAGACTGGGATCAAGAGGTGCCTGTTTATGAAAAAGGAAGTAGTCTGGCATCCCGTGCCTCTTCAGGTGAAGTTCTGAACGGTCTTGCGAATAAAATTCCGTTCTTTGTCGGCGGTTCTGCAGACTTAGCAGGGTCAAACAAAACGACGATTAAAAATTCCGGTGATTATACAGCGCTTGATTACTCAGGCAAAAATTTCTGGTTTGGTGTTCGCGAATTTGCTATGGGTGCAGCCTTAAATGGTATGGCGCTTCACGGCGGACTTCGTGTATTCGGCGGAACATTCTTTGTCTTCTCTGATTACTTGCGTCCGGCCATTCGCCTTGCAGCATTAATGGGTCTTCCTGTGACATATGTCTTTACTCACGACAGTATCGCGGTCGGTGAAGATGGACCGACTCACGAGCCGGTTGAGCAGCTTGCTTCATTACGCGCAATGCCTAACCTTTCTTTAATCCGTCCTGCAGACGGTAATGAGACAGCAGCGGCTTGGAAGCTTGCGGTGCAGAGCACAAATCACCCAACAGCGCTTGTATTGACACGTCAAAACCTTCCTACAATCGACCAAACAGCTGAAGAGGCATTGGCTGGTGTAGAAAAAGGTGCTTATGTTGTTTCTAAGTCTAAAAACGAAACACCTGACGCTCTTCTCATCGCTACGGGATCAGAGGTTGGCCTCGCAATCGAGGCACAGGCAGAATTGGCGAAAGAAAATATTGATGTTTCTGTCGTCAGCATGCCTTCAGTAGATCGTTTTGAGAAACAATCGGATGAATACAAAAACTCCGTGCTTCCGTCAGATGTGAGAAAACGTCTTGCGATTGAAATGGGCTCATCATTTGGCTGGGGCAAATACACAGGGCTTGAAGGAGACGTGCTCGGTATTGACAAATTCGGCGCCTCCGCTCCTGGCGAAACCATTATCAATGAATACGGCTTCTCAGTTGCAAATGTTGTGGATCGAGTCAAAGCATTAATCAATAAATAAATTTTTCAAAGGGGATGAGTCAAATCATCCTCTTTTTCTTGTTTATCCGACAAAAATAGTATTGGCTGTTTAACAGTAATAGACAATTCTTTCTTCTCTTCTTTTGTATAATAGAATGCAAATGAAATGCTGCTGGAAAAGGGGATGAGAAGATGGAACGTCACTACTATACGTACCTGATCAAAGAGGAATTTGCCAATCATTATTTCGGGCGGGAATCGGTTATGTTTGAGCTGTTTCAAGACTATCATTGGACAAGCCTGACGAGGCAGCAGTATGAAATGACAGAGAAACAAATTCAATATATTACGAAACCCATTCCGATTTTACATATGCATCAGCGGTTAAAAATGAATTTGAACAATACAAACTATACACAGCTGGATTATATTTATAGATTATCTCTCCCAAAAGCAAAGGGACAAGCGTCTTTTATGATGAAAGAACACATGATTGAAATTGTAGCTAACGGAGATTACGAGGCGGAAACGATATTTTTTGAAGTTCTTCGCAAAGTAAGCCCTTGCTTTCTTGCAATGGATTTCAATACGAAGCGGTATGGGTGGTTAAATCCGGTGAAAGAAAGAAATTTTGTCTAAAACCGAAGAAAAAGAGATGTAAATGTTGTATAATAGCTTTTGGTTTAGTACACTTTAAACTAGACAACATGAAGGAGGAAATAAAATGACTTTATGGGTTGGCATCCTAGTGGGCGTTGTTGCACTGCTCATAGGTGTTGCACTCGGGTTTTTTATTGCTCGTAAATATATGATGAGCTATCTTAAAAAGAATCCGCCTATTAATGAACAAATGTTACGCATGATGATGATGCAAATGGGAATGAAACCTTCTCAAAAGAAAATCAATCAAATGATGAAAGCCATGAATAATCAAACGAAATAATACGTAAAGATTATGATATAGAGAAACATGGTTATAAAATAAAAAACCCTTTATCGGGTTTTTTATTTTGCAATCATTCATCACCCGCTACTGCTCGAAGGCGCTGCTTTTGATATTGTATGAGAAGATGGTCAAGCTCCTGACTGAGTTCTATCGTAATATGAGATGTCATTCCGTTCGCCATGACAATTTGCAGCAGCTCTGCTCTTTTTTTTTCAATTTCATTTAATAGATGCTCTCTAATCACAGGGATGTATCCTTTCATACATTAGATCTTCAAAAGTGAATGTTTATATTATATCCATATTTATACTAATTTTCAAATGAGAAGGAGTACAATGTCTCAATGTCAAATTAAATTATATAAGTTTTTTTTGAAAATAGAAATCCTTCGAGTGAAAGTGTTAAAAAAATGAAATGATTTTGTCATAACTTGAAGGAATGTCAAATCATGAAGGGATGATGACATGGGAGATGTGAATTATTTACTGACATTCGGGGCAGGATTTTTATCATTTATTTCGCCTTGCTGCCTGCCGCTTTATCCGGCTTTCCTGTCATATATTACAGGAGTCAGCATGGATGATGTGAAAACAGAGAAACTATTGCTGCAAAAAAGAAGCTTGGCCCATACGCTGTTTTTTTTGCTGGGGTTTTCAGTGATTTTTATAGCTTTAGGATATGGAACATCTTTTATTGGAACCTTGTTTAGGGATTATCATGATGCCATACGGCAAGTTGGTGCTTTGCTCATTATTCTGTTCGGTTTTATTACGCTTGGCGTGTTTCGGCCTGAGGTTATCATGAAAGAACGCAGAGTCCATTTTAAGCATAGGCCAAGCGGTTTTTTCGGTTCCGTTTTAATCGGTATGGCTTTTGCGGCCGGCTGGACGCCTTGCACCGGTCCCATTTTGGGGGCTGTTATCACATTAGCAGGTACTAATCCTGGCTCAGCGATACCGTATATGATGCTATATGTTCTCGGATTTGCCGTTCCGTTTGTATTATTGTCGTTCTTCATCACGAAACTGAAGTGGATCAGGAAGAATCAGCTTTTGATCATGAAAGCGGGCGGTGTACTTATGATTGTTATTGGGGTACTGCTATTTTTTGATTGGATGAACTTGATCATTATTTTGCTGTCGGATCTTTTTGGTGGATTTACAGGTTTCTGACTGCTAAATTACTTTTGCACTACTACTAATCCTTTTGTTTTTGGTACAATAAGACTATTACCTGAGGAATTCGATTTTTGGAGGGGAATATGACAAGAGTTTTAGTTGTAGACGACGCCAAGTTCATGAGAGTAAAAATCAGAGAGATCTTGGAAGAGGCAAATTACATAATAGCAGGCGAGGCGGCGGACGGCGAGCAAGCGGCTGACCTGTATAAAAAACTTCGGCCGGACTTAGTGACGATGGATATTACGATGCCGGTGAAAAACGGCATTAAGGCGCTCCGTGAGATCATATCCTTTGACCCTAAAGCAAAGATCATCATGTGTACGGCAATGCGCCAGCAAAGAATTGTTACAGAAGCCATTGAACTTGGGGCCAAAGATTTTATTGTCAAACCGTTTGAGGAGTCCAAAGTATTAGAAGCTGTCAACCGCGTTATGGGAAATTGATAGTCATTTCTTTTCAAAATGGTTTTTTTTATTGTTTTGGAGTATAGTATATAGTGTCAACACTCCGAGAAAACAAAGGAATGATAAGTATGATGATTATAGTTTCATCAATTGTTGCTGTTTTAATGGCTGCAGCTGTGATGGTGGTCAGAATTAAGTCTTCCGATAAGCCCGTTTCACCGAAAAAAATCATTCTCCCGCCGATTTTTATGAGTACGGGGGCGTTAATGTTTTTATTTCCGGTTTTTTGGGTAACGGGTGAAGAGTTTTTAGAAGCGATCACTTTAGGCGTGATTTTCTCTATTTTTCTTATAAAAACTTCAAAGTTTGAAATTAAAAATAATGAAATTTACATGAAACGCTCTAAGGCATTTGTCTTTATATTAGTCGGCCTTTTAGTGATCAGAATTGTGATGAAATCAATTTTAAGCACATCGGTTGATTACGGCGCACTGAGCGGAATGTTTTGGATTCTGGCTTTCGGTATGATTGTGCCGTGGAGAATCGCCATGTATCTGTCATACCGAAAACTTCAAAGCGAGCTGCAGTCAGCAGACATTCAAATGAATTAAAAAACCTTTCCTCCTTGCGGGAAAGGTTTTTTATTTAAGAAGGTCCTGATAAGGTTCAATATCGATTTTCTTGTCTCTTAGATGTTTCTTTAAAAAGGTATGGTCTCTTTTCGGAGTAGCCAGAATATAACCTTTGATAATAAGCCGCTGATCAATCGCAGCTGCGTTTTCTTTTAATGCCAGCTCTCCGATTTTTCCGGCAATTTTTGCTCGAGCTATATCTCTGAACAGCTCCGGAACAGGTGTGACCAATTCATCGAGAAATTGTTTGTTTTCATTACTCCATAGATGTCTGCTGTTTTCAATATAGTAATCCTGCCAATCCAGCTCAGATTTGCCGTCCTCTTTTGGTAAACGCTTTAAAAACTTTCGAAACATAAAAAAACCGCCGATTGATAACAAGACAATCATCGTGATCACCCAAAACAGAATAAACCACAAAAACCAGCCTTCCAGCATCAATCATTCCCCCTTATACTAACCATATTGTATATGAAGAAAGAATAGAAGAACAATGTTTAAAAAAAATAGAAAAAAATGATAGACGTCTAGTCAAAAGAGATGGTAGATCATATTCTATTGTATAGTGAATCTGCTATTTGGCCATGGGAGAGTCACTAGAGGGTATTTGACGATAAATGGACGGAAAAAAAGTCACTTTCATTATAGGGGATGAAAGTGACTTTTGATTTTAGCTGAGAGGGAATTGAAGAGAAAAAGAAGAGCGATCATTCGTCTCTTTATTGACGGCAACTGTGAGAATTTGATTTTCACATTCGGTCTCAATCGACTTGTCATTCAAATAAAAAGGAAGCATCATTTGTTTTTCAAGAGTCTGTTCTGAGGATTTAACCGTCAGGATGAACTCACATCCGGACAAGGTAATTGTGATTTGTGTCGGCTGTATAGACGACAGATCTGCTTCAATAATATATTGCTGACTTGTTTCATATAGATCAATAGGTAATGTTTCGTCGTACCAGGCGAACGGATCTTCAAAAAATTGCCCAAGCCATTCCTCCATACCATCGAAATCATTAGCATCGTTTCGTTTTGAATGGGTCATGGAAGCATTCCTCCATATATATACCTTGCTTTAGCTTATGCAGTTGGTCAGAAATGGGTGAACGCATAAAAAAACAGACGCTACGGTCTGCTTTTATTACATATCATGGCTGGAATTGTGCTTTTGTCTTGTGTGATTTCTGTTTTTTACTTTCTTGCTTCCGCTGAGGGGTTCCGGCTGACCCGGATTGTGTCCTTTAGGAGCGTTTTTATGCATATCTTTACTTGTATTTTTATTGGTCATAAAATGAGAACCTCCTTAAAAGAGTTAACGTTATTGATTGGTTTTTCTTTTTTTGTTATTTTGGCGTTCTGCTTCAGTCAGTACAAGCTGATCGTTTTCTACATAGCCGGCGCCTTTGCCTTGGCTTTTCGCGTCATTCATCCCATTTATTACGTGATTTGCTTTTCGTTTGACCATCATTATCACCTCAATCATAATATGGCTTCTTTCAATGAGGAATATGAGAGAGTGCAGACAGTAAAATTTCCCGCTTTTTTGCCCTGATAAGCCGATCTTATTGTATTTAATAAAAACATTGATATTTACTTATGTATGATTTTGTTTTAATATGAAATTGTGAGAAAATTGTGATGGAATGTAATGTTCATCTGAGAATGAACTGATCTGAAGGGGGATTTTGGAGAATGGCAAACGAGCAAAAAACTGCAGCACAAGACGTTTTCCAAGCGAGAAAATCGTTTACTACAAATGGGAAAACATATCATTACTACTCTTTGAAAGCATTGGAAGATTTGGGGATCGGAAATGTGTCGAAGCTTCCTTATTCCATTAAAGTTCTTTTAGAATCTGTATTGCGTCAAGTTGACGGATTCGTTATCAAAAAAGAACACGTGGAAAATTTGGCAAAATGGGGAACTGCCGAGTTAAAGGAAATCGATGTTCCGTTTAAACCATCTCGCGTTATTTTACAAGATTTCACTGGGGTACCGGCAGTAGTTGACCTTGCTTCATTACGTAAAGCAATGGCAGCTGTCGGCGGAGATCCTGACAAAATCAACCCTGAGATTCCTGTTGACCTTGTCATCGACCACTCTGTACAGGTTGATAAAGCGGGCACAGAAGATGCTCTGGCTATTAATATGGACTTGGAATTCGAAAGAAATGCAGAGCGTTACAAATTTTTAAGCTGGGCAAAGAAAGCGTTTAATAACTACCAGGCAGTACCGCCGGCAACAGGTATCGTTCACCAGGTAAACCTTGAGTTCTTGGCAAGTGTTGTCCACGCAGTTGAAGAAGACGGAGAACTGATTACGTATCCTGATACGCTGGTAGGAACCGACTCGCATACAACAATGATTAACGGAATCGGTGTTCTCGGCTGGGGTGTCGGCGGAATTGAAGCAGAAGCCGGAATGCTGGGGCAGCCTTCTTATTTCCCTGTTCCTGAGGTAATCGGCGCGAAACTCGTCGGAAAGCTTCCGAATGGAACAACAGCCACTGACTTGGCGTTAAAAGTGACACAAGTACTGCGTGAAAAAGGCGTAGTCGGTAAATTTGTTGAGTTCTTCGGACCGGGAGTTGCTGAACTGCCGCTGGCAGACCGTGCGACAATCGCCAACATGGCTCCGGAATACGGTGCAACATGCGGATTCTTCCCTGTTGATGAAGAAGCTCTAAATTATCTGCGTCTGACAGGCCGCGATGCTGAACATATTGACGTAGTAGAAGCATACTGCAGAAGCAACGGCTTGTTCTACACTCCAGATGTAGAAGACCCGCAATTTACTGATGTCGTTGAAATTGATTTGTCTAAAATTGAAGCAAACCTTTCCGGTCCAAAACGTCCTCAGGATTTGATTCCGCTTTCTGCTATGCAGGAAACGTTTAAAAAGCACTTAGTCAGCCCTGCGGGTAACCAAGGATTCGGATTAAACGCCGAAGAGGAAGATAAAGAAATTAAATTTAAATTGCTTAACGGCGAAGAAACAGTCATGAAAACGGGTGCAATCGCTATTGCTGCGATTACAAGCTGTACAAATACATCTAACCCATACGTCTTAATCGGCGCCGGCCTTGTGGCGAAAAAAGCGGTTGAATTAGGACTCAAAGTGCCTAACTACGTGAAAACATCACTTGCACCGGGTTCTAAGGTTGTTACAGGATATCTTGTTAATTCAGGCCTTCTTCCATACATGAAAGAGCTTGGTTTTAACCTCGTTGGATACGGATGTACAACATGTATCGGAAACTCAGGTCCGCTTTCACCGGAAATTGAAGAAGCAGTTGCGAAAAATGACCTGTTGATTACGTCTGTTCTTTCTGGAAACCGTAACTTCGAAGGACGTATTCATCCGCTTGTGAAAGGTAACTATCTTGCTTCTCCGCCGCTTGTAGTAGCTTATGCGCTGGCTGGAACAGTGAACATTAACCTGAAGACGGATCCGATCGGTATCGGAAAAGACGGACAAAAAGTGTACTTCAACGATATTTGGCCGTCAATGGACGAAATTAATTCACTTGTTAAACAAACTGTTACACCGGAGCTCTTCCGCAAGGAGTACGAAACAGTATTCGATGACAACAAACGCTGGAATGAGATTGAGACAACAGATGAAGCGCTGTATAAATGGGATAATGATTCAACTTATATCCAAAACCCGCCATTCTTCGAAGAAATGTCAGTTGAACCAGGCAAGGTTGAACCTTTAAAAGGCCTTCGTGTTGTCGGTAAATTCGGCGATTCAGTCACAACCGACCATATCTCTCCTGCAGGGGCAATCGGAAAAGATACACCTGCCGGAAAATACTTGCAAGCAAAAGGTGTGTCACCTCGTGACTTTAACTCCTACGGTTCACGCCGCGGAAACCATGAGGTTATGATGAGAGGAACATTTGCAAACATCCGCATCAAAAACCAAATCGCGCCGGGCACAGAAGGCGGATTTACAACGTACTGGCCGACTGGTGAAGTGACATCAATCTATGATGCCTGCATGAAATATAAAGAAGATAAAACAGGCCTTGCCATCTTAGCGGGCAAAGATTATGGTATGGGATCTTCCCGTGACTGGGCTGCAAAAGGAACAAACCTGCTCGGCATTAGAACTGTAATTGCTGAGAGCTTTGAAAGAATCCACAGAAGTAACCTGGTATTCATGGGTGTGCTCCCGCTTCAATTTAAACAAGGTGAAAATGCGGATACACTCGGCTTAAGCGGTAAAGAAGTGATCGAGGTGGATGTTGATGAAAGCGTACGCCCTCGTGATATCGTTACAGTAAGAGCAATTGATGAAGACGGAAGTGTAAAAACATTTGAGGCACTTGTGCGCTTCGATAGTGAAGTTGAAATTGATTATTACCGCCATGGCGGAATTCTGCAAATGGTGCTTCGCGAAAAAATGAAGCAATCATAATGTATGAAGAAGAGAAGGCAGCCTGCTTTCTCTTCTTTTTATGAAATAAGATAGCTCCGGGGGTGAATTTATGCTGAAAAAATGGGTGGCAGGAATCCTGTTGATTGGGCTTGCCGGATACATGTGCTGGAACATCTATCAGCAATTTAGCAAAAAAGAAATAGGCATTGAAGAGGGACAGCAAGCGCCTGACTTCACTCTGAAAACGCTATCAGGAGAAAGGATCTCTTTATCAGATGTCAAAGGCAAAAAAGTTCTGCTTAACTTCTGGGCAACTTGGTGCAAACCGTGCCGACAGGAAATGCCGGCGATGGAGGAACTGCAAAAGGAGCACTCAGATGTAGCGGTTATTGCAGTTAATTTCACTTCAGCTGAGAAAAGCGAGAAACAGGTGCAAACTTTTGCTGATACGTATCATTTAACCTTCCCCATTTTGATTGATAAAAAAGGAATTAATGCTGACTATAATGTGTTTTCATACCCAACTACGTATATTTTAGATAAAAAAGGCGTAATTCAAGACATACATATCGGGACTATGTCAAAAAAAGAGATGAAAGAAAAACTGGATCTTTATTAGATTCAGTTTTTTTTATGTGCAAACATGCTTACAAATTTTCAGAATTGGAAAAAATGAAAAAATACGCGGAGGTGAGAAGAGTGAAGAAGATGAGAAAACGTTCTTTTCATGAGCTCGTCATGGAAAACAAAAAAGAGCTGATGACGAATACGGAATATTTAAATCAGCTTGAGGAAAAGCTTGAACAGCGATTTAAGCAAAAATAACCTTTAATTTGTATTCATGTTTGCCCCTCCTTTTGAGAATCCTATTTGTTGAGGAGGGATAAACATGGGAAACAACAAGAAAAACGGTCAGCCTCAATATGCTCCAAGCCACTTGGGTACAAAGCCTGTTAAATATAAACGCAATAAAGGGGAAAAAATGCACGATACTTCTGGTCAGCAGCCAATTATCATGCAGACGAAAGGCGAATAGCGCCGGATTGATTTTATTCTAGGAGGTTCATCCCAATGACAAAAAACCAAAATCAATATCAGCAGCCTAATCCTGACGACCGTTCCGACAACGTAGAGAAACTGCAGGATATGGTCCAAAATACAATCGAAAATATAGAAGAAGCAGAGGAATCAATGGAGTTTGCTTCTGGAGAAGATAAGCAGCGCATCAAAGAAAAAAACGCAAGACGGGAAGAGAGCATCGAAGCATTTCGCAATGAAATTCAAGACGAATCCGAAGCGAGAGAAAACGGATACCGTTCGTAAAAACCAGGGAAACCTGGTTTTTTTCTTTCTGATTTGGATATGGTAAAATGGGGCTAAACTGATTAAGGGAGCAGAGTATCTTGCATGTATCAAAAACAGAAATAGAAGTGCGTTACGCCGAAACAGATCAAATGGGGATCGTGTATCATGCGAATTATCTTGTTTGGATGGAGGTCGGAAGGACGGCACTCATTAAAGACCTAGGCTTTT
This sequence comes from Bacillus sp. V26, assembly GCF_034296245.1. NCBI lineage: Bacteria > Bacillati > Bacillota > Bacilli > Caryophanales > Bacillaceae > Bacillus > Bacillus sp. V26. Next base: position 1,056,175 of record NZ_JAXKQF010000001.1, on the reverse strand, counting down.
TATACAGTGATATGGAAAAGAAAGGCGTGCTTTCTCCAGTCGTTGATATCAATATTTCCTACAAAAAACCCCTCCATTATGGAGAAACTGCGGTGGTGCACACATGGATTGAGGAATACAACGGCTTTAAAACCATATATGGCTACCATATTTATAATCCGGCTGGTGAGCTATCTATTGAAGCGAAATCATCTCATATTTGTGTGGATAAAGAAAGTTTTAAACCGATTCAGTTTCGTAAGGCTTTCCCCGATTGGCACGCAGCATATGAAAAGGCCAAAAAATAGGGAAGTGAATGACATATGGCATTTGGCGTGAAACGGGAGGAAGTTAACCGATGGAAGAAGGCAGTCAAAAGAGGGGAAATCGCATTTTTAACACATTATTGGCTGGATGACCGTTTCCCGGAATCTAAAACCGTGACAAAAGCAGGCTGTGCAGATATTGATAAGCTGGTTCAATGGGGTGCGGCGTACGGTTTGAAGGAAGAATGGATACATAAAAAAAGCGAATTTCCCCACTTTGATCTTTTGGGCGAGACGCAAAAATATATCTTAGAACAAGAAAAGCTGACCGACCATCTCACACGTTTTCATTTATAAAAAAAGAACGCATATGATATGCGTTCTTTTTCTTAATGGTATTCAAATACAGGCTCATCAGCAGACTCTGAATAGCTGACGAGAAGATCATGGTTGTCAAAGTACCAAAGATCACTTTCTTCAATAAAGAAGGTGATGCCGCCGACTTCTGCCGTGACTCCTGCCTCTTGGGGAGCATCTTTCGCCACTCCGAGAGAAAAGCCTTTTTGAACGTTGCTGCAGCCGCCATAGCGGACGAAAAATCGAACTTGGTCTCCGTTTTGTAAATCGAGCTCTTCTTTATACCAGTTCAGCGCGTCTTCGTTAACTGTCATATTCATAACAGGACCCCCTTTTCCCTTTGTTATCATTTGATTTTCTCTATTATAAACGTATAAGGCTATCTCGTGTCAAAATAGAAGTTTTTTAAACATTTATAACCATTTGACTTTAGGTTCTGTTTTATTGATAATTCGTTTGATATTCGCCCGGTGCCTGTATATTACAAAAACAGTGAGCAGCGTGACGACAATCAATAAATACTTATCATGTACAAAGAGACTATATATGACAGTATATATCCCTGTTAACATTGATGACAGAGAGACAAATTTTGTCAAGTATAAAAAGATGAAAAAGACCGCAACCATTGTAATGAATAACAGAGGTGCATAAAACAGCAAGACGCCTCCCGAAGTTGCTACGGCTTTGCCGCCTTTAAATTTGGCGAACACAGGAAACACATGGCCAAGAACCGCTATGACTCCCGCAAGGAGCGGATGAATATCAACATGCATGAGGTAAGGCAATGCAGCTGCCAGTGTCCCTTTTAAAATATCTCCGGCTATGACAACCGAACCAGCTTTTACGCCCAGTGTACGGAACGCGTTGGTAGCGCCTAAGTTTCCGCTTCCATGCTCCCGAATATCAATTCCCTTGGCAAGCTTACCTACGATTAAGCCAGATGGAATGCTGCCTATCAAGTAGGCCAAAATAATCAATAAAGCAATTAACATCTACATTTCTCCTTTTTCAATGTCCCTAATCTCTATTTTAACATGAGATGTCATGATCTGATGATAAGTTTTTTTGTAAAGTTTGCTTACAAATCTAATCAGCCATACATCATGTTTTGATTTCTTCCTTTTCGGTCGTGTAGAATAAACAAAAAGGAGTGGTCTATCATGCAAAACCCTTCAAAAGCGGAAATCAAAAAAATTCTTGATGGAAGTAAGAGAATTGCGGTAGTCGGGCTTTCAGACCGTCCCGATAGAACATCCTATATGGTATCAAAAGCGATGCAGGATGCGGGATACGAAATCATACCAGTAAATCCGACGATCGAAGAGGCGCTTGGTGTAAAAGCCGTATCATCGTTAAAAGAAATTGACGGTCCGGTTGATATCGTAAATGTATTCAGACGTTCAGAACAGCTTCCTGATGTCGCTAAAGAGTTTCTGGAGACAGATGCCCCGGTATTTTGGGCGCAGCAAGGCCTGGTGAACGAAGAGGCTTATCAGATGCTGAAGGAAGATGGCAGAACGGTCATCATGGATCTGTGCATAAAAGTGGCACACGCTGTAACAAAATAGGTGCAGAGCTGCAAAAATCCTTGTGAATTCAAGGATTTTTGCTTTTTCATGTAAAGATATTGTTTGCGAATTACTGTGAAACAGATACAATAAAGCTTGAACAGCTTTTTTTGAATGCCTTGCTAAGCTGGGTTCCGGCCGTTCGATTTGCGAAGGTCCGCTGCTTTATATATAATAAACAAACATACGTTCTCATATCGAAAAAACAGCACTTTTGGATGTTTTACGGAATGATTCGTTAGCTGTATGTTGAGAATGGGATGACATTGGTTATAATGAAGAGTCCAAGGCAGAAGCGCACCGGGGCAAGGATTAGGAAAATACTTTTATACAATTGACAAGTAACAATGAAAAAGAGAATGTTAGTTTTTTGAAAGGGGTTTGTACGTTTGGCTAGAAAACAGCAATTTGATTACAACGAAGATGCCATACAGGTGCTGGAAGGCCTTGAAGCCGTAAGGAAAAGGCCGGGTATGTATATTGGCTCAACCGACGCGAGAGGCTTGCATCACTTGGTTTATGAAATTGTAGATAACTCCGTCGATGAGGTACTTGCCGGCCATGGAGATCACATTATCGTTAAAATACATAAAGACAACAGTATTTCTGTACAGGATAGAGGCCGCGGCATGCCGACTGGAATGCATAAACTCGGCAAACCAACCCCTGAGGTCATTTTAACGGTGCTTCACGCAGGCGGAAAATTCGGGCAAGGCGGTTATAAGACAAGCGGAGGGCTTCACGGCGTCGGCGCATCTGTCGTGAATGCTTTATCTGAATGGCTGACGGTTACGATTGAGCGGGACGGCTTCGTCTATCAGCAGCGTTTTGAAAACGGAGGTAAACCGGTCACATCTCTCGAAAAGATTGGCAAAACGAAAAAGACAGGCACACTTACTCACTTTAAGCCTGATCCGACAATGTTCAGCACAACAACTTATAATTTTGAAACGCTTTCTGAACGCTTACGGGAATCAGCGTTTTTATTAAAAGGATTAAAAATTGAACTGATTGACGAGCGGAACGGCCAGCGTGAAGTCTTTTATTATGAGAACGGAATAGAAGCGTTTGTTGCTTACTTAAATGAGGAAAAAGATGCCCTGTCTGAAGTGGTCTCGTTTGAAGGAGAGCATCATTCCATCGAAGTGGATTTTGCGTTCCAGTTTAACGACGGCTATTCAGAAAATATCCTGTCGTTTGTTAACAACGTCAGAACAAAAGACGGCGGAACTCATGAGTCGGGTGCAAAGACAGCGATGACGAGAGCCTTTAATGAATATGCGAGAAAAGTGGCTTTGCTGAAAGAAAAGGATAAAAACCTGGAAGGCACAGATATAAGGGAAGGGCTTTCAGCTATTATCTCTGTCCGTATTCCTGAAGAACTTCTTCAATTTGAAGGACAAACAAAAGGAAAACTCGGCACAAGCGAAGCAAGATCTGCTGTAGACGCAATCGTATCAGAACAGCTTGCTTACTTTTTAGAGGAAAATCGGGACACCGCTACTCTTCTTGTGAAAAAAGCAATAAAGGCGAGCCAGGCGCGAGAAGCGGCACGTAAAGCCCGGGAAGAAGCCAGAAGCGGCAAAAAACGAAAAAAATCAGAAGCGACATTAAGCGGTAAGCTGACACCTGCGGGTTCAAGAAATCCGGCAAAAAATGAATTGTATCTCGTTGAGGGTGACTCTGCGGGCGGTTCAGCAAAGCAGGGAAGAGACCGCAGATTCCAAGCGGTTCTGCCATTGCGCGGTAAAGTCATTAACACGGAAAAAGCAAAGCTTGCTGATATCTTTAAAAACGAAGAGATTAATACGATCATTCATGCCATCGGCGGCGGTGTCGGGGCTGATTTTTCAGTCGACGACATTAACTACGATAAAATCATCATTATGACGGATGCCGATACTGACGGCGCTCATATTCAAGTACTGCTTTTAACCTTTTTCTATCGCTATATGAAGCCGCTCATTGAGAATGGAAAGGTATTCATTGCTCTGCCTCCTTTATATAAGGTCAGCAAAGGAAGCGGGAAAAAAGAAATCATTGAATATGCATGGTCTGATGAAGAGATGGATGGAGTACTGAAAAAAGTCGGCAAGGGCTATACAATCCAGCGATACAAGGGTCTTGGTGAGATGAACGCGGATCAGCTGTGGGAAACGACGATGAATCCGGAGTCCCGTACGCTTGTAAGGGTCAAAATTGACGACGCGGCACGTGTTGAGAGACGCGTGACGACATTGATGGGCGATAAAGTAGAGCCGCGCAGAAAGTGGATTGAGAAAAACGTAGCTTTCGGCTTAGACGAAGAAAGCAATATTTTAGAAAATGAAAACTTATCGGTCGCTGAGGAGGTTTAATGATTGTCACAGCCAGAATTATTTCATGATTTACCATTAGAAGAGGTGATCGGCGACCGTTTTGGACGCTATAGTAAATATATTATTCAAGACAGGGCGCTGCCTGATGCGCGCGACGGATTAAAGCCCGTACAGCGCAGAATTCTGTATGCGATGCATACGGACGGAAACACATTTGATAAAAATTTCAGAAAAGCGGCCAAAACGGTCGGTAATGTCATCGGTAACTACCATCCGCACGGTGACAGTTCGGTGTATGAAGCAATGGTGCGAATGAGCCAGGATTGGAAAGTGCGGAATGTATTAATTGAAATGCACGGGAATAACGGAAGTATAGATGGAGATCCTCCGGCGGCCATGCGTTACACAGAAGCGAAGTTGTCTTCGATTGCATCAGAGCTTCTGCGGGATATTGACAAAAATACTGTTGAATTTGTCCCAAACTTTGATGATACAAGCAAGGAGCCTGTTGTACTTCCGGCTATGTTCCCTAATTTGCTGGTCAACGGTTCTACCGGTATATCTGCAGGATATGCGACTGATATACCGCCTCATCATTTAGGAGAAGTCATTGATGCTGTTATTAAACGTATTCAAGTGCCGTCATGCTCTGTAGACGATCTCATGGAAGTGATCAAAGGGCCTGACTTTCCGACAGGCGGAATTATCCAGGGCGTTGATGGCATTAGAAAAGCCTACGAAACCGGAAAAGGGAAAATTATTATCCGCGGAAAAGCTGAGATCGAAACGATCAGAGGCGGACGTGAGCAAATTGTGATTACAGAAATTCCGTTTGAAGTCAATAAAGCCAACCTTGTGAAAAAAATGGATGAGTACCGTATTGATAAAAAAGTTGAAGGCATCTCCGAGGTTCGAGACGAAACAGACCGAACCGGCCTGAGAGTGGTCGTAGAACTAAAGAAAGAAGCAGATGCCAAGGGCATTTTGAATTACTTATATAAAAATACTGATTTGCAGATTACGTATAACTTTAATATGGTGGCGATCCACAACCGCCGTCCAATGCTGATGAGTCTGCCATCTATTTTAGATGCATACATCGGCCACCAAAAAGAAGTTGTCACAAACCGATCCGTTTACGAGCTTCAAAAAGCAAAAGACAGACATCACATTGTAGAAGGTCTTATGAAAGCTTTATCGATCTTGGATGAAGTTATCGCAACGATTCGCTCCTCAAGCGATAAACGTGACGCCAAAAACAATTTAATGGCGAAATATGAATTCACTGAGCCTCAGGCTGAAGCTATCGTGTCCTTGCAGCTATATCGTTTAACAAATACCGATATCACAGCGCTCAAGGAAGAGGCTGAAGAGCTCAGCAAAAATATTGAAGAGCTTGAATCGATTTTAAGCAATGATAAAAAGCTGTTAAAGGTCATTACAAACAGCTTAAAAGCGCTGAAAAAGAAATATGCGGACACGAGACGCTCTGTCATTGAAGAAAAAATTGAGGAAATCAAAATTAATCTTGAAGTCATGGTTGCCTCTGAGGATGTATACGTGACTGTTACAAAAGATGGCTACTTAAAACGCACAAGCCAGCGTTCCTTTGCCGCTTCAAACGGACAGGATTTTGGAATGAAGGATACAGACAGGATGCTGCACCAGTTTGAAATGAATACGACAGATGTGCTGCTGCTTTTCACGAATAAGGGAAGCTATATCTATTGTCCGGTTCACCAGCTGCCTGATATCAGATGGAAGGACATGGGCCAGCACTTTTCTAACATAATCACGATTGAACGTGACGAAACGATTGTAAAGGCCATACCGATAAAAGAGTTTGATCCATCTGCTTATCTTTTATTCTTCACGAAAAACGGCATGGTGAAAAAGACAGAACTCACCCATTACAAAGCACAGCGTTATTCTAAAGCACTTGTGGCGTTAAATCTAAAGGGTGAAGACGAGCTGATTGATGTACATGTGACAAATGGTGACAGTCAGATCTTGATGGCGACACATCTCGGATATGGCCTATGGTTTGGAGAAGATGAAGTAAATGTTGTGGGCGCACGTGCAGCTGGCGTTAAAGGAATTAACTTGAAAGATGGAGACTTTGTCGTGTCAGGAGAAATTCTGCATGAGTCTGATTCTCTCGTATTGTTTACACAGCGGGGAGCGGTCAAACGTATGAGTCTTTCTGAGTTTGAAAAGACCTCCCGTGCAAAACGGGGAGTCGTTATGCTGCGTGAACTGAAGAAAAATCCGCATCGTGTCGTTTCGCTGTTCGCGTGCGGACTTGATGAGCGGTTTATGGCAGAAACGGAAAAAGGGGACAGAAAAGAACTGCAGGCTAAAGAGCTGCGAACAAACGACAGATACAGCAATGGTTCATTCTTTATTGATGAAGAAGAATCAGGCAAGGTCACAGCTGTCTGGCGTCTTACAACTGAATAATCATTAAAAAACCCGCCCACATATCGTGAGCGGGTATATTTTGTTTTTCATCAGCTTTCATGGCTGGTGAATAAGTCTGTCACGGCATGAATGACTTCAATACCTTGCCATACAAATAAGTTCAGCGCTGTGAAAGAGAACAAGCCTAAAATCACCATTCTTAAGATAAACAACATGTTAACAGCCTCCTCATATTTTCGTTATATATTCGGGTGATGTTGAACATGAAGTTTGTCGAAATAAGATGATTGATAAAATTTGGCCAGTATAAAGCTTTTTCTCCGCTGCCGTCTCCGGGAGTAACATATATCTTTGTTTTCCGCGGTCATCAGCAGCACAGCCATTGAGAAGGCAGTCAGCGCAAAAGCTCCGGTGATGGATTTCTTTTCATCATCTGCATTTTGGCCAGCTTTCATCTCATGCATTTCCTGCTGGTCGGCTACCGCTTTATCATGATGGCCAATATCAAAGGCGTGGGGAATTGAGAACAAATGAAAACTGGCAATCGCCAAAAATAAGATGGAAGCTTTAAGTATCGTTACTTTTTTCAAATGATCTCCCCCCTTCGATATTACTGAATATTTTTATAATGATACCCCAGACCATCTTAAAAGTAAACCTGATTTATTAAATTTAAAAATAAAATTCACTTTGTTAAGTATATATCGTTTCAGTTCCTTTTTAAAGTGAAATGTCTTTTATTAGTATATGTATACCCTATCTAGGGTGTGATACAAAACATATTTTAAAGATATGTTTGCAGTTCAAACATTATCACGATATACACCCTAAGGGTAGGGAGAAACAAGCGGAGAATGAATAGAAAGGGAGACTCTTTTTATTAATTTCTAATGAATTTATTCATAGAAATTAAAAAATCAAACTAACATAATATTCTTTCGAAAAAACTTCCTAATTCGACATATTGTGATATAATAATACTCGTTATGTTAAAAAATCTAACATCGAAATTGAATTCACAATGAATTGATGAAACAGGAGGTAAATATGGAGTCTTTTTTCAACAGTTTGATTAATATTCCAAGTGATTTTATCTGGAAATATTTATTTTATATTTTAATAGGGCTTGGATTATTTTTTACACTTCGTTTTGGTTTTATCCAATTCCGTTACTTTATCGAAATGTTTAGAATAGTAGGGGAGAAGCCACAAGGCAACAAAGGTGTTTCTTCTATGCAGGCATTTTTTATTTCTGCCGCATCCCGAGTCGGTACAGGGAACTTGACTGGTGTTGCCTTAGCGATTGCGACAGGCGGACCAGGCGCTGTATTTTGGATGTGGGTTGTAGCAGCTGTCGGTATGGCTTCAAGCTTTGTTGAGAGTACGTTAGCTCAGCTTTATAAAGTGAAGGACGGAGACGATTTCCGAGGCGGACCGGCTTACTATATTCAAAAGGGGCTTGGGGTCAGATGGCTTGGCATCGTATTTGCTGTCTTAATTACCGTATCATTCGGTTTAATCTTTAACGCTGTTCAATCAAATACAATTGCAGGAGCGTTAGAAGGCGCTTTTCATGTGAATAAAATAGTTGTCGCTGTTGTTCTTGCTGTTTTAACGGCTTTTATTATTTTTGGCGGTTTAAAACGTGTTGTCGCTGTGACACAGTTGATTGTTCCGGTCATGGCAGGGCTTTATATTCTTATAGCACTATATGTTGTATTCACAAATATTTCTGCATTCCCAAGCGTTATTGCGACAATTGTCAAAAACGCTTTAGGAATTGAACAAGTTGTCGGCGGAGGAATAGGAGCTATCATCGTCATCGGTGCACAGCGCGGACTTTTTTCTAACGAAGCGGGAATGGGTAGCGCGCCAAACGCTGCTGCGACAGCTCATGTTTCGCATCCGGCTAAGCAAGGCTTTATCCAGACATTAGGCGTGTTTTTCGATACATTTATCGTATGTACGTCCACAGCGTTTATTATTTTGCTGTACAGTGTAACACCAAAAGGTGACGGCATCCAAGTAACGCAGGCTGCTTTAGACCACCATATTGGGGGATGGGCGCCTAGTTTTATAGCAGTCGCAATGTTCTTATTCGCTTTCAGTTCAGTTGTCGGAAACTACTATTATGGCGAGACAAACATTGAATTCATTAAAACAAGCAAAACATGGCTGAACATTTACCGTATTGCGGTTATTGCTATGGTTGTCTTTGGATGTGTAGCAGGGTTCCAGATTGTTTGGGACATGGCGGATCTCTTTATGGGGATTATGGCGCTGATTAACTTAGTTGTGATCACGCTGCTGTCAAACGTAGCATACAAAGTCTATAAAGATTACGCGAAACAGCGCAAACAAGGACTTGATCCTGTGTTTAAAGCGAAAAATATCCCAGGACTGAAACACGCTGAAACTTGGGAAGAAGAGAAACAAGAAGCATAATTTATAAAGAATACGGCTGCATTCAATGACTTGAATGCAGCTTTTTATTTGCCGAAAAAAAAGCGGAATCTTTTGATTTCATCAAAAAATAACGTGTAAAGTCCTGAACAAGCACTTTTATCCCTGATATACACGTGTCAGCTGTATAAGAAGCAACACAAAAAGAGTCAATAGACAGGCTTTTAAGCCGCCTAAAAACAAGAAATTAGGTTGATAGACAATCATGAGAAAGATTTTTACAATGAGTGCGTGTTTAAAAAAAGAAAGGGAGGGAGAGCGGCAGCTAATAGGCAGACATTTTACATGATTATTTGAAGGAGGAGAGAATGCTATATGAAACGTTCAGTCTCTATCTTTATCGCATGTTTATTAATGACAGTATTAACAATTAGCGGTGTCGCGGCACCAGAAGTATCTGCAGCAGGGGCGAAAACGCCTGTAGGCCTTAATGGGCAGCTTAGTATCAAAGGTACTCAGCTAGTCAATCAAAACGGAAAACCGGTGCAGCTGAAGGGGATCAGCTCACACGGTTTGCAGTGGTTCGGCGATTATGTCAATAAAGACACTTTAAAATGGCTAAGAGACGATTGGGGAATTACCGTCTTCCGGGCGGCAATGTACACGGCTGACGGCGGTTATATCGAGAATCCGTCTGTGAAAAATAAAGTCAAAGAAGCTGTTGAAGCGGTAAAAGAGCTCGGGATATATGTCATCATTGACTGGCATATTTTAAATGACGGCAATCCAAATCAAAATAAAGAGAAGGCGAAGGAATTCTTTAAGGAAATGTCAAGCCTTTACGGAAGCTCACCAAACGTTATATATGAAATTGCTAATGAACCGAACGGTGATGTAAATTGGAAGCGCGATATCAAACCGTATGCGGAAGAAGTGATTTCTGTTATTCGTAAAAATGACCCGGATAACATCATTATTACCGGAACAGGCACTTGGAGCCAGGATGTCAACGATGCTGCGGATGATCAGCTTAAGGATGCAAACGTCATGTACGCGCTTCATTTTTATGCCGGTACACACGGCCAGTTTTTAAGGGATAAAGCGGACTATGCGCTCAGCAAAGGAGCGCCGATTTTTGTAACGGAATGGGGGACGAGTGACGCTTCCGGAAATGGCGGGGTATACCTTGACCAGTCGAGGGAATGGCTGAATTATCTCGACAGCAAGAAAATCAGCTGGGTAAACTGGAACCTTTCCGATAAGCAGGAATCATCCTCAGCTTTAAAGCCGGGGGCATCTAAAACAGGCGGCTGGCCGTTATCAGATTTATCCGCTTCAGGGACATTTGTAAGAGAAAACATCCGCGGCTCCCAAAATTCGAGTGAAGACAGATCTGAGACGCCAAAGCAAGAGAAACCCGCACAGGAAAACAGCATCTCTGTGCAATACAGAACAGGGGATGGAAGTGTGAACAGCAACCAAATCCGTCCTCAGATCAATGTGAAAAATAACAGCAAGACCACCGTTAACTTAAAAAATGTAACTGTCCGCTACTGGTATAACACGAAAAACAAAGGCCAAAACTTCGACTGTGACTACGCGAAGATCGGATGCAGCAATGTGACGCACAAGTTTGTGACATTACATAAACCTGTAAAAGGTGCAGATGCCTATCTGGAACTTGGGTTTAGAAACAGGACGCTGTCACCGGGAGCAAGCACCGGAGAAATTCAAATTCGTCTTCACAATGAGGACTGGAGCAATTATTCACAAGCCGGGGATTATTCTTTTTTCCAGTCAAATACGTTTAAAGATACAAAAAAAATCACATTATATAATAACGGAAAACTGATTTGGGGAACTGAACCCAAATAGTGACTGTTTTGACGGACATCACAATTGGTGTCCGTTTTCATTATCTAATCAGCGGCAGAACAAGGAGGTGCAAGCTGTGGACGAAACATTGAAACAGTATATGTTGCTGTTCAAACAAAATAGCGACTTGGTAAACGGATCGGACTATCCAGGTAAGGAAAAAGATATCCAAAACCAAAAAGAACAGATTGAAGCCTACGAAAAACTTCTGCAGCAAGGCTTTACCAGCGATTATGATTATGATGAGTTTGCTGATTCGGTAATCAAATGCGCATACGGTGATATGACATTGGAAGAGCTGGAAGCCGTATATTATGGGTTGACTTCGCCATTTTAAAGTTTTTTAATAAGGCTTGCTGAAGCTCAGGCATTTGACATTTGAAATGAATACAATCGAAATTAGTCAACCTGTAAGTAATTTTCTTATCCTGTCTCACTAACTTAAGTATACTTTGTTATTGAGACAGGATTTCTTTAAAATTTATTGCTTCCTAGAATATATATTATGTTAACTAAAATAAGTCGCAAATCGACACCATTGTTTTTCAGCCTCTCTTATGCCAGGATTATTATCTGTATAAGAAAAAACCTTTATGGCCAAGACATAGTCGAATTCGGTCCTTTAAAGTAGCTTACGAAAACAATAATTGTTTAGGTGCAATGAAATTTGACAAATCATTGCACCCTTGAGCTTGTAATAATAATCTATTCCGTCGGTTGATTTTTTTAATTGTTTTGCCGGCTTCCAATGCCCAATATGGATTTAGGGTTATCGGCTCTGTGTCTGTACGACTAGCTCTTTGACTTGCGTTTATCAGCAACCTATCATCGGTTATGTCACTTGTTGCTGGTCTTCTTGATCAAGTCCACGCCATCGTATGCCAGACTCTCCACACTTGCAGCCTTCTGCAGTATGTAATGATCAAAAAAGTTCTTCGTATAGTCTGTAACAAGATTTCGCATCTCCATAGCATCCCGTTCGCCTCTGAGTTCCTCATTAACACTGGTAAACACGATGTCGCAGTAATCTAAATGCGCAACACGATCAACAGAGAAATAATAGGTTTCCATGCTATTGTTAGCGCCAATTATCGCATTCATGTTATAGTTAGGTTCACAAAACAGTAGCAAAAAGGGTTTCTTAAGGTCGCTGTCGAGAAGGCCGAATGCACCGCTATCCAAGCCAATCCCGCAGGCGAACCGGTCGTCGTCCCGGCAAACAATCGCCGTCGTAGGCCCTCCATAAGAATGTCCGACTATGCCCATGCCGATGTCAAGCAACAATCTGCCCTGAAAGATGGAATTCAGCTCTCCAGAGTCCAGTTTGTAAAGATAATCGGCTGCATACCTTACATCTTCTGCCTGTAATTCACTATACTCTGTTAACTTGGCAAGTATCGGCAGTGTAAGCACGTTTTGGCACATCTCAATGGCAGTTTCATCGTCAGGCCGCATCTCCATCTTACCAGCCAACGCCAGCATCTCCGGATCTTCAGAAAACGCCATAATGACATCCGAAAAATCCTTTGAAACATTAAACAGACGCCCATCTTTACGCTTATACATCGTGCTATTCTGATGGCCGATGCTTACCACAACATATCCCATGCTTGCCAAGTCTGTACAGATCACTGTACCCCATTCTGGAGAACCGCCCCCGCCGCAAACATAGAATAACACCGGATAGCGCTTTTCCTTCCCGGAGAGGGCGAGGTCGTCGTAACACTGGGTCTTGATATCTATAGAGAAAACATCCTTCCCTTTAAGATACGCAGTGACAAGTGGCTGCTCATTAAACATCTGGTAGACTTCAGGGAACATGTACGTTGATGTAGTCTTACCTTCGCTACTGTCGGACGGATAGTACACAAACGCCGTCAGTTCTCTTTTTGAGTGATCTGATGCCGTGTACTCAAAATCAATCTGGGTTCGACCGACAGTATAGTTCCCAATTGGTTCTGGAAATGCGTCATAAGTTTTCATTCTCTTGTTCCCCCTTAATTAATAAAAGTGGCGAATGTGAAATACATACATTGCGCTATAAGCGCTTTTCAAAACTGTTTTAGGGTTTGTTTCAACAAGAACCCAAAAATCGTATTCTAGATCACTGAACAAGCGAACATTCCTTTTTAGTTAAGGACTATATGATCCCCAATAATTATTTCCAAACTTGCTGCTTTTTTTCATTTATTGGGCGAATACATGTGCACACCTCTTTTAACAAGATTTTTCTATAAAAATTTCGACAAGGTTCTACAATACCCTTCTATAAATATTCATAATATCTCAGTAATAGTGCATCGGTCGTTCAGAATGGATCCATTAAATGATAAAATACTTATTTGACTAGGGTTTACAACGCATAAAATGGATCTATGTTTACTTCCTTGTACAATTCCTCCTTGTTTCTATACCACCTCCTAAGCTGCATCCTTAACTTCCAAGATTACTCGATCACTTTTTACGATAGTATATTTCCATGTGCATTTGAATTGATCATTGAACAGCCAAAAAAGAATAAACCATGCCTAAAGGCGTTAAAATGGACAAATAAAAAAGGACACCTTCACCAACCGGTAAAGTCTGTCCAAAATGGAGTCGAATTTATACGTAAGTTACTGGGGCTGAATAGGCTACGTAGTCACTATCACATTAGTTCACTAACTTTTCCCTCGCTAACCAAGTCCTCCTAATAATTCCCCTGCCTTAGACCCCTCCCCTATATTACAATAAAGTTATTTAAATACGCCCATTAGACTTTTCCAGAAAAGGATCATTTTGTTGAATAAATAAGAGGGATAGCAAAATACCCTTAAAAACTTGACTAAAACGATTCAACCTAATAATAAATTTCGCTATAATTCACATTAAAGGGGATGCTTACAGATGGATAATCACTTAAGAATGTCTGGTACCTCTTCCGCTCATGAAAAGCCTATTATTGGAAAGGCGATACTTTGCATGGGCGAAATGTTTCTAAGTCATTTTCTCCATTTTAGAATCTTGCCGGATTTTTTCTAAATAGACCCCAGCAAAATGCTAGGAGAAACACGTGATGACCGTAAAGTTTATTAAAAATGAACAGTTAAATATTATAAAAAACAGATTGCTTTGATTAACAATTTATTTTTTTGTTAGAGAAATACAAGGAGGCATAAAAAATTATGATACATTCTTTTTTACTAGTTGGTCAATCAAATATGGCTGGACGCGGATTTTTAAAGGATGTTCCAATGATTTGTAATGAACATATAAAAGTTCTACGAAATGGAAGATGGCAAATCATGATGGAACCTATAAACTATGATCGAGCTTTTGCAGGGGTTGGTCCTGCGGCTTCTTTTGCAGCTGCATGGTGCAGAAAAAATGAAGATAAAGAAATAGGTTTAATACCATGTGCTGAAGGTGGCACAAGTCTAGATGATTGGTCAGTAGAAGGACCACTGTTTGAACATGCTATCTTACAAGCAAAACTTGCAAAGCGAAGCAGTAAGTTAGAGGGAGTTTTATGGCATCAAGGTGAAAATGAATGTTCTTCAGGACGTTCTAAACTTTATCATGAAAAATTTTTAGAAATTGTTGAGGCGTTTCGTCATGAACTTTGTGAGCCAGATCTACCTATTATCATAGGTGGAATTGGTAACTATTTAGGAAGTGGTTTTCTTGGTCATTACTTTCCAGAACATTCTGAGGTGAATCAGGAATTACTGAAGTTTGCTAAAAAGGAAAAGAACTGTTATTTTGCAACAGCATTGGGACTAACACCTAATCCTGACGGTATTCATTTGAACGCAGTTTCACAGAGAATATTTGGTCTTCGATATTTTGAGGCATATAATAAGCGAGAGCATATATTAGAACCCCTAGAAGGGGAAGAAAATGCTATTAATATCGATAGTGAAAGACCTTTAACAAAGACTGAAAAGACTGCAATACTAGAAAAACAATTTGCTGGAGGAGAGATATCTTTAGAAGAGTATCAATCGCAGTTGATGAGTTAAAATCGAGAAAAATGTACATACATTTCTGTCAATTGTATCGTTACACATCCTTCTTCTCTTCTTCCTGCAGTCCCGCTTGCCTGAGGTGCCCTTAACGATTTGCGACAAATGTTGTCACGCTTTGAGCTGGAAGATGGGCCCAAAAATGATTCCCCGTTACATTGAGATTTGTTCCAGGTTGAAGATTGCTGCTTCCGCTTGTTATCCACCTAGATACCTGAGAAGCAGATCCATTCTGCAACACAAAGTTTTGGTTGACCCCTGTGTTGCTTTTGTTAATGGCAACAATAACGACCTTGTTGTCACCTTTATAGGCTGACACGTAAACGTTCGCATTAGGATTTTTCGTTGCATCAACCCTTACATAGCCGGGACGCACAAACTTCGAGAAATGAGCCATATTGTAACCGCGTTTGCTGATCGTACCGTCTTCTTTCATAGGACCGTAAGATCTGCGGATGTACCACCAAACATAAGATTGAAAATCTCCCTCCACCATTGAATGGTGAATATGCTCTGAAACGCCTAATGCCTCGGGCCAGCGATCCGCTGAATTGTTGTCACTGTTTGGATAGTATACTTCCGTCATCCATAGCTCTTTCCCTGCTCCTTTTTGTTTGAAAAGAGGATAAGGAAACTGACTGATCTGAGTGCCGTACAGGTGAGTTCCGAGAATATCCATATTCCTTAGCGCCTGTGGATCGTTCAAAATGGGGTCCGATATATTTTTAAAGTACTGAAAAGATTCTGGTGCAATGACACGTGCATTAATGGAACCGGCATTTTCTCTCATGAAACGAAGTATTTCTTGCGGAGTCCACCACGTCCATTCGTGTGCATAATCAGGCTCGTTTTGAACAGAAATCGCATAAAGATTCACGCCATTATTCTTCATGAAGGTAACAAAATCGTTAAGATGCTGCGCGTATGCGGCGTACTTATCGTATCTTAGCCGTTTAGCTGATGTGTCACCATTACGATTGAAAGTCTCAACCATATCGCTTGGAGGATTCCAGGGAGAAGCAAAAACGATTGCTCCATGTTTGATCGCACTCTTTGCAGTCTCCACTTCTCTGTACCAATTATTTCTATTTTCATCCACATGAATTCTTAAGATTGAAAAACCTAACTGATTCTGTCCATTGCCAAAAGCAGTTTCTCTTTGAGCTGCTGTCAAATCTCCAATCCAAGCCGGGTGGTTCATGCCTCCAAAACCGCGAATCACTTGTTTTTCTGCAGACACATTAACTGTTACATCACTTGCTGCCAAAACTTCAGTAGCACCTGGCCCGGTTAACATTACTGACAGCATAGTGAAACATACCAATAATACACAAATTGGTTTTTTCACGCTTGAAATCATTTTTTCCTCTCCTTGTCTTTTACGGTATTAGAAAAATCTGATCTGTCTCCTTATATTACAAACAAAAGGTTTTTTCCTCTGCTATCTTTGCGTAAACTGCCAGTAATCAAAATTAAACAAGTTTCCTGTACCTGTTCCGGTAAATACGAAGAAAACTTTGTGCACACCGGTTGCACCGCTTACCGCAGTTTCTATTTCTCTCCAGGTTTGCGCTCCCCCTGTGGAAGGTACATTCAGGGTTCCTGCAAGCTTACCGTTTGCACTGTCGAGGCGCACTTCTATTTTCCCGCCTATAGTGGATGCTACATTTGCTTTAAACGTTCTGGCACCGCCCGCCCCGAAGTCTGCATTTCCTACAGCAATCCAGTCTCCGTTATGAATGCTTGTTACATGTTGATTATTTACCGGCCCGCCGGTTGCTGAAGATTTCTCGGTCAAAATGCGTCCATTCCAGGCAAACGTTTCAGCTTCTACCCGGTTATATGGATTCAAATTGGAAAGCTGTGTTACGCCTGCATAATTTGCTGCAACCTCTTGAATGGATCCATCTGCATTGTGCACCAGCTTATTAATATGGGGAGAACGGTATCCTTTGCCGGCCCCGAACAAAGCGGAACTGACAGTTTGAGTATGGTACACCGCATACCACTCGTTTTTAAAATTGAAAACAGCATGGTGGTTGTTTCCGCCACCTCCGAAAAATGCTCCCGGATTTTTCAGGAAGTGCCCTCTATATGTAAAGGGACCCATGGGACTTGAGCTGGTCATGTAGCCGATCTCACCTGGGGGGTTATCGGCTGGGTGCGTGCCCCCGAAATTGATGCAATAGGAATAGTAATATTTTCCGTTATGCTTATGCATTCCCGAATCTTCAAACATAAAAGGCGCATCAATTGTAGCTGCACTTCCAACAACACTGGTCATATCAGGCCCCAATTTCATGACTCTTGCTGTTTTAGGATTGGCCCATTGCCCCTGCATTGGATTTGAACCGCCAGGGATGCCTCCCCCGGCATACAGGTAACCGGTGCCGTCATCATCTACAAATACTGCCGGATCAAAAAGCCATACAACACCAGACATTCCTGGCGTACTTGGCGTTACGAGCGCTTTTCCGATTGGATCGGTCCATGGGCCAATCGGACTGTCTGCGGTGAGAACCCCGATACCTCCGCCGCTGTTGGCGAAATAAAGGAAGAATTTATCCTTGCCATTTATCTTTTTAACTGCGACTGACGGGGCCCAGGACGCACCTGCCCATTTCGCAATCCCCTGGCCGCCATTAGCCCCGTTGGCACCTGCTACCGGAATGGCTCCGTGGTCTGTCCAGTTCACCATATCCTCTGAAGAGATGACGAATACTCTATTCAAATTGGCAAATGAGTTATCCTTAATCGTTCCGTTGCTATTATATTCATAGTCATCACTTGACATATAGATGTAGACTCTTCCGTTATAGGTCAGCGCAAACGGATCTGCTCCCAAATGATGGTCGATAAGCGGGTTTGAATTCCCTACATGTTTTGCAATTGTAGTACTGGCTGCATACGCAGACTCCCCAAATAAGCAACTCAATAATAAAGCAAGAATCCATAAACATACGCTACACTTTTTATTCATGACTTAACATCCTCCTTTTTTCTAAAAATGGGGGGTGATCACACAGGTCATGAAGGACACATAAATCGGATGCTGATCGTATCATCGAACTGTGAAAAAGCGCACGGACATTCAAATAAGTATATTTAGCCCCCCTTTTCCTCCGCCATCCTGATGACACATTCCACAGCTTGCCGATGCCTGAAAATCACATGCTGCTGGCAGGAAATCAAAAGGCAGGATTTTTCATGAGTTCCCTCCGATCACATTGAATAGAGATACAACATTATACAAAATATCCCTTTATCTAACATCCTAGCATGGTTATAATAAATGTGTATAGAATACTTTCGGAGGAATTATTGTTCGGTTTTACAAAGAAACTGGATACATTTATTCATTGAATATATATGGTGGGGCTGACACCGGAAAATCAGTCTTAAAAGGTTTTCAGGCGCAAAAAAAACAGCCGTTCAGAGCGGCTGTTTTTTTGCGTACAAGAACTATTGCGGTATACCCGCCGTCCATGACTACGGCCTGACCTGTGATGCCTTTTGCTTTGTCGCTGTCCCTCTTGAGTGCGAGAAGCCTTTATGTAATAAGCCATTCACCCCTTCCTGTAAACCGCTGTAAATGATGACCCGTTCTCCGCCTTGTTCATAGGGGGCGTCCTGGAAAGCTCTCATTCTTGACGCTGTAATGTGTTTCTTCCTGCATCATATTCCCCTCCTTTCTAACCTTGAGAATGAATGTTAACTAAATTCATAAAAGGTTAACAATTGTGCGGAATATTAGTGTTCCTCGTAAAATATGTCAACCTACAAGATCAAACTATTAACTTAATGAATCTGCAAGGCCTCATTATTTTTTCATGTTTTGTTCATATTTTAGTAATTGTTTATTCAACACTGTCCGCTAAAGTAATCCATATCAACAAATGTAACAGCCATCTGCATTTTTTATGAAGGGAGGTCAAAACCGGGTGCCGTTATGTTGAGAGAAAAAATAAAAACATTAGGCCGTTTTTGCACCGTAGGCGTCGGCAATACGCTGATAGATTTTGGTGTCTTCTTTCTTCTCACCGCTTGTCATGTCCCTTATCTGCCGGCACAGATCTGCTCCTATTCGGCAGGTATCATCAACAGCTATGTGTGGAACCGGAATTGGACGTTTCGTGTAAAACGTAAGGCTGACGGAAAAGAGATCGTGCGCTTTCTCATGATTAATATTGCCGCGTCGGGGATCACCTTTTTGCTGCTTTATTTATTTCAAAAAGGCGGCTGTTCGCTTTTGGTGAGTAAGCTCGCCGCCACTATCGGCGGAATGATGATGAATTTTATCGGAAACCGAATCTGGGTATTTGGAGATTCGCTGAAAAACATACAGGATCAGGAGTGAAGATGAATGAGAAAAAAAGTGAGAAAAGCGGTCATTCCCGCAGCGGGTTTAGGAACGAGATTTCTGCCGGCGACAAAGGCGCAGCCGAAAGAAATGCTCCCGATTGTCGACAAACCGGCAATTCAATACATTGTAGAAGAGGCCGTAGAGTCAGGAATTGAAGATATACTGATTATTACAGGGAGAAACAAACGCTCGATTGAAGATCATTTTGACCGGTCGGCGGAATTGGAATTCAATCTGCGGGAAAAAGGCAAGACGGAGACGCTTAAGGAAATACAGCAGATTGCCGATTTGGCCAATGTTCATTATATCCGCCAGAAAGAACCGCTCGGCTTAGGTCATGCTGTGCTGTGTGCGGAGCATTTTATCGGAGATGAGTCTTTTGCCGTTCTATTAGGCGATGATATTATGGTGTCTGAAAAGCCGACTCTTCGGCAATTAATGGATGTATACGCCGATTATGGCACAGAGGTTGTCGGTGTACAGTCTGTTCTCCCTGAGGATGTCAGCAAATATGGCATTATTCAGACATCAGGCTCTCAAGACCATGTGTATGAAGTGAACGATTTAGTTGAAAAACCGTCTCCGGAAGAAGCCCCTTCCGAAATTGCAGTGATGGGACGATATGTACTGAATCCTTCTATCTTCCGTGTTTTGAAGTCGATCGGCAGAGGCGCAGGCAATGAGATTCAATTAACAGATGCACTTCGTGAGGTTTGCCGCACCCAGCCTATTCATGCGCGGCTTCTGGAAGGAAAACGATATGACATTGGCGATAAATTGGGCTGTTTTAAAGCAAGCACCGAAATCGGCTTAATGCGTCCTGAAATGAGATCTCAGCTTTTAGCTTATTTAGAAGAAGTGCTCAAACGGGAAACAAAAGAAGTGCTGCGATAAAAAAATTTGTAACCATCTTGCTCGTCAATCAGTCATATAATAGTGAAAAAGATAAGGACAGGTTGTGAAGAATGTGGGCAGTTTGATAAGCGAAATTTTAACTTGGCTGACGAATATGGGATATGCGGGCATTGCAATTGGGTTGATGATCGAAATCATACCGAGTGAAATTGTATTGGCCTATGGCGGCTATATGGTATCGGAAGGCACGATTGGATTTATCGGCGCCATCATTGCGGGGGTTATCGGGGGCACCATTGCCCAGATCTTTATTTATTGGATCGGACGCTATGGCGGCAGGCCGTTTTTGGACAAATACGGGAAGTACTTATTGATTAAAAAGCATCACATTGACATGTCAGAAAACTGGTTTCAAAAGTATGGTACGGGGGTTGTCTTCTCGGCACGTTTTATACCGGTTGTCAGACATGCGATATCAATTCCCGCAGGCATTGCCAAAATGCCGTTTCTCAAATTTGTGGTACTGACTGTACTTGCTATCATTCCGTGGTCTATCCTGTTTGTTTATTTAGGCATTCAGCTCGGAAGCCAGTGGGATGACGTTGAGAACATTGCGGGCACTTATACTACACCGATTATGATACTGGCTATAGTCGTCATTGCACTTTATTTTGTCATAAAAAAACGCACAGCCATTTTTAAACGATAGCTTATGGATATGCATAGGGATGACTCTCCCCTATGCATATTTTTTGTTATTTTCGATGATGATTTGAAAGCTTCATATGTTCCGCTAAAAATGCGACAAACACTTCATCACGTACAAGAGATGCCTCGTAATTCCTTTTAATAAACCATTCTGCTTCCTCAAAAGCCGCGAAAGTTTCGTCCTGTGTCTCCCCGTTAATTTGAATGTTCCATGCGTTGTCCAAAGGAAACAGGAAGAATCTCATTTGTTCGCGATTTTCGTATAATGAGCCGTTTGCCGACCCTTTCAGATTATAGAAATTACGGAATGCATCTGGGCGGACCGGTTCCATTCGGAATGCTTCAGCTACAAACAAATCGTATACTTCGTCCGTTATGGAACAGCCTGAAGCCTTCGCATGCCCCCCGCCTCCGTACCGGCCTGCTACTTCTGAAACATCAATGTAATCATGAATGGTGCGCAAGCTGGCTCGTTTTGATCCCATGCTTAAAATGGCAATGTAATCAAGATGCGGATTGTCTTTTCCGAGTCTGTTTCCGAGTTCAGAATGGTACGATTCTGCATGAACGATGCCTACACAGTGTTCGTGAACAAAGGTTTGCACCATTTCTCTTTTTTTCCTGCGAAGGTAGCGCTCGATTTTCTCTTCTTCTAAATCAAGCAGTTTCACTTCAAATTCATCAAAGAAGAATTCGTCGTGGGCAGAAAGCCGCTGAATCATTTTTTGTTCAAATTCATCGATTGAAAGCAAAAAGAAAAGGTCATTGAGCCGCTTTGCCTGTTTTTGATCGTACTGCTCCCATTCCCAAGTGTCGTATTGGCGGATGAGCTCTGTAAATTGATCTAAGGCGTTTGTCGGCTTCATCAGATCATTTTGGACAAGATAGTCGTATAAAAGAGATGTGGCCGATGCAAGACGTCCGTCATCGTATTCCACCTGGACAAATCCCCACTCATGCTCATTCAAATGAAGGGCTGTTTTATGGTGGTCAATCAGTTTCACTTTTCCGCCCGCATGGACATACTCGTTCAGCCTTTTTTCATTTTCTTCATTGACAGCAAGATCCGTGATAAATAAGGCATCGTGTCTGCTGCTCTCTTTTGCTTTTTCTAAGAAGTATTGGACTTGAGCATTTAAGCCGTTGACAGAGTTATAACGGACCTCAACTTCTTTCCCGAAAGCCAATTTCGCAACGATCCCGCACCCTACTCCGTCCAAGTCGTTATGTGAATATAAATGGTACATAATAAAAGGCCCCTTTTTATCATACTGGAGATTGCCGCTATAGGTGTGCGGCAGCCTTTATTTACTATTGTAAAAAACAGAGGGTTTTATGCACAGTTGATTAGTTTACATAATAAAATTATCTAAAACAATAAAAAGAGCGCTTATTCACGCTCCTGGTACTTCCTTTTAAACTGGATAAACCGGATGTTTTCGATTGGTGAATGTTATTTCCTTTGTCATGTACGCCATAAGCCGTTTGTGCAATTCTTCGCGCAATGAATTGGCTGGGATAACAGCGTCAATGATCATCTCTGAAGCCAAGCGGTATATATTGATGTCCTCTTTGTACTCCTCCCGTTTGCTGCTGATAAATTGAGCCCTCTCTTCTTTCGGCAGCTCGGAGATTTTTTTGGCATAGACAGCGTTTACGGCTGCTTCAGGGCCCATTACGGCGATTTGTGCGGTTGGAAGCGCTATGCAGCAATCCGGTTCGAAAGCCGGTCCGGCCATAGCATATAATCCCGCTCCATAGGCTTTTCTCACAATTACAGAAAGCTTGGGGACGGTTGCTTCTGACATCGCTGAAATCATTTTGGCTCCATGGCGGATAATTCCGGCCTGTTCTACCTTTGTGCCGATCATAAAGCCGGGGATGTCCGCTAAGAACAGCAATGGAATATGAAAGGCGTCGCATAATGTGATAAATTTAGCGGCTTTGTCCGCTGAATCGTGGAATAAGACACCGCCTTTTACTTTCGGCTGATTCGCAATAATTCCGACAGGCTGTCCGTGAATCCTCGCTAGACCTGTAATGATTTCCGGTGCAAATAAGGCTTTGATTTCAAAAAAAGAGCCTTCATCTATTACACGATCGATCAGCTCAAACATATTAAAAGGTGCATTTTGGTTTTGCGGAATAACGTCGGAAAGCGGTAAGTCAAAGGGCTTTGGCGGCCGTTTTTCTTGTACAGGCGCTTTTTCTTTATAATTTGCCGGAAAGTAAGATAAATATGAGCGTGCCAAGTGAATGGCTTCTTGTTCAGTTTCTGCGAGAATATCTCCGCAGCCGGAAACTGAACAATGCATGCGGGCGCCTCCCATCTCTTCAAGTGACACCTTTTCACCGATCACCATTTCTGCCATCCGCGGCGAGCCTAAATACATGGACGCGTTACCGTCTACCATGACGACAATATCGCAGAAGGCAGGAATATACGCACCCCCAGCTGCGGACGGGCCGAATAGAAGGCAGATCTGGGGAATGCGCCCTGACAATTTGACCTGATTGTAAAAAATTCTCCCTGCGCCTCTTCTACCCGGAAATACATTGATCTGGTCGGTGATTCTGGCGCCTGCCGAATCGACTAAATAAATGAGCGGACAGTTTAATTTTTCTGCTGTTTCTTGTATTCTGATGATTTTTTCAACTGTTTTTGCTCCCCAGGAGCCTGCTTTCACTGTAGAATCATTTGCCATGGCGCAGACGGTTTGGCCGCCGATTTTACCGATGGCTGTTATGACTCCGTCGGCGGGAAGCCCGTCTGACATACATTCTGCAAAAAAAGCGTCCTCAAGCTCGATGTCATCGTCAAATAAAAGGGCAAGCCGCTCTCTAACAAAGAGCTTGCCTTTTTCTTGGTTGCTGCGATGATACTTCTCCGCTCCGCCTTTTTGTATCCTTTCCGCCCGTTCTGTTCGTTCTTTTTCATAATCCATAAGGCATTTCCTCCGATCTTTATTCTCCCGTGTATACGGCACGTCTTTTTTCTTGAAAGGCTTGAAGTCCCTCTGTCCTGTCCTTTGTCGGGATCGTGTGTTCATATGCTTTTTGTTCAATTGATAATCCCGTTCCAAGATTTGTTTCCAATCCTTTATTGATCGCGAATTTAGCCTGGCGGACGGCAATTGGTCCGTTAGCTGAAATGGCTTCTGCCAGTTCCTCTGCTTTCGCCATAAGCTCACAAGAAGCCGTAACATGCTCTACAAGGTTTATCTCTTTGGCTTCATGTGCGGTTATGCGTCTGCCTGTATAAATGAGTTCTTTTGCTTTTCCTCTGCCGATCAGACGCGGAAGTCTTTGTGTCCCTCCTGCGCCTGGGATAATGGCTAAAGCCGTTTCCGGAAGGCCTAACGTAGTGTTCTCTGCTGCTATTCGGATGTCGCATGCCAATGCCAATTCAAGCCCCCCTCCTAAAGCACTTCCGTTTATGGCTGCTATCACCGGCTGCGGCAAGGCTTCGAGTAAAGCAGCGGTTCTGTGAATGAAGGATACACTTTTGAGAACCTGATCTTGTTTCATTTTTATTCTTTCTTTTAAGTCTGCTCCCGCACAGAACGCTTTTTCACCGGCGCCTGTCAGGATGACGCAGCGGATTTTCGTGTTGAATTCAATTTCTTGGAGAATGGATTGCAGATCTCTAAGCATTTCTGCCGAAAGGGCATTTGCCACATGGGGCCTGTTAAGGGTGATGACAGCAATGTGTTCTGTTTTTGCAGTGAAAAGAATAGATTCTCCCATTGGTTTTTCCTTTCTTTTATAAAGATGATTTATACACCTGTAAATTTCGGCTCGGAAGATGTTTCCCGATTTTCTCCTCGATCCATTTGGCTGCTGGAAGTAACTTGGCGAGCTTTACGTTTGTTTCAATTCCCATTTGATCAAGCATGTACACGATATCTTCTGTCGCAGCATTTCCCGATGAACCTGGAGCATATGGGCAGCCGCCAAGCCCGCCCGTTGAGCCGTCAAATGTGGTAATGCCCATTTGCAGAGCGGTGAGAATGTTGGCGAGAGCCGTTCCCCTTGTATCATGAAAGTGGAGTGCGAGCTGGCTTGCCGGGAATCGTTTCAAAAGCGCTTCAAGTACGATTTCAACCTGTAAAGGATTTGCCGCGCCGATCGTATCTCCAAGCGATAGTTCAGAAATTCCGAATTCAAATAAAGATTCTGCCAGGCGAATCACTTGTTCGATCGGTACATGTTTTTCATACGGACAGCCGAAAACTGTGGAGAGATAGGCTCTTACTGTAAGATTTGCTTTTTTTGCGTCGTCTGTTACTTGTTTGAGAACTTGGAGAGTGTCAGCAGTGGATTTGTTGATGTTTTTTATGTTGTGTGTTTCGCTTGCGGACATAAAGACAGAAGCTTCGTCAATGCCCCCTTCCAGCGCATTCTCCAGTCCCTTTTGATTAGGGACAAGTGCTGCGTACGTGATGCCTTTTGCCCGGCTGATGCCTTTTGCCACATCTAGAGCATCTCGAAGCGCGGGAATCCATTTTGGATGAACGAAGGATGTTATTTCGATATAGGAGAGTCCTGTCTGGGAAAGCTGGTTATTCCAAGCGATTTTGTCTTCTGTTGCAAGCCACACCGGTTCGTTTTGCAAGCCGTCCCGCGGGCCGACTTCTCTTAACATGACTTTTTTAGGATAGGACATGGTAAGCCTCCATGATTATTGAGTTGGATCGTTCAGTTCGAGCAGCACATCACCTTCATTCACGAAATCACCTTCCTTTTTTTTCACTTCTTTGACTGTTCCGCTTCTCTCTGCAACAATCGGGATTTCCATTTTCATTGATTCTAAAATGGCAACTTCCTGGCCTTTTTCAACGTGGTCTCCGGCTTTGACATGCACCTTCCACAGGTTCCCTGCCATTTGAATGTGTATCGTCATGACAGCTGCCTCCTTTATAAGTTGTTTTTCAAAAAATCAGTTGTGACGTCTCCTTTTTTGAATGCTTCTAATGAAGCAGCCTGTAAGAGAAGCGGAATATTCGTTTTGATTCCTTCTATTCGATAGTTACGGAGCGCCTCCTTTAGCCTCTCAATCGCTTCCTCTCTGTTTGGGCCTTTGACGATCATTTTGGCGATCATCGGATCGTAAAAAGGGGTAACTGCGCTCCCTGTTGCTACTGCGCATTCGTGTCGGACTCCATATTGTTCCGGGAGAGAAAAAGCGGTGATTGTTCCCGGTGACGGATAGAAGGTTTTCGGATCTTCCGCATATATTCTGACCTCTATGGCATGCCCGTTTCGTTTTATGTCCTGCTGAGCGAACCTGAGAGTCTGTCCCTCCGCAACCCTTAATTGCTGTTCAACTAAATCTAAACCTGTAATTTCTTCAGTCACGGGATGTTCTACCTGCAATCTCGTATTCATTTCCAGAAAATAAAAGTTTTTATTCTCATCGACTAAAAATTCGATCGTTCCCGCATTGGCATAGCCAATCGCTTTAGCTGCTTTCACTGCCGTTTCTCCTATCTTCATTCTCAGCTCATCATCAACAAATGGAGATGGGGCTTCTTCAATGACCTTTTGGTGGCGTCTCTGGACAGAACAATCACGTTCAAACAGATGCACGGCATGCCCGTGGTGATCGGCAAGAATTTGAATTTCGATGTGGCGGGCGTGTTCAATCACCTTTTCTATATACATGGACCCGTCTCCGAAAAAATCTGCTGCTCGCTTTTTGTTTCCTTCATACGCCTTTATCAATGCTTCTTCGTCAGGAACGAGCTGCATTCCGATGCCTCCTCCCCCTGCTGAAGCTTTCAGCATAACGGGGTAGCCGATTTCACTCGCGGCGAGGCAGGCTGCCTGAATATCTCCAAGGGATTCGGAAACACCCGGCACTACAGGAACACCTGCCTCCTCCATTGCCTTTCGTGCTTCAATCTTACTACCCATTTTGGCAATCACAGCGGGTGAAGGACCGATAAACACAATGTTTTCTTCTTTGCAGCGTTGCGCGAAACGGCTGTTTTCTGACAATAATCCATATCCCGGATGGATGGCGTCGGCATTTGCCTTTTTCGCCGCCTCTATGATTCTCTCAATATTTAAATAGCTCTCACTGACTTTCGATTCTCCGATATAATAAGCCTCTGTTGCTGCCTTTGCATGGAGCGCACCTCTGTCTGCTTCAGAATATACCGCTGCCGTTTTGATCCCAAGGCGGCTGCACGTACGTATGATTCTCATTGCGATTTCTCCGCGGTTGGCAATCAGCACTTTTGTAAACAAATGAAATCACCCCTCATTGACTTGATGGTAAGTGAAACAGCTGAATCGTTTTTTCACGCAGCTTGTATTTTTGAATTTTGCCTGAGGCCGTCATAGGATACTCGTCTGTAAAGATGAAATAACGCGGAATTTTGTGGCGGGCGATTTTCCCTTTGCAATAGGCTTTCAGCTCTTCGGGTGAAGCTGTTTTTCCCTCTTTCAGCTTAATCCAGGCAGCTGCCTCCTCCCCGTATTTTTCGTCAGGCACACCAACTACCTGTACATCTAAAATATTAGGATGGCCGTATAAAAATTCTTCTATTTCTCTCGGATAAATGTTTTCACCGCCTCTGATGAGCATGTCTTTTAATCTCCCGGTGACGCGGCAGTATCCGTCTTCATCCATCACAGCGAGATCACCGGTAAAGAGCCATCCTTCTGGGTTGATTGCCTTCTGGGTAGCCTCTTCGTCTTTATAATAGCCCTTCATCACATGATAGCCGCGGGTACAAAGCTCTCCCTGTACGCCTCTTTGAACCTCATTAAACGTGCCGGGCTCCACAATTTTCACTTCGACCTCTGGCAAGGCTCGGCCGGTTGTTTCCACTCTTCTTTGGAAGGAATCATTAGCTCTTGTTTGTGTGATCACCGGCGAAGCTTCCGTTTGTCCGTAGGCGATTGTGATGTCTGTCATGCCCATTTTTTCAATGACAGCTTTCATCACCTCACTCGGACAGGATGATCCTGCCATGATGCCTGTTCGCAACGAGGACAGATCATAAGAATCAAAATCTTGAAGATGAAGCTCCGCGATAAACATCGTCGGAACACCGTGCAGTGCTGTGCATGTCTCGTTTTCAACCGTTTTAAGGACTGTAGCAGGTTCAAATTCTACAACAGGTACCATGGCTGCTCCGACGGTCACACATGCCAAAACGCCAAGCACGCAGCCGAAGCAATGGAAAAACGGAACCGGAATGCACATTCGGTCAGATGAGGTTAATTTCATACATTCAGCGATATTTGCGGCGTTGTTGATGACATTAAAATGAGTCAGCATCACTCCTTTAGGAAATCCTGTCGTTCCTGACGTGTATTGCATGTTAATGACATCATCTTTTTCAAGGCTGCTCATTCTTGCTTCCAGCTCGGCATCTGACACTGTTTGTGCCAACATCTCTGTATCGTCCCAATGATACATACCAGGTAAACGTTTTTCACCGATATAAATCAGTGTTTTTAAACACGGATAGCGTTCTGATTGCAGCTGCCCTGGCTCTGCATCCTTCAGCTCAGGAATTAAGCTGTTGAGGATCCCTGTATAAGAAGTGCCGCGATAGGAATCCATGACGATAAGTGCATCCGCATCTGATTGGCTCAGCAAGTAATCAAGCTCTTGGGATTGGTAATTTGTATTTACGGTAACGAGCACGGCCCCGATTTTTGCGGTGGCGAATTGAGCAGCAAGCCATTCCGGTATATTCGAGGCCCAAATGGCCACGTGGTCTCCCTTTCCAATCCCCATCTTCATGAGCCCTTTAGCGGTTTGGCGGCACAGCCTGTTGAATTGCGCGTACGTGTAGCGGAGATTCCGGTCGGGATAGACAACCGCTTCTTGATCAGGATAGGCTGCTGCCGTTTGCTCCAGCAGCCTGCCGATTGTGCAATGGATGAGTTCGGACATGTGTGGGTCCTCCTTTCACGAGATCAGAAAGCGTTTACATTTTATTTTAGAAGCTGTCTGGCGATCACGATACGCTGAATTTCTGATGTGCCTTCTCCAATTTCCATCAATTTTGCATCCCGCAGCATCCGTTCAACCGCATATTCTCTCATGTAACCGGAACCGCCGTGAATTTGAATCGCTTGGTTGCATGCCCTTGTTGCCATTTCAGAGGCAAACAGCTTGGCATAAGCCGCTTCTTTCGTAAACGGGCGCTTATGATCTTTCAGCCAGGCAGCTTTTAATACCATTTGCCGGGCAAGATCGATTTCCATCGCCATGTCGGCGAGTTTAAACTGAATGGCCTGAAAGGAAGAGATCGGCTGTCCGAACTGCTTTCGTTCTTTCGCATAGGCTAAGGAGGCTTCAAGTGCCGCTTGGGCAATGCCGACTGCAAGAGCGGCAATTGAAATGCGTCCGCCATCCAGGGTATGAAGAAACTGTTTAAATCCTTTTGAAGGGTCGCCGAGCAGGTAACTTGTGGGTACACGGACATCCTCAAGCAAAATTTCTGCTGTATTTGATCCGCGCACGCCCATTTTATCGTACGGGCTCGTTATGGTAAGGCCGGGTGTGTCAGTCGGAACAATCAATGCGGAGATGATATTATTTCCGCTCTCATTTTTGCCTGTCACTGCCGTCACAATTATCGTACGTGCATAGCTGGCATTTGTGATCCAGCATTTTTCGCCGTTAATCACATATTCATCACCATCTATCACCGCTTTCGTTTGCGTGCCTCCTGCATCAGAGCCGGCATTTGGTTCTGTCAGGCCGAATGATCCGAGTGCTTTTCCGGAAGCCAGAGGAATCAAATGCGCCCGTTTTTGTTCTTCTGTCCCGAAGTAATATAGAGGGCTTGCACCGAGTGAAACTGCAGCTGCATAGCTTAATCCTGTACTGCCGCATGCTTTGCCGATTTCTTCAACAGCTAAGGCATAGGAAATCGTATCTCCTCCTGATCCCCCGTATTCCTCAGGAAAGGGGATGCCCATCAGTCCGAGATCACCCATTTTTTGAAACGTTTGTATCGGAAATTCACCCGTTTGATCTACATGTTCTGCGTGAGGAGCAATTTCTCTCTTTGCAAAATCCTTTACCATTTCACGAACCATTTGCTGTTCTTTTGTCAGCTCAAAATTCACTTGGTTTCCTCCTTCACATCTTTGTAACATCCTATTAAGTGAATTCAGGAATCATTCCCTGACAAAAGAAGTCTGAAAATTAAAACGTCAGCGTTAAAATTAACCGGTGATAATAAGCATTTTCATTCGTTCGGGCTTTTGCTGACAGTAATACCTCTTTTCGCTTTTCGGTTGGCGGACGCTGATTATTCTTTACGTTTGCCCATGAACTGTCGCACACATGACGAACCACCTCCAGCAACAGGTTCTCTTTTGTGCGAAAATGATAATAAACCGTGCCTTGCGTGACATTTGCTTGTTCGGCAACTGATTTTAACGTCATTGTAGTCCCTTGATACTTCTCATAAATCCCCCACTTTTTTCTGATAATCTCGATCAAAATGGCTAATCATTTTATGTACTGTCTTTTATGTTATGTTTAGGAAGGATGCCGCGGTTTTCAAATACTTCGTCATGATCATAGATTGAAAATACATGTTGCAAGTGTTCCTCTTCGATCTTTTTTATAATATGAAATGCTCAGTTTCCAATACAGGTAATTCAGCACCGGCAATACGTTTCTTGTCTCATTCATAAAAATGCAATTTGTTGAAAAAGACGGCTAGTAAACAGCCGTCTCTGCGCTATTGATTTATTTTTCTTTTCGAGGCCTTGCTTTCGTTATGAAGTCGGTCTGCGGACGTGACATAATACGTATATGTTTTATTTGGTTCTGCCGTGTCATCCAGGAAGGTTTGCTTGTCGTTTGTTTTTCTTGCTGTGGCCAGCAATGTTTGCTCCTGTTTTCCTTCAGCCCTGTATATCGCATAATAGGCTGTTTCCTTTGTTTTTCGATTGGATGAGTGGTCTTGTATGTGCAGGAGGTTTCCGTTATCGTCTGCGGTTACTTTGATCAGTTTCGGTTTTTTCGGTGCTTTGCTGTCGAGCCAAGGCATTTCGGGTACCAATGCAGGCTTGCTGTACAGGTCGGTGATGAGTCTGTCTTTGATGCCGAGCGGATTTTTATTGAGGTCTTTGAGGCTGAAATGCATGCTTCCTTTCACCAGCTCCAGCTGACGGTTGAGATTGATTTGTCTGGCGTATTCTTCAGGGTCGAACCAAGGCGGGTCAAAATTGTTATTGATTTTATAGGCTGCCTGCCCGATGTATAAATGAACGGGTCTGTTTTTGACCTCGTTGCTCCACCAATCAGCCAGCACGTCATAAGCGGCTGCGTTGAAGCCGATGCTCCAGTAAATTTGCGGGGCAATATAGTCGATGTCGCCTTGCTGGATCCAGTGTCTCGTATCTGCATAAAGGTCGTCATAATTTCTGACACCTGCTTTGGTATTCGATCCGGTTGGGTCGTCTTCTGCGTTTCTCCATACACCGAATGGACTGATGCCGAATTTGACATATGGTTTTTCAGCTTTGATTGTTTGATTGATTTGGCTGACAAGCTGGTTTACATTATCTCTTCGCCAGTCATCAATATCGGGAAACGTGTCTTTCCCGTATTGTTCATACTGTACCGTATCAGGAAATTCCTGTCCGGCTATTTTATAAGGGTAAAAATAATCATCCATATGAACGGCATCAACGTCATAATGCTTTACGACTTCTTCAATGCCTTTGATGATAAAATCCCTCGCTTCAGGAATGCCGGGATTATAATAAAGCTGCTTTCCGTAAGCCACGACCCAGTCCGGATGCTTTCTTGCCGGGTGATCATCAGACAATTTATTGAGATCTGTATGGTTCATCGTAATGCGGTAAGGATTAACCCAAGCGTGGAATTCAAGATTTCGTTTATGGGCTTCTTCAATCATAAAAGCGAGCGGATCATAACCTGGGTCTTTTCCTTGAACACCAGTCAAATATTCAGACCAAGGCCCGTAAGCGGACGGATAAAAGGCATCGGCCGTCGGCTTAATTTGAACAATGACGGCATTCATTCCCATTGACTGAACGTCATCCAGCAGACTGAGATACTCCTGTTTTTGCGCTTCAATCGATAAGCCTTTTTTTGACGGCCAATCAAGGTTTAATACGGATGCAATCCATACGGCTCTCAGTTCCCTGTCTGTTTGTGCTTTGGCCAGATACGGAACGGATATGATTAACGTTCCGATGAGCAAGCTGACAAGAATACGTACAATCGGCTTTTGACAACCCTTCATTCTGCTTCTTCTCCCCCATTACATCGCTTTCACTATTCGTTATTACGGTATTCCCGGGCTGTAAAAGGGTGCTTAATCGGATTGAAGAAACCGGATTTATAACCGGCTGAACGTAAAAAAGCCCCGAAGCCTCTTTACCCTGCTTTAGGACTTTTTATCATTTATGAGAATTTGGACACTTTTTAACACGTCTACGAGTTTTATGCCTACGCCGACAGCTGATTCAAGAATGGCCTGTGCGCCTGCGATCGATAATATGAAAATCACCGGAACAGCGATATCAGGTAAAAAAAGATAGCCAAGCCCGATCAGGATGGCACACCAAACGCCCGCGCACCAGTAGCAATTTAACATATAGCCAAAGTTTGAGGACGGCACGTTTTTTTCATTCACATGCCCGTTTGCATCAACGGTTCTTTTCTTTTTCATAAAAGGTTTTCGGATGAATTCAGTAATTTTGTCGAATACAATTAAGTGTGTCAGCCTGTAACTCGCCAGTATCAGCATAAAAAAAGTAAGCCAAGATAGATGTTCCATGACAAGCCTCCAAGAAAAAGGATGATGTTATCATTCCCCGCTTTTTTGCATCCATTCTTATGCGCGATGCTCTTGCAAAAAGAAAACCGGACAGAGATACGCTTCTGTCCGGCAAGTATTTGTTTAATGCTTATTTGGCAGCACTTTTTGAACTGAATTGATCTTGTCTAAAATATAGAGGATAATATTTGCATTCTTTTCAGCAAATTCACCTTCCAGCATGTCTTTGTGCGCGCCGTACCCGGTGTATTCGGCATAGCCTTCCTCAGCGGCGTCTTGCCATTTCTGTAATACCATAGCCCCGCTCGTTTCGGTTTGAATGCCAGCTTCAATGAAATGAATGTTTGATTTGATGCGGCCTTCATTTATTAACTGAGCCCAATATTCCTGATAACACCTTTTTTTCTGCATCACTGTTTCTCTGACTGCTTCCGGCAGGTATGCGGCTGAGTCGTCGTTTTTGGTAGCTGCTGTTATAGACTGATCCTTTTTGTAGGCGTCTACGATAATGAAGTCACTGACTTCTAATCCTTTCTGCTCCATAGCCTGTACGACCTCAAAAGCCAAGTTTCCGCCCGCGGAGTAGCCTAATAGAACGTACGGCCCTTCTGGCTGTATTTCGGTAATGCGGCTGACATATTGTTCGATGCGGCTGTCTTCCTCAATAAAATGAAAGCCATACACGGCTGCTTTGTGATTCAGCTGCAATGCCAGGTCTTTAAAATAAATCCCGAAGCCTGAAATCGGCGGGAAGCAGAACAGGTTTTTTCCGCCTTGCTGGTTCAGTTGGATCACATGCTGTTCGCCGGCCGCTGACAGCTGATTAGAATAAAGCTTTTCCGCAAGCTGGGCGATCGTCGGATTTTCGAATAAGACATCAATCGGTATATCAATATGCTGATGATGTTTAAGCATGTGTATCACTTGAAGCGCTTTTAGTGAATGTCCGCCAAGAGCGAAGAAATCATCATGTATTCCGATCGTTTTGACGCCGAGTACGCTTTTCCAAATTTGCGCCAATTCCTGTTCGACCCAGTTTCTGGGCGGTGTGAGGTCCTGACGATTTTCAGACTCGTTTTCTGGAACAGGGAGTGCGCTGCGATTGATTTTTCCGTTTCCGGTAAGCGGCATACGGTCAACCCGAACCCAGCGCTGCGGAATCATGTAGTCAGGAAGCACACGTGCCAATGCAGCGCGAATTTCCTTTTCGTTTCTGCTTTCATCACTAACATAATGCGTGTATAGCTGCGCCTCTCCATCTGTTTCCAGCAATGTAACTGCAGCTTCACGTACCCCTTCGATTTCTAACAGACGCGCTTCAATTTCAGCGGGTTCAATCCGTTTTCCGCGAATTTTAATCTGCCTGTCAATCCGGCTGATATATTCTAGGTTCCCATCAGGCAGCCACCGCGCCAAATCACCGGTACGGTATATTCTTTCTCCAGGTATGAAGGGATCAGGAGAAAATACGGCAGCTGTTACATCATCTCTGTTTAAATAGCCTTTTGCCACCCCGTCACCGCCCACACATAGCTCTCCGGGAACGCCTATTGGCAAGAGACATCCTTTTGCATCTAAGATGAAAGCGGTACAATTGCTGATCGGTTTCCCGATCGGGATAGGAGTGGCATAGTCTCTTTTAATCTCAAAAAAGGTTGAGAACGTCGTGTTTTCTGTTGGTCCATAGATATTATAAAGCGAAAGGTTCGGACACGCGCGCCTGACAGCATTTATAAGCTCAGGCGACAGCGCTTCGCCCCCGACATATAGCGTATGAAGCCTGTGAAACATATCAGCTTGAGCTTGTGCCAGCTGATTAAAAAGAGCGGTTGTCAAAAACAGCACAGTGATGTTGTTTTCAATTAAATACGCGCCAAAACGATCTGGTGACAGCATTGTTGATTTATTAATGATATGCAGAGTTGCTCCTTTTAAAAGCGCTCCAAACATTTCAAAGGTGACGGCGTCAAAGCTGATGGACCCTGTCAGGATAAACCGGTCATTTACAGAAGCTGATGTGTAATTGCTGTTGTAAACAAGGGACACGACATTGCGATTGGTAATCATGACGCCTTTAGGCCGGCCTGTCGAACCGGAAGTATACATGATGTACGCGAGATCATCCGGGCCAGTGACGATTTCCAAAGGTTTCGTATGTTCTTCAATCATCGCCTCTGCATCTGCAGAAATAAAGGTTCCTGCAAACGGTGTGTTTGGCTCCAGTCCTTTTTGAACAATCAGCATAGCGGCTTTTGTTTCGTCGAGCATATAGCTGATCCGTTCAGGCGGAAGCTCCGCGTCAAGAGGAAGGTATGTCCCCTCTGCTTTTAAAACAGCCAGTACACTAATGATGAATTCAGGAGAATGACCAGCCAAAATACCGGCTGTTCCGTTCCGGCGCAGCCCGTTTTCATACAATGTTCTGGCCAGTGCATCCGATTTTTGATCGAGTTCACGATACGAAATGGACCTATTTCCGTAAACCAGAGCTGTTTGATCTGGTGTTTTTACTGCCTGTTCGCGGAATATATCTATTACTGATTTGTTTTTCGGATACGCCGTCGAAGTGTCATTACATTGTGTTAAAATCTGCTCTTTTTCTTTCGGATCAAGAAAGGAAAAGTCTGCAACGGGAATGTCAGGGTGATCTGCAGCGGCTTGTAACGCTTGTGTCAGCTGTCTTTGGATGCAGGTCATCCAGGCAGCATCATACACGTGCGCATTATAGCTGAACTTGATGACGAGTTCATCACCGGGAGCAACAACAAGGTTGAAATTGTATCCTGACTGTTCAGACACTTTCACATTGTCTATTTGCAGAGGTGAATCAATCTGATCAGCTGAGTCAGCCATTTTTTGCTGTAACGGATAATTTTCAAAGACAATAATGTGGTCAATCAGTTCCTGTTTTAAGGCGGTGTTTGCCTGAATATCGAATAAAGGATGGCAGGTAAACGGCTCAGCGTCCAGCATATCTTGTTGACAGCGGCTGAGCAGTTCTGCAAACGTTTCTTCTTTGCCTGTTTTAACACGAACCGGAACTGTATTGATAAACAATCCGATCATTGACTCAACACCCGGAATTTCAGATGGTCTGCCTGAAACGACCGCGCCAAAAACGACATCGTCCGTTCGGTTGTAGCGCTGGAGCATGACACCCCAGACCGTTTGAATAAAGGTGGCAAGCGTGACGCCTGTTTGTTTGGCTGTCTCTTTTAGCTTGTCCGTCAGCTTTTGATGTAGAGTGAAAATTAATTCTTCACGGTAATACCCTTCTTTTGCTTCTCTGTCCGTCACCCGAGGCAGCTGTGAGGGGGTGCTGTAGTTTTTCAGATAAGCACGCCAGTAGTCTGCTGCCGTTTCTTTGTCTTGTTTTGTCAGCCAAGAAATATAGGTGCTGTAGGGACGAACAGGCTCCAAAGCAAGGTGATTTCCTGTTTGGATAGATTGATAGATTTGCATAAATTCCTGCAGAATGATTCCGAGACACCAGCCGTCCATTAAGATGTGATGATGGCTCCAGACACAGACATGCTCATTTTCCGCTGTTTTGAGCAGAGAAATCCGCATCAGCATGTCTTTTTGCAAATCAAACCCTTTTTTCTTATCTTTCTCCTTAAACTGTTCAATATAATCATTCTGCTCATTCGTTTGCAGGCTGGAAATGTCCTCAGTGTGCAAATGGAATTTCCGTTCTGTCATCACGACCTGCCGAGGCCCCGATAGATTGGGGACGTGCGGCAGAAATACAGTCCTGAA
Organism: Bacillus sp. V26; assembly: GCF_034296245.1. Taxonomy (NCBI): domain Bacteria; kingdom Bacillati; phylum Bacillota; class Bacilli; order Caryophanales; family Bacillaceae; genus Bacillus; species Bacillus sp. V26. The sequence goes on along the minus strand of NZ_JAXKQF010000001.1, from coordinate 1,019,501 downwards.
AATATCATGGCGGTCGATGATGGCTTGAATACTGCGCTGAAACATCTCATAGCTAAGACTTCCTTTTATCGTAAAGAGCGACTGCTCAACATAAGCTCCCTCCTCTTTATGGAGGAAGGAATGAAACAGCATTCCCTCCTGCATATGACTCAGAGGATAAATATTCTTGATTTTTTTGGTTTTAACCATATCGCCTGCACCTTTCTATACGGTTTCATTAGTGAAAACTGAGCATATCAGCGATTTCTTGTAGCGCGTCCTCGGTCAGTTCATGATCATCAAAATCGCTGATGGTTTTTTCTGTTTCTGTTTTGTTCAGACAGTGATCAATCAGCTTCAGTAAATAGTGATGGCAATTCTCACAAAGCTGTGCGATTGTTTTATGCTGGAAACGGGATGTTTCATACGTCATGTTGACTGTCATTTTTCCTTCTGCTGCCATCGCACTGATGTCAAGCGTTTGCTCACGGTTCCAAGAAGTGCTGATATCTTCTCCGGTCCCGAGCGGAGAAAACGAGAAGGTGTTTTCATCAGGCGCTTCAGTTGTACGGCGGTTTTCAAATTGACCCAGATAGTTGAAGCTGATGTCCGCCGTGCCGGTGAAATCGACGTCAGTTTTCTCAGGCGGGGTCAAATATTTGAGTACACCGTAGCCGAATCCTTTGTCCGGAACGCGTCTCAGTGTATCTTTTGTTGTTTTTAACACATGAACCAAGTATTCTTCTTGATCCTTGTCGGTCAAGTCTGAATCTAGTTTGACGAATAATGGATAAATGGCGGTAAACCATCCAACCGTGCGGCTGACATCTATGCCGTCTAACACATCCTCGCGTCCGTGGCTTTCTAATGACAATTTGACGGCGGATTGTTTTGTCCAATCCCGCAAAGCTAGAATCACGGAAGCCAGCAGCATATCTTGCGTATCTGTGTTATATGTGCTGTTGACATGTTTTAAAAGCGCCTCCGTCTCTTTTGTATTTAGAGAGAATGAAACTGTATCCCGTTTTCTCTCATTTGCCGTTTGAGCGTCCATTTGATCAAACGGCAGTGCTTTTGCTTGATACTCTTCAGCTTCGCGCCAATATGCGAGCTGTTTCATAAGCTGACGGCTTTCAGCATAGTCAGCGAGTTTTTCCGTATATGCTTTGAAAGAGCTTGTTTTAGGCGGCAAATCAATGCCGTCTCCGTTTACAGCCTGACGGTATCCGGTTGCCAAATCCTCCAGCAGGACACGCCATGAGACGCCGTCAACGATGAAGTGATGAGCCGTTAGGAACAAAAAGTCTCCGTCATCTGTACGGAAAAGTCCGGCCTGCAATAGCGGCCCTTTTTCCAAATCTATGTTCTGCTGAATGTCACGTACATGATGTTTAATCAGAGATTCATATTCATTAACTTCTGAACCTTTAAGATTGATGATCTGAAGGCTGTACAGCGCGTCGTCTGAATGACTGACCGGCCGATTATATTGAACCCATTTGCTTTGCTCAGACTGTGTGAACACCATTCGCAGCGCATCGTGGTGGATTGTGATGGCTTTTAACGTTTTGCGCAGCGCGTCTTCTTGAACGGAGGTGCTCCGATGCAGCATAACAGATTGATTAAAATGGTGTTTCTCTTTTATATCTTGAGAAAGGAACCATTTCTGAACAGGTGACCACTGTACTTCTCCCTCAACCGGAGCTTGGCTGGCACTAGTATCGGAATCACGGATATATGCTGCCAGTTCTTTAATTGTCGGATGACTGAATAAATCTTTAACCGACATTTGTTTCCCTATTCGATGAAGCCGTGCTGACACCTGTAACGCTTTAATGGAATCTCCTCCGAGCTCAAAGAACGAATCATCAATTCCGATTTTCTCTGCACCGAGCACTTCACCCCATATATCTGCCAGTTTTTGTTCCATCTCGCTGTTCGGTGCATGGAATGTACGTACTGGATTGAATGCCGGTTCTGGAAGTGCCCGGCGATCCAGCTTGCCATTTGGTGACAAAGGAAGCGAGTCCATCGTTTGAATAAACGCCGGCATCATATATAAAGGCAGCTGTTTTTTTAATTCGGCACGCAGCATTTCTGTATTAAAGTCTTGCTCTGCCACAATGTAAGCACATAATTCGGTTTGAGCAGGCGCTGTTTCGCGAGCAAGGACAACAGCCTCTTTTACTCCGCTTATACGGCGGATAACCGATTCAATTTCTTTCGTTTCTACACGGTGGCCCCTGATTTTGACTTGATCGTCCATTCGTCCTAAGTATTCGATTGTACCGTCTGCCATCCATCTGGCTGCGTCACCTGTTCGGTACATGCGTTTTTCGGGCTGGAATGGGTACTGAACGAACGTTTTTGCTGTCAGTTCCGGAAGATTGACGTACCCTCTCGCAAGCCCTGTTCCTGCTATGCAAAGCTCGCCGGCAACTCCGATTGGCTGAAGCTGATCCCCGTTTAAAATCAGCACTTCAGTATTGTCGATCGGCCGGCCGATGCATACGTTTTTCTGCCGTTCCATATGTCTCATAGCTGTGGTTGCCACACTGTTTTCTGTCGGCCCATATTCATTTGCTAGCTCTGTATTCGGGCATATTGCCATGCTGCGGTCTATCAATTCCCGGTCAGCTGCTTCTCCTGCAAGCGTGACTACCCTAAGCGTCTTCGCATCTTCCGGCTGTATGACGTCCAAAAGTGCCCGATATAAAACAGGGACGATAATCATATGTGTAATCCGATGATGAGATAGATCATGCTTAATGGACAAAATATCTTTCGCTTCGTTTTCATCAGGCAGCACTGTCTTTGCACCTGACAAAAGCGGTGTGAACATACTTGTTAAAAAGCCGTCAAACGAAAAAGAAAAGAGCTGAAGGACTGTGTCTGTCTCATTCAAAGCATAAGCATTTCGCCGCCACTGCAGGGTGTTGGCTATTCCTTTATGCTCAACCATCACGCCTTTTGGCTGGCCTGTCGTTCCTGAAGTGTAAATGATATAAGCCAAATGCTGAGGGCGTGACACTTGAGGAAGCGGTGATCCGTCGTATGTCTCCGCGGTCTCTATAGCGAATATCTCACCTTCAAAATCTTCAAGTGCTTCTTGCTCCACAGCAGGTAAAGTGATAAGCAGTTTGGTTCGGCTGTCGCCGAGTATATAGCGTTTCCGTTCCGCCGGGTATTCCGGATCAATCGGGACATAACAGCCGCCGGCTTTCCAAACGCCCAGAATGGCTGCAATCATGCTGAATGAACGAGGCATCATAATTCCGACTGGTGTGTCCGGTTTAACCCCGCGGTCTCGAAGGGCCCATGCAATGCCATTGGACCATTCGTCCAGTTCCTGATAGGTGAGCGTGTTTTCTCTGCTGACAAGTGCAGGAGCATTCGGAGTCAGCGCTGCTTGTTTTTCAAACAGCTGATCGATTGTTTGGACTTTATGTTCATTTTCTTGCCCGCTGTTAAACTCATTCAACAGTTTGTTTCGCTCTTCATGAGTCAGAATGTCGATATTGTTAAGAAGTGTGTTCGGATTTTTGACGATATGGCTCAGCAAATTTGTCAGATGATATGTCCATTGTTTTATCGTTGCTTTTTGAAAAAGCGAAGTTGAATATTCAAATTGCAAATGAATTTGCTCGTCACCTTCAGAAGCCTGCAATGTGATATCAAACTTAGAAACATGATGAGAAACGCCGGTCGGCTGAAGTTGTATGTCATCCAGCTCCAAAGTCTGTTGCTCTGTATTTTGAACGACTAACATCGCATCAAACACTGGATTTCGGCTCATATCCCTTGTTACGCCGAGCTTGTCGACAAGCTCTTCGAACGGATAATCCTGATGTTCGTAAGCTTCCAAGGCAGTCTCACGCACTTCCTGCAAAAATTGCGCAAACGGCTTCCCGCCCTCCGGGCGTGCCCGAAGCGCCAGGGTGTTGACGAACATTCCAAGTATCGGCTCAAGGTCTTTGTGAGGACGTCCGGCAATTGGTGACCCGACGATGATGTCTTCCTGTCCGCTTAAGCGCGCCAATAACGCTGTGTAAGCTGCCAGGAGCACCATGTACAGGGTGCTTCCGTTCTCGCGTGCGAGTTTGTGAAGCCCGGCTGTGAGTTCTTGATCGAGCGTAAATGAGACTTGATCACCCGCGAAGCTTCGCACCGGCGGCCGGGCGTAATCAGCCGGCAGGTCCAGTACGGGCAGCTCGCCTTCGAGCTGCTTCAGCCAGTACGCCTCCTGCGTCTTGTACGTGTCTCCTTTTTTAAAGGCCTCCTGCCATACGGCATAGTCTTTATATTGAATGTGAAGCGCAGGTAGCTCTTGATTGGCGTACAGCTCCCCGAATTCCCGAATGAGCGTATTGACTGAAACACCGTCTGAAATAATGTGATGCATATCGACCAGTAATAGATGCCGCCCGTCTGATACCTTGACGATCCCCGCTCGGAACAGCGGAGCTTGGCTGAGATCAAACGGCTGGATAAACGCTGCCGCGGCTTCCTGTTCAGTTTGTCCGCCGAGCACAGAGGTGCGGAATGTAAACGGCACTTCGTCATGGATGCGCTGAACCGGCTCGCCGTCTGTGTCCGTTGTAAAGGACGTGCGCAGTGACTCGTGGCGTTTGATCAGCTTTTTGAATACGGCATCCATTCTTGTAAGATCCAGCTTTCCTTCCAGCTCCAAGACTGCCGGCATATTGTAGCCTGTGCCTCCATCCTCCAGCTGCTGGAGCACATACATCCGCTTTTGGGCGGAGGAAACCGGGTAGGTCTCGCGTTTTTCAGCCGGCTTCATGGCTTCATACGGACTTTCCGTTCCTTCGCTGATGACAGAAGCCAAACCTTCTACCGTCGGATGGGAAAACACATCCTTCAGCGGCACTTGGACGCCGAATTCCTTGGCGATCCGGGAGACAAGCGCGGTGGCTTTTAAGGAATGGCCGCCCCGGTCAAAAAAGTTGTCGTGAATGCCGACAGGTCCGCTTTTCAGCACTTCCTCCCACAGCTGGGAAAGCTTCATCTCTGTCAGGTTTCTCGGCGCTGTGTAGGTTTCCCGATCTGCCGCTCCGTCAGGAGCAGGCAGCGCTTTTCGGTCGAGCTTTCCGCTCGGGGTAACCGGCCATTGTTCCATCTCAATGATATGGACAGGAATCATGTAGCCCGGAAGCAATGTCTCAAGCTGCTTGCGCACTTCATTTCTGCCGAGTCCTTCCGCATACGCACATAATTCCGGCTCGCCGCTTTCTGTACGAACGGTTACAGCGGCTTCCCGCACGCCTTCAATGCTTCTGAGTGCGGCTTCGATTTCTCCCGGCTCAATCCGATAGCCGCGGATTTTTACCTGGTCATCCAGACGGCCGAGGAATTCAACCTGTCCGTCTGGGAGCCAGCGCGCCAAATCACCCGTTTTGTACATGCGTTCACCCGGATAAAATGGATCATCAAGAAAACGTTCTTCTGTTAATTGCGGACGATTCAAGTAGCCTCTGGCGACGCCGGCTCCGGCGATGTACAATTCTCCGATACATCCAGCAGGCAGCATCCTCTGCTTCTGGTTCAGAATATACAATCTGACATGATGAATAGGTTTGCCAATGGGAATGCGGTCAAGTTTTTCATCCAGCGGGCAATCAAAGTATGCCGCTTCTACAGTAGCTTCGGTAGGCCCATAGGAATTGGTTAATGTAACATCTGGAAGCAATTCACAGAACCGAGAGACAAGATGTGCCCCCAGCTGTTCGCCTCCAGAAAACACCCTCTTCAGCCTGTTCGTTTTGATCGGTACAGGGCCATTTTTTAGATATTCTAAAAACGCATGAAGCATAGAAGGCACAAAATGCATCGCTGTAATCTGCTGTTCTTCTATGACCTTCAATATCATATCCGGTTCTTTTTCGCCTCCTTGAGAAAGCAGATAAACAGAGGCGCCGGCATACGGCCACCAAAACAGCTCCCATATCGAAGCATCGAAGGAATACGACGTTTTATGCAAAATGACGTCCGACTGGTTCATAGGATAGCGGAGCTGAAGGGAATTTAAAAAATTCACTGCAGATTGATGCTCAACCTGTACACCCTTAGGTCTTCCAGTAGAGCCGGATGTATAAATCATATAGGCTAAAGAATCCGGATAGACTTCAACATTTGGATTGGACAGACGACGTTTCAGCCCGCTGTTTAATTGACTGAGATGAACGATTTCTCCATCAAAAGCCGGAATGTCTAGATTGTCAGATTGAATAAGGAGAATGCCAGCATCGCTGTCCTTCAGCAAAAAGCGGATCCGTTCCTCTGGATAATCCGGGTCAATAGGAAGATAAGCGCCGCCTGCTTTTAGAATCGCATAAATCCCGATCAGCATTTCAGGGGAACGCCTTCCCATAATGGCAACAGTCGTTTCGGCTTTTACTCCGCGGTCGATCAGCTCCCAGGCTACACGGTTAGCCTGTTCGTTCAATTCCTTGTAGGTTATCTCTCCGGCTTCAACGATCACGGCCGGTTGGTCAGGTGTTTTTGCCGCTTGCTGTTCGAGTGCATGGTGCAGGGTCTGTTTCAACGGATAGCCTGTCCCTTCAAGCGGCTGGCATGAGTCAATGAAAGACCTTTCTTCTAAAGTCAGGATCGGGATATCGTCCAATTCCATGTCAGGACTGGAAGCTGTGTTTTCCACAAGTGTCGTAAAAAGGTCGGCCCACCTTTGAACGGTATCTTCTTCAAACAAAGCGGTACTGTATTCAAATTGACAGTACAGCTCAGCTTCATGCTCCGTGACATACAGGGAAATATCGAACTTAGATATCGGATGCTGCAAATCGTTCCATCTGAGCAGCAAATCATTCATTTTCAGCGTTTGCTTTTCCATATTTTGCAGTACAAGTGTTGTATCAAACAGCGGATTCCGGCTCATTTCCCGCTGCACACCGAGTTGATCAACCAGCTCTTCAAACGGATAATCCTGATGCTCATAGGCTTCCAGTGCAGTCTGCTTGACTTCCTTGAGAAAATCCGTAAATGTCTTATTGCCGGCTGGGTGCGTCCGGAGCGCTAATGTATTGACGAACATGCCAAGGACCGCTTCAAGATCGGAATGCGAGCGCCCGGCAATAGGCGAACCGATCACGATGTCTTCCTGACCGCTTAACCGCGACAAAAAAGCTGAATACAATGCGAGTAGCGTCATGTACAGCGTGCTCTCATTTTTGCGGGCTAGCTGCTTCAGGCGGGACGTGATTTCTTCATTCATTTGAAATAAAACTTTGCCGCCTGTGAAATTCCGTTCTGCCGGTCGGCGCTTGTCTGTTGGGAGCTCGAGCACCGGCAGCTCACCGCTAAACTGTCTCAGCCAGTAAGTCTCCTGCTTTTTGTATGTGTCTCCCTTTTGAAATTCCTGCTGCCAAACGGCGTAATCTTTATATTGGATTCGTAACGGCTTAAGCGCCCGATTTGCATAACGCTCAGTGAATTCGCGGATTAAAAGCTGAACGGATACACCATCGGAAATGATATGATGCATGTCCACCAGCAGTAAATGCTTCTCGTTCGCCAGTTTCACAAGGCCAGCTCTGAATAACGGCGCTTGACTGAGGTCAAATGGACGGACAAATCCAGCAGCAGAGGCTTCTTCACTTAACGTAAACGGAACCTCACTGTGAATACGCTGTACGGGCTCGGCATCTTCTCCCGGCACAAAGGACGTTCGAAGCGGCTCATGCCGGCTGATCAGTTCCTTGAATACAGCAGCCAGTTTTTCGCGATCAAGCTTCCCTTCCAGTTCTAAAACTGCCGGCATGTTGTAGCCGACACCGCCATTATCTAGATGCTGGAGCACGTACATCCGCTTTTGAGCTGATGATACTGGGTACGTCGGTTGTTCTTTTGCCTGTGCAATTGACGAAAAGGGATTTTCCTCTGCATGTCGAATAATGAGAGCCAATCCTTCCACTGTCGGATGGGCAAATACGTCCTTCAGCGGGACTTGAACATGAAATTCCTTGGCGATTCGCGACACAAGCACCGTTGCTTTTAACGAGTGTCCGCCGCGGTCAAAAAAGTTGTCGTGAATGCCGATCGAGGCTTCCTTCAGCACATCTTCAAACAGCTGCGAAAGCTTTACCTCTAACAGGTTCCGCGGAGCAGCGTATGTATTACTGCTGATTGAAGCTTCCGGTTCTGGAAGAGCTGATTGATCGACTTTTCCGTTCGGCGTCAAAGGAATGCTGTCAACCCTGACCCATTTGGCCGGAATCATATATTCTGGGAGCTCATTTGCCAGATATTGTCGCAAAGCCGAGGAATCCAGCCTGTGCATACTGCAATAATAAGCGCATAACTCATGTTCTTCACCTTGATTTTGCCGGATAAGAATAGCAGCTTCTTTGACCTCTGGATGCTTCATTAACGCGATTTCTATTTCTTGCGGCTCGATTCGATAACCTCTGATTTTCACTTGATCGTCGGCTCGACCGATATATTCAAAGCTGCCGTCTTCACGAATTCTCGCTACATCTCCGGTTCGGTACATGACCGCTCCGGGCCTGAAGGGATCGGGTAAAAATTTCTCTCGCGTCAGTTTATCGTTATTGGTATAACCTCTGGCGACACTTGAACCGGAAATATATAGTTCTCCTGATACCCCCCGGGGCTGCAGCTGTTTTTGGCGATTTAAAATATACAGATCAGTACAATCAATCGGTTTTCCGATCGGAGGAAACTCCGGAATTTGGTCACCCGGATATATGGTATATGCCGATACTACATGAGTTTCTGAAGGTCCATAATGATTGTGCAAGTACATGCTGCGCTGGCGTAAAACATCTTGGAGAAGACTGGAAACGATTAATTGCTCACCGGCTGTAATCAGGTGTTTTACATCATGAGGAAACGCGTTCGCAAATTCCTGTTCGCTGAAAATCATTTTGATAAAAGCCGTTGGGAGAAACACAATAGTCGTCTGATGCTCTTTTATAAATGCAAACAGCTGAGGTACGTCTCTTTTTATAGCTTCTGGCACGATATGAAGTGTGCCGCCTCCCAGCAATGTTGAAAATATTTCTTGATAGCAGACGTCAAAGGCAGGAGTTGCAAATTGCAAAACATCATTTTCAAAGTCAATGCCAGAGCGAGTGAATTCGAACTGCAGCAAGTTCGCCATATTTCGATGTTCAAATTGAACGCCTTTTGGTTTTCCTGTTGTGCCTGATGTGTAAATCATATAGAGCAGATCGTCAGCACTATTCACTGAATGTAAGCAGCTGCTGTCTTCGATTTGAGTATCTTCCATATAGGTAACATTCAGGCCAGTCTCAAGCAAAGGTGCAAAACGCGCTTGTGAAACGACATGAGAGCAGCCGCTGTCATTCAGAATATTATGGATTCTGTCAGACGGATAATGGGGATCGATTGGAACAATGGCGCCTCCAGCCTTCAATATACCGAGAACACCTATAATGAACTCAGTTGAGCGTTCCATCATGATTGCGACAGGTTCCTGCCTCATAATGCCTTTATTCCGCAAATGCCGTGCCAATCTGTTGGCGGATTCGTTCAATTCTTTATAGGTCAGAGAATGCGCTTGATCAATCACAGCCCGCGCGTCAGGCGTCTTTTCTGCCTGTTTTTCAAACATGGCATGGATGGTTTCGTAAACGGGTTTGCGATCTTTGATTTCCCCAATCAGCTGCAGCTTTTCAGTGTCTGTTGTGATATCGATGTCTTCGGGTGAGAGATGCGGATGATCTAAGATTTGGGAAACAGTGTTCAAAAGATGCTCCTTAACAGAAAGCACAAAGGATCGGTCATGCAGTGCTGCATCATAGCTCATTTTTATATGGATTTCTTCCGCTGGCGCCACCATAAGATAAAAGCTGTAATTGGTTTCATCCGCCACTGTGAAGTCATGAATCTGAAAAAGATCTGAATCGTGCTCCTGGCTGTTCAGCATTTCTATTTCTTTCTGGACCGGATAGTTTTCAAATACAAGAATGTGATCAATCAAACCTTGTTTGACTGCTGAACGGGACTGTATCTCGTATAGAGGATGGTAGCTGTATGCTTCTGCAGCAAGGCGATCCTTTTGCATGTCTTTTACGAGCTGTAAAAATGGCGTTTTTGATCCATGCAGCCGTATGGGAATCGTGTTGATGAAAAGCCCGACCATTTGTTCAATTCCTTCAATGTCTGAGGGCCTTCCTGAAATGACAGAACCGAATACCGCGTCATCACTATTGTTATATTTTTGAAGAAGAATTCCCCATAGGGTATGGAAAATTGTACTGAGTGTGACTTCTTCTCTTACGGCAAGCTCTGACAGCCTGCTGCTGTCTTCTTTTGAAAATGAAAATGTAATTTGCTCCTGCCTGCTTGTGCTCTTTGTTTTTTTCTGCTTCGGGAGCAAGGTTTGCTGCTCAATGCCGGAAAGATAATTGTCCCAATAGGAAACAGCTTTCTCTTTATCTTGCTCCACCAGCCAATTGATATAAGTTCCGTATGGCTGAACGGGCTCCAATGATAATGGAGCCCCTTTTATTTTTGATGCATAAATCTGAAGGAATTCTTTTAGTACTATGCCGAGGCACCAGCCGTCCATCATGATGTGGTGAAAGGTCCAAATACAAGTATATTGCCGCTTTCCGGTTCGAATAAGTGTGATGCGCATGAGCATATCTTTTTGCAGATGAAACCCTTTGGCGCGGTCCTTTTCTTTTATTTGTTTGACAAACGCAGATTGGTCCGCTTCATCTAAATGAGCAATGTCCTCCTCCTGTACACTGACAGTCCGTTCCCTCAGGACAACCTGCTGAGGTGAAGAGACATTTTGGCTGATGAAAATCGTTCTGAAAATGTCATGTCTTGCTACTAAAGCATTGATGCTCTCTTGGAAAAACTGCAAATTGACTTCGCCCTCTATTGTAAAAGAGGCTTGTTCAACATATGCCCGTGAATCTTTTTGCAGGAGGGAATGAAAGAGCATTCCTTCCTGCATATAAGACAGCGGATAAATATCCTGAATTGAATTCGCTTTTGTCATGTTCATATCTCCCTGTCACGATTTTCTACAAGTCTTCCACCAAGCTGGATATACTGTCCAAATCCTCTGCCGTTAATGATTGGCTGCTGAAATCGCTCAGCGTCTTTTCTGTGTTCTGTTTTTCAGAACAGTGTTTCATAATATCCTGCAAATAGCATTCAATCATGTTGATGAGCCGCTCCATTGTACCCCTGTGAAACTGTGCCGGCGGATAGCTGAGCTGAAAATGAAGCCGATTTTCAGCTGCCATTGCACTCATCTCAATAAGCTGCTCCCGCTTCCAAGTAGGAGTGATGTCCTTACCGCTCCCAAGACCGGATGGGCGGAAACGGTCTTGACTTTCTATGTCGTTGAACTGCCCTAAATAGTTAAAGCCGATTTCAGGTGTTTTTGAAAACACCATGCTTTTATGTTCGGGAGGTGTAAGATATTTCAACATGCCGTACCCTACCCCTTTGTTCGGTATCCGGCCCAATGTATCTTTCACGGTTTTAACTGCGGCTCCAAACTCATCCGCTTGATTTTCAAAGTCAATAAGGACGGGGTAAATGGATGTAAACCAGCCAACCGTGCGGCTGATGTCTAAATCCGGCAGAATGTGTTCTCTTCCGTGTCCCTCCATTGCCAAACGGAGCTTGCTGCCCCCTGTCCAGTCACAAATTGCTAATGAAGCCGCCGTCAAAAGAATATCTTGTGTATCTGTGCCATAAGCGTGGTTTACTTTTTGCAGCAAGACCGCGGAGTCTGCTTCAGTGAGTGAAAAGCGCAATGTTTCCCTTTCACTGCTGTTCCTATTCTCCATATAAGGCATTTCATATGGCAGTTCCGCTGCTTTTTCCTCTTCAACCGTCCGCCAGTACGTTTCCTCGCGAATCAGCTTGCTGCTTTGGGCATAATCTTGAATTCGCCGTGCGTATTCCTGATAGGAATCTGTTTTAGGCGGAAGCTGTATAGCCTGTCCTGAAGCTGCTTGATGATATGCCGCTGACAGGTCCTCCAGTAAAATTCTCCATGATACCCCATCAACGACCAAATGATGAATCGTGAGAAATAAATAATCTCCGGACAGCGTGTTAAACCAAGCGGCATGCAGTAATGGTCCTTGTTGGAGATTGATACTTTGCTGAAGATTTGCCACTTCTTCTTTAATGCTCGTTTCCCAATCGATTCCCTGATCTGAAAAATCAGAAACCCTTAAGCTGTACAGTTTGGATTCATGAATATCTTGGTTGATTTGCATTTGTTGTCCGCTATCATCCCGATAAATCATCCGCAGGGCATCATGATGCTCTGCCAGTTTTTTTAATGATGCTCGCAGTGCATTTTCCGACAAACAATCAGGGCTAAACAGCATGACAGACTGGTTAAAATGGTGTCTTTCTTCTATATCCTGAGAGAGGAACCAATGCTGAATAGGTGTCCATGGAACAGCTCCCTGAACAGATCCTTGGTCTATTACTCTTTCTGTCTTCCGGATGACTGGTGATAAATCTTTTATTTTGGGATGGCGGAATAAATCGCTTGCATGCAAGCTCCATCCATAACGTCCGAGGCGCGCGGATACTTGAAGAGCCTTAATTGAATCTCCGCCTAGTTCAAAAAACGAATCTTCTATTCCGATCCTCTGTGTCCCGAGAACCTCCTGCCATATGATCGCAAGCTGTTCTTCAAGGTCATTTCGAGGCGGGACGTACGTTTGTTTAGATGTAATATCTGGTTCAGGCAGTGCTTTTCGGTTCAATTTTCCGTTGGCAGTGAGCGGGAGAGCATCCATTTCTATCACATAGGCTGGCATCATATAGCCTGGCAGCATTTGAGAAAGGTGAGTACGCACTTGTTCAGCATCTGTACTCTCTTTCACGCTTATATAGGCGTAAAGCTCCTTGCTGCCTAATTGTCCTGTTCGCGCCAATACGGCTGCTTCTTTGACACCGTCTATATGACGAAGCGCTGATTCAATCTCACCGAGCTCAACCCGGTACCCCCTTATTTTTACCTGATCATCGACACGGCCTACATATTCAATTGTGCCGTCCGGTAGCCAGCGTGCCAGATCACCGGTGCGGTACATTTGTTCGCCGGGCGCAAATGGATTTGGCACAAATTTCTCTTTCGTCAGGTCTGGTCGACCAAGATAGCCTCTTGCCACACCATCTCCGCCGACACACAGTTCACCGACAGCTCCGATCGGCTGCAGCATTCCCCATTTATTTAAGATAAATGCGGTTGAATTACCAATCGGCCGGCCGATCGGAATAGAATGTTCATACAGTTTTTCAATGTGAAAACAAGTCGAAAATGTTGTATTCTCAGTCGGCCCATATCCGTTCCAGATTGACAATGCCGGGCATGCTTGCTTGATTCGATTGACATGACTGACTGACAGAGCTTCTCCGCCAATAATCAGATTTATGAGCCGGGAAAATATTTTCTCATTCTGTTCTGTTAAATGGTTGAAAAGAGATGCTGTCAGCCACATTGTAGTGATTCCGTTTTGTTCTATGTATCTCTTAAGCTGATGGGAATCCAGAAATGTTTCTTTATCTGTGAGATGCAAAGCAGCGCCATTTAGCAGCGGCCCGAGTATTTCAAATGTAACGACATCAAAACCGAGTGAAGAAGTCAGCAGAAGTCGGTCTTCAGGTGTAAATTCAATGTAATTGCTGTTTTTGACAAGACGGATCACACTTCGCTGCTCAATCATGACACCCTTCGGTTTGCCGGTTGATCCTGAGGTATAGATGATATAAGCGAGTGAATGTGGCCCTGCTGGAGATTCAAAGTTCTTCGTTTCTCCTTGTCCTTGAATCTCTTCGATGACGATTTTCTCACATTTAAGCTCTAAGTCTAATCGTTGATTGTTTGCTTTTTCAGATTGAAGGAGTATTTTTGCACCGCTGTCAGACAGCATATATGATATTCGGTCAGCGGGAAGATCCTTAGCAATAGGCAGATAGGCTCCTCCAGCTTTCAAAATGCCGAGCATTCCTGCTGCAATTTCTGGAGTTCGTGTTGTTAATAATGCAACTACAGTTTCAGGTCCGACTCCTTTTCTCCGAAGAACAGCAGCAATCCTGTTTGCCCGGATGTTCAGCTCCTTGTACGTTAATGTTTGTTCATCGCCGGCCACAGCTATGGCATCAGGCGTTTGTGCAGCCTGTAACTCAAACAGCCTGCTGATGGTTTCATGTCTCGGATACTCTCTTTTTGTGCAGTTGAGTTCATGGATAAGGAAATGGGTTTCATTCTCGTCCAATACATGTATTGTTCCAAGTGCTGCTTCGCTGTCTTGGATGATGGCGCGCAGCATATTCATTAAATATTGAAGCCACATTTCAATCGTATTTTTCTGATAGAGATCAGTGCTATATTCCATTTGAAACATCATAGATCCATTAGCTTCCTCGTACGCATACAGGGTTAAATCGAACTTTGATACTTGATGTTCCACATTTGTTGCGGGCCGGAGACACAGGTCCTTCAGCTGCATGGATTCTTGGTCCATATTCTGAAGCACAAACATCACATCAAACAGCGGATTTCGGCTCATATCCCTCGTCATGCCGAGCTTGTCGACAAGCTCTTCGAACGGATAATCCTGATGTTCATAAGCTTCCAATGCAGTCTCACGCACTTCCTGCAAAAATTGTGCAAATGGCTTCTCGCCCTCCGGGCGTGTCCGAAGCGCCAGGGTGTTGACGAACATTCCAAGTATCGGCTCAAGGTCTTTGTGAGGACGTCCGGCAATTGGTGACCCGACGATGATGTCTTCCTGTCCGCTTAAGCGCGCCAATAACGCTGTGTAAGCTGCCAGGAGCACCATGTACAGGGTGCTTCCGTTCTCGCGTGCGAGTTTGTGAAGCCCAGCTGTGAGTTCTTGATCGAGCGTAAATGAGACTTGATCACCCGCGAAGCTTCGCACCGGCGGCCGGGCGTAATCAGCCGGCAGGTCCAGTACGGGCAGCTCGCCTTCGAGCTGCTTCAGCCAGTACGCCTCCTGCGTCTTGTACGTGTCTCCTTTTTTAAAGGCTTCCTGCCATACGGCATAGTCTTTATATTGAATGTGAAGCGCAGGTAGCTCTTGATTGGCGTACAGCTCCCCGAATTCCCGAATGAGCGTATTGACTGACACACCGTCTGAAATAATGTGATGCATATCGACCAGTAATAGATGCCGCCCGTCTGATACCTTGACGATCCCCGCCCGGAACAGCGGAGCTTGGCTGAGATCAAACGGCTGGATAAACGCTGCCGCGGCTTCCTGTTCAGTTTGTCCGCCGAGCACAGAGGTGTGGAATGTAAACGGCACTTCGTCATGGATGCGCTGAACCGGCTCGCCGCCTGTGTCCGTTGTAAAGGACGTGCGCAGTGACTCGTGGCGTTTGATCAGCTTTTTGAATACGGCCTCCATTCTTGTAAGATCCAGCTTTCCTTCCAGCTCCAAGACTGCCGGCATATTGTAGCCTGTGCCTCCATCCTCCAGCTGCTGGAGCACATACATCCGCTTTTGGGCGGAGGAAACCGGGTAGGTCTCGCGTTTTTCAGCCGGCTTAATGGCTTCATACGGACTTTCCGTTCCTTCGCTGATGACAGAAGCCAAACCTTCTACCGTCGGATGGGCGAACACATCCTTCAGCGGCACTTGGACACCGAATTCCTTGGCGATCCGGGAGACAAGCGCGGTGGCTTTTAAGGAATGGCCGCCCCGGTCAAAAAAGTTGTCGTGAATGCCGACAGGTCCGCTTTTCAGCACTTCCTCCCACAGCTGGGAAAGCTTCATCTCTGTCAGGTTTCTCGGCGCTGTGTAGGTTTCCCGATCTGCCGCTCCGTCAGGAGCAGGCAGCGCTTTTCGGTCGAGCTTTCCGCTCGGGGTAACCGGCCATTGTTCCATCTCAATGATATGGACAGGAATCATGTAGCCCGGAAGCAATGTCTCAAGCTGCTTGCGCACTTCATTTCTTCCGAGCCCTTCCGCATACGCACATAATTCCGTCTCGCCGCTTTCTGTACGAACGGTTACAGCGGCTTCCCGCACGCCTTCAATGCTTCTGAGTGCGGCTTCGATTTCTCCCGGCTCAATCCGATAGCCGCGGATTTTTACCTGGTCATCCAGACGGCCGAGGAATTCAACCTGTCCGTCTGGGAGCCAGCGCGCCAAATCACCCGTTTTGTACATGCGTTCACCCGGATAAAATGGATCATCAAGAAAACGTTCTTCTGTTAATTGCGGACGATTCAAGTAGCCTCTGGCGACGCCGGCTCCGGCGATGTACAATTCTCCCGCTACGCCGACAGGCTGTACGGCTAAATGAGGATCTAATACATACAGACGCGCGCCAGGCACGGGTTTTCCGATCGGAAGGCGCAAGCGATCCTTGTCCAGCTTAGGATCACACGCGTAAAATGCCGCATCAACGGTTGCTTCTGTCGGCCCGTAGCCGTGAACCAGCGATGTCTCCGGCAGCAAAGAAGCGAAACGGGCTGCCGTATGGGGTGCCAGCGGTTCACCTCCGGCGAATACACGCTTCAGGCTTCTCGGTGCCTCTATTTCCGCTTGATCCAAAAAGCTGTTCAGCATGGCCGGAATAAAATGAGCCGTTGTAACGCCTTCCTCTCGAATGGCTTTTACCATCAATGCCGGATCTTTCTCCCAGCCGGACGGAAGAAGATAGGCCGAAGCACCTGAAAGCGTCCACCAAAACAGCTGCCAGACAGATGCATCAAAGGAAAAAGACGTTTTCATCATAATGATGTCGTCTTCCTCTAAAGGAAACTGCATCTGCATGCCGGTCAGAAAGGAAACCGCCTGGCGGTGCTCCACGGCGACCCCTTTCGGCTGTCCAGTGGAGCCCGACGTATAGATCACATAGGCGAGAGAATCGCTGTCCGTTTGATGAAGAGAGTGATATTCAGATTCTTCATTCGCAAGAGCCGTCATATCCACTTCAAGTGTCTTTCCGGAAAAATCAGGTGCCTTTAATCCCGGCTGCGTCAGCAACAATGCTGCCCCGCTGTCTTTCAGCATATAGCTCAGCCGTTCCTCTGGATATGCAGGATCGAGAGGAACATAAGCTCCGCCTGCCTTTAAAACGGCGAGAACGGCTGTCAGCATGTCCGGCGAACGCTCGCTTAGAACACCGACAATGCTTTCCTTCGTGACACCATGCGCCGTAAGGCGCGCTGCCAGCCTGTTGGCGTACATGTCAAGCTGCGCGTAAGTCAGCGAGCCGCCAGAAAAGCGCAAAGCCGTCCGATCCGGCGTCAAAGCCGCCTGACATTCAAACAGCCCGTGCAGCGTCGGAGCTAACGCTGAAACAGCTCCCGTCGTATTATATTCAGCAACCATTTTCTGTGTTTTGTCTTTATCTAGTAACGTCATCTTTGAAACAGGAAGAGAAGGATCAGAGATGACAGCCGAAATCATATGCTGTAAATAATCTTTTATCTCAGCCATTATGCCAGGCTCATATAAACCTGTATGAAAATTGATGCGCACGAACAATGTGCGGCCTGGAATCACTTTGACGCTGCATCCATAATTAGTCTCCTCCGCCATCGCAAAGTTTTCCACTGAGAAACCGAACGATCCAGTCTGGTTCAGTCCTTCAATTTCTTGCTGGGTCGGCACGTTTTCAAACACGATAATATGATCAATGAGCTCTTGTTTAAGAGCACTCTGTGCTTGAATGTCATATAGAGGGAAATAGCTGTATGCTTCTGCTTCAGTCATTTCCTTTTGCATCCGGCTGACCAGGCCAGAGAAAGAAAGAGCTTTGCTTTGGACCCGGATGGGAATGGTATTGATAAAAAGGCCGACTATATTTTCTACATCCTCCAGCTCAGAGGGCCTGCCTGAGACGACTGATCCGAACACGGCATCGTCACAGCGATTGAATTTTTGCAGCAAAATCCCCCACAAAGCTTGGAAAACGGTGTTAAGCGTTGCACCGGATGCTGCTGCGATTTTCTGCAAATCGGATGTTTCTTTTTCAGAGATGGTAAACGTGACCTGCTGTAATTCACCTTCTGATACTTGCTCGTTTCTTTTTGGCAAAGAAGAAGCTTTCTCGAAATGCTGCAGCCGCTTTTTCCAATATGCAGCTGCCTCTTCACGATCCTGCTGCATCAGCCATTTAATATACGTTCCGTACGGCTGAACTGGCTGCAAATATGGAAGCCGCCCTTCTCCCAGCGCTTGATAAATGTGGAGAAAGTCTTTGATGATGATGCCTAAGCACCATCCGTCCATTAAAATATGGTGATGGCTCCAGATGCACACGTAACGCTCAGGCGCCCATTTTAAAACGGATATTCTCATCAGTACATCCGACTGAAGATCAAAGCCCCTTTTTTTATCTCGTTCCTTGAATGCTTCTGTACAATGTTCTTTGTCTCTCTCATTAAGATGAGAAATATCTTCAAAATGAACATGGCAAGGACGGTTTTTAAGCACCACCTGACGAGGCTTGGCTACATTTTTGTAGATAAAAGTCGTTCGAAAGATTTCATACCTGTCAAAAACAGCGTCCATACTTTTCTGGAAACGGTCTAAGTCAAGCTGCCCATTGATTGTAAAAGACGCCTGTTCAAAATAAGCTCTCGACTGTTCATCATACAGCGAATGAAAAAGCATCCCCTCCTGCATAAAAGACAAGGGATATATATCCTGTATTTCGGGTTGCTGCGGCATCAATGAATCTCCTCTCCTATAGTTTGTTGATGGCCCCCATAATCTCACTTAAATCCTCCAGCGTTAAATCCTCATCAGTAAAATCAGCCGCACTCCATTCGCGGTTTTCTTTGCCCGCGCAATGCTGAATTATGTTTTCAAGCGCATGTTTAAGATGATCGGCTAATGCTTGTACGGTTTGTTTCTTAAATTGAAGACGGTTATAAATAATGTGCATGTGCAGGCATCCTGATGAAACGGCTCCGCTGATATCAAGCACATAAGGACGCTCCCAATCCGGGCTGATTTCATTTCCTGTCTTAATATCAGAAATCTCAAAAGCTTTTGATTGAACATCCTGATCAAACTGGCCTAAGTAATTAAAGCTGATTTCCGGATCGCTGTACTCAGAATCCCATATCTTGTTGATATATTTCAGCACTCCATAGCCCGCGCCTTTATGCGGTATCCGGTGCAGCATGTCTTTTGTCTGCTTAATGTGTCGCCCTAGCCGCTCACCTTCATCCGTATAGTCAGAATCACTCATATCAAGCCATACAGGATAAATTGAAGTGAACCAGCCTACTGTTCTGTTCATGTCAATATTGTCAAGATAATCTTCTCTGCCGTGGCCCTCCATACTGATTTTGAAATGGTCAAGTCCCGTCCATTCCTGCAAACCTAGGCCTAAAGCAGTCAGAAGGATATCATTCGTTTCCGTGTTGTATGCATTGTTTGCAGCAGTTAAAAGCAATTCTGTATCTTCACGAGACAGCTCGAAATCAATTACTTCTGTATCTTTGAATGAGTTCGATGTGACCGAATGATCTTTGGGAATACGCTTAATATGCCGGTCCTCCCGCTCATTCCAATACGCGATTTCACGCTGCAGCCGACGGCTTTTTGAATAGTCAGCCAATGTCTGTGCATAGGTGAAATATGAATCGGTTTTTTCCGGCAGTACGATGGTTTTTCCTGAGACTGCCTGTTCGTAAGCAATTGAAAAGTCCTCAAATAAAATGCGCCATGAAACGGCATCAATGACTAAGTGATGGATCGTCAGAAACAAATGGTCTCCATCTTCGGCTTTAAACAAACCAGCATGAAGCAAAGGACCAGTCTCCAATCGAATGGTTTGCTGAATTTGGTTTGCCATTTCTTCAATCTGTTTGTGTGCTTCGGCTGACAAGCCCTGTGCATTTCCAGCTGTATTTGAACGATGATCTCTTATATCAAACAGATCGAAGGCATATAGCTCCTCATCCGGAAGATCTGCTCCTCTGTTAACCTGTACAGGCTTGCCATCTTTGTAACGGCATATGATTCTCAGTGCGTCATGATGAGTCACCAGGCTTCTCAGCACATTTCTGAGTGCAGTGTCATCAAATCGTTCAGCCCGGTAGAGCATGACAGATTGATTAAAATGATGGGCTTCCAATGATTGTGAGAAAAACCATTGCTGTACAGGTGTCCAAGTCAGCTCGCCTTCGACTGGCGTTTGGTCAATTACGCGTACGGCTTTTCGAACGCGGGCGGACAGTTCACCAAGCGTCTGATGCTCAAACATCTCACGCACTGTCGTTTCATAGCCTCGCTGCTTCAGCCGTGCACACACCTGCAACGCTTTTATTGAATCCCCTCCAAGCTCAAAGAAATTCGCGCTGACACCTATCTCCTCCGCTTCGAGCAGTTCCTCCCAAATGTCAGCCATCGCCTTTTCAATCTCATTTCTAGGGCTGATATCATTCTCATCTTGAGCGCGCTTATCTGGTTCCGGCAGGGCTTTCTGGTCGAGCTTGCCGTTAACCGTCAGCGGGATGCTGTCAATCTGGATCAAGCGGGCAGGCACCATAAAATCAGGCAGAACGCCTCTCAGGGCAGCCCTGATATCTGCTTCATTTACGACCTGTCCATCTTCAGCAACCAAGTAAGCATACACAGCGGATCGGCCTTGTTCATCATCTCTTGTGATGACAGCCGCCTCTTTGATTATTGGAAGCTGAAGCAGAGACGCCTGGATTTCGCCGAGCTCGATGCGGTGTCCTCTCACCTTTACTTGATCATCAATGCGGCCCATATATTCCAGATCTCCACTTGCCAGACGCTTTGCAAGGTCTCCGGTTCGGTATAATCTGTCTCCCGGAAGATAAGGATTAGGTACAAATCGGGCCGCGGTCAGATCATCTCTGTTCAAATATCCCCGGGCTACCCCTTCTCCGCCAATATACAGCTCTCCTGGAACTCCTGCAGGCTGAAGATTCATATGAGCATCCATCACATATGCCTGAAGAGTTGCCAGCGGTTTTCCGATATTGCTTTTATTTTTTTCTATATCAGCTGAGGACAATTTCTTATATGTCACATGTACAGTTGTTTCAGTAATGCCGTACATATTGATCAGGTCTGTATCAGGGTATTTCTCGTTCCAGGTTACAAGCATGCCGGGCTGTAAAGCTTCTCCGCCGAAAATAACGTATCGCACATGTAATCGGTCCGTATGGTTTTCTTCTTCATGAATGAGTCCGTAAAAAGCAGTTGGAGTCTGATTGAGTACTGTGACGCCTTCGTTTTTTAACAATAGGCGGAATGCATTTGGATCGCGGGCTGTTTCTCTGGAGACAACAACCAGCGTACTTCCATTCAGCAACGCTCCGAACATTTCCCATACTGAGAAATCAAAGCAATATGAATGAAATAAAGTCCAAACGTCCTCACTGCCAAAATCAAAAGGCAGGTCCTGATGCTTCAATAGACTAATCACATTGCGATGCTCGACAACGACGCCCTTTGGCTGCCCAGTGGTTCCAGATGTATAAATCACATAAGCTGGCTGGTCTGCTAATGTTTCTTGCGCTTTCAAATCAGGCGAAATCAATTCGTTTTCGGCGTCATTCAGGTATAAAATTTGCCCATGGTAATCCGCCGGCTTGTTGTGTCCGTGCTCTGTCAGGAGAATTCTTGCCCCGCTGTCATTCAGCATAAAGCTGATGCGTTCTTGAGGATATTCAGGGTCAATCGGCAAGTATGCCCCTCCGGCCTTTAGAATAGATAAAACGCCAATCACCATATCAGGCGATCGATCAAACAATAAACCGATGATATCCCCGGATCGGACTCCTTTTTTCATCAGCATAGCCGCTGTCCGTTCTGCTTTTTCATTCAGGTCGCGATAAGTCAGCCGTATATGATCGCATACGACTGCGGTATGTTCGGGATGTTCAGCTGCTTGTTTTTCAAATAAACGAACGATGCTTTCATCTCTTGGATAGTCAGCATACTGACCCATCGTTTCAAGAAGCAATTCGCGCGCTGGAGCAGATAGCAATTGCATTTCCGAAAGCTTCATATGGATATCAGACGTTATTCCTTTCACCAGCTCAATAAAATGGGAAGCCCATCTTGCAATGGTCTCATCTTCAAACAGCGCGGTACTGTATTCGAGGCGGCAGCGAATGCCATCGGAATGCTCCTCAGCGTGTAATGTCAAATCGAATTTAGATACATTGTGTGACGGGGTTACAGACGAGATAGATAAACCAGGCACTTCAAACCGGAAATCTTCGCTGTTTTGAAGCACGAGCATCGCGTCAAACAGCGGATTGCGATTTACCTCCCGTTTCGTTTCAAGTTTATTGACGAGCTCTTCAAAAGGATAATCCTGATGCTCGTATGCAGTCAGAGCAAGTTCGCGAATTTCCTGCAAATAAGAGCTGAACGTTTTGCGGCCCTCAGGCTGGCATCGCATAGCTAATGTATTGACAAACATCCCGATGACTCGCTCCAGATCAGCGTGCGGTCTCCCGGCAGCAGGCGAGCCGACAACAATATCCTCCTGCCCGCTCAGTTTGGAAAGCATGATGGAATAGACAGCCAGAAGGAGCATATACATCGTCGTTCCCGTTTCAAACATCAAGCGGTGCAGTTCTTCCGCCGTTCTTTTATCAATGTTTACTTCAAATGTTCCGCCGCTGAAATCAGGCAGAAGCGGCCTCGTTTTATCAAGCGGCAAATCCAATACTGGAAGGCTGCCGCCAAGCTGCTTCATCCAGTAGGCCTCCTGTTTGCTGTAATGCGTTTCCGGAAACTTCTCTTGCTGCCAAACCGCAAAATCCTTATAATGCAGGTTTAAAGCTGGAAGCTCTTTTCCGCAATAAAGATCAGTGAATTCTTGGACGAGTGTACTCATAGAGATTCCGTCAGCAATGATGTGATGCATATCAAGCAACAAATAGGCTCTTTCTTTTTCGAGAGAAATCAAGCTTGCTCTAAAAAGCGGTCCCACGGTGAGATCAAACGGTTTGATAAAGGACGAGATCGCAGACTGCAGCATTTGCTCTGATTCAATTTCAAGCTCTTTCAGATCAGCTGCCAGCGCCGGATGAATCTTTTGCACTGGCTCTCCGTTGTTCAGTTCAAATGCCGTACGCAATGATTCATGCCGATTCACAAGCTCTGTGAGAACTTTTCTCAATCTCCCGCGATCCAAATGTCCTCGCAGTTCCAGTACCGCCGGCATGTTGTAGCCTGTGCTGTCATCTGCCAACTGGTAAAGAGCGTATAATCTTTTTTGCGAGAAAGACAGCGGATAGACATCTCTAAAATCCGCAGGTTCAATCTGTGTAAAAGCATGCTCACGTAAACTCATCAGTTTGGCTGCCATGCTTTCCACGGTCGGATAAGAAAAAACGTCACTGAGCGGCAGCTCGATATTCAGCCGTTTATGTATTCTTGATACGAGTGTGGCTGCTTTTAAGGACTGTCCGCCCAATTGAAAGAAATCATCGCGAATACCGATTTGATTTTTGTTCAGCACCTCTTCCCAAATGCGTACCAGTTCAGTTTCCATTAAGGTTTGTGGCGGCATGTACGTTAAGCTTGTTGTGTTTTCTGGTTCCGGAAGTGCGGAACGGTCGAGCTTCCCGCTGGATGTTAACGGCATTTGAGTGATTTTGATGATGCTTGCGGGAATCATATAGGACGGCAATGTACCGGCAAGATGCTGGTGCAGATTCGGAAGGCCGTTTCCTTTTTCCGGAACGATATAAGCAACGAGTTCCTTTTCCTCATCAGAAACATCACGGGCCAGCACTGCAGCTTCCTTCACTCCAGATGCTTGCCGAAGAACAGTTTCAATCTCACTTAATTCAATGCGATATCCCCTGATTTTTACCTGATCATCAAAACGTCCAATATATTCAATCGTGCCGTCAGGCAGGAAGCGCCCTGCATCTCCGGTTCGATATAAGCGTTCCCCTTTGAGGAATGGATGGTCTGTGAATGCTTTCTCTGTTAGCTCTGTCCGCTTATAGTACCCCCGTGCGAGACCCGCGCCGGAAATACACAGTTCACCCGCCGCGCCTATCGGCTGCAGTTGCTCTCCTTGTAAAATATATACTTTTGTATTGGCGATCGGGTGTCCGATCGTGATTCTCTCTTCTTCGTTCAGATGACGAAAGATTGTTGTTGCCACACTGTTTTCTGTCGGTCCATATTCATTTGCAAGTTCAGCGGAGGGACAAATCTTTCTGCTGGTCTCAAGCAGGTCAGGAGTCACTGCCTCGCCCGCAAATGTCACGATACGAAGACTTTTTGCATCTTCAGCAGTCAGCACTTCTAATAACACCCGGTACAGGGAAGGAACAATAAGCATATGACTGACCTTGTATTGAGCTATTTTCCGTCTAAGGGCGAGCACGTCCTTCGCTTCACTATCTGTTGTCAGCAGCACGCATGCGCCGGACAGAAGCGGAGTAAACAAGCTCGTCACGCAGCCGTCGAAAACATAGGAAAACAGATGAAGTGCTGTATCCCCTTCGCTCATGCCGTACTCTTCCCGTCTCCACTGCAAGGTATTTGCAATTCCTTGATGGTCAACGAGCACTCCTTTTGGCCGTCCTGTCGTTCCTGACGTATAGATCAGGTAGGCAAGCTCACCAATCGATGCATCAGGAGAGTCCGTTTTGTAATGTGTTGTATGTTCTGATGTCACAATTCTGCCTTCATAGCCTGACGGGATGAATGAAATAAGTTTCTCTTCTGTCAGTAAGAGAGCTGCTTGGCTGTCATGCAGCAGAAAAGAAAGCCGTTCTTTCGGATAACTTGGATCAAGAGGCAGATAAGCGCCGCCGGCTTTCCAAATTCCAAGCAGGGCAGCAGCCATGTCCATTGACCGTCCCATCATCACAGCGACAATCCCGCCAGATCGAGCTCCCTTTTCTATCAGGGCGTGTGCAATCTGATTGGCTCTTTCATCTAATTGCCGATATGTCCGGCACTCATCTCCCATTCTCAAAGCAGCCGCGTCAGGTGTTTTGAGAGCCTGTTCCTCAAACAATTGGGATAGCGTTTTGCTTGGATAATGGCGCTCCGTTTCGTTAAACGATTGAATGAGCTTACGTTCTTCAGGAGGCACAATGTTGATGTTGTCGACAGCAATATCGGGATTTGACAAAATACAATCCATTGCCTGCATGAGGTGCCCCTGAATCCGAAGCACCTCTTCCCGTTCATAAACGGCGGCATTGTAGCTGAATTTAATATAAAATGATTCACCTGGAACGATGACAACGTTAAGATCATAGCTGGTTTGTTCTGACATAGAAATGTCATCTAGCTTCAAAGCGTTTTCGTCATTTTCGCTTTGCCTATTGACTGCCTGCTGAAGCTGTACAGGATAATTTTCAAAGACAAGAATATGATCGATCAATCCTTGCTTCAAAGCACTGCGGTTTTGAATCTCATAAAGCGGATAATAACCATGCTGCTCAGAACGTAAAGTATCCTCCTGCACGGATTTGACAAGCGTAGAAAATGCCATTTTCTCTGCAGATCGAATACGCACCGGAACAGTGTTAATAAACAAGCCGACCATTGACTCGATCCCGTCAATCGCTGACGGACGTCCGGAAACAACAGAGCCGAAGACCGCGTCATCCGTACCGTTGTAACGATGGAGAAGAACACCCCATAGACTCATAAATAAAGTGTTTAATGTAACTCCCCAATTTTGAGCAGCTGCTGTCAATTTCTGAACGATAGCCGGCTCTAAAGAAAAACGGATATTTGCGGCTTCATATTCCCCTTTCGCTGAGCGGCTTTTTAGTTTAGGAATAGAAGCGGTATTGCCGTACTCCTGCAGGTAATCTCTCCAGTATGCAGCGGTTTCTTCTTTATCTTGTTCTCCGAGCCATTCAATATAACGGCTGTAAGGCACCGTGCTGCCGAGCTGTACAGGCCTGTTATTTTTAAGTGAGTCATACATGCTGAAGAATTCTTTGAGGATGATGCCCAGGCACCAGCCATCCATGATGATATGGTGATGCGTCCAGACACATGTATACGTGCTGTCTCCTCTATCAAAAAGCGTGAGCCGCATTAACGGATCCTTTTGCAAGTGAAACCCTTTTTCCCGGTCCTGCTGCATAAATTCTTCTATCAGAGCAAGCTGCTCATCATGTTTCAGGTGAGAAAGATCTTCCCTTTGTACGGTTAATTCTCGGTTTGTCAGCACAACTTGCTGCGGCCCAGTGAGGTCTGGAACCTCCTTAATGAATATGGTTCTGAAAATATCGTATCGGGAAACAAGAAGATTTAAGCTCTTTTGAAACGAATCGATACACAGGCTGCCTGTAATGGTAAACGAGGTTTGTTCCACATAGGCTTTAGAGCTGAAATCAAGCAGTGAATGAAACAGCATCCCTTCCTGCATGTACGATAACGGATAAATATCTTGGATCTGCGTTGCTTGCGTCATCAATTCCACACACCTTTTCCAAAAGTTAAAGATCTTTAACGAGATTTTCGATGCTAGATAATGCGGATGGCGTTAGTTCTTTGTTGCTGAAATCGCTCAGCGTTTTTTCTCGTTCTTTTTTCTTTGTACAATGCTCAATGATCTCAATAAGATGACTGTGAAAGCTGTCCATCAAACACTGAATTGTGTTTTCGCGGAACACCCGGGTGTATACTGCTTTGACTTGCAGGCGTCCGTCTGTTATCAAAGCATTAATATCGAGCTCGTACTCTCTTTCTCTCTCCCCCGCTATTTCGTAACGAGGCTGATAAGAAGACAGTTGAAACAAATCAGAACCCTCACCTTCGCTGAATTGTCCAAGATAATTGAAGCTGATCTCAGGCTCTTTATGCTGTATGGCTCCCTTTTTTACTAATAAGCCGTAGCCCGTTCCCTTGTGCGGCACTCTTCTCAGCCTGTCCTTTGTCGCTTTGATTCTGTAACCGAGCTGATCTTCAGATGAATGCGGTGCACTCATGTCCAGAAGGATAGGATAAATAGAAGTGAACCAACCTACTGTTCGTGAAATATCAATATTCGGAACATGTCCTTCTCTTCCATGGCCCTCAGCGCTGATCACAATTTGTTCGTGTCCGCTCCATTCATAAAGCGCCATTCCTAAAGCAGTCAGCAAAAGTTCGTTGGCATCAGTACCATAAGCTTGCTGCGTTTCAAACAGCAGTTTTTTAGTCAAGTCACTGGCTAATACAAACGCAGCTGTTTCGGCACTGCTTTGATGCCTGTCCGACTCAGCCATGTCCTTAGGCAGAAAAGCGTTATGAGCATCTAAAATCGTTTGCCAATATGTTATTTCTGATAACAATTGCCGGCTCCCGGCTATCTGTGCGAGACAATTGGCATATGATAAATAAGAATCGCTTTTCGGCGGCAGTTTGATCTCTGTTTGCTCCAAAGACTGTTGGTAGGCTGCAGCTAAATCTTCAAGCAGAATCCTCCAAGAAACGCCATCTACAGCGAGGTGGTGGATCGTAATCAGCAAATGGTCTCCTTCTGTGGTTTTAAACAATCCTGCTTGCAGCAAAGGTCCTTCTTTTACATTCATATTGCTTTGAAGCACGATTTCCTCAGCAGCAAATTTTTCTTCCAAGAGTGTGCCTTTTGCCTGTTCTTTTGTCCAATCTGCTAGGTGAAATCCGAACAGTTCGTTTTCAGTAATCTGAATTCCGCGATTGTACTGAACGACACGCCCGGTATGATCCTGTGTAAACACCATGCGAAGCGCGTCATGATGCTCAGTCAATTTGCGCAGCGCTTGGCGAAGCGCGTCAGCATGAAACCCCTTTTCGCTGAAAAGCATGACCGATTGGTTGTAATGATCACGAAAAGCATGACGCTGATCGAAAAAATTGTTCTGAATCGGTGTGAGATCCGCTTCACCTTCGATAGGCCTCTGTTCTGCCTGAGATATCAATGGAGTGATATGGCTGCTCAGCTCATGAACTGTTGGATAACGGAATAAATCTTGTATAGTCATGCTCCAGCCTTCAGCTGCCAGGCGGGCGGACACTTGCAGTGCTTTAATAGAGTCTCCTCCAAGCTCAAAAAAGGAATCGTGAATACCAACTCGAGACACGCTCAGCACGTCCTCCCAAATCTGCGCTGTCATTCCCTGCAATTCGTTTACCGGTGCAGTATACGGCCGCGAGAAAGCTTCATTTGGTGCCGGTAAGGCTCTTCTGTCCAGCTTCCCGTTTAATGTCAGCGGCATAGTTTCCAAAGGAATGATATGCACAGGAATCATATAGGCCGGCAGCATTTTCGATAAAGCACCGCGGAGAACCGTTGTATCGGCATCTGAAGGCAGAATATACGCTGCCAAACGAGCCTGTCCATTCGTATCATTTTGAACCGCAACAACCGCTTCATTGACAAGTCCGGTTTGGAGGAGCACACTTTCAATTTCTTCTGTTTCGATTCTGTACCCGTTTATTTTTACTTGATGATCTATCCGGCCAAGAAGCCTGAGAGTGCCGTTTGGAAGCCAGCAAGCCAGATCCCCTGTTCTGTACAGTCTTTCTCCGGACACAAATGGATTTTCTGTAAATTTCTTTTCCGTTAATCCAAATTTTCCGTGATAGCCCTTGGCAACGCCGGCTCCGCCGATACAAAGCTCGCCGGCAATACCGATCGGCTGTATTTGGTCAGTCTGGCTGAGTACGTACAGTTTTACATTGGGAAGCGGGATGCCGATCGGTACGCTGTCTCCCGAATACTCTTCACCCATATTCATTTCATAGTAACTTGAATCGATCGTGGCCTCTGTGACCCCGTAACTATTGATTAAGCGCATTTTGTTTCCGAAACGCTCCGCCAGTGTTTTGAAATCATGGGCTTTCACCATATCCGAACCAAGAATAAGGATGTCTAAGTCAGGAAGACTGAGCTGGTTGCGGTAAACATATTCCATAAATGGGACAATGAGTGCCGGTGTTGACTCCATGATCGTGATACGCTGGCTGTTCATCAATGCATATAATTCAGCAGGCTCAAGCCTTGTTTCATCAGGGCAAATGACTAGAGTCCCTCCGTTGGCCAATGTTCTCGCCAAGTCTCCTGAAAAGACATCAAAGGAAAAGCTCGCCATTTGAAGCAGCCTGACAGGCATTTGATCGAGCTGATATATGCTGCGCCATGCAAGAACAGCATGAGCAAAGTTGCGGTGCGTAACGATAACGCCTTTAGGCGCACCGGTTGTTCCTGACGTATAAATGATGTATGCCGAGTCCTCCGGGGCAGGAGATGAAGCAAGGTTGCATCTTTTTGCTTCATAGAAACTTTCATCATCAAGACAGATGCGAGAAATATCACCTATATCTGAGCCTGCAATCAAATGCTTTACTTCATTCTGTAAAAGAAGAATTTCAGCCCCGCTGTCTTTGAGAAGGTATTCAATCCGGGCTTTTGGATAATGAGAATCTATCGGAATATACACGCCGCCGGCTTTCATAACGGCTAAAATACCAACAATAGCATCAATGGATCGCTCCGCTAAAACAGCAACGATTGGCTGCGTCTCTTTTCCTTTTTCTTGCAGTGTGTGTGCCAGACGATTGGCTTTTTCGTTGAGATGACGATAGCTGATCTGTTTTTCACCGTCCATAACAGCAATATGCTCCGGTGTCTCTTCAGCCCTCTTTTCAAACATGCGATGAAAAACGGTATCAGTTTGAGAACATTCAACGTGGGTTTTGTTGAGTTCTATCAAAATCTTTTGTTTTTCTTTTTCACTGAGTATATTCACTTGTGAGAGAGTTGTATTAGGATCTGACGTGGCAGCACGCAAAAATTCGGTAAAATGAGCCGTCCAGCGTTCAATTGTCGTTCTCATAAATACGTCGGTACTAAATTCCATGTCACATTTGATGACTCCATCTGATTCAGCCGCAATCAACGTCATGTCAAATACAGAAATTTGATGAATGACATTTGCAGGACGTGCTTTTATGTCTCCAAGATTAATGTCTTGTTTGTCCATATTTTGAAGAATAAACATCGCATCAAACACTGGATTTCGGCTCATATCCCTTGTCACGCCGAGCTTATTGACAAGCTCTTCGAACGGATAATCCTGATGTTCATAAGCTTCCAATGCAGTCTCACGCACTTCCTGCAAAAATTGTGCAAATGGCTTCCCGCCCTCCGGGCGTGCCCGAAGCGCCAGAGTGTTGACGAACATTCCAAGTATCGGCTCAAGATCTTTGTGAGGACGTCCGGCAATTGGTGACCCGACGATGATGTCTTCCTGTCCGCTTAAGCGCGCCAATAACGCTGTGTAAGCTGCCAGGAGCACCATGTACAGGGTGCTTCCGTTCTCGCGTGCGAGCTTGTGAAGCCCGGCTGTGAGTTCTTGATCGAGCGTAAATGAGACTTGATCACCCGCGAAGCTTCGCACCGGCGGCCGGGCGTAATCAGCCGGCAGGTCCAGTACGGGCAGCTCGCCTTCGAGCTGCTTCAGCCAGTACGCCTCCTGCGTCTTGTACGTGTCTCCTTTTTTAAAGGCCTCCTGCCATACGGCATAGTCTTTATATTGAATGTGAAGCGGAGGAAGCTCCTGATTGGCGTACAGCTCCCCGAATTCCCGAATGAGCGTATTGACTGACACACCGTCTGAAATAATGTGATGCATATCGACCAGTAATAGATGCCGCCCGTCTGATACCTTGACGACCCCCGCTCGGAACAGCGGAGCTTGGCTGAGATCAAACGGCTGGATAAACGCTGCCGCGGCTTCCTGTTCAGTTTGTCCGCCGAGCACAGAGGTGCGGAATGTAAACGGCACTTCGTCATGGATGCGCTGAACCGGCTCGCCGTCTGTGTCCGTTGTAAAGGACGTGCGCAGTGACTCGTGGCGTTTGATCAGCTTTTTGAATACGGCCTCCATTCTTGTAAGATCCAGCTTTCCTTCCAGCTCCAAGACTGCCGGCATATTGTAGCCTGTGCCCCCATCCTCCAGCTGCTGGAGCACATACATCCGCTTTTGGGCGGAGGAAACCGGGTAGGTCTCGCGTTTTTCAGCCGGCTTCATGGCTTCATACGGACTTTCCGTTCCTTCGCTGATGACAGAAGCCAAACCTTCTACCGTCGGATGGGCGAACACATCCTTCAGCGGCACTTGGACGCCGAATTCCTTGGCGATCCGGGAGACAAGCGCGGTGGCTTTTAAGGAATGGCCGCCCCGGTCAAAAAAGTTGTCGTGAATGCCGACAGGTCCGCTTTTCAGTACTTCCTCCCACAGCTGGGAAAGCTTCATCTCTGCCAGATTTCTCGGCGCTGTGTAGGTTTCCCGATCTGCCGCTCCGTCAGGAGCAGGCAGCGCTGTTCGGTCGAGCTTTCCGCTCGGGGTAACCGGCCATTGTTCCATCTCAATGATATGAGCAGGGATCATGTAGCCCGGAAGCAAAGTATCAAGCTGCTTGCGCACTTCATTTCTTCCGAGCCCTTCCGCATACGCACATAATTCCGTCTCGCCGCTTTCTGTACGAACGGTTACAGCGGCTTCCCGCACGCCTTCAATGCTTCTGAGTGCGGCTTCGATTTCTCCCGGCTCAATCCGATAGCCGCGGATTTTTACCTGGTCATCCAGACGGCCGAGGAATTCAACCTGTCCATCTGGCAGCCAGCGCGCCAAATCACCCGTTTTATACATGCGCTCTCCCGGATAAAATGGATCATCAAGAAAACGTTCTTCTGTTAATTCCGGACGATTCAAGTAGCCTCTGGCGACGCCGGCTCCGGCGATGTACAATTCTCCCGCTACGCCGACAGGCTGTACGGCTA
Source organism: Bacillus sp. V26 (assembly GCF_034296245.1). Taxonomy (NCBI): domain Bacteria; kingdom Bacillati; phylum Bacillota; class Bacilli; order Caryophanales; family Bacillaceae; genus Bacillus; species Bacillus sp. V26. The sequence goes on along the minus strand of NZ_JAXKQF010000001.1, from coordinate 987,731 downwards.
AATGAGGATCTAATACATACAGACGCGCGCCAGGCACGGGTTTTCCGATCGGAAGGCGTAAGCGATCCTTGTCCAGCTCAGGATCACACGCGTAAAATGCCGCATCAACCGTTGCTTCTGTCGGCCCGTAGCCGTGAACCAGCGATGTCTCCGGCAGCAAAGAAGCGAATCGGGCTGCCGTATGGGGAGCCAGCGGTTCACCTCCGGCGAATACGCGCTTCAGGCTTCTCGGTGCCTCTATTTCCGCTTGATCCAAAAAGCTGTTCAGCATGGCCGGAATAAAATGGGCCGTTGTAACGCCTTCCTCCCGAATGGCTTTTACCATCAATGCCGGGTCTTTCTCCCAGCCGGACGGAAGCAGATAGGCCGAAGCACCTGAAAGCGTCCACCAAAACAGCTGCCAGATAGATGCATCAAAGGAAAAAGACGTTTTCATCATAATGATGTCGTCTTCCTCTAAAGGAAACTGCATCTGCATGCCGGTCAGAAAGGAAACCGCCTGGCGGTGCTCCACGGCGACCCCTTTCGGCTGTCCAGTGGAGCCCGACGTATAGATCACATAGGCGAGAGAATCGCTGTCCGTTTGATGAAGAGAGTGACTTTCAGATTCTTCATTCGCAAGAGCCGTCATATCCACTTCAAGTGTCTTTCTGGAAAAATCAGGTGCCTTTAATCCCGGCTGCGTCAGCAACAATGCTGCCCCGCTGTCTTTCAGCATATAGCTCAGCCGTTCCTCTGGATATGCAGGATCAAGCGGCACATAAGCTCCGCCTGCCTTTAATACGGCGAGAACGGCTGTCAGCATGTCCGGCGACCGCTCGCTTAGAACACCGACAATGCTTTCCTTTGTGACACCATGCGCCGTAAGGCGCGCTGCCAGCCTGTTGGCGTACATGTCAAGCTGCGCGTAAGTCAGCGAACCGCCAGAAAAGCGTAAGGCCGTCCGATCCGGCGTCAAAGCTGCCTGGCGTTCAAACAGACCGTGCAGCGTCGAAGCTGCAGGCGAAACAGCTTTCGTTCTGTTAAATTCATACAAAACTTTTTCTTTCTCACGTTTTTCTGCCATATCTAATTCTTTTATAGTACTATGCGGATTTTGAAGCGCGTTTTCCAGCAACGTAAGCAGGTGGTGCTGAATCCGTTTAATGTCCTCAAGAGAAAATAAGATATTTTGATAGTCGAAATTTAATTGAATGGCTCCAGTGTCTATCCGCTCCTGTATTTGAACAGAAAGCTCATTCGCGGTGTATCCGCTGAAATAAAGCGCCGTCTCATAGTTCAAATCATCCGCTTTTTGCCACTGAAGCGGATGGTACTGCATTGATATACCGATCAGGTTGTGTAAATCCTTGTGTTCTTTTCTTAATTCATTCACCAGCAAATTATAAGGAAATCTTTGGTGGCGCATGACTGAAAGCTGTTCTCTGCCGACACTGCGTACAAAGGAAAGAAACTCGGCGTCAGAATCAACCGTTTTTCTGATTGGAAGAGAGCTGACAAACATGCCAAGCATTTCTTTCTCCGCTTTTGACCCCCTGTTTCCATAGTAGGTTCCGATTGCAAGGTCCGTTTTGGAGGTGATGCGGCTGATGCATATGTAAAATGAAGCCATAAATAAGGAGATCATACTGATTTTCTGTTCTTCGCAAAAAGCTTGGATGGTATGTGCTAGGTAAGGTGAAAGTGTGATAGTATCTCTCGATGCGGAGGTACTCTGCTTTTGTGAAGTGCTCTGTCCGGTAAGTGAGTGGTATACCGGCGGCTGTTGGTAGGTTTGCGTCCAAAACAAATGGTCTTTTTCAAAACGTGAAGATTGTAAGTACTGCCTCTCTTTTTCTATGTAGCTAATGTAGGAAGGCTCTTGCACATCGGGTATAGGCTCCCCTTTTTTGATTTTTTGATACAGATTAATAATTTGATTTCCCATCAAATTTAAAGAGATGCCGTCCATGATAATATGATGGAATTTCGCATATAGCCAAATTTCATGGGGGTGGATTCTAAGGAGATAAAATTGATACAGAGGCGAATCAAGCAGCTTAAACGGAATTCTGGCTTGATCATGAATCCATTGCTCTGTTTCTGTCATTTCAGCATTTGTAAAATCTATTATTTCAAGTGATAATTCTTTGTATTCTGCAAGATACAGACGAGGCTCTGACTCCGATTCAATTCCTTCTGTCAGCTGGAACCTGATTGCATCATTACGGGAGATTGAAAGGTTCAGAGCCAACTGAAGAGCATCAAGATCAACATCACCCCTGAATTTTACACAGGCGGTCAGATTACAGATGCTTGTACCAGGCTCCAACAGTTCAGTAAACCAAACTCTCCTTTGGGCATGAGTTAAACCATAAGTATTTTCTTTCAACGAATTCCCTCCAATTCTAATTTATAAGAGGATAAGAAACTGAAATAATTACAATAAAAAGAAATTATATGACTATATAATCCATATATGCATTATATTAACCGAATTTTTTTAAAGTACAATAAAAAATATAAAATTTTTATAACATTTTTTTGAATATAGTATTAATTATTTATTTTTCTTGATTAATTTTATTAGGATTTCGAATGTAAAGTTATGAAAGTATCGATTTTTAATAGTTCTTCATCACTAGATTTTTTCTTCATTTATTTAATTTCATATGAGGATAGGTTGAACCGTTTATAAGATATTCTCCGCCTCAGTATCAGTTACATTTCTACAATATTTAGCTGAATGTTTTAAAAACAAGCGCGATAATGTAAAAAGAAACATAAAAAAACCTGTTTTCCACGAAAACAGGTTTAGCGTTTTTATTGATTTGCCAAAATAACAGCAATTTGATCCTCAATGTCTTTGCCATCCGAGTCATCAATCAAACCGTTTAGAAGAATAGAGAAAACGAGCGTTTTTCCGCTCTTTGTTTCTGCATAGCCAGACAGAGAGCTGACAGTGCTTAACGACCCGGTCTTTGCTCTTATCTTCCCTTCTGCCGGGGTGTCTTTCATGCGGTTTCTTAGCGTCCCGCCTACCAGTCTGTCACTGTTCCCCGCTTCCGGCAGAGCATGCAGATAAGTTTGAAACCACTTTTCATCTTGGATGTCATATAACAGCTTTGTGATTTGGTCTGACGATACAGCATTGATATGAGAAACCCCGGAACCGTCCCTCAAAATAAGTGTTTTGGGATCAACGCTGAAATTCGGAAGCGTACTGTTTAGCACTTCAAGCCCCTTTTCCCAGCTGCCCTCTCCTTTTTCCACTTTCCCCATCTCTTTTACAAGTACCTCGGCGTGTCCGTTATTGCTTAATTTCATAAAAGGGAGAAATAGCTTAGACAAAGGCATTGAGTGATGAGTGGCCAGTACGTCTGAAGAGTCGGGCGCTGTGCCCATTGTGATTTTCCCTTTTACTGTAATGCCTTGTTTTTTAAGAGCCTGCTTAAATAAATCTAAAGCATATCCTGCCGGCTCCCAGACGGAAATCCACTCTTTTGTTTTGCTTGCATCAACCGGTATGCTCCCTTTAATCGTAATAGTATTGGTTCCATGTTCTCTTTCGATAGAAAGATCTTTCTTTTTTCCCGCCTCAACTGTTTTCGCCTCATTCTCAATCGCTACATAATCCGTTTTTGGTGACACTGATATTGCTGGCTTTTGTCCTTCATTCTTTCCCGGGCTGGCTTCTACTATCACAGTGCCTGCATCATAGTCCTCATTTGGAGACGCTGTCAGTGCGGAAATTTGCGCGCCGTAATAAGTGTACTCATCACTCCATGGCAAATCAGGCGAATAGCGGATATGATCATACCATGAGTCATCGGCGACAAGATTGCCTTTTATGGACTTGATGCCGGATTTTTTCAGCTTTTTGGCCATTTGATCAAAATCAGATGGTAAAAGTGTCGGATCTCCTTTTCCTTTCAGATAAAGGTTGCCATTCAGCTTTTGTCCTTTAAGGCGGCCGTCTGTCCGCACTTCTGTTGTGAAAGAATAATCCTCACCGAGAACAGAAAGTGCCGCGGCGGCTGTAAAAAGCTTCAAAGAAGAGGCGGGTCTCATCCGGACATCCCCTAAATGGCCGTAAATGACGTCGCCTGTTTCTGCAGAACGGACAGTAATGCCGGCCATTGCGCCTTTTAAAGCAGGTTCATTGGCTAAAATGGTTTCAATCTGCCCGGCAAGTGTATCCTGTTCTTCAGCCGCATGTGCAGCATGATGCATATATGGAATGGAAGCAAAGATGAAAAGCAGCAATATTACAACATAAAGCTTCATACTTTTTCTCATTTTCTTATCCCGCCTCTCCTGATTGGCTATCGATGATTACGCTCAATCGTGATGCTGCTTTTTACTGTCTTCTCTTCACCAGGCTCTAACACTTGTAAGCCGGTGAGTGACGAAGGGAGATCAAGGTTAACTGCGTTTGTCACCCATGTATAAGGCTCTGGGCACAAATACCCTTGTGTTCCATCAGCATTATACACAACCCAATGCTTAAATTGTTCATCTGCCTTGTAGATCATATTCAGATGTGCATGCTGATGGTAAATGACAGCCTGATTTTCTCCCCCTCTCTTCTGATAAGAAGATAAAAAGACATCATCAAGCTGCTGCCGCAAGAGCATTCCTTCGTGCAAAGCTTCCTGATTCGGTATATCGATCAGCTTTCCGGTCGGCAATAAACGTTCATCCAATTCCCATTGCTGATCAGCAGTAAGAGAAAATAAAGAGCTCTCTTCCGGGAAAACGAAGGTCGTATGATAACCAATCCCCCAAGGAAATGCATCCTTCCCTTTATTCATGATCGTGGCATGCTTATAAAGAGTGTTATCTTTTAAAATGTATGTCATCCGTACAACAGCATGATGCGGAAATTGTTTATAAACATGGGGAATTTCCGAAAGATCAATTTCAGTTTCTATGATCACTTCTTCGTCTGTTTGTTTCATCGTTATGATGTCCCACTTTTTGTCATAGAGAAAGCCGTGAAGGTGATGGTGTTTATCTTTTTCATTGATATCAAAATGATACGTTCTGCCCCGGAAGGTGAACGTTCCGTCACTTATGCGGTTAGGCGGAAACAAAATGGGAGTTCCATACAATGTAGGTGTGTCATGAAAGCTTTCAGTTGTTTCCGGTTCTCGTAAAAGGTGCATCTTTGTTTCTTTGTCTACGAGAGAAATGACGTTGCTGCCCCACTCAGGCACGACTATTATTTCCAAATGCTCATTACCCGCTTTGACAGCTGGTGTTCCTAAATACGTCATCTTTTCAATATAATTTGTCATGTGTACTCAACCTCTCCTTAGTTCAATGCTTATATATAAATTCAATTCAGTGTGCACTATTTCCTCCATTTTATGTTTTCCCTTTAGTCTTTAAGTAAACAAAAAACACCATTCAAAATGAACGGTGTTCTTTTGGAGTTTATTGAATCAGACGTGTAATCTGCTTCTTTTTCCAAATGAATTGATAATACCCGTAAATCAAAAGCAAACTCACGGCAAATGCTGCCGGATAGCCTACCCAAATGCCGAGTATTTCAAGATTTGTATAGTGAGACAGAACAAACGCGACCGGCACCTCGATTCCCCAGATGGCAAAAATACTGATGAGGGTCGGCCATAAAACCGTTCCGCTTGCACGCATCGTCGCAGAAATAATTTGGGCATTCCCAAACAGCAAATAGCTCCATAATGTAATCATCAAAAGCCTGTGTGCAATGTAAAGTGTATCTTTCTCGGTCAAAAATAATGCTAAAATCTGATGTGCAAAAAGATAGATAAGGAGGATCAGCACACCGCCAATGATATAATTCAGCCAAATACCGACCCGAATGACTTGCTTTAACTGGTCAAACTCATTCGCTCCAATAGATTGAGCGGCGAAAATAGACACCGCGATCCCCAGACTGACAGCCGGCATTTGCACATAGCTGGCTACTTGATTGACCACGCCATATGCTGCGGTTGCATCAGAGCCATAATGATTGACGAATGAAATGACCGCTATTTCCGATAGTGAGACGAGAATCATGTTAATGCTTGACGGAATACCAAGACGCAACAGAAGCGCCAGCAGTTCCTTATCCATTTTCAAATAACGCCGCACTGTCTTATCAAATTGCAGCGGGTGTTTCGTTTTCCGCAGATACACCAATAATACGATAAAGGTCACAATTGTAGAAATAACGGTTGCGTAAGCAGAGCCGTAAATGCCCAGCTTCGGCAAGCCGAACATGCCGAGAATTAAGATCGGTAAAAGTGCTATATTGATGACTGTGCTTACTATCAATGTATAAAACGGTGTCTTAGAATCTCCTGTCCCCCGCAAGAATGTGGTATAAGCAAAATATAAAAACATAAACGGCATTGCGCAAAATAAGATACGCGCATAGCTGACACTGACATGAATTACATTTTCCGGCGTTCCCATGAGACGCAGAATATCTAAGGTGAATATACTGCCGATCACAGCTAACACAATTCCTAATAAAAAGGTGAATGTCAGCGTTGTTCCGACAACGGCCTTTAACCGTTCCTCATTTTTTGCCCCGTAGGCTTGCCCGATAAGAATGGAACTGCCGGAACCGATGCCGATCGTAAATGAAATGAGAAGAAAAAACAGCGGGAAAAAGGATGAGACAGCTGCAAGCGCATCTACGCCAAGCCATCTGCCCACAGCGACCATCCCGACTAATTGGCCCACTGATTGCAGCACATTGCTCAGAAGGAGCGGCACTAAAAATAGTGACATTGACCGCCAAACAGATGGATTGCTCTTCTTCTTAGATACGGGATTTTCTTGTAATGTTTCCATATGTAATGACTCCTTTATTTAAACTCGTTTCACTAACGTGCTCCCGTTTCTTTTGAAATGAACACGACATGCAACATGTAACTATTCACCACAGTACTTATAAAACCCTTCCCGATTCTCCTGTTTTTACACATTTTTCAATCTGCAAGAATAAACTAGCGCGATACAGCATAGTCTTTTGGTGAGATGAAAGAATAAAAAATAATTTATGCAAAAGTATTGTAATCTAAACGTAACTATTGTAACATTTGTAACATAAGAGAAAGAGATTTTAAAAGAGAGAGCCACATTGAAAAAATATCTTCTATTTCTAACCACTATTGCACTTATTCTGTCATTAAACACAAATGCATTTGCGAAAAACACATCTGGGGATTTATCACAAAAACAAGCATTGCAGCTGGCACTAACAGCAAGAGAGCATTTTTGGAATACAATGAGCGGACACAATCCAAAAGCGAAAAAAGCAGTTTGCCCATCAGGCACATTCGAGCATCAAAATCTTCAGTACGTATACATGTGCAGTGACCTTGGCACAAAAGAAAAAGCTGTGAATTACTTAACACCTATTTTCTCAAAAACAGCGATTGAAAAAGGCTTTAAATACTATCATTTCATTGTCTCAAAAGGAAAACTGGCTGTTCCGGTCGGTGACGGAGACAATCTCTTAAATTGGAAAAAATCAACCGCTAAACTCATATCTAAAAAAGGCGGCACAGTCACATATGAATTTACCGTTCCTACTTTGGACGGATCACCTTCAGCAAAACGGAAAGTGACATTTGTAAAAGAGAATAAAAAGTGGAAAGTAAATCGCTTTGACGCAGTTATATAAGAAAAAACGCCCGAGAAAAACGGGCGTTTTTTATGTTAAGCATAAAAAAGGCAACGGACGTATCGGCCGTTGCCCTTTTGTTTTATTACGCTCTAGGAGAGATTCGAACTCCCGACCTGCAGTTTAGGAAACTGCTGCACTATCCGCTGTGCTACTAGAGCTTTTTTGATATCTATATAGTAGCTCCGATTGTCACGATTTTCAAGCGATTTGATTTACAGCCCTCCAAATACCTTATAAGCAGCTCTTGTTGTATCTTCATCGATTCCAATATAACGCATTGTAATTGAAGGTGATGAATGATTAAGGATCCTCTGCAGCTCAGCGATATCTTTTGTCCGCTGGTAGAAATGATAGCCAAATGTTTTCCGGAGCGTATGGGTCCCTATTTCCTCAAGTCCGCACGCTTCGGCTGCCTCTCTTAAAATTCTGTATGCCTGAATGCGTGAAATTGGCTTTCTGGTTCGTACAGATTTAAAGAGGTATTCATTTTCTTTCATATCTTTCGTATACTCGTATATTTCTGCTTTCAAAGATTCTAAAATGAGAATCTTCCTTTTCTTTTTTGTTTTGCTTTCAGTCGCCCATAAATGGTCTTTATTTCTGACATCTTTCACTTGAAGTGGCAAAATATCAGAAATTCGGAGCGCGCTGTTAATGCCGAAAATAAACAAAAAATAGTCACGCTTGTTTTTGCTGCGTAAATACTGTTTTACATCTTGAATTTTCTCTAAACTGCGGATCGGCTGTACAATATGCATCAAAAAACTCCTTAAAAACCGTTATGTAACGTTTTGAGGTCTATGTTACTATTATAGCGGAAAAACGTTGAATGTCAAAGTTCGGTGGCATTTATGTAACATAATATACATAGTGTTACATAAGCAGAAAAGAGATCTCTTGAAACGCCCTATCTTCTGAAATGACATTTACAGGCTCATATGAAGCTTTTTCGACTCCTGAGACAAATCACTCTGACCCTTCCCGAAAAAGCCCTTAAAACGCAATATGACGCTTTGCTTTTCGAGATGCCCTCAAAAAAATATGCAAAAAAAAAGACACAATTTGAAAATTGTGTCCTAATCCTCATCCTTTACATCAATATCTTCTGGGATTGGTTCATTTAATATTTCCTGCACGAGCGCTTTATAATTTTCCAGCTGTTCGAGATGCGTTTTGAACTGTCCCTTATAAATCAAAAATTGCTCACCGTCATGAATGGCCCTGATTTTTCCTTCGAGCACCAAACTTTTAATATAATCCTCTGAAAGATTTGCATATTCTGCTGTTTCTTTAATCGTTAAATACATATAGCATTCCTTTCTTAATCCGTATGCTGTTTCTACTATAGCACATGACTCACCCCAATATAATCAATTTCACACAGAAATAAGGCCGGATGATATAGATAATATACCATTTGTCACTTGTGAAACCGCTGTATTTTTTTTACGCTAAGATTGTAACATAACAGCTTAATAGGAGGGAGAACATGAAAAAAACGTGGAACGTCTGTTTAGCAGTCCTGCTTAGTGTTTTGTTAGTCGCTGGAAGTGCTCCATTTCACGCGGAAGCTAAAAAGCCGCCCAAAGGCTATGACGAGTACAAACAAGTAGATGTAGGCAAAGACGGAATGGTTGCCACTGCGCATCCTCTCGCTTCAGAGGTCGGAGCTGACGTCCTGAAAAAAGGCGGAAATGCCATTGACGCGGCGGTTGCCATTCAGTTTGCGCTTAATGTCACAGAACCGATGATGTCAGGTATTGGCGGCGGCGGTTTTATGATGGTGTATGACGGAAAAACAAAAGATACGACGATCATTGACAGCCGTGAACGCGCTCCCGCAGGCGCAACTCCGGATATGTTTCTCGATGAAAACGGCAAAGCGATACCTTTCTCCGAACGTGTCACAAAAGGTACTGCCGTTGGTGTTCCGGGTACACTGAAAGGGCTGGAAAAAGCCTTGGATAAATGGGGAACCCGATCGATGAAACAATTAATTTCCCCCTCTATTAAACTCGCTGATAAAGGCTTTCCGATTGATTCAGTGTTAGCAGATGCGATTGCTGATTATCAGGAAAAATTATCCCGGACTGCCGCTAAGGATGTATTTCTGCCGAATGGCGAGCCGCTTAAAGAAGGCGATACGCTCATTCAAAAAGATCTGGCCAAAACCTTTAAGCTTATTCGTTCGAAAGGCATAGACGCCTTTTACGAAGGCAGATTTGCCAAAGCCCTTTCTGATACTGTTCAGGATTTTGGGGGATCAATGACCGAAAAAGATTTAGAAAATTACGACATTACAATTGACGAACCAATTTGGGGAGAATATCAAGGCTATCAAATCGCAACGACTCCTCCTCCAAGCTCTGGCGGCGTTTTCTTGCTGCAAATGCTGAACATTCTCGATGATTTTAACCTTTCACAATATGATATCCGCTCATGGGAAAAATACCATCTGCTCGCTGAAACCATGCATTTGTCTTACGCTGACCGTGCGGCTTATGCAGGCGATCCCGAATTTGTAAATGTTCCTCTCAAAGGTTTGCTTCACCCCGACTATATAAAAGAGCGCCAGCATTTAATCAGTTTAGATGAAGTCAACAAAAAACCAAAAGCCGGTGATCCTTGGAAATACGAAGAAGGAACCGCAAACTATAAGCAAGTCGAACAGCCGAATGATAAAGTAGACGGCCAAACGACACACTTTACCGTCGCGGACCGCTGGGGCAATGTTGTTTCCTATACAACAACAATTGAACAGCTGTTTGGCACAGGCATTATGGTTCCTGATTACGGCGTCATTTTAAACAATGAACTAACAGATTTTGATGCGGTTCCAGGCGGAGCCAACGAAGTTCAGCCGAACAAGCGGCCATTAAGCAGCATGACACCGACGATTTTGTTTAAAGATGACAAACCAGTTCTCACCGTCGGATCTCCTGGAGGGGCAACGATTATTTCTTCCGTGCTGCAAACCATCCTCTATAATATAGAATATGGAATGGAATTAAAAGCAGCGGTTGAAGAGCCGAGAATTTACACAAACAGTATGAACTCCTACAGATACGAAGACGGAGTTCCAGAGAATGTACTCAGCAAATTAAAAGACATGGGCCATAAATTCGGCACAAGTCCAGTGGACATCGGAAACGTGCAAAGCATTTTTATCGACCGTGAAAACGGCACCTTCAAAGGAGTAGCCGATTCAAGCAGAAACGGCGCAGCGATCGGAATTAATTTAAAACATAAATAAAAAAGAAAAACTGTACTCATTTTTGCCGAGTACAGTTTTTTGCTGTGAACGATTAATCTTGCCTGTGGTCCTCGCAAACTCCTTAACGCGAATCTAATGTCGGTACGAATACCTTTCAATATAACATCCAGACATGTGCCAGATAACAATTCGAAACACATAAAGGTTTGATCAGCTAATCAATTCATAGACCTTAAAGCTTCTTTGTTTTTTTGAAAACAGTCTCTCCAGCTTACGAAAACAAAAATCTATCCCGCATCCCCTGCTATTGTTGAATCTTCTCTTCTTGATTAGACTGATGGGATCAATTTGGTTTCGTTCAATTCTGCAATAAACCGCTGAAATGCATTGCTCATAAAAAAGTCTTTTCTGTAAATAAACACGATCGTCATATCCTGATATGATGCGGGAAGCTGGTGAACGTACACCCTTTGGCGATGGACAGAGCAGGCAATGGCCGACTTTGGCAGCAGCGCCGTTCCTAAACCAGCGGAAACTCCTCTGATAACGGCTTCCAATGTGCCAAATTCTATGATTTTTTGCTGTTGAATACCTGCTTCCTCCAATAATCTTTTGACCCTATCGCGATGAGAGCAGCCGGTTCCAAAAAAGAGCATCGGCAGCCGTAGCATGTCCTCTATCGCCCCTTCCTCCGGTGAAATCAACACCAATTCCTCATGGGAAACAGGAATTTGTTTGATATCCATGTATTCAACAGGACCGTACACAAAAGCGCCATCCACCTTATGATCTAGAACTTGCCGAACCAAGCTGTGCGTATCACCTGTGTTCACTGATAAATCAACTTCAGGAAAACGTCTAAGGAATGAAGCTGCATGTTCAGGCAGGTGAGTGACCGCTGTTGTTTCCAATGCTCCAAGCCGCAACGGCCCTTTCGGATGCTGACTTAACTGCGCTGATTTCTCAGCTTCGTCTAATAATGATAAAACTTGATCTGCGTATTGTAATAGGTTTTCCCCCGCAGCCGTTAACTTCATTCCACGATTTGTCCGGTGAAATAACTTGATATTCAGATCTGTCTCAAGCTTATGGATTCTGGCTGTTACATTAGATTGAACATAATTCAGCTGCCGGGCTGCTTTTGTTATACTTCCTTCACGGGCAACAGCCCTGAATATCTTTAATTCTCCGCTTTCCACACGCTGTCACCTTCTTGCTATGATTAAAAGTGATACCGGCAATCATTTTTGTTCATTTTACCTGAAGAAAACCGCTGTGTAAAATATGTGAAGATCATAGATTACGAGGAATATAGGAGGCAGACGGCATGAAAGCGGTTATTCATAACGGAAAAAGTGGACTTCGGGGGTTAGCGTATCAGGACATCCCTTCTCAAAATCCCGGATACGGAGAAGTGAAAGTAAAGTTGAAAACGGCGGGATTAAATCATCGGGACCTGTTTCTCATGAAAAATAAAACTGAACAAGATCCTGAGTTTATTCTGGGCTCTGACGGTGCTGGCATTATTGAAGCGGTCGGTGAAGGTGTAGATAAACTGGCTGTTCAAACAGAAGTGGTGATTTTTCCGACTTTGAATTGGGAAGTAACAGATGATGTACCTCCTGTTCCGGATATTTTGGGAGGACCTTCAAACGGAACACTTGCTGAATATGTGATCATCCCTTCACAAAATGCAATGAAAAAACCTTCTTATCTATCCTGGGAGGAAGCAGGCGTGTTGCCATTATCAGCTCTGACCGCATATCGAGCACTTTTTACAAAGGCCCAATTAAAAAAAGGCGAGCATATTTTGATACCCGGTATTGGAAGCGGCGTTGCAACCTACGCGCTAGTAATGGCTAAAGCAATTGGAGCAACTGTAAGCGTGACTTCTCGAAGCGAGGAAAAAAGAAAAAGAGCAATACAATTAGGCGCTGACCACGCTTTTGACAGTTACAGCAATTGGTCTGAACATCTTCAAGGACAAAAAGCTGATGTCATTCTCGATAGCATAGGGCCGGCCCTCTTTTCAGAATACTTTGATCATGTTAAACCGAACGGCCGTATTGTCAGCTTTGGTGCAAGTTCGGGTGATAATCTCAGTTTTCCGCTGCGTTCTTTATTTTTTTCGCAAATCAATATATTGGGAACGTCAATGGGAAGCCGTGATGAATTCCGTGAAATGCTGCATTTCATGGAAAAACACAAACTTCGGCCCGTGCTTGACCGGACATATCCTATAGAACAAGCACATGAAGCATATACCAGAATGCAGGAAGGCAGCCAGTTTGGGAACATCGGGATCACAATAGATTAAAAAAGAAACCGGCTGACAAACAGTCGGTTTCTTTTTTTATATAATCCCCTTTATTTACGGCAGAACTGAACTCCCCATCAAATATCGGTCAACTTCACGCGCCACTTCACGGCCTTCATTAATCGCCCATACGATTAAACTTTGGCCTCTTCTTGCATCCCCTGCGGCGAAAACACCATCGATATTTGTTTTATAATCCCCATATGCTGCGCTGATTTTGTTGTTATTAGAATCAACACCGAATTGTTTTAAAAGCGGCTGTTCTGTGCCTTCAAAGCCGATAGCGATAAAGACGAGCTGAGCAGGCCAAACTTTTTCCGTTCCTGGCAGCTCGCGGAACTCGTATTTTCCATGCTCATTTTTCACTTTCTCCATTTGAATCGTATGGAGCTCTTTCAATTTGCCGTTTTTATCGGCAACCAATTTTTTTGTTTGGATCGAATATTCTCTCGGATCTCTTCCGAATTTTGCTTCTGCTTCTTCATATGCATATTCAAGCGTAAAGACGTGCGGCTGTTCAGGCCACATATTATCATTCGTGCGAGCCGGAGGGAGTTTCGGGTGTTTGCCGAATTGGTGCACGCTTTTGGCTTTTTGGCGCAAAGCGGTAGCCACACAGTCAGCTCCTGTGTCTCCGCCTCCGATCACGATAACATCTTTCCCCTTCGCATCAATGAATCGCTTGTCTTTAAAGTTAGAATCTAAATAGCTTTTTGTAGCAAGCGTCAAGTAATCCATTGCGTAGTGAACACCTTTTGATTCGCGTCCCTCGATTAACAGATCCCGCTGTTTTTGAGCACCTGTGCAAAGGATTACGGAATCAAATTGCTCTTTCAGCTCATCAGCCGTTATATCAACGCCAATTTCCGTATTTGTAACAAAATCGATTCCTTCTTGCGTCAGCAACTTAATGCGACGTTCGACAATTCCTTTTTCAAGTTTCATGTTTGGAATGCCGTAAGTTAAAAGTCCGCCCGCTCTGTCTGCGCGTTCAAATACAGTGACAGAATGTCCAGCTTGGTTCAGCTGGTCAGCACTCGCAAGTCCGGCTGGGCCCGACCCAACGATGGCAACTTTTTTGCCTGTTCGTTTTTTCGGAATTCTAGGCTGAATCCAGCCATTCTCAAACCCTTTATCAATAATGGTCCGTTCAATATTCTTAATCGATACGGCCGGGTCGGAAATCGCTAGTGTACATGACCCTTCACAAGGAGCGGGACAAACCCGCCCTGTGAATTCAGGAAAGTTGTTTGTTTTTACAAGCCGTTCTAATGCTTCTTTCCATCTGCCTCGGTAAACAAGATCGTTCCATTCAGGAATTAAGTTGTAAATCGGACAGCCGGATGTAAATCCGTTAATGTCAGCACCGATCTGGCAAAACGGTGTACCGCAATCCATACACCGCGCCCCCTGCCGTTTCGACGCTTCTTCTGAAAAAGGAGCAGAATATTCCTTCCAGTCCTTTAAGCGAGTGAGAGGGTCTCGCTCAGCTGGTTTTTCTCGTTTGATTTCCATAAATCCAGTTGGTTTCCCCATGTTCCTCTCCCCTTCCTTACTGTACTACCGCTTGTTTTTGTCCCGCCGGCGCTTTTTTCTGCTTTGGTTTCGTATTGGCTTCAAACGCGTACATGACGGCTTCTTCCTCAGATAAGCCCGCAGCTTTTTGCTCTTCGATGCTTGCAAGCATTTGTTTATAGTTTTTCGGAATCACTTTAATGAATGTTTTCACGCTGTCTTCCCACTGTTCAAGCAGGTCTGCTGCTTTTTGGCTGTTTGTATACGCAGCATGCTTTTCAAGCATTGCTTTAACTTGTTGAATTTCTTTTTCATCTTCTAATGACTCAAACAAAATCATTTCAAGGTTGCATTTGCGTTTAAATGCCTTTACATCTTCGGCCAATACATACGCGATTCCGCCGGACATACCAGCCGCGAAGTTTTTGCCGACATCACCCAGTACGACAACACTTCCGCCTGTCATGTATTCACAGCCGTGATCACCGATGCCTTCCACAACAACATTCACACCGCTGTTCCGAACGGCAAAGCGTTCACCTGCACGGCCGTTAATATATGCTTCTCCGCTTGTCGCGCCATAGAATGCTACGTTGCCGATAATTACATTATCATGTGATTCTGAGTTGAATCCTTCCGGTGATTTGACAATGATTTTTCCGCCAGACAGACCTTTTCCGACGTAGTCATTTGAATCTCCATCTAAATAAAGCGTCATGCCTTTTGGAACGAACGCTCCAAAGCTTTGGCCGGCTGAACCTGTGAATTGCAGCTTAATCGTATCTTCCGGAAGTCCTTCTTCACCGTAACGTTTCGAAATTTCACTGCCTGTTACAGTGCCTGCTACACGGTTAGTGTTATTGATTTCGACTGAAATATCAGCTTCTTTTCCCGATTCGATGGCATGTTTTACAGCAGGAAGAATCGTTGTGATATCGAGCGATTGATCAATTTTATGGTTTTGCGGCGTTTGGAATGTCCGTACGCCTTCCGGCTGATAAAGAAGTGTGGACAAATCAAGCTGGCTCGCTTTCCAATGCGCCTTCGCCCGCTCACTCACGTTAAGTGCGTCAGTGCGGCCGATCATTTCATCGAAAGTTTTAAACCCTAATGCGGCCATGTATTCACGGACTTCTTCAGCGATAAACAACATGTAGTTCACAATATGATCAGGATCTCCCATGAACTTTTTGCGAAGTTCAGGATTTTGAGTCGCTACCCCGACAGGACATGTATCCAAATGGCAGGCGCGCATCATAACACAGCCAAGAACAACTAACGGAGCAGTTGCGAAACCGAATTCTTCGGCGCCGAGCAATGCGGCCATGACGACGTCCCGGCCTGTCATAAGCTTTCCGTCTGTTTCTAATACAACACGATCACGGAGTCCGTTCAGCATTAAGGTTTGGTGCGCTTCTGCAAGGCCAAGCTCCCACGGAAGCCCTGTATGTTTAATGCTTGTTTTAGGTGAAGCACCTGTACCTCCGTCGTAACCGCTGATAACGATGACATCTGCAGTTGCTTTAGCAACACCCGCAGCGATCGTTCCGACACCAGCTTTTGAGACCAGCTTCACGCTGATTCTTGCATCACGGTTCGCATTTTTTAAATCGTGAATCAGCTGGGCTAAATCCTCGATTGAATAAATGTCATGGTGCGGAGGCGGTGAAATCAATCCGACCCCAGGTGTTGATCCGCGGACATCGGCAACCCAAGGATACACTTTATTGCCTGGCAGCTGTCCGCCTTCTCCCGGTTTTGCGCCTTGCGCCATTTTAATCTGCAGCTCATCGGCGTTGACTAAGTAATGGCTTTTTACACCGAATCGTCCGGATGCAATTTGTTTGATCGCGCTTCTTCTGTCATCGCCGTTTTCATCAGGCACAAAGCGTTTTGGATCTTCTCCGCCTTCACCGCTGTTGCTTTTTCCGCCCAAGCGGTTCATCGCAATCGCTAATGCTTCGTGTGCTTCCTTGCTTAATGATCCAAATGACATCGCACCTGTTTTAAAACGTTTGACAATCGATTCAGCAGATTCTACTTCCTCCACTTTTAGAGGCTTGCGGTTTTCGTCAAATGAGAACAAGTTTCGCAGGAATCCGATTCGTTCTTCATCTGCCGCTTTCGTATATTGTTTAAACAGATTGTAATCATTTCTGCGGCACGCCCATTGCAAGGTATGAATCGTTTTCGGGTTAAATGCGTGATGCTCTCCGCCGTTTCTCCATTGGAAGTCACTTCCCGGTTCAAGCGTTTTGCTGTAGTCATCTTTATACGCTTTTTGGTGGCGGCGCTGCGCCTCTTCCGCAATGGTATTTAAGTCAATGCCGCCGAGCTGTGATGCTGTTCCCGTAAAATAACGGTCAATCACGTCACGGCTGATTCCTACCGCTTCAAAGATTTGGGCGCCCCTGTAGCTCTGTACAGTAGAAATCCCCATCTTCGACATCACTTTTACGACACCTTCAGTAATGCTTTTCCCATACTTGCTGACTGCTTCTTCATAGCTGATATCCAAGCGGCCTTCGTCAATTTCCTGCTTATAGGTCGCATATGCCAGATAAGGATTGACAGCATCAGCACCATAGCCGATTAGAGCTGCGAAGTGATGAACTTCACGCGCTTCTCCCGATTCAACGATAATGCTGACTTTCGTGCGCAATCCTTTTCGGATTAAATGCTGGTGCAGTGCGCTGACTGCTAACAGCGGCGGAATTGGCGTTAATTGCTCATTCATTGCTCTATCGGACAAAATCAAAAGACTGACGCCTTGGCTGATTGCTTTCTCAGCTTGGGTGAACATGTCTTTTAACCCGCGTTCAAGATCTTCTGAAAACAGCACATTTATTTTTTGGCTTCTTAAATCAGGATGGACGATTGTTTTCAGCGCATAAAACTGCTCATTTGATAACACGGGTGTATACAGCTTGATTCGGCGGACGTTCCGTTCACTCGGATGAAGGAGGTCGCCTTCTGCTCCGAGCCAAGTCATTGTTGAAGTCACGAGCTGCTCGCGAATCGCGTCAATTGGCGGGTTGGTAACCTGTGCAAACAACTGCTTAAAGTAGTTAAACAGCGATTGCGGGCGATCAGACAAAACAGCAAGCGGCGAATCGTTCCCCATTGAGCCGAGAGGATCTTTTCCTTCTTTAATAACAGGAATTAAATATTTTTGAATATCCTCATATGTGTATCCAAACGCTTTCTGACGCGTAAGAAGATCCGTGAACTGCTCTTCCTCTCTTGTTTCCGGATCAGGATTCACTTGCACAAGCTCTTCCTCAAGCCATTTTTGGTACGGATATTCAGTTGCGATTTGTGTTTTTACTTCTTCATCTGAAATGATGCGGCCTTCTTCCAGGTCAATTAAAAGCATTTTTCCTGGTTCAAGGCGGTTTTTATATAAAACGTTTTCCTGTTCAACCTCAATAACGCCGACTTCAGAAGAGAAAATAATATAGTCATCCTTTGTCACATAATAACGGGCCGGACGTAAACCATTTCGGTCGAGTATTGCGCCGATTTGTTTTCCGTCAGTAAATGAAATGGCAGTCGGACCATCCCAAGGCTCCATTAATGAGCTGTGATACTCATAAAACGCTCTTTTTTCTTTAGACATGTGCGTATTTTCTGTCCATGGCTCAGGAATCAGCATCATCGCCGTATGTGCCGACTTGCGTCCCGCCATAACGAAAAACTCAAATGCGTTATCTAAAATGGAAGAGTCACTGCCGTCAGCATTCAGAATCGGGAGAATTTTATCGAGATCCTCACCAAAACTTTCAGACACAAATTGCTGTTCACGTGCTCTCATCCAGTTGATATTTCCTCGAAGGGTGTTAATCTCACCATTGTGAACCAAATAACGGTTTGGGTGTGCTCTTTCCCATGTAGGGAAGGTATTAGTGCTGAAGCGTGAATGAACTAGTGCAAAAGCGGATACGAATGCCTCATCTTGCAGATCGGAATAAAACGCATCAACCTGTTCAGGTGTTAAAAGGCCTTTATAAACAATAGTTTGGCTTGAAAGACTGGCAAAATAAAAATCTAGGCCTTCCATTACTCCCCAGTTTTCAGCCTGTTTACGAATGACATACAATTTACGCTCAAAGCACAAATCATCCTTCAGGTCAGAACTTGCGCCAATGAATACTTGACGGACAAACGGACAGCTTTTTTGTGCTACTGTTCCGATTTTTCCGACATTTATAGGTACAGTTCTCCATCCAAGCACAACTTGGCCTTCCTGTTCAATCAGTGCATTGATTTGCTTTTCGATTTTTTTTCTTTCATCTTCCTTCTGCGAGAAAAAGACCATTCCTACCCCGTAACGTCCTTTTTCCGGCAGATTGATGTCTTTGCACTCTTTCTTAAAGAAAGCATCAGGGATTTGAACCAGTAAGCCGGCGCCGTCTCCCGTATCCGGATCACTGCCTTGACCTCCTCTGTGGTCGAGCTGGCAAAGCATCTGCAGCCCCTGTTTGACGATGTCATGTGTCGCCTTGCCTTTTAAGTGCGCATATAGGCCGATTCCGCATGCATCATGTTCAAATTCAGGACGGTAGAGACCTTGAGCTTTTGGCATTTGATTGTAAGTCATAATTCCTCTCCCCCGATCAGTTTCCGATAATACCGGTCATAAAATCTAACAACTCTAATATTATTGTAGGTTTTCAAAACGATATAAACAATATATAATTTAGATCAAAAGAATCTCAAAATGAGATAGATGGATGTGAGACTTACATGGAGCTGCGCCAACTGCGTTATTTTATGGAGGTTGCTGAACGGGAACACGTTTCAGAAGCCGCTGATTATCTGCATGTGGCACAATCAGCAATCAGCAGACAAATTGCAAACCTTGAAGAAGAATTAAATGTTACTTTATTTGAGCGTGAAGGGAGAAATATCAAACTCACTCCGATTGGAAAAGAATTTTTAATTCATGTCAAAACAGCGATGAAAGCCATCGATTATGCTAAAGAACAAATTGATGAGTACCTTGACCCGCATCGCGGAACCGTAAAAATCGGCTTTCCTACAAGCCTCGCCAGTCAGCTTCTGCCGACTGTCGTTTCGGCATTTAAAGAAGAATATCCGCACGTAGAATTTTTGCTGCGCCAAGGCTCTTATAAGTTTCTGATTGAAGCTGTCAGAAACCGCGATATCGATTTAGCGTTATTAGGCCCGGTGCCGACGAATTTTCCAGACATAGCAGGAAATATTTTATTCACGGAAAAAATTTATGCACTTGTACCTTTAAATCATCCGCTCGCCAAACAAAAAACGGTCCATTTAATCGATTTGCGCAACGATCAATTTGTGTTGTTTCCGGAAGGATTTGTGCTCAGAAAAATGGCGATTGACTCTTGCAAACAAGCCGGCTTTGCCCCTCTTGTCTCTACGGAGGGTGAGGATTTGGACGCTATCAAAGGATTGGTGTCCGCAGGTATGGGTGTCACCCTTCTGCCGGAGAGCACTTTTGCTGAAACGACACCCCGATTTACTGTGAAAATTCCAATTGAGTTTCCTCAAGTGAAACGGACTGTCGGGATTATTAAGCCGAAAAACAGAGAGCTTGCACCGTCAGCTCAGGATTTTTATGAGTTTGTCATTCAGTTTTTCTCGAAATTGGAACAGTATCAATAAAAAAGAACCCGAGCTTCTCTGGAGAAGTTCGGGTTTTTTGTTCCCGTGTATTTCTTCTATTAATATACAGGCAAAGATAAATCCACATGGCATACAAACGCTTCTGGATCAATCACCGCTTTGTTTTTCATGCCTTTATTTTTTTCGGGTGTCTCAAGCTGTGAGGAAGAATAATTGACGATCCCGAGGCCGATGTCTTCACCATGAGAATCAGTCAGGCGGACAACAGCGCCGCTTTTAAATTTTCCTTTAATCTCCCTTACACCATCTGGGTATATACGCGATTGACAGTCAGCTATTTGGCGGGAACAGTCATCTGATAAAACAATTTCACCTTCTGGTCCGGAATTAAAAGCGATCCACTGCTCTTTTTGATTCAACGGAAGCGTTCCCTCAGCTTCAAAATAGGTGCCTTCCGCCTCTCCATGAACAGCTTGATATAATATATCTGCAGCGTCCGCCTGGCCAAGAAATCCTTTTATGCCGGATGCCATCACAATTTTAAACGCATCCAGTTTGGACCGCATGCCTCCGGTGCCGACCTCGCTGTCTGTATCGCCTGCACACGCTTCAATTTCCGGTGTAATCTCGCTGACTCGCTGCACCCTTTTCGCTTTTGGATTATTTCGCGGATTGCCGTCATATAAACCGTCGATATCCGATAAAATCACAAGCAAATCCGCATCGATTAATCCGGCGACTTTGGCCGCGAGTGTATCATTATCGCCAAACTTAAGCCGATTGACGGTCACTGTGTCATTTTCGTTAATTATCGGGATAATACCGCGTTCGAGCAGTACATTCATCGTGTTTCGAACATTGTGATATCGGTATTCATCAGAAAAGTCGCTTCTTGTAATTAAAATCTGGGAAGCCACATAACCGTGCGCCAAAAACAGCTTTGAATAAGCCTCCATCAGCAACCCTTGACCGATTGAAGCAGACGCTTGTTTTTCAGGCAGATTTTCTGGTCGCTGAAGAAATCCGAGCTTGCGATATCCTGCGGCTACTGCGCCGGAAGACACCAGGATGACTTCATATCCGGCGTCTTTTAGTTTGGCGACCTGGTCCACTAAAGCTTCCAGTTTGCGAATGCTGATTTCCCCATGAAGACTTGTCAATGAACTGCTGCCGATCTTCACGACAACTCTTTTCATTTCTGTTTCAGACGTCACTTTATCACTCCTGTTTTATAGCGGTGCCGCTGTTTTTTCGATATCATCGCTAATTTCCTTTGAACGCTTAGCCGCATGTTTAATGGCTTGAGAAATGGCTTCTCCTCCGCCGCTCTTCTTCAAGGCCTGCAATCCGGCAGCAGTCGTTCCATTTGGCGAGGTGATATTATCTCTCAGCACCTCAGGCTGTTCTCCTGTCTCCATCAGCATTTTTGCAGCACCCAAGAGTGTCTGTGCACCGATGCTTCGTGATAAATGTTTATCAAGGCCCGCTTCCTCGCCTGTTTTTTCGATGAATTCCATTAAATAATAAAAATACGCAGGGCCGCTGCCGGCAATTCCCGTGAATATGTCCATTTGATTTTCCTGGATTGTATACACTTCACCCATACAGCCGAGCAAAGCCGCCGTCAGTTTTTCTAAATCATCTGTCACATGCCTGCCAAGTGCGATGGCAGTTGCAGAAGCGCCGATCATACTTGATGTGTTAGGCATTACTCTGACAACCGGCTGTTGATTATGCAATGATTGTTCAATATAAGAGGTGGTTATGCCGGCTAGCACCGACAAAATTAATTGATGGGGTTGGATGCGTGTTTTTAATGATGACAGAGCGCTTTCGGCATCTTTTGGCTTCATCGCCAAAATGAGCACATCCATGTCTTCAATACATAAGTGATCCGGCGCCACGCCTTTGATTCCATATTGAAGTTCAAGCTCAGCTAATCGCTCTGTATTGCTGCGGTTTGTAACGCAGATGTTTTGTTTTGGGATTTTATTGGCACGAACGATACCTGATATCATTCCTTCCGCCATAGATCCGGCTCCGATAAAAGCTACTTTTTTTTGATCAAAGATCGGTAACATCTCCTTTGTTCGCTTTTTTGTTCGTATTTTCACACGTTTAAAATGTTACCACGTGAGGAAATGATGTCAAGTTTGAAGGTCACTATTGATTTGTATTGTTTCATTTCGACAAATATGTATAATGAAAAACAGAAAACACCCGATACTCGTGACTATGCCGGGTGTTTTCTATGTTAAAAATTATCTGACAGTGCTTTTTCAATCAGTTTCTTGCAGCGATCCAGCTCTACTTTCAGCTGTTTTTTATACAGCTTGGCTGCCTCATAATCTTTAAATTGATAGAGGACCACTTCTTGGAGCTTAGCCCCTTCTTTCTTTACTTTGATTTGTTTTAATATCCCATCATCAAGAAGCTCATGCAAAGACCGGTAAACCTCTGTATGGTTTGGTTTAAAACCAATCTCTTTAAATTCTGATCGAAGCACTTCCAGAAGCTTTAACCCGTAAAGTCTTTTCTGCTCAGTCATGGTAATCATATAAAGCTTCAAAAACGCGCGCTGCTTGACTAAAAATCCAGTGGAACTTCTTTTTTCTTCTTTCATCGGTCTGCACCCCTCCTCTGTAAACTGAGAACACCATGTACTAAATATTCAATTTTTTCCTCTTGTTCTCCTTCTTCTAGTCATAACATGATAATCAAGTTATTTTGTGTTTGGTGTTTGTATGGCTGGTGGGAATAGAAAAAGATAAAATGAACATTTGGTACATAGTTTGTTTGGTTCATTATAACTTGTTTTCACTATGATCTTCAATTTAAAACTATTGTCCGGTTTACATTTTCTTCAATATATGTCCATTGAATTGAAAAACAGCCTTTGATAACGTATCGATAAAGGAGATGATAAAATGACAAAGCAAACAGCGTGCCCTGCCAAAGAAGAACGTTACGCCAACTTGATTCCCATGAAAGAATTGCAATTCGAAAAGGATCGTCTTTTCCCCTTCCCGATTTATGAAAAGCTTCGGAAATCGTCTCCTGTCCGCTATGACAAACAGCGTGATTGCTGGGATGTTTTTAAGTATGATGACGTTCAATTCGTCCTGAAAAATCCCAAACTTTTTTCATCCGAACGCGGCATACAGGCAGAAAGCATTTTAACAATGGACCCTCCGAAACATACCAAATTACGTGCACTCGTCAACAAATCGTTTACTCCAAAGGCAGTGAAACAAATCGAAACCCGCATAAAAGACGTTACAGCATTCCTCTTACAGGAGGCGCGGCAAAAAGACACAATCGATATAATAGATGATATAGCAGGCCCCCTTCCCGTTATTATCATTGCTGAAATGCTTGGAGCACCGATTGAAGACCGGCACATCATCAAAACATACTCCGACGTGCTCGTTGCCGGAGCGAAGGACAGTTCAGACAAATCTGTCGCTGACATGGTTCAAAAACGCCGGGACGGCCACGCTTTCTTAAGTAACTATTTTAGAGACATTCTATTAAAACGACGAGCCCAGCCAAAAGAAGATTTGATTACGATGCTTTTGCAGTCAGAAGTCGATGGAGAATATCTAACAGAAGAGCAGCTGCTCGGTTTTTGCATTCTACTTCTTGTCGCGGGAAACGAAACGACTACTAATTTGATCGCGAATGCTGTTCGCTATATCACGGAAGACACAGCCATGCAACAACAGATAAGACAGAATACAGACTATGTGCCTAATATAATAGAAGAAACGCTACGCTATTATCCGCCTGTTCAAGCCATCGGACGAGTTGCAGTAGAAGATACAGCGCTTGGCGGAGCATTTATAAAGAAAGGATCTTCCGTTATCAGCTGGGTCGCGTCAGCCAATCGGGATGAAGCTAAATTTTCTGAACCTGATCGTTTTATCATTAACCGCCCCTCCTATCCCCATCTCAGCTTTGGGTTCGGAATTCACTTTTGCCTCGGCGCATCATTGGCCAGGCTCGAAGCAAAAATCGCTCTTTCCTCCCTCTTGTCTATGTCAGCTTATATTAAAAAAGCTGATGATGAACAGAAACTTGAAGCGGTACCAAGTCCTTTCGTGTTTGGTGTTAAACATTTACCTGTGCGGATTGAATTCAAATAAAAAAAGCCTGTCGCTAGACAGGCTTTCGTTTTACGGATTTGTTGACCACAATCCTGCAGATTTAATGAAAATACGCGGATCTAATTTCAATTGAGCCACCATATATTCAGCCAGATCCTCAGGCTGCATAACCTTTTCAGGATTGCCGTCTGTCAGGTTCAGTTCAATCGACATATCACTTGCGACAGTGCTCGGCGTTAACGCGCTGACTCTGATATTATGCTTTCTCACTTCTTGCATGAGAGATTCCGTTAACCCAAGAACAGCAAATTTGGATGCGCTGTAAGCGCTTGTGACAGCTGCTCCTCTTTGGCCGGCTGTAGAAGAAATATTAATAATGTCACCAGCTTTGCGTTCAATCATTTCAGGAAGCACCGCACGAGTAACATGGTATACACCCATTAGGTTCACTTGAATGATATTTTCCCACTCATCAGCGGATAGATCTAAGAATCCGCCAAATTTGCTGATTCCCGCATTGTTAATGAGAATATCAATCTCGCCAAGCTCCTCTTTAATAGAAGCCACAGCTTGATCAACGTGCGCCGCATCCTTTACATCCGCAGCGGCAAACGCAGCTTTCACACCAAGTGCTTTTACTTCTTCTGCGACTTTCTCAACATTGGCGGCAGTTCGTCCGATTAAACCGATATTTACGCCTTCTTTCGCAAGCGCAAGAGCTGTAGCGCGTCCAATCCCTCTGCCTCCGCCTGTGATAAGAGCAGTTTTATTTTGTAAACTTTGCAATTGAAGCACCCTTTCTTGTTTACATATGTACGATAACACATTATAAGCACAAGAAAAGCAATACGCAAATGATATGAACTGCGCAACTATCATTTCACCTGCTTAAAATAGGCGAAATAGGGTATGACATTAGAAAAGGGGTGAACATATGGTTATCGTTTATATCAGTATCGCTGTAATAGCCATTTCAATCATTTACTTAGGGATAAATGTGATTCAAAACAAGAAGAAAATAGATCCCGCCATGAAGGAACTCACTGCAGTTACGCAATCCATGCAAAAACAAGTTGAAATGGTAAAAACGGAAGCGCAGCAGCTGTCTCAAAAACAAAAAATGATTCAGTACGATGTTGAAATGAAAAAAACCGCGTTGCAGCAGACTGCTGCTGAAGTGAAAGAAGCCCCTCAAGCAGTTAAAGAGGTGTGGCACGCAGGACATTTGAATAGAGGTTAAATATGAATGATATCCCGTTGTAACGTTTAAAATGGACAATGGGATATCATTTTTAGGGAGGTTCACCCATGATTGGAAACCGCAGCGGTTTAGCAGCATTTGCAGAGAAATTAAATACTCTTCCGGTATCAAGACCGTTTTCGAAAACGGATTTGCTCACTTCCCCATTTCGCATACACCAAGAAAACGCGCTTGAAATGTACTATTCACCTCATAATGAATATATCAATCAAGATGCTTCGATTGTGATTTCAGGCATAACGCCTGGTTTTTCCCAGATGAAAACAGCTTATGAAACAGCCGCAGAAAGCTTGCACAAAGGCCGATCTCTAGAACAGATCGCTTTAGACACCAAAAAAGCGGCAGGACTTTCTGGAACTATGAGAGATAACCTGATTACGATGCTGGATCAATGCGGGCTGCCGCAGGTTTTAGGCATTCAAAGCGCCGCACAGCTTTTCGGCGACTTGCGCCATATGCTACACACCACTTCTGTTATCAAATACCCTGTTTTCATTCAACAGAAAAACTATACAGGACATCGTCCGGCTATCCCCCGCTCATCTATGCTAAGCACTTATGCATATAAGCATTTTCCCGCTGAACTTGAAAAGCTATCGGGCCCTGCTCTTCTTATCCCGCTAGGCAAAGCAGCCGAAACAGTCTGTGAAACACTGATCAGGGAAAACAGCAAATGGCGGCTGACCTGCCTACACGGCTTCCCTCACCCATCGGGCGCGAACGGCCATCGAATGAAACAATTTAAGAAAAACAAAGAGGAATTAGAAAAACAAATCCGCTCCTTTGCTTCATCAAATTCGATTTCGTTATAGAAAAGAGGAAATAAAAGGGATATGATAAACCTACATACACCATAAGGGAGGGATTGGGTGTTTCCTGAATTAGAAACCGTCAGGCTTATTCTAAGAGAGTTGACAGAGAAAGATGCGGAAGCCATTTTTACTTGTTTTTCAAACCATGGCATCACACGCTACTACGGACTTGATCCCTTTAAAAGTATAGAGCAGGCAAAAACAATGATTCATCAGTTTGCCGACAATTATCAAGAAAAGCGGGGAATACGGTGGGGAATTGAAAGAAAAGACACCAAAGAACTCATCGGTACGATTGGCTTTCATGCTTCGGCCCCCAAGCATAAACGTGCAGAAATCGGTTATGAAATCAGCCCGGCGAATTGGCGAA
This sequence comes from Bacillus sp. V26, assembly GCF_034296245.1. Lineage (NCBI taxonomy): Bacteria > Bacillati > Bacillota > Bacilli > Caryophanales > Bacillaceae > Bacillus > Bacillus sp. V26. The sequence goes on along the minus strand of NZ_JAXKQF010000001.1, from coordinate 960,878 downwards.
ACGGCTATGCGTCAGAAGCCATTTTAGAAATTGTGTCTTTCGGCTTTGATATCCTTGAACTAACGAGAATCGGTGCAGTTGTTTTTACGGAAAATGAAGCGTCAAATCGTTTGCTGTTAAAAATGGGATTTGAAAAAGAAGACGTATTAAGACAATATATGTACCAAAGCGGTGTCCCTTATGATACAAATGTTTATTCTATGATAAAATCATGTAAATCAGAGAATGAGCAGAGATTCTAGCTGCTCTTCCCTAAGTCTCTCGTCTGTTTTCACTCCGCAGGGTATATTGCAGAACCAAGATAAACTGAACGCTATCCAGCGAAATTAGTTAGCGTGCCAGCAACTGGCTGCGCGCTCACACTTCCTGTCGCACACCGCTTTGCCCCAAACCCGCCACTCGATCATGTGCTTTTGAAACGTCATCCATGAAAGTTAAAAAGCGATATAAATGCAGAAGAGATCTCCCAAACTATTTTATTGGAAGGACTCCTAATGATGAAGTCCCTTCCAGACCAATTTTTTGCGCGGCACTCTGTAACTGAAACCATTGCTGAAAAAAATCATAAAAAGCGCCCTGTTTCAGGGCGCTTTTCATCAGGATGCATATTGAGGGGAAGTCTCTTTCTGTACTTCTTTTTCTTCAGGTAGCTTAATACATTTCGTCATGACTGCACTCGCAAGATAAAGCACCGCAAAAATCCAGACAACGCCTTGTGCACCGACGAGTCCAATGAACATCCAAGCTAAAGCAGGTCCGACAAATGCCGATAAGCCGGCTGCGAGGTTCAAAACGGACATGGCGGCTCCTTTGTCTTTTCCGGCAACTGTCGGCACAATCGCACCAATCGGCACGTAGCCTGCCAGCAAACCGCCCCAGATAAAGCCGACGATGCTCACAACCGCTATATTCCCGCCTGAAAAAACTGGCGCATAGTATAATAAAACAGTGAAAATGCCGCAGCCGACTCCTCCAAACCAAATGACGGTGTTTTTCCATCCGAATTTATCACCGACAATTCCAAAAATGAGGTTAAATACAATGTTGCCCAGAAAAATCGTTCCCCAAATCTGCAGCCACACATTAGTTGAAATGCCGTGCTGAGCCATGTGCATCGGCAAAAACACAGGGAAACCATATGTGCCGATGCTGTTGATGATTCTAATCATTCCTCCTGTCAGCACCCGCGGATTGGTAACAAGAATGGTAATCCCTTTTAAAAGCTCCTCCGCCGTTTCTGATCTTTTTCTTTTCTTCTTTTCAAACCGGTCTTTATTAATAAACAACGCGAAGACTGCACCGAGGCATACCCAGAAAATAGAACTCCACAGCGTATTTAAATAACCAAACGTTTTAATTGCATAACTTGAATACCAAGCACCGAAAACAAACATGCCCAGACAATACGCAATCCAAAACCAGCCGACAGCTGTGCTTAGCCTGTTCTGCGGTGTTCTGTAGATGACCCATGTCAAGAAGGAATAAGCAAAAAGCGGGTATCCTAAGCCTTTAATAAAGTAAGTCACATACATGACAGGCAGATTTAGCTGTTCAAATCCGAAGACGATAAAAGCAGCTGTACCGATCACATAAAACAACAACCCCATAAACATCGTCCGCTTTGCGCCAAATGCTTCCAGACACACACCCGAAAACCATGAAGCGATGGCCAGTGAAATGCCGTATATACTAAAAATCGAAGCGGATTGCTGAACGGTGAGCCCATTTTCAATCAGAAAAGGACTGAGCCATCCTTGTTCAAGACCGTCTCCCATCATAAACAGCACAACCCCTAAAAACCCCCATGCCAGCCGCTTTGGTATACCAATTTTATCTAACATATCTGTATCCTCCTTAGATGCTTATCTCAATTATCGTATTACCTCATTAAAGTAAGAAAATGTATAATTCCTCAATTAGCGGCAAATTCCGCCTTATACTAATACCTTGTTTCCCGATGACGGCTCTAACCCTGAAAAGAAGCGTTGGACCTGCTTCCACTCCTCGTATAAAGTCATTTCTATCCGGCAATCCTGCGGCTCTATCACCCGAACACTTCCAGACATTTCTTCGGTCAATCTATAGGCCTCATTGCAAACCACCGCAGCACCAACGACTGATGCCTGACTGTACCCTTCTTTGACATAAATTTTTTTCTGAAGAAGATTGGCGATATATTGTGTAAATGCTCTGCTTTGGAATCCGCCTCCGCATCCCCACACATAGTCACGATCAAACGGAGTGATATCTGTTAAAATGTCAAAGTTCCATTTGATTGAACATGCAATCTCCTGTAAGGCTGCACGTACAAAATGTGCTCTGCTTAAATGGGCTGAAAGCGGTACATCAAAGAGAAAGCCGCCTTTCGTCAGGGCGTTTTTTTCTGCCGATAAATACGAACCGAGGGAAGATACACATGCATGATCTTCCTTAGCAAGAGCAGCAATCTCTTCTTCCATCACATCGTACGGTTCATTCGGATAGAAAACATCCTTTAATTTTTGAAAATTCAGACCTGTTACCCCGGGATTTGTCTCCGCAAGCCACTGTCCTTGATCTGTGTGGCAGTTCAGCCAGGCTTTATTTTGTCTGTCCTCATGAATTTCACCAATAATTTTGGTAATCGGTGTTGTCGTACCTGATACAATGACTGCGTCTCCCAGAGCAGCACCAGTGCTTTTGACAGCAAGCTGTGTATCTCCCCCACCCGCTATAACCTTCGCATGATGTGATAGTCCTAATTCTGCCGCATACTCATCTGTTATCGATCCAATGACTGTTCCCGCTCTTACTAGAGGCGGAAGAATAGATGGCGAGAAACCGAATATATTGCACATCTCTTCTGACCATGTATTTTGTTTTACATCAAACAGCAGCGTTTCCGTCGCCTGTGACGGTTCATATGTCAATACTCCGCTCAACTGATACGTTACCCAATCACTGATGCTTGTGAAGCTTGCAGTTTTTTCCCATAAGGAGGGCTGGCGGTGCTTTAAACCATAAAGCTTGAGCGCTGAAAAAAGCGCAGTCGGCAGACGGCCTGTTCGGCTGTATACTTCTTCCCGATTCAGTATGTTTTCCTCCCACTCCCTGCCCCGATTGTCAATGTTGGGCAGACCGAGGAATGACTCACCATTTTGATCAAACAGCACGATCCCCTGTCTTTGACTTGTTGAAGTGAGACCAATAATTTCAATATGATGAGAACGAGAAATCGCACGTTTAGCCAGATTCATGATTTGATTCCACAGCGCCTGTGGAGAAAAATAGCGGCTGTCCGGGTAAAGCGGCTCGGTCGTATATACAATGTCCTCCCGTTCAACCGTTTGAACGCTGCCCGACACACTTACGACCGCAACTCTTGCATTGCCAGTGCCAATGTCAAATACGAGATAACCTTTTTGTTTCGTCATCCTGATGCCCTCCTTTTCTTACACCTCTGCTTTAAGATCGTTTTTGTTATATAAAGTCGGAATATTGAGAGTTTTTTCACCCTTCCACTTTTTAAGCGCTTCGTTCAGAATGGTAACGTGATGATCCTCTACTTCAAATGTTGCTCCTGCTAAATGCGGTGTTGCCAGAACATTAGGTAATGAAATAAATTCATAATCCGATTGCTCTGGCGGCTCATGATAAAAAACGTCTAATATCGCACCCCTGATTTTACTTTCTTTCAGTACAGATAAAAGATCCTCTCGGTTTACCACGACAGCTCTTGATGTATTCACGAAAATGGCGCTCTCTTTCATCAAGTCAAAATACGGCCGATCAATGAGGCCAAGCGTATCATCTGTACGCGGCAGATGAACAGAAACGATATCACTATCTGAAAAAACCTTCTCGAGAGATACTTTTTCATATTGCGGATAATCGTGCTGTACGTATGGATCGTAATACAAAACCTTGCAGTCAAACGCAGCCAGCAGTTTTGCAATTCTTTGCCCAACCGCTCCGAATCCGACCATACCCACGGTTTTTCCTGTTAGTTCATTACCTTTGAATTTGGCATACGCCTGCAAATAATCGCTGTTCCATTTTCCATCCTTTAGCCATTGATTAGAGGTATTCGTATGCCGGAGAAATGAAATCACATTTCCAATAAACATTTCAGCAACAGCTTGTGCGTTGCGCCCAGGTGTATAGAAAACCGGAATGTCTCTGTTTGACGCTGCTGCCACATCAACATTGGAAGGCATTCCCCTGCATACTCCCACAAATGAAAGTTCCGGCATTGATGCAAACACGTTTTCTGTCACCTGATCAAGCTCAGTAATCAAACCCGTCGCATTTGATTCTTTTAATAGCTGAATCAATTCATCTTCCCTGTATGCCCGGCCGTTTTCTTTCCAAGACTGATAAGCAACGGAACCGAACAATTCTTCAAGCTCTTTTCGTCCTTCTTCGTTGTACGGTGCTGTAATCAAAACCGTCATGATGCAAAACATCCTTTTCATCGTTATTTTTCACACAAAAAAATCTCTCTCCAAAGATGGAAAGAGATTCATGTATAGGCGCACTCTGCCACAGACAGAAGCCGGTATAAACCTTACTTTCCTATCTTTCAAGCTGACGCTTGCTGGAATTGGCACAATAATGTTGCCGAGGTTTCATAGGGCCAGTCCCTCCACCTCTCTTGATAGAAAATGTTTTGTATGTAATTTTCAGAATTGAGAATACGTTAATCATAAAGAAGACCCAGATTGATGTCAATGTCTTTTTTTTCAGAATTGACGTTATCATTCGAAATGTTATAATTCTTACAATATATCTAACTAGGGAGAGGAACTGGGCTATGAAATCGTTCGCCACTCAAAAAAACGGCATTTTTAAATCCGTTTGCTCACTGGACTGCCCGGACCAGTGCGGATTGCTGGTACATAAAAAAGACGGGAAAATTGTGAAAGTGCAGGGTGATCCTGATCACCCCGTAACAGCCGGAAATATATGCAACAAAGTACGAAATATGGCTGAGCGCATCTATGATGAAAAGCGGCTGACGACTCCGCTGAAACGAACAGGTGTGAAGGGCGAGGCAGAGTTTAAACCAATTTCTTGGGAAGAAGCGATTGACACCATCACATCCCGCTGGAAACAGCTGATTGATGAAGAAGGAGCTGAAAGCATACTGCCTTACAGCTTTTACGGCAATATGGGAAAATTAACGGCTGAAGGAATGGACCGCCGCTTTTTTTACCGTTTGGGCTCAAGCCAGCTTGAGCGGACGATTTGCAGCAAAGCCGGATCAGAGGGCTATAAATATACCATGGGTGTGAGTGCTGGAATCGATCCTGAAGAAACGATCCATACGAAACTGTTTATCTTTTGGGGAATAAACGCAGTCAGCACAAATATGCATCAAATTACAATCGCCCAAAAAGCACGGAAAAAAGGCGCAAAAATTATTGTGATTGATGTGCATAAAAATCAGACAGGGCGTCTAGCAGACTGGTTTATTCCTATAAAACCCGGTACCGACAGCGCGCTTGCCCTCGGCATCATGCACATTTTATTTAAAGAAAATCTTCACGATGAAGCGTTCCTTTCAGAATATACAGTCGGCTATGAAGAACTGCGCGAGCATGCGAAACAGTATCATCCAGAAAAGGTATCCCTAATCACTGGTATCAGTACCGACGATATCTATCAGCTGGCAAAAATGTATGGTGAAACCTCCCCTTCCTTTATCAGAATCGGAAACGGCCTTCAGCATCATGACAACGGCGGAATGATTGTAAGAACGATTGCCTGTCTTCCGGCGATTACCGGTCAATGGATGCATACAGGAGGCGGTGCCATCAAGCATAACAGCGGAATTTTAGAATATAACACCACCGCGCTTCAGCGTCCTGATTTACTGAAAGGACGCACACCGAGATCGTTTAATATGAACCAGCTGGGCAGAGTTCTTCTGGAAACAGATCCTCCTGTTCGCTCCCTCTTTATTTATGGGACGAATCCAGCCGTTGTGGCGCCAGAAGCAAACAAAGTCAGACAAGGCCTCCTGCGGGATGACTTGTTCACCGTGGTTCATGATTTGTTTTTAACAGAAACGGCCAAATATGCGGACATTGTACTGCCCGCTGCATCTGCTTTTGAAAATACTGATTTTTACACCTCATACTGGCATCATTACATTCAGCTGCAGCAGCCGGTTATTGAGAAATACGGAGAAAGTAAGTCTAATACCGAGGTATTCCGGTTATTGGCTGAGGCAATGGGATTTACGGATCAGGAGCTTAAAGATTCAGATGAAGACTTAATCCGCCAGGCGCTTCACCATCCGGATAATCCTTACTTAGCAGAGATAACTTATGAATCACTTACTGAACGTTCGTTTATGAAGGCGAAGCGTGAAAAGCCGCTGTTTCCAGGTAAATTGCCGACACCGAGCGGAAAAATAGAATTATATTCAGAAAAAATGAAACAAGCCGGTTTCCCGCCGTTACCGACCCATACGCCGCTTGCGCCGGATCATGAATTCCCGTTTATGTATGTTCCGGGACCGAATCATAATTTCTTAAACTCAACGTTTTCCAATAATGCAAAGCACGTCAAACTTGAAAAGACACCGAAACTCTTTATCAACACGATAGATGCTGAAAAACACGGCCTCACTGATGGTGAAGCCGTACGGATTTGGAACAGCCGAGGTGAGTGTGAACTAACCGCCGCAGTCGGAGAACAAGTGCTGCCCGGTGTTGTCGTCAGTCAAGGATTATGGGCAGATGAACCAGGCAAAAATCAGCTTGTTAACGCCCTGCCCCCCGACCGCTTGTCTGATATGGGCGGAGGCGCCACTTTTTTCTCAGGCCGAGTGCAGATTGAAAAAGCATAGAAACCGTCCAGAGCTTTCTCTGGCGGTTTTTTGTGTACACAGTCAACAAAAATGAAACCAATGGTATAGATTGACCGTATAACATGACGATTACATAATGGAGGCATACACATGGACGTTTTTTTAGGAATCGGTATTGCATTGGCTGGATATTTTATCGGAGAAGGATTAAAGCATATTAACAACCCAAAAGCTAACGAAAAAAATGACATCATGCTGATTAAAGAACGAGATATTTACTTTTACATCGGGCATTTTTTAGGAATAACCCAATCGGAGGCGAAACTCTTAGCAAAGGATCTCACAGACCTCCCTCATATTGATATTAACGGAAAAAGATATGTGCAAAAACATATCTTAAGAGAATGGGTATTAACATTAGGAGAGAAACAACAAGCGAAAGATTAATGCCAATTTTTACAGGAGAGCGGTTCTTTTAGGCACCGCTCTTTCCTATTCAACTGTCCTCCAGCCTGTAGTAATTCTCTGCAGTATAGATCGGCCTCACTAAAATTTCGCTCCTTGGGTAGTGATAAACCGGTCCAACCATAATTCAAAATTCATGTCACCGCGAGTTCCAAAGCTATGATGATGACATCCAAATCGATATTAGAGATAGCGCTTTCAAAATATTATTGATATTCCACCCATACAGCTCCGTTATCAGCGGACCGTACGCAATTTTGTACCCAACGGACGCCTTCTACTCCCGCTTCAATTCCTGGATACCACGTTTGATTCAAGTCTTTCCCCCGCTCCATTGCTGCAGCAAAACGGGAATACAGATTGGACCATGCTTCAAATAACCCCTCCGGATGTCCGCCTCCAATGCGGTCATCTTCTAATGCTTCCTGATAAAGATACTCCATTCCGCGTTCTAAAATTTGTGCCGGTTTTCCTTGTATTTCGAAACGAAGCTGGTTTGGCTGCTCATCCCACCATTCAATGCTCGCTTTAGAGCCGATTACACGTATTTTCTGGCCATGCATAGATCCTGCATTTACACAAGAGGACCAGACTGTGCCGACCGCCCCGTTATCATATTCCATGATCGTATAAGCATTATCCTCTAAAGGCGCTCTGCTTTTGACAAAGCTCTGGCGAGTACATAATAGTTTTTTTATTTTCATGCCCGGCAGCATCACTTCAGACAAAAATAATGGATGAGTCCCTAAATCCCCCAATACGTAGCTTGGACCAGCAAATTTTGGATCTACACGCCATTTCGTACTTAGGTTATGACATTCAACAGGATCGGAGTGAAATCCGTGTGCAAATTGCATATTGATAATTCGAATGTCACCCAATTCTCCGTTTGCGATCATCTGACGCGCCTGTTCAATCATTTGATGTCCGGAATAACCATATGTAATGCCGACAACTCTGTTTTTTTTCTTTGCTAGATCCTCTAGTTCATTTGCTTCTTCGAGTGTAAAACAGAGAGGCTTTTCACATACAACATGTAAACCGGCATTCAGAGCAGCCTTGCAAATTTCATAATGCGTGTTATTTGGTGTCGCGATGGAAACAGCTTCAATACCGTCTTCACGTTTTGCTTCTTCTTCAAACATTTTCCGGTAATCCGAATAGCAGCGATCCGGAGAAATGTGCAGATTTACACCGAACTCTTTTCCCCGTTCCGGAATAATATCAAATGCACCTGCTACCAGCTGAAAGTGATGATCACGCAATGCTGCTGAGCGATGAATATACCCAATCTGACTGCCTCGTCCTCCTCCTACCATTGCCCAGCGAATGGGTCTTTCAAGCTTTTTTTCCCCATTAATCATTTACATTCCCCCTTTAATAGCCAATACTTTTCAAATAAGCAATACTTTGACTGACATCTCTTAAACTAGTATCGGAATTTCTCGGATCACGTTCTTGCTCAATCGTAATGTACCCATGATAATTAATTTCTTTCAGCAATTTGTGAATGGAATCATAATTAATAATTCCTTGGCCGATCGGGCACATTACTCCTCTTGCACAAGCATCAAAAAAGCGGATATGCTCGCCCATCACCTGCTGGTATACTTCTAAATCAATATCTTTAAAATGGATATAGTCTAAACGGTCAGCGCAATCTCGAAGCCATTGCTCCGGGTCCATCTTTGAATAATACAAATGTCCTATATCAAGACAAAGACCCGCGACTTCATATGGAATATCCTTTAATAACTGCTGTATTTCATCCTCAAATTCAATATAACCTCCCGCATGTGGATGGATCACGGCACGCACACCATATTGTTTCCAAGCCCGCTCTGCGAGTATCCGAATGTGAGACATCATACGACTCCAATCCGTTTCGGATAAACGTATGGCTTGATCGGGATGCCCCGCCTTGTAATCTCTTTCATCGTGTCCCCAGTCAATCAAGACCAAATAAGGTGGTGTAAAGTGCTGGCTATCTTCATGAAAGGAGGATGGGAGTTTTGTAATAAGAGAACAAATATCATCTACTTGCCGCAACAAGTGATTCAAATGAGACTCAGTTACTAAATCATCAAAAATCGTTCCGGCAATGATTGTCAAATCGTTTTTAGAAAGCTCTGACTGCACTTGTTCTATGTCCAATGGAATATAGCCGTACGGCCCTAATTCAATCCCTTTGTAACCGGCTTGCGATGCTTCCCGCAACACTCTCTCCCATGGCGGAAGATACGGATTTTTCGGATTATCTACGCCCCAGCAGCAAGGCGCACCAGCAATGTGAATACTCATCCAAAACACCTCTGATTTTTATTATGTCATTGAATAAAGCGCTTTCTAAAAAAGATAATAAATAATGTTTTTATAGACATACAGCCATTAATCTACCCCTTTTCTTACTAGATTAGTTGATCTCTTTAAAACTGTCAGACAGAAAGATAAAGCGCTTTATCATTAATACAATAGAGATCTGATACGTTATAAATCAGATTCTATTGCTAAAAATCGAAAGCGCTTTATATTTTGTGAACTGATTGTATAATATTCAGTATATTTTGTAAATATGTTTCGAACTTTTATTTTCAAAAAATAATCAACAGTACACAAACATATATTCACATCGACCCGCTTTATTATGAGATTTGAGTCTTTTTTGTAGCACATATAAACAGCAAAACAGCGGATTCAATATCTGCTGCTCACTTTAATTGTTTATATTGACTCTTTTTAAATAACATCACAGTTTCAACGATGATAAGTTGTTGATTTTCGAATAATTAACTTTGGCAAAACTAAAATCTTTTGTTTTTCAACGGCTTTTCCTTCTATTTCTTCAATCAGCAAATCCACGGCCTGAGAACACATCTGTTGAACTGGTACTTCTACCGTTGTTAAAGGAGGATCACTGCTCTTCGATAACAGGGTATTATCGAAGCCAGAGATAGAGAGTTCATCTGGTACTGAGACATGATTTTCGCGCGCCCCGAGAAGCGCAGCAATTGCTAATACATCATTGCAGCAAATGATAGCTGTGGGCGGATTAGGAGAATGTAATAATGAAGCGGAAACACATTGAGCAGATTCCGCGGTGGATTCACTTACAGCAATCAGGTCATCAGGAACACCAAGTCCAGAGTCCTGTAAGGCCTGTTTATAACCGCGAATGCGTTCCCGGCTGCTAGAATTGTCTTCGGCAATAACTGCAATCCTGGAGTGGCCAAGCGCAATGAAATGGGAGGCCAGTTCATATCCTCCCAAAAAATTATCAACGGTAACTGTTGTAAGAGATGAGTACGGCTGAGAATCAGAAAGTAGGATAACAGGGACATTATCGTTTATTAATTCTTGAACCACTTCTTTATTTTTAAAGCCGGCGGCTAAAATAAAACCATCTACACGTTTCTGCCTTAGTAAAGACACATACCTCGCTTCCTTCTCTGTGTTTAAATCAGTACTGCAGATGACGACATTAAATCCATATTCATGTGCCCGATCCTCAACTCTGCGCGCCATCTCAGCAATCAAAGGATTCGCAATATCCGGTAAAAGAAATCCTATCGTTGATGTCCGTTTCCCTGTCAAAGCTGATGCCAATACACTCGGTTTATAATTTAATTCTTCCATGGCACTCAGGACTTTTTGTTTTGATTTTATCCCAACCGATTGATGATTGATGACTTTAGAAACTGTTGAAATGGATACTCCTGCTTTTTCTGCCACATCATAGATCGTTGTTTTCATTCGTTAGAACCTTCTTTCTTCATGCGAGTTACCAGCTTATTAGAAAGCGCTTTATCATTATTGTATAGATAACTGCGATTATTTCAATAAGGCGAACTATGATGTTCTTTTTCCATAAAACAAAAAGCAGGATTGGTAACCCGCTTTTGATAAATTTATTTATTTTCAGATTTTTTCTTATAGTCTGTTTTTCTCAACCCATCTATTATTCAGGAAACTGAACATGCCCGGGAACTGTGTACGCCCCAGATGATCCGTTTGCAGGAAGCTTTGGAATCGTGTCTTTTACAACTTTTCCTCGAATGTCAGTGATTCTGACTTTAAGAGAGCCCGTTCCTAAATTGGTGCTGAGGAAATGATTATAGTCCGTTTTCTCCATGTTGATCCACTTTCCGTCTTTGTAGTATTCCATTTTCATAACGGGATACTTGTGATTTCTAACTTGGATTGCCGCCCACCACTGGCTGCTGCCTTCTTTAATCCGGTATGTGAAATTTCCAGTGATTGGTGCTTTGATCACGCGCCATTTGATCTTGATTTTTCCATCTTTCATAGCACCGATTTTGCTGAAGGCATTGGGTGAAAGATCAAGGGCTCCTGGGGCACCCTCAGGATATAGATCGGTAACATAGACGATCGTCTTCCCCTTTGGCCCTTCCACTTCAAGATAAGAGCCGGCAAGAGCGGCTTTCACACCGCCGTAATTAAGATCCTTTGGGTTAATTGCCGTAATCTCCATGTCAGATGGGATAGGGTCAAGAAGGAAAGCTCCTCCTGAATAGCCTGATCCGGTATAGGTTGCATAGCCTTCGTGCAAATCGTTATAGGCGGCCGAAGCCTGCGGGCAAAAACAAAGAATCATCAACATAACCACGCTAATAACAGCACTGATCTTCTTTTTCATAGACATCCTCCTAATCCAAATTTCGAATGAGAATCATTATCATTGTAATACTCATTCGATATGGATTGAAAGAGGACATAGATTCATAGATTGATTTATGCCTAATTCACTATTCTATATATATCAAAGGGTGCGTTTTATACGACTATGCAATACTTATGTTCAGATGCACATATGAGCCAAAATTCTTGTTTCATTAATATGGATAGAATATGGATAGCTATAGTGAGGATCTGAAGTATATCAGCTCAAAAAATTCCCATCCCCGCTTGAAATCGCAAGCGGGAGAATTTCACTTTACCTTTTGCAACTTGGTCAGAGCAGTAAGTATAATACCTAAAATGAGCACAATCGGAAACCAGATAATAATGTAATAAAAATGTGGATCTGCAAAAGCTACAATAACAGCCCCCACACAATATAATATGATGGCCAGCGCCCTTAACACAGCATCTCTTAAGAATGTTTTATTCTGTTTAGAGAAAAACAACCGGCCGGAAAGATCCTCTAAAAGAGAAGCCAATGTTCCGGTCAAAACTGTAGAAGAAATGCCTGCAATCCCCAGTTGTTTAGCTGCTATTGTTTGTATCCCCATGGCAATACTCAAAAGGATAATAAGGATGTACACCGGAACGAAAGCAGCAGATATTGAAAGACAAGCAAAAACAAATAAAATGAACGCTTCAATTGCCAGAGCTTTTGTTACAGCGGATGGCCAAAATGTTTTCTCTGCCTTTCCAACAATGATCGTGGAAACAATCACTCCCACGATAAAGCCGATTAGCGCAGTTAAAGAATGAAAAACAGTGACTTGAAGAGATTTTCCGATTGCTAATCCCAATAAAACGATATTTCCCGTCATATTAGCAGTGAAGACGTGTCCTAGGCTTAAATAACCGATCACATCCACGATTCCCGCTGTTAAACAAAGAAGAGAAAGCAAAGTGTTTCGATATGCTGCAGCAGTCAATGGTGTATCAATCCTTTCGTGTGGTTCCAACTGTAACTCTTTTATTTGCATCAAAAAACGTATAAAATCCCGGTTTTGATCAGGAATATAGACTCTATTCTTACTGTTGTCCAACTGTAATAATAATCCATATGTAAATTATTTAAATTTGAAAGGAAGCTGAGTGGCTTTGAAACGATTTTCTTTATTATTTGCCGTATTAAGTTTATTATTGCTTCTCTTGCCTGAAAAAGCTTTAGGCGCCGTCGATTTTCCAAATACCTCGACGAATGGCATTTTAGGATTTGCCGGAAATGCAAAAAATGAAAAAGGAGTCTCTAAAGCCAGCACAACCGGCGGAAAAAACGGCCAGATCGTTTATATCCAAAGTCTAAATGATTTAAAAACCCATCTGAGCGGATCAACACCTAAAATTTTAGTGCTTCAAAATGATTTAATCGCTTCTTCAAAAACAACGGTAACGATTGGTTCAAATAAAACACTTGTAGGTTCTTACGCTAAAAAAACGCTCAAAAATATTTATTTAACAACATCTTCTTCATCCGGAAACGTCATCTTTCAAAATCTGACCTTTGAACACAGCCCGCAGATTAATGGAAATAACGATATACAGCTTTATCTAGATTCAGGCTTCAATTATTGGATCGACCATGTTACATTTTCAGGACACAGCTATAGTGCTGGCGGAAGTGACCTGGACAAGCTGTTGTATATCGGTAAATCAGCTGATTATATCACCATCAGCAACTCAAAATTCGCAAATCATAAGTACGGTTTAATTTTAGGATATCCTGATGATTCCCAGCACCAATATGATGGCTATCCGCACATGACCATCGCCAACAACTATTTTGAGAATTTGTATGTAAGAGGCCCGGGGCTGATGAGATATGGCTATTTCCATGTCAAAAACAATTACAGCAACAATTTTAACCAAGCAATTACCATCGCGACAAAAGCAAAAATATACTCTGAATACAATTATTTTGGAAAAGGCAGCGAAAAAGGCGGAATCCTTGATGACAAGGGCACCGGATACTTTAAGGATACAGGAAGCTATCCATCCTTGAACAGGCAATCCTCTCCGTTGACAACGTGGAATCCAGGCTCTAATTACAGCTACCGGGTTCAAACTCCGCAGTACACAAAAGAATTTGTCACAAAGTATGCCGGATCACAAAGTACAACATTGGTTTTTGGCTACTGACACATTGTTCGTCTTGCTTGTGTCTAAACTTGCTTGTCAAACATATCATTCCTGCCCAAGATGAACATGCTTACGGACCAAAAATTTTTTCACATGTTCACTCCATTTTCATTGAATGAACACACGGACCTCTGAATTGCTTTTCTTATTATACAACTAGGTCATTATGGTTTCATCTCAAGCAAAAAGAATCCATTTCTAAAATGGATTCTTTTATTTTAATGTACATTCTATCATCTATAAACCAGGCCGCCATCAGTTAAAATAGCTTGACCGGTGATATAATCTGAATCATCTGAAGCAAGAAATGAGACTAAATTGGCCACATCTTCAGGAGTTTGATATCTTTTTAGAGCAATGTCTGAAGAGAATTTTTCAAAAGCTTCTCCTGGTTTTAAATCATCGCCATGTTTAACCATTTCCTCATCAATGCGATCCCACATTTTTGTTTTTGCAACACCAGGACAATATGCGTTAACTGTTATTTGATATTTGGCTAACTCTTTAGCAGCTGAATGTGTAAAAGATTTCACTGCGTGCTTCGTTGCGGAATATGTGCCAAGCATTTCAAATGATTCGTGACCTGCTATACTGCATGCGTTAATGATTTTGCCTTTTGTTTCTTGCTTAATGAACAGATCAGCAGCTGCTTGAGTACCAAACACAACGCCATTGACATTAACCTTGAACAATTGGTTCAGCTGTTCTTCTGTTATTTCTAAAAATGGAGAAACTGCCTCAATGCCAGCATTGTTTACAAACACATCCAAACTGCCAAATGTATCTGCCGCTGCTTTAACTAAATTGAATTGGTCATCACGCTTGGATACATCCCCTTTTACTCCTATAACATGATAGCCTTTTTCTTTGAAGTCTGATACAGTTGCATGCAGCAGCTCCTCGTTAATATCATGCAGAACGACACTAAAACCATCCTTGCACAATCTCTCTGCTATCCCTCTCCCTAATCCGCCTGCGGAACCAGTAACTATTGCTACCTTGCTCATAAATATTCCCCTTTCGCGATGAGGTATAGTGACGATATATTTATTTTAACAAATCAATGTTTCTCCACATAATGTAAACTGCTGTCTCAAAAGAAAACTTGTGTTATATTAATTAATTCAAGTTGAAATCATCGTGTGTAAAGTAATAAAGTTCTTCACTTCAGGATTGATCCCTTAATTCTATATGACGTGTGTAACCATGCTCTCATTATTGTTAAAGATATGGACACCGAGCTCTTATCCATTTTCTTTAGTATTCATGCGCTGTAATACATTGTATTGGAATTCATTAGACCAGTACCCAATGTTTCATTGCTAAGGTCTTACCCCTAAATGTAGTTTTCCTTGCTTAACATACCTTTGAATTTCGTATAAGCATGGTGTAAATGCCATTGAATTTAATTGGTCTTGATTCCAAAGCATGCGTGATGAAGAAGATCATCGACCTGGTCAACTTTTTCACAGTTAACATTTTATTTTCTTAGCAAGCTTATAATCATATGTATTAGCCGATGCTGCCGTCCTCTTGTTTCCTTTGTAATTCTTTAAGCTGCAAGCTTTTTCTGACTCTTCTTGGTTTACATTCTTCAACTGAGATAACATTATTTACAATTAAGATGTATCGTTTAACAAATAGAGTTATCCTAATTTACTACCTTTTTATCAGATTCTTCATTTTTCATTTATATAATGTGGTTTTAAAGAGGAGAAAGTCCCCTCTTTTACACTTGTATTTCTCCATAACATAATCTGTCACATAACTCATAGTTACCGCCAGTTTGATACATGCAGCGTTGATAACATCGTTGTGGATCATAAGAGATTGTTTGGTATTGAGGCACATGATAATTCAGGTAGTAAGGTGTTTGTGTATACCAAACTGGATATTGTCTAAACACATCGAACCCTCCATTCGCTCCTCTAGTTTACTGTATTGTATTTACCTCACAGCCAAATGTCATTTGTCCATACGAAATTAGGCATTCTTTAGAGCCATTGATCTTTTCAACACATTTAGTTATTTTTTATTCTTTAACAATTGATCAATTCAATATCACTCCAATCATTTTCAACTTTGACTCATATGATCAATAAACTTCTCCTCGATCGTTTCTTAAAAACATGTCAGCAAACTTGGTTGGAAATCACTGTCGTTATTGAGTTTCACCTTCCCTTTCCTCCTTTTAAATCTAGATAAAAGTCTTTTTTATTTAACCTTAATCTATTTCCTAATTATGTTAAAATAGATCAAAAAAAGAAATTGTGGTGTATTTATGATTGAATTAACTTTTCTCTTGCCATTCATGTTTGTACTTTATTTTTGTTTTATTCTTTATAGAATTATTAAGCGATTTATATTTAAGAAAGAACGAATGGCCAATGATAAGCATCTTGTTATTGTTTGTTTAATTACTTCTTTGAACTGATAAGCGTTACAATATTCCAATTGATTTAACAATCATAAAGCATTCACTAGCGCGAGAAATGATGTTTATTGGAAGATCGCAAGTGAAAGGATATAATCAACATAACTAATCATTTTAAGGTGATACGAAAATGGACAGTATAATGAAATCTCATTTTGAAAATCTAGAAGCAAAGGACAAAAGCCTGCAATTAGAAGCCTTTCAGAATATTATTAACGCCACAAAAGAAAAAGTAGACTGGGCTTATGAAGTATGGGATCAATTAATAGGATGGCTGACCGATCCGGATAACCACAGGCGAGCGAGAGCTGCACAGTTTCTTGCTGGTTTAGCAATCAGTGATCCGGATAAACGGATGCTGCGCGACTTTCCAGCATTATGGGAAGTGACCAGGGATTCAAAATTTGTAACAGCTCGGCATAGTTTGCAAGCAATCTGGAAGGTTGGCTTAGCTGGGCCAGAACAAAAAGAACTGGTGCTTACTCATATTATTGATCGTTTTAAAAATGGAATGAACGAAAAACATTATACATTGATTCGCTACGATATGATTGTAGGATTAAAAAAATTATACGATGAAGATAAAGATGAGCATATTAGGAAAATAGCAATGGACTTGATTGAGATCGAGAAAGATAGCAAATATCGAAAGAAATATTTGTCAGCCTGGAAATAACCACTTTTATGCAATGCTCTGCAAACGTTAAAACAGCACTACATCTTCGTGTGAGTGCTGTTTTTTATGCTAAACTTGCCGCCCTCGCCCATCATGCTGCTTTTATACAGCAACAAGCTGCATTGATTGTGTAAGCGATGTTCATGCCCTTGCGCGTGGTAAAGAGAACATCTGTGTTTATTGATTTTTTTCAGGCATCTCAGTATTTGAATATAGAGCTATTTATGGCAGTACCATTATTAAAAAATAATAATTGTAGAGCTTTCTATTAAGCGATCATATGCGGGGGATGCCAACCTTTATAACCAATTGAATTTTTTAATTGTTGCTTTTGGAGGATCAGATTCTTTAAGAGTGTTGAACCACACCTTCATTTTTTTACCTTCCACAAGGTCTTCTTTGTTTTCAATTTGACTTAATTCCAATATCACAACATGATTTTTATATTTTCTTATAAGTCTATCTTGAGACAATTCAAAGTCCTCTTTTTCAGGAGCATGTTTGCCCTCAAGAAAAACGGCTGACTTTTCATCCTTAAAAAGGATAAAACCAACAAGGTTCTGCATCTTTGGCGTTTTTATTCTATTTTCTTCCTTATCATTGCAGCCCGAAATAAAAGCAAAGAACGCTAAGACCGATATCCCGATTTTACGCATTTATCTCTCCTTTTTTGGTGTATGTTTTATAACAGTGAAAAAAGGCAAATCATTTTAGCGGTAATTTATAACAACGCGACACAAGAGTACTGGACCCGGAAAGACAGTACAAGTTTATAGATTTGAAGAACAGATTTACCACAGGTAAACTCTCTTCAGTTCCGTTTTGCCTTTCCGTTACACATCATTCCCTAGTGCCCGTACATAAAAAGTGATTGAATATTTAGTACATGGTACAATAAGATAAAAAACCGATTTTGTTTACCAATAGATTAATTAACTGACACCACATTGTGCTTATTGTGAAAAACTTGTAAACTTTTTGGGTAGCCATAAAATAAGGAGCGATTTTTTGTCTAAAAACTTAGCATTTTTTCTTTTCATCTTATGTATCATCATTGCGAAAGTCATGAAAAATATTGATGTAATAAGCACTACAGCATCCTTTTGCTCTTTAGTTCTCGTTTTCATTTATTTTAAAGATGAGTTTAAAAAGCTAAAACCAAAAGCAAAGAGCATTCTGTTTTCATGCTTTTTAGTATTAACAGGGATTATAACTTTTATCATTTTAGAAGGACAGGTATTCATTAAAAACCACGATTTTTTTAACGGCTGGGAGACCATAGCAGTGATAATCTTGTTTGCAGTCCCTTTGATATCTGGTACTGTTTGCTTTAGATTGCTTTACGAGCATTTGAAAGAAATGTAAGCATTTTATGTGCAGGTAAGGAACTACACTCGCATGTTTTATATTTACTCTGAATAAAAACATGCCTTTATCATGACATGTGCTTATCAATCAGATGTTTCTGAAAGCAGACCTATTTTTTGGAACGTTCATCCCTAAACTTGCCATTGCAGATTTATCTTTTATACCATGGTTTCTCTTGTAATCTTATTTTATCTGTGTGTTTCTCCCTACCGGTCTTCCACTCCACCTTAACAACTACATCATGTCCAATTACTTCATCTTCAGGCATAAAATCAAATGTAGCAATGTGGTCTTCCATTTGTCCTCCGCCTGGCATTTCTTCACCTGTGTACTCTGATAAATCATACTCTTCTCTGTCATCGTACTTTTTACCATCTATATACAATATGATTTTTTCAACAATGGTTCTTTTCGCTTCTTTCTTGTTCCCCTGCCAGTATAAATTCAAGAAGTAATTAGGGCCAATCGCAGGTTTTATCTGATTTTTCAATGGTAGAAACCCATAATCCGTTCCTGCTGCTTCCCTCATATTTTACTTTGTCTCCTGATATCATTGCAAAGAACGTTACTAAACAAATCAATAATAGAGCTGTAATGAGTAGTGATTTTTTGATTTTATTTTTGCTTCTCATGTTTCCCCTCGCTTTCTTCATTTTATTAGTAGAATAAATGGGCAAAATGTTACTTGAAAAAGAATATAAAAAAAGCTGCTCATAAAGCAGCCCACTAATTGTCTTTTCAGTTTTGCAGCCATATAAGACTTTCTTCATTGTTCTCAGCTTTGTGATTCGCAGCGCGTCTATATCTGCCTTAAGACCGATCAGGTGTTGATCATCTGTCTGTTAACCAAAAATGGAAACAAGTTTACTTACAAGTATTTTAACTCCTATGTAGGTCACTACATTGTCTAATTCACCTCTTCTAACTGAATGTAAAGGTTTGTTTTAATTGGCGTCCTTCTTTTCCTTTTTGTGTCCAAATAATAACAACCTCTAATTCAGATGCCTTTTCAGCCACCATAAAATGTTTAAACTTCAGCGGGGCACCATCGTTTAAACTTTTGGCTAAGCTTATTAAATCCTCCTCCTGTCTCACACAATTTTCATTGGGACAGCCAAAAAGTGAAAACCTCGTGGTTGAATCAGGATCATTTCTATACAATTGTACATCCACTGTAGCTGCGGCTTCTCCTATGTTTTTGATTTCCATTGAATATACGTTATATTCCCCCTTTTTTGGACTCGCTAATTCCTTTGCATTTTTTGCTTCAGTTATTTCGACTGACCATTGTTCTGTTTTTTGTTTAATTGGCAACTCTGTAAATCTCAGGGCTTGAGTCTTTGTTTGAACAAAAGTCAATGCAAATAATAAAACACATAAGGAAAGTAAATGCTTCTTCACTTCGTATCTCCTTCTTTCTTTTTCATTAGCTTCCCCAATATAAGTGTCGGGTATGACGCATAATAAAAAGCCCTCATTTAGAGAGCTTTAATAACAAATGCAATACTATTTCATTAGTCTGAGGGAATCTAAGCAGGACTTTCAGCAACATAGCATTACAATAGCTAAATGTATGTGGTTTAGATTCAATACAATTGAAACAAGCTTGTTTCTTTGTCGATCGAAGCAGCCTTTTGAAATGCTGCCTCTTGAGATTTCGCATTTGTCATTAGTTCATATATGAATGTGAGGACGAAGATAAGTGTAGCGTTTCCATCTATATAGTCGCCAGGGGCTATGTAAGAAGAGCTTTTGCATTGTCTAAACGCTTCAGCAAGCCTTTTGTCACCTAATGTGCATCCAGTTGCTAACACATGCACCCCTCGTAAATCTGCATACGCCCGAACTTCTTCAGGACCGAAATAACATGAACGCGGCTCGTTTTTTTCATAAACGTCTTGCCCCAATTCCGGCAATATAAATTTTCCATCTTCTCCATGAAAACTTAAAATCAAATAGTCGGTTTCTCCCCTGTTCTCGCCCGAAAGCACGCTAACTAAATCATTAGGTCGTCCAACCCAATGCATGTGTACTTTTGCACCATAATATTCAAGTGCGGAACGTAATGCAAATGATTCTAACTCACAATTTGGCCCTGCCACTAAAGTAATGCGCATGCTTGACTGACTCAAAACAAATAGCCTCCCCAAAGTTATAAGTGCCCTAAATTCTAGCTTCACAGATTAAAATGTGATATCAAAAGATGCCGTTAGTTATTTCCAAAACGAAAAGAACTTCGACAAATAATAACTACAAATCGTTTTGTTTGAGCAGATCAGTGAAGGGCATGCCATATGCACACCCAATGTTATCCCATCATATCCTTAGCCAATACTAATGGCGGCCTTCATGTAATCGTTGAATTAAGAAAGTATAAAGTTTGCTTTCTTCCCCAATTCCATATCAATTATTTCTCGCACTTCATTGGGAGTCTGATGCAGAATTGTTTTCTTGATTAGCCTAATTGAGTTTTCAATATCATTTTAGTACAGATATCACGCTTCATGAATTGATTTTTCAGAGTCATAATTTCTATCCATTGAACGGAAATGCTCTTCTAGTTCCTCGAGTGTTCGTCCCTTAGTTTCCGGCATGAATTTGTACACAAAACCGATTGCCAAGATACCCAGAGCGACAAATATAAAGAAAGTAAAGGATAAGCCTGCAGAGCTAAGCATGATTGGAAAAGCAAAACCGATGATAAAGTTTAAAATCCAGAGGAAAAATACACTGATGCCAGAACCAAGCCCTCTTACTCTTTGCGGGAATATTTCTGCAATGACCAGCCATGTTACTGGTCCGACACAGCCCTGCATAAAGGCTAGAAATAAAACGGTCAAAGATAGCACGATATACGGGAGTGCTGCTGATCCATCAAGCACGATTGAGAATATGGCAATGAATAAAAGCGCTGTGGTCGTTCCTGATAAACCAATCATCAATATCGGACGCCGGTTCACCCTGCCAACCAGCCAAATGCCGATGATAACGGCAATGACTGATATCAATCCATTCCCAATATTAGCGATTAAAGCTGCCTTTGTACCAAAACCGGATTCTTGCAGGATTTGAGTGCCGTAATACATAATCGAATTGACGCCTGTGATTTGATTAACGATGGCAACACCGATCCCAATCCATAAAAGACGGCGCAGCCATGGTGTAGAGAACTCTTTGATCGATGCCTTCTCTACATTTGAATCTTTGACTGCCGCTGCTTGTATTTCTTTAAATTCTGCTTCTGCCCTTTTCTCGTCACGTATGAGTTTAAGAACGCGCAGCGCCTCGCTTTTTTTACCTTTAGAAGTTAGCCACCTCGGGCTCTCCGGAACCATGAGCATACTTGCAAATAATATGAGAGCCGGTATGGCACAAAGGACAAGCATGTATCTCCAAACATGCCCTGTATCAGCCATTGCAACACCAAGAATCGCATTAAAAACGTAGGCTAAAAATTGCCCGCCGACGATCATCAGTTCATTTTGCGTTACCATACGCCCTCTTTTCTCATACGGCGCCATTTCTGCTAAAAAGGCCGGTACCATTGATGATGCCCCACCGACAGCCAGTCCCAGCAAAAACCGAAAGATAACCATCGTTAAAACATCTGGCGCAAATGCTGTTCCGAGTGATGCCAGAAAGAATAAAAAGGAAAGATTAAGGATCATTTTACGTCTACCATAGCGGTCAGCCAATTTGCCGCACAGCAATGCACCAAACGCTGCTCCTAATAGAAGCATGCTTGTAACCAGCCCTTCTGTGACCGGTGTTAAGTTAAGTTGATCAGATCTTGCCATAAAAGGCAAGGCTCCATTTATAACTCCGGTGTCATATCCAAAGAGAAGCCCGCCAAATGTTGCTGAAATCATTATCAACTGTAAAAACGACCTGGGATTTCGTTGTTCTTTCATACCCTTTCCCCACCTTTATGAAGAATGTTTTATACATTTTTTCATTCTTGTCAACCGAGTGTGCTGGATTCACCCTTTCTCTTTTAAAGAGCAATACTCGTTTCAGCCAGTTTTTTTATTTCCCGAGACCTTATCAATCTGAAAATTAGCAATACTCAATGCAGCGAAGAGGCTTTTCGCAAAAACAGCCTAATTGAAATCGCTTTCAATTTTTTCACAAGAAACATATCCACTTTTTTGTTATGTCCTAGTTATATTTTTGTTACATTCTTGTTAGGTTTGATATTATCATAATTTTAAAAGCGTTTTCAGTCAATAAAAAACTTCTGAAGTTTTTTAGCAATTATAGGATTTTCCCAGATAAAACGCCTAACACCAGGAATACATACTAATCCCCTTATGCTCCGAATGATTTCAGGAAATTCAGCTGAACATGTTCTATTTTCATTATGTTATGGTTATGTTTTTGAAACCTTTTTGTGATATTTGAATATTGATCAAGAGCTTGTACTCAAATATAAACGTGTTAAGAAAAATTACATTCACAATAAATAGCGATATCATTATAATGAATGTTGATTGATTGAGATAGAAAGAAACAGAAGAAGGAGAAATGGAATTGAAGAAAGTAATGTTAGGCTTTAGTCTATTAGCTTTGAGTTTTTCTTTGGCAGCCTGCGGATTAAATGATACTGCTGAAAAAAGCCATTCACATCTTAAACAGCAAGTTGCCAAGAATTCTAAATCGGAAGCAAAAAAAGGCTTGGTGGATGTTGTATTAGAAAGGCCTGTTGACGGAGATACGATCAAAGTTAGCTATAACGGCAATATTGATACGGTTCGCTACTTGCTCATTGATACTCCAGAGACTAAAAAGCCACATTCATGTGTTCAGCCATATGGCGAGGATGCATCTAAACGAAACAAAGAATTGGTTAGCGGCGGCAAGCTGCAATTAGAATTTGATAAAGGAGAGCGCAGAGATAAATTCGGAAGGCTGTTAGCTTACGTTTATGTCGATGGCAAGTCTGTTCAAGAAACACTGTTAAAAGAAGGATTCGCCAGAGTAGCATATGTTTATGAGCCAAATACGAAATACATAGACCAGTTTAGAAAAGATGAACAGGAAGCACAAACGAAAAAACGTTCTATTTGGAGTAAAAACGGTTATGTGAATGCCAGAGGATTTAAAGGCTGTGTTAAGCAGCACTCCACTGAAAACCACAAGTGAAAAAAAGATATAGTTCGTGATAGACACCCTTTTGAATGAATATAATGCAATAAATCAAAAAAGAGGGTGCCTCACAAAAATGAATTCTCTACTAAAGAACAAAGACATGATTGCGATTATTAGAAATGGTCTTAGCATATCACAATACCCAAAGAACATAATTGTTGTTGGCGCCGGGTTGGCCGGGCTTGTTTCTGCATCTTTACTGAAGAATGCGGGACATAAAGTGACGATTCTGGAAGCGAGTGATAGAGTCGGGGGCAGGGTTTGCACGTTGCGATCTCCCTTCAGTGCCGGGCTGTATTTCAATGTTGGACCAATGCGCATTCCGGATATCCATACTCTAACCTTGGAATATATAAAAAGATTCAGCCTGCCAACTAGTGTATTTTTGAACAGAACTCCAATGGACATCATTTACGCCAATGGCATTCAAACACGTCTTCATCAATTTGAAAGCAATCCGGGTATCTTAAGATACCCAGTTGCAGCAAATGAACAAGGAAAAACGGCCGAAGAGCTGATGCTTTCTGTATTGCAGCCTATCCTCAATTTTATTTATGTAAATCCTGCGAGAAATTGGCGGATTGTTGAAACACAATACAGGAACCATTCGTTAGGCTCTTACTTGAATACTTATTTTTCATACGGTGCAATCGATATGATCGGCGTACTTTTGGATATGGAAGCATATATGGGGATGTCCCTTGTTGAAGTGTTACGGGAATCCATCTTTTATACGTCGCCAACTCGCTTCTATGAAATAACAGGCGGCATGGATCGGCTTCCTCAAGCATTTCTTCCTCAATTAAAAGAACATATTGTCTTCCATCATAAAATGGTGAAAATATCTCAAAACCAAAACAATGTTACGGTTAACTGCATTCATCAACAGACAGCAAAACATTTGGCAGTGACAGGCGATCTCGCTATCATAACCATTCCATTTTCAACATTGCGTTTTGTACAAGTTGAACCATATGATTCATTTTCCTATTATAAACGGCGGGCCATTCGTGAACTCAACTATATTGCCGCCACAAAAATCGGAATAGAGTTTAAGAGCCGTTTTTGGGAAAAAGCTGGGCAGCGCGGCGGCAAATCGATAACTGATCTTCCGATTAGATTTTCGTATTATCCCAGCATTGACATTGGATCGAATGGACATGCTGTCGTTGTAGCGAGTTACACATGGGCGGATGAGGCACTGATATGGGACAGTCTTTCAGAGGGAGAGCGCCTCCGCTATACGTTAATGAATTTATCGGAAATCTATGGTGATGTTGTATGGTCAGAGTTTGTGACCGGCGCTTCTTTTAGCTGGACCCAAAATCCATATTCAGCCGGGGGTTTCACAGCTTTCGAACCAGGACAGGAATTACAGCTGTATCCATACATCCCTGCCCCTGAAGGGAAAATACATTTCGCTGGAGAACACGCCTCACTTACTCACGCATGGATGCAAGGAGCGATTGAATCCGGAATACGAACGGCGTATGAAGTGAATCGTATAACTTAAATCCTACGTTTTTTATATCCGTTTTAGCGACTCCTTTAGATAGATTTGATATTGCTTTTTCATGACGAACATTGATTTTGTTGAATACTTACTATAGAAACAGCAATTAGATCGTGTAGCTTATCAAAAACACCCCTTCACATTTGATGTGAGGGGGTATTTGTGCGTAGAAAATACTTCAGATTTGATCGTAAATCAAAAGTTTGGTGATACCAAATCAGGATTTGAATCAAAACTTCAAAGGTTGATTTACTGCTTGAATTTCCTCCCAGATTGATTGAAGGTTGCGTTGTAATGAATTGACACGTTTCCAAATTATGAGTGAGTCTTGGTTGTATCGAATTTCTTGCCTTTTCGGAATAAAGCATTCCCAATTGCTACTCCACTGAGCACTAAACGCGCCGCCTCTATTGAGCGTCATACTGGTGTTCCCATAATCCTTCCGCAATTCATCGTCATAGCCATCTTGGGAGCCGATTTGAGCTGTAGTTTTGTCATCAAATGCCTTTGTTGATGATTAGCCGTTAATTGTTCTTTCGTTGATCCCCTGACAAAAAAATACACTCTTTACGAATCACACTTATATTAGTTTTTTCGAAAGCTCTTCAAGGCTGTATTTATATCCTTTGTGTGAGTGTAAATTTTCTTATACACATCGAATAGTGTTTTATATGTTTGAACATTTTGTTCCTTTGGATAAAATGTAGCAGCCTCACGAATGAACTGCTCTGCACACTCTTCAAGAGATTCAAACCACCTACTTCCAAAGGCAGCTAGCATAGCAGCACCCATGGCTGGGCCTTGTTCATTTGCCAACTTTATCACCCTCGCATTAAAAATATCAGCTTGCATTTGAAGCCACGTTTCATTTTTAGCTCCTCCACCAATAGAAACAACGGTATGCACTGATTTTCCCGCTTCTCGAAATAGCTCAATTGATTCATGTAAAGAGAATGTAATGCCTTCCATAACCGCCCTTAAAAAATGCTCTCTTTTATGTGCTCCATCCATTCCAATTAAGCTTCCCCGAATAGAAGAATCAGCATGTGGCGTTCTTTCACCTACCAAATAAGGAGTGTATAGCAGTCCATTTGCTCCTATTGGAATAGATTCCACCCCCTGCAATAATTGCTCAAATGATTCGTTTGGGGCAAACGTTCTTTTGAACCAGTCCAAGCTGTACCCTGCAGCGAGCGTGACTCCCATTGTATAAAAAGAATCCTTTTTTCCATGATTAAAAAAGTGCACTTTCCCTTTAAAGTCTCTCTCCTTGCCTTCTTCGTATGAAAGTATGACCCCTGACGTTCCAATACTGCATAATGTTTTTCCGGAAGAAAGAATGCCGGCTCCAATCGCACCACAAGCATTATCTGCTCCCCCAGCGTACACTTTTGTTTTTTCCAAGAGCCCTGTCTCAGCCGCAACGTTCGGAAGCAGCGATCCTACACAATCATAAGATTCAACAAGCGGAGGACAAATATCTGCAGAAATACCAAATCGATTGCAAATCTCATCGCTCCACTCCTTGCGAGTAATATGTAAAAGTAACGTTCCTGCTGCATCGGAGTATTCGGTGTGAATGGCACCGGTCATACGAAATCTCACATAGTCTTTTGGAAGCAAAAAAACAGCCGTTTTTTTAAAAAGTTCAGGCTCATGTTCCTTCACCCATAACATTTTAGGTAATGTAAACCCTTCTAAAACACGGTTTTTTGTGATGTTAAGCAGATTATCACCGAATTTCTCGGTCATCCTAATACATTGAGGCGTGGTTCTGGTGTCATTCCAAAGAATCGCATGACGTAACACCTGCCGATCCTGGTCAAGCAGTACTAACCCATGCATTTGTCCTGAATAACTTATCCCGTCAATATCCTTGGCTTGAACGTTGGATATGGAAACCAATTCAGCCAATGCATCAATTGTTTGCTGCACCCAGTCTTCAGGATTTTGCTCACTATATCCCGCCTTCTCTTGAATGAGCGGATAACTTTTGGACGTTTCTGCGCAAACCTTGCCGTTTTGATTGACTAAAATCGTTTTAACAGCACTCGTTCCAAGGTCTATCCCAATGACATACTTCATTTTTTCACCTCTTACCCTTATAAAAAACCATTCACTCTAAATAAATGTCCAGTTATAGAAATTACCCGTCATAACAATAAGCAAAAGGTAAGGAATCATGACGGGTAGTCTCAGGTATTAGCTAATCATGCTATACCTTTTTATAGCGGTTCTCTTTATCTGTTATACTTCTAAAATGTATTGGTTCAATATAGATTTTAATCGCTCCTGTCTTCCTGATTCGTTTTTGATTGCTGTATTATTTAGCGCATATTGCTCAAGAGTATGGAAATTAGCTCTTCCTTCTATAATTTCAAGACCTATTCCTTCAGTAAAGCTGCGATAACGATGTTGAATCACATCATCAAACACACGATCTTCGATCAATTTATGGGCTACTCTCAATCCTCTTGCAAATGCATCCATCCCCGCAACATGGGAATATATTAAATCATCAGGCTCAAAAGAAGACCTTCTGACCTTCGCATCGAAGTTTAATCCACCGCTTCCAAGGCCGCCATTTTGCAGGATTTCGTACATTGCTAATGTCGTAGAATATAAATCCGTCGGAAATTCATCTGTATCCCAGCCTAAAAGAGGATCACCTTGATTCGCGTCAACAGAGCCAAGAAGACCATGTACTCTTGCCATCCGTAATTCATGTTCAAATGTATGCCCGGCTAAGGTGGCATGATTGGCTTCAAGATTTAATTTAAAATGATTGTCTAATCCATATTGCTTTAAAAAGGCAATGGTTGTTGCTGCATCTGTATCATATTGATGAGTGGTTGGCTCTTTTGGTTTTGGCTCAATCAAAAACTGCCCTGTATATCCGATTTCCTTCGCATAATCCACTGCCATATGCATGAATCTCGCCAAATTATCAAGCTCCAATTTTAAATCGGTATTTAACAATGTTTCATATCCTTCACGGCCGCCCCAAAATACATAGTTCTCGGCGCCAAGCTCTTTTGCTGTTTCTAACCCTTTTTTTACTTGTGCTGCAGCATACGCAAACACATCTGCATTGCAGGAAGTCGCCGCACCATGAACGAAACGGGGATTCGTGAACATGTTTGCAGTATTCCATAATAGCTTAACGTTGCTAGTTCTCATATACTCTTTAATCATGCCCACGATGATATCTACATTTTGATTTGTCTCTTTTAACGTACTTCCTTCTGGTGCAACATCTCGGTCATGAAAAGCAAAGAATGGTGCATCTAGTTTTTCAAACATCTCAAATGCTGCTTCTACTCTCGCCTTCGCCAGATCCATTCCTTTATAATGATCCCATGGCCTTTGCATCGTAGCTGCCCCAAAAACGTCTGTTCCATCAGCGGTAAATGTATGCCAATAGGCAATAGAAAACCGCAAGTGCTCTTTCATCGTTTTTCCGCCGATTACTTCTTGGGAATTATAATATTTAAATGCTAAAGGATTAGTGGAATCTTTCCCTTCGTAAACCACTTTGTTTACGCTTTCAAAATAGTTGACTGAACTAGAATGAGATTGAGCCATGTTATTTCCCCCTTAAAAATCATTTCAAATACATGCGCGTTTTATTTCATATTGAAAGTAAGTTATCTATTAGTTTGTTGTTCGAACAAACTAACTTATTTTTATCTTATACCAACCTCATCAGTATTTTCAATATTTTTTTGTTTTTTATGAACACATTAGATATAGTAAAGGTAAGATTAGCTATGTACTATGTCTCATACTGAAAACAATACATTTCAACTTAATTTAAAGATTATACAAATGGAGTGGGTTAAGTGGTTATCGCTGATCAAACCTTTGTCAAAAAAGTAAATCAAAAGTTATTATTAAAAGAAATTCTTAAAAATTCACCTATTTCAAGAGCAAAATTATCTGAAAAGACTGGATTAAATAAATCAACTGTTTCATCACAGGTAAACACGTTAATGAAAGAAAATCTTGTATTTGAAATAGGTCAGGGACAATCAAGTGGCGGAAGAAGACCTGTCATGCTTGTTTTTAATAAAAAGGCAGGATACTCCGTAGGAATAGATGTTGGTGTGGATTATATTAATGGCATTTTAACAGACCTTGAAGGAACGATCGTTCTTGATCAACACCACCATTTGGAATCGAATTCTCCAGAAAAAACCAAAGACATTTTAATTGATATGATTCATCACTTGATTACGCATATGCCACAATCTCCATACGGGCTTACTGGTATAGGCATATGCGTGCCTGGACTAGTTGATAAAAATCAAAAAATTGTTTTCACTCCGAACTCCAACTGGAGAGATATTGACTTAAAATCTTTCATACAAGAGAAGTTCAATGTGCCCGTTTTTATTGAAAATGAGGCGAATGCTGGGGCATATGGAGAAAAAGTATTCGGCGCTGCAAAAAATCACGATAACATTATTTATGCAAGTGTCAGTACAGGGATAGGGATCGGTGTTATTATCAACAATGATTTATATAGAGGGGTAAGCGGATTCTCTGGAGAAATGGGACATATGACAATAGACTTTAATGGCCCTAAATGCAGTTGCGGAAACCGAGGCTGCTGGGAATTGTATGCTTCTGAGAAGGCTTTATTAAAATCTCTTCAGACTAAAGAGAAAAAAGTGTCCTATCAAGATATTATAGACCTTGCCCGCCGGAATGATATTGGAACTTTAAATGCATTACAGAATTTTGGATTCTATTTAGGAATAGGCCTTACCAATATTCTAAATACATTCAATCCTCAAGCCATCATTTTAAGAAACAGCATAATTGAATCGCATCCTATGGTTTTAAATTCAATTAGAAGTGAAGTGTCGTCCAGGGTTTATTCCCAATTAGGCAATAGCTATGAATTATTACCGTCTTTCTTAGGAAAAAATGCACCGGCATTAGGAATGTCCTCCATTGTTATTGATCATTTTCTGGATATGGTTACAATGTAATTTATGATTAAAATGTACAGATCTCTATGTCCTGCGCTCATCTTTAAAGATGAGCTTTTTGTTTGTTATATTGATGTTGAATAGGAGTATTTTTGAAGGATATGAAAAAAGGAGTTCTAAAATAGAAGTCTCCTTTTTTCATGAACAAATTATTTTTCTTTATAGCGAAAATATCTAAAGTCGGCCGGAATATGATTACCACTGGTATCTTGGCATTGCATCCCTACAAAGGCTCCCGTGAAAAATCCTCCTCCACGGATGTAATCATCTGATAATTTTTTCGATTCCAATGCAATGTCAATTTTATGCCAATCTTCTTTGTTAAAAGAATAAAAATAATAATAATTTTCCTTTTCAATATTTACTTTTAAATATACATACTTTACTTCACGAGGAATAACAATTTTATTTTTTAATGGTTGTGAGAAAGAAAAGTTATCACATATTGTTAATTCAAGAATACGGCCAAGGTCTTCATCATGCGTGACTTGAAGAGCCGTCCAGTTCTCTGTATTGTAATAGTTCACCAATCCAGCAGCTTGTTGAAAATTTTCCGGATAAAACTCAACAGCCGTTTCCGCTTCAAAATGGAGACTTTGCCAACGTCTGGCCACAAATGCCTGAGTAAATGTCGAGGTTAATGATTCATGGCCGTATAATCGCAAATGATTTGGCACTTGAGTCAATGAACCTAATTCATTCGTAAACGGGATCCTTAAAGTTTGAAAATTTATATTTAATGTTGAGTCCTCAAATTCATCAACTTCCGGGTACGTTGCTTGAAACATTATATTAGGTATAGAAGGCGCTTCTACCTCCAAGCTTCCTTCTTTTCCACCTACTACATAAGGCCATTCATCTTTCCAATCCAGTTTTTGAATAGCTGTTTCTCTGCCTAAAGGACAATATCCTCTCTGCTGAAAAATTGAATCATCGTCAGGATGAATAGGACGGCCCGTTAAATGAGCTAAATACCACTCATCTGTATGTGTTTGAACAATGGATGCATGACCGCATTTTTGCAATGGATTTCCAGGATCATGCCATGACGTTAAGATTGGATTATCGGGATGAACTTCATATGGACCCTCAATATTGGTAGAACGGGCAATTGTAGCAGCGTGTTCAAACCGTGTTCCTCCTTCTGCAGTCAATAAATAATAATAGTTCCCGATATGATAAAGGTGCGGAGCTTCTGTTAGTTTTCTATCGGTTCCTTTAAAAATAACTTTCGGTTTACCAATTAATTTTTTCTCCTCATCAGAATATTCCTGTATGACAATTCCTCCAAATGAATGCCGATCAATACGCTGATCCCATAACATATTTAATAAATATTTTTTTCCATCCGTATCATGGAACAAAGAAGCATCAAATCCTGAGCTATTTAATTTGATCGGATCCCCCCAATCACCATTAATCGTTTCACAAGTAACTAAATAATTATGACAATCTTTCCAAGCGCCATCTACTACCTTAACATCCGTATAGATCAGCCAAAACTTTCCGTCACTATAACTTAAACATGGTGCCCAAACCCCGCCTGAATTAGGGTTTCCTTTCATATCTAATTGTGAAACTCTTTGTAATGGATGTGCGACTAAGTGCCAATTCACTAAATCTTTTGAATGATGTATCTGGACACCTGGAAACCACTCGAATGTAGATACAGCGATATAATAATCCTCTCCTGCCCTACAAATACTTGGATCGGGATTGAATCCTTTAAGTACTGGATTGATAATCTTCATTTGAACTCCTCCTCAGCTATTTTCTTAATAGGCTTCTCTTATTTGGTGCCATTTTCATGCCTTGAATTCCTCAATATTATCCAAATAAATTTTATCTCTATTCTCTAATTCTCGTACCATTTTTTTGTATTTCTCTTCATCTAAGTTATAGAAATTAATATCAATCATGGCTAGAACCAGCAAGAACACGGGAATGATTGTTGCTGTAATTAAAATTCCCGTTAATGCCTCCGGGGTTTGTGTTTGATTTGCCACGTATCCAAACTTATCTAAAACCAACCCAGGAACAATCCCTCCCAGTGCCATACCGAATTTAAAGAAAAATCCGATAATAGCATAAATGAGGCCACCCATTCTTTTCCCAGTCCTATACTCTCCATATTCTATTGTTTCAGGAATGAGCGCCCACATATATCCCCCGGCAGTGAGACTTCCGGCAGCAGCAATTAATCGAAAGAAGAGTATTAGATATACATTACTTGGCGGAACAAATAGTAAAGCGAACAGGCCGATAATATTCAGTAATAATGCATAGTTTAGAAGTTTTTTCTTCCCCAATAATTGATGAAGCCTTGGAATAAACGGTAAAATGACCAAAGCAGGCAAACTTCCAATCAAACCGTACCACTTCACTAAATCCTCTCTTCCTAAGTTATATGTCACATAATAGATGCCAACTGAATTACTTATTGAATTCACTCCAAAAATAATAATAAAGAAAATGCTTAATACAACAAGTGGGCGATTCACACGAAATTGCTCAAATATATCCGATAATTTAATTTTCTCCTCAGACTTTTGAAGAGTGACACGCTCTTTTGTGCTTTTAAAACAAAAGATTAAAAGGCACCCACCTATCATTCCCAAAATACCCATGGTGAGCTGCCAGCCAAGAGATTCGTTGCCGGAAGTATCGCTTAAATAGGCAGCCAATAAGGGAACAAAAAATGCAACGACAAGTCCCCCAAGATTCGCAAATAACATACGAACAGATGTTATACTAACAACTTCTTGATTATTTCTAGTTATTGCAGAAGTTAACGCGCCATATGGAACGTTTATGGTTGTGTATGTAAGCGACAAGCCAACATAGGTCATATAGGCATATATTAATTTCCCCATATCTGAAAAATCTGGAGTTGTAAAACAGAGTAATGCAAGTACTACAAATGGGAAAGCTCCGAATAAAAGATACGGTCTAAAGCGTCCAAACCTGCTATTTGTTCTGTCTACTACTGTTCCAATAAAAGGATCAGCGAGAGCGTCGATAATTCTAACCACTAAGAACATAGTACCGGCTGCTGCTGCCGATAAACCAAATACATCTGTATAGAAGAACAAAAGATAAGTAGACACCGTTGCATAAATTAAATTACATGCAAAATCTCCAGAAGCATAGCCAACTTTTTCAGTCATGCTAATCTTCTTTACATTTTCACTGACCATGATTTTTCCTCCCTTTTCGATCATTAAAGTAGGAACAGTATGAAATGGTATAAAAATTTCTCAAACTCACCTCAGCCGGTAATTGTTTATAAAAGCGCTTTCAAAAAAATCGCAAAAAATATGAGTGGTTTAACTTCACAGATTATTCTTCATCGTACAAAATGATCTGATCAGCAAGCAGTAAATTCATCTTTTTTCGTTGCACTCGTATACTTGGGAAAACACTCTTTTGTTTTATATATTGTTTAGCTCCAATTGAATCGAGCCTTTTATTCCCCCTTTATATTTAGAAATAACCTTATCTTATGGAACTAATAAAGTCACCTTCATTAGTTTGTTGCTTGGATAAACTAACTTGACTTAATATTATAAAATCCTATCAACTTTTTCAATGTTTTTTCAGAAAATTTAAATCAGGCTGCAGCAAATATTGATCATTGCTTTTTTATACAGTCAGTTTCTCAATTATCCTGATTATTCTCTTTAAAAAGATTTACGAAGTAATGATCACATGAGTTTGTTTAATACCTAATAAGTTTAATTCATATAAACTTCACTCTGAACAAAATGATTATTTTATTACTGCACCAAAAACAAAAAGCAGTCTATTCAGATCTGCTCCTTAGTGTTCTCTTCTTTTAACTTTTTGTTTAGCTTGAAACCAATTAAGACATTGATCATCGCAGCTGGAAAATATAAAATTCCTGCTCCCATTATTCCTAACGCAGTGCTTGAACCTACTATAAAAGCCTGCATTTCTGTATTTCTTGACTTCAAACTAAGTAATACTAGAATACCCGCTAAAACCCCTATAAACCGAGCAATGCCTGGAATAAAGAAATCGGTTAGGATTCCAAATATTTGTCCAATAATTGATAACACAATCCCCATAAAACTGGATAATACAACTAATGTTTTGATAGCTTTTCACCCCTTTTTAAATCCGTTTCCAATATTAAACCGCTTTTGATACAGGTCTACAAGTATAGCAGCTCGCTCTACAAACCCTCTCAGCTGCCATGCTTTTTGACTCACCATTCTCTTTCCGCTCTATTCCAATACAAATAAACACTCCTTACCCTGCGACAATGGCGATTAGCTTTATTCAAAAACTCTGCAAAGAGCGGTGTATTCTTACATGAATGCCGGAGATGTGGAATAGAAAAGAGCATTTAACTTAATATTCTTTCAGAATTCTCACAGACTGTTTCCAGAAATTTATATACTTTACTTTTCTTGTTTAAGCTCTTTCTTTTTATTCCTTTTGTAACCTGCATAAGGGCCGCCAAAAATAGCTATAAACATGGCAATCCAAATAAAAATGTTCAAGTCAACTCCCCCAATTTTAAATAAAACACTTCTTTTATCATGACCCCTTTTCCTCTCCAATAAAAGCTCATACCGTGTTATGGTTTAATAAAACTTTCAAGGAGTGGTTCTTTGCTTAAAACTTCAAAAATTTTGATCTCATGTGTAGCTTTAATCCTATGCGTATATTCTTTATATAATCAAAGTGAATTCCTCTTGGTTTCTCTCCAAGTATTAGTTGCACTTCTCTTTGTTTTAATGGGAGTGGAGACACTTTCAAAAAAACAAACAAGGTCTGCGTATTTATTGTTCGGATCAGCGGCTTTTATACTTGTTGTGAACGTTGTGAAATGCATGATTTAAATAGTAAATAAACTAATTCCGCAGGCATATGGAATCCCAGAACCAATAAATTAACGCAGCGGCAATGCTCATTATGTAATAATTTAAGCTACTGAACACTGTAAGAGCACTAGGCGGATAATCAACAAACCAGAACACGAACACAGCTAAAAAAGCTACTGCAGTATAAATAAAAAAATGGATCAAACTGAACTTTCCGGGATTTCTTCTTAGTAATAATTGTAAGGGAAAAGCAAATATTAAGTAAGTGATAAAAGAGTAGAATGCAATGATGCCTATTGTGATTAAGGCGATCGCCATAAATCCCGAATAAACAAACATATACAAGCCAAAGACTAGACCATATGACAAACTCGAGAATACCAGAGTATAAACATAACTGTTTAACGTCTTTTGATTGAGGCTCAAATCAGCACCCCCTACCATGTATCCTTTTTAACCAGTTATCCAATTGTTCAAAATCTTCATCGATTTTCACGTCTTTTTAAAAATTAGACTCCGAATAACAAAGTTCCACCTATAAAAAAGAAGAAAGGGAATAGTAACAAAACTGAATTTAAGATGATTCCCCATATAGCCCACCGTTTATTTGTCTTTATTGAACCTAACGCCAGCATTATCCCTATAGGTGAGAGTAATAAAGGGAACAATACCGGCATTCCTTGCCACGGCATTGATATAATCCCAGTCAAAAAATTAATTATTAATATAGCTGATATAATTGGAAAAGCAAATGAAAAGATGACTGCAGCTTTTTTAAAATTCATATTAAAAGTAAATCTCCGTTCTCTTTAAATCGTATTTTTATTAAAAAATATATTAAGACGTCATTGTCTCCGTGCTATTGCTTCAACAACGCTTTATTTAATTTCGAGAGATGCTTCAAACCTTGCCTCAGATCACACTGCGCTTAATTCTTTTCTCATATTCTGAAAAGATGTTTTATCTTAATGGTTTTCTTTTCGTTAGTGTCAAGGAAGTGAAGAAGCTTAATGCCATTCTATTCTATGTATTGAGTAGACTTCAATTAAAATTTAAAAAGATCGGCAGATGCACGAACATCTAACCGATCTGCAATAGATAGCTGATTCGCGTACTTCCACAATCAAACACTCTGTGTTCTCCCGGTTCCGTTACAGTTTTCTTCGTTGTACTGTAGACGTTTCACTAGCTGGTGATGGCTTCACAACTATTGGCAGCTGTTAAAACCTTAGCGGTATACACTGTGCCAGATTTGATGGAAATTTTCTGATTAAGCCTCATATTCTTGTTCATTGGGATTAAGATTTGTTCGATGGAGGTTCAACATCATTGTATTAGGTTTACATCAATTACGTTATAAAAGGCATTAGAAGTATCCGCAACGTCCCACACCCCTAGAATGACATGATAACCACTGCGATCAGCAGGTACATAAATCTTATGAGAAAGATTAGTATCTGCCTTTGAACCATCGTGATCTACTGTTCCAATTAATTCAAACTCATCTCTTGTTAATGGTTTGTTTGGATTCCAATCTTTCTTGGTTATATAATAGTGCCACTTTGATGTTGCGTGAGGAGCAGTATAGTACCAAGTAAAGATGTTTAGACCCCCACGGATGTTTTGTTTTACCCAATGATCTGCAGTCTGCCTGTCTAACCCAAAGTCAATTTGACCAAAGCCTCCATTTGCCGATGCAATTTTTCCATCTGGCGGACCTCCGGCTGGAAACCCTTTTGGTCCTTCTACCGATTGAGGATTATCAACTACAGAACCATACTTTTGCGTAGCTGCCGTCCAACCAATTATTTGTTTTTCTAATGATCCCATGTACGCTCTACTAGCAGGTTCTTTTATATACCCGTGTGCAGATACATCACCTGCAAATAAAGTAGCACCCACACTTAGAACAGCAGTTAGAACAGCGCCTTTGATAAAACCCTTCATTACCAACTCATTCCTCCCTTTGCTGTAAAATTTTTCTCTTTCCTACTATAATAATTCATTATATGTCAGGTAAACTCCTTCTTTATTTTTGATGGCGTAACACTTAAAAAACTTCATACTCCCCAGCTCTTTTGTTCTTCCTACAGCTTTTTAATGTAATCACAGATGGCGAACTCTTTTTCAATCTCTGCTTTAACACATATCATCTGCAGTATCATTCAACCCAGCGGTATATTCTCAATCCCCTAATAACTAACAAAAGGATTTATTCAATCTTCTGTGATAGCCGAAAATTGTCAGAAAAAATCCTATAGCATGTGAGGCATTTAAAAATGAAATTTAAGGATTGTATTCAACTCATTATGAAATTCACACTGCTGTTTTCAGAATCCTTGTGAAAAAGGCAATTCAACATCAATCAAACGAAATAAAGTCATGACGTTTATAAGAATGGTGCGATGCTTTTTTTCCTTAGAAAATTCTTGTCTAAAGTTTTGTTCTTTTTAACTAAACGGGCAGGTATAATTAAACTATAAAAAGAAAACAAAACATCATAAGGAGGATTTTTGTGTTTCAAACCTTAGACCATTTTTTAAAATCTTGGGAGTTCGAAGCCGACGCTACACAGAAACTACTAAATAGTCTAACTGATGAATCACTTAAACAAGAAATTACTTCACAAAATTGGACTTTAGGCCGTATTGCGTGGCATACTGTTGCTGCCATTCGCATTATTACCTCAAACACAGACTTAACGTTTCATGCCCCTGCTGAAGATTATCCTGTTCCTACTTCGGCTCAGTTTATAGCAGACAGCTATCATCAAGCCAGTAATGCGTTTGTACAGGCATTAAAAACCCAATGGACTGATCATACACTTCAAGAACGTATCAACTTTATTGGTCAACAATTGCCAAATGGTTCACTTTTGATGTTTTTGATTCAACATCAAAATCACCATCGAGGACAAATGACTGTTCTTATGAGACAAGCAGGATTAACTGTTCCAGGTATTTATGGTCCAGCTAAAGAGGAATGGACAAAATCGGTTTGGAACCCCCGCAAATGTAAGTAGCCTTTATAACGAAGTTAACCTATTACAAAATATAAAAGCATGTTTCGGTGATTTTTTTTCAAAACATGCTCTTTCCTTTTGTTCATTTAATCAATGTTGATTAACATCAGAAATAATATCTGGCATTTTTCTAATCTCCTTTTTGAATAATATTTTGATACACATTAAAATGGGTAAAAATTTATCAGGTGATTTCTTTGAATAATGATCAAAAAGTTTCTCAACACTCTTCATTTATTTTTTCAACGATCATCGTGTTGTTGGTCGTAATCTTTCCTCAATACACTTCTTGGTTTGTGACTGTTTTCTTTTTGGGTTTTGCACTTATATATACTTTCCAAAAACATAAAGCAATTTCTTATATTTCATATTTCTTGTTCACCGTTGCGTTGGTTTACACATTAGTAAATATATAGTTTTAATCCTCCTAGAATTGTCTCAAATAAAATGCCCTGCATTTAAGAATGTCTCCTGCCATTTCATTTTATATATCATCGCTTATGTTCTAAGTAGGAGATGGTATTTTGTTTGTATCGCCAATGTTTCTGCCTTCAATATAGTTCAATTCCACTCTTCCTCTAAAATAGCGTAATAATATTCATCCCACCATTCTTTGCCTTCAGGAATACATTTTTTAAAAAAGCCTTCTCTTCTCATTCCAATCTTCTCCATAACTCGGTATGATGGAATATTCTCAGGTTGACACGTAGCTATAATCCTATGTAAGTTCATTTCTTTAAATCCATATTCCAAGATAGCTTGTGCTGCTTCAGAAGCATACCCTCTATTTTGATAATTCGGATTAAACACCCACCCAATCTCATATGTATGTTCACCAAAATACTTATAAAAAACAATATGACCTATAAGAAAATCTTCATCTTTTAATATTACAGGAAATTTTTCTGCGTTATCACCTTTGTTTTTCTTTACAAATGCTTTTGCATCTTCTTCAGTAAAAACCCCTTCTGGTATATACTTCATAACATTAATATCTGACGTATACTCATATACAGCTTTCCAATCTTTGAATTCAAATTCACGTATCAATAACCTTTTTGTTGTTATATGCATTAAAATAACTCCCATCAAAAATAATTGCACCTTAATCTTTATTCGATATTATGACAATAATAACCTCTTTAAATACTATCCTTACAAACATCTCAGCTGTATCTTCTTGTAGACTTCTGTGTAAGCCTTTAATTGGTCACGTAAATCGTTACTCTCATGCTCTAATCGCTTGACTTTCCGGTTTAATGATTCGATAATCGCGTCTTTATTATTTTCATTCATATCCCTTTGCAGCTTTCTTTTTTATTTTTAAAGCTCTTTACACAAAAAAAGAGGGTGGAGAGAATTTGGCCTAATGTGCACAGTAGGCATTGGAGATAACATGTTACTCAGTAAGCTTTGCGCTTGACCTGGAGAGCAAAAAAAAACGAAGAGTGGCATTGCACGTTGGAGATATGAAGATGTGCCAATTAAATCTTGTTTTAGCTGCGTTAGATGTTCTGGAAGCATCATTGATGTCCATTTGATTGTTCCTCTATCTCTAAGCATATCGACTCACTCCTTTATTGAACATTAATAGAACAAAAGTTCGATGTAAATGTTGGTAATTAAAAACTTCCTTTAAAGGAGTTCCGCCAACAAAATGCAGATTTCCCACGCTAAGCAGTTATTACATAAAAAAGCCGGATCCCCACTCTATGGGGATCCGACTTTACTTATTGTTAGAGTATTATTTTTTCATTTTTGTATATTTCATCGATTCTCTAATCTTGTCGAAGAATAACTAAGGCCTCAATGTGTGTAGCAAGCCATCAAATATTCAACATTCAATAAGTGTCCTTATCTCTGCTCAAGAAGATAAAAGAATGAACTGTATAACCGTTATTTATCCATTTAAGGCCGTCCATTATGACAAGATCTCAATTGATAAGCATTACAATATTTCAATGTACCCTTCTGTTCCATTCACACGAATTCGTTGCCCGTCTTTGATTAGTCTGGTAGCATTTTCAACTCCAACAACTGCAGGTAAGCCATATTCACGCGCTATCACTGCTCCATGGGTCATCAGTCCACCAACTTCGGTGACTAGACCTTTTATGGATACAAACAATGGTGTCCAGCTAGGGTCAGTAAAGGAAGTGACTAATATATCTCCAGCTTCTAGATCAGCATCTTCCATGTTTAAGATGACACGTGCTCGCCCCTCTATCACTCCGGAGGAAACAGGTAGACCTACAATTGCTCCGGCTGGGAGATTTTCTCGTTTGTACTCGCCTGTCATGATTTCACCATCAGACGTGATAACACGTGGTGGAGATAGTTTTTCATATAATGTATACTCGTCTTTTCGTTTGCTTATGATTTGGTAATCCAGTTTATTTGTGCGTACGACTTCGTGAAGTTCTTCAAAAGTGAGATAGTATATATCTTCTTTTTCATGAATAACGCCCACTTTTACGAGTTGTTCGGCTTCTTTCAGTAAAGCCTGCTTATAAACGAAGTAGCGATTAACCATGCCGTATTTTGGATATTCCCGATAACCGATGAAATTCCGGATGATGTCGATCATTCGTTTGGTTTCTTTGGCTTTTTGTTCACCATCCGGTAATTGCTTCAATCGATCTAATAACTCTTGTTCTTTCTTCAAAGCCTCCTGTCGCCCTTGCTCAAATTTCCGATGGCTGGCATTAGGCTCAAAGTTTTTGATATTATTAAGAATCATTGGGACAAGTGTAGTTGGTTTTTCGCTCCACCGAGTTCTTGTAATATCAATTTCTCCGGCACATCGCATTCCGTATTTGTTGAGATAAGCATAGATAGCGTCTTGGATTTTCTGTCCATTTTCAAACTCAACCAGCTCATCCAAAAAGTGATCATTTTTTACATGCTGTAAATAAGCAATTACTTTTGGATAAGGACGTATCACGTCTGCGACGTCTAATAGCGCAAGACCCATTTCTGAAGTAATATTATTAGGTACAGATTGAGAAAGCGTATCTGCTGCGTTTTTTTCGCCTAACCACTCGTTCATTTTTTCGTTAATCCATGATGTAGCATTTATAGCAGCCATAAACACAGCCGAACTTTGTGGGTCAAATAAGATCTTCTTTAATTGCTGGATATCTTCGAGAATAAAATCAAACAAATCCGATCCCGATTTCGTTTGGATGTTTTGTTTTAACTCTTCTATCGATGTTTGACTACGCTTAATCAAATCAGAAACGATTGTTGGATCGTTCTCGAATTGTGCCAGCATATCTGTATTATTACTTCGGTTGGGAATCGTTGCTGTTTTATCATTTGGTATCGACTTAATGAAATCTCGTCGCTCAATTGTGGTCATAAGTACGTCTTTTAAGAGTGGATCGTGTTGTCCCATGCCATTTAATAAAAATTCTCTGCTGTCAGGTGATGCCAGATTATGTGTGACATCAACAAATAACCTTCCACCAGCTTTATGCATGGGTGCAGAAGTCGTCAACAGAAAAAAAGACAATCCCAGTGGTTTTATGGGATCCGTCATCATTTGTTGATGACCAACAGAGATATAGACGTGATTTTCTTGATCACTCGCTTCAGGGATGGGGTATAAAGTTGTGATTGGACGACTCTGGACAATATAAAAAGTATCGTCAACCAAACACCATTCGATATCTTGCGGGCAACCAAAGTGGGCTTCGATCTGTCTCCCGATGCGTGCCAATTGTAAAATTTGTTCATCAGTCAGTGTTTGAGTCTTTTGCTGAGTAGGATCGATCTGCTGTGTTTCTGTTCCTCCTTCTTTTCGTCCATAGATAGCCATTTTTTTGGTTGCTATCATCTTATCGACGATTTGCTCATCCTGTACTTTATAACAATCGGCAGATACCAAGCCAGAGACCAGTGCTTCACCAAGTCCAAAACCTGCATCAATGGATAACACCTTTCTGTTGGAAGTGATTGGATCAGCAGTAAATAAAATCCCCGAAGTCTGTGGGAAAACCATCCTTTGAATGATAACGGATAAATAAACTTGGGTATGGTCGAATCCATTTTGCATGCGGTAGATTACCGCGCGATCCGTAAATAGAGAAGCCCAGCATTTGCTGATATGCAGCAAGATCGCTTCTTTGCCGATAATATTTAAATAGGTATCTTGCTGACCGGCAAAAGAGGCATGTGGTAAATCTTCAGCAGTCGCACTCGAACGTACGGCATAGGCATGTTCCTCACCAAACTGGGAGAGATAGTGAGCAACTGCTTTCACAACATCGGAAGGAATTTCTATTTCCATAATGATTTGTCGAATCTTTCTGCTGATTTTACCAATTTGATCTCGATCCTCAACTTTTAGCATGGCCAATTGATCCAACAACACTTGTAACGTTTCGTTTTGTTCGATGGCTTTTTGATATCCTACTGTTGTGACACAAAATCCTTCTGGTACTTGTAGACCTTGAATTTTTGATAATTCCCCTAAATTTAACCCTTTTCCTCCAACAAGCAAATGCTGTGTTTTTTCAATTTCATGAAAACCAAGAACCAAAGAACTCATTCTACATCTCCCCTTCAAAAATAATAATTGACAAAGAGCTTTCCAGCCTGATATAATAAAAATATAAGATGGATATCTATAACTTTTTATGAAGAAAGCACACGTAGTCTGATTATATCACCGTGTCTATTTTTGTGCAATATAAAAAGAACCTGGGCTATTTCACCAGGTTCTTTTTTAATTTCCAGCTACCATTAGTCACAAAAAAACTCGGAACTTTATTCTGGAGAAAGAACATGAAAAGTATTTACAAGAAAAAATGACCAATAAACAAAGCAACATCCAACTTTTATTCTTGTATTGTTTCCATATTCAAATTGAATTTTTATAGACAATATATCAAAGGTTTTATAACCGAATACAAAAAAGAACCTGCATTTTGCAAACTCCTTTCACGTTGTCAATATATTGTGA
The DNA here is from genome assembly GCF_034296245.1 of Bacillus sp. V26. NCBI lineage: Bacteria > Bacillati > Bacillota > Bacilli > Caryophanales > Bacillaceae > Bacillus > Bacillus sp. V26. Next base: position 917,812 of record NZ_JAXKQF010000001.1, on the reverse strand, counting down.
ATGTTTAATGACAAGGACATGTATGTATAAATATTTCCTATAAAGTTTGCTCTCTCAAGGGAGTCTTGCTCATCCCCTAATGAAAGGGGGTAATGCTATGTCAACATTCCAGGCATTAATGCTAATGTCTTGCATTCGAGTCGTTTATAATCACCCTGTTGACGTATATAAATAAAAAATAGAACTCCCCTGAACCTCAGAACCTAAAGGGATAGGTCTGAAACCACATCGAGCAAGCCCTTTGATGGGCAGTTTTTTGTACAGAGCCGGGGTGTTGGTAGCACCCTGGTTTTTTATGGTAAAAAGAAGGTTCAGAAACTAAGTCAAAAAATAAATGAAGATATCGATACTAACATGCCTATTGAGAGATCCTAGGCATTTTTTGTGCAATAAAGAAAGACCCAGATCAAAAAGTCTAGGGTCATACTGGTTCCTTCTATTCGCTTTGATATTTAGTACGTTTTCATTGTTTTAACTGCGTTTATGACACTCTTAAATGTACACTTCAGGTCACACTTGGGGTCACACTCAGGCCATAAAATGACTTTTACCGGTTTCAAATCATCCATAACAAACTAATCATTGTACAGTAATCTACCCTATTTCTCTTCATTTCATATTTTCACAGCAAATTCAAACATAAAATAACAAAGTACTCCTTGCATTTCCTCCCCCGTCATGCTATATTCATATAGCGATGAGCTGAATTGTGTAAGCCGATGTACATGCCCTTTGCGGCACACACGAATGTGGCGTGTGGTGCATCGCCTCAATACGCAAAGACGTTTGCCTCTTAGGCAAACGTCTTTTTTGTGTTATCCGATTTTTGTTCCGTTTGGTAATGGTTGTTCAGGCTGAAGCAGGACGACATCACCTTGGCCGGGAATGCCGCCGAGGACTAAGACTTCGGATTTAAAACCTGCGATTCGGCGCGGCGGGAAGTTCACGACAGCGATAATTTGTGTGTTGGTCAGTTCTTCCGGGCAATAGCGCTTTGTGATTTGCGCGCTTGATTGTTTAATGCCGATATCTTCTCCAAAATCAATGAACAGTTTAATTGCCGGATTTCTTGCTTCAGGGAATTCTTCCGCTTTGATAATGGTGCCAGTTCTGATTTCCAGTTTTTCAAAATTTTCAATTACAGCCATCATTATATCTCCTTTTTCTTTCTATTTTAAAAGAGACACCTGCTAAATGTTTAGCCAAAAGCTCATATTTTTTTATCCGAATGAAAGGTGTTCCGGTATATTCGGGGTGATACACCTGTACTTTTTACAAACCATCTTGTAAAAGAAGAAAGGTTTTGAAAGCCGAGCGCTTGACTCACGACAGTCAGCGTAACATTTTTCTCAATCAGCATCCGTTTCGCTTCCTCAAGACGGAGGTCAGCTATATAGGCTTGAGGGGACTTACCGGTTTGTTTCTTAAACCAGCTTGAATAGTAAGCTGGGTGATAATGTTCAATTTTCGCCAGCTTTTGTATTGTCAGCGGCTCAGACAAATGGCTATGGATGTATGCGATTGACGCATGAGTATGGGTTTGCAGTTTTTCTTTTATGTATTGAACAAGCAAATGGAGCGTGTGCGCTGAGCGTGTGTTTGCTTCCTCTATTAATAAGTGCCTGATCGAAGACCAAAAAGGATCGATTGCAGCTTCAATCCCTGCGGCTGCATGATGCTCCTCAATTTTCATCGCCTGAAGCGGCACATCCAGCACAAGACATTCATTTCTGCCAATAGAGCGGAACCGATGCTCGCACTCTGGCGGAATATATAAAAATTGATCCGGCTTTAATTTGACCCGCCGATCCTCTGTTTCAAGATCGATATTCCCTTCAAGGGGAAAAAGAAATTGGCTGTACGTGTGCTTATGTGAGGAATAAAGGCGTGTATATGTCCGTTTTTCACAGATAATCTCTTGAAGCGAATTCATCAGCCATCCTCCTTTTTGATCCGGTAATGGTGTTCCGATATAGGCAAGAACCCAATTTTTTCATACAAAGAAACGGCGGCTGAGTTTTCTTTCATCACTTGCAAGTACATATACTTAGCTCCATGGTTCATTGACCATTCAGTCAGAGCCCTGATGACTTGAGTCCCTGCCCCTTTTCCTCTATGTTCCTTTGCTACTACAACGTTGCTGAGTCCGCCATAGCCATCGATAACGGAAGCCGTGCCCACTGCTGTCAGGCTGCCTTGGTCATACATAGTGAAAAAGGTTTTACACGGCTGTATTCGTTTGAAAATGCTTGTATAGCCGCAATGCCGTTCTGGTGAAAATTCTTCTAATCGGATAAAATCATCAATCCATGAAGACGATGGCTGTTGCTCCCACTTATATGTAAATCGGCTGTTGTCAAAAGTACGATCTAAAATATCGCAGCATGATGCTGTCATCTGAAAACATTCATCAATCTTTTCATATCCGCTGTCTGCCAGCGCATCATCCAGTCCTTCCGGAGATGCGTCACTGATTTGAATACAAACGGGCAGGCCTAAACTTTTATAGAAATGCTCGATCTCTTTTTGGTAATCTCCTTCTGGCATGTCCGCCGATGTCCATACGCTGTTCGCCCGTTTGGTTACGCCAAAGTTCGCTCTGAGAAGCCATTTCCCCATTCTTTTTTGAATATAAGACGGCCATGATGCTGCCGCTAATTGCTCAATTTTGTAAATATCATGCATCGCCTCTTGCTCTCCCTTATATCTACTGCATGATATATTATACAATATTCAGAAATATAAGACATACATTATTTAGTTTACATAATACTTTTATTGTTTATTGACAGACCCGATAGAAATAATCGAATTGAAAATGCTAAGCTGTCTGAAATGTCTTCCTTTAATTCAAACGCTTCTTTTCCGATTAAAGTCGCGAATCCGTGCAGCAAGCTTCGCAGCCCTCTTGTGGCATGGATCACAGTCTGTTCGTTTGCATAACCGCTGTCAATTAGCAGTTTCGTGACAAGACGGACAATCTGCTTTGACAGGCTTTCAGCTCTTTCATCTTGAATTTTAAGTAAAGTCGCTTCATAATAACCCGGATTTTCAACTGCAAACCCAACATATGCATCGCCTAAAGATAGCAAAGCGGACTCCCCCTTCTGTTCTTTGACGGAATCAGCCATCGTATCAAAAAGCCTTGTCAAACCGCTAACCGCAAGCTCTGTTCTGATTCCCTGCAGCCCGCTTATGTGATTATACAGAGACGGGGGCCGTACATTCATTTTTTTAGAGAGTGCGGCTAGTGTCACGCCGTTTATTCCTTCCTGATCAGCAATCTCTGCCGCCGCCTCTATAATCATCTTTTGATGTAATCCTGCTCTCGGTGACATGGTCAGACCCCCTTCTTTGCTTTTTGAATTGCTAATTTCATCGACTGTTCTGGTGAAGCAAGGAAATTCCCATGTCCGACCGCGAGACAGCTCGGCGCCTTGTCAACAAGCCATTCCGCGCTTCTTACAGCAGCCTCCTTATTCCAAGTAGCGAAGGCAGGAAAAGGAAATGTCCATCTCATCTGGCCGGAGACGGCTATTCCCCCGCGTAGTTGAAATGCATCCCCAGCTATTACAATTCCGTTTCTTGTGTCCAGAAACGACATGCTTCCCGGGGTATGACCTGGGGTTGAAATCGCAATTAGAGAACCGATTGTTTCGCCACCCGCCAGCAAAACGTCAGGCTTTGTTTTGATATTTTTTGGAATTCCTCCTTTTATAGGCGTCTGCGGTTCATCTTTCCGCAAAGAAACATCACCTTTTAACAAGAATGAATCACGCTCGGATATGACAACCTTTGCATGAGGAAAGGCTTGGGACAGTGCATCCAATGAACCGACATGATCACCGTGCGCATGAGTCAGTAAAATGTGTTGTAGCGGTTTTCCCAGCTGATTCACTGCTTGGATAATCCCTTTATAGCTGTTCGGAAGACCAGTATCAATTAAGGTTACTTCATTTTCTTCCTCTACAAGATAGCAATTGACCGGAAATAATGTGGGATAAAACGTCAGCTGCCGCACAGTTTGATTCTGAATGATTCTCATATGATACTCCTCCTGAATAAAAAACTAATGGTGTTAGTTTTATTATTAACTAATGTCATTAGTTTTTCAAGAGTGTTATACCAAGTTTATGGCGACAAATATTTTAACCTGCGCCCGCTGCGGTGAAAGCGCACTTTGATCATACTGCTCAAAGTCTCCTGAAAAAGTACGCAAATGGCGCTTGTCCCAAGACCAGATTTCCTTCCATGTGTCGAGTACAATGTCTTCAATAGGACCGATTCTTGAAGTAAAAACAGCATAAGCGGAAGCCGGTAAATATATGTCCTCATACGGTTCCGGAAGCATGTCGCTATGCTCGGTAAAAGCGCCGACAGAAAATGTGTAAAACCCATTCTCCTGCTGTTCGTAATGAGAGTATAAAGCGATAATGCTCTGATCCTTTTTATCAGGCGGGAGTAACACGCTCGTATCCTGCTGCCAAAATCGATTCCACAAGAGCGGGATTTGTCTTTTTTCCGTCATTTCCGATGCATTGCTTGTTCTCTGTGACAGCCCTGAAAAGCGCTTTTGTTCTAAATGTGTCATATGTGAATAGCTCATATGATACCTCCTTTTTACCTAGATTATAAAAGAAGAAACCTGACAGCATTGTGTCAGGTTTCATATATTTTTTGCATATGAAAAATCGTATCTTTCACCTTTTCCCGGATATGAAGGGGTTCCAGGACCTCAATATCCTTGCCAAATTGCAGCAAGAAACCGATCAGCCATTGATCCTCAGGCAGAGATATCACCGCTCGGCAGGCTTCATTTTCATCCAATTGAAGGACATCATTTCCAAACCATTCACTTATACGTTGATGCGCACCGGGCTGGACAAGAATGACCAGTTCAGTTAAACGATCCTTTCGATACCAATTCGCATCCCAAGGCAGAGTCTCCAGCTGTATGTCTTTTCTCTTAAATGATTGATGTAATACAGTCAGATCTTTCATCCGGCTTAATTTAAAAAAGCGGAAATCGTTTCTAACCAGACAGTAGGCGTATAAATACCAGCGGCCTGTCTTGCACACCAACGTGTAAGGCTCTGTTTCACGGAGAAGTGTTTCCCCGTTTGCATTTGTATATGTAAATGATATGGTTGACGACCGATCGATTGCATCACTGATGTTTTCTCGAAGCGCCTTTTGGTCCTCTGTTTGTCCCCATGCCGTCATGTCAATAAACCATTTTTCCGTTTCACGCTTAAATGCCTCTGCGGCCTGGTCAGGTATGAGATGTTTTATTTTTTGATAAGCCGCGCTGTGAGAAGCGGGTTCATACATCGATGAGACGCTCTGCAAAGCGGAAGCAATAGCAAATAGCTCCTCTTCTTTCAGCCATTCTCTTTCAAGCCGATACGTTTCCATCACACTGATCCCGCCCCCGGCGCCTTGTGAGGTTACAATCGGAATGCCCGCTCTGCTGATCGTATCAATATCTCGGTAAACCGTTCTGACTGATACTTCAAACAAATCAGCTAGCTCAGCAGCCTGCACTTGTTTTTTGCTGATTAATAACATCACCATCGCTAACATACGTTCCAGTTTCATTTTTTCGCACCTTGTCTCCCGCATTTATTTTCCAATATTATCATAACATTTTATGAGGCTTGGGCATATCTATTATGCAGCCCAAAGGCATCGTGCATATGTTAAGAAAACAGGGGCCTCCCCCCTTCTTTTTTTATGATCATTGTTTTATTTAGACTACTATTTCTAAACGGATAAGCATACACTTCTCAACGGAGGGGATATCACATCATGCATCTTACACTTCAAAGCGTTTATCCTGTCATGATTATCATCTTTTTTCTGTATAAAAAAATCAAACGATCCATCGGATATCAGCCGCTGAAGCCTCGCTGGCTTTTTACTCGTATGATTCTTTTTTCAATGTTTGCATTCGGTCTCACCATCTTCAGCCTCATTCATCCTTTTTTATACGGATATTTCATTATCGGCATTCTCGGCGGATGTCTGCTGGTTTTTTTCGCCAGGAAAAATCTCTCCTTTGAAAAACGCAGAGGAAAAATTTATTTTCGGACTCATATTTGGGTAGAACTTATTCTGCTAACCCTATTTCTATCGAGATTTCTTTATCGTGTAACAGAGCTGTACCTTGCCGCGCCTGATTTACACAGCCTGGGATCTTTCAGCCAGTCTATCGGAACTGATCCTTTCACGATTGGCGTCTGTTTTCTGATCGCCGTCTATTATGTCGGTTTTTCCTCTATTGTCATCAAAATCAGCAGAAACGGGCTGGAACAAAATGGGCACAGTAAAGAAAAAGACATCCTTGCTTAATCGCGACATGCGGCAGCAAGGATGTCTTTTTTAATCGTGTCTTGTATGATGGATCATTTGCTGAAGCACATCTAAAACATGCTCATCCTCGGGAGAATAGTAGATTGATGTTCCTTCTCTGCGCGATTTCACGAGCCGGAGATTTTTTAAAAATCTGAGCTGATGGGATACTGTTGATTGCAGTAAATTCAGTTTCTCAGCGATCCCGTTCACAGCATGTTCACCCTGAGAAAGCAAATAGAGAATTCTGATTCTCGTAGGATCAGAAAGCGCTTTGAAGGTTTGTGCGACTAGAAATAAAGTTTCTTCGTCCAAATCGGTTACCGTTTCATTCGCACGGTCCGTTTCTCGAAATTCAGTCATGTGTCTCACCTTTCTTATTTCATAGTTTTATCTTATAACAAATGACCTTTCATGCAAACCTGTCTCTTCTTGTTCCAATTTAATCTCATAGTTTAAATTTATGTTTCAAATCAGGTTTTCACTTGGTCTGGTATACGTTCTGTGTCATAATGAAAAAGTCATACTGCTGCAAACATTGAGGGTGAAACACAGTGAAGAAAAAGAGAAAAGGCTGTTTCGCTGCTGCGGGTTTTATGATGATTTCTGTCTTTGTCATGGCCTCTTTTTTATTGGTCCTGCTTTTGTTCAACCGCGATTTAATCAAAAAACTTCCGATTGACACGAAAACAATTGTCCTCGAACGTTTAACTGATTATAAACCGCTGGTTGAGGACGAGCTTGAAAACCGGGGACTCTCCAATTACACATCGCTGATACTCGGCATGATGTATCAGGAGTCAAAAGGAAAAGGCAATGATCCGATGCAGTCCTCTGAATCTCTAGGTTTAAAGCGTAATGAGATAACAGACCCTCAACTCAGTATTAAACAAGGCATCAAGCAATTTACCCTCATGTACAAAACCGGTAAAGAAAAAGGTGTGGATTTGGATACGATTATTCAAAGCTACAACATGGGGGCAGGTTATATTGATTTTGTAGCTGAACATGGAGGAACGCATACTGAGGAATTGGCAAAACAATACTCCGAGCAGCAAGTCGAAAAAAATCCCGGGCTCTATACTTGCGGAGGAAATGAAAACAATTTCCGTTATCCGTATTGCTACGGTGATTACACGTACGCGGAAAAAGTAAAAGAAAAAACGAAAACTGTTGAAAAATCTTTACAAGTTGCAACACTTGAAACCATGGAATCAACGGCTCATTAAAGGAGCCTGTCAATTTACTGACAAAGCCCAAAACGAGATTTGGGCTTTTGTTATGTTTACAAACCTCAAAAAAGCCATACAAAGTATGGCTTTTAATAATACGGTGATATCATCAAATATACAATAACGCCTGTAAGGCTGACATACAGCCACAGCGGCATTGTCCATCTGGCAATTTTTTTATGGCGCTCAACCTGCATGCTGAAGCCTCTGATCAGCGTAAACAGCGCAAGCGGCACGATGATTGCAGAAAGGCAGATATGCGTAATTAAAATAAAGAAGTAAATCGGACGCATAATACCTTCTCCGCCATACAGCGTATTCTCCGCAATCGAATGGTATGTGACATAGCAAATCAAAAACAATAATGTTGTCGTAAAAGCAGCTAAAATAAAGCGTTTATGCGCCTTAATGTTTTTTTGTTTAATCATAATCAGTGCCGCCAACAAGAAGATAAACGTAAAGCTGTTGAATATCGCATTCAGCATTGGCAAAATGTGAATATTCGCATGGCTGAACTGATCTAATTTAGGCATAAAAAACAGCACTGCGATTAAACCGTTAATCAGAACTGTCAGTGTAAGGACAATTCCAGTATAATTTTTCGGTTTATTTTCTGTTTGATTCATTTGGTGACCTCTCCTAATTTGTACTGGCTATCCAAATCGTATGCAAATTCAACGGAGATGTCAACGTTTTCGATGGCTTCGTCAGAAATTAGACACACTTCAGAAGGCCGGCGCTTTAAAAGCACCAGCCTTTTGGTTTATGCCTCTTGCATTAAATGGTCAACAACCTTATGTTCATTTTCATTCAGCAAATTCTTTTGGATTTTCGAATGAACGGGTTTGTTCATATGCTGATCAAGGATGTCAGCCGTATCTTTATCACCGGCAATGATCATCCGCTCCCATTTTTTTGCCGCGGCCTTTTGGTCGAGGTTGGTCGCCAGCCGCTTGTACAGTCTCGTTTGATTCTCCGTTACATGATTCTTCATTTGTTCCTCTTCTAATGAAGCTGATGCAGTTTTAGAAGACTGGCTGCTCTCCCATGATTCATTGATTACGTCATATTCATAATGTTCCACCGCTTCAATTTTGCCTAAAACGGTTTCTATAATTTTCACTTCATTTTGCTGCGTTAAAATAAAAGCCGTGCTTGGATACGTTTTGCGCAAATTTTCCAGCTGATCAAGTACAGCTGTCTCTTCCCAGTAAAATTTTGTGTCAACAGGAATTTGAAGCTTGATCGCTTCCCATATACCGCTATTCGAAACAAAAAACACGAGGCTGCGCGGCATGTTTTTTCCTATTCCGTTAAGGTGCTGATAGATTTTGTCCGTGATTGCATTCAGACACTTTTCTTCCTCCGGGTCACTTGCTGCCAGATATTCTTTTAATCTGCCGAACCCTGACTTAAGGGCAATTTTCCATTCTCCCCCTTGCTGCTCTGGGTCCCTCATATCTGTGTTGAGATATAACGAGAGAATTTTGTCCGGGGGTTCCAATTGGACATAACGCAATTTCTTAATCAATGAATCAATCGGCATTCATATTCCTCCTTTTGCAACGGGTTACTTTTCTTTTTCCTCTCTTAAAACCAATCAAACCTTCCTTGCACTAAATTCTAGCAATTATGGATTTATCATTTACAAACGCCTCTTTTATCTACTACAATTGGTTACTGTGTTTCTAACTATTTTTTGAAAGGGGTTTGATTTTGATTACCACTAAGAAAAAAAACCGCCAAGAGCTTGAAGAAGAGCTGAATCATTTAGAATTTCAAATTTATCGCATGCAGGAAAATATAAAGGATCTATCGAAAGATGCCAGAGTGCTTGGTATTGATCAATCGAAAGATGAAGATTGGATGATTGTTTCCTCGATTGATGATGGCCAAACATGCAAAATTATGCTCACAGATTGTGAAACAGCTTATAGAGGGAAAAGCTGCTTTTCACTTGTAGCATCCTATCAGGACGATGCCATTCATATTGGGGATATTAAAGGGCCTCCGAATTACGGCTTCGGTTCTATTTGTATGAAATATTTAAAAGATATTGCCAGAGACTGCAATATCCCGAAAGTTACGGGCGACATAGCCAAACGGGATTGGAATCATGTGGACAGACTCATTCATTTTTATGAAAAGCATCAATTTGAAGTATCCATTGACTACGATACACAATCAGGAAGCATTAAATGGACGGATTTCTAAAAAAGTCTGGAAGAATATGCCGAGTTATGCTGTAATGGTGTAAAACCGTTTAGGAGGACCTGAAGTGTTTGCACCCAAACTGAAACCGGGAGACGAAATTCGAATCGTGTCTCCCGCCACCAGCATGTCCGTATTAACAAATGAAGCAAAGTTGCACGCAAAAACGACATTAGAACGATTGGGTTTTCGGGTGACCATTGCTGAACACGCAGAGGAGTTAAACGAATTCCAGTCATCCTCTATCGAATCAAGAGTAAGTGATCTACACAGCGCCTTTTTTGATCCCGACGTCAAAGCTATTTTAACAACACTCGGCGGATTCAACAGCAATCAGCTGCTCCGTTATCTTGATTACGAGAAAATCAAACAGAATCCAAAAATTCTTTGCGGCTATTCCGATATTACGGCTCTCGCCAATGCCATTTATCAAAAAACCGGTCTCGTTACATATTCAGGCCCCCACTTTTCTACGTTTGCAATGAAAAAAGGATTGGACTATATAAAAGATTATTTTCTGGCTTGCTGCGCTTCGGATGAAGCTTTTGAAATCCTGCCATCACAAGAGTGGAGTGATGACCAATGGTTTTCAGATCAAGAAAACAGGCACTTTCACCCTCATTCCGGTCCTATTGTGATCCAGGATGGCTATGCTGAAGGCACATTGATTGGCGGCAACCTGTGTACACTTAATTTGCTGCAGGGAACGGAGTATTTTCCGGAAACAGAAAATACAATTTTATTGATTGAGGATGATTATATGTCAGACGCAAACATGTTTGACCGCGATTTACAATCGCTCATCCACCTCCCTTCTTTTTCAAATGTAAAGGGGATATTGATCGGCAGGTTCCAAAAAGCATCAAACGTATCTATAGATCACGTAAAAGCCATGATTAGAACAAAAAAAGAATTATCCGGCCTCCCCGTCATCGCAAACATAAATGCCGGACATACCTCTCCAATTGCCACGTTCCCTATAGGGGGAACATGCAGGATTGAAGCTGATTCGGGCAAATCACGAATATGGATCGACAAGCATTAAACAGCTTACTGCACGAGGGCATATGACAAGTGTCATGTATGATGCATGATGTGTGCTACTACAAAGGACTCCTCTCATTAGCGTATACTTAATCGAGACACACAATGAGAGGATACTTACTATGACTGAAAAAACCATTGCTCATAAACAAAAACTGCTGACAAAGCAAGTCGCTGCTTTTGCTCAGCCCGAAACAAAAAACAGTCTGATTCAGCTTTTAAACACGTTTATTCCTTTCTTCGGACTGTGGTTTCTTGCTTATTTCAGCCTCAATGTCTCCTATCTTCTTACTTTAGCATTAACAGTGGTTGCCTCAGGATTTTTGACAAGAATTTTCATTATCTTTCATGACTGCTGCCATCAATCATTTTTCAAACAAAAGCGCTATAACCATATTCTCGGTTTTCTGACAGGTGTTCTGACTTTATTCCCTTACCTTCAATGGCAGCACAGCCATTCGATTCATCACGCGACCAGCAGCAATCTGGATAAACGCGGAACAGGCGACATCTGGCTGTTAACGGTAAACGAATATAAAGCCGCACCTAGACGCACAAAACTTGCATACAGACTTTATAGAAATCCGTTTATCATGTTTATTCTCGGACCAATTTATGTTTTTCTGATCACCAACCGTTTTAACAAAAAAGGCGCAAGACGTAAGGAGCGTGTGAACACGTACCTTACAAACCTGGCAATTGTGTCATTGGCTGCTGTTTGCTGCCTGATCTTTGGCTGGCAATCGTTTTTGCTCGTGCAAGGCCCTATCTTTCTGATCTCAGGTTCAATCGGCGTGTGGCTGTTTTATGTACAGCATACATTTGAAGACTCTTATTTTGAAGCAGATGAAAACTGGAGCTACGTTCAGGCCGCTGTGGAAGGCAGTTCATTTTATAAACTCCCGAAACTGCTTCAATGGCTGACAGGCAATATCGGTTACCACCACGTTCACCATTTGAGCCCAAAGGTGCCGAACTATAAGCTTGAAGTTGCTCATGAACATCACGAACCATTAAAAAACGTACCGACAATCACCTTAAAAACAAGCCTGCAATCACTCGCATTCCGGCTTTGGGATGAAGACAAAAAACAATTTGTATCATTTCGTGATATCAAACAAATATCTTTCCGCCTTCCGCCTGATTCAACAGAAAAACAGAAGCTGCGGAAGAACGCCTGACAATTAGGAGGTCTTCTTATACAACAAGAAGACTTCCTTTTTATTGTTCGGTGGTGCAATCTGGCTTTTACAATGGTAAAGTTACATTTAAGATGAAAAGCTGAAAATGAGGTTATATCATGATCAAAAAGCATTTTACATTTCAAAAACTAAGCGGGATCACGCCTTATATATGGACGATATTTTTCATCCTGCCCTTCTACTTTATATTTAAATCATCTTCTACATTTGTTATTATCGTCGGAATTATTTTGACGCTTTTATTTTTTTCGGTTTATCGATTTGCTTTTGTCTCAAAAGGCTGGGCCATTTATTTGTGGGCGTTTCTGCTAATCGGCATTTCAACCGCCTCCATTACGCTGTTCAGTTATATTTATTTTGCTTTTTTTATTGCGTATTTTATTGGAAACATAAAAGAACGCGTCCCTTTCCACATTTTATATTACGTACATTTAATAAGCGCAGCTGTCGCAGCGAATTTCAGTCTTGTGTTAAAAAAAGAATTCTTTCTGACACAAATTCCTTTTGTAGTCATTACCCTCATCAGTGCAATTTTATTGCCGTTCAGTGTCAGAAGCCGCAAGGAGCGCGAACGGCTGGAAGAAAAACTTGAATTTGCAAATGAACGGATTGCCGATTTGGTAAAATTAGAAGAAAGGCAGCGGATTGCCCGCGATCTCCACGATACACTTGGTCAAAAGCTTTCTCTTATCGGTTTAAAAAGCGACTTGGCGAGAAAATTAATATACAAAGATCCTGAACAAGCAACGCGTGAGCTGAAAAGTGTTCAGCAAACAGCGAGAACTTCTTTAAATGAAGTAAGAAAAATCGTATCCTCAATGAAAGGTATCCGGCTCAAGGATGAAATCATAAACATCAAACAAATTCTCGAAGCAGCTGACATTACATTTATCTACGAAGATGAGAAAATGCCCGAAAATATCTCATTGCTTAATGAAAACATTTTGAGCATGTGCTTAAAGGAAGCTGTCACAAATGTTGTCAAACACAGTCAGGCTAAAACATGCCGAGTTGATATTCAGGAGCTCTGGAAGGAAGTTGTTATTACAGTGTCTGACGATGGAACATTTCAAGGAAGAGACACGTGCTTTTCAAAAGGACATGGCTTACTCGGTATGAGAGAGCGTCTTGAATTTGCAAACGGGAGCCTTCACATCGACACCAAAAACGGAACCAAGCTTACCATGACGATTCCTAATAACTCAAAATAAACAAAAAGGATGGCTTACATGATTAGTATATTTATTGCGGAAGATCAGCAGATGCTGCTGGGCGCTTTAGGATCACTATTGAACTTAGAAGACGATATGAAAGTTGTCGGCAAAGGAACAACCGGACAGGATGCTGTCGAATTTGCAAAAAAACATCAGCCCGATGTATGCATTATGGACATTGAAATGCCCGGAAAGACGGGGCTTGAAGCTGCTGAGGAATTAAAGGATACAGATTGCAAAATTATTATCTTAACCACTTTTGCCCGCCCCGGCTACTTTCAGAGAGCCATTAAAGCCGGCGTTAAAGGCTATTTGTTGAAGGACAGTCCCAGCGAAGAGCTCGCGAGCGCCATCCGAAGCGTCATGAACGGAAAGCGTATCTACGCACCTGAGCTGATGGAGGATATGTATAGCGAGGCCAACCCTCTCACAGATAGAGAAAAAGAAGTGCTCGAACTTGTGGCTGACGGAAAAAACACAAAAGAAATCGCCCAAGAACTCAGCATTAAAAGCGGAACGGTGCGAAATTATATCTCCATGATTCTAGAAAAGCTTGAAGTGAAAAACCGTATAGAAGCCATTACGCGCTCAAAGGAAAAAGGCTGGTTTAAGTAAAAGAGGATCTTGGCATACGTCCAAGATCCTCTTTTGTTCATCTGCTACTCCCCACGCTGAAACAGGAAATATGTTGCCGCTCCAAGAATGAAAATAACACATCAGCCGTTCATTGTTCATTGGCATATCATCCACCTCTTGATGATAGCTGTATAGCTCTATGGCGCGTATAAAACAAATGGTGCGATGACATGGATACAATCCCGAGGGCTTGAACAAAAGTGCGCCCTGATTTGACAATTTCACCTTCACCATCATCTGGCTTGAACATTGGCTTGTATATATTTAATGTAAACAAGGTAACTGTACTGTTTAAAGCCCCACTGAAAGAGCTTAAGATCACCCTGAATAAAATAGCGGCAAAAACACCAGTAAGCGACGCTGGCAATAAGTCGACGATCAGTCGAGGGTATACAGTGCCAGCATTTCTATTCCGAAGCCATACAAATGAAAAGGCAGTCACTCCCGGAACAACTATATAATACACTCCGATCAGTTTAAAAACCTGCTAAAAAAAGCCCCATTCTGTCCTTCAGCTGAATGTTTAGCGCCTAACGCACGCTGAACAAATTGCATGTTCATAAATACAGGTGATTCACTAATAAACCTGTTAAAATCGTCGGCCAGGATACATCTGCCGAATTACGAATATCGATTTTATGTAATGCAGTCAGTCTTGCAATTCCGCTCTCAAAGCTGCCATCTTCGACTGCAAGAACGCCGAGAACCACAATAATAAAATCGTCTAAAATTAAATCAATTCCGTATATCATATCTGCTAAAAGCAGCTGCTATCAGCCCGCAAAAAATGTAGGCAGTCGTTACGCAATAATGAAGGAAATCAGCTAAACCCCATGAACGTGCTGATGCCAAACGTCTCCGTAAAGCGGAAGTAGAGCCTTGAATACAGCATTGTTGCTGGAATGAAACAGCATAACCTATGATCAAATCGCTGCTCCAAAAAATCAGGTATCGCCATGACTCCTGTTTTTAAGTAACGCGGGCGGCGCACTTGCTTCCCAAGACATGCTGTCATAGAGCCCGCGTAGCTTTGCTCATTTAACCCGGCCATCAGCTCAGTTGATAAATTCGTTATAAAAGCGAGCTTTCAATATATAAAACAGTGAGGCTCCTCCCCTAAGAAATAAGGTTAGAGTATGAACGATACAATAATCAAAGCAAAAGCCAGCAACACCTTCTGCAAAGACAGTAGATGACAGGAGCGTTTACCTTCTATTCATCGAAATCAGAAAGAACACAATTTTTCTTTTATCAGCATATTATGTTTTACGTCAAAAAAAGGACACGAGCTTAGAGCTACATGTCCTTTATCTTCATCTATTCTATTAATTTAACACTTTTACACTTACTGTTCTGACGCCCCAATTATGTGCATCACTTTTGTTTGGTACAAATACGTCAATTTTATTTCCTTTTATTGCGCCGCCAGTGTCTGCTGCTGTTGCTTCTCCATAACCTTCAACATAGACTTTAGAACCTAGCGGAATCACGTTTGGATCAACCGCAATAACTTTAGCATTCGGGTTCTTGTTTAAGTCGATGCCTGTTGCTGTAACGCCGGAAATGCCGCCGTCGTTAGCAGAGTAAGCAGTAGCAGTAACAGTTAGTTCTTTTGCCGCTTCTTGTTGATTTGTATTAGATTCAACAGCCTTTTCTTCTGTTTTAACAGAAGTTTCTGCTGCAGCCTTTGTTTCTTGTTTTGGTTGCTGTTGAACAGCTTCTTGTTTAGGTTGCTCTTTTTGCACAGCCTCTTGTTTTGTTTCAGTTTGAGGTGCGCTTGTTTGCGCATTCTCAGTCACTGTGTTTGCTGCTGTTGCCTGACCTTTTACTGAAAGTGCAGATCCAGCATAGATCATGTCAGAGCTTAAGTTATTCCAAACTTTCAGGTTGTTAACTGTCGTACCGAATTTTTGAGCAATCTTAGAAAGCGTATCTCCCGCTTTAATTGTATATTGCCCAGAAGTGGTTGTTTCTTCTGAAGAAATGGTCAGTTTTTCTCCCGCAATGATTGTATCAGAAGTTAACTTGTTCCATTCTTTTAGGTCCTTTAGGTTCACTCCGTTTTTCTGAGAGATCCCCCAGAGCGTATCACCCTTTTGCACCGTGATTTCTTTTGCAGAAGCGTGAGCTCCGAATGCAGTTGTTGAAAGTGCTGCAACTGCTACAAAGGACATAATCGTCTTCTTCATAAGTAAATCCTCCCTTGTTAGCTTTTTATTGGCGGCTAACAGGTGATATCGTAACACATGTAAATGTCAAATCAATAACAAAAAGATATGATTTAGATTACAGTTCCTTTACATGAAGGATTTCTCTCCGTTGGAAAGTCTTACTGAACCCTTGATGTAATAGGCTTTTCAAGTCTTTTAAGTTCGGGTCAAAAAAAAGAAAAGAAAATGTGTTTTTCAATGAAAAAAAGGTTGATTTATGCTTTTTTCGATTCTGTCACCTGTACATAAGCTTGTATTTCTTCTAAAAAAAGCCGGCCATATTTTGCTCTTTTTTGTTCTCCGACTCCTTTTACAGACAAAAGTTCCTCATCATTTACAGGCTGTTTTCCAGACATATCTTTCAGCGTCTGATCAGAAAAAACGACAAAAGGCGGAACGCCCTGCTCTGCTGCAATTTGCTTGCGTAAGGTACGCAGCCGTTCAAACAGCTCATCATTTTCCGTAATGGCTTCTGCTTTTAATGCTTCTTTTCTCGCTACTGATAATTCGCCTCTCAGCACATTTCTCCCTTTTCCGCTTACAAAAAGAGTCGGAAATGTTCCATCTGACATCCTAATAAATTCGTCAGCAATCAGAAATTCAATGAAGTCGCTGATTTCACCAACTGATTGGTGCTTTAATATTCCGTATGTTGAAAGGCTGCTAAAGCCGTTTTCGAGCACTTTTTTATTTTTTGATCCAGCGAGCACCTGGGCAACCATCGTCTTCCCAAAACGTTCATTCATGCGAATGATACACGATAAGACCATCTGCGCTTCTCTCGTCACGTCATGGGCTGTTCTTGTATCTGTGCAGTTTCCGCACTGTCCGCAGGCTTCAGGCTCCTTTTCTCCGAAATACATCAGAATAAATCGCTGCAGACAATCTTCCGTATGGCAGTAGTCAACCATTTGCCGCAGTTTTTTCAAATCCTGCTTTTGCTTCTCTTCATTTTCCGATTGCTCGATTAAAAAGCGTTGCACCATAATATCCTGCGGAGAAAATAAAAGCACACATTCACTGTCGAGGCTATCCCGGCCAGCTCGTCCTGCCTCCTGATAGTAGCTTTCCATATCTTTCGGGATTTGGGCATGAAGAACAAACCTGATATTTGATTTATCGATGCCCATGCCGAAAGCAGATGTGGCAACCATGACCTGCAGCTCATCGTTCAGAAACCTTTCCTGCTGTTCTTTTCTGACCTCGTCCTGTAAGCCCCCATGATACCGCCCTGCGCTGATCTGATTTCGTTTTAATCGCTCATATATCCGATCTGCTTCTTTTCTTGTCGCGGTATAGATAATGCCTGCTTCATGTTTGTTTCTTTTTACATACTCTTCAATAAAACGATCTTTGTTTTCCCCTTTTGCAACTTTTAAAGTCAGATTGTCACGGGAGAAACCGGTATACACCGTGTTTTCTTTTTGAATATGCAGCTGGCTGCATATATCATCATGCACCTCAGGTGTTGCTGTTGCCGTTAATGCGATAATGACGGGTTTGTCATTTAACTCACGAAACAGAATTTCAATGTTTCTGTAGCTTGGCCTGAAATCATGGCCCCATTGAGAAATACAGTGGGCTTCATCTATTGCTACTAAAGGAACGTCAATGCTTTGCAGAATACGAATAAATTCTGTTGACGTTAACCGCTCTGGTGTAATGTAAAAAAGCTTATAAGCTCCTTCTTTCAGCCCGTTCAGCCTTTCATATATCTCTTGATTGGTTTGCGTGCTGTTGATGTAAGCAGCTCTGATTCCCGCTTCTTCAAGAGCATCAACCTGATCCTTCATTAAGGAAATTAACGGTGAAATGACAATAGTTGTTCCTTCAAATATCAGTGCCGGAATTTGATAGCAAATTGACTTCCCCCCGCCCGTCGGCATGATGCAGGCCGTATTTTGTCTCGCTTCTGTCACCGAACGGATGGCTTCCTCCTGCCCTCTGCGCAGCTTTTCATAACCGAAATAATGCGCCAAAAGAGATTGGGCTTTATGCAACATAACGTGTAACCCTCGCTTTTCCTTCAATTTCTCCCATCATATCACAAAAAATAAACCTGCATTTCTTCTCGGATAGAAATTGAATTTTCGATATAAAAATCCTTTTTTAGATAAAATAAAAAGCCATTTCCATAAAGGAAATGGCTTTCGCTACATCTTGCCGTATGCAAGTAAGAAAGTTTTAAACCACCACTCCTCAAAGTGGGTGTTTGCAGAAACGTTCCTGTCGTCCTCTACAATGGAGGCATGACATTCCGGCTTCGATATAAAACTCCCTATTACAGCTTAAAGGTTAAAACTTAATTAACAATACGTACAAAGTAGCTTCTTTTATATAGTACACCATCGGACATATTTTATCAAGGGGTAGATCAATTGTTCAGAAAAACTTTTTTCCGTCCATAAAACTGTTTTTTCGCTAATATATCTAATGATTCGACAAACAAAAAATATATTACAATAAAAAACGACGCTTTTTAACGGCAAGAAGTTATCACTTTCTTCTATATAATATGTACACGCAAAAAAAACTCCTATCTCACGGATAGGAGTCTTCATTCATTAAAATTTAACAGCAAGCTCTTTCGCTTCTTGTAAACCTTTTTCAACAATTTCTTGTGCTTTATCAGGCGCTGCATTATGTCCCTCGATGACAACTGTGTGCAAGTCTTGAACACCCCAGAAACCAAGAACTGTTTTCATGAAGTTTAATGACATTTCTAGTGAAGCCATTGGTCCTTCTGAATAAACGCCGCCGCGCGCGTTAAGAAGTGCAACTTTTTTGCCGCCCATTAAACCAACTGGTCCTTCTTGTGTGTATTTGAATGTAACGCCTGCGCGAGACAGATAATCCACATAAGTATGAAGCACTGCTGGCACTGTAAAGTTCCAAAGCGGGAATGCGAACACCACTTTATCAGCTTTTACAAATTGGTTCAGATATTTGTCAGCTGTAGCAGCTTGTTTTTTCTCTTCCTCAGTCATTTCCATACCTTGACCTGCTTTAAATGTTCCGTTAATCATATCTCTTCCAAGGTAAGGAAGGTTTTCTTTATGAAGATCTAATTCAATCACTTCATCATTAGGGTTGTTTTCTTTATATGCAGCTAGAAATGCTTCGTATAGTTTAACTGAAACACCTTCTTCAGCTGTACGGTCACTTGATTTTACAAATAAAACTGTAGACATTTGTAT
The DNA here is from genome assembly GCF_034296245.1 of Bacillus sp. V26. NCBI lineage: Bacteria > Bacillati > Bacillota > Bacilli > Caryophanales > Bacillaceae > Bacillus > Bacillus sp. V26. The sequence goes on along the minus strand of NZ_JAXKQF010000001.1, from coordinate 898,515 downwards.
TCCTCCCGGTAAACTTTTTATATTAACTTACAAATAGTATGTTACTTTCTTTTTTATGCAAAGTCAATCACTTTATTTCGAATATGAGATTTTTTCATAAAAAAAAGCAAGTACACTTCATATCGGTGTACTTGCTTGCCATTTTCAGTTTGAATCCTGCTCACGATCTAAAATCTCATACGTTTGAGAGCTTTTTTGATCAATTGTTTCTTTATTAGATAGATCTTTGACCTGTTCATGAAACTCCCTTTCGAATGACGGAGCATCCGTTTCCAAGTCATCCTCTATATCAGCTTGGGCTTCCACTGTCATTCTTGCGTACGGAACAGCTTCCAATCTTTCGTATGGAATGTCTTGACCTGTTTTTTCACAAATGCCGTACGTTCCGTCTTTTATCTTTTGTAAAGCGTGATTAACTTCCTCCAAAAGCTCCCGGTCTATTTCTTTTACCGTTTGGTCTGTCATGCGGTCTGTTACAAGTGTTCCGTGGTCAGCCATATGGTTATCGACCCCATTAGACAGCTCTCCTACTTCTTCAGTCATTGATTGTGTTTTCTTTTTTTCGCCAGACAATTCTTTTTGCATATCAAGCAATTTATGGTAGAGATGCTGAGTTTGTTCTTTAGTCAGTGCCATGTGTATCCTCTCCTTTTTTTCTCTGTTCCCAGTTTTGAATACTGACAAACCAAAAAAGCGTTTTTATGGCACAAAAAAAAGCCAAACCATTCTTTGGAGACGGCTGGCCTCAGTCAGTTTATTCAGCTGCATAAATACTTTGTCAGCACCGCTTGCACTTCGCTTAAATCGGTATCTTTCGCAAATTCTAATTCAAAGGTTTTGCTTCTTGTCATTAATAAAAGGCCAGTATCGGGATCAAACATTCCCGCTTCTTGAATGGCAAAGCTTTCAATCGTTTTATATGGAAGAAATACACGAACCTTCTTTTTAGAAAACACCTTATTATCAAAGAAAATGATACGTTTGTTTGTAAAGCAAATTTGGTCAACCCGGAGCTTATAAATCGATTCTATTCTTTCCCCTTCAACGAGCAAAGCTTCAAGCTTCTTTGCGTCAGTTGATCTGCTAACAGAAAAAATACCCAATGAAGAACCCCTCTTTCTGCATTTATCTATTTTTCTTATGACGAGATTACATTAAATAAAATAAGTCCTTTATCCCTATATAAGAATACGACATAGAAGACATTTAAACCATTACGAACAGATTACATTTTTCAAATTTTTGATTTGTTTCTTGTCTTTTGAATTGTTGTCATCATGTAGTACGCACCAAAAGAGAAAAAAGTTTCATTTTCCGCAAATATTTTTTGAAAAATGAGTTTTTTAACGTTTCTTTTGTGTATCTGTTTTATTTTCCCTTTTTGAATCAAAGAAGAACCGCAGCTTAGCTGCGGTTCTTTGCATAACCATCCGTATCTTCAATTGTGACATCTTCTGTTTCTTCTTCCATCAGGAATTCAATCGGTGATTATACCTCTTCAAAATATTCTTTATAGTATCCGCCGATTTTATTTGTATTATCGACGACAAACAGAAATTCCTCTGTTTCATTCTTCACTTCATATTCTTTCCCTGGAGTTAATACGCGATTTACAATGTATTTTTTTGCGTTTGTCTGAACACACTTTACCTTTTTAATGGTTTCTTTTTCAAGCCAATTTTTATGTATCATGATGAAATCTCCTTTACTTGTCTATAAGCCTATTGTAGCTTTTTTCTTTTGTAAATTGCAATATCGGTTATTCATTGATTTTGCCTTGTTTTCTAGTATAGAATGTTTGTATACGCTTACTTCCACAGTAACGATCACAGCTAATTCCTGCTCTTCAATCAAGCAATATCCATACTATCACCAAGAATCTCAGAACAGACCATAAAAATGACTGGAGGTTTGTTACGAATGAGTTCTTTAACGATGCAAGTGAGTAAAAGGCTGGAGACATTTTTACAGGGAACAAAGAAGCTTTATATTGATGGAAAGTTTGTTCCGAGTGCCTCAGGGGCAACCTTTGACACGCCCAACCCGGCGACAGGCGAAACCTTAATGACGCTGTATGAAGCCCAGGCAGAGGATGTGGACAAAGCCGTTAAAGCTGCCCGCAAAGCCTTTGATCAAGGCGAGTGGAGAACAATGTCTCCAGCATCGAGAAGCAGACTGATGTATAAGCTGGCAGATTTAATGGAAGAGCATAAAACTGAGCTTGCTCAGCTTGAAACCCTTGATAACGGAAAACCAATAAACGAAACAACAAATGGAGATATCCCGCTGGCTATTGAGCATATGCGCTATTACGCCGGCTGGTGTACAAAAATAACAGGGCAGACAATCCCTGTTTCCGGCTCCTATTTTAATTATACACGCCATGAGCCTGTCGGCGTCGTCGGGCAAATCATCCCGTGGAATTTCCCGCTTCTTATGGCGATGTGGAAAATGGGTGCGGCTCTTGCAACCGGCTGTACCATTGTGCTTAAGCCTGCTGAGCAAACCCCGCTTTCAGCTCTTTATTTGGCTGAGTTAATTGATAAAGCCGGTTTCCCCGACGGTGTCATCAATATCATTCCTGGATTCGGGGAGAATGCGGGAGAAGCACTTACCAACCATGAAGCGGTTGATAAAATTGCCTTTACCGGATCAACAGAAATCGGAAAGAAAATCATGGGCACGGCGGCAAAAAGCATTAAGCGGGTCACCCTGGAACTGGGCGGAAAATCACCTAATATCCTGCTCCCGGATGCGAATTTGAAAAAAGCCATTCCAGGCGCTTTAAACGGTGTCATGTTTAACCAAGGCCAAGTCTGCTGTGCGGGCTCACGCGTCTTTATTCATAAAGACCAGTATGATGAAGTTGTCAATGAGATGGTGTCTTATGCTGAATCACTCCGCCAAGGAGCCGGACTTCATAAAGATACCCAAATCGGCCCGCTCGTGAGCAAGGAGCAGCATGAACGTGTTCTTTCTTATATTCAAAAAGGGAAAGATGAAGGAGCTAAAGCTGTCACTGGCGGAAGCTGCCCTTATGAAGAAGGATACTTTGTCGCGCCGACTGTGTTTGCGAATGTGGAAGACGATATGACCATCGCTAAAGAAGAAATTTTCGGACCAGTCCTGACGGCCATACCATATGAAACAGTGGATGAAGTCATTGAACGAGCTAACCATTCTGAATACGGACTTGCTGCCGGACTATGGACCGAGAATGTAAAACAAGCCCATTATATCGCAGATCGTCTTCAAGCCGGGACTATCTGGGTAAACTGCTATAATGTGTTTGACGCAGCTTCCCCATTCGGCGGTTATAAACAATCCGGACTCGGAAGAGAAATGGGTTCATATGCTCTAGATAACTATACAGAAGTCAAGAGTGTATGGATTAATCTTGAGGACTAAAAGGTTTTTTAAAAAAACTGCTGCCAGTCAGCAGTTTTTTTCTTTCAGTAATGGCGGCAAAAGCAGATGAATATATATCTTCTGAAGGAGTTGAGCGGGATGAGCACACTTCAGGAGAAGGTGAGGCGCTATCAGCAAAACACCATTTCAGAGCTGAAAGATAGGCAAAATGATGACGGTTCTTGGACATTTTGCTTTGAAGGGCCAATCATGACGAATTCTTTTTTTATTCTGCTCCTCACCTCACTTGATGAAGGTGAAAACGAAAAAGAACTCATTTCGGCGCTTGCAGCCGGCATTCGCGAAAATCAGCAGCCAGACGGAACGTTTAACAATTTTCCTGACGAAACAGGCGGCAATATAACAGCTACCGTCCAAGGATATGTCGGAATGCTGGCTTCAGGATGCTACCATCGAACTGATCCGCACATGAAAAAAGCTGAACAATTCATTGCATCACATGGCGGCTTGAGAAATATTCATTTTATGACAAAATGGATGCTTGCAGCAAATGGCCTTTACCCTTGGCCCGCTTTATATTTGCCATTGTCGCTTTTAGCAATTCCCCCAACATTCCCGGTTCATTTTTATCAGTTCAGCACATATGCCCGTATACACTTTACCCCAATGGCCGTAACACTCAATCAGCGATTCCCACTAAAAAACCGCAAAATTCAATCTCTCCGCCACCTCGACCCGCACATGACAAAAAATCCTTTGACTTGGCTCCGTTCCGATGCTTTCGAGGAGAGAGACCTCTCTTCTGTTCTGACTCATTGGAAGCGCATTTTTCGTGCACCCTTTGCTCTTCAGGAGCTGGGCTTACACACAGCTAAAACGTATATGCTTGACCGGATTGAAGAAGACGGCACACTGTACAGTTATGCAAGCGCCACAATATTTATGGTATACAGCCTTCTGTCACTTGGTGTGTCACGCCATTCACCGGTTATCCGAAGGGCAATAAATGGCATCAAAGCATTGGTGACTGAATGCGGCGGCATTCCTTATTTAGAAAATTCCACATCCACTGTTTGGGATACTGCATTAATCACTTATGCGCTTCAGCAAAACGGCGTTGCCGAAACAGACGGTACAATTACAAAAGCCGCTTCTTTTTTACAAAAGCGGCAGCATACCAAGATAGCAGATTGGTCTGTCAAAAATCCAAATGTATCTCCAGGAGGCTGGGGATTTTCAAATATCAACACGAATAACCCTGATTGTGACGACACCGCAGCCGTCTTAAAAGCAATTCCCCGCAACTTCTCTCCTTCTTCTTGGGAGCGAGGTGTGGCTTGGCTTTTATCGATGCAGAACAATGATGGAGGGTTTTCCGCCTTTGAAAAAAATGTGAACCACCCTCTTATCCGCCACCTCCCGCTTGAATCCGCCGAGGATGCGGCTGTTGATCCCTCAACCGCCGACCTCACCGGGCGTGTGCTGCACTTTTTAGGTGAAAAAGCTGGCTTTTCAGTAAAACATCACCACATTCAGCGTGCTGTGAACTGGCTTTTTGAAAACCAGGAACATAATGGATCTTGGTACGGACGATGGGGTGTTTGCTACATTTATGGCACATGGGCTGCCTTGACCGGTATGCACGCCTGCGGAGTTGTTCGAACACATTCTTCGATACAAAAGGCAATCAGGTGGCTCAAAACCGTACAAAATGATGACGGCAGCTGGGGTGAATCCTGCAAAAGCGCGGAGGTCAAAACCTATGTGCCGCTTAAAGAAGGAACCATTATACAAACTGCATGGGCTTTAGATGCTTTATTGCAATATGAAAAACCCAGTCATCCAGCAATTGTGAAAGGAATGAACTACCTCATGGACAGCAGTTCTCATGACGGTAGAAGCTTGACTTATCCAGTGGGAATCGGGCTGCCAAAGCAATTTTATATTCGGTACCATAGTTACCCTTATGTGTTCCCTTTGCTGGCTGTCAGCAAGTATTTGAATTCTATTGAAAAGGAGACAGCAAATGAAACGTGAATCTTATCAAACCGAGATGTTCAATTGGTGTGAAGCCTTAAAAGATCAGATTCAAAAACGAGGACAGCTTGATCAATTTGAGGATCAAATCGAAAAGATGATTGAAGCGCTGGAGGATGACCAGACGACAGAAGAAGAGTGGTATCAGCAGGCCGCCACACTCTATCGTGATATTACACAATCAGAAGAAACAGGTGAAAGACGTGCCTTCGTTCCTATAGGAAAACATGTTCTCCCAAAGCTTCCGTACAAGTACTCCGCTTTAGAACCTTATATTTCTCGTGATATTATGGTGCTTCATCATACAAAGCATCATCAAAGCTATGTTGACGGACTGAATAAAGCAGAATTGGAGCTTAAGAATGCCAGAGCTTCAAAGAACTATGACTTGATCACTCATTGGGAAAGAGAGCTGGCATTTCATGGAGCTGGCCATTATTTGCACAGTATTTTTTGGTTTTCTATGCATCCAAACGGAAAAAGACGTCCTACTGGAGCATTGTTTCAAATGATCGATCTTTCATTTGGAAGCTATTCGGCCTTTAAGGAGCATTTTACCCAAGCTGCAAAAAAAGTGGAGGGTGTCGGGTGGGCCATTCTTGTCTGGTCCCCTCGTTCCGGACGGCTTGAGATTTTAGCCGCAGAGAAGCACCAGCACTTCAGCCAGTGGGATGTTATCCCTCTTTTGCCGCTTGATGTATGGGAACATGCTTACTATTTGCAATATAAAAATGACCGCGGGAGCTATGTTGATCATTGGTGGAATGTAGTCGATTGGCGTGAAGCCGAAAAACGTTTTGAACAGGCAAAAGAAGTTGTATGGAAACTCTATTAAAAAAGCCCCCTTTTCCAGGGGGCTTCATTTTTTAAAAAACACCTAATACATGTAAAAATACAATAATGATTGCAACAGGTGAAAGATAACGTATTAGCAGAAGCCAAACCGCAAACCACTTTCGCTTGAGGTTTGAGCCGCTTTTCAGCTCGTTAAACAAATCCTCTTTCGGTATTTTTAACGGTACAAAGATAGAAATCAATAACGCTCCTAACGGCATTAAAATATTGCTGACCAGAAAATCAGCTGCGTCAAAAATAGACATGTGAAAAATGGTAACATCACTTAAAACCCCGTATGATAACGCAGACGGTACGCCGACCAGAAAGATAGCAATCCCGCCGATCCAGGCAAATCGTTTTCTTTTACTAACATCGCCTTTAGAAAGCACAGCGACCAAAATTTCAAGCATTGAAAAGGCAGAGGTCAGTGCCGCAAATAAAAATAGAATTAAAAATGCTAATAAAAAGACAATTCCGAACGGCATTTGATTAAATACAGTCGGCAGCACATTAAATAACAGAACAGGCCCTTGATCCGGTTTGAGACCGAATGAAAAAACAGCTGGAAAGATCGCGATGCCCGCCATAATGGCGACAAGGACATTCAAAACCGTAACAGATACAGCAGACTGCACCAGATTTTCTTGTTTCTCTAGATAAGCACTATACGTTACCATTACAGATACACCGACACTTAATAAGAAGAAGGACTGGCCCATCGCATATAATATCGTATTGGCGTCAATCGCAGAGATATCAGGTGTCAGGAAAAACTTAATACCTTCTATCGCTCCATGAAGTGTAACTGAACGCACCATTAAAATGATAAATAATATAAAAAGCGCCGGCATTAAAATTTGGCTTGCTTTTTCAATTCCGCTGCTTACACCTTTTGCGACAACTAAAATTGTGACCAGCATAAACAGCAGCTGGCCTCCTACAGCCAAATAAGGATTTGAAATAGTATTCGCAAACAGCGTATCAAATCCTGACGTATGCGATAAACCGCCGGTAAAGCCTTTAAAAATGTAATTTAAAATCCATCCGCCGACGACGCTGTAGAATGATAACAGAATAAAGCACGTCGCCATGCCCAAATAGCCTATCCAATGCCACTTAGACCCTGGAGCAAGAGATTTATAGGATTGGACGGCATCTTGCTGTGTTTTTCTGCCTATGATGAATTCACCGAGCAATAATGGCAGTCCGATTAAAATTGTAAATAAAATAAAAATAAATAAAAACGCGCCTCCTCCGCTGGTGCCTGCTACATATGGGAATTTCCATATTGCACCGAGACCGATAGCCGATCCAGCCGCAGCTAAAATAAAGCCCAGCTTCGAAGACCATTGATTAGCTTCCTTCACCCTATCACTCCTATTTTCCAAAACACTTTAAAGGTTCATTGTAAGAATATCTACCTATATAGTCAAGAATATTTTGATTAGTTTACATAATATATTTATCATCTATCTTCATGAATATATCAGAATACAGTCAATCTATCAATATTGAATTATTCAGAAAATTAATTATAATAGGGGAATACCAAAAAATCTGTAAGGATTTCTGCTGGAGTTCTTGATCAGTGTATGAGGAGTGTTTTTATGGAAAACATCAGAAAGATAAGTCATTTCGCGGGACAAACCTTCGGAATCTGGGTCATTGTTTTTGCCGTGCTCGGATTTTCTTTCCCGTCATTATTTTCTTGGATCAGTTCTTATATTACGATTTTTCTTGGCATTATTATGTTTGGAATGGGGCTAACACTGCAAACCGATGATTTTAAAGAGCTGATCAGAAAACCTTTGTACGTCATTATCGGCGTGATTGCCCAATATACGATTATGCCGCTTGTTGCTTTCGGCTTAGCATATGGCCTGCATCTCCCCTCGGAAATCGCGGTAGGCGTTATTCTCGTTGGCTGCTGTCCCGGTGGAACTGCCTCTAATGTCATGACATTTTTAGCAAAAGGCAATACGGCCCTGTCTGTTGCTGTCACAACAATTTCCACCCTGTTGGCACCTGTTTTGACGCCGGTTTTGATTATGCTGTTTGCCAAGGAATGGCTGCCTGTCTCACCTGGCTCGTTATTTATTTCGATTTTGCAGGCTGTATTGATTCCAATCATTGCAGGCCTAGTCGTCAAAATATTTTTCAAAAAACAGGTCGCAAAAGCCGTTCATGCCCTGCCGCTTGTTTCAGTCATCGGTATCGTTGCCATTGTGTCAGCTGTTGTAAGCGGCAACCGGGAAAACCTGCTTCAATCAGGTTTGCTTATTTTTTCAGTAGTTATCCTGCACAACGGGTTTGGATATTTACTGGGATTTCTTTGTGCAAAGCTGTTAAAAATGGATTATGCGTCTCAAAAAGCAATTGCAATCGAAGTCGGCATGCAAAACTCAGGGCTTGGCGCAGCACTTGCCACGGCACATTTTTCACCGCTGTCTGCCGTTCCGAGCGCGATTTTCAGTGTATGGCACAACCTTTCGGGCTCCCTGCTCGCTACATATTGGTCTAAAAAAGGTAAGAATCCAAAAGAAGATTCAAACAGCACAGAACTGTCTCTTTAACATTCTATTGTATATAAAAAGGTACATCACGTTTATCCGTGATGTACCTTTTTTGTTTTATCCCTCTAACAAAAGCTGTTCAGGATCTTCTAGTAAGTTTTTAATTGTGACAAGGAATCCAACTGCTTCTTTACCATCTACGATCCGGTGATCATAAGATAATGCAATATACATCATCGGACGGTTTTCGAAACGCTCTTCATCAATTGCGACAGGGCGCAGCTGAATCTTATGCATACCCAGGATACCAACTTGAGGGCTGTTTAAAATCGGTGTCGACATGAGTGAACCGAAAGTCCCTCCGTTTGTAATTGTAAATGAGCCTCCTTGCAGCTCACCAAGGGTCAATTTATTGCTTCTCGCTTTTTTCGCAAGCTCGCCGATTTCTTTTTCAATGCCTGCAAATGTCAGACGGTCCGCATCCCGTACAACTGGAACGACAAGTCCTTCTTCAGCTGCAACAGCGATTCCGATATCATAGAATTTCTTAACAATCAGCTCATCGCCTTGAATTTCTGCATTCAAGAGCGGATATTTTTTCAATGCCGCTACAACAGCTTTTGTAAAGAAAGACATAAAGCCCAGCTTCACTTCATTTTGCTCAAAGAATTGGTCTTTGCGACGTTTTCTGAGATTCATAACAGCCGTCATGTCAACTTCATTAAATGTAGTCAGCATCGCAGATGTTTGCTGAACTTCGACTAGACGTTTTGCAATCGTCTGTCTGCGGCGTGACATTTTTTGCACTTCAACAGGCTTTTCAAAGCTTTGCTGTGTTTTTTGAGCCTGCGGCTGTTGTTTTTGCTGCTGAGGAGCTGGTTTCGCCGCTGGTTTTTCATACGCCTCAACATCCTGTTTGCGCACTCTTCCAAGCGGGTCGCCAGTCGGAACCTGAGACAGGTCAATCCCTTTCTCTCTCGCCAGCTTACGGGCAGAAGGAGATGCAATTGTTCTTGATTTTGCTTCCGTTTGCGCTTCCTGGCTCACTTCTTGCGCCGCTGGTTCAGCTTGCTTTTCTTCTTTTTCACTTTCTTTGCTTTCAGCCTTCTCTGAAGGAGCAGGGGCAGAACTTTCACCCGCGCCTTCTGTAATGGTACCGATAATTTCTCCAACTTGGACGGTATCACCCGAATCTTTCAATACCTCTTGAAGAACACCCGATTCTTCTGCTGTCAATTCTACATTTACTTTATCCGTTTCAAGTTCAAGCAGATATTCCCCCTGTTCTACATAATCACCGGGCTGCTTTAACCATTGGGCTATTGTTCCTTCTGAGATTGATTCTGCTAATTCAGGTACCTTAATTTCCGCCATTTTTTCATTTCCCCCTTAGTTTTTGCGAGTCAAGCTATCAGATACAATACGTTCTTGTTCTTTTTTATGAACTGTCGGATCTCCCTCTGCAGGACTGGATCGTCTTCTTCGTCCAATATATTGAACGCTTACTCCTTCTGGTGCAAGTTCTGTCAAATAAGGGCTGATGTAGCTCCAAGCCCCCATGTTCTGCGGCTCTTCCTGAACCCAAACGATTTCTTTTAGGTTCGGAAGCTTTGCAAATAATTCTTTGACTCCTTTTGCAGGGAATGGATACAGCTGTTCAATTCTCGCAATGTGAAGCCACTCTTTCCCGTCTTCTAACTTGTTGAAATGATCGCTGATGTCTATAGATACTTTACCGCTGGATAATACGAGCCGCGTTACTTTTTCATACTCATGAGAAAGTCCTGACTGTTCGTAAACAGGCTGGAAGCGGCTTTCACTGAGCTCCTGCACTTCAGAAACGGTATTCGGATTGCGCAGAAGGCTCTTCGGCGTCATAATGACGAGCGGACGAATTTCCTCACGCAGCAGCATTTTAGCCTGTCTTCTTAATATATGAAAATATTGAGCGGCGCTTGTCAGGTTGGCAACCGTCCAGTTGTTCTCAGCAGCTAGCTGCAGGAACCGCTCGATTCTACCGCTTGAATGCTCAGGGCCCTGTCCCTCGTAACCGTGCGGGAGCAGCATCACTAATCCGGATTTTTGGCCCCATTTTGCGCGTCCAGCAGAAATAAATTGGTCAAAGTACACTTGAGCAGCATTGGCGAAATCTCCATACTGCGCTTCCCACAGGACAAGTGTTTCCGGTGAATGCACGTTATACCCGTATTCAAAGCCGAGAACCGATCCTTCAGACAGCGGGCTGTTATGAACGGCAAATGATGTATCACAATCTGACAAATGGTGCAACGGCACAAATTCTTTGCCTGTCTCACTGTCGTGAAGCACAAGGTTTCTTTGAGCAAACGTTCCGCGCTCAGAATCCTGTCCTGTTAATCGAATCGGTGTTCCGTCTTTCAGAATGGAAGCAAACGCGAGAGATTCAGCCAATGACCATTCCACTTTTCTGTCATCATCAAACGCCTTGGCCCGTCTTTCCAAAATGCGTTTTAGCTTACCGAATACATTAAACGACTCCGGCCAATTGACCAGTTCGCCATTCAGCTTGCGGAGCACATCAAAATCAATAGATGTATCTACATCCGGAAAGCCGTTTGAAACAGGTTCCGGAAGTTCTATTTCACTGGCGATATGTTCCTTTTTAGCCGGCACTTTTTGATAAGCGTCTTCTATGCGTTTCGTTACCGACTTATCAATGTTTTGAACAACTTCCTCGGTCAGCACCCCATCTTTAATGAGCTTTTCCGCGAAAATATGTTTGACAGTCGGATGCTTTCTTACAGCGTCATACAGCATCGGCTGAGTAGTTGACGGCTCATCCATTTCGTTGTGTCCGTAACGTCTGTACCCGATTAAGTCAATCAGAAAGTCCTTGTTGAATGTTTTTCGGTATTCTACCGCAAACTTAACAGCTGAAAGACAGGCTTCAGGATCGTCCGCATTTACGTGAACAATCGGTATTTCATAGCCCTTCGCCAGGTCACTGGCATAGTTTGTTGATCTTGATTCAGCGCTTTCTGTTGTGAATCCGATCATGTTATTGGCGATAATATGAATCGCACCGCCGACTTGATACCCTTTTAAAGAGCTTAAATTCAATGTTTCAGCGACAATTCCTTCCCCAGGGAATGCAGCGTCTCCATGAATTAAAATCGCAAGTGATTTTGTTTCATCCTGAACCGGGTATCCGCTTTGTGTTCTTGTTTCCTGCGCCGCTCTTGTGCTGCCTTCAACGATCGGGTTGATAAATTCCAAGTGGCTCGGGTTATTCGCAAGCGTAATACGCGCCGACTTCGTTTCAGCGTCTTGAAGCTCGCGGTTCGCTCCCAGGTGATACTTGACATCCCCCGTCCATCCGTAGCTGATGCCGATAGATCCTTCAGACGGGACTAAATCTTTGTTCGGCGCATGCTGGAACTCTGAGAATATGATTTCATACGGTTTGCCCAGCACATGTGCCAGCACATTCAGGCGGCCCCTGTGCGCCATACCGATGTTAACGCTCGTTGTACCTGATTTGACAGATTGTGCGATAATGTCATCAAGCACTGGAACAAGAGCGTCCAGACCCTCAATTGAAAAACGCTTCTGCCCGACGAAGGTCCGGTGTAAAAATTGCTCGAATCCCTCTACTTCCGTCAGTCTTTCCAGCACAGCTGACAGCTTTTCGGCTGAGTTCTTTTGGAACAATTCACCGGATTCAATCTTTTGAGTCAGCCACTCTCGCTCTTTAAAGTCGTGTACATGATCAAATTCAAATGAGATGGTTCTTTTATACGTATTTCGTAAATACTGAATGGCTTCTAAACCGTTCGTAATGTTTGTAGGAGCGTCTTTACAAATGACCGACGCAGGTATTTCTTTTATTTCCTCTTCTGTTAGCCCGTAATCGGATAGTGGAAAGAGCTCGCTCTTTTTCCCATCCTTTCTGAGCGGATTGACGGAAGCGTTCAAATGGCCATAGGTTCGTATATCTTCTGCAAGTCTGATTGCTGATGCGATCTTTTGTATCAGATCGGCTGTAACACGTCCCTTTTCTTTTGTTCCCGATGCCTCTTTTATATCGCTTGGAGGAGCTCCGAGTTCGTCGAACATTTCCTTCAGATCCGGATCAATGCTGTTCGGATCCTGGGTGTACTGATCGTAAAGCTCCAGTGCATAGCCGAGGTTCGGACCGTAAAAATCTTCCCAATTCATTCGTTGTTTCATATTATTTTGAAACATTTGAATATTACCCCCAACCTAGATAATCAAGTGATTTATTCACTATCTTAAAATAACTTTCGAACGCTGTGTCCAAAATTATGTAATAAAAACGCTTCCAATGATATTTTACCACTGTTTGCAATTTGATTCTACCTTGATTGTTCACAAAATAGTAAAAAACCTTTATAAAAAACAAAAAATTTAATCATTTAAAAAAAGAAACGCCAAAAAGCATAGAATAAAGGGTTATCCTATGCTTTTATGGAGCAGTTTTTTAAGAAGCGGATACAGTACATCCGGAAGCTGATCGACATCCGGGACAAATATACTGAACTTTCCGTACATATCCTGTATCGTTTTCATTTGTGATTCTTCAATTTCCGTGTTGGAGAGAAAAACATTTATGACTTCTATTCCTCTTTTTCGAGCTTCGATAACCGCTTCACTTGTATCGACAATTCCATTTTGCTCATAACCAAATGCGGCCGGCTCTCCGTCAGAGAACACGATTAAGAATTTTTGCGCCTCGCTCCGCTGCAGCATTTTTTTCGTCATTTGCCTGATCGCATAGCCGTCACGGTTGTCTTCCTCAGGTTCAAGCTGCATTATCGCCGGTCCCGCCGCCTGTCTTAAGGATGACTGAAATGGAATTACCGTATTAAAATAATTCGGCTGACTCGTTTCGGTCGCATCGTTTGTATCCTCCCAGAAACCGACAATTTGATGCGGGACTGCTACCGACTTCAGGGCTTCGTGAAACAATACGATTCCCCTCTTCGTTTCATCCATTTTGTCGAACATGCTTGCTGAACAGTCGACCAGCAATGTGAAAACAGCGTCAATTTCTGAAGAAGGCTCTTGTTTTTTGTAAAAAAGACGCGGATTCCGCTCCGTAAAATAACGGAGAAGTTTGTTGTTCAGACGGCCCGCGTGAAGATCAGTCCTTGGCAGCGTTTTTTTGTGTTCAAGCGTTTTTTGAATCATCTGTTTCAAACGCTTCTGATACGATTCGATCGATTTTGCCTGCTGTTTATAAGAAAGCTCTTCATCTTGTGTTGCAGGCTGCGGTTCTTTATAAATCGCAAACGCGAATTTATTTTCCTTTCCGTCGGCAAGACCCGCGCCGTTCGGCTGGTCTTTTTTGGACTCCAGCGCTTCCAGTTTGGAATAGTCTTTTCGTTTTGTCTGTCTGGCTGAACCTTGAACAGAGCCGAGGGCCTGGTCTCCATCGTCCCCTTCACGAGAAGCATCTTTTCCTAAATCGGATTTTGCGCCGTGTTCAATATCAAATTGAAGGAAGCTTTTAGACGGTGCTTCTGTTTCACGGTGCCAAGTCGGCATTTCTTCATCGTGAATATCTTCATCGCCGTCTGACTTTTTCGGAAGCGTTATGTCATCGCTCAGCTTCGGCGCTTTTTTCTCTTCTTCAAATAACGGCTGCTCTGCAGCTTTTGCATAATCTAACTCAGGCAAAAAGAAGTAGGTATTCAGCATGTCTTTATCAAGCACCTCTTCAAGTCCGTCCATGATATCTTCGACAATTTTCAGAACGTGATGTGTAGAATCAGCTTCATACACGCGCAAGAGCTGCTGTTCGATAAACGGACGCATCAGATCAATATCATCACGCATAGACGGGATGGCTTCCAGAGGCGATTCCGCCGTCAGCTTGACATACATGGCGCAAAAGAGCGCATCCGTAAAAATGCTTCGTTCTAAATTTAAAGTCAGCTGCGTGGAGAAATGTTTTCTGTACATGTCTTTTCGTTTTGCAAATACATGCTTTGTACCAGGACGCTCGTGTTTGATACATTCTTCAATTCTGATGTCCTCAAGCAGCATAAACAGCTGTTTGGCAAAGCTTTTGTACGTAAGATTGTGCTGGATATAATCCAAAAGGCTCGCAAACTCTTGCAGCGAGCTGTATTTTGTTCCGACCGATCGAAGGTAGACATCGCTTTTGAGACCTGCTTCCATATCTTCAGCTGCTCTGTCCTTCCAAAAGTGGCTCATGTAGATTTTTTTTTCAAATGGGTTGTAGTAGGACTGAACGCCATACTCCACTTCCACTGCCTCACTTTTGGTGAGCGTTTTGGCCAAATCGGTCAGCATCATAAATAAAAACGAGTCAATTGTGCTGTCATTAAATTTGATAAATTTCATCGCACATCCCTCATTCAAACAGAGTTTCTGCGATATTTCGGACCGCCGCCTTTTCACGGTCATCGTCAAGCTTCTCTACAATTCCCCGTTCGATGGCACGTAGCGGCGGAATATAAGCGGCTAAATCACACGTATCAATTAAAGCTCTGATGGATGCCGCTTCTTCAGACACCTGCCCGTTATTGGCCTGAACGATCAGATCAGAAGACAGGGTGATAAACCGGTCAATCAATTTCTCATCATGAAGGGCAGACTGAGACATGAGTACTTGTTTCAGCAGCTCGCCTTTAATATAAGGCACATCAATAATGACAAAACGGTTTTTAAGCGCTTCATTCAGCGGAACGGTTCCGACGTAGCCTTCATTGATGGCAGCAATGACTCCAAACCCTTCTTTTGCCCGAACGACTTCTCCTGTAAACGGATTTGTCATCATTTTTCTGTAGTCCAATACACCATTTAAGATTGGAAGGGTTTCCGGTTTTGCCATATTAATTTCATCTATATAAAGAAAGTGGCCTTCATTCATGGCCGTTGTCACAGGTCCCGAGACAAACTCGATCGTCGCCTGGCCAGATTGATTTTCAATGGTTTTATAGCCGATCAGCGCTTCAGCATCCAAATCAACTGAGCAGTTGACACTGTGCATCGGTTTATGAAAATAGCTGGACAATGTTTCTGCCAACTTAGTTTTACCTGAGCCTGTAGGTCCTTTTAACAGGATATTTTTCCCCATCGATAATGCGATAATGGCATCGAATAAAATGGCTTCATCCTCCGCCTCATAGCCTGATGTCCCGATAAGCGATTGAAATTCTGGAGAAATCGGCTGGCTTTTATATGATAAAAGCTTATTTTGTATATCTTCCGGCAATGTTAAGTGCTGCAATTGAGATGTCATAGACAGGTTTCCTTTCCTATTCGTATTCCATTAACGAGTATACTAAAAAAGCCCCTGTATGCTCAATACAAAAGGGCTCCCGCTATATTACTGTTTCTCGTTATTGCCAGAAAGCGCTCCGCAGACAATTCGCGCTCCTGAATTTCCGCTCGGATTCGTCAAATAGTCGTCAGCCTGTTCATGAATAATAAACGCGCTGCCATCCTGGTCGAGAATATTCAATTTGCTTCCTTTTTGTAAAGAGGTTTCAGGCGCATTCATAATAACATCTACTTTCCCGTCTGCGCCGACCTCAAGATTCGGAAGATCTCCGGCATGATGTCCCATCGGATTATTGAAGCCGTGTTCTTTGTTCAGCGGATTAAAGGGTCCGCCCGCGGATTCAAAATCCGGCCTGACACATGATCCTTTTTCATAAATATGAAACCCGAGTGAAGCCCCAGGTGTCAGGCTGTGTGCTGAGATGTGAAAATCGAGCCCTTCGTCTTCTGACTCTTTTATTTCAATAAACCCGACTTTTTTGCCTTCTCTATTGACCAGCTGAATCTGATGACGAAACGCTGAGGTTTCTATTACCTTTTTTTCCGGTACCCGCCGCGGATGATCGGGAGGTGTTTCTTGACTGCATCCCGCAAGACCCAGTGCCGCCAGCACGATAAGGAGCAAGAAACGATTCATGCTGTCTCCCCCTTGTTTTTTCTAACAGTCTGGTCAATCATATTCCGATATAAACTAAAAAAAGCCTTTTAAAAGGCTTTTACATTAGGGCAGCAGGACGTCTGCCCAAACGCCCCGTCTGTCTAATGTCGATGCTCAAAGTTTAAAAATAGCTTCGTGCTCCCAGGTAGCGTTGTTTCCAATACGAATTGCTGAGATTGGAAATGCCCACACCGTCGGAGCTTGCATGAATAAAATTGCCGCCGCCCAAGTAAATCCCCATGTGAGACGGTCCGGATTTATACGTCGTAAAGAAAACAAAGTCTCCGACTGACGGCTGGCTGACTTTTTGCATCACATTCCAGTACCCTGCCGTGCTCAGCCTTGAAATAGATGATACTTTATTAATGAGGTAATAAATATAGCCGCTGCAATCGAAACCGGAAGGCGTATTTCCGCCCCAGCGATATGGAACACCGACATATCTTTTTGCCTCTGTTATCATTCTGTCAATCTTTGTTCCAATTTGAACGTTTGATCCTGGTTTGTCTTTCGGGACTGTCTTATTGGAATTATTTGATTTAGTCGTTCCTGAAATCGTGAGAACCTGCCCGATTCGCAGAACATCACTAGACAAATTGTTCTTATCACGGATACTTTGCACAGTGACGCCAAGCTGATTCGCAATCTTCCATAACGAATCACCCGATTTCACTTTGTATGTAGTTGTTTTTGAAGAATTTGAGTTTGACGGCTTTTTGGAACCGCCGCTACCGCTATTGGATGAGCTGCTTTTTTTTATTTTTAATACTTGCTTAGGGTAAAGCGTATCTGATGTTAAGCCGTTTAAGGTTTTCAATTCGGCCACCGTCATATTTAGACTGTTTGCGATTTTCCACAGAGAATCACCAAGCTTTACAGTATATGTACTTTTTGATGAGCCTGCAGAATTTGAACCGTTGCTTTTTTTCTGCCCATTCGAACCATTTGAACTGCTTGTCCCTTTAATTTTCAGTTTTTGGCCGGGACGAATCAAATCACTGCTCAGGCTGTTTAAGCTTTTAAGCTCTGAAACACTCATTTTATGATTTTTGGCAATCATCCATAAGGAATCACCATATGCTACGGTGTATGTTGACGTTTTGCTTGAGTTTGATGAGGATGTTTTGCTTTTTTTGCTGCTTTCAGGAACTTTAAGGCTTTGGCCGACATAAAGCATTGACGATTTCAATTTGTTTTCGGATTTCAGTGCTGAAATACTCGTATGATACTGGCGCGAAAGTTTCCAAAGAGAGTCACCGCTTTTCACCTTTATCGATTTTGCGTCCGCGGGTGCTGCTGCCATCGATGACCCAACAACTGCGGAAACAGCCAAGCCGGCTACGATCTTCTTTTTCATTCATTTAACCTCCTAAACTTTTTATGAGACAAACAGAAATAATTAGTATTCTGTTTCCAAAAATGGCACACATACGTTTTATCGTCACTTTTTTAGCGTTATAAACAAATTTTTTATAGATCCGGCAGCAAATTCAGCTTCGTTCGACCTTAAACCTCTAGATAAACACCTAATACTTTACATAATTTGTATAGGTTTATCGAAAGTCTAAGGAACTATTTAAGCAGGGGTAAAATGATTGGTTTATGCTGATGAAAGAAGCAGATTTTCCTCCTTTCCTGTCTGTTTTTCTTTCAATTCTCTATCAAAGTGTCAAATCCCTTCTTCTGACTGCAACTCTCCCCAGCTTTCCGAAACAGTTAAAAGCCTGTCCATTTCAAATAAACAGGCTGTATACACTATGCATTAGCTGATTGAGTATTGTGTTTAACATATTCAAGAATGCTGTCGGCAGCTTTTTCAGCACCGCCTGCTGCTTTCAGTGACTGACCAATTGCTTTTGCTTTCTCAGCATAAACAGGATTGCTGATCACTTCTTGAATGGTTTCTTTCAGAAGGTTTTCAGACAGCTGTTCTTTTTTCAGCACTTTCCCCGCACCTACTTGTTCCACCTGTTTTCCGACAGCAAATTGATCAGCTCCCATCGGAATGACAATGAGCGGTGTTTCAAAATACAAGCCTTCGCTTGTGCTGTTCATTCCGCCGTGGGTGACAAACAAACTGGCTCTTTTCAGGATTTCAAGCTGCGGCACATACGGGCGCACAATAAAATTGTGAGGAATATCGTTTAACTCACTTTGTTTAACATGTTTCCCAATGGACAGCACAACTTTTCCGTCAAAGTCTTTGCACACCTCGAGACATTGGTTGAAAAACTCTTTTTGATTATTAAAAATGGTTCCCATAGAAATAAACAGCACGTTTTCATTGTCAATCTGATCCAATGGAAATTCATTGCTTTTGGCTCTTTTTGCAATAGAAGGACCAACAAAAACATAATGTTCTCCGAATTGCTCAGCCATTGGCTGAAATTCTCTTGACGTAAAGACAATCGTCAAATCTCCATCGGACGAAAAAACGTCAAACGGCTTGGTAATTCCCGCTTGAAACTCTGCATTTAAGGTTTCTGCGAGCTGCTGATAGGATTCGTAATAAGGTGAGTCTTCAAATGGTCTGCTATTGAAGGTGTCCATCATTTCCTTTAAAAAATCCTCATTCATCGCAAAGGTCGTACATAATGAAAATCTCGGCAGCTTCAGCAGATTGGCAATGATTTTACCGGTCAGGAAATGGTGATCATATATGACATAATCATATGATTCGTTTTTCACTTCATTATAAATATGGGTGGCGATGTCCTTACACCCTTTCAAAAAGGCGCATATCATTTCGGCAAAATCTCTTTCCTCATTACCAGTTGCGTTTTTTCCGAAATATTCTTCTCTAAAATCGTTATATTCACGAAATTCAATATCAAGCGCGGTGATTTTTTCTTCATATTCCTTTACTGCATAGTAAGTAATGTTTTCTCCTCGTGATTTCAGCTCCTTCATTACACCGATAGACGGATTAATATGGCCCTCTCCCGGAAAACCGATCATTAATACATTAGCCATGCGGCACACCCTTCCATTAAAATTTATGTAATATTTTATACAGTACTATAAATACAAAATCAGGTAAAGTATTTAACTTTATTAATATTAATCCGATATAACTTTTATACTAGGTTACATTTCCCGACTTTCTATTTTTAAGAAAAAAAGCATTCAGTATGGCATGAATGCTTTAAAAAAAGAGTTCTATTCCAGTCATTTTGTCTCATGAGACGAAAGCTGTTCGGGTCCTTTTGTTTATTTTTATGTTCTCGGTGAGATGAGCGGATATAACACACCATCCTTCGCAAATGACATCTTGCCTGTTTCCTCAGAAACAACCAGCACAAGCGCATCTGTATATCCAGACATCCCCAAAGCCGCCCGGTGCCTGGTTCCCAGATGAATATCCACTTCTTGTGTCGTCAGCGGGAGAACGTTTCCGGCTGAGACGAGTGTATGATCCCTCACTAATAAAGCGCCGTCATGAAGAGGGTTTCCCGGGAAAAAGATGCTTTCAATTAATGAAGCACTGATTTCTGCATGCAGCGATGTTCCTTTTTGAATAAATTTGTCAACCGGGTCTGCCCTTTCAATGACAATTAATGCGCCATGCTTATTTTCCGATAAATTTTTAATCGCCTTGGCCAGTTCCACAAATGACGGTGTAAATTGTTCAATGTATGATTGCAAATAAAAGGATGAGGCAATGCCGTGCATATTCTGAAAAATACGTCCCAAGTCATCCAATTCACAAAGGAGGCATTGATCTTTTTCGTGTAACGTTTTCAAAATAAGAGAAGCATCCCCTAGTATCTGTTCTAAATGCGATTGTATCTTTGCCGTGAATACACTTTCTGTCATCTGTTCGTAATGCATGGGCCTTCATCTCCTTTTCATATTTTCAACTTTGCACGCATGCTTATCTTATTGATGTACATTCTATTGGTAAAGGAGGTATGTAAAGAATGGAAATGGAAAGAATCATTCAATATATCTGCACCTTTTTAGGCGTTATTTCGCTTTCTTTTATTTATGCCCAAATGTTTAGAAAAACGAAACCGACAAAAAAAGAATAGGCCAGGCGTTCATTGCTTTTTATACATAAAATGTTATAATTTCTCTCGTTATGATAAAGAAACGGGGATCAATGTATGAAAGAAACCAAAAACGCCGGACAAAAGATAAAACAGCTTTTGCACATTTTAATTCCGATTTTAATTACTCAGGCGGGGCTTTCTCTCATGACCTTTTTAGATACGGTGATGTCAGGGAAAGTCAGCGCCGCCGATTTAGCCGGTGTGGCCATTGGATCAAGTCTTTGGACGCCTGTCTATACTGGACTGGCAGGTATATTAATGGCTGTCACCCCGATTGTCGCGCAGCTATTAGGCGCTGATAAAACCAAACAAATTCCCTTTACTGTCTTACAGGCTGTATATGTGGCCGCGCTTCTAAGCATTGCCGTTTTAGCGGTTGGATATGGAATAGTTGATCCTGTTCTGTCCCGATTGAACCTTGAGGCTCACGTATATGACATTGCTAAGCACTTTTTAGGGTTTTTATCTTTGGGGATTTTTCCTTTATTTGTTTACACCGTTTTGAGATCGTTCATTGACTCATTAGGAAAAACACGAGTGACCATGATGATTACGCTATGTTCACTGCCGATTAATTTTGTGTTAAACTACGTATTTATTTTCGGAAAATTCGGCATGCCTGCCCTTGGCGGAGTCGGCGCCGGAATTGCATCAGCGCTTACGTATTGGTGCATCTGTATCATCAGTTTTATCATCATTCATAAAGCAGCACCGTTTTCTGAATATGGCATTTTCCTTACCATGTATAAGTTCTCTTGGGAAGCGTGCAAAAATATGCTGAAAATCGGACTGCCCATCGGGTTTGCCGTGTTTTTTGAAACGAGCATCTTCGCGGCTGTCACTTTGCTGATGAGCCATTTCAATACAGTGACCATCGCGTCCCATCAGGCCGCCATGAACTTTGCGTCACTTTTATATATGCTGCCGCTCAGCGTGTCCATGGCTTTAACGATAGTTGTCGGGTTTGAGGCCGGAGCAGCTCGTTTTAAAGACGCTCGCTCTTACAGCTTTATCGGCATCATGATGGCAGTAGGCTTTTCTTTGTTAACAGCTGCCTGTATCCTTTTATTCAGAGAGCAAATCGCAGGTATGTACACCTCTGATCCGGATGTCCTCCGGCTAACGCAGCACTTTTTAATTTACGCGCTGTTTTTTCAGCTTTCCGATGCTGTGGCAGCACCTATTCAGGGCGCCCTCAGAGGATATAAAGATGTCAATTATACACTTGCAGCCGCTTTTATTTCTTATTGGGTTATCGGCCTTCCTGTCGGTTATGCGGTCGGCACGTTTACAGGACTTGGCGCGTTCGGTTATTGGATCGGGTTAATTGCAGGGCTAGCGGCAGGAGCAGTCGGGCTGTTTTTCAGGCTGGTTAAACTGCAGAAGCGTTATTTATTGAAACAGGAATTTTAAAAGAGGTGATATGACATGGCACAAAACCAGAAATTATATGAGTATCTGTCTCAGCATGCAGAAGAAATAAGTTCTACATGGTATGAAACAATCGAGGAAACTGATCCGAATTCAATCTATGCATCAACAGACCCGGCAATCATTAAAAATTTAAAGAGCCAGAATCTTGCTTTCAATTATAAGATCAGCCGTATCTTTATAGATGAAGAAGAGGTATACTTGCCCATTCTAAAAGCCTGGGCATTTGAAGTCACTCAGGATCAAGAGCATTTAAAAACGCCTATCCACTATATTATCCGTGAGTTTGTCAGAGTGAGAGACTTGTATGTTTCCTATGTGAAGGACTTTGTTCATATCAATCAGGATACCGTGAAAAGCGAAGAAGCCGAGGATTTGTATCACACTCTTATTAAGGCGTTTGATCTTGTGATTCATATTTTTATAGAAGAAATGTACAAAAACACAAGTCTTCAGCTTCAAGCCCAAAAGGATATGATCACTGAATTGAGCGCGCCGGTGATCGTGCTGTTCCACAGTGTGGGACTGCTTCCGTTAATCGGTGATATTGATACCGTCCGTGCTAAATTGATCATGGAAAATACATTGAATCAATGTGCGAAAAAAAAGGTGACGCAGCTTTACATTGACTTGTCCGGAGTAGCGGTAATTGATACCATGGTTGCCCACCAGCTGTTCAGTCTGATTGAGGCGCTGCGTTTGATCGGCGTTTCATCCACATTGTCGGGGATCCGCCCGGAAATTGCGCAAACCGCGGTTCAGCTCGGTTTGTCTTTTGAGGACATCTCACTGAGATCTACTCTTGCATCAGCGATTGCATCTGACTTGAAATTAAAAAAGGTATAAGGTCCCCTCCAGGGCCTTATACCTTCTTTTTTAATCATTCCATTGATATGTCCAATACACTTCTTCTTCAAACCATGTTGCCATAACAGGTTCATTGTTTTTCAGTTTTTCCTCAAGCTCGCGGAGCATACCTTCCGTCTGGGTGCGATGAGCTCTTAACGCGTTCATTTTAATATCTGCCACTTCTTTGATATCAAGTACGACGTCTGCTTCGCCAAGCACCTCTTCCCTATTGCGTGTAATAGCCATGCATAGTGTGCGCGGACGGTCTTCTTTCTTTTTGCGGTACAATGCCCGGATGACCGCTTCCCCGCATGCATCATGGTCAGGATGCACGCCATGTCCCGGATAAAATGTGACAATTAAGCTTGGTTTTACATCATCTATGATTTCTTCCATGATATCAGCTAAATATTCATCGTCTTCAAACTCAAGCGTTTTATCCCGAAGTCCGAGCATTCGCAAGTCATTAATATCCATTTCTTTGCAGGCGTTGATAAGCTCTTGTTTTCTTAATAATGGCAAGGTTTCCCGATTAGCAAAAAATGGATCTCCCATATTTCTGCCCATTTCGCCTAACGTAGCGCAAGCATATGTAACGGGCACACCTTTTTTTCTGTTTAAAGCAATCAGACCCGCCACACCGTATGATTCGTCGTCAGGGTGAGGCAGGATTACAAGCACGTGTTCTTTCATTATTTTTTCACCCTTTTCTTTAAACTGTGAACGGTTTTTCACTGATTTGAAGTGAAATAGCCAGTTTCCCGCCCGGCAAGTGTCCTGCCATTAATAAGCGGTTTTCTTCATCCACTGTGTACTCAGTCAGGCCTTCAGCATAAATCCAGCCCTCTTCTGTTTTTAAGCCGACCCGGTAAGGCCCGCTCCCTTTGATTTTAGCTTGATGATAGGTTACCTTCGCATTGCGTATATAAGCAACAACCGTCATGTTTTTTTCATTTAAATGTGCCGAGTAAGAACCGGTTGTGGTTTCTAAATGGATATATACAGGGCGGTCCGCATATCGTTCTAAAGATGCTTGCACATCTTCTTTTATGATTGCTTTCATAATTGCTCCCCTCTTTCTTCTTTTAAATACTGTACGCGTTCTGTATGTAATTTGACCAGTTGATATTTGACAGCCGGTTCCAGCTGTGAGTTCACAATGCGCTGTATAGCGGCATAATATTTTTCCAGCATAGGTTTACGGAGCCTCGGATGTGTTCTCTTATCCAAAAGCTCAAGATCAATTGCCTCTGTAACCGCTTCTGCATCTTCGTTTGAGAAAGAGCGGCTGTTC
The DNA here is from genome assembly GCF_034296245.1 of Bacillus sp. V26. NCBI lineage: Bacteria > Bacillati > Bacillota > Bacilli > Caryophanales > Bacillaceae > Bacillus > Bacillus sp. V26. The sequence continues at coordinate 874,164 of NZ_JAXKQF010000001.1, read as the reverse complement.
CATAGCGAGGCGTATGCTTTTACTATTTCTATATCATTGTCCATCGTCCTGCTCCTTTATGTCTTACATACATGAAATGATTATACATAATATATACTCAAACTGAAAAGCCAAAGGCTCAATGGCTTTTTGATGCCCGTTTCCATTTCACTTGTGAAAACGTAAACAAGACTAATGCAGCCCATATACAGGCAAAGGTAAATGCCTTCGAGTTTGAAAATGGCTCATGGTAAATGAACAGCCCAATCAGCAAGGTGATGGTCGGTGCAATATATTGTAATATACCGACTTGATACAGCGGCAGCCGCTTCGCCCCTTCAGCAAACAATAAGAGCGGCAGCGCGGTAAACACACCGGCAAAAAAGAGAAGCACCCATGCCCCGCCGCTTTCTGCACCCGCAGGCTGAATATGGCCGCTAAGCAGCAAATACCCCAATGCAATCGGCATAATCATGAATGTCTCGAGTGTTAAACCGATAGCGCTTGAAAGACTTGTTCTTTTTTTGGTAAATCCGTATAAGCCGAAGCTGAATGCAAGCAGCAGCGCGATGTATGGAATGGAGCCGTATTGAAACGCAGAAATAATAACGCCGGCTGCCGCTATCGAAACTGCAACCAATTGAAGGCGATTCAGCTTTTCCTTTAAAAACAAAATGCCGAGAAGAACTGACACAAGCGGATTGATGTAGTAGCCAAGACTGGCTTCAAGCAGAAATCCATGATTGACAGCCCATATGTATACAAACCAGTTAACCGAAATGAGAATTGAAGCGAGAAATAAAGATAGTATGCCTCCGTTCTTTTTTAAAGACCGCAGCTCATGCCACCCCGTTTTCCATTGACGCAAGAAAAAAAGCACGATACACATAAAAACAAAAGACCAAATGATACGGTGAGCTAAAATATCAAGTGCCGGCAGCTGTTCAAGAAGCTTCCAATAAAGCGGAAACAGCCCCCACATCGTAAAGGAAACGGCTGTGTAAAGAACGCCTTTTTTTGTTTCTGAATGATGCATATTTTGTCCCTGCCTTTCTTTAGAGCATCTTATATTATATCACGTGAAAGATCGAGCAGGCATATACTATTTTGTCCGTGAAGAAAGGTGTGATGAAGATGTTTGAGTGGAACAAGTATTTTCCTTTCCAAAATCAATTTTCCAAGGAAGCATTAAAAAAGGCCGATCCAAAAGAGGTTGAGCGTTATGTAAACAGTGTAATGGAAAGTGTGTTCGGAAGTGATTACGCGGCTCAATTTCCATTTCGCGATCCTCTCCCGACTAAAGAAAAAACACAGCGCACCGAACCTGATATAGATATATTCGAAACAGCAGACCATGTGTTTGTAAAGGTTTCAGTAAATGAAAGCCAGCTGGAACAGCTCAAAATTAAACATACATCTCATACATTACTGATTGAACATTTCCCGGGTTTGTCCCATCCTAAAAAAGTAAATCTTCCCTGTCTTGTCAAGCGGAAAGGAACGAAAGCCGTATATAAAGACAGCCATCTGGAAGTCATGTTTCATAAACAGCAGGACTACAATATGTCCGAGGTAGAAATTATGCGATAAAAAACGGCCTGCACAGAAGCAGGCCGTTTTTGCTAATAAAAACCGGGATAACCTCCGCCATACGGTCCTCCGGGGCCGTATGGCGCACCTCCGTAACCGTAAGGAACAGGCGGATACGCATAGGGACGCGGATAATTAAAAAGAGCACTCCCAAGAAAACCGCCTAATAAACCGCCGACTAAAGGAGCGCCAAACAAAAAAGGGTTTCGTACCGGGTATCCGGCCGGACCTGGGTTCCCGCGATAATACGAGTGTTGAGGGTACATGATTATTTCCTCCTTTATGTCTGCCTATATGTAAGGTATTCATCCAGGAAGAAAAACGATTGGGCTATTGTTATATTGATTTTTACTGATAAAACATTATTACAAAAATAGTCCGGCCAATAAAACACAGCCCAGTCCTGTACTGAGAGGACCGTTGTGAGCAGCGTCCATGTTTAAAACGTTTCCTTCATGCTCAAGCCGTCAGAAATAACAAAATAAAAACCCCGGCAGCAATGATAAAAAATCGGCATGGCTAACCTCCATTTTCATGTTGTTTTTGCCAATTCTCCGGATATTTGTTAGAAAATGTTTTCATTTTTAACGAAATAGGATCTTCGTGGTGATATAATTGATATCTTTTGATCAACTATTATTTCATGCTAATCTCCTAATCAATTACTGCCAAGAATATTTATGATTTCATAGGCTGTCAGACAATAACATAGTTATATATCGATCAATTATTGGTTATATGTTATGTTTTTATCTATCAATTGGCTTCAGATAACAAAACAATGTGATAACATGCTGATAAAATCAGTGTTACAAAAGGAGGAATTCAAATGCCATTATTACGTTTCGATCTAATAGAAGGCCGTGATCAAAAAGCATTACAATCGCTATTAGACACTGCTCATCAAGCGATGGTAGAGGCGTTTGGCGTGCCGGAGAGTGACCGATATCAAATTGTGCACCAGCACCCCGCGAATGAGCTCGTGATTCACGATACCGGATTAGGATTTCATAGAAGCAAGGATTTGATCGTGATCAGCATTACAAGTAAAACAAGAACAAAGAGCCAAAAAGAGAAATTATATGCCTTGCTGGCTGAAAAACTAGAAGCAGAATGCGGTATTTCCCCGGAAGACCTAATGGTTTCCATTACGGAAAACGGTGATGCTGATTGGAGTTTCGGGCTCGGCGAGGCACAATTTTTGAATGGTAAGTTATAAGATGGTGAAACTTCTTCATCTGCTTTACACTTAGCGAATGGCCATCAATGAAATAAAAAGAGAGATCCTTATTCAAGACCTCTCTTTTTTTATTTCTTTTTCAAAAAAGCAGAAATAACCAGAATGAAAACAGCCAGCAAAACGAAATATAACGGTGTGATCCAGATTTGGTGGATAGAATCAGGGTCTCCCTTTTTATACCCAGTTTCGATGCCTATGTAATTCCAATGAAAGCTGACAGGGTTTTGATCGTATATATAAAATTCAGGCAGATAGAGCTCCGGTTTGCTGATTTGAACAACAAGATAAATGATGATTCCCATTAACAACAGGATAGCTGTTAGTAACTTTTTCACGGAAGGATCCTTTCCTATTTTTGTATGTTGACATCATCCTAACATCTCTTTTTATATATGTAAAATAAAAGCTGATTCATAACATGGCTCCTAAAATAAAAAGTCATGTAAACGGTATGACCCACTTACATGACTTTCTCACTGACACAAACCCTTTCTGCGGATGCTCTGTTTCTTTCCATTATTTCTCTTCTTCGCACACTGTAACACCAGGCTCACAAAATTGATCGGCCCACGCTTGCATTTCTTGAAATACGGCTTGCAGCGCGGTTCCTTTTTCAGTCAGCGTATAGATCACTTTTACCGGTGTCTCGGGAAGAACCCGTCGTTCAACAATTTCGTTTTGCTCTAGCTCTTTAAGGCGCTCTGCCAGCATTTTTTGGCTGATCATCGGTATGGTTTCCGTTATCTCTTTAAATCGTTTCGGCCCATCCATTAGTACATGGATGATCAGACCGTTCCATCGTTTTCCCAGCAATGAGAAAGCTGACTCCATTTTAGGGCACATTGTATTTCCCACTAGTCTTCATCCCTTCATCTATTGTTTGACAAGTATTCACTGATCCATTAAAATTATCTTTCAAGTTACATTTAGTAAGCTTCTAACTTTTCTATTATCATACCACGTTTACCCGAAGGAGGAAACATTATGACTGATACTCTGGACATTTTGCAAGCACGGGCATCTGTTAAGGAATATGATACCAATGCCCCGATCTCTAAAGAGGAACTGACTGATCTTTTGGAGCTCGCCACTAAAGCGCCTTCTGCATGGAATCTGCAGCACTGGCATTTTACAGTTTTCCACAGCGATGAATCAAAAGCGGCTCTTCTGCCTGTAGCATATAACCAAAAACAAATTGTTGAATCTTCTGCTGTCGTTGCCATTTTAGGCGATCTAAAAGCGAATGAAAACGGTGAAGACGTTTACGCTGAACTGGCAAACCAAGGTTTCATCACGGATGAAATCAAACAAACGCTTCTTGGCCAAATTAACGGTGCTTACCAAAGTGAACAGTTCGCACGCGATTCCGCTTTCTTAAATGCTTCATTGGCTGCTATGCAGCTTATGATTGCCGCAAAAGCGAAAGGTTATGACACCTGCGCAATCGGAGGATTTAATAAGGAGCAGTTCCAAAAGGAATTTGATATCAGCGATCGCTATGTTCCGGTGATGCTTATTTCTATCGGGAAAGCAGTGAAACCTGCACACCAAAGCAACCGCTTGCCTCTATCAAAAGTATCAACTTGGCTGTAAATCTAAGAAAAACCTTAGTCCGGATAAACACGGACTAAGGTTTTTTTATTGAAACGTATCTTTGTACCATTGGCGAGCCTGTTCAGCTTCATGCTGCGTGAGCTGATGGCCCCCATCCTGCCAAAAAACTGAAGCAGATGCCCCGCTGTCAAGCAAACAGCGGTGAAGCTCTTCCGATTCTTCCTTTGTGCAAAGCGGATCATATTTTCCCGCCCCAATGAAAACAGGAAGCCCTGTCATATCGGGAAGCTCAAGCCCCCGTATCGGCACCATAGGATGATGCAGAATAGCCGCCTTTAAAACATCCGCATAATGAAAAAGCAGGCTCGCCGCGATATTTGCGCCGTTTGAGTAACCGACTGCAATCACTCGGCTCCGGTCAAACTGATGCGTTTCTGCCGCCTCGTCGATAAAATCTTTCAATTCTTTTGTCCGCTCAACGAGATCCTTTTCATCAAATACACCTTCGCTGAGGCGTTTGAAAAAGCGCGGCATTCCATTTTCGAGCACTGATCCCCTGACGCCGAGCAAATGAGCACCCGGATCTATAAAACGGCCCAATGAAAGGAGATCATGCTCATTTCCTCCGGTTCCATGTAACAGCAGTAAGACGTTATCAGATGTCCCTTTTTCAAAAATATGCTTCATCATGTCCCCTCCTACAATTCAGGCAAAATATCTGTAATTTGTTTGCGGTGTTGCTCCAGCCATTCAGGCAGCTTTAAGGATGTCCCCAGCTCATCAAACGTTTCATCTGTCATAAAGCCTGGTTCATCTGTGGCAATTTCAAATAAAATGCCGCCTTTTTCCCTGAAATAAATTGATGTGAAATACTCCCTGTCCAGAATTTCTGATGAAGGGAGATGTTTTTCAGCAATAAGCGGCTGCCATTTGGCCTGCTCCTCACTCGTTGTCCGAAACGCTATATGATGAACTGTTCCATAACCTCCGACGCCTCTTTTTTCCGGCTGCAAATGAACGTCAATCACGTTTCCGACAGCCGCTGCGGATTTCAGTCTAACGATCTGATCTTCTTCCGCTACTTTGCTGTATCCGAAGCTTTCCTCTAACAATTGAATCGTTGCTTGCGGATCATAGGAGTACAGCAGCACGCCTCTCATTCCGGTGATGGCTTCATGTTCTGAAATGCCGTCAGGTGTCCACTCGCTTTTTCCGCTTTCGCCGTCTTCCATGATTGCTAACGGAAGGTCTTCTGTATCATCAAAGATCAGCGCGTGTTCCCTGCATAGCATTTTCTCCTCTGCATTCAGTCCATTATTTTGAAGGCGTTCCTTCCAGAAAGCCAGAGAGCCTTTAGGGACTGAAAAGTAAATCCGGCCGGCTTGGCCTTTCCCTACCGTCCCCTGCCCGCTTCCTTGGAACGGGAAAAAGGTAATAATGGTCCCTGGATCTCCATTTTGATTCCCAAAGTAAAAATGATATGTTCCCGGGTCATCGAAATTCACTGTTTTTTTGACAAGCCGAAGCCCGAGCACTTCTGTATAAAATCGCAAATTTTCTTGCGGATCTCTGGCAAATGCTGTAATATGATGCAATCCTTCTGTTTTCATCTTTTCACTCCTAGATTATCTTGATTTCGAGATATTTATTATTTTAAACCTATAATGTGCAGGATGCAATCCATAGGATTTAATTAAATAATTGAAAAAATCATTTTTTTCTAATAATTATCTTGTGATCTTATCTTACAACTGCTATTATAGTGAGCATTATCATCTTTCAGGAGGAAAGTAAATGGTTAAAAAAGCACTTATTGTTATACTCATCATTTTACCATTCATTCAGCTTGCACTTTTGCCGTTTGTGAATCGAATCGAACCGATTATTTTCGGCCTTCCTTTTTTCCATTTTTGGCTGCTGCTGTGGATTATTATTACGCCGGTATGTTCGTTTGGCATTTACCTGGTGCAAAAAAAAGATGGAGGAATTGAATAATGCAAGGAAATCTCACTGCACTTATGATTACGGCTATTATCGTATTAACTGTTGTCTGTATCGGATTTCTCGCCGGGAGAGACAAATCATCGCGAACCTCGGTGGAAGAATGGTCTGTCGGCGGCAGACGTTTTGGAGGCCTTCTCGTTTGGTTTTTAGTAGGCGCTGACCTTTACACGGCATATACTTTCTTAGGTTTGACCAGTACGGCTTACACAGGCGGAAGTGTTGCGTTTTTTGCTATTCCTTACTCCGTATTGGCTTATTTTATCGCCTATTTCTTCCTGCCGAAACTTTGGAAAGTTGCGAAAATTCACAAATTAACAACTCTCGCTGATTATGCGCGGGAACGTTTTGACAGCAAGCTGTTGGCAAGTCTCGTTGCAATTGTCGGTGTCCTGATGCTTATCCCATATATCTGTCTTCAGCTTAGCGGAATTCAAGATACGCTTCAGGTAGCGGGCACCGGCTATATCAACGTAAAGTTCGTTGTCATCATCTCATTCATTCTAGTTGCTCTATACACGTTTTTCAGCGGGATTAAAGGGCCTACTTTTACAGCCATTATTAAAGATATTTTAGTATGGGTGATTATGCTGTTTATGGTCGTTTCCCTCCCTCTTATTCATTTCAACGGCTGGACGCCGATGATTGATACATTGGTGAAGGAAGCGCCGCAAATGCTGACGATACCGACAGAGGGCCCAAAAGGCATCCCTTGGTTTATTACAGCATCTATTGTATCCGCCTTGGCACTTTTTATGTGGGCGCATGCCGCTACAGGTGTATTTACGGCGAAAAGTGCCGATGCAGTTAGAAAAAACAGCATGTTTTTGCCGCTTTATAACATCGTTTTAATCTTAGTTATTTTCCTTGGTTTTATCGCTTTTCTTGTGCTGCCGGAAGATACAAATCCAAGACTGGCGCTGCTGCATCTGATTCAGACGTCTTACGGCGGCGTGGCACAAGGTTTTGCATACGCCACTATCGCTTTAGCTTCATTGATCCCTTGTTCGATCATGGCTATCGGAGCATCGAATTTATTTGCCAATAACTTATACCGTGACTTGATTCATCCAAATGTGTCACAAAGCAAACTGACCCTTATTACACGTTCCATGGTATTTGTCGTGATCGGTCTTGCTCTTCTATTTGGAATGCTGTTCCCGACTGCCTTAGTAACACTTCAGCTTTTAGGCGTTTCCGGTATGGTGCAGATCTTCCCCGCGATTGCCGTCAGCTTATTCTGGAAGAACCAAACGAGAGAGGCGACAGTGATCGGATTATTAGCCGGCCTTGCGGTTACGTTTATTGTGTATATCACTCAATCTGCACACGGCATTTATGAAGGTTTCTGGGGATTGTCCGCCAATATCATCGCTGTAATCATTCTCAATCCGCTGTTTTTAAAAAGAGCAGGTTCAAATCCAGTCAAAGAAGGTTTATTTGGTAAAAAAACTGAACCGAATCCGAATCAGAAGGGTGCTTAAAAAAAGCCATACGCGGTAGCCGCGTATGGCTTTTTTACATTTCTTTTTTCAGCGTTTCAATTGCTTTTTTCATTTGCGTATCATTATTTGACAGCTTTTGTTGAAGTTCTGTCATTAGTTTTGTTGTAGTATCGCCAGTCAGCACGCCTGTTTGTTTCAGATTCTCTTTTTTCTGAAACTGTTTGACGACTGATACAAAATCTTGATCATACGTACTGTTTACCTTCACCTGATAGCCAAGTGCTTTCAGCATTTGCTGAGCGACTTTGACTTCAGTGCCTGTATTGCCTGATTTGTACGTTTTATCAGCGTCCAAATATGGGAGCTTTGCGTAATCAGGAAGCTCTGCTTTCACTTGCGGCTTGATGCCTTTTTTATGAATCCATTCACCGTCAGCAGTCAGCCATTTGGCCATTGTCAGTTTGACTGTTGAACCATCCTCATACTCTTTTGCGGTTTGCACTGTGCCTTTTCCGAATGTGGTTTCTCCAATTAACGGAATGCCTGACGATTCATGAAGGGCAGCGGCCATGATTTCTGCAGCGCTCGCTGTTCCGTCATTTACTAAAACGACAGTCGGCTTGGTAACTTTTCGTTCTTTTTCCGCTTTCATGACTTCTTTTGAGCCGTTTTTGTACTCAACCTGCATAATATTTTTACCTTTATCAATAAACAGATTGCTCATTGTAATCGCCTGGTCCATTAAGCCGCCCGGATTGCCCCTCAAGTCTAAAATATAGCCTTTGGCACCTTTTTTCTCTAAACTGTCGATCGCACTTGTCAGCTCTTTAGCAGTTGTTTCAGAGAAAGAAGTGATTTGAATCTCACCGATATTGTTGTCTTTCATCTCAGAATAGACGGTCTCAACAGGAATCGTATCGCGCTTAATGGAAAGATCAATCTCTCCCACTCCCGCTCTGTTCAGCTCAAGCTTCACTTTTGTGCCCTTTTTGCCGCGGATTAAAGCGACGGCTTCATTTACATTCATGCCTTTTACGCTTTTCCCGTTTACTTTCAGGATTTGATCCTTCGGTTTGATTCCGGCTTTTTCAGCAGGTGAACCTTTGATTGGCGCAACAATAAGGATTTCACCGTCTTTTTCCTCTACTTGTGCTCCTATTCCTTCAAAGGATGCAGAAATGCTTTCTTCGAATGATTTTCCTTCCTTTTGATCCATATAGGTAGAGTAAGGATCGTCCAGAGACTCAATCATTCCTTTAATTGCTCCGTCTACTAATTTGTCATCGTTTGTTTCCTTGTAATAATCACTTTTGATTTGCTCATACGCTTTATTTAATTTATCGAACTTACTATCTCCTGCGCTTGTTGATTTTTGGCCCAGAATGCTTGAATTGCCCGTAATAAATAAAGTCAGCGCCGAAGCGACAACCGCAGTGATCAGCACAACAAAAAACAGTTTCAATTGCCGTTTCAATTAAACACCACCTTTTCTTCTTACATTATTATCATGGACGATTTCCTATTCGTCAACTCGGAGCAGAAAATATAGAGATCCGCCCTTCTTTATCGTTTCATAAACCTATGTCTTTTCACGACATATAATAACCAAAAAGGAGGATACCATTTTGAGCCGATATTTAGAAATGCTGTCCTTATTCGGTGTCTCAGGTGCACATCCAGGCGGGCTCGCTTTTTCAAAAGCCGTATTGCAAAAAGCGGCACCTCCGTCTGATCAGCCGATTCTTGATGCCGGATGCGGGACGGGGCAAACTGCGGCTTATTTAGGACATTTGCTTTATCCTGTCACAGTCGTTGATAAAGACCCTGTCATGCTTGAGAAGGCGAAAAAAAGATTTGCAAATGAAGGGCTGGCCATCCCTGCATATCTTGGAGAGCTGGAACGTCTTCCGTTTTCTTCGGCGTCCTTTTCCTGCGTCCTGTCCGAATCCGTCCTCAGTTTTTCCCATCTGACATCCTCCCTTCAAGAAATTAATAGAGTATTGAAGCCGGGTGGAATGCTGATCGGTATTGAAGCGGCGCTTAAAAAGCCGATGCCTCCGCGCGAAAAGAAGCAAATGATGGACTTTTACGGTTTTACAAAGCTTTATAACGAATCGGAGTGGATGGAATCGATTCATTCCCATGGATTTCAGAAAACAGAAACGATCACCCTTTTGCCGGAAGATATGGAATTTGAACCGACGACAGAAATGGATGTATCGCAAGCAATCGCTCCTATCTACTATGAAACGCTTCAGTCCCATTATGACCTCATGCAGGCATACAGCGAGTATATGGGTCATTGTATCTTTATCGCATACAAGTAAAACGGCGCTTCACCCCCTCTTTTCGTCCAACCTTTTTTGTTTATCTATCATAAGCTGATAGAAAGACGGATTAGGAGGGAATTATATTGGAAAAATACTATCATATCTGCCGCCAGCACCAAGGAAAAGTTGCTAGAATTACAGAAAGAAACGGCAGAGTCCATGTGGGCAGAATTACACGTGTAACCAACAGCAAGGTCTTTATTGCTCCAGTTACTTCAGGGGGCCCAAGAGGCGGATTTGGCTATGGATATTGGGGCGGCTACGGATATGGATATGGAGCCGCATACGGTATTGGCCTTGGGCTGATTACAGGTGTGGCGCTCGCCGGTTTATTCTTTTTTTAATGGAAAAACCCGCTTAACCAATGGTTAGCGGGTTTTTATTTTATATCTTCTTCACTTTTTCAAAGTATTCTTCTAATGTTAAGTCATTCTCATGAATAACCTTTGCAGCCTTTTTGCCTACATAACGCAAATGCCATGGTTCGTATTCGTACTTCGTGATGTCTTCTTTGTTTTTAGGGTAGCGAATGATAAAACCGTATTTATATGCATTGTTCTGCACCCATTTTCCGTCTTCGGTGCTGCCGAATGCTTCATTTAGCTCAAAACCGTTGCTTCGGCTGGAAATATCCATTGCCAGACCTGTTTGATGTTCGCTTTCACCAGGATATGCGACAGCTTCTCTTGCTTTCTTTTCCCCTTTTAGGCTTACTTCATTTTTAAAGATAACCTGCTGTCTGTCATACGAGCGGTATCCTGACACGGCTGCCAGCTCATAGCCATCCTTTTTCGCTGCATCAAACATCGTTTTTAATGCGTCTGCTGCTTCTTTTCTGATGTATCGCTTTTGTATTTTCTCTTCAAAAGAAAACTCGACATCAGGGATAACTAGATCGCTAGGTTCATAGTCTCCTGGCAGTGCGTATTGCTTATTGACAAGGGCGAGGATATTTTTTGGATTTTGAATGGTTTCCAGGCCGTCCACTTTTTTAATGTTATTGAAAAACTTGCTTTCCAATAAGAACTCACTGTCCTGCGTATTTGTTTTTTTGCTGTCAGCTGTTTTTTCTTCTGTCTGTTTTGATTCTGCAGTGGTTTTCGTATCCTTTTGAGCATCTCCATTTGACATGCTGCAGCCGGCTCCGACAATTGCCGTCACACTCAGAGCGGCGGCCAGCGAGAACCATTTACCGGACTTTTTCATCATCACATTACCTTCCTTTTATCAATCGTTTCCGTATCCATAAAGAAGAGGCTGCCGGCACCCAGCACGCCTCTTCATTTATTTTATTTTGATACAGAATGTAAAGCCACTTCTATCATATCATGAAAAGTGGTTTGACGCTCTTCTGCTGTTGTTTCTTCTCCTGTTAATACGTGATCGCTCACGGTCAGGATGGACAGCGCTTTTCTACCGTGCTTCGCTGCCAATGTATACAAAGCGGTTGTTTCCATCTCTACCCCGAGCACACCGTATTGGGCAAGCTTTTCAATTTGAGAATCGTCATTGTAGAACTGGTCAGCAGTAAATACACTGCCTACCGTCACCGGTACGCCTTTATCCTTAGCGGCGTCATAGGCATTTTTCAAAAGCTCGAAATCTGCGTTAGGCGCGAAATCGATACTTCCAAAAGCGACTCTGTTCATTTGTGAATCAGTAGAAGAAGTCATGGCCAAAATGACGTCGCGCACTTTGACATCTTTACGGATGGCGCCGCAAGAGCCTACTCTTATTAAATTTTGCACATCATAGCTTTGAATTAATTCATTGACGTAAATTGAAATGGACGGAACACCCATGCCCGTGCCCTGCACAGAGATTTTTTTGCCTTTATATGTACCTGTAAATCCATACATGCCTCTGACTTCATTATAGCATTCCACATTTTCAAGATACGTTTCTGCGATAAATTTTGCTCTTAAAGGGTCCCCCGGCAACAGTACCGTATCCGCAATTTGTCCTTTTTCCGCACCGATATGTACACTCATCTCATATCCTCCTCAACCAAAATTAACGATCAGTCCGTTCATTTTACAACGGATGTCATGATGAGACAAACTTCAGCATTGATTATAAAGGAATGTTCCGAAAAAAGAAAATGATCCGGGGTATTTTTAGGCGCCATTAGAGAAAATCGGGATAATTGAGCTGCTTATATGAGAACCTAACGGCAAAAGGAGGGATGAAACATGGGTAAAAAACAGCGTAACCGAATAACCGGACAAAAAAAGAACAACCACATACCTGCTAAAGACGTTATCGCAGCTGAAGAGGCGCACGAAAAAGAGCATTCCGCGGCCAAACGAAAACCTTAAAAAACAGAAAACTGCGGATATCCGCAGTTTTCTTTCGTTATGTTGTTTGCACAATCAGACGATTGATTTTCCTCCATCCGGCAGGAAGCAGTTTATAATATGTTTTCCCTTTTCTGCCTTCATCAATCAAAATCACATCCCCTGTGGCCATAAATCTCGCATCATAATCACTTGGAACAGTATCGAATACATTAAACAAAGAGAATGCTCTTTTTAGCACGTCTTGATGATTGCTCCCGTTCAGTTCAGTTCGATAGACGGCTCTGTAGCCTTTTTTTTCACCAAACCGGGGTGTTTGAAATATTGTCACATCGTAAAAACAAGACTTCTTTTTAAACACGGATAACATCATCAAGATCCCTCCCTTTTATTTCTATAACATATTGGCGTTTCGCCCTCTTTTTCCTCTCTCTACTTTTGTCGAAACGAATGAAACTTTTCGTCAAAACCTTTCACGAGGAAAAACAGTAGCAGGCCGAGACTGAAGCCTCCTAAAACGTCAGTTAAAAAGTGCACGCCGAGGTAGACTCTGCTGGCACCAACCAAAATAACGACAGTACCGGCGATTATGTATACCGCTTTTTTATGCTTTGACAAAAACGGGATGTGTTTCACTAAAAAGTAGGCGATTACAGGATAAACACAAGCAGCGTTCATGGAGTGGCCGCTCGGAAAGCTGAAGGACGACTCATGAACGAGCGGTTCAAAATCCGGCCTTGCCCGTTCGATCCACTCTTTTAATATTTTGTTTAACAGACGATCCGCTCCGAATATGAAAAGCATCAAAAGACCGTCCAAGGTTCTCTTGTAAAAAAACAGCCCTGCCCCAATGACTACGATAAGTGGCAGTAAAAAGGAAGTAGCACCGAGATGAGTCACCCAAATCATCACATCGTTCAGCCAAGGCTGACGGATAGCTGCGGCTGCCTTACTGATCATTTCATCTGCTGATTGAACAGCAGATGTATGAATAACCGCGGCTAAAAAAAGAAAGAGAAGAAACAGACTGACTGGCTTGTACAAGATTTTCCCTCCTTTATTTCTCAAAAATTCATATCAGCCGAATAAAAAACCGGAGCTGGCCGCTCCGGTTTCAAGCCTTAATAATCTTCATCCAGCTCTTCATCTATCATACATTTTTCTATCAGATAATCAAAGGTAATATCGGCGATTTCAAACAGCTCATCTTCACTCGGTATGTAGCCCCGTCTTGCAAGCTCTCTGTAAAAAAATTCAGCGATTTCTTCCGTGTCAATCACAAGATCTATTTCTTTCATAACCGTACCGCCTCCTTTTTTATGTTTTATGAAAAAACGGGATGAATTATACCCGGTGTTCTAAACAATTCTTTCATTCATATACATTGAATAAAAAAACAAGCCATAGGAGGCTGACATATGATCGCTAAAATGATGGAAGCACTGGACGGAGAAAGATTCGATATGGTGATGGGAAAAACGCTCAAAGGTATGACGCATGTCATGATTTGGGGCTGTCTGCCTTACTTTTTATATGTGATCATCCGCTTGTTCACAAACTAACTGAAGTGTTCTTTTAAACTTTCCAGCACAAACATCATCATATCTTTATATTCTTCATCTTTAAACATTTCGTACAGAATTTTGTAATCGTTGTAAATATCCAAAAGCTCATCAACAATTGATACAGCCAGGATGCGCAGGGTATCTTGATCTTCATCTTCGCCTTCAAACTGAAGAAGAGCAGACGGTACAATATCTTCGCCGATCTCATGGGCAGTTTCTCCGACATAATGGACAAACAAAAGCTGATGCACAAACTGGTCCATTTCATACTTTCTGAGAACCAGCGTGAGATCCTCTTCCTCCGTTTCAAGCCACTCTCCATCCTTTAAACGAGTCAGCTCATAAATAATATCTTCCCAGCCATCTTCTAAATATCTCCAAATTTCTGTTCTGTGGCCGATAATGCGAAAGAGTTCTTTTCCATAATCTTTTACATAAACGACATCTCCAATGAGGAATTCATATTCAATATCAAGTTTTTCCATATCGACAATGACGCCTTCATAATCTTTATATAATTGAATGGACGATTCAAAATATAAGACTTCATTGTGGTTTACTTCATAAAGATAGTGCTTATCGATTTGGTGTACTTTTGTAATTGTGCCGACTGTCCCATACATAATGACGACTACGATATCCCCTACTTGGAATTTCGGTTTATTTTGCTTCATGGTGTCTCCCCCTCGCCGCAACATTTCTCATACGCTATCGTATGCTGGGTTACACCAATTCGCATGGGCATGAAAACCATTGGAAGTATCCAATTATGGTATGTGTATGCGCACAAAAAAATCCGCAGCAAATCTGCGGATTTAAACATGTGGTTATTTGCCGTGCACCTCGGCCTCGTATTTTTCCCAAGCTTCATCAAACGTAGCCATCGTGTCCAGATAATCAACATTCAGCTCCAAATATGAACTGATTTCGTGATAATCGGTTGATGTTTTTGGGAAGCTGTGATCCTCATACGCCTGATTGGCAAACTCGCTGATGCTGTCCTGCGGTTTAGGATGTCTGTATTTCAATAAATAGTGATAAAAGGATTTCATGGGTTTCCCCTCCTGGTGTCTGTCTTTTGTTGTTCTATTATACAGTGCAAGTGTAAAATTACAACAAAAGAATAACGAAACATCATTCAGGAAAAATCAAAATAGTTGCGTTTTAATATCCTTTCCGTTTCCATGAGCTGTTGATACGTCAGACTTTCAGGAAGTTTTTTTGTGTTGATTAAAAACAGCTGATCCTCAATATCTTTTATCGTCGAATCCTCTTGGTAGGCCATTCCGCAAGAAGAGCAAATCATCGCGGGGGTGTTTGTCAGCTCTATGGCTCGTGTGCCGTCAGGAAGCTCCCAATAAACCGTGTTCGTGCCAGGCTGCGCCTCAGGCACACCGCACCATACGCATGTTTTCATGAAGAATTCCCCCCGCTTTCTGCCTCTTTTTCTTTTTTCTGCTGGGCTAAAAATTTCTTTTCCTTTAGCTGGTCTCTTTTCTCCCGCCGGTCCTTTAAGGTTTCGTGCCCCGGTTTCGCTGTATATGCTTCTCTCCTTTTGATTCTGGCCACGTTTTCCGGTGTGAAAGAAATCTCTTTGTCGGCAAGGATGGCACTCAGTCCAATTGGTTCTTTTTTGTCGACAGCTTCAGGAAAAACAGACTCAAAGTAGGCGTCAGCCTGGTTAGGGATATAATGTTCAGGTTCCGGATAAGAGGTAATGACTCCTTCAAAATTTCTCAAGATGATTTTGTCAGGACTTTGCGATAAAACATAATTTGGCTGCAGTGCGATCTTCCCGCCGCCGCCTGGTGCGTCAACGACAAAGGTTGGTACCGCGTAGCCTGAAGTATGGCCCCGCAGCCCTTCAATAATCTCCAGCCCTTTTGAAACTGGAGCTCTGAAATGTCCGATGCCTTCTGAGAGATCACATTGATATATATAATAGGGGCGGACTCTGATTTTCACCAAGTCATGCATAAGCTTTTTCATAATTGTTACCGAATCATTAATGCCTGCTAACACGACGGCCTGATTTCCGACCGGCACACCTGCGTTCACCAGCTTTTCGCAAGCCTCAACGGATTCCTCCGTCATTTCAATGCTTGTGTTGAAATGGGTGTTCAGCCAGACCGGATGATATTTCTTTAAGATATCGCACAGTTGATCGGTGATTCTCTGAGGAAAAACGACAGGCGCTCTTGTGCCGATTCTGATAATTTCCAAATGCGGTATACTGCGCAGCTCTTTTAAAATGTATTCTAAAATTTGATCATTGATCAGCAACCCGTCCCCGCCTGAAATCAGACAGTCCCGGATCTCGGGTGTCTCCCGAATGTAGGCGATCGCGGCATCAAGCTGCTTTTTAGGGACACCCATTCCGATTTGACCGGAAAAACGCCTCCTTGTGCAGTAGCGGCAGTACATGGAGCATTGGTTCGTGACAAGGAATAGGACTCGGTCGGGATAACGGTGTGTCAGACCGGGTACCGGAGAGTCTTCATCCTCATGAAGCGGGTCTTCCAGGTCGTATTTTGTTTTGTGCATCTCTTCAGAGAGCGGCACAGACTGCATCCGTATCGGACATCTGGGGTTATCGGGATCCATTAAGGAAGCATAATAGGGTGTGATATTTAAGGGGATCGTTTTAGTAGAAATTCTGACGCCTTCCTCTTCTTCTTCGGTCAGGTTAATCACTTTTTTCAAGTCATCTAATGTTCTTACAGTATGGGTCAGCTGCCACAGCCAATCATTCCATTTTTCTTCCGGAACATCCTTCCATAACTCTATCTCCTTCCAATGCCGTTTCGGTTTATACCATTTGTTTGTCTTGTTTGTCAAATGAAATTCCTCCTCGCGCATTTCTTTTTGACTTACAGGCGCTTGCACCAGATATTCATATTTTCGAGCCCTTCTCCTATATAACAATTATTGATCAGCCTTCCGCCATACTGATACCCGGAATGATACAGGATCGCATTCATTCCAAAAGATGCAGCGCGGGCGAGTGAAAATACTTGAAAGATATCTTGCTCTCTCATTTCTTTTTCTAATGCATCTATTAAAATACTTGTCAGCGAACGGCCCCGATAATCTGGAAGCACGGCACAGTCCGTCATTTCGGCATGCCCCAGCTCAGGATTGATATCTGCGCTTGCCGCGCTAATCAGACGGTCATCTTCAAGCATGACATAATAAAGCGTATGCTCATTCATCGTCTTTTCAATATAGGCGGGATCAAACACAGGAGTCGGATACGTGCGGAATACTTTTTTATACAGCATAGATAACTGATACATGTCGTTTGTTTCTGCTTTTCTCATTGTAAAAGGAGACCTGTCTTCGGTTTGTGGCTGAGGCTTCAATTTATATAATAGCTCTATCATTTCCTGCTCGGATAAATAGGTATCTGTTTGTCTTCGTTTTTCTGTGAGATAACGGACCATGACGGCAGCGCGATGGCCGAGATAGTAGCCTTCGAGAAAGCCCTCCGGCGTAAACAATTGTTTAGCCAGCTCTGCCTCGTCATGCTGTTTAGTGTACACAATAATTTTTTCGGCGCCCTCCTCTTCAGCCGCTGTCATAATATCAGACAAGACTTCCTGAATAGCGCCTTCATAACGAATGACTCTAATTCGTTTATTAAAGCGGTCATTGTCTATGACAGCCGTAACACCGCTATTCTTTACCGTTTTGATCATCAGCATCCTCCCCGTCTGTATGAAGCCCGCACCAATCCATCACAAAAAGAGCAATAATTTTAGCTGATTCTAACATGGCTTCAACCTCAATATACTCGTTTGCCTGATGTGCCGTTTTCGTCTCTCCCGGTCCAAAAACGATAACAGGGGTATCTCCCGCATGATACAAAAGGCCGCCGTCTGTCCCCCAAGGCGACGCTTCGATGATCGGCTCTGTTTGTTTCATTTTTTGATAGGCTGACTGCAAGACTGATAGTAAAGGATGGCCATCAGGCAAATCATTCGGCAGCCATTGAGCCCCGAACCATTCCACTTGAATTGGATGGCGTTTAAACCATTCATCATGGTATTGTAAATCTTTCAGCCAATTTTCCAATTCCATTTTCACGGCTTCAGGCTTTTCATGGGGAGCAATTCCGCACCTTCCTTCTATGACGACGCGGTCTGCTACCGAGGACGGCCATGTTCCGCCTGAGATAGTGCCAATATTGATTGGAACCGGGATTGGGATATGATCATAAAGCGGGTCAGAAATTCTTGCATTGCGGACTTTTTCAAGCTCTTGAATGGCTGTAATGACATGCATGCTTTTTTCAATGGCGCTGACACCTTCATACCGTGTGCCTCCGTGTGCCGCTAATCCTTTAACCGTGATCCGAAACCACATCGAGCCCTGCTGTTTAATAAAAAGCTTCATATTGGTCGGTTCCGGAATTAGCGCCCCGTCCGCACGATAGCCTCTCATAATGGCAGAAAGTGTTCCGGCGCCGCCGCACTCTTCATCTATAACACTCTGAAACAATACATCGCCCTTCAGTTTGACATCGCAGGCGTGCAGAGCTTCTAATGCAAATAGAAGGGCTGTATTGCCTCCCTTCATATCAGTGGAGCCGCGGCCGTAAATTTTACCATTTACTTCGGCAGCTTGAAACGGTTCATACTTCCATTCCTTCAAATTTCCTTCTGGCACAACATCGATATGCCCGTTTAAAATCAGAGATCGTCCTCCGCCCTCTCCCGTTTTTTTAGCGACAATGTTCGGGCTCTCATGAAAATCCGACCGGTCTGATATAAAATAGGGATGCTGTTTTAATTGTTTTAGGCTCGGCTCCCACACATCAATGTCCATATGAAATTGCCTAAGCTTTTCAAGGACTACTGCCTGAGCGTTAAATTCCTTGCCAAGTGTGCTTTTTTCTCCAACCAGCCTTTTCAAAAGACGAATGGCTTTGGCTGAATGCTGATCAAGCCATTCGATTACTTTTCTTTCAATGTCCTGCATCATCACTCCCCCTTTTAAGAAAAAGGCATATCTACCATTATTTCAGCGTCGGTCAGCCCGATCACCTCGTCAATTGTTGAGCCATTCATCAGTTCTTTTAAAATAAAATGATGCCGGCCAACTGCAAGAACTGCTTTTTCAGTAATGATCATATCTACACAGCCTGCTGCTGTTAACGGAAGGGTGCAGGCTTCTGTTAATTTAGGCCTCCCTTTTTGATCGGTATGGCTCATGACAACAACCACTTTTTTCGCTTTTTGGGCGAGCTCCATCGCACCGCCCATGCCTGGCACCTTTTTTCCGGGTACAAGCCAATTCGCAAGGTCTCCCGACTGGCTTACCTGCAAAGCGCCTAAAATCGTAATGTCAATCATGCCTCTTCTGATCATGGCAAAAGACATCGTTGTATCAAAATAAGATGCTCCCTTAACAGCACGGACAGGGAAACCCGCGGCGTTGCATAAATTTTCATCCTCATTCCCTTTTTCGGGACTTTCGCCAATCCCGAGTACGCCGTTTTCCGCCTGCAGCATAACCTGCATGTCAGGCGGCAAAAAGTTCGGCACCAAGGAAGGGATGCCGATACCGAGATTCACCATCATGCCTGGTTTGATTTCAGAAGCAGCCCGTCTGGCGATCTGCTCTCTTTCTGTTACTCCCAAGCCCATTTCCACCTCACCCCTTCGCTTCTCACAACTCCCTCAACAAAAACCCCAGGCGTTACAATCATTTCTTCTGCAATATCACCCATCGGCACAATCGTCTCCGCCTCGGCAAAGGTTCTTTTGGCGGCCATTGCCATAAGCGGATTCATGTTGCGCGCTGTTTTGTCATACGTTAAATTGCCGAATTCATCTGCAATGCAGGCATTGATGAAGGCAAAATCAGCCGTCAGCGCTTCTTCAACCAAGTATTGTTTCCCCGCTACAGACACAATCTCTTTTTTCTCACAAACCATTTGATTATCAATGCCGATATCGGTCAAAATGCCGCCAAGGCCGGACCCGCCGGCGCGAATCCGTTCTGCGAGCGTGCCCTGAGGCGAAAATCGAACCTCTAATGTGCCGTCTGTCATCTGTTTTCCCGCTACAGGATTTGAACCGATATGTGATGCAATCAGTGTCTTGACTCTTTTATTGACAATAAGCGGTCCAATCCCAATCTCCGGGAATCCGGCATCATTGCAAATGACAGTTAATTCTTTCACACCGCTGTCCAATATGGCTTCAATCAAAGAAGGAGGAGAGCCGACTCCCCCGAAGCCGCCAAACATAAGGACCGATCCATCACGCACATCTGCAATTGCCGATTCAATGCTGATCGTTTTTTGAAATGGTGCCATATTGATTTCAGTCCCTTTTCAGTTTTTTTCAACTTCTGCAACAGTTTCCGAAAAAGTTGATATAAGCTCTTCCATCTCTCCGTCTGAGATTGTGAATGGAGGAGCGATGATTACGGCATCTCCTTCCCCGCTGTCGATTCCAGCCTTGGCAGGATAGACAATGAGCCCGCGTTTTTTTGCTTCGCTGATGATACGCTGGGTCATCGACCGATCTTGCGGAAACACTCGCTTTGTCTTTTTATCAGCCACAAATTCAACGCCTAACAGCAGCCCTTTGCCTCGGACATCTCCAATGATGCCGCTTCGGTGCATCATCTCTTCAAGTTTCTTTTTCAGCTTGAAGCCCTTTTCTTCAGCCTGTTTGATCAAGCCGTGTCTGATAACATAACGCAAAACCTCGAGAGCAGCTTTGGCTGAAAAGGGATGAGCACTGTATGTGTGACCGCTCATAATAACACCTGATCCTTGTTTTATCGTTTGGAGAACCGTATCAGACACAACTGCCGCTGCAATAGGCGCGTAGCCGGCACCGAGCCCCTTTCCAAGCACAGCGATATCAGGAACAGTATGCCAATGCTCTGTCGCAAGCATCCTTCCAGTTCTCCCAAGCCCGGTCATAACTTCATCTGCAATAAACAGCACGCCGTGTGAGCGGCACACCTCTTGCAATCTCTCATAATATCCAGAAGGTGGAGTGATTGCTGCTCCCGCGGATCCAATAATAGGTTCTGCCACAAAGCCAGCAATAAACTGACTTCCGATTCTTTTTATAGCGGTTTCCAGCTCCTCCGCAGCCGTTTGAACAAAATCTTTTTTTGCCTCTTGATTCAGCCGATATATATGCGGGGCTGAGAGAGCGGGATAACGCTCTAGCAAATGGGTGAACCGGTACCTGCGTTCATAAAATCCCGACAATGAAAGCGCTCCCAAAGTTATTCCGTGGTAACTGCTCCATCGTGAGAGAAAGATGGATTTTTCTGTCTGCTTTTTTTCCTGCCAATATTGAATGGCGATTTTCATTGCCGTTTCTATGGCCTCTGATCCGCTATTGACAAAAAAAGACCAATTCAAGTCTCCCGGCAGCTGCTCGGCCAGTAAAGCAGCTAATTGCTCGGCCGGCTCACTCGTAAACTGCGAGCGGTAAGCAAAAGACACCTTATCAAGCTGTTCTTTCAGCTGCTCGGTTACTTCATCAACCCCATGGCCGATATTGCATGTCACCGCACCAGATGAGCCATCAAGATATTTTTTTCCGTTCTGATCATACACATATGTGCCCTTTGCATGACTGACAATCGGATATTCCGCATTAAGCTCTGGCTTAATTAAATAACTGCTCATGCTCCACCTCAAAAACACCTTTTCTACATTGTATGAGTGTCCAAATAGCGGCATGACGCTCCCTATAAAATCTTTTTTCGCACAAAAAAAGAGCCCTTCCGAACTTCGAAAGGCTCTTGTGTTATTTCATCTAGCAAATAAAAGCGGCTCCGACGATAATTAATAAAATGAACAAGACAACAATCAATACAAATGTATTTGTCCCGCAGCCAAATCCTCCGTAACCGTATCCATGACAATATCCATGCATATTGTTTTTCATCCTTTCTTATCACGATATACGGCATTGTATGCGGGCCAAGTCCCAAACGGTTTGTGCAAATGCCCATCTATGTAAGGAAATAATGAAAAACAGTGTGCACCCGCTCAAATTTTTTAAATTTGAGCTTTTCATAAAAATGAGTAACGCCATCAGCATTTGAGGCCACTAAATAAGCATCGTCCATTCCTAAAGATTTGGCAATAGACAGCATCTCACCCACAAGAATACTGCCGTAGCCCCTTCTTTGAAACTGATCCAAAATCGCCACTTCTTCAATTTTCGCCGTTTTCTCTTGCGAATCAATAAAAAGTTCTCCGCAGCCAATCGGAATGTTCTGTGATGAATCGCTGTAACAAACGACAAGCAAAATCGTACCCGCTTTGTAAAAAGGATATTTTCTCACTAATTTTTGTTCTGCGGTTGCCTCTCCTATATAAAGCGAGTCATAAATTTTCATGATAGAAGATCCGTCACTAAGACTCTTTGCCGTCCCCCATGCCGTGAAAGGATGTCCGGTCTGTCCCTTCCAGTCTCCAAGCTTCAAGCAGTATAACAGCTCATCTTCAACCACAAAACCGCTTTTCACAAGCGACTGCTTCAAAACGAGCGGAAAAGCATGCTGAGGAGACGCTTTTAAATGGATATAATTCGCATCAAGCAGCTTCGGTACGGACGGCAAAAAATCAGGTATAAGCTCCAATGGAAATGTATCATGAAGCTGTACAAAATTATGAGAAAAAATTTGCGGCAGCTTGGAATCTTTATATACACTGTAATGATCAAACAACTTCGATTCAGACGTTAACGATAGATATTGATGCTCCGTTTTTGAATAAAGTCCTGTCATGAATGTCTCCTTTTTATGACCTATACATTTACTTGATTGCAATATTTAATTTCTTTATAATCTCATCGTACACCGGATAAAAAGGCTTTCCAATTGGAAATTGCTGAATATTCCGGAAAGAAGCGGGTATTGGTTTCTGCTGCAAAAAGAATTTTCTCACCACTTGCTCGCTGATTGGATGAAAAACACCGTTTAGAAATAGAAACCGCTCGCGTTCTATAAAAAACAGTCTTCGTCCAGGCGGATTTGCGATCACCCCAGATCTGTCCCGCGTGATAGGCGGCCCTTCCTGCAGATCCTCGAGCACTTCTTTTTCAATCGTCAAAATATCTTTTCTTTTAAATTGATAAAATTGAAAAGCATGCTGACTTTCTATCCGTCTTTTTTTACCGGCGTCAATGTAAAATACTGCAGGCTGGTCAGGTTCTTTTACCAAAACATAATTCGGAATGTTTAAACATTTTCCCGTATGATATTGAAATAAATACGGATCGGGGATAACAACAGTCCGATCCAGATACACTGAACTCCATCTCTCCCCCACAGGATGCCGCACACCTTGATCAAGAAAATACACATGTTGATCAGATCCTTTTACAAACGTGCCGTCAATCAAATCGGCGGGCAGAAACTGATAAGCGTTTTGAAAGGAATTCGGAGTCTTATACGTTGTATCTAATACTTCATTTATCGGCAGGAACGGGGCAAATGTGTTTACTCTAATCCAAAAAATTGAGTCGCCGTGATTCCAATGCATCATATCATCGTCCCAATAGCTTCCATATTTATCTTTGATCCGATCAAGCAACGAACGGCGATGCATAACAGAGCAATGATCGACTTGAAAAGCGGCTTGATCAAGCACCGCATTGGCATCTCTGTAAAAATGGGAAATTTCCTCTCCTCTTTCGTTTACATGAACAACTTTTTGTTTTGAATAGACTGCCTGTGCTTCAGGATGACACAAAAATGTCTGCACCATACGGCTCAGCCGATCAGGATGATAAACTGTATCATCGGTGAGATAAGAAATGTAGTCGCCTGCGGCAAATGGAAGAGCGTTATTAATTAATGTGGCATAACGGGTTGTTTTTAATCGATTTTGAGGATGGACGAAGCTGTTTTTATAACGAATGCGCTGGTCATGAAGGTACTTGTGAATCACCGAAATCGTTTTCTCATTTGAATGGTCATCCATGACAAAAAGCTCCCAATTGCTATGAGTTTGATTGATGACACTCTCAATCGCCATTTGCAGATAATCAGGTTTGTTATAACTCGTTAAAATAATGGAAACTTTGTCCCCCATCTCTGCAAGCCTCCTATTGTCACACATGAAAACGGCTCCGCAGCAAGCAGAGCCTCTGTCAACATGTAAAAAGCACCTCAACTTACAATAGCAACATTTGATCCCGTTTGATTTAGCGGGTTCTGAAAAATAACCAAATCAGCCAGGGATTTTTACGATAACATTTTGAAGCGTATCTCCATTGATCAGATTGACTCTTGAAATCGGACACCAAGCTCTTGGCAACTACGAGCTGGCGTTTGAGACCAGATTGATTTCCGTCTGAAGCTGTTTGACGTATAAGCAGAATGAATAAAAACAGAATAAAATGCAATTCGTCGTCATTTTCTTCTTGGTTCACTTTGTTTTCTAAATCCAAACTTCCCTCGCTCCCTTACCCTCTGTTTCACAATATGAACATGCTGTCAATTGCGGTATAGGCAATGTCCATCCATAGAAGAAAATCAGCATTTTCCTTAAATATATGAAAAATAGCTCAGGTACGGCGTTCGACTCATACCAATTGCCAATCAGAAGAATATGATTAAACGTGAGTTCAATAATTAATAGGAGGTGTATGTGTTGAGCAGTGAAAATGCGCAGTTAAAAAAGGATATTATTAAAAGCCTTTTAAGCCCTTTATTTACAAATGCAACAGAAGGAGGAGAAAACGTGAATAATAACCTTAAAGAATTACTTGAAGCTGCTGTTGATAAAAAAGTTGACGAAAGCGAAACGGTTACTGCTGAATCTGTTTTAGATCCTTCCCTTCCTGCAAGATGGATTTTTGCCAGAATTACACCTGGCACTACCATCAGCATTGTGACAGATTCCGGTGACATGATCGGTCCGGTTGTCTTTGTGGCTTTTGATCAAGTCCACGGCATCGTATTTGTCACACAGGAAAGCTCTGTAACTCCGCCAGGTCAAGCGACAACATTGATTGATGTAGATAAAGTAGAAAGCGTTACATTCTTTTCATAACCTCTGATGAAAGTTTTGTATATCCAGTCGGGATATGGAGGAATATACAGTTATTTTGACCGCTGGGCTGAAGAATGCTTTCGGCACGCTCAGACAGAATACATGTCTGCAGATACACCAGACACCGAATCGCTGTCACGCATTGAAACGTTTCAGCCGGATTTCGCACTCATGATGGTTGGAGTTCACGTTCCTCACGACTGGCTGACCTGGTTAAAGGGTAAGGGTGTTCCCGTATATGTTTGGCTGACAGAAGACCCATTTTATATTGATATCAGTCTTCAGGTGATAAAGCACGCTGACGCAGTTTTAACAATTGACCAAAATGCTGCTCTCTATTATCAGGAGCTTGGTTATCAGCATATCTATTATGTTCCGATTCCTGTTAATCATCGGCTGTTTAAAAAAATGGACACCGAACATTCCTTTCATTCACAATTGCTTATCATCGGCTATCCTTACCCTAATCGGGTTCAGCTTGTGAAAGAAGCGGCATTTCTCCCGTACACCGTTCGGGTCATCGGAAAGGAATGGAGAAAGTACCTGCCTAAAAAAGTACTCAAACAGCCGCATATAGATGTAGTCAGCACATGGGTTCCGCCTGAACAGGCCGTTCATTATTATAACGGGGCAGACATCGTGATCAATCCGCATCGGCCGTATCATTTTACGTTCAACAAAAATAAAAGCCGCATTAAAAATACAAGCTTTAATAACCGCACCTTTGATATCGCTGCATGCGAAGCATTTCAACTAGTGGATCTCCCTGCGGCATATCCTTTTTCATCCTTTATTTCTTATCACAGCATCAACGACTTTAAGGAAAAAGCCGCTTTCTATATCAATCATCCTGAGGAACGAAACAAAGCTGCGGCGTTAAATTATAAAGAGACCGTTCCTGCTCATACATTTGATGAGCTTCCCGCAAAACTGAAAGCCATTCATCTGGCGCTTTCTTGAAAAATCGTTCATTTCATATGAACGATTTTTTCGTGCACATAAAAAAGCAGCCGAAAATAGGCTGCTTCTTTATTCATCAGATCTGTCCTTCAGCTTCCTTGGATTCACCTGTTTATTCAGGTCAGGTTTTCCGCCTATATGCTGAGAAATCTGTTCCCATGATACAATTTTGAAATTTTGATTGACAGCTTGTCCATTTTCTATATTTTCTCCGTCCTGTGCTACAAAAATGCCGTACGGATATTTTGGCCCCAGCCCGAAACTAAGAACATCAATACCGTCAGTATCACTCGTCCCGTCTATTTTCTCGCCATCCGTAATTTCAAAATTGGCAATATACTGATTGCCTCCCTGTCTTTCATACATCGCATAGCTGTTATTGCCCTGGCTTGAAGCGATAAGATAACCTTTTCCGTCCGGCGCATAATAGATGGTCAGGCCCTCAATATCAGCTGTCAAATGCTTTCCAGAAGCAAGATCAATGACTTTGCCCTGCGATCCTCCAGATGGTTCAGCATTAAATTTCCAAATCGCTGTGTCTTCCTCCGCTATATAGAGATTCCCGTACTCGTCATCTGCGACGAGACCTTCAGTTTGTGAATGTAATTTGAATTGCCGCACTTTTTTCCCTGTTACATATCCCTTTCCATTGTCGGCAATTTCATACTGCTCGAACTCTCCTTGCTTTCCCGTTACCAACGCATAAAATGCCCCTGTTTTTTGGCTGTGATACAGGCTGAAACCGTAAACTTCAGAAATATCAGTGGAAATAGGATGTTTTGGGTCTGTGATGCTTTTCAATTCACCTTTTGCCCCATAAATGGCGTAAACTTCGATCGAATTTTTTCCTTCTGTCCGGTTTGAAGCAGCGGCAATGTCAATCTGTTTGCCGTTGAACGGAAAATCATAACGCAGATCGACATTATTCAGCTTGCCAAACTCGTAAGAATTGATCTGTTTGCCGTCCAAATCATACACGACTAACCCGGACTTCTTGTTTGTCGTTATCAATTTGCTTTTTTCCGGATGCTTTGCATCAACCCAAATGGACGGATCATCCGCTGCGTCATCTCCTGAAGCAACCGGGTCAGTCTCTCCCTTTGCCGTCACTTTGAAATGATTCACTTCATCAGCCTGATGAGCCGATACCGAGTTTGCAGATAGGCTAAGCAATAAACCCGCAGCAGCACTAAACAGAATAGTTTTTGGATACTTCATTTTACAGCCTCCTTATTTTAACCTTCATTTCTTATTGTAAAATATATGAAGTTGATGAATAGTGAGACAATCGTACCTTTTTTTCGTAGTGTTTCTGATTCAAAAGAAAGCTTTTTATATGGACGTGATAAGATCATATGGGACCTGTTTATATGGAGCGAAAAAAGATAATATGAAAATTTAGTACACTGTTTATTTAGTTAGATTAAGCCAATCTCTTCATTTTCTATTAAAAAAGAACACTTTGTGACATCATCATTCCCCTAAATTTCGTTTTATTGGTTGCTTTCATTAACTCGATTAAAATGTTGAACATATGATGCATGGTAGAGAAACGAGAGTTGGAGGATAAGCCATGCCTAAACAGCAAACAGCAGAACTAAAACCATTTTTCCATAACAAAACAGTTTTAGTCACTGGCGGAACGGGTTCAATCGGAAGTCAAATTGTCAAACGCCTTTTGCTGCTTACACCAAAAAAGGTCATTGTATTCAGCAAAGACGACAGTAAACAGTATGTAATGAGTCAAAAGTATGCGGAGGATCAGCGGCTTTCATTTGTACTTGGAGATGTGCGCGACCACCGGAGAGTGAATCAGGTGATGACAGGTGTCGATATCGTCTTTCACGCAGCAGCGCTGAAACAGGTGCCGACATGCGAAGACAATCCGTTTGAAGCGATCCAGACCAATCTCATCGGCGGACAGAATGTGGTGGAGGCCGCCCTAATCAATGGAGTACAGCATGTCATCAATATCAGTACAGATAAGGCTGTGTCCCCTGTAAACACAATGGGTGCCACTAAGCTGTTATCTGAAAAGCTGTTTCATCAAGCTAACCGCCACGTTCAAAATAGAGGAACTGTTTTTTGTTCCGTCCGTTTCGGAAATGTTCTCGGCTCAAGAGGTTCAGTCATCCCTATTTTATTTGAACAGATGATGGAGGGTGAACCGCTGACCATCACAGACAAGAACATGACCAGATTTTTTATGTCTATTGATGATGCGGCCACACTGACACTGCAATCAGCCGCTATAACCACAGGCGGAGAAACTTTTATTTTTAAAATGGAATCACTGAAACTTGAGGAATTGATTCATGGATTTGAAGAATACGCAGCACAGCACGGTCTCCCGCGCCCGGCCGCAATAGAAGTCGGCAAGCGTCCAGGTGAAAAGCTTCACGAAGAATTGACATCTCCCCACGAAGTAGAGTCACTATATGAATGGGGCAACCTATATGCTATCCTCCCAGAACCTGAAAAACATCCTGATTTTCGCAAAGTCAATTTGCCCGGATATCAGTCTGATCAGGCTCCTCTTATTACAAAAGACAGAATTGCCCAAATTATTGAAGACCTGCATAAAGAAAAAAAGGCATAAAACAAGCCTGTCTATCTATAGGCAGGCTTGTTTTTTCTTGCATTTTATTTGTCAAATAGGTGCTGATAGCTTTCATATCCCTCTTCTTTGAGCTTATCCTTAGGAATAAACCGCAGCGCCGCAGAATTAATGCAGTAACGAAGTCCGCTAGGCCCGGGTCCGTCATTAAATACATGTCCCAGATGGGAATCGGCTGTTCGGCTTCTGACTTCTGTCCGAATCATTCCGTGGCTCGTATCCTGTTTTTCTTCCACTTCTTCTTCCTCGATCGGCTTTGTAAAGCTTGGCCAGCCGCAATGGGAATCAAATTTATCCTTGGAAGTAAACAAAGGCTTTCCTGACACAATGTCAACATAAAGCCCTTCTTCCTTATGATCCCAATACTCATTTTGAAACGGCGGCTCCGTTCCGTTATTTTGTGTGACCTCGTATTGCATACGGTTTAATGACTTTATTCTTTCTTCTTTATTTAGCGTCATTTATTTCGCCCCCCAATGCTCACTGATAAATCCAGCTCTTCCGGAGCCTGTCCGGTAACGCTGATAATGCCCTGGATTCTTTTTATAAAAATGCTGATGATAATCTTCCGCTTCATAGAATGGTTCAGCCTTTAAAATATCTGTCACGATAGGATCTTTAAAAATGCCGCTTTCCGCCAGCCGCTGTTTTGATGCTTCGGCAAGCTCCTTTTGTTTTTCATTATGATAAAAAATCGCTGCACGGTAAGAGCTGCCGCGATCAGCGAACTGGCCGCCTGCATCTGTCGGATCAATTTGCTGCCAGAACAGCTCTAACAGCTTTTCATAAGGGAATACATCAGGCTCAAACGTGATTTGTACAGCTTCACGATGCCCTGTTGTTTCGCTGCATACTTCTTCATACGTAGGGTTTTCAGTATGGCCGCCTGTATACCCGGACACCACTTTTTCAATTCCCGGCTGTTCGTCAAATGGTTTGACCATGCACCAAAAACAGCCGCCTGCAAATGTGGCGAGTTCTTTTTTTTCAGACATACTGGTGCCTCCTTTGTTAATACGTGGTATTATTATATTATAGCATGTAAAAATAGAATGAAAATGATTCTGCTTTTCAATAAAAATCTATAGGTTTTGAGTATTAGCAATTATGTAATGGGGGTTCACAAATTTGAAAGTAAGAACACAAATGATGTATGATATGGAAACTTTACTCCGTAAAGTTTTTAAACAAATACGCAATGAAATCAACGATATTCTAGATAAAGAGCTTTCGCGGAATGAATTTACCATTTTGCGCATTCTAAGTGAACAGGGACCTAAGAAAGTGACGGAATTTGCGCCCATTTTGGAAGTATCAGCAAGCCATATTACCGCAGTGACTGACGCGCTGGTAGAAAAAGAATGGATCACGAGAATCAGATCGAAGGAAGATCGGCGGATCATCCGCATCCATATCACTGAAGCAGGTGAAAAAATCGTTCAGCATTTCAATGAGAAAAAAACTGAATATTTCTTTAAACGCTTTGATTGTTATACGGATACTGAACTCGCCACATTAATCGAGCTTTTCAGCAAACTTGATAAAAAACGGTAAAAAAAGCACATACCCATTTAGGGTATGTGCTTTTCGCAGCGCCTTTCTTATCTTTCAGTAAACAATTTCATCGTTTTCCAGCGGCCGTATCTGTAGTACAAAAACGCCGCACAGCTGCTGAATAAGAAACTCATACCGATTCCGAGACCGATCCCTTTCTGTCCAAGCCAAGCTGAAAACAGAGCCGTGAAAGGATATCTCAAAACCCAGAAAGAAATCAAATTTAAAACCAAAACCTGCATCATTGCCCCAGCGGCTCTGACAATTCCGTTCAGCACAAAATTAATACCGATAAAGGGATAGAAAAACGCAATCCACCGCAAATATTGTTCACCAAACGCTACCGCGTCAGGCTCACTAATAAATAACCTCATTAAATATTTTCCGAATATCCAAATGATAATAGCAATTACGAGCATGCAAGAAAAAACAGACATCACACCAAGCTTCGCAATCGATTCCACTCTTTTATAGTTTCCGAGCCCGATATTTTGTCCCGCCATGCTGTTGACCGCCGTACCGGCCGCCATAGCCGGAAGTGTGATGATGCTGTCCAGCCGCTGCACCGCGCCAAATCCAGAGACCACATGCTCTCCATAGGAGTTGACGACGCTCATGATCGCCATCATTCCGCCTGTAATCACCATCATCTGCAGACCGGCGGGAATACCAAGTTTCAGAATCAATACAGTCTCTTCCCACTTAGGTGCTCTTGGCATAGAAAACGGAACCAGCTGATGTTTGATGACATAAAACAAACCGTAAAGGAACGCAATGCCCTGTGACAAAACAGTTGAATAAGCCGCTCCCGCAATCCCCATGCGGAAAACAGAAATAAAGAGCGGTGCCAGCACAGCATTCAGCACAACGGCAAAAGCGATGAACCGCAGCGGTGTTTTGCTGTCGCCTAGCGCCCGAAGAACCGTACTGATAAAGTTATAACCAAACAAAAACAGTATGCCGATAAATTGAATCTGCAAATAGATCTCGGCAAGCGGAATCATGGACTCCGGCGTTTGCAGAAGACGCAGCAATGGTTCTGACAGGAAAAAACCGGCTGCGCCGAACCCGATGCTTAAGCCTGTTAATAAAACCACAAAGGCATTTATATACGACGCCATTCCTTTCTCATCATCTTTTCCCTTTTGCTGAGACAAAATGGTTAAGGTCGCATTATTAAGTCCCAAAATAAAAGACAGCACGGTTAAAACAATCGTGCTTGATACCGCAGCCGCGCCAAGCGCTTTTGCCCCCAGCAAATTGCCGATCCATAAACTGTCTATGAATTGAAAAGAAACCTGCAGAGCATTTCCCAGCATAATAGGCATCGAAAACAGGATAAGCTGCCTCAGCACGTTTCCCTTCGTAAAATCGTATGCTTTCATTTCTTCTCCTTGTTCTCTTATATTTTCGTCCAGCCGCATGAAAAAAGAGACGGTGCAGCATGTCTCTTTTTTTCATGATTTATCGGTTTTTTTTCGGTCTTTCATGCCAAATGTAAACACCATCACACTCAAAAACAATGCGCAGTACGAAATGTTCAAGTACATTTGATCCATATCCTCAGCGGCCAGATGATGATAGGCCAGCCAGCCGAAGTAAAGGGAAAACGTAAATGATAACAAACTGAAATACTGGTAAATCCGCTTCATTTCAGTCACCTCTATTGTTTAGGATGGTAATAGGAAAACTCAATTTCATCTTTTTCTAAATTAATTTTATCTGCTTTGACATACATACCGTTCGTTAATGGCATTTCAGACAAACGAACCTCAATGCTTTTATCGCCGGGATGAACATGTACAAAGGATGGAAGTTCATAGAAGCTGTCCATATAATTTAACACAAAGCTAATAGGAATACTCAATTTCCCTAAGGAAAATTTCGTTACATTCAGCTCGACATCGCCATTCTTTTTCACGGTCGGCTCAAATGCGATAAACGCGTCAATTGACGTGGAAAATGCTTTGATTTTCCCTGCCACATGGACATCGTCATCTATATCCACTTTGTAATCAAGCTGATTTGACGCTTTCTCGTTTAAATATGAGTTGACAAACGCAGCTAAGGATTCTTTTGTGCTTGTCACTTGAAATCCGTACTCGCTTTTAGAGGTATCCTCTACCTCCGCTTGCTTGCCCGGCAGCATGACCAGCGTCACGAATCCTACTGCTAATACAATATTGATGGCAAGCAATATAAAAAACAGTCGTTTCCAGTTATTCATGATTTCACCCTACTCTTTCGGTAATCCTTCTTTTTCAATTGCTTGATAGACCCGCTTCGCTATTAAGGAATAACCCGTTCCATTAGGATGAAAATCATCTTCCTCAGAAATTCGTTTACTGTCACTTTTTTGATTGAACAAGTCTTCTATATTAATGATTTTTGCATGTTTATCTTTTTTCAGCTCTTTTTTAGCAATGTTGTTCCAATCAGTGACTACCCCGTTTATTTCCTGTAATTCAGATAAAGTAAATGTAAACGGATTATACATGCTGACATAAATCAGCTCTGCGTGATTATTCAGTGCGCGGATTTCTGAAATGATTTTTTTAAAACGCTTTTCGTACGGCTTTTCCTCTTCCTGAAACGGTTCGACGGTTAATTGCAGAAAGTTTTGACGAAGGACCTTCATCAGATCATTACCGCCAATTGTTAAAAAGACATAATCTGCATCTTTTATGCCTTTTTGAACGTTTTTATCTTTTAGTTTCTCTAACAAATCCTCCGAACGATTCCCTTTGACGGCATAATTTTTAACGTCAACCTTTTTGACTTGCTCATTTGACCGGATAGAATCCGCCACCTTGCCGACATATCCCTTGCCCTCAGGATCTCCGACACCTTCTGTAAGCGAATCTCCGACAGCGGCAATGACAATGTGTTCCTTCGTTTTCAGTTCATGGGCTTTTTGTTTTCCCTCAGATGCTGTACGTATGCTCGTACATGCAGTAAGAAGCAAAATCAAACTGGCCATGAGTGCAAAAATGCGCAGTTTCAATCTTGTTGCTCCTCCCCATTCTACTAGTGGAAAGTGTATCATGTTTTAGGAGATTTGAAAATGCCTTGTCTTCGAGATTACTTGAGTTTACTAGCCGCTTTCACATCAGCGATGATGTCATCGTATGGTGTATTTTCTACTCCATTGTAATCTTTCAGCACTTTACCGTCAGGGCCTACTAAATAAAAAGAGGATTGATGAATGACCTGATCCTGGCCTTCAGGTTTCTTCACGATCGCTTTAAAGCTATCAAACGCAAACGTCTCGATGTCACTTTGAGTGTATCCCGTTAGAAAATCCCAGTTATCAAAAGATAAAGGATAATTTGCCGCAAATTTTTTCAGCTGCTTCGGGTTATCATTCTCAGGATCAACACTAAAGGATACGATGCGCACATCTATATTCTCAGCCTTTAATTTCTTTTGAAGATCTGTCATATGAGCCGTCATCGGCGGACACACGGTCTCACAATTGGTAAAAATAAAGTCTGCGAGCCAAACCTTTCCTTTTAAACTGTCTAAAGAAACATTTTTGCCATCTTGGTTTTTAAAAGTAAAAGACTCCACTTGGTAATTAAGCGGATCCTTAATCTGATGTCCTCCGCAGGCACACAAAAGCAGAAAAATCAGCCCCGCCGCCAACCCTTTGATCATCTTCATGCCCTTCACCCTTTCCAGCTTAAAGCGCTTACTAATGCCGCGCTTACCTTCTTACATCTTGTTTAATTCTATACCCGCAAAAAAAATTCCTGCATGCCCCTTCGTCCGCCTGCGAGCGGCATAGCAAAGGGGACACACAGGAATAAACGGCGTATCACGCGTTGTGTTTTAACACCTCTTGATGAAAAACAGCCTGATAATCAGTCCATTTCATCCGGCGCTTCATATATTGTCGGAAAGAATACACTTTTGTCCTGCTTTTTGATGAAAACACTTCTTTTAAGTAGATCTGCAAATGCTGATTCAACATAAAGAAATAATGTTCATCTTCCTTTAACACAGGTATTTCTGTCACTTTCACCTGAATCCCGTCGCTGCGTTTGAACTCTAGGCTTTTGAGTAACAAGCTATCAATCCTCATTTTTTGATTGTTTTCTTCTATTATATACAATGCCGGCCGGGCTGTCTGTCATTTTGCGCGGTTGTGCCGAAAAAATCAGATCAGCAGGTGGAATAAATCTTGATCCTTATTTACCTCTAAATAATGAAACGCTTTTTTATTCATCCGTTCAATCAGCGGCCCATAGTCTGCTTTGTTTTGAAGCTCAATGCCGACCAGGGCCGGTCCGTTGCTTTTATTGTTTTTCTTCGTATACTCAAATCGTGTAATGTCATCATTCGGCCCAAGAACTTCATCAAGAAATTCACGGAGTGCACCAGCTCTTTGCGGAAAATTGACGATGAAATAGTGCTGAAGGCCTTCGAAAATCATAGACCGCTCCTTCATTTCCTGCATTCTTCCGATATCGTTATTGCCGCCGCTGACAACACATACTACGTTTTTCCCTTTAATTTCTTCCTTATATAAATCCAGTGCCGCGACAGAAAGAGCACCCGCCGGTTCAGCGACAATCGCACATTGATTATATAGTTCAAGAATGGCTGTGCATACCTTCCCTTCTGGCACGAGAAGTATGTCATCTACAACGGTTTCTAGCGCTTGAAAGGTTTCATCGCCGATTTTTTTTACAGCCGCTCCGTCCACAAATTTATCAATTTTATCTAACGTGACGACATGTCCAGCTTTGTTAGATTCAAAATAAGACGCAGCGCCCGCCGGTTCAACCGCGATTACTTTGGTTTCAGGAGACACGTTTTTCATATACGTGCCGACCCCTGCAAGAAGCCCGCCTCCTCCGACACTTGCAAATAGAAAATGCGGTTCTGTATCAATATCGTTTAAAATTTCGACCGCCAGAGTTCCCTGACCGGCCATTACATCCGGATCATCAAACGGATGGATAAAGGTGCGGTGTTCCTGCTCACAGCATTCAACTGCGTTTTTATACGCATCATCAAAAGTATCACCTGTCAAAATAATATCGATAAACCCTTTTCCGAACAGTTCAACTTGTGACACTTTTTGTCTTGGTGTTGTGGAAGGCATGAAAATCTTCCCGTGAACGCCCAGGTGTTTACACGAAAACGCTACACCTTGCGCGTGGTTTCCGGCACTTGCGCACACGACTCCGTTTTTAGTCTGCTCGTCAGAGAGCTGCTTCATTTTGTTATAAGCCCCTCTGAGTTTAAAAGATCTGACTACCTGCAAGTCTTCTCGTTTCAAATAAATATTGCATTCGTATCTCTCAGAAAGTCTGTCATTCCTTTGCAGCGGTGTGTGAGTCACAACGTCCTTCACGTTTTGATGAGCCTTTAAAATGTCTTTCACTTGGATGAGAGAGTTTTCTTTAAGCAACGGTTTCATGTACAGATTCCTTTCTTGTTTTAAATCCCTATTTAATATGCCATTATAACATGAATATTCAAATAATAAGACAATTATTTTTATTTAGTAAATAAAAAAGTGAATCGTATTCTAAGTTCCCCGCACCCGTGATAACATCTGCGTGACCTGTATCCAGCAGCCTAAGAAAAAAGTTTCTTAAAGATAAAAGATGTTTTCATCTGAAAGGCATGCTATAATAGAACCAATTAGAACCAAAAGGAGCCAATAAATGTTTACAGCACCTCGATCTCGCACTTTTCATAATCTAATTGGAGAGCATCAACTATTTCTCGAAACAAAACGAGTCGCCTTGCAGTTCGCCCTATCAGAGCTTCCTGTCCTGATCACAGGAAAGGTCGGAACAGGCAAGGATCATTTTGCACAGGCCATACACCAAGGCTCTTCAAGAAACGGCGAACCATTGATCAGTATCAATTGCAGCACCCATTCAGAAGAAAGCCTTGCATACGAGCTTTTTGGCGCTGATGATGCCTGCGGTGCGTTTCAAAAAGCCGCCCGAGGTACACTTTTTCTTAATGACTTATGGAGTATGCCGGTTTCTGTACAAGCTAAGCTTCTAGAAGCACTTGACTCAGATGGGGAAAAACCGAGAATCATCTGTGCTTCTGCAATCCCAATAACAGATGTTGCTGAAAATACATTCAGGCAGGACTTATTTTACAGGCTGAACATTTTAACGCTCACATTGCCGGTGCTATCCGAGCGAAAAAGCGATATCCCCCTTTTGACCCAGTATTTCCTTTCGGAATCGGGGCAGCAATTGTTAATTGATCCCTCAGTCTTTCCGCTGCTTGAACAGCATCCCTTTAATGGGAATGTAAGAGAATTAAAAAACGCTGCAGATTATATGGCGGCTGTATCAAGCGGGGGAACCATTCATCCGTATGATGTGCCGCCGTATATACGGGACGGGCTAAATGAAAAAACGACGAAGAAAAAAGCGAAGCTTCTGACTTTAATGGAAAAAGCCGAGTTTCTGTTTATTTTGGAAACCATAAAAGTGTTAAATGAAAAAGGCGAACCGGCAAGCAGACGGATCATCTCTGAAAGCAGCAAAAACAGCCAAATCTCTTTAACGCCGCAGCAGGTCAGAAGCCGTCTCGATTATTTGGAGAAGAAAGAGTATGTGACAAAAAGCCGCGGACGTGCGGGCACGAAAATCACTTTAGAAGGGCTGAATTTTTTAGAAACGCTGCAAAAACAAATGATGTAGCAGCTAAAGAGAGGAGAATGTACGTGTATACAATAAAAGAAGAGATCGCCAACGCCATTACCCACGGCATCGGTGTGTTCTTATCCATACCAGCATTAGTGTTTCTCATCATATTTGCGGCTAATTACGGGTCCGCATCGGATATCGTCAGTTTTACCATATTTGGTGTTTCCATGCTGCTGCTTTATTTGAGCTCCACCCTGCTTCACAGCATTCAGCACAAAAAGACGAAAGATATTTTGGAGATTATTGACCATAGCGCCATTTACGTGTTGATTGCCGGAACCTATACCCCCTTTCTGCTTGGACCGTTAAAAGGCACACTCGGCTTCACCCTGCTGATCATCGTTTGGGCGCTTGCCCTTGGCGGAATCGTATTCAAAATTTTCTTCGTAAAACGGTTTATCATTTTATCTACCTTGATGTATTTATTAATGGGATGGCTAATGATTATCGCGGTTAAGCCTTTATATGCTTCACTGACAGGAGCTGGATTCAGCCTTCTTTTACTTGGCGGTCTGTTGTATTCAGCCGGAACGATCTTTTATATTTGGAGAAAGATTCCTTTCCATCATGCCATTTGGCACAGCTTTGTTTTAGGCGGGAGTGCGGCGATGTTTTTCTGCGTGCTGTTCTATTGTGTGAAAGTGCCGTTTTTATCCTAATGAAAAAGCGCAGTCTCAGTGACTGCGCTTTTTTAGGCCCGTAATTGCTTCTCACTTGCCGGTATATAAGCCTTGGAAAATGACACTTCTATATCTGCTGGCTTTAAGCGTTTAAAAAGCGATCCCTTCAGCAGTTCATCGGTTCCTTTCGTTTCCACCATTACAACCGGAAAGCTGCAGCGGGCTGCAAGTTCCAATGGATTGATACAGCCATCTAAAGAAAGAATCATGCTTTGGCCTTTTTCTAATTGGGTCAAAATATCTTCATATACCATTTCTGAACCGCTCTCTCGAATGACATTCATCCGTTCAAGCCATTGCCCGATAATCGGTAAACGAAACACTTTGGGATTTGCGATAAATCCGGCTGGTTCTTCAATATACCCGGCAATCAAAGCAAGTTCAGGCAATCCTAAACGAGAATGCACATACAAAACAGGACCGCTCGGTATCGGCTCTGGCTGATGAATGGTGATTACAGATCCTGAAATGCCGATACAGCCTTCCAAAAACGCCTTTGGCTGCTCGTAAACGAGCGTCATCTGTTTTTTGTATGACAGACGCGGATCCAGCATTCTTTGATTAAACAATTGTTTTATATTTTTTAACAGCATATACACAATGTAAATCACTAGACAGCTGTAGCGAATCAATTAAAATCCTCCCGCTTCAGATGATACATTCTTTTTTTCATACACTAAAAATTCATAGTCATACGGATTTTTTTCGTCCTTAGTCCCTTGCTCAGAAGAAACAAGTTTCCATTTGCTCTCATCAAATTCAGGAAAGTAGCGGTCTCCATCAAACTGGTGGTGTATTTTTGTCATATACAGCCTGTCCGCATAAGGGAACAGCGCCGTGTAAAGCTGTGCGCCTCCGATCACGAAGCATTCCTCAGTATCTGAGGCAATCTGGAGCACATCCTCTATTGAACTGACGACGGTACAACCGGGAAATTCTGAATCGTGTGCAGATGTCACAACAATATTTTTCCGATTCGGAAGCGGACGTCCAATTGATTCATATGTTTTTCGCCCCATGATGATTGAATGTCCTGAGGTTATTTTTTTAAAGTATGCAAGGTCATTCGGCAAATGCCACGGCAAATCATTGTCCTTTCCGATAAGCCGGTTGGCATCCATCGCGAAAATGAATGAAATCATACGCTGACCGCTCCTTTAATATGCGGATGCGGATTGTAATCTTCAATGATAAAGTCATCAAACGTAAAGCCGAAAATCGAATCAACCTCTCTGGCAAAACGAAGCTTCGGCAGCGGGCGGACATCTCTGGTCAGCTGCAAGTTAACCTGTTCAATGTGATTTTGATAAATATGAACATCGCCGAATGTATGAATAAACTCGCCCGGCTCAAGCCCTGTTACATGCGCGATCATCATCGTAAGCAGCGCATAAGAAGCTATATTAAACGGCACACCGAGGAAAACATCGGCTGAGCGCTGATAAAGCTGGCAGGACAGCTTGCCGTCAGATACATAAAATTGAAACAGACAGTGGCACGGAGGCAAGGCCATTTTATCGATTTCACCAACATTCCATGCACTGACGATTAAACGTCTTGAGTTCGGATTTGTTTTAATATCTTCCACAAGACGTGAAATTTGATCAATGGTTTCTCCGTCAGCTCCCCGCCATGAGCGCCATTGTGAACCATATACAGGTCCGAGTTCACCGTTTTCATCAGCCCACTCATTCCAAATACGCACTCCGTTTTCCTGCAGATAGCGTACATTGGTATCACCCTTTAAAAACCAAAGCAGCTCGTGCGCAATTGATTTAAAGTGAAGTTTTTTTGTGGTCAGCATCGGGAAGCCTTCCTGTAAATTAAATCTCATTTGATAGCCGAAGGTGCTGATTGTTCCGGTTCCTGTACGGTCACCCTTTTTTTCACCATGATCTAAAACATGTCGGCATAAATCTTTATATTGTTTCATTTTATTCATCCTTTAAAAAGTAGTCTTATAGTAGTGTAACACAATAAAAAATCATTTCTGAACCCAGAAATGATTTTTTTATAAGTCAGCTGACAACAGGCTTTTCGTCCTGTTCTTTTTCTTCATCTTGCAGATCCTGATGCGTATGGGCAATTCTGCTCGCTGCTGCGGCTGCAAGTGCTGCCACAATATCATCCAAAAACGTATGGATGCCGTCAGGGCTTTCATCGAGCTCCTTAATAATTCCGATCTTCTCTTTATCCAAATAACCAAAGTTGGTCAAGCCGATCGAACCGTACACATTAACGATTGAAAGAGGGATAATTTCATCTATGCCGTACAGCGGTTCATCTGTTTCAACAAGATGCTGCAGCGGTTCAGGAAGAAGTTTCTGCTCTGCAAGCTGATCAAGCGCCAGCCCGGTTAAAACAGCATGGATAATTTCACGCTTGTTCAGTACTTTTTCTACATTCTCCATACATACACTAAGCGGGAGATTTGGATTGTATTTTTCCTGAAGTTTTTGAACAATACGCGCAATATCTTCTATCATAACGCCCCGTTTGTTCAGCATATCTTTTGTTATATCGACCATTTCATTCATTGTGTACTTTTTCATATC
The DNA here is from genome assembly GCF_034296245.1 of Bacillus sp. V26. Taxonomy (NCBI): domain Bacteria; kingdom Bacillati; phylum Bacillota; class Bacilli; order Caryophanales; family Bacillaceae; genus Bacillus; species Bacillus sp. V26. The sequence continues at coordinate 834,064 of NZ_JAXKQF010000001.1, read as the reverse complement.
TAATGGCATCTCCTTTAGGCACTCATCCAGTTGGGAGGTGTGTTGCGGTCCCAATAAATGCTCCCAAGCTCATGGTGTGATTGAAATCCATCTTCTGCTGTATGATAATGAAAATTAAACCAGTAGCCGTCATGCGGAGGGTGATCTCTGCGCACATGGAACCTAAGGAGGTCTTCTCCGGTTGTCCGATTAAAAACGTGAAAGATTTTCTCCGTTTTCCCCGCTGAAGGCTTGCTTGAAATCACAACATCTTGATACGCTTCGTCATCTTGTAATGTCGCTAAAAAGTCACATATGACGTTTTCGATTTTCGGCAGAATCTCTTTCCGATAGTCATCTTCAATGACCGGAGCAATTTTGCTGCCAAATTTCAAAAAAGACTGATTTTCAGCGCTGTCAAGGAGCTGTTCCTTGTACGATTGAAAAAGTAATTCGGGGTCTCGCCTGTCTTCCGATTCATAATCATCGTACAAATCATGCTCATCATAAAAAGCGGTGTAATCATTCTGCTCAAGACTGCTCAGCTGTCCTGAAGGCTTGTCTGCCATGAGAGCAGCCGGAGGAGATACGAGCCCGAACGTTACGATGGTAAATAAAACCACAAGGGTCTTTCTCATCCACAATTTCATGACTGCTTATTCCTCTCTATTTTGTTGTCATGTTTCTCTTATTTTATCATAGGTCGAACTTACAAGTCATGTACTATATGAAGCTCTAAGTCAATTTAGGAGATTTGTTGCTTTGCTGCGTGTGTAAAAACGCTTACAATATAATATGAAAGGAGGCCTTCCGCATGATTGACGCTTTATTTGCAACGGTTTCACTTTTAACATTATTATACTTTGTCGTCATGGAAGTCACCGATTAGAAACAAGCCCGTGAGGTTCTTCACGGGCTTGTTTCGCTTGCGATTTGAATAACACCGTAGTGAAAAAGCGCTGTTTTTCTTTTCAATACGTTAAAACCAAGTTGGTCAAAGCGCGGGCTTTTCCAATGGTCTTTGAGTACCACGCTTTTTCTGGCTGCCCGCACCGCTTCTTTGATGCAGCCGTCAGCCAATGCAGAATCCTCAGCCAGCTCTCGTAATGGCGCGATGCCATCAGACGACTCTACAGGCTCATGAAACATCGGATCAAAATAAATGACATCTACTGATTTGTCAGGCAGCTGCTTTAGATAGTCAAAGCAATCCGCATGATTCACTTGTATTCTTCTCATGGCAGCTTGAAGCTGTTCTATACCGGTTTCCCACGAATGGAGCCCCGTATTCACCAGAACGGACACAAGCTTGTTTTTTTCCAGCCCGATCACCGACCCTGTTTCGCCAACGGCCATACTTGCGATAATTGCGTCGGAAGCCAGACCGAGCGTGCAATCCAAAAAAGAATCTCCGGCCGTTAAGCCGGTTGCCCGAAGCATTGGCTCTTGCTCGCCGCGCATAAACCGTTTAGCTCTGAACATCGCTGTATTCGGATGAAAAAAGAATTTACCGCCTTGTTTTGTATAAAGTTCGAACCGCTCTTTTCCAATCACGAGCAAATCACGCTCAGCTGACTTCAGCATATTTTCAACCGTTTGTTTATTTCGGTCGCAATATCGTATACCCAGCTCTTCCGAAAGCATTTTTGCGATCTTTATCGTGTGGTCAGACGGTCTATAGCTTGTTGTAATCATGATCTATACTCCAAAAGAAAATGCCCGGAAAACGGGCATTTAGCAGTGTGCATCAAAGGCGTCAGTTAAGTTTTTCATGATTTCTTCCATTTCGTGCCCTTCAATCTCATGACGCGGAATAAAATGCACGACTTCTTTGCCTTTCAAAAGAGCCATTGACGGCGAAGAAGGCTCCTGGCCTGTAAAATACTCCCGCATTTTTGCAGTGGCTTCTTTATCTTGGCCCGCAAATACTGTCACCGTATTGTCAGGTGTTTTGTCGTTCTGCAGGACTGCCTGAGTTGCCGCAGGACGCGCAAGACCAGCTGCACAACCGCAAACAGAGTTAACGACTACGAGAGTTGTGCCCTCTGCCTTTTCCATAAAATTCTCCACTTCTTCTGCCGTTGTTAATTCTTCAAAACCGGCCCCAGTCAGCTCGCGACGCATCGGAACGACAAGCTGGCGCATATATTCTTCATAAGCCATTGACATAAAAAAAGCCCCCTCTATTATCCTTCATCTGAAGTAAAGGATACTATAGAGAGCGCCGGATTTCAAATGTTCACGTCTTAAATCAAAAGAATGTGATCCTTGTGTCTAGATTTTCATGATACCGCCCGTATTGGCACTTGTCACAAGTTTAGAATAACGGGCTAAATAGCCGGTTTTCACTTTTGGCTCAAAGCCTTTCCAATTTGCTTTCCGTTTTTCCCATTCTTCTTCAGGCACTTGAACGTCCAGGATGCGTTTTTCAATATCAACGATGATATGATCACCGTTTTCAACAAAGGCAAGCGGTCCGCCTTCTGCTGCCTCTGGTGATACGTGTCCGATTGAAAGGCCTCGGGATGCTCCGGAAAAACGTCCGTCTGTAATCAGCGCTACTTTCGGACCAAGCCCCATTCCGACAATCTGTGATGTAGGTGCAAGCATTTCAGGCATACCCGGCCCGCCCTTTGGCCCTTCGTAACGAATGATGACGACATCGCCTTCTTTTACTTTCCGGTTGATAATGCCGTCTAGCGCCTCATCCTGAGAGTCGAATACGACAGCCGGCCCTTCGTGTCTCGTAATTCCGTTCTGTACGCCGCCGGTTTTGATGATAGCGCCGTCCGGAGCCAGATTTCCGAATAATACGGCAAGGCCGCCCTTTTCAGTGAATGGCTGATCTAACGGATGAATCACGTTATAATCCTTCACTTCATGTCCGGCAATGGTTTCTCCAAGCGTCTCACCTGTAACTGTCAGCGCGTCCAAATGAAGTGCTCCTTCTTTTTTGGAAAGCTCATTCAATGCTGCAGACACACCGCCCGCTTCATGAAGATCTTCAATAAATACATCAGATGCAGGCGCCAGCTTAGCCAAATGCGGCACGCGCTCTGCGACTTCATTGATGCGTTCTAAAGAGTATTCAACGCCAGCTTCATTTGCAAGGGCAAGCGTATGAAGTACAGTATTTGTTGAACCGCCGAGCGCCATATCAAGCGCAAACGCGTTATCAATCGCTTTTACTGTAACGATATCTCTCGGTTTGATGTCTTTGCGAATGGTTTCCATTAATTGCGCAGCTGATTTTCTGACAAACTCTTTTCGTTCCGGTGATGTCGCGAGAATGGTTCCATTACCAGGCAAAGCCAATCCAAGCGCCTCTGACAGACAGTTCATTGAGTTTGCTGTAAACATTCCCGAGCAAGATCCGCATGTCGGGCAGCCGAACTGTTCTAATTCTTGAAGTTCGCTTTCGCCGATTTTTCCAGCTTGATAAGCACCGACTCCCTCAAATACTGAAGAAAGAGAGATTTTGCGGCCGTCGCTTGTTCTTCCTGCCGCCATCGGTCCTCCGCTGACAAAAATGGTCGGAATGTTGATGCGCATAGCCGCCATAAGCATTCCCGGCGTGATTTTATCACAGTTCGGAATACAGACCATTCCGTCAAACCAGTGCGCTGATACGACAGTTTCCACTGAGTCCGCGATGATCTCACGGCTCGGGAGCGAATATCTCATTCCGATATGCCCCATCGCAATTCCGTCATCTACACCGATTGTATTAAATTCAAACGGTACGCCTCCGGCTTCTCTGATTGCTTCTTTTACGATTTTTCCAAACTCCTGCAAGTGAACATGACCGGGAACGATATCAATATATGAGTTACAAACCGCAATAAACGGTTTGCCAAAATCCTCTTCTTTTACACCTGCTGCGCGAAGCAAACTGCGGTGCGGTGCTCTATCGATTCCTTGTGTGATCATGTTACTGCGTAATTCTGCCATGGTGATCCTCCTAAATAGTCTCAATTGTTAGATTGAATTTTATTTTAACAATTTTCAGTTTATTTGTGGGGCGTTTTTGCTAAATCGCATAATTTCAGGCCGCCCTTTCCTCGGTTGTTTGATTCATGTTTTTATATTTATATAGCTTTCTGTCGATGTGAACCCTCCAACTATTAATATTGTTACTTACTATATATAGTTTTTGATTATTTTTCAACAATATTCGAAATAATTTTTATAAAAAGTGAATTCAAACAAAAAAGGTGCATGATCTGCACCTTCATCTTCTTTTTTATTCGCCTTTTTTTCTGCTCTCTGTCATTTGTTTCCAGACTGAACCTTTTGCCTCTTCCCCATGCTCGATTCGTTCCAGCGCCATTTTCACTTGAAGGCTGACTTCGAATTCCGGATCATCTTCAGCAGCCCGCAAAGCTTCTATTGCACTTTCATCACCGACTTCGTATAGGAACATAGCGGCGCGCCAGCGGACCAGCTTGCTTGAGTCGCTTAACGATTTTATCATCGCAGGGATGGCTTGAGGGTCGCCGATATCAGACAGGCAGTCTCCAGCCGTCCTTCTCACCGATACAGACTTATCCTCAAGCGCCTTATACAATAGAGGAAGAACACCAGGTGATTCAATCATTCCCAAATACACAACAGCCTGTCTTCTAATGGACACCTTTGGATCATCCAATGCTTTTTGCAAAACGGGGATGTCCTCTTCTTTCGGATCCATCTGCTCCAAGTGTGCGTATCGCTGCTTCCAGTCCTCATCATCCAGCATGTCAAGCGTTACTTTATAGGTTTTGCGCTGTGCCGTTTGTTTCGTTTCGCCTTTACCTTGGGCCGCTGCTTCCGTTAGCCGTTTCAGCCTTTCATCACTGTAAGCGGCCTGAAGCTCTTCTGTCACGTCATGGCCGATTTCAGTAAAATCGCCGAATCTGACGCCTTGTTCTTTCCAAGCTCGTTCAAACACAACATTTGACGCTTCAGATCTGAGTTTTAAGATCGCCTGCTGAAAACGGTCAGGAAGCCCGAACCGCTCTTCACGCTCACCATCTGTCAATTTGACTTGCATAGGAATTTCGCTGAACATCTGCACAAAAACTTTCACTTCTCCAAATGACTCCTGATCCGAGCGGTTTTTTGCACTCTCAGCGCTCTCCATTCCAAATGCCGTCCGGACTTGCGGTAAAATGTCTTTCCAGTCATATCTGGCGTTCCGTTCAACCGCAAGAAAGTCGGCAACGTGATATACCCCTTTAACTCCTTCAATATTTAGGATTTCCACGACAACAGGCGGGGCGCCTTCTGCCTGATCCGGTTTATAATTATTGCTTTTGCCCGCCGGAAGCTCTTCCGTTAAGATGACCTTCATTGTATTCGGGCTTGGCGTCGGTTCAATTGATTTTATCTTCATGATTGTCCTCCTATAGCCTATCTGTGACTTATTCTAACATAGTCGCCCCGCGCCTTCTATTACGATGTTTCAATATCAATTCCGGGAATTTCTTTTTCTAATTGACTGACAAAATGAAGCATAAATTTATGCCTCTCGTCAGCCATTTCTCTTGCGGTATCTGTATTCATCATATCTTTTAGGAGCAGCAGCTTGCTGAAAAAGTGGGCATAGGCACTCTTATCATTTCCATATAGGCTATGTCCCTTTGCTCCCGCAAACATAAACGTCCGTGCTATACCAACTGCGCCGATTGCATCCAGCCTGTCAGCATCCTGTACGATTTTCCCCTCAAGTGAAAGCGGTTCTTTTCCGAGCTTTTCCCTGTCCCGAAAGGACATTCTTGTAATAATGTGAATAATTCTTTCAGCCTCATCTTTTCCGGCTCCTAAAGAAACCAGCCGTTCGTCCACCTCACTGACTGAAAGCCTGATTGCGTCAGGCAGCTTCACATCAATCAAATCATGAACCAAGGCTGCCGCTTCAACGACGAACAAATCCGCATTTTCCTTTTTTCCAATATATAAAGCAAGCTCTGCAACTCTTGACACATGGAGCCAATCATGACCCGTGCTTTCCCCGCTCAGAACAGATTTGACCCATGTCCTGATTTGCTCTGTCTGCATCAGTTTTCGATCCCGCACCAAAACACCCTCTTTATTGTCCTAATAACTTCGCAATAACGTCTTCCAGTTCTTTCGGATTTGTGTTTGGTGAATAGCGTCCGGCTATTTCTCCGTTTCTGTCCACTACAAATTTAGTGAAATTCCATTTGATTGCCTTTGTTCCAAGCATACCTTTCGCATTGTCTGTCAAATACGCAAAAAGCGGGTGGGCATTTTTTCCATTCACCTCGACTTTTGAAAACATGGGAAACGTCACACCGTAATTTGTTTCGCAAAATTCCTGTATGCCTTCCTCGTCGTCAGGCTCCTGATTCATAAATTGATTGCAGGGAAACCCTAAAATCTCCAGGCCCTCCGGCTGGTATGTATCATACAACTCCTGAAGCTGCTTAAATTGAGGAGTAAAACCGCATTTACTGGCTGTGTTAACAATCAACAACACCTTTCCGGCAAATGGCTGAAGTGTCATGTCTTTGCCTGTAATGGTGCGGACCCTCATATTGTATATAGACATTGAAATTCCCTCCTAATGAACCTGAGTGCTGTGATTATTTTACCTTTTTTCCTGTTTCAAAACAAAACGGAAGCTCTAGGTTTATCAATTGTACAGACATCGTGTTTAACGGATGTTCTTCCCTCATCGGATCATTTGTTTATGAACAGAAACATCTCTTGAGAAGGAGCTATTATTCTATTTATTGCATGACACCTGGAAAACTCATTACAGTGAAACCAAAAGTCATATGTTTGCGTTTATTATATAGTATTTTCTGCTGTTCCCCTTCAAACCCTTATAGATAGATTGAAAATTGGCGGGAAAATTCCTATAATGAAGAAAATTAACGGGGAAATGATGGAGGTGGCACGTTGCCTATTAATATACCTACACACCTGCCGGCAAAACAGGTGCTTGAGAGTGAACATATCTTTGTAATGGATGAAAGCAGAGCATTTCATCAGGATATCCGGCCGCAGAAAATTATTATTTTAAATTTAATGCCGAAAAAAATCCAAACGGAAACTCAGCTGCTCAGACTGCTTGGGAATTCGCCTTTGCAGGTTCATTTTACATTTTTAATCCCAAGCACTCATACACCGAAAAATACAGCAAGGGAACACCTTGATGAGTTTTATACGACATTCTCCAATATCCGTCATAAGAAATTTGACGGCATGATCATCACCGGTGCGCCGATCGAGCATTTGGCGTTTGAAGATGTTTCTTATTGGGAAGAGCTCAAAGAGATTATGGAATGGAGCAAAACGAATGTCACGTCAACCTTGCATATTTGCTGGGGTGCTCAGGCAGGTTTGTATTATCATTACGGCGTGGAAAAAACTGAAATGCCGAAAAAAATCTTTGGTGTGTTTGAACATACTGTTCTTTCCAAGCACGAAAGATTGGTAAGAGGTTTTGACGAGCTATACTACGTGCCGCATTCCCGGCATACAGATATAAATATGGAACAACTGCAAGCAGTGCCCGAGTTAAACATTCTTACTGCATCAAAGGAAGCTGGGGTTTGCTTAATTGTATCAAAAGACGAAAAACAAGTCTTTTTAACAGGACACCCTGAATATGATACAAATACGCTGCTTCAAGAGTATGAAAGAGATCTGGAACGAAACCTTTCGACTGTCGAGGCGCCGAAACATTATTTCGCAGAAGACAGCAAAGAACCTGTCAATCGCTGGAAAGCACATGCGACATTATTGTTTATGAACTGGCTTAATTATTATGTTTACCAAGAAACTCCTTATGAATGGGACTAATTTTTCTTTTTAAAGTGATACGCTGAGCAAAAAATATGATAAAATACATCTGATTCAGTATGCGTATAACAAAAATTAAAAATACTGGAATCCGAATCTTTTAAAATTAGCTTAATTTTTTCACTGCATTAATAATTCGATTATGTATTTGTGTTATGTTTATGTATAGACAATAACTCCTTACGATGCATGAAGCTTGCTTGTTGTTGATTACATTGAGGTGAATTTACTTGAATACCAATAAAAGAGTATTAATTTTGACTGCAAATTACGGAAATGGACATGTACAGGTAGCCAAAACGCTTTATGAACAATGTGTACGTCTCGGCTTTCAGCATGTAACAGTTTCTAATTTGTATCAAGAGTCAAATCCGATTGTTTCAGAGGTAACTCAGTACCTTTATTTAAAAAGCTTCTCAATCGGAAAACAGTTTTATCGTTTGTTTTATTACGGAGTTGACAAAATCTATAATAAACGTAAATTTAATATTTACTTTAAAATGGGAAATAAACGATTGGGCGAACTTGTCGATGAACATCAGCCCGACATCATTATTAATACATTTCCGATGATCGTCGTACCCGAATACAGACGGAGAACAGGAAGAGTTATTCCTACCTTCAACGTCATGACTGATTTTTGTCTTCATAAAATTTGGGTTCACGAAAATGTGGATAAATATTATGTGGCGACAGATTATGTGAAGGAAAAACTGATTGAGATCGGGACCCATCCCAGCAACGTGAAAATTACGGGAATTCCGATCAGGCCTCAATTTGAAGAATCGCTGCCGGTTGAGCCGATTTATAAAAAGTACGATCTTTCGCCTGATAAAAAAGTGCTGCTCATCATGGCTGGCGCACACGGTGTATTAAAGAATGTAAAAGAGCTGTGCGAAAACCTTGTTATGGATGATCAGGTGCAAGTGGTGGTCGTATGCGGAAAAAATACGGCTTTAAAAGAATCCTTGAGCATACTTGAAGCAGAAAACAGCGATAACTTAAAGGTTCTCGGCTATGTAGAGCGAATTGACGAGCTCTTCCGGGTCACAGATTGCATGATTACAAAACCAGGCGGCATTACTTTGACAGAAGCCACTGCTATCGGCGTGCCTGTCATTCTGTACAAACCAGTACCCGGACAAGAAAAAGAAAACGCAAATTTCTTTGAGGACCGCGGAGCTGCCATTGTCGTGAACCGGCATGAAGAGATTCTCGAGTCTGTCACTTCCCTTCTTTCAGATGAAGATACCTTACAGCGAATGAAGAAAAACATTAAGAGTCTTCATTTGGCACACTCCTCTGAAGTGATTTTGGAGGATATTTTGAAGGAATCAGAAATGATGACGACCAAACAAAAAGCCAAGGCGCTTTCTTAACTGATGTTCTTGCAGGAGCACACGAAAAATCGTGTGCTCTTTTTTATTCGCATTCATCTTTTCGTAAAAGCGGTTACATTTTTTTGAGAAACTTGCCCTTTTTTTGAAAAATAAGCAGTTTCGCAACTTGACGCGTGCTGCCAGATGGTGTATAGTTGAACCATCATTTAACAACAAAACGAAGTTAAATGATACAAAATTTTTTTTAGCACATGGGTGCTACAGTACTAGGAGGAATTAAGCAATATGCAAAACGGTAAAGTAAAATGGTTCAACAACGAAAAAGGATTCGGCTTCATTGAAGTTGAAGGCGGAGACGATGTATTTGTTCACTTCACAGCTATCGAAGGAGAAGGATACAAATCATTAGAAGAAGGACAAGAAGTTTCTTTTGAAATTGTCGAAGGTAATCGTGGACCTCAAGCTTCTAATGTTGTAAAACTCTAAACTCAATATAAGTTGACAAATAGAGGAGAGGCAAATGCCTCTCCTATTTGATTTTCATCTGAATTTCGATCGCTAAAATGTTTTGTTTGCACCTCTGCTCAATCTCTTCAATATGCTTTTCCATTGACGGCTTTCCTTTTTTCGCAATATCCGCAAGTTCTTCTAAATCATTGTATATTTCTATAAATGTTTTGTGAAGGATCGATTTTAAGTCTTTATCATCCATAGCTGTGCTCCCCTTCTCTACCAAGATACCTCAAATAGTAAAACAGACCTACTCATTCAGGTTCAATAGTTATATCGGCTTATTTTTTATTTTATTTTCTATTTTGGCACATAAATTTTAAAAAACTCTGCAAAATAGTTGCGGAGGTGTTTTTTTGTGAAATCAGAATTTCATGAAGAGGAGCAGACTGGATTTACCGATAAACGGCAGCTGGAGCTAGCGGTGGAAACAGCGCAGAAAACGACCGGCGCCGCCACAAGAGGCCGAAGCTCAACATTACTCAATTCCGCATACCAAGCCATCGAGGACGCCAGAGAGCTTTCACTGTCTCAAGAACTGGCAGCTCTTGATGATCCTGAATTTGTACAGCAGCAACAGCAGCTGTTAGATGCCTGCCAGCATCAGCTGGATGAATTTAAAAAATAAAACCGCAGAAGCTGCGGTTTTATTTTTTAGTGCTTGGTTAAGACATCTCCATATGATTTAAGCTTTTCCCCCACTGTACATTTATTGATACAAAATGAATGTGCATATGTTTTGCCAAATTCCTTGCGAAACTGCTTCTTAATAAAACAGTCTTTGCAATATTCATCTTGCAGTTCTGTCAGTTCCTTATATATAGCTTTCTTATCCAATATTGTCATCTCCGTTACAGTCTAATTTCATGTGGCTTTCTATGAATTGATGAGATAGGATTTTTTTTGCGAGGCCATCAGCTTCCTGATTTTCTTTTCGCTGTATCGTTTCGTATGTCGGACTCAGCTTTAATGACTCAAGAAGCGCTTCTATTTTATCCAGCCATTCATTATGGGAGGGATCATAGCAAGGCCAGCTGCCGTCAAGCTGGTTCAGCACAACAAGAGAGTCCCCTCTGATCGTGATTGAATTTCTGCTAGCTCCGAGCTCTCTTACTTCTCTTATCGCTTCATAAAGAGCGGCATATTCAGCTTCGTTATTGGTTTTCAGACGGAAGCTTTTATTTTTTCTTAAGCGATGGCGCGTCCTTCCCAATGTATAATAAATGACGATTCCGAGCCCGGCCAGCTGGCTTTCCTTATCGAAACTGCCGTCAAAATAAACGGTAATGTCATCAGGTTCATGCGCAAGCTCCTCAGTCAGCTTTTCTAATTCCTTCAGCGTCCAGACGCCGCCCTTCTCATCTTCGAATTCAAATTCCTTCATATAAGGAAAACGACCGAGTTCCCTCGCGAGCATACGCGCTTCCTGAACAGTCAGCCAGTTTTCGCCCAAAAACGAGACAGGCCCCGTCCCTTTTGCTTCTATTTTCATGTGCGGTCTGAGATTCAATATAATCACCTTACCATTCATTAGTTGCCGGGCTTGTGCTATAATCAAACCATTCTTAACCCGGAAAGGAAGCTTCTTCATTTTGTTTAATAACTCTTTTTGGATCTTTTTTGCGATCATTCATTTTATCATTGTTCTTTTATTTTATAAAGGATTTGGCAAAATGGGTTTATTTGTGTGGATCGGCTTTGCAACAGTCTGTGCCAACCTTCAAGTCGTCAAAACGGTTGAGCTGTTTGGCTTAACAGCAACGCTCGGGAATGTGATGTACGGCACAATCTTTTTTGCTACAGATGTGCTGAATGAAAAATATGGGCCAGCTGAAGCGAGAAAAGCTGTATGGCTCGGGTTTTCGACTCTCCTGACACTGACTTTTGTTATGCAGGGCGTTCTGCTTTTCGAACCCGCTTCGAGCGATATTTCACAAACAGCGCTGGAAACGATTTTCGGTTTTCTCCCGAGAGTTGCTTTGGGAAGTCTGCTTGCCTTTATCTTCAGCCAAACACTGGATGTTTATGTATATTCGGCAATTAGAAGGATATTTCCTTCCGATCGGCTTCTATGGCTGAGAAACGGCGGCAGTACAGCAGTCAGCCAGCTGTTTGATACATTCATTTTTACCGGAGTCGCTTTTTTTGGCACATATCCGGCGGATGTTTGGCTTCATATTTTTATTTCTACATATTTGATTAAGTTTGCGGTTTCTCTGATTTCGCTGCCATATGCTTATGCGGCGAAAAAAATGATTCCGAGTGACGAAAGGAGTACATGATGCCTACAGAAATATATGTTGACGGAGCGAGCGCCGGTAATCCAGGGCCTTCCGGCATCGGCATTTTTATCAAACATGAAGGAAAAGCAGAATCTTTCTCGATTCCAATTGGAATGCATACCAATCAGGAAGCGGAATTTCTGGCGTTAATTGAAGGCATGAAACTGTGTGCAGCGCGCGGGTATCAATCGGTCTCCTTTCGAACTGACTCGGATATCGTGGAACGCGCAGCCGATCTTGAAATCGTGAAAAATAAAGCGTTTCAGTCGTTTGTCGAAGAGATCACCCGATTAAAAATGGCCTTCCCTCTTTTTTTCATCAAATGGATACCGGGAAAGCAAAACCAAAAAGCCGACCAGCTGGCAAAAGAAGCGATTCGGATGAATGATAAGAATTAGAATGGTTCATGCTATTGATGAGGTGAACAAACATGAAAAAGAAAGATAAGGGCCGGCTGACCGGCGGTGTTTCCCCGCAAGGCGATTTAGAAGGAAATACACATAATGACCCTAAAACAGAGCTTGAGGAAAGAGCTAAAAAAAGCAATACAAAACGCTAGAGAAGATCTTAAACGATCTCTCTAGCGTTCAGTTTTTCAAGCATACGCTCTATTCCTTTGATCTGATGGCGGCGAAGCATGACAGCCGCCTGCTCCATATTCAATGTAAAAACGGCTTCTGTCAGCGTACAGGCTAACGGCACAGAGCAGTTAATCTCAGCAAGCTTCCTCGAAATTTCCAGGTCGCTTAAACCTTGCTGAATTTTCCCCTGCTGTCCCTTTGGAAGAAGAGACAGATTCTCCAGCAAGCGGTCAATTGTTTCGTATTCACGAATCAGTTTATACGCGGTTTTTTCTCCAATGCCTTTTACTCCGGGATAATTATCACTGGAATCGCCCATCAGCGCTTTGATGTCAATTAAAGCCTTGGGCAGGACACCTGTTTCTTCGTAAAATACATCTTTTGTATACTTTTTATAATTGCCGATTCCTTTTTGAAGCAGCGCAACGCTTACTTCGTCCGTTAACAGCTGAAGTAAATCCCTGTCGCCTGTTACGATCGTAATATCCGTTTCTTCAGAAAACAAAGCTGCAAGTGTTCCAATACAATCATCCGCTTCGTACCCGGCAAGGCCAATATTCATGATGCCAAGTTCAGCGGCCGCTTCCTTTGCCAGATCAAATTGCGGGATCAGCTCAACCGGCGGCTGGCTTCGGTTCGCCTTATAATCCTGAAACAGATCATTCCGGTACGTTTTGCTGCCCATGTCCCAGCAGCATACAACATGTGTAGGCTGAAATGTTTCCACGGCTGTGATTAAATGCTTCAAAAATCCGTTAACGCCGTTTGTCGGAACCCCGCTGTCATTTATCATAAAGTTGCGATGCACGGCTGTGGCGAAAAATGCCCTGAATAATAGAGCCATGCCGTCAACAAGCAATAATTTATTTTTCATATGATAACTCCTTTTTCTATCAGTCGATCTATTTTACCATAAGTGCCGCGAAAATAAAAAACAGCATCTCTGTATAGAGATACTGTTTTGCGGTTAAATTAATCGTTGTGTCTTTTATTGCTAGCAATCAGCTTTTCAGCTTCGCGTCCTGCGTAAGAGTCGAAATGGGTTTGAAACCCGTTTTTCTTTTTGGCATTGTTATTGGCCTGTGCATTTCTGTTACCCAGCTTTGTTCTGCCCAACATAAATCCCCCCTTACGTCGGATACATATAGTATGCGCGTAACGGAGGATTTGCACTCGAGGCAGGATCATCCAGCTTATGTGCGGCTGACGTATTCTTTGACCATTTCTTTTGATACCAGACGTCTAGTCGGCACGATGCCTTTCTTGGCCAACTGATTCATCTTTTCTGTAATTTCATTAATGGCATCTGTTGAAAATGGCTCATCGTTTTTGCATTTAGCAACAGCTTCTTCAATCGCCATTTCACGAAGGTGTTCAAGCTGCATAAATGTTTTAATATGCTCGTGCTGTTTTGCAGAATGTGCAGAAATTGCTTTATGTACCTCTGACATCAATCGTTCATCTCGCTTTTTCTATTTAGTCTAACATGACTTGAAATGCAAGCCAACTGAATTTTTACATTTTGATTGTATCGCCTGTTCTCTGCCAAGAAATACATGCTTGATATGCATCTTCTATCTCTTTCACATGTTCCCCTTCTGCGTATCCTTCTGCATACGTATCTCTTTGGCCCTCTATTTGCGCCAATGCTTTTTCCGCCATTCCATACTGCTGGTGTCTGACATATTCAGCATAATGAGATATAAGGCTTTCTTCTTCACTTTTAATCCAGGCCTCCGTTATTTTCATAAGCTTCGTCCGCACTGCTTCAATGAAGCCTGCTTTTCCTTTCTGTTCAAAAAACTGCTTCGGAGATTTGATTTGTTTTTGCTCCTGTTCAAAGGCACGTTCATCGATCTCAGGTTCAACTTCTTTGAGCTGTATGCTGTTAGAAAGCTGATCATCCGAATAAATGGAGAAATATCCGTCTTCATCCAATGTTTTTTGACAGCTTTCCAGCCATTCTTCAGTGATATGCCGTTCGATGAAACCGCTCATTCGAATGTCGAGCGTTTTGATCTCCTGAATATATTCAAATTGATAATCATGTAATGCGCTTTTCATCGCCGCATTGATATTCTTTTTCCAATCTCCATTTTGAAGACCCGGATGAAATGCTGATTTTAACAAATCATTCGCAAAAAAGGACAAACGCTGTGTAATATGATAAAGCTGCTCCCTTGTATCCTTTTTTACTTTCTCAATAATGGTTTCTGAATTGCGGCGTTCCTTGATATCAGCAGCTGCCCGCTCAAACGATAACAGAAGGCGCTGTTTTTGCGCTTCCTTTTCTTCTTTGGACTGATGCTGTGATTGATGAAGCTGTAAGACCGTCTCACATAGTTTGTCTGCTTCTGAGCTAAGCTGTGCCGCAGCCGCTTTCTTTACATCGACCTCAATAAACTGGTCTAAATGTGCTCTTACTTTTGAGAACTGATTATGATATGTTTCCGGTTTTCCTAAGAGCTCTTCTTTACTTGACACGTAAAAGAGCTGCGGACCATGTATTCCTTCTTTTAAAAGCTCTGATCTGACATAATCCGTGACCGTTTCGAGCTCTGCTTTATCTTTCGCAAGATCAGCGGCATTAATGACAAAAAACATTTTATCCATGCTGAGCGATTCTTTCACGAGTCCCAGCTTCCGTAAAAATGAGCGGTCTCCTTTCGAGAAAGAATGCTGATAATAAGTCATGTAAAAAAACGCATCGGCATCCTTGATATATTGAAACGCAAGTTCTGTATGCCGTTTATTCAGACTGCTGGCTCCAGGTGTATCAACGATCGTAATCCCTTTTTCAGTCAGCGGGCATTTATAATAAACAGTCACTTCCTTTACAGCACAAGCCGTTGTCTCCTCAGCTACATACGGTTTTAATTCGGAGAGCGGAATCGTTAATATCTTTTGGGCCTGAATATATTGCTGATATTTTTCATATGCAAGCAGGAAATGACTGATCATGTTGATTTGTTCTTCTAGCAGACGCTCTTTTTTGATAGCCTTTTTCCACTTTTCCGCAAATGACCGTCCTTGTGGTTCCTCTTGCATTCCTGTGAGCTGCATGATTTCAGCCGTTATGTCATCCTCCGTCTTAAAAATGACATCCGCTGTTTTATGGGATTTGCCGTTTACCGGTTTCGTTATTTTGTTAATCGTTGCTGTTGTCGGTGTCGGTGATGACGGCAGCACTCTTTCACCAACCAACGCATTGGCAAATGAGGATTTTCCTGAACTGAATCCGCCAAATAGAGCAAGTGTAAATTTTCGGTCTTGCAGCCTTTTAATCCTTTCACGAAAAGCTGAGGTTTGTTTGGACAGCATACGATATCCGCCCAATAGATCAGACAGTGTGTAAAAGCGTTTTATCTGATCTTGAAGCGGCAGCTCTTTCCCGCTTTTCACTTCTGTTTTTAGCGTCTGCTGCTTTGTATGCTGTGCTTGGCTTTGTTTCTGTTCTGGAGCCTCGACCTTTTTTTTCTTCGTTTTAAACCAGTCCGGATCTATGTTTATTGGGCTTGCAGGCTTCTCTTCCCAGATCGCCCACATCCGGTCGGCTTTCTCACGAACATGTTGTTCATGACTGGCCTGTTCCTGAAGATAAGCCAGCTTTTCCGATTCCTGCGCGAGCCGGCCAGTGATCGATTCCTGTACTATAGAAGTACTCTCTTTTACCGTGGCGGTAAGTGTCTTGATGATGTCTGACGCTTCAGCTTTCGCCTCTTTACGGATCAGCTCTGCCAAATCTTTTGCATATTGCAAGACATATTCAGAAGAAAATGCTGCACCTTGCTTGACTGCGCGTTCAATAATATCAATATGAAGCGGCGTGCGATAAGCCTGGATCAGCTTTTCACTTTCAGCTGATTGAATACCAAATCCCTTGGCGAGTTTATGCAAAATATCTATGATATGCCAATCCGCTTCAGCTTCCGTTCTTTTTTTCACATCAGAGAAAAACTCATTTCTCCTTTTTTCTCTTTCCTGTGCAGTCTTTGCTTTAGAAAAGAAAAAACCGGTCTTAAAAGAGGGCTCACGTGATTCTAAGTAAGCTGCTGCCAGTTCACGCATTTCAAAAGGCGTCAAATTAGCGTTTCTTAAAATTCGATTGACTTCCTCCTGCATCGTACTTTCTGCCTCAATCGGTTTATTTGCTGCTTCGGTTGATTGAAGCTGCAGCGAATCCACCAGCCGTGCTTGTTTTTCAAGCTGTTCTCCAGAACTTGGACTGTCCGTATCCTCTTTCATGAGCATCTCTGTGTGCTCTCTCAGTAAATTCTGTACTTTTTGTTCAGTAATGGAATGCAAATTTCTTTTTGACTGCTGTTCAATTCTTTTTAACTCTTTTCGCAGGATACCGATTTGATTGAATGGGTGATTCGGTTCCGTCACCGACGTAAAAAAGAGTGCATCCTTTGGAATGCCTTCTTGACAAAGCATCTCCTCCACTTGCGCTTTGTAATCTTCAAAGCGTGTCTCGGTCTCATCATGTCTGTCAATTTGATTAACGATAAAATAGACATTCGGAATACTGTCTTTGATTGACCTAAGAAACAGTACATTTTCCTCTGAGTGGACATGGTTATAGTGAACGACGTAAAACAGCGCATCTGCCTGGTGAAGAATAGATGCCGCCGATAAAAAATGAGCCTCATCTGTTGAGTCAATCCCAGGGGTATCAATATACGCAACTCCTGGTTCGATTTCAGTATACCGGTCAAAAATTTCTACGGTTTCAATCTGCTCCCCATCCTTGCAATATTGCTGCACCTTGTCTTTATGATAGGCACCCTCCAGCTCCGCACACGCTCCGTCTGTTGTATGAAGACGAACACGCTTTTCTCCGTTTCTGATCACAACAAGGTTGGCGCTGGTCGGAATTGGACTTGTCGGCAGAATATTCTCCATTAACAGGCAGTTCAGCAATGACGATTTCCCCGCTGAATAATGCCCTGTAAACGCGATATAAATTTCTTCATCTGCGGCTTTCTTAACAACCGAAGCCAGTTTAGCCGCCCTTTTTTCATCCTGGTTCTCAACCAATTGTTCATAAAGTGCCCCAGTTTTGTACAAAAGTTCTTGTCTGCTGCGTTCTGTCATAAGTCTGAACCCCTTTGTGCCGTTTCAATTATGAATCTTTTTTGAAAGATCTGAATAAATCCCACTTCCATTTTACACAAGAATGACCCAAATTTCTTTAAGAGAATAGAAAAAAGCTGCCGAAGACGGCAGCTTCTATAAAAGAAAATCTGCAACTTTTTTACAAGTTCCAGATTCTTTAAACAGATTTATTAGAGATTCCTTTCAATACAAAACCAATTAATACACTATATGTACAAACTGCCCCAAGCAAAAACAGCATTGTCATTTGCTTCACCATCCTGATTGAGAATCTTTTTCAAGTTCATTCTAACATGGATGAGAATGATATTCAATCTCTATTTTGCTGTATATTCTCGTAATGCTTGCTCCTCTGCACGTATTCTGACAGACAGCATAACGGCATTTAAAAGTGAAAACAGACACATGGTAAAGTACGCTTGATACAAGAGCGGAATCAGGATGATTTCTAATACGACAACCGTATAGTTTGGGTGCTTCAGCCATTTGTAAGGCCCTTTTTTGACAAGTTCAGCACCCGGAACAACAAGAATTTTTGTATTCCAGTATGCCCCCAAAGAACAAAGCGCCCAATATCGAATCGCCTGTACTGCCAATATAGCCGCTGCTATGCCTGACCACCAGTTTGAAGGCTGTTTGTGCAGCAGCAGTACTTCGGCAATTAAAGACAGAAAAAAAAGAATGTGCATGGTGATGATATACGGATAATGACCCTCTCCGCATTCAATCGCCCCTTGTTTTTTCACCTTTTGTTCGTTTCGTCTCGCTACAGCCATTTCCGCTACTCTTTGAGCAGTGAGCACAGTGATTAGCATCCAAAACATGAGTTATGCCCCCTTTCCCCAGCTGAACAGCAGCAATTCTGATGAAAATCCCGGCCCCAATGCACCGATCAGCCCCCGTTCTGCTTCGTTTTTGCTTCCGTTCTGCAGATGGTGGTCGATTACATACAGAATTGTGGCTGATGACATATTTCCGTGTTTTTTAAGGATAGTTTGCGAAGACGCAAGCTGCTCAGGTGACAGGTCAAGACATTTAATGTATGCATCAATGACTTTTTTTCCGCCTGGATGAGCCAGAAAGACCGTAATATCGCTGAATGAAAGCTGATGTCCATTCAAAAAAGCCTGGACATTTGTCTTCAGCCATTTTTCAACCAAAGTCGGAATATCCCTTGAAAAAATGACTTTGAAACCTTGATCGGTAAAGTCCCAGCCCATAACATCTTCAGATTGTTTCATCAATACAGATTGCGAATCCGATATATTCGGCAAAAGCTGCAGCTTTGTCAGCCGGCGGTCCGCCTTCTCCCCGCATAATAATGCCGCTGCAATGCCGTCGCCAAAAAGTGATGTGCCGATCAAATTGCTTTTCGTTTTATCTTCAGGCTGAAATGTCAGACTGCACAGCTCAGCTGCAATAACTAGAACAAAAGCTTCCGGATGCGCTTTGCAGTACTCAGCAGCGCGCGCAAGCCCGCTCGCCCCTCCTGCACAGCCAAGTCCCCAAAGCGGAATTCGCTTCGTATAAGGAGAAAACGGGAGTTCATTCATCAGCCGCGCCTCAATGCTTGGTGTGGAAAGGCCCGTGCTGGAGACGAAAAAAACAGCATCCACTTTTTCATAAGGAATGGGTTCTTGAAGATAGGCTGCATTTGCGAGACACGTTTGAACAGCACTGACGCTATGCCTAAGTGTTTCCTCTATATAAATTTGATTTTTTTCTTCGAAGCTGTGCCCTTCTTTATACCATTCAATCGGTCTCACAAATTGTCTCGATTCAATTTGCCCGTTTTTAAAGGAGGTTAACAGCCGTTCTATATCTTTAAAGGAATGCTGAAACATATATCTGGCAAACTCCGCCGCCTTTTCTTGATCCACATCATTCTCAGGAAGACTTGTCCCGATCGACAAAACAAACGCCATATGATCACCTCTTAGCATACATTGTGCCGCAACTTTCTTTTTTATATGCAAAAAAAACTCCGCCGAAGCGGAGTTTACACTGCTGTTTTTTGCTGATTGACATCAGCTTTCTGTTCTGTTTTTTCAGTTTTCGAAAACATATTATATATCATATTCAAGACAACAGCTGTAAAGCTGCCGGCAACAATGCCGTTTGTTGTAAGAAGCGTTAAGGCGCTTGGAAGCTGTTTAAATATGTCCGGCACAACTGTTACACCGAGCCCAAGCCCCACTGAGCAGGCAACGATCAGCAGATTTTCCTGCTTTGCAAAATCAATTCGGCTGAGCATTTTGACGCCATAAGCAATGACCATTCCAAACATGGCCACCATCGCTCCGCCTAACACGGCAGATGGAATGATGGTCGTAAAAGCAGCAATTTTGGGAAACAGGCCAAAAGCCATTAGAAGCACGCCTGTCGCCACAATCACTGTATTTTTCTTGATTCCTGTCAGCTGGACAAGACCGACGTTTTGAGAAAATGCAGTGTAAGGAAATGCGTTAAATATACCGCCCAGCAAAACAGCCAGTCCTTCTGCACGATATCCTCTGGATAAGTCCTTTTCTGACAGACGGCGGTTGGTCAGATCGCCTAAAGCAAAGTAAACGCCCGTTGACTCCACAAGGCTGACGATGGCCACGATGGACATTGTAATGATAGGGGCCGCATGAAAAGACGGTGTGCCGAAATAAAACGGCTGAATCATTTGTACAAAGGCAGCGTCTGAAACATGATCAAACTGAACTTTCCCCATAAAATACGCAATAAATGTCCCGATCAAAATACCGATCAAAATGGAGATGGACTTGATAAATCCTGTTGTAAAACGGTATAGAAGCACGATGATGCTCAAAACGATAAAAGCGAGAGCGAGATTAGAAAGATCACCGAAGTCTGGACTGCCTTCCCCGCCGGCTATATTATTCATGGCCACCGGCATAAGCGTAATGCCAATGATGGTAACGACAGAACCTGTAACGACAGGCGGAAAAAACGAGACCAGTTTTCCAAAGAAAAAAGAAATGAGAATCACAAGAATACCTGAAGCGATAATACTTCCATAAACGGCGGAAACCCCATATTCGGAGCCTATCGCAATCATTGGTGACACAGCGGTAAATGTGCAGCCAAGCACAACTGGAAGCCCGATGCCGAAAAACCGATTGCTCCAAACTTGGAGAAGTGTAGCAACACCGCACATAAAAATATCAATCGACACCAAGTAGGTCAGCTGCTCCGCCGTCAGCCCCATCGCCTTCCCCACAATCAGGGGAACGACAATGGCGCCGGCGTACATGGCGAGTACATGCTGGATCCCTAGTGACAGCGTTTTGCCGAATCCGTTTTTCATGAACGAACCTCCTGTACAAAGGATACTTTTCCTTTTTCTAAAGATTCAATTCTTGCCAAAGATTCCACCCGATAGCCAAGCTTCACAAGTTCTTCTCTTCCCGGCTGAAACGATTTTTCAATGACAATGCCAAGTCCCGCGACAGAAGCTCCAGCTTGCTGTACGATCGATACCAGCCCAAGTGCGGCTTGTCCATTTGCCAAAAAGTCATCAATAATCAAAACGCGGTCCTGATCTGACAGATGATTTCCTGATACTGCGATTTGGCTTTCTGTTCGCTTCGTAAAGGAATAAACAGACGATGTCAGCAAATTGTCAGTGAGCGTTAAAGACTTATGTTTTCTCGCGAATACGACTGGCACACCCATTTGTAAACCAGCCATTACGGCCGGAGCAATTCCGGATGATTCGATTGTAACAATTTTTGTTACTCCGTCTTTTTCAAATCTGGCGGCAAACTCGTCACCGATTTTCTTCATGAGCAGCGGATCAATTTGATGATTTAAAAAAGCATCCACTTTCAATACCTGATCTGATAAAACGACGCCCTCTTCCTCTATTTTTCGTTTCAGTGCTTCCATCCTGTCATACCTCCGTTTAGATAATAAAAAAAGCATTACCCGCTCAAAACAAAGAGCAAGCAATGCTGAAATAACAAAAAACCGTACACGTCCGGTCTCATTGCTCACTCATAGTCGGACATTTAAGGTGCCCGGTAGAAACTTGCGTGCCATATCCACGCGATTATATGAGTGTTCCTATCATATTGTTAAAAATTATATCAAGATTCTAAGGTCTTGCATAGACAAAAATAAAAATTTCCGAACTTTAATTCTTTTTTTGAAAAAATCATTCGTTTTTTGTGAATATTTCGATAATAAATTGAGCCTGACGTTTGAGACGCCAGGCTTTTTCATTAAGATAAATACAGATTTGAGTATTTATTTTGCAAATAATCAATCAGGTAGCGTACATTCAGCTCTTCACCTGTTGCGTCTTTAATAATGTCTAATGGCTTTTTCCGTTTTCCGTGAATATGCACTTTTTCCGTCAGCCATTGTTTAATCGGATGAAACTCCCCTCTTTCCAAGAGAGTATCGAATTCAGGCAGATCATCGAGCATTTTATGTTTCAGCTGTGCTGCATACATATAACCAAGTGCATACGATGGGAAGTAGCCAAAATCTCCACCCGCCCAGTGAACATCCTGCAGGATTCCCTCTGCATCCTCAGAAGGAGTAATACCTAAATAATCCTGATATTTTTGATTCCAAAGTGAAGGCAGTTCTTCCACGGATACTTCATTGCTGAAAATCGCTTTTTCAATTTCATAACGAATAATAATATGCAAAGGATACGTCAATTCATCCGCTTCAACTCTGATTAATGAAGGTTTTGATTCGTTGACAGCCCTAACAAAATCATCAAGCGATATGTTGCCGAACTGTTCAGGAGACGCTTCTTGTATTTTCTGATAGTATGGTGTCCAGAAATGCTTGTTGCGTCCAATAAAATTCTCGTAAAACAATGATTGAGATTCATGAATACCCATTGAAGCACCGTCTGATAAATTCGTCCCGCTCAGCGCTTCGTCAATATTTTGCTCGTAGATCGCATGACCGCATTCATGAATTGTGCCGAAAATAGCTGTCCGGAAATCTTTTTCATCATATCTCGTCGTCACCCGAACATCCCCGCGGTTCATTGTTGTCGCAAATGGATGAACGGTTTCATCAAGCCTTCCGCCGTCAAAATCGTAGCCGAGCTCTTGCAGGAAATAAAGGCTGAGTTCTTTTTGTTTTTCCTTAGGGAACACTTTACTGATAAAGCTTGTATCCGGTTTATTCTCTGAGGCTGACACTTGTTTGATAAGAGGAATGATCGCTTCTTTCAGCTCAGAAAACAGCTGATCAAGCACCTTGACTGTCACACCTGGTTCAAACAAATCAAGCAATGCATTATAAGGATGCTCTCCATAACCCCAATATTCAATAAATCGTTTATTGTATTCGACCAGCTCCTCCAAATAAGGGGCAAACAAGTTGAAATCAGATTTTCCTTTCGCTTCCTCCCATGCTGTTTCAGCCTTTGAACAAAGAATAACATATTCCCTGTATTCTGCTTCAGGAATTTTTTTGTTTTCTTCATACTCTTTTTTTGCCAGCTCTACAGCCTTTTTCGTATCTTCAGCCAAATCATCAAACCGTTCATAAAGCGCATCAATAAGCTCCTTCATCCGATCTGATGTCTGGATATTGAATATATCTGTCGAAAGCTGACCGATGCTTTCAGCACGGTCCTCTGAGCCGTTTTTCGGCGCGCCTGTTCTGGAGTCCCAATGCATCAATGCAACCGCTTCACTATAATGTGAGATTCTTTTTAAAAGATCAAAAAATTCCTTTTCGTATGTATGTATCTTCATATCCATTCCCTCCCTATTCTAGCCGTTCCATTACAGGCTACTGGAAGGGTGTTTGAAAGTCAAATTGTTTGTATAAAAGGCTGCCGGTCTAGTTATCGGCAGCCTTCATCACTCAGTTTATCGTCATTTGATTGTTTGGCGGCGGTGTTTTTCGTTTTTTTGCATTGATTTTTTTATCCGCCCACACTGTTGCCAGAGGTGTTAACAAAGAGGTGACAATAACGCTTGTCGCAATGATTGCAGTTGCAGATTCAGCAACGGGTGCAAACGCAGAATTCGCTTCCGCTAAGGCGTATGGCACGGCGACGGCCGCTCCCGCTGTTGATGAAGCTGCCACCCCCGCGACACCATCTCCCCGGGCAATGAAACGATCAAGCAAATACAAGGAGCCGCCGGATAAGATGACAACAGAGACACCGACCAAAATGCCTAATAACCCTGACTGAATCAGCATTCCAAAATTTAAAGTGTTCCCAAGTGAAAATGCAAAAAACGGAATGATTGCCGGCACTACCTTGCTGAATAAGTCTCTCAGATCATGATCAAGATTTCCAAGTATGCAGCCGAGCAAAAACGGAATGACTGTTGCCGCCAGCGTTTCCCACGGAAAAGCAGCCAGTCCGGTAACACCGAATGTAACCATGGTCATAAAAGGTCCAGATTCTGTACTGATAAACGCGAATGCGCCGGCATCTTCTTTTCTGCCCATATGATTCATGAGCGCCAAATAGAGGCCGCCGTTCGTTTCATTCATCACTGCAACAATAGCTAGAACAGAAAGACCTGCAAAGAATCCGGATTGGATGCCTTCATCGGGTATAAATTGAGCCGCAATCACACCGAGCAGTGCCGCAAACCCGATCTTTCCCAATAATAAGGTAATCCCTTTTCTCGCAATATAGCCTGAAGAACGGAAATCAATCGTCGCTCCAACGCAAAAGATAAAAACGCCTAGTATGGGAAGGGTTCCTGTAATAAGCGCACCCGTAAACCCTCCAAAAAACTCTGCCGTTCCAGGCGCAAACGTATTAAGCGCTGCTCCCAGAAACAGCGGAATAATCATCATTCCGCCAGGTACCCGTTCAATTGTCGCTTTGATTTTCATATATATTCTCCCATCCTCCGGTTATGGAAAAACAATACCCCTTATGTGGCTACACTTGGAAAACAGCCTGTAAATCCTCTTTTGAACAGCTTTCCAGCTGGCTACCGACTCCGACGGCACCTGCCCCTGCCTTGAGCCATTCCGGAACCTCAGACGGATGGATTCCGCCAGTCGGTATAAAAGTAACCTGCGGAAAAGGGCCCGCTAAATTTTTCATAAAAGAAATGCCGAATACACCGCTTGGAAACAGCTTTAATGTAGTGAATCCGCATGTCAACGCTTTCATAATTTCGCTCGGTGTCAGTACGCCAGGGATATAATGCGTCTTCATAAACAATAGGTGTTCAGCAAGATCTGTTGAAAAACCCGGACTGACAATAAATTGTGCTCCTGCTTCCGCAGCTTCTCCCGCCTGCTGCGCAGTGATGACCGTGCCCGCTCCGATTAAGACATCTTCCCGATTTCTGTAGGACTCAATAATAGCAGAAGCTCCAGGTGTCGTATAAGTGACTTCAATTGCCCGAATCCCTTTATCTATCAAACTCTCAATTTGCTGACAGGCACGCTGTTTATCCTTTGAACGAATGACTGCAATCAGCCTGGCTTCTTTCAGACGGTTTTCTACTACATTGGACTCCATATTAACAATCCCCTTTCTTGTGGTGAACTGTTCTTTGAGCAGATAGAAATGCGGCTAATTTTTCCCTTGTCGGCAGACCGTCCATGTCCCCCGGTGCCTGAACTTGCAATGCGCCGATCGCATTACCCCTTTGCACTGCATCCTTGTACGGCAAGCCATCAAGAATTCCGCTGATGACGCCGACAGCAAATCCGTCTCCGGCGCCGACTGTGTCAACAACCTGATCAACCCGGAAGCCTTCTGTATATCCTTCACTTTCCTTTGATTTAAAGTAAGCGCCTTCTTTTCCAAGTTTAATAGCGACAAAGCTGACACCTTTTTTCAGATAAAAATCTGCAATGCCTTCAGGCGTTTTTTCACCAGTCAATAGCTCTCCCTCTGCGATTCCAGGGAAGAACCAATCCGCAAGTCCCGCCAAATCATTAATCGTATGTGCCATTGTTGCTTGATCGGGCCAAAGTGCGGGTCTTAGGTTAGGATCTAATGAGATGGTTTTTCCAGCCTGTTTCATGTCTTTCATCACATAATAGGCGAATTCTTTCAAATCGGCGGACAAAGCCGGGGGAATACCTGTAACATGCAGATGGTCTGCGCTTTGAAAATAGTCTCTTGGATATTCAGCAGCTGTTAAAGTGCTTGCAGCCGAGTTCTTCCTGTAATAGGTTACCTCAGGATCGCCTTCTTTCACTTTGGACTTTAGCAGCAGCCCCGTTGGATTGCCATCCTGAGACCGGATCACGCGAGACACATCCACTCCCTCTTTTTTCAGCTCCTGAAGAATAAATGTTCCGAGCTGATCATTGCCGACTTTGCTCATCCAGCCCATTTGAAAGCCAAGTCTGGCCAGGCCGCAAGCCACATTGCTTTCTGCCCCGGCCAGTCCTTTTGAGAATGTGGAAGCTTCATGAAGGCCTCCGTACTCATTTGCGTAAAACATGGCCATCGATTCGCCAAAAGTAATCGCATCAAGCTTCATTTCCCAACCTCCCCTTAGTTTGAGGGCACCTTGGATTAAAGTGACTTTCTCATGATGACTTTTGCCTCTAATTCGATGGTTTGAGGCGCTCCCTCGTCACCTTCAATCCTTTTTAATACGCGTTCCATCGCCGTCTTGCCCATATCATGTGACGGCTGGGCGATTGTTGTAATGCCCGGGCCGATGAGTTTATACCATTCCGTATCATCGAATCCGGCAATCCCTGTATCTTCGGGAATGCGCAGCCCTATTTCTTCCATACAGCTAATAATTTTTAGCATAATCAACCCATTTAAAGCAAGAATCGCTTTTTTTTGCTCAGGCATCTCATTCATAAAAGAGCGCAGCGCCTTCTCAAGCTGCTCTTTGTCTTTGACGTCAATTTCATACATTCGCCTGAGTCCATTCACATTTCGCACCGCAGCAATCTCCTGATAAACAGCCGCTCTTTCCGCCCGGGGGCTGATGGATGCAATCGGTTCGGTAAACAGCGCGACATCTGTGTACCCTTTGCTGTAAATCTGCTGAAGGATCTCTTCAGTTATCCTTCTGTTGTCAGTCGTTACGGTATCCAGTTTCAGATCCGGCAATTTGCGGTCAATTAATACTGTCGGCACCTGCTGTTCGGCAAAAGAATATAAAATATCCTTGTTTTCCCCGGTTGCATTCAAAATCAGCCCTTCTACAGAATGTGCTTCGAGCTTTAGCAGCATTTCCCGCTCTTTTTCAGGACTGTTATCAGTGTTGCACACCATTATGCTGTAGCCATATTGATCACAAACCTCTTCTACTCCCCTAAATGCTGCGACTGAAAAGGGATTTGTAATGTCTGCTACAACAAATCCGATTAATTTGCTTTTTTTTATTTTCAAGCCTTGTGCCATTTTACTCGGCCGATAATTCAATTCAGTGATTGCCTTTTTTATGTTTTTTACCTTTTCAGGAGAAATCGCGTCAATTTTGCCGTTAATATAACGAGAAACGGTGGATTTTGATACTCCTGCAAATTCAGCTACGTCTTTGATGGTGATATGGCCTGTTGTTTTCTTTTTCATTCAAGTGCTCCTGTATCGTCTTATAATTTGAAACCGATTTCAAAACCGTTACAACACAAGAATACCATATTTTTTAAAATTGAAAAGTATTTTTTTAATAATGTGCTTATTCACAAAATTTCCGTTGACTCTTTTCTCTATTTATCCTAAAATTTTCTTTGAAACCGTTACCAAAAAATTTCATTCAAGTGATGCTGAAATCCTAACCAAGGGGGAAATCCAATGGAAAATCGTTACTCTGTACACCCTGAACAAGTAAAACGCTTTACAACCGAGGAGCTTCGCAGTCATTTTTTAATGGATACGTTATTTACGGAAAATAAGCTGACCATGTATTACTCCCATGAAGACCGCGTTGTGATCGGCGGTGCAGCACCCGGACAGAGCGAACTGAAGCTTGATGCCGGAGACTTTCTTAAAACGGACTTTTTTCTAGAACGGCGTGAAATCGGTATTATTAACGTCGGCCAGCCTGGTGCGGTTAAAGTTGGCGATGATGAATATGTGCTTCAAACAAAGGATTTTCTATATATCGGGATGGGCAATCGGGATGTAGCATTTAAAAGCCTAAACGGAGAAACAGCAAAGTTTTACTTCGTCTCCTCGGGCGCGCATCAAAGCTATCCGACGCAAAAAGCCGCTCTTTCTGAACTGACACCGGACCGGCTCGGTGACGCAGCAGCATCAAATGTAAGAAGCCTGTACAAAGTCATTCATCAAGATGGCATTCAAAGCTGTCAGCTGATGATGGGGATCACGATGCTAGACGAAAACAATAACTGGAACACCATGCCGGCACACGTCCATGATCGCCGGATGGAGGCTTATCTCTACCTTGATCTTGAGAAGGATTCGAAGGTTTTTCACTTCATGGGTCAGCCGGATGAAACACGCCACCTTGTCGTCGGAAACGAGCAGGCTGTCCTTTCTCCTGCCTGGTCCATTCATTCTGGCGCAGGAACATCTAACTACAGTTTTGTGTGGGCGATGGCTGGTGAAAACTACACATTTACGGACATGGATCTTGTGCCGATGGATGGGCTGAAATAAGATGAGTTATCTGCAAGAGGCATTTTCATTAGAAGGAAAAACGGCACTGGTGACAGGGCCGGGTACGGGAATCGGCCAAGGAATCGCCAAAGCGCTGGCAGGCGCCGGTGCTGATATTATCGGCACATCACATAAAAGCAGCCTCTCTGAAACACAGCAGCTTGTGGAACAAGAAGGCCGCACATTCACCACCTTTACATTGGATATGAGTAAGCCTGATGCAATAAAGGATACAGCGGCTGAACTGTTTGAAACACAGCAAATCGACATCCTTGTCAATAACGCCGGGATTATTCACCGGGAAAAAGCGGACACTTTCGCTGAAGAGAACTGGCATAACGTGCTGAATGTGAACCTAAACAGCTTGTTTATCCTGACCCAGCTAGCGGGCAGACACATGCTGAAAAGAGGTCATGGAAAGGTAATCAATATTGCCTCTCTTCTCTCTTTTCAAGGCGGCATTCTTGTTCCAGCCTATACAGCAAGCAAACATGCCGTTGCTGGTTTAACAAAATCGTTTGCAAATGAGTGGGCCGCTTCCGGCGTACAAGTTAACGCGATAGCGCCTGGCTATATTTCAACTGCCAATACACAGCCTATCCGGGATGATGAAAAGCGAAATGAAGACATTTTAAAAAGGATTCCTGCCGGCCGCTGGGGCAAAGCTGATGATATCGGCGGGACGGCTGTTTTTCTTGCATCTCGCGCTTCTGATTATGTCAATGGACATATTTTAGCAGTAGACGGCGGCTGGCTTGCGCGCTGACAAAATGAAAAAGCTGATGATCATGGATCATCAGCTTTTTTGTGATTACATCATATGCGGTTCAACAGGTAAGACCTTTTTCACCTCATCAATGATGCGTTCATTTTCTCCGCCCGCATAAATATGAATCGAGCCGCTGTCTTGATTTGAGCGAATCAGACGGCCAATCCCCTGCCGCACTCTCAACAGCATATACGGAAGGTCAACCTCTTCAAACGGGTCTTTTCTCGCACTGTTGCGTTTTGCCGTAAATACAGGGTCATGAGGCGGAAACGGCAATGACCAGATCGTGACATTCTTCAATGCGTCACCAGGAATATCAAGCCCTTCCCATAGGTGAACTGAACATAAAACCGTTTTCTCTTCCCCTTGGAATTTTTCTACTAAGCTGCTGATTTCCTCGTCGCCTTCAAAGTAAATCGGATACGGCAGCTCCCAAGCAGCTGCGAGCTCCTTAAACTCGTTTAATTCCTCAAAAGACGGGAAGAGCACCAGCGTTCTGCCTTTATAGTGCTTAATTGTCTCTATTGTTTGAGCTGTTTTTTGTTCTGCGCTCATTTCTGTTTTCCCATAAAGGGTAACGGTCATTTGTTCGTCATAATCATAAGGAGAATCAACCGTTAACGATAAGTAATCGTGAATCCCCAGACTGTCCGCAATATAGTCAAACGAACCGCCTTCTGACAGCGTTGCAGAAGAAAAGATATACGGAATTTTCTTTGAAAACACTTTCTCGCCAAGCACTTCTGCTACTGTTCTCGGCATCACGACAAAAGTGGATTCCGCTTCCTTTTGCTCCAGCCAGCTGATCGCATCCTTTTGATATAAAGATAGTGAATACGCCATTTGCTCAACGTATTCCTCTACGACTGACAGCTCGTATTGATCAATGGTGTACATTTCTGACTCAAATACGAGTGCTTCACCAATTTTATCAAGCAAACGGCACAGCTCGTCCGCCGCCTTTTTGACACGCTGATCATTTTTTATTTCCAAACGGTGCGACCCGGCAACTTCTCTTGATTCTTCAGAAAGAACATAGAAAAATTCGTCGTTTGCAGCAAGTGCGTCTTCTATCAATTCAGCAAATTCTTCTCTAATGTCATTTTGAAGCAAACGTTCTAAAAATAATTCGAGAGTTGATTGCTTGACTCTGTACGTTAACGCTTTTTGCGCAGCAAACTCTAACAGATGCCCTTCATCAAATACAACCGCACTATGATCAGGCAAGAGCGGCAGCTGTCCCTCCCGTTTGCGCGATTCTTCCGTCCATACATGCTCCATATAGAAATCATGAGAACAAATGATCAAGTCTGTTGACTTGCGATAATAATCTCTTGATAGCGTCAAGCCGCATCTATGTCTCATATCACATGTCAGGCAATCTTGAAACGAGTCGTAGCTTACTTGCGACCATTCTTCATTCGAAAGGTTTGCGTATTGCTTTCGGTCACCATACGGATAAAACCGCTGCATGGCCTGTGACTCATGGACAAATGACGGTAAAGCTTCATAAAGATCAAGCCACTTTTCATCATCAGATCGCTGCATTGTTTTTTCAAGCTTTTTCAAGCATAGATACTGCTCATGTGATTTCGATAGCCTTGTGTCAATCTTAAGATCCAAATGTTCAGCCAGCTTCGAAATGTCTCCCTCTTTTTTCACAAGCTGTTCGATTAGCGTTTCATCAGCACAAGCGATAATGGCGGGTTTTCCGACATATCTTGCATAGCTGATCGCAAAAAGAAGGTAAACAAGTGTTTTCCCCGTTCCTACTCCGGCTTCGGCAAACATGACTTTTTTCTCTTTAAACGCCCGTTCCAGCTGAAAAGCCATGAACACTTGCTCATCTCGAAGATCAAACCCTTTTTCGGGAAGAATATCGTAAAACACGTCACCAATCCAATTGTTCAATTCTTCATAAAAATTCTTTGTTTTCGTTAAAGAAAAAGGCAAACGTGATGTTGTCACCCAGTTCCAACCCCCAACTATTCGGCATTCAGACCATCAATATTATCATTTCCCGCCGCTGAATACAATAAAAAAACTTGGCAGTGCCAAGCTTTTTGTGACTTACTTTCGGTTGATCACATGCGAGGATAAAAAAGGATGGTCTGTTGAATGAATATGTTCCACCGCTTTTTCTAAATTATTTTGCGCATGTGAAATCACAGACGGAGACGCATCATCAGCTCTGAGCTCCTTCAGCTCGTTTGCGGTTGCGTCAAGCGCCCTTTGAATGAGATTAAAATGTTCGCTGTTCAGCATGAGATCACCTCTAATTGAAATAATCATCATTGTATGCGAACTTTTCATTTTATATACATGCTTTCCGCATGTTATCACTGAAATGTGCACAAACTACATCCGATACTCCGTCATGGACTATCCATCTTATCAACAATATTCTATCAGGGAGTGATGTTAACATGAGTTATAAAGACCGATTAGATCAGCATTCTGAACTGTTTCATCACAATTGGACGCGGCCTAAACGTTCTAAGTCTCAAGTAAACGGTCACACCGAAATGTCCCAAACCAACATTATATTAAGAAGTAACGCGAAAGCGCACCGTTGGTAACGATAGAATATGGCTGAAAGATGAAAGAAGACGCATCCAGAGCGTCTTCTTTTTATGCGTGTTCCGTTTTATTACGCTGAGGTCTTACTTTAGACCAGTACTGATAGTAATCCGTTTTAATAAATCCATTAAAGAGCTTTCGTTTCTTCGTCGCTTTTCTTCCATATGCTTCCTCAAAATTTTCATTTGAAGTCAGCATATACACAGACCACGTATCAAGCGGGTCGAACGCCTGTCCCATTTCTTTGTACATTTGTTCCACAGCTTTTTTCTCTCCGAGACGTTCTCCGTACGGCGGGTTTCCGACAATCACGCCAAACTCAAGTTTTGTAGTGAAGTCCTTTACCTGCATTTGTTTAAATTCGATTAATTCGCTCAGTCCCGCTTCCTCTGCATTTTCTTTTGCGATTTGCACCATGCGGTGATCTACGTCACTGGCGAAAATCGTAAGCGGCTGATCATAGTTTGCCTTTTCTTCGACTTCAAGACGTGCTTTGTCCCACAGATCTTTACCGATCCACTCCCAATCCTCTGAGACAAAATCGCGGTTAAATCCCGGGGCGATATTTTGGCCGATTAATGCGGCTTCAATCGCGATCGTTCCGGAACCGCAAAAAGGATCGACAAATGGACGGTCCGGAGTCCAATTTGTTAATTGCACCAAAGCGGCAGCAAGCGTTTCTTTAATGGGCGCGCCTCCCTGATCCACGCGGTATCCCCGTTTGTGGAGGCCTGTCCCTGACGTATCAAGTGTAATAACCGCCTGATCTTTCAATAAAGAAATTTCCACCTTATATTCGGCGCCTGTTTCTTCGATCCAGTCATTGGCTTTGCCGGACTGCAGCTTCAGCTTTTCAACAATCGCTTTTTTGACGATCCGCTGACAGTCGGGAACGCTTGCAAGTGTTGATTTAACGGATTTACCGATGACAGGGAATTTCCCGTTCTCCGGTATAAATGAACGCCAGTTAACCGCTTTCGTTTTTTCAAACAGCTCATCAAATGTTTTTGCTTGAAATGTAGCAACCTGAACTTTTACGCGGTCCGCCGTTCTCAGCCAAAGATTCGCACGGCAAATCGCAAGCGCATCTCCTTCAAAGATAACTTTTCCGTTATCAACCTTGCATTCATATCCTAAATCACGAACTTCTTTTGCAACTACAGCTTCAATGCCCATCGGCGCTGTTGCAATTAGTGTATACTTCTTCATCGTATCACCCTGTCTTTTAAAACTTTTCTCTCATCAAGATAAAAGCTCTCCTTATACGGGAGAGCTTGATTTCATCATTTAATTTAAGTGGTCTAACGTTCTGTAAGCCATGTTTTGTTCCATCGTACTGCAATCGGCTTATCACCTCGTACTCAGGCGGCAATCATCTATCTACAGAAAGCATTCTGTCCTTCTCTCCGTTGAATTCCGTCAAGAAGGTTCCCCTACCAAAATTTGGGTTTCTCGCTCGAGGGGTTTACCGCGTTCCACTC
Source organism: Bacillus sp. V26 (assembly GCF_034296245.1). NCBI lineage: Bacteria > Bacillati > Bacillota > Bacilli > Caryophanales > Bacillaceae > Bacillus > Bacillus sp. V26. Next base: position 801,048 of record NZ_JAXKQF010000001.1, on the reverse strand, counting down.
TCACCATTTCTAGTGAGACTTCGTCACTGTGGCACTTTCAAGGATACTCAGCCATATCCAAAGGACGTAGGCTTTTTTCCTGCCGTCAGCCTATCAAGGCTGCCCTAGCTTATGACTTCGCTAGGCACGAACACTACGGGCATCTCAGCACCGTGCGAGCATGGACTTTCCTCTACAGATTCAAGATCTGCAGCGATTACCCGAACGTTAAGAACATGAATTATTATATAACAATTGATTGTCATTTACAAGCGCCATTTTTTTCAAGCGCAGATCAATCATAAAGCTTGCTGCCAAAAACATGCTTTTCTAAGTTAGACAGCCGTTTTAAGATATCAAAGTTTGTTGTGTTTGATTGCACTGGCTGTTTTTTGCTGGCTTCTTCAAGCTGTTTTTTCAGCTGCAAATTTTCCTGCTGCAGTTCTTCAATTTCTTGATGGAAGGTTTCATAATCCTTAATGATCATATCTAAAAATTTGTCAACGTCTTCTTGTTTGTAACCTCTAACGCCTGTTTTAAATTCTTTTTCCAAAATGTCTTTCGCAGAAAGCTTTACTTTATCAGCAAGCATCTTTTTCACCTCGTATCGTGAATCATCATCTTATATTTTTTCAGAAATCTGTACGATTGTCAAATTTCTCTTTCTTTGTTATGAGAAGCTGTCTTCCTCTACTGTCACTCTCAGATCATCCATTGTGATAAAGTAGATCGGATAGCCATCCTGTTCGCGTCTTTTTTCCGCTGTCTCAAGCATATACTTTGGGGAACCTGCCATTTCAGAGTCATATAAAAGCATAAGCGCGTCAGACTTATCAATGAAGAACTGATTTTTTTGTTTGAACTGAAGCGGGCTTTCATACGGACGATGAGTCAGGCTTTCCTCGTAGTCCGCCTGGGCCAGAACAGCTTCATACAGTTCCTTATTCGGCTCTTTCCAGTTCTTTTCCTGCTCGTAAAATGGTGTGATGACAGCAACCTTTAAGTCAGGGTATTCTTCCTGCAAATCATATGCAACTTCGGCCGACCAGAGTTCTGTTCCAAGCTGCCCTGAAATTAAAATCCATTCTAATCCTTCATCCAAAAAAGCAATCAGCCGGTTCTTAATGGCTTTTTTTATGTAATACAGCGCCTTGTCATCCTGTTTAAATATCCCGAGTTCAAACGGTTTATATCCTGTTATTGCCAATACTTTCATCTTTTCACCTGCTTTAAAAAATGGGGCTCCCATTGGGCCCCATTTGATGTGCTGCGTTGGTTTACACCATCAAGCTGCACGTTTCCATACTAGTAGTCGCAACAAGGTCTTCCTGCTTGAAAATGCTGATGCGTAGCCGGATCAACATTTGAGAAAGTGTGTGGAAAGTAGTGAACGTGCTGGAAATGCTGGTGATTTACGTTTGTTGTGTGCTGTGGGTGAATGTGCGGCACGATTGTTTTTGAAAACGTATGGTGTTCACAGCAATGAGTAGGATGGACAATCGGCGCCATCATGTGCGGTCTGCAGTGATGCATGATTTAAAATCCCCTTTCCATAAACTTTATTACAATACTAAGCTATGAAAAATAGGGGGTACATGTTCTGATGCAAAGACCTATTTTAAAAGTGTGCAATTAAGCTGTCTTTAAAGTTTGAAAATACGAAAGCAATCAAAAACACAACGACGAAGAACAAATAAAAAACACCCTTATACATACCAACTCTCCCTTTAAAAATAACTAACGTCATTTTACAGGATTCGCTGGTATTCTACAACAAAATCGATGTGAATTCAGCAAAAAAATTTCATGGCGAAAGAAGTCGTCTTTTGCGCTTTCCCGGGGAATATTTAAGAGGAATATTTCCTCTTCAGACGGGCAATTCTCACGTGCAGATTTTCCGTTTCTTTTTCTGATAAGGACGCCTCATCGGCAAGTAATTGTTCAGCTGTATGTAAAGCTTTCCCGAATTCCTTTTTCTTATGCTCAAAATATTTCGCAAGCTCTATCGCTGAAGTGTACCTGCATTTTTGGTGCTGAGACTGAGATAGTTTCTCCCAAAGCGGGACTGCATCTTCTAGGCGGTTTTGTTTTTTGTACAGCATTGATAAATCTAAAAGGGCTCTGTCTTTATTTTCAAATGACTTTTCTTTAAGTCTTTCAAGCTGATTGACTGCTTGGCCTGTTTCCTTATGGGCCATAAACCATTTCGCCATTGCGTAAGCTTCATCATGCTCTTTTGGCATATCAGAAGCGGAAAGAATTTTCTTTGACATATGAATGTACAGTGAAATTAACGACAGCACATCCATCTCATTATGGTGCAGCACACCCTTTAAAAGATCCGGTTCCTGTGCCTTAATAAAATGAAAGTACAGCATCGGCGCCAAATAGCCCGGGGTGTCTTCTTTTCTGTGTACGCCGAGCTCTTCTTTTTCAACTGAGCCAAGCGACACGCGTTCCATTTTGTGCTTCCACAAACGCCTTGCTCCATGCAAGAGGTCAAAATGCCCGAATTCCGGGAGCTTCGGAACTCTGTCACGAATCAGTGTATGCCTTGTTTTTACCTGCGGCCAATCAAAAGCTTTTCCGTTGTAGGTAACAAGTGAAGTAATATCAACCTCGCTTAAAAAGCTCTGATACAAGGCGACTTCATTCCCCGGTTTGGGCAGAAGATGCTGTTTGATTACCACTCGATCTTTATATACCCTTGCATGGCCGAGCAAAAAAATCGTATTGCCAACTCCACCGCCAAGACCTGTTGTTTCTGTATCAAAGAAAAAGAGGCTGTTGTTTTCATATCCTTTTGCAGATAGTGTATGCGACAGGCTGCTTTTATTCCATAACGCGATGACTTCATCAAGCTCGGAAAAACAGTAATGTCCGTGCCGATGGGAGAGCGGATATTCTACTTCCCTGATCAGACAGTATTCATCCTCAAAGAAGAAAGGCTTCACGCCATAAGCCTCCCACTCTTTAAGAAACGGTATATCAGAGCGAATGTCTGAGGTCCCATTCTCTTCTATCTTGTGTTCTGCTTCCTCCAGCACCATATGCTTTTTCATACGCTGGAGTTTTCCTTTTAACGACATGCCTAACCTCCTTTCCTTATGACATTTGGTCCAACAGCTGCAAAATTCGTTCCTTGGCTTTTATTCCTTCTATTTCAGTACCTATACAAGACGGACAGCCATCTTGACAAGGACATTGTTTTATCAGCCGCTTAGCCGCTTCATTAATGTCAGCAAACCGTTTAAAGACTTCCTCTGCCAAGCCGATTCCGCCCGGATAATGGTCATACAAAAATACCGTTGGCAAACCGGTATGGGCAGCTTTGATTTGCGAAACGACATGGACATCATTTCGGTCACACATAATATACACAGGGACAATATGCTGCAAAACATTCGATATGCCGAGAAGCAGCTGTTCGAGTGTCTTTTCTCCAATGTCTTCATCAATTGTTTTGATTTCAAGCCAAGCCGCACTCGTGTGGAGTTCTTCTTCCGGTAAATGGATAGGGCCTGATCCGATATTTTCAAAAGTAGTCATCTTAATCTTTTTAAAAATAGTGGGCAATGCATTTACCGTAACATCGCCGTAATGTAGGGATGTACGGCTCCTCTCTTTTGTTTTGTCAATTTCCAGCACCTTCAGCTGGACTGCCAGATTGGCATCCGTGTAATATTCCACATCAACTCTTCTGACATAAGCCTTTTTATGATCCCAATCAAGCTTTTCCACTTGGAATTGCACGCCTTCATGCAAATAAATCGCTTCATCATGAAGAAGCGTCATCGCACTAAACCGATCCATTTCACCGATGATTCTCACATTCGCAATATCCGTTTGATCGACAATGACCACATTTTCTTGTGAAGCCGAACGCAGACTGATATTGGAAGCAGGAAACGATTCGTTTGCCCAATGATAACGTTCCCCATTGCGGTGCAGAACACCTTCTTCCTGAAGGTACTCGAGAATATCACTGACGTCCAGCGGCCCAAACTCTTCATCGGCTTTAAAAGGAAGTTCATAAGAAGCGCATTTTAAGTGATCAACTAAAATAATTAGATTCTCTGGGTTGATTCTTGCCGATTCCGGCGAACGGTTAAAGAAGTATTCAGGATGGCGCACAATATACTGGTCAATCGGTGTTGAATTGGCGACCATGATAATCAAAGACTCACCGTGCCTTCTGCCGGCTCGTCCCGCCTGCTGCCATGCACTTGCCACACTTCCAGGATAACCCGTCATCACACACACTTGCAGCTGTCCGATATCAACACCAAGCTCTAAGGCATTCGTACTGACAACTCCTAAAATCTCGCCTTCTCTTAACCCTCTTTCGATTTCTCTCCGCTCTTTCGGAAGATAGCCTCCCCGATAGCCTCTGATTGACTTTGTCCCGATCTCTTTTTTCACAAGCTCTTGAATATGGCTTAAAATAATTTCCACCCGGACTCTGCTTCTGGCAAAAACAATGGTCTGCACTTTGTTCTTCAGGAACTCTTTCGCCAGCTCGTTTACTTCTACTGTTGCGCTTTTTCTGATGTTAAGCGGCTGATTAACAATTGGAGGATTATAAAATACAAAGTGCTTCCGTCCGCTTGGCGCACCGTTGTCATCGACCAGCCTCATTGAGTTTCCGGTCAGCTGCTCTCCCAATTCCTTTGGATTCGCGATCGTTGCCGAGGTACAAATAAAGATCGGGTCACTTCCATAAAACCGGCAGATCCGTTTCAGCCGGCGGATTACATTTGCCACATGGCTTCCGAATACACCGCGATACGTGTGCAGCTCGTCTATCACAATATATTTAAGATTTTCAAACAGACTCACCCATTTTGTATGATGCGGAAGAATTGCCGAGTGGAGCATATCAGGGTTTGTAATCACAATGTGCCCTGCTTTTCTGACTTTTTGTCTGATCGCTGGAGATGTATCTCCGTCATATGTAAAACTTTTAATATCAATGCCCATCTCATCAATGATTTCATTGAGTTCACTTTTTTGATCCTGGGCCAGCGCTTTAGTAGGAAATAAATATAACGCCCGGTTAGTATCGTCCTCAGCGGTAGATTGCAGGACAGGCAGGTTATAGCATAATGTTTTTCCGGATGCCGTAGGCGTTACAGTTACAATGCTTTCACCTTTTTGCACATATTGAAAAGCGGCATATTGGTGGGTATATAAGGCATCAATTCCCCTTTTGGAAAGGGCTGTTTTGAGTCTCTCATCTATACATTCAGGCATCGGACTTGTCCTTGCTTCACGAGGCTCAATTTCATGCCAGTTCACAACGTTTTCATTTCCTTTCAATTCAGAAATGAGTTCAGTCAGTGATTTCTTTTTCATTCTTTACACCTCTTTATCAAGTACAGTTTACCGAATATTTGTTTGCATGGCTAGGTGCAAATTTTATACAATCGGACAACAAAAAAGCAAGGCATCCGCCCTGCTTATTTCGCTCTTATTGTGAGCAGCTTTGTTTCGCCTTTGTGTGCAGCCTTTTCGCCTGCAGGCTCTATTGTTTCCACAGCTTCCCCATTCATAATGACGATTGGAATGACTGTGCTGCTCGCTTTTTCTTTTATTAACTCCAAATCACACGTGATGAGCGGGTCGCCGACCTTTACTTTGTCACCTTCTTTAATATGAGCGGTAAATCCTTCTCCATTCATATTTACGGTTTCTAATCCGACGTGAATTAACAGCTCGATTCCCGAACGTGTCCGGATGCCCACGGCGTGTTTTGTATGAAACAGCTGAATCACTTCACCTTCAGCAGGTGAAACAATTTCACCATTAGAGGGTTCAACTGCAATTCCTTCGCCCATCATTTTTTGTGAAAAAACAGGATCCGGCACATCTGTCAGATCCATTACCGTCCCGTCTGCCGGAGAATAGATGACCTCTTCCGTAATTTTTTCCTCTGATTTTCCCATTCCGAATAATTTTTTCAGCAATGTGTTATCTCCCTTCCAATTCATCAACGTTATCCCTTCATTCACCACCTATTTAACCACACTTTCAATTTCGCTTCAATTTATAACAACATCCGGCACAAACGCATAGTCTGATAAAAAAAGGCGGTGGCTCATTTGGAATTTAAAGATGACAAAAAGAATGAATTGTCTAAGAAAGAAGAGATCATCAATCAGGCAATGGACCATCTGTTTCAGTCTTCTGCATTAGGAAATCTTTTACATGGTTTTCAAAACTTGATCGGCTCTAGTTTCAAAGATGTACAGACAACGATAGACGTCAGAGAAAGTGATGACGGGCTGTATGTTGATATCACAATTCCAGCAACGTTTCGAGACGGCGAGATTCTCATCGACATTAAGTCCCGGTACCTCCATGTAACGCTTCAGGAAAAACAGAAGGAGCAAAACGCCTCCACATTAACAAGCATGACAAGAACCGTACAGCTGCCTTATGAGGTACACCAGGAAGAAATGGTAACGTCATGGAGTGAGCAGACAATGACGCTTTTCTTCCCAACAAATAAGCATGAATGATTTGATTCATTCATGCTTCTGTTATTTGAAAAAGCTGGTAAACCCCTTTATTAATGAGCCGACTTGATTCATGGCACTCATGACTTGGCCTGTCGTATCCATCATTTTATTAAAGTCAAACTGCCCGTTCGCTTTTTTGAATTGTGACATAATACTTTGAACCTGTGAAGGCTGCTGCTGATTCGGTCTCGGAATAGGATAAGGATTAGGAAATACCGGCGGCTGCATAGGCATAGACTGAGGCGGAATATACGGCTGATAAAACTCCTGTTGTCCGTAATGCTGCGGAACGTACTGTTCAGAATGAACAGGCGCATTCTGCTGATAATATCCCTGCACTTGCTGAGGATAATAATAACCCAATTGCCGAGGATCGTTTTGAGGTCTTCTTTTCATTGCGATTTCCCCCCTAGACTCAACAGTTTCTCTCCTATATATGTATGAATCATTTCTTTTGTTTGTGTCTGATGCCATCAAGCGTGTTTGTCAAATTGTGTCGAAAGTTTAAATTTTTTAAAAACAGAAAAAAGTCGAATCATTATGATATCATATTTTCAATACAGATGAGAGGGGATGCACCATAATGAACGTATCATACTTAAGCAAACGTTTTGCAGAAATGAAGAAATATGAAACAGACTGTGTGAATAAACTGATGGACTTTGCCAAGTTCCTCTATATTCAAGGACACCTCAACGCAACTGAATTTCGTAACAGTATGAAGGTTCTGGAAGCAAATGGAGCAGAAAGCCCGGCATATGAGCTGAGTTAATGTCCGGCCCCCTATAATAAAAATGAAGACAGCCTTTATTGGCTGTCTTCACTTGCAATTTCATCCTTCACTGTCTGCAATGTGTAAATGACTGATTCAGTGATGTCTTTGAATCGCTTTTTATGAATATGATGAACATATGATTGAAGAATCAATTCCAGGAAATTATCTTTTGCGGTCTCTATCTGCTCAGCATGCACATATTTCGGGCGGCGAGCCTTTATAAATTCAAGCGCCCCTTCCGCCCAGTGAGCTGCCAGGGCATCATTCTCCTCCACAGCAGGCTTTATCGTCTCAAAAAAATCGTACGAATGGTTATTTTCTTTCCCTTCCAGATATCGTGCAGCACCTGTTTCAGCGGCTTCAATCATCTGCTCGGTAACTTTCAGCAATGTTTGTGGTTGCAACATCCTTCACCTCAAAGCTTATCGTACCAAATTTTGCTCATAAATTCAGCCGGTACGGTATACCTTGTCCACAGCATACCTCTCTTGAGGGGATCGGTACAGCTCGTTTATACATATATGAAGATCCATGATTTCTTCTTCCAGAACACTCAAACGCTCGTCCTCCGTTTCACGCATTTCAGCCTCGAATACATCTATAGAACGGCTAAGGCTCTGTTCAGCACAGTTTATTTCAGTTTCTATATCAGAAAGCATTCGGAGAATATCTGTCTTGCTTACGTAACCGGACATTTGTGTTCCTCCCTTTACTCTTCTCTCCCGGTTAAATTCTTTGCTCGTACGGCGCAATCCTTCCGCATGACAAAACTAGAAGCAAATCGCCAAACAAACAGGTATTCCACGAAAAGCTGAAGTTTTCGACAAAAAGACACGCAAAAATTGTATGATCCTCACGCTTAATGCACACGATACTTGTGAGGAGGTGCCGTATGAAATCTAGACCGAAAAAAGCCGGCCAGCAAAAAAAGACGGAATCAAAAGCAGTTGATTCTTTAGATAAAAAACTAGGCGGCCCGAACCGTCCTTCTACGTAAGAAGCAAGGAAATTCCTTGCTTCTTTTATTTCTTCAGCCAATGCTCCACCGCAAAGAGCGCATGCAGCTGACGTTTTTTGTTTACATACCAGTCAGTCAATTCTATCTGCCGCGGCAATGCCTCCCGCGCAAAGAGGCCTTTCTTTATCTTTCCATGAAACCAATCTGTTTTCTTTCCGTCTAATGAGTGAGTTAATTCAGGGTAGCATGTCCTTAGCATAGGAGATGTCCTTTTTGTGATTCCGATCAATTTTTCCATATCAAAACGGGAGCCTGTATGCGGCACTGTGTGCAAAAAGTCATAAAAAGAGGAAAACAGTTCCGGACTGAACAGCAATTGTGACAGCTGTTTTCCGAGCCTTATCCTTTCTTCGGTTTTAGAAAAACGCTTGGCCGAAATACCGTAAAGAATGCCGTCTGAAGAAGGAAAAATAACGGTGTTGAAATGAAACCAGTCACTTAAATAAAAAGGAATCGTGCCAAAAACGTTCTTTTTGAACGAAGGATTTTGTATAATAGGTGTTTGGATAGTGTTTTGTTCATTTATAATGAGAGCATACATGAGCCGCTCCGTGTTTCGTTCATGCCAAAACCGGATCCACTCTTCTGTCATAAATTGTGATACGCCAAACAATTGCAGATAGTTGAACAGGGGCTTCCCGATTTTTACAGACCAGTGGTACAAAAGAAGCTGCGGATAGGCATCTGAAAAGATGAGCCAATTCGCTCTCTCGTAGGCCAAAAAGAACCACCTTTGCTGTGACTCACGCAGACCAAGCTGAAACAGACTGCCCTTTAAATCAGTCATTGACCAGCCGGCATTGCGTGAAACGAAGGAAGCTAAGAGCGACCATTTAATTTCCGGATGACGGTCATAGAATGCTTTATAAGCATTCGTTCTTGAAATATTATCGGCGTTTTTGACTGCCGTCTGCCGCTCAATCCGGCGAAGAAGCTTTCTGATGGCCTGTTGTTCTTGCACGTTCATTCACTTCCGTCACTAATAGTTTAATAAGGAGGATGAGAAAGTGATTCGGTATCCTAACGGAAAAACGTTTCAGCCGAAACATCCGGTTTCATCCCAAAACAGTCATAAAAGAGCGCCATCTTACAGTAATCGCGGAATGACCCTCGAAGATGACTTAAACGAAACGAATAAGTATTATCTGACAAACCAAATTGCCGTGATACACAAAAAGCCGACACCTGTTCAAATTGTAAATGTCCATTATCCAAAAAGAAGCGCTGCAGTCATAAAAGAAGCCTATTTTAAACAATCATCGACAACAGATTATAACGGAATTTATAAAGGGCGGTACATTGACTTTGAGGCGAAAGAGACAAAAAACAAAACCTCTTTCCCCCTGCAGAATTTCCATGACCATCAAATTGAGCATATGAAGCAGGTAACGGCTCAAGACGGTATTTGTTTTGTTATTATATCCGCTTTCGGCCAGGTTTATTTTTTAGAAGCCGATAGGCTGTTTTATTTCTGGGAAAGAAAAGAAAAAAACGGCAGAAAATCAATTCGAAAAGATGAGTTAGAGGAAGCAGCTTATCCGATTTCTCTTGGATACGCGCCAAGAATTGATTATATTAGTATTATTGAGCAGCTTTATTTTTCGCCATCATCTAGTGCGAAAGGTTGATTAACGAAAGGTTGAGATGTTATGTCAGATCAATTTACGAGTCGTGAAGCTCGACGTAAAGCGAACAGCAAGTCGAATCCTTCACCGAAAAAAGGCAAGAAACGAAAAAAAGGCGGTTTGTTTAAAAAGACGCTATTCACTTTACTCATTCTGTTTATCCTTGGGGTAGTCGGCGGCGCCGTAACATTTGCCGTCATGGTTTCAGATGCGCCATCACTGAACGAAAACAAATTGAAGACGCCTTATTCTTCAACTATTTATGATAAAAATGGAAAAGAAGTCGCAGAAGTCGGTGCCGAAAAGCGAACCTACGTCTCGATAGATGAAATACCTGATGTTGTAAAAGAAGCCTTTATCGCGACAGAGGACGCACGTTTTTACGAACATCACGGGATTGACCCTGTCCGTATCGGAGGTGCCCTTGTCGCCAACTTTAAAGACGGCTTCGGAGCTGAAGGCGGAAGTACGATAACCCAGCAGGTCGTTAAGAACTCCCTTCTGTCCCATCAAAAGACGCTGAAACGGAAGGTACAGGAAGTGTGGCTTTCAATTCAGCTGGAGCGCAATTACTCTAAAGATGAAATTTTAGAAATGTATTTAAACCGGATTTATTTTTCTCCTAGAGCTTACGGAATCGGAAAAGCGGCGGAAGAATTTTTCGGCGTCACTGATTTAAGCAAATTGACTGTGGAACAGGCTGCGACACTTGCGGGTATGCCGCAAAGCCCTACAGCGTACAATCCGGTTAAAAACCCTGATAAAGCGGAAAAAAGACGGAACATTGTACTCAGCCTGATGAAAAAGCAAGGATTTATTTCTGATTCTCAATATACTAAAGCTAAAAAAGTGGCGATGAAAGATGAAGGCGTTGTTTCACAGAAGGAATATGAAAAAACAAATTCAAACAAATACAGCGCGTTTGTCGATGAAGTCATGAAAGAAATAGATGAAAAATCTGATGTCGATCCATCTGCTGACGGATTAAAGATCTATACAACACTGGATACAAAAGCACAAGACACTTTAGATGAATTAATGGATGGGGAGACTGTCGGATTTACTGAAGGAATGCAAGGCGGCGTTTCGCTTCTTGACACAAAAACTGGTGAAGTCCGGGCAATCGGTTCCGGAAGAAACTCAACAGTTGGGGGCTTCAACTATGCCACTCAAGCAAAAACTCAGCCTGGTTCTACCATAAAACCAATCCTAGACTACGGACCAGTTATTGAAAATAAAAAATGGTCCACTTACGAGCAAATTGATGACTCAGCTTATACGTATTCAGATGGAACACCTATCCGCGACTTTGACCGTCGATATAAAGGGCCTATGTCCATGCGGGAAGCACTGGCACAGTCCCGTAATATCCCAGCTTTAAAAGCATTCCAAGCAGTCGGAAAAGACGCTGCAGTGGATTTTGCTAACGGATTGGGACTCGGTTTAAATAAGGAAAAAGTGTATGAATCGTATTCTATCGGAGGATTCGGAGATGACAACCCGGGTGTCTCTTCTCTGACAATGGCAGGAGCATACAGCGCATTTGGAAATAACGGAACGTATAATGAACCGCATTTTGTGAAGTCTATTGAATTTAACGATGGAACAAAGCTTGACTTAACACCGAAATCTAAGTCAGCAATGAGCGATTATACAGCCTTTATGATTACAGATATGCTGAAAACAGCTGTTAAGACAGGTACCGGACAGCTTGCACAAGTACCTGGAGTCGAGGTAGCCGGTAAAACAGGAACAACAAACTTTAATGAAGATACAATACAAAAGTACAATATCGCCCCGGGCGGTGTGCCTGATTCCTGGTTTGTCGGGTATACACCTCAGTACACTGCTGCTGTATGGACAGGTGTAGATTCACAAAACAAGTTAGGGAAAAAATCTTTAAATAAAACGGAACAGCAAGTCGCAAAACGTCTATTTGCACAGCTCATCGCCGACGTCGATGACGGAAGCGGATCATTTGAAAAACCTGATAGCGTAGTGGAAGCGACTGTGGAAAAAGGCTCTAATCCGGCAAAACTGGCAGGGCCGAATACGCCAAGCGATAAAAAGGTCACAGAGTACTTTGTAAAAGGTACATCTCCTTCTACTGTTTCTAAAACATATGAGAAAGAAGAGAAAGAAGAAACAGCAAAACTGTCTGGTTTAAGTGTGAAATATGATAAAGATAATCAATCATTGACATTAAGCTGGAAGTACGACGGAGATGCTACCTTTGCTGTTAAGCAATCTGTTGATGGCGGCAGCTACTCTGAAGTTCAAAACAGCTCTGCAAAAGAAGCAGTCATTTCGGGCGTACAGCCAGGCTCTGTATACAAATTCGAAGTGACAGCCGTCAGTGATGATGGCAAAAGTTCAGCGTCGACATCCTATGAAGTGCCAAAAGCCGAAGAGGATGAAGATAAAGAAGACCAGCAGCAAACGGATGATGAAAATAAAGATGATGAGAAGACTCAGGATGACACACAAACTGATGATTCTCAAACAGATGACAGTCAGACAGATCAAGATCAGACAGATAATTCAACAAACGATCAAGACAAAAAACAAGACAACACGAACACCAACCCGTCTGACAACAGCAACCAAGACCCATCTAACGATAACAGCAACAATAACAATGGCCGCAAAGAAGAGGACGCGTCAGATGGTGACTCAACGGATGATTCATCAGGATCTAATCCAGATAAAAACAAAACAAATACATCTGACAATACACAAACGAATTCATTATCAACTGAAAAAACGAATTAAAGACAAAGCCATCACCCTTTAAAAGGTGGTGGCTTTTTTCTGCACAAAAAAACCTCCTTTTTAGGGGAGGTTTTATCGTTTCATCGCGTGATGCTTATAGAAATGCTTCTTCATTTCTGTAAAAAGTTCATCTAGCTGGATAAAGCAATGGTACTGGGTCGGCTTCAGCAAAATGAACTCCACTCGTTCATCCCAATTAATCGGCTTAGCCGGAAAAGATTTCTTTGTCAGTTCTGACCAATTCAGCGATATCACCCGCTCACCCGCTGTCCAATGAAATGAAGCCAGTAAACATACAATACCTTTAAGCATGTCGTTTTGGTCGCATCTGGACTTTCTTGTTTGAAATACAGGGAGAAGTGATTCTTTTGTTTCTTCCCACACTTGAAATAGATACGGAACGTACTTGCCGCTGTTTTCCCATGGCAATATGTCCTGCGTGGTCTCGCAGAAGTCAAAATACAAAGGATTAATCCTTAATGGTTCCTTGATATCAGAGAAGTCAATGTGTCCTAGACTGCGCAAATATTGCTCATAAGAAGCTAACAATTCATTCGCTGCTGTCATCGTTTCACCAGCCCTTTTTTATCTCTCTTCTGCCCTTCTCTGCACAGAGAAAACAATGGACATTCCGCACAGCGCGGCGATTGTGCCTTACAGTGGTATCTTCCGAAGAATATGAGACGATGATGGGTAACGGACCAATCTTCTTTAGGAACCTTGCGCATCAGTGTCTTTTCGACTTCCAGCACCGAATCCTTCCACCGGCAGATTCCCAGACGCTTGCTGACCCTCTCGACGTGTGTATCCACTGCAATGGCCGGTACGCCAAAGGCAACAGATACGACAACATTGGCGGTCTTCCGGCCAACTCCTGGGAGTTTCACAAGCTCATCACGGTCCTTCGGTACTTCTCCGCCATAATCTTCAATAATCATTTTACTCAGTTTTTGAATATTTTTTGCTTTATTACGGTACAGACCGATTGATTTGATATCCTGCTGAAGCTCTTCCAGAGAAACAGATAAATAGTCTTCCGGCCGTTTATATTTTTGAAATAATGTTTTGGTCACCCTGTTTACAAGTGCATCTGTACATTGCGCAGATAAAGCGACTGCCACCACTAATTCAAAAGGATTGGAATGAACAAGTTCACACTCCGCGTGGGGAAACATGTCGCCTATCTTCTCTAAACAGAATTCAATTTGTTTTAGATTTAACACGATTGTCACCTTTTCACTTTATTGTTCAAGCCAATTGTAAAAAGGAACCTGCCTCTTATACTCTTTTTGCGGTTCATTCTGTTTTGTTTGAACACGCCGGAATTTTTGGCTGTGGATTTTGGCCTGTTCCACTGTTTTCAGCCCGTTTTTCTTCCATTCAAACAAAATCCGGTCAATGTAGCGGAAGCTGAGTTTTCCTGATAATACAGCCTCTTTTAAAGCGTGTTTAATCAGCTGTGCATCATGCTGATCCTGATCCTGCCAAATGGCCAGCGTTTCACACTCCAAAGGAGATAACGGTCTTGCAAACTCTTCTTCAAAAATCGTATAAAGGCTTCTTTGTTCCCCTTCTGCTTTTCTTTCTTGTGTTTGATTCTGTGCAAGCTCTATATACTCATAGAGCTTGCCCCATAAAGGCTGGAGTGAATATTTCTCAAACTTGATGCCGTTTTGGTCTTCGCCTTCCTCAATAAACAGAAATCCCTTTTGGATAAACATACGCAATCTGTTTGTGCATTCTTCAACAGAAATCGTCATGCCTTCCTGCAGTTCATGCGGTGTAGGAAAATAAGATCCCTTTTCTAAATGCATTTTGATTTTCAACAGCAGAATCAGTTCTGTTTCGTTAAGTCCAAGCTGTTTATAATGGGTCAGCAGAAGATTGGGGATCGTCGACATCCCCATCTCCTGCATATCAATAAATTGCTGTTTTTTCATCGTTACACCTCTTACTGTAAAGGATAGTGTTTTCCCCTTTACTGTAAAAAGTCTCCCTTGCAGGAGACTCTTTTTTTGTTTCATTAAAATGTATTACGGATACAGACGGTTCAACAGTCTTGGGAACGGAATTGTTTCACGTACGTGAGGCGCTCCGCTGATCCAAGCTACTGTACGCTCTAATCCAAGGCCGAATCCGGAATGTGGAACTGATCCATATTTTCTAAGTTCAGCATACCATTTATATGCGTCAGAATCCAGTCCATGTTCTTTAAGACGCGCTTCCAAAAGTTCCATATCGTGAATCCGTTCAGAACCGCCGATGATTTCTCCGTAGCCTTCAGGCGCGATCAGATCTGCGCAAAGCACTACATCTTCGCGGTCAGATGCCGGCTGCATATAGAACGGTTTTAAGGACGTCGGATAGCGAGTGATGAAAACCGGTTTGTCATAGTGCTCGGCAATCGCTGTTTCATGAGGCGCTCCAAAATCGTCTCCCCACTCGATATCGTCAAAGCCTTTTTCTTTCAGAAAATCAACCGCTTCGTCATACGTAATTCTTGGGAACGGCGCTTTGATTTGCTCAAGTTTTGACGTGTCTCTTCCTAGTGTGTTTAATTCAATTTTGCAGTTCTTAAGAACCGATTGCACGATGAAAGAAACGTAATTTTCCTGTACTTGAAGGTTCTCTTCAAATTCTACAAACGCCATTTCCGGTTCGATCATCCAGAATTCGATTAAGTGACGTTTTGTTTTAGATTTCTCTGCTCTGAACGTCGGTCCGAAGGAGAATACTTTTCCTAATGCCATCGCCGCAGCTTCCATGTACAGCTGTCCGCTTTGAGAAAGGTAAGCATCTTCATCGAAGTATTTTGTCGCAAAGAGCTCAGTTGTTCCTTCAGGCGCACTTCCAGTCAAAATCGGCGGATCTACTTTTACGAAGCCTTCGTTATTAAAGAATTCGTAAGTCGCGCGAATGATTTCATTACGGATTTTCATGATCGCATGCTGACGCTTTGAACGAAGCCATAAGTGTCTGTGATCCATCAAAAATTCCGTACCGTGTTCTTTTGGCGTAATTGGATAATCAGTCGCTTCGTGAATGACTTCAATATCTGTCACAGCTAATTCATAACCAAGCGGAGAACGCTCGTCCTCTTTGACAATTCCTTTTATATAGAGTGACGTTTCCTGCGTCACAGATTTAGCCGTTTGGAAAATGCTTTCTTCAACCTCCGCTTTTACAACGACACCTTGAATAAAACCTGTACCGTCTCTCAGCTGTAAAAACGCGATTTTCCCGCTTGAACGCTTATTAGCGACCCAAGCTCCGATCGTTACTTCCTCACCTACGTGCTTGTACACTTGGTTGATTGTTGTTTTCAAAATATTTCCCTCCAAAACAAGAAGACATTCGGAAGCTTTTGCCCCGCGAACTCTTTTATCATCACTTTATTATACCCGGTCTTAACTGACAGGGTCAATGCAGATAAAAAGCGGCTTTTTGTCAGCCGCTTTCTGATCCGTTAGCTATGTTTTTCTACAAAACGTTTGATTCGTTCCACCGCTTTTTCTAGAAGGTCTAATGATGTCGCGTAGGACAACCGGACATTATCAGGAGAGCCGAATCCGGAACCTGGAACAATCGCGACTTTTTCTTCTTCAAGAAGCGCCTTGACAAATTCATCTACATCTTTGAAACCGCAAGTTTGAGCTGCTTTTTTTGCATTCGGAAATAAGTAAAAAGCACCTTCCGGCTTCACGCAGCTGAAGCCCGGGATTTCAACGAGCTGATCATAAATCGTGTTTAATCTATGCTCAAATGCTTTTCTCATCTCCTCCATTGGCTCAGAAGGTCCGTTGTATGCGGCAATCGCTCCGTATTGTGCGATAGATGTCGGATTTGACGTGCTGTGGCTTGCAAGGTTTGTCATCGCTTTGATGATCTCTTCTGCTCCAGCCGCATAACCGATTCTCCAGCCTGTCATGCTGTGTGATTTTGATACGCCGTTGATGACGATCGTTTGCTCTTTCAAACGGTCAGACAGCTGTGCGATGGAAACATGTTTTTTTCCGCCGTATGTAAGTTTTTCATAAATTTCGTCAGATACTATCAGGATATCATGATCAAGGCACACTTCGCCAAGCGCGGCCAGCTCTTCTTCCGTATACATAACGCCAGTCGGATTGCTTGGTGAATTAATAACGATTGCTTTTGTTTTTTCTGTAATCGCTTTTTTCAGCTGCTCAGGAGAAATTTTAAAGTGATTTTCCTCAAGCCCTTCCACATAAACAGGCTGACCGCCAGCGAGTTTCACCTGTTCCGGATAGCTTACCCAGTACGGCGTTGGGATAATCACTTCGTCTCCTTCATCCAAAATCACTTGGAAAAGGGTATACAGTGCATGTTTGGCACCAGTACAGACAATCAATTGAGACGGTTTGTATTCAATATTCTGGTCACGTTTAAATTTCTCTGCAATGCTGTTCTTTAATTCAGCCAAACCGCCTGAAGGCGTATATTTCGTATGTCCTTCGTTCATTGAGCGTACAGCTGCATCAATAATGTGCTGCGGTGTATTGAAGTCGGGTTCGCCCGCTCCAAGGCCGATGACATCATGGCCTGCCGCTTTCAATTCTTTCGCTTTCGCTGTAATGGCCAGTGTGGTAGACGGTGTTAATGCGGATACTCTTTTTGCCAGTTTCAACTTGAACTCCCCCTAATTCGTCTTAAGGCGTGATATTTTTGAGAATCTTTCCAGTTGTAAAGTCCACATAACTTAAACTGTATTGCCCTTCTTTGTCTAAGTACGTTACTTCCCAAAGCAGGACGTTCCCTTCTCTTGCCAGGTGAACCTCTTTTTGCTTTGAAACCAGCCCTTCATCTTGTATGATTTTCGCCGCTTTGTCCTCGGTGATTCCCTCTTTTGCTTCTTTTGAGAGAATTTTTGCTTTTTTATCTTCAGGAACCCATACATATAATTTGATGCCTTTTTTGTCGGTTCCCTTTACGATATAATACTTTTCTTTTCCGACAAATGTTTCGACTTGATCAACGCTGGTGAGGTCGGTTTCTTTTTTCGCTTCAGCAGCTGCTGCTTCGTGCCCCTTTTCCTTTTGTGCCATGGCTGATTTATAAATGTTTGCCGAGACAAGAAGTACTGCTAAAAAAATAATACCAAATATGGCGGTAAATATTAATGCTTTTTTTCTCATCTTCTCACCTACGTACGATAAATGGTAAAA
Source organism: Bacillus sp. V26 (assembly GCF_034296245.1). Classification (NCBI taxonomy): domain Bacteria; kingdom Bacillati; phylum Bacillota; class Bacilli; order Caryophanales; family Bacillaceae; genus Bacillus; species Bacillus sp. V26. Next base: position 783,172 of record NZ_JAXKQF010000001.1, on the reverse strand, counting down.
ACGGCTTGGTTTTTGTTTTCTTCATCAAGCGCAAGACCGAACATCAGATTATCTCTTTTCAGTGTCCGATTCAGCGTGTCTACAATTTTATAAAGGTCATCCGAATGCTCTACATTAATTGTTGAAAGAATTTCGATTTTGCTTTCCATTTTTTCATCCTCCAAATTGAACAAATATTGTTAGTCATACTCCTTTTCAGGACGCGCCATACTAGTACCACAGAGCGGAAAAACCCGCTTTTACAAATAAAACACGTCCTACTCCCACACCGGAAAGCCGCTTTATGCGGCTTTTATTCACTTTTTCCGGCAACATAAGCTTCAATCTCACTGTCAGTCACTTCAGATATTGCGGACGTCGGCAGAGCGTCAAGAAACAGGCGCCCGTAACCAGCGGTTTTGACCCGTCTGTCTAATATGACAATCGTTCCTTTGTCTCCGGCTGTCCGGAGCAAGCGCCCAATTCCTTGTCTGAATGTCAGCACCGCTTCCGGCAGTGAGACCGTTTGAAACGGATTGCGCCCTTTTTTCCTCGCCAGCTCACATTTTGCAGCATGCAGCGGATGATCCGGAGCCCGGAAAGGAAGTCTCACGATGATCACTGTCGTCAGCTCATCGCCAGGGAAATCAACGCCTTCCCAAAAATGATTCGTTCCAAGCAAAATGGCCTGATTGGCTGTTTTGAACGTTTTCATCAGTTTTCCGGGACTGCCGCCGGTTATGCCCTGAGCCAAAAGCTGAATGCCTGAAACACTCATGGCGAGCTTGAGTTCCTGATGCACTTTTTTCAGCATGTCATGAGACGTAAACAGCACAAGGATTTTCGGCTGTTTTTCTTTTGCCATCAGTTCGATATAATGTGCGGTATCCTGTATAAATTCAGTCTGCCCCGTATCTTGGATCGATTTTATTTCTTTTGGAATCATTACCTGCATCCGCTCATCATAAGAAAAAGGCGACGCGATCCTCATTGTGCGGGGGAAAAAGTCGCTTAACCCCAAACGCTCAATGATAAATTGAAACGAATTTTCTATCGTTAGGGTTGCAGATGTAAGAACGACACTGTTTTTCCGGGCAAAAAACTGATCAGCAAGAAGCTCGCCCGGTTCCAGCGGCTGCGCATATATAGCTACTGCATTCTTCGCACCTTTAGCATCTATCTCAATCCAAACCGCTTCATTGTCATCTGAGCCAAAGAACAGCTGATTTAGAGTCTGGCAGTACTCCCCCAAATCATTCATGCTTCTATTATATTCATCGGCCAAAAAAGCATTTTTGCTTTTCATAACCGTCAGATGTTCTTCCATCAGAGCCGTCTGGGTCTCAAAAAGCTGCTGCAAATGCGCCAGCATAGAACAAAGCCTTTCCGCTCCATCTGTTAAAATAGGCCATCCTTTATCGTGACTTTTTTTGTTCACGTTAAAGACAAGACGGTTTAAGTCTTCTTTAGGTTTTCTTCGTTTGACAAAAGAATGCACAGAGCTGAAAAACGCATCACTTTCCGCCTGAATATGCTGAATCCACTCCTCCACTTCGAAAAATGAATCCACCGGCAGGCTGTGGCGCTGAAAAAGCTGTCTCATTTTTTTCAGAAGCCCCTGCTCTTTCAGCGTTCCGATTCTGCTCAATTTTGTATGCAGTTCTATGTAAGTTGCTCTTTTTCCTAAATGTTCGCTTGCAGCACGTTCAAAATGGTGTGCTTCATCAATTACAAAAGTCCCGCTATCCGGGAGTCTTTTTTTCCGGCTTGCCTCATCGGTTAGCAGAAGAGAATGATTCGTAATCACCAGATCAGACCGCATGGCACTTTGTTTGGCTCGTTCATAAAAACCAATCACTTGATCCCTCTGATTTCGTTTATAAGAATGATCATCATATGCCAATCTGTCCCACAGCAGTTTTCCGCCTGACGGCAAATTCAGTTCTGCTACATCTCCCGTGTTTGTCTCTGTCAGCCAAACAAGAAGCTGGGCTTTTGTCAAAACGGCATCATAGTTATCGTCTTCCTCATGAAGCACCTGCTCAAACTTATAAAGGCACAGATAATGCGTTAGCCCTTTTAAAATAGCCGCAGTCACCGAAAAAGGGAACATATCTTTGATGATCGGCAAATCCTTCGTCAAAATCTGCTGCTGAAGAAGGGTTGAATACGTGCTGATGACGACCGGTTTTTTTGATTTTTTAGCAAAAAGCGCAGCCGGAATCAGGTAGCCGATCGTTTTTCCGATTCCCGGAGCAGCTTCAATCAGCGCGTGTTCACGATTGGCAAAGGCCTCAGCCACTTCTTTCATCATCAGCATTTGGCCTTCTCTTTTTTCGTACTGGGGCATGAACTCAGAGAGCGCTTTTTCATTTCCTGCTGCCCAATTTTCTATCTCAAATAGAAATTCTTCATCTTCTTTGAGACGGTCAACCACAGGCTCAGGTTCTCTGACAGAAAAAGATGAAAAACGCGTAAAGCCTGGCATATCTGTATGTCTGTTTTCATAAATGAACATATCTAACAAATGCGTCAGATCACTGATAAAATGCTGTGACAGCCTTCTTAACTGCTTTAATGTCGGGTAAGGAAGCCGCCTTAGCTTTTCAAGAATTTCCAAAAAAATAAGTCCTGTGACTTCAGCGTCGCTGTCAGCTCGATGCGGCTGATCATGCCGCAGCTGAAGCTCTTCGCTTAATTCAGTCAGCTTATATCCCTCAAATCCCGGAAATGTGATACGGGAGAGCTCAACAGTATCCAGCACTTCACAATCTGGGAGCTGGACACCCGCTTTATGTAACTCATGCTTCACAAACCCAAGGTCAAAATGGATATTGTGGGCGACAAAGTAAGCGCCGTCAAGCAAATGAAACACTTCTTCAGCCACTGCTTCAAACGGCGGCTGATTTTCTACCATTTGATTCGTGATTCCCGTAAGCTGTTCAATAAAAACCGGAATGGATTTATTTGGATTAATATATTTTGAAAACCGCTCAGTAATTTGTCCATTTTCAATTACAACCGCTGCAATTTGAATGATTTTATCGCCCTTTTTTGGCGAATTCCCTGTTGTTTCTACATCTATAACAACGAACCGTTGCTTTTTCATTAAAATGGACACCTCAATTCTTGCATACGACAAAAGTGTAACACGTTTTGTACGGAAATGGAGCGGCAAAACCGTTTTACGCTGAAAATCTTAAACGAAAACCCCCGATAAAGGGGGCGGTATATCTACAAAATGGTGCTGGCAGGTTCTTGTCCAAGCATTTGTTCAATTTTGTTTTGGTCATTCAAAACGGCAACTTTCGGCTGATGGTTTGCCGCTTCTTGATCAGACATCATTTTGTAGGAAATAATAATAACCTTATCGCCTTCCTGTACAAGGCGTGCGGCAGCTCCGTTTAAACAGATGACTCCGCTTCCGCGCTGACCGGGAATAATGTACGTTTCCAGGCGTGCTCCATTGTTATTATTCACAATTTGCACTTTTTCATTAGGAAGCATTCCTACCGCATCAATAAGATCTTCATCAATTGTAATGCTGCCCACATAGTTAAGATTTGCTTCTGTAACTGTTGCCCTATGAAGCTTTCCGCTCATCATCGTGCGATACATCATTATATTCTCTCCATTTCTCGAATATCAATAATGATATTGTCTATTAATCGCGCTTTTGAAAATGCAACTGCTACAGCCAGAATAATCTTTCCTTCGAGCTTGTTTACAGGCTCAAGTTCCGGATAAGAATATAGCTCAACATAATCAATTCTGCCGCTTGTCGTTTCAATGATGTCTTTTGCAGCATTGATGACCGCTTCAGGATTTCTCTCACCTGCTCTGATCAGTTCGGCACTCGTCTGAAGGGCTTGGTAAAGCTTAGGCGCTTCTCTTCTTTCCTCAGGCGTTAAATACACATTCCGGGAGCTTTTGGCTAACCCGTCTTCCTCTCTGACCGTATCTACAGCAACCAGTTCAATATCCATGAAGAAATCACTGATTAAACCATCAACAACTGCCACCTGCTGCGCATCCTTTAAACCAAAATAAGCGCGTGTCGGTTTAACAAGATTGAACAGCTTCGTCAGCACGATGGCAACTCCGTCAAAGTGTCCTTCTCTTGAACGCCCGCATAAAACCTCTGTACGTCTCTCAACATGTATCGTTACATTTTTTTCACCGGGATACATGTCACGGGCATCAGGAGTGAAAAGAATATCAACGCCGGCATTTTCCGCAAGAGCGGCATCACGTTCGAGATCGCGCGGATACGCTTCAAAATCCTCCCCGGGACCGAATTGCGTCGGATTTACAAAAATACTCATAACGACGGCGTCATTTTCTTGTCTGGCTTTGTCTGCCAAGGTTAAATGCCCTTCATGAAGAAATCCCATCGTCGGAACAAATCCGATTGTTTTGCCTTCTGCCTGATATTGTGTAATGATTTCTTTCAGCTGTGAGATATCTGTAATCTGCTTCATCTTATTTTCCTCCGTACAAGCCTTCCAGGACTGCCTGATTCATCTGAAAGGAATGCTGTTGTTCAGGGAAAGCACGATGTCTTACATCATGGACATATCCACTGATTGCTGTTTCTATCGTGCCGTCAATTTGCGTATATTGTTTCACAAATTTAGGTGTTCTAACAACACCATGGCCGATAACATCGTGATAAACAAGAACCTGTCCGTCCGCTTTTACACCAGCTCCGATTCCGATGACAGGAATGGATAATGTTTCTGCGATTTTTGCCGTGAGTTCTGCAGGCACACATTCAAGCACAAGCATCATGGCTCCCGCTTCCTCACATTTTATACTGTCTTCTATTAATTTCTTGGCGCTTTGTTCATCTTTGCCCTGTACTTTATATCCGCCTAATACACCGACTGATTGCGGTGTAAGCCCTAAATGACTGACAACAGGAATGCCACCGAGCGTCAAGGCGCGGATGGATTCAAACACTCCCTCACCGCCTTCCAGCTTCAGCGCGTCGGCTCCGCTTTCCTGCACGATAGCTGCGGCATTTTTCAGCGTATCCTCTTTAGACAAGTGATAGGACATAAACGGCATGTCGGTTACGATAAAAGTATTTGGCGCACCTCTTTTGACCGCTTTCGTATGATGGATCATATCCGCAACTGTCACGCCGACAGTTGAATCAAGACCTAGCACGACCATTCCTAGTGAATCGCCGACTAAAATCATATCCACTCCCGCTTGTTCAGCAAGCTTGGCTGCCGGATAATCGTATGCCGTCAGCATGACAATCGGTTCTTCCTTCTCTTTCATTTTTAAGAAATCAAGTTTTGTTTTCACTTTTTCTCCTCCTCATTTTTAGAGGAGATGAGCTGCCGTTTCTTATACAAGCCAAAAAACCTTCCGCTACACGAGAAGGATTCTTCACTTTCTAAAGTTCGGCGAGTTTCATCCCTCTGTCCCAGTCCTTTTTGGATCAAGGCAGACTGCTGCTATGTCTATCTATTTTTTATGAATAGGTGCAGTTCGCAGGCGATACTGCCCAATGGAAGTATATCAAAATCAACAGGCTTGTACCAACTACAATGAACCCATTTCGATATCTGCCGAATAGATTTTTTTTATGCCTTCCTTTGTTTCTAAAAGAAGAACACCCTCTTCGTCTATTCCTAAAGCTTTCCCATAAAATGTTCCGTTTAGCGTTCTTGCTCTTAATTCACTGCCGATTCCAAGCGCATAGCTTTCCCACAGAAGTTTAATCGGCGTGAAACCATGCGCTAAATAATCGCGGTACCGTTTTTCAAAAGAAAGCAAAATATGCTGCATGACGCTGGCCCGATCTATCTTTTCACCGGCTGCCTGACTAAGGCTCGTTGCGGTTTCCTTTAGCTCCTCGGGAAAATCATCGGCCTCTTGATTAACGTTTATGCCTGTTCCGATAATGACTGAACGGACGCGGTCTTCTTCCGCCTGCATTTCAGTTAAGATGCCGACTGCTTTTTTTCCGTGAATTAATATGTCATTAGGCCATTTAATATCCGTTTGGAGACCTGTTGCCTCCTCTATTCCTTGCACAACAGCTACCGCAGCAAGAAGCGTAAGCTGAGGTGTTTTTTGAAGCGGAATGTCTGGACGCAAAATCAGGCTCATCCAGATGCCTGTTCCTTCTTGAGAATGCCACACCCTTGACATACGCCCTCTGCCGGCTGTTTGTTTATCCGCGACAACGAGAGTGCCTTCCGGCGCGTTATCATTAGCAAGCTCATGAGCCTTTTTTTGAGTGGATGAAAGGACGTCATGATAAAAAAGATGCTGGCCCATCACTTCTGTTTTCAGCCCAAACCGTATTTCACTTTCACTGAGTTTTCCAGGCTTTTTGATAAGCCGATACCCTTTTCTTCTGACAGCTTCTACTTCATAGCCTTCTTTGCGAAGCTCCTCAATATGCTTCCATACAGCTGTTCTCGAGCATCCGAGAGCATCACTGATTTTTTGGCCGGAAATAAACTCGCTTCCGGCCTGAGAAAATAATTCAATAAGATCATTTCTTAAGGTTGATCGCATGTCTTCAGCCACTCCTCTATGTGTTCCTTCTGATTGGAGAGCTTTCCCGTTACAACAGCCTGCTCTATCCGCTGTAATTCTTCAGACACCCATTTTCCAGCGGGCTGGTTTCGCAGTGCAAGTAAATCCCGACCTGTGATGGCAAGATCCTTTAGACTTTTGATGGGCAGGCTTTGATAAGCTTCTCTGACTTCCTTCAGTCTCTCACCGTTCAGCTGCTTGGTTTGCCGGAGCATTGATATTTTGACCGCGGATAAAAGCGCTTTTTCACCAGCCTTGTACATGGACATAGCGTCAAGACTCTGGCCAAACGTATCGGCAATGTGAGCGGCTTCCTTCATCACTTTTCCAGGGAGCTTCCAAGCTTTCAGGAAAAGCATCGCTTCTTTCAAGTCTATCTGAAGATCAATTAAAAGCGCTGCCCAAAGCTCCTCACGAGAAGCGAGAAGAGAAAACGGAAACTCACTCGCCGTCAGCAGGTTCTCTCGTTTGTGATAAAAACCGGGCAGTTCTTCATAAAGCCCCGTATGTACAAGCATTTGAATGGCCTCTTGGGACGCTTTTCCCAGTAAAAGCTTCTCGAACTCTATTGTTTTCCGTTCGACTGATACATGAGACAGAAGTGTTTTCTCTTTTATGATCGCTTCTTCTGTTTCTTTCGAAAGCGTAAATCCGAGCTGGCTCATAAATCGCACCGCTCTCAGCATGCGAAGCGAATCCTCCTGAAAGCGGTCCTCCGGTTTTCCAACCGTTCGAATCAGCTGCTTATCAATGTCTTTCTTGCCGTCAAAATAATCAAGAACTTGGCCGTCAGCTGTCATGGCCATCGCATTAATCGTCAAATCCCTGCGTTTCAAATCCTCTTCTAACGAGGTGATAAAGTGCACTTCTGACGGTCTTCTGTAATCTTCATAATCTGATTCAGTCCGGAATGTAGTGACTTCATAGGTATCATTTTCCCAGAGCACAATAATGGTCCCGTGTTCTTTGCCGACATCAACTGTCCGCTTAAAAAGCCGTTCTACTTGGTCCGGTGCCGCATCTGTCGCAATATCGACATCTCCAATTGTTCGTTTCATATAGCTGTCACGAACTGCGCCTCCGACAAAGTAAGCTTGGTGACCTGCTTCAATTAATGTGCGGAGCACGGGAAGTGCTTTAATAAAAACTTGTTCCATGTCATCACTCCGGTTCTGCTAAATCGGCATATATCTGTTCATACTGGCTGACAATCTTTTGTGACGAAAAATCATTATTGAGCATTTCCATGGCCGCTTCGGTAAACCGCTTGCTCAGCTGTTCGTCTTCTAAAATGCGAACCGCTTTGGCTGAAGCGGCTTCGACATCGCCGACATCCACCAAAAACCCGCTCACATTGTTTTTTATTACTTCAGGGATACCGCCAATATTCGTTCCGATGCAAGGTACTCCGCATGCCATCGCTTCAAGCAGGACAAGGCCGAAACTTTCTTTTTCAGACAGCAGCAGCTTCAAATCACTGATAGAGTAAAGCTCCTCGACACGGTCTTGATTTCCAAGCATCAGCACTTGTTTTTCCAGCCCATATTTTCTGACAAGCTCACAGGCCACTGATTTCTCAGGACCGTCTCCGACTAAGAGCAGTTTTGCTTTTGTTTTGCCGGCTATATTGCGAAACACCTGGATGACATCCTGCACACGTTTGACCTTTCTGAAGTTGGACACATGGATCACGACTTTTTCATCCGGCAGTATGCCGTGTTTCTCTTTAATGGCCGCTGTGTTTTTCTTAAGGTATACACGTTCATCTATGAAATTATAAATCGTTTCTATTTTTTTCTCCGGCTTAATTAAATCGTACGTTTCAGCAGCAAGGGCTGATGAGACCGCTGTCACCCTGTCTGAAGCCTCTATCGCAAAACGGATAAGATCTTTTAAGGATGGATCGTAGCCTAATACTGTAATATCCGTTCCATGCAAAGTTGTTACGATGCCGATATTCCGTTTCAGCATCTGCTTTGCGAGATAAGCACAAACGGCATGCGGCAGAGCGTAGTGAGCATGGATAATGTCTAAATTCTCCCGTTCCGCCACCTCAGCAATTTTGCTTGCCAATGTTAAATCATACGGCGGATATTTAAAAACGGCATATTGGTTAACTTCAACTTCATGAAAGTGAATATTAGGATGGTATGTATTTAATCTGAACGGGATGCTCGATGTTATAAAATGGATTTCATGACCCTTTTCAGCAAGCTGTTTCCCGAGTTCTGTCGCAATGATACCTGAGCCGCCGACGCTCGGATAGCATGTAATGCCTATTTTTAACTTTTTCATTGTTCGCCCCCAAGCACATCATGATCCAGCATCAGCATCCGATTGGAAAAGAAACCCTCGGCGTACCCTACACCCGCTTCTTTGCCGTACAGCTTTTCTCTTGCTTCAATAATCTCGATATAACCGTTCGTCAATGGTGTTGAAACAGAATTCTGTGACGGTACAAACTGGCTTTTGTAGGCATTGAGGCTTTTCTTTTTATCCTCTATTGTATCCGAGATATCAATAACAAAATCAGGCTGATGAAAACCATTTATCATATAATAGTAGACCTTACTTACTTTATGCGCAGGCAGGCTGTTTTCATCTTTATATTTATGAATTCCTGCTGAAAAGATCGCTTCTTCTACAAGTGCGGCAGCATTGCCGTGATCCGGATGACGATCCTTTTTATATGGCATAAACACCGATTTCGGCCGGCAGGTTCTAATGACTGTGACAATCGCCCGAATCGCCTCATCACTCATCATCAGCCCGCGGTCAGGGAGCGTCAGCTGAATTCTTTTGTCCACACCTAATATACGGGCTGCTTTGGCCGCTTCTTCTTTTCGCAAACTGACTGTTCCGTTTGAAGATAACTCCGCTTCAGTCAAATCGCATATCACAGCTTTTTTTCCCTGTTTGACAAGCTTTGCTATTGTGCCGCCCATACCGATCTCGACATCATCACTATGGGCGCCAAAAGCAAGAACGTCAGCATTATACATGAGGTTCTTCTCCCCGAAGAAGATTGCGGAATTCAAAAACGCCTTCATCAAGTGTGCGAACAAGAATTTCTGCAGTTCCCATATTGGTGGCAAGCGGAATCGAATAAACATCACATAAGCGAATTAATGCCGAGACATCCGGTTCATGCGGCTGTGCGGTCAGCGGGTCGCGCAAAAAGATAACTAGGTCAAGTGCGTTAGCGGCAATTAACGCGCCGATTTGCTGGTCTCCGCCTAAAGGGCCGGATTGAAAACGCTGAATTTTAAGGCCGGTTGCCTCTTGAATTTTCAATCCCGTTGTTCCCGTTGCATATAGATCATGATGACTTAAAATCTCTTGATAAGCGGTTGTAAATTGGATCATATCCTGTTTCTTCTTGTCATGCGCGATCAAAGCAATTTTCATCATTTATCCCCCTGTCTAATCAATGATATTTTCCAATCCGTAGACAAGCTGATCAATCTTCATGACTTGTTCTACAGACAGTTTTACACCGGACATGAAGGAAGCACGGTTATAAGAATCATGACGGATCTGGAGCGTTTGGCCGTCCATGCCGAACATCACTTCCTGATGGGCGATCAACCCTGGAAGACGAACACTGTGCAGACGGATTCCGTTTAGCTCCGCACCTCTTGCTCCTGGAAGAATTTCTTTTTCATCTGGATGTCCTTGCTGTTTTTCTTTTCGAACCTCGGAAATCATTTCAGCTGTTTTGAGAGCCGTTCCGCTTGGCGCGTCAAGCTTCTGATCATGGTGAAGCTCAATAATCTCAACATCATCGAAGTAATTAGCAGCCATTTTTGAGAATTTCATCATGAGTACCGCACCCAATGCAAAATTTGGAGCGATGATAGCCCCGATCCCTTTTTCTTCTGTCAGAGATGTAAGTTCTTTCAAATCAGTTTCAGAGAAACCGGTCGTACCCACTACAGGGCGGACACCGTGTTCTAATGCAACTTTTGTATGTACTTTCCCGATCTCGGGTGTAGTTAAATCAATCAATACATCTGGTTTTGTTTCTGTAAAGCAGGCATGGATATCTGTGTAAATAAGAGCATCAGACTCAACAGACATCACATCAGATAATTTGTGCTGATCGTATGTATGGTCAACTGCTCCGACTAGGTCAAAATGAGGTGTTTTTTCCGCCAATTTAACAGCTTCTTGCCCCATTCTTCCCCGCGGTCCTGCAATGACTACTTTAATTGTTTCGTTTGACATCTTGATCTCCTCTACTTTCCTTCTTCTTTTCTTGTCCAGCGGTCTTTATCTCTTGTATTAAATTTATGCATGACTCGGTCGTGGGCTTCCTCTAATGAAATATCAAGTGAGTTGGCTAAACAAACCAACACAAACAGCACATCGCCCATTTCCTCTTCCATGCTTTTATCATCTTCAGTCGCTTTTTTTGGTTTTTCTCCATAACGATGATTGACTTCTCTTGCAAGCTCGCCCAGTTCTTCGGTTAATCTTGCCATCATGGCAAGCGGGCTGAAATACCCTTCCTTAAATTGGCCGATGTAGCGGTCCACCTCAGCCTGTATATCTTTCATTGTTTTATCACTCACTGCACGAAACCTCCTATCATCCTCTTACATGTTAGCTAATTCGGTTACGTTTGACAAATGTTTAAGCACGTTTGCTGTTTTCTTTTGCATCCACTATAATATAAACGCTATCTAATGGAAGGAAAAGGGGTTTTGTGTGATGCTTGGAGAAATTAGATTAAAAAACATATTTTTTATTTTAATCGGTGCAGCAATTTTTTCATTTGGCCTGGTTCATTTCAATATGCAAAACAATCTGGCAGAGGGTGGATTCACGGGAATTACGCTATTGCTGTATGCCCTTTTCCATATTAGTCCTTCTATTTCAAACCTGGTTTTGAATATCCCGATCTTTTTTATCGGCTGGCGTTTGCTGGGCAAGACGATGTTTGTATACACCCTAGTCGGTACTGTAGCACTGTCTTTATTTCTCAGCATTTTTCAGCGATATGAAATACATATGCCCCTTCAGCATGATCTTGCGCTTGCCGCTTTATTTGCCGGCGTATTCATTGGAGCCGGCTTAGGCATTATTTTTAAGTTCGGCGGTACGACGGGCGGGGTTGATATCATTGCCCGTTTGGTCAATAAGTATTTTGGGATACCAATGGGCCGAACGATGTTTGCTTTCGATGCTTGCGTGATCATTTTATCATTGCTTACCTATCTCTCTTACAAAGAAGCCATGTACACATTGGTTGCCGTTTTTGTGGCGGCAAGACTGATTGATTTTATTCAGGAAGGCGGATACGCAGCTAAAGGTGCAACGATCATCTCTGCGAAAAACGACCAGATTCAGAAGAAAATTCTTGAGGAAATGGAACGGGGCGTTACCATTTTGAAAGGACAGGGATCCTACACGAAAGAGGATCTAGACGTGCTGTATTGTGTAGTGCCCAAAAACGAACTGGTCATGCTGAAAAGTGTGATTAACTCCATTGACCCTCATGCCTTTGTCGCGGTCAGCGATGTCCACGATGTGCTTGGAGAAGGATTTACACTCGATGAAAATAAAAATCCGCTCCCGCGCTAATGTTTTTTTGATAACAAAAGGCGGCTGCCGCCGCCCCTCTTACTCATTTTGGATAATCCCGCTTTTTTAGTTTCTTTTTCTCCGCTCTGTATTTTCTGTAACCGACATAAGTAAGTGCAGTAATGATGATACCGCCTGTAGTGATCATCACCCATAACAAAGACGGATCTGCATCATCCTCTTCCACCCTGTCAAATACACTCTTCAGATCGTTCTGGAGTAGGGAAAGCCGTTCAAGCTTCGTACTCTCGGTCATTTGCTGAAACCCCTCTTGCTCAATCACTTCAATATGTTTTCCGACTGTATCAAGCTGATCTTCTGATATATCGATTGTAAGACTTGGATAAATCAAATCATACAAGCTGATAAATTCGTTCCACTTTTCATGAAAGCTCGTACTTTCATTTTTTTGGACATCCTGCTTGAGTGCGGCAAAGACCTCCATAATCGGCTTCTCCAGTGACCCCCAAAGGGGATCAGACTGATTGTCAACAGCATCCATCAGCATTCTGAACTGCGCGGCTGCTCTGAGCTTTTGTGTGTCTGATGCATCAGCCTGTTTTAAACTCCGTACCATATCGTTATAGCCCAAAGTAATTTGGCGAATTTGGGCTCCAGTTAACATACTGTCTTGCTTCTGTTTTTCAGCGGATTTTAATGTTTTTTCAAAATAAGATAAGACTTGTAGCGCCTCTTCATATTTCGACTGGCGGGTCATTTGAAAAACCGTATCGGATAAATCATTCAATTCCTTGAGGCTTCCCCGCTCTTCAGCCTTGGCATTCCCATTATAAAAAATAAGAGCAATCAACAAACAGATCGTCAGCTTTCGTTTCATGCAGGTCCCTCCCACTCTCTCTCCTTACAGAATATGAAGGAAAGGACAAGGATAGACCAAGATTGTCTTTACGTTAGTTGAAGCTTTGTTTGCTTTTTCGAAATGACGAGATAGAAGGCAAGTCCGATTGAAAAGATGCTCAGCCAAAACGTTCCGTATCCTATGTCAGTCATATATTCAGAAAGCATGGAGTATTGCGGCATCATCCCAAACAGGTAATCAATGACATCATTATGAAGCGTCCAGACCGCAGCGATAACAAGATGCCATAACGAAAATCGAAAATACGGGCTGTACAGCACCCCCTGGACAGCCATTGCAAAATGCGAGGCAATCAGCATATAGCCTTCCCATGGCAAATCACCTGTGACAGACAATACGAGAAGATTCATTCCGACCGCCCACAAGCCATATTTCACGAGCGTCACTAACGCAAGCGCTTCAAAAAGCGGAGCATTCCGCTTCATGAGAAAGGCCAGCAGCACAAACAAGAAGAAAAACGTTGCTGTCGGGCTGTCCGGAACAAAGATGAGGAAACGGGCCGGCGTCTCCAAAAGCTGAGGCAAGTACCAATAGTAGCCGTAAACCGTTCCCAGAAAATTGATCGCTAAGACAAGAATAAGCATCGTTCGCTGTCCTAATACATATTGAAACCATTTCACATCAAATCAACTCTCAGTCTGTAAAAATAATGTGTCCATATAAAAAAGCTGACGCCTGGTCAGCTTTTGATAATAAAAGTATATCCTTCCGTTTCACAATTCACAATACGTTATTTTGCCGTTGTTTCGGAAATGAATTTCGCAAGTTCTTCGAGCTGCTTATCATTTCCTTTGAACACGCCTGCCGGCATTTGGCCTTTTCCTTCAACAGCGATCTTTTTGATTTCTTCCGGCTTCAGTCCGGTGTCTACCAATGAAGGCCCGGCCGCTCCGCCTTGAAGATTATCCCCGTGACATGAAATACAGCCCTGCTCCTGAAAAATTTTATATCCTTCGGCACTGGTATCGATATCCGCTTCTTTTGTGATTTTCCCCTGCTCCTCCGCCTTTGCCCAGTCGTGAGTAGCTACGGACTGCCAGGTCAAAAATACAGCCGCGGAAATAGCCAAGAGCATCATCCCGACAGCCACGGGACGCTTCCAAGGCCTTCTTTCCGTTCCCCTGTCGAGAAATGGCGCCAAAAGCAGAGCGCCAAAGGCGATCCCCGGCATAATCATAGCGCCGACCACCGTAAAGCTCCCAGCGGCGTATTCATATTTCAAAAGCTGATATAAGAAAAGAAAATACCAGTCCGGCAGCGGAATATAACCTGTATCCGTCGGGTCCGCCATCCGCTCCAAAGGCGGCTGGTGTACAATCGTCAAAACAAGAAAACCGATCAGAAAGACAGCTCCGACCATCCATTCCTTCAATAAGAAATTTGGCCAGAAGGCTTCTGTTTTACCGGGATACTCTGAGTAATCCTTCGGTATATTCGGCTTTTTCTCAGCCGGTATCCTTGAGTCTCCTACAAATTTCATCCCTTTGCCCCGGTGCATGTCATCCCCTCCCTTTTATTCGCAGATCAAGTTTAAAGCGGTCCTGAAATCCCCTGCTTGCGGATCATAATAAAGTGTGCGGCCATCAATCCAAACAAGGCGGCAGGAAGAAAGAATACATGGATCGCAAAAAACCTAGTCAGCGTTTGGGCGCCTACAATATCCGGATGCCCTGCCAGGAGTGTTTTGACTTGCGTCCCGATCAAAGGAGTGGCTTCAGCGATCTGCAGCCCGACTTTTGTGGCAAACAGAGCCTTCATATCCCAAGGAAGCAAGTAGCCTGTAAACCCAAGCCCAAGCATGACAAAAAAGATTAACACACCGACTATCCAGTTCAGTTCCCGCGGCTTTTTATACGCCCCTTGGAAAAAGACCCTCAGCGTATGTAAAAACATCATCACAATGACCAAGCTGGCGCCCCAATGGTGCATTCCCCTGACAATCTGGCCGAATGCAACTTCATTTTGCAAATAATATACCGATTCCCAGGCATTTTTAATATCAGGCACATAATACATCGTTAAAAACATCCCAGACAACACTTGGATAACGGTTACAAAAAACGTCAGTCCCCCAAAACAGTACACAAACGCAGAGAAATGATGGGCGGGATTCACATGTTCCGGCACTTCGTGATCGGCAATATCCCTCCACATCGGTGTAATATCAAGCCGTTCATCTACCCAGTCATAAATTTTGTTCAGCATGTCACCCTTCCCCCTTAGGCTTTGCTTTTCCAAGATACAGGAAGCCGTCTTTAACTTCTTGCTCGTAATGATCAAGAGGCGCAAGCGGCGGCGTGCCCGGGACATTGGTGCCGTCTTTTTCATAGAGTCCGTAGTGGCAAGGACAGAAAAATTTATTCGGATTTTTAGGATCGCTGTTCCAGTTCACCGTACACCCCAAATGCTTACAAATTGGTGAAAGTGCTACAATCTCATCCCCATTTTTGAAAACCCAAGCTGATCTCGACTCTTCCGACTCATACCAGGCATCGACTTGATTAATTTTGAAATCAAAGCGCTGCGGCTCTTTTGTCAGCTCATCTACGCTGACAACCTGAACCATGTCCTGCTTTCCTGTCGATTTTAATACCGGGTCGAGTGCAAAGCGAACCATAGGCATGAGCATACTAGCCGCCATAAACCCCCCTACGCCTGTTAGCGTATAATTTAAAAACTGACGTCTCGATATATCATGTCTTCCGCCCATCTCTTCTCCCCCCTCAAGGTCAACCCTGCAAACTGACTAAAATAGAAAATATTTCATAACTCTAGACACCCTCATAATATATGAATCTCTCAGCAAGGTCAATATAGCCAAAATATTGTTTATAAGGAAATGTAAGTGTTTTTACGAAGCGTTCCATAACTGTAACAAAACGTTCAAAATTTCAGCTGTGCGTTCATCTAATATTTTTCTTTTTATGGAGTCATTTAAGTGCTCTAACGGAACAGAAGGCGCAACAATAATCTTCCCCAATGACTCTTCGCTACTCCAATGATCATCAGCTGTCAGCAGTACAACATGCTGAAAATCTGATTTGGCCTCCTCCTGTAAATCTTTCAGCCCTTGAACGGTATTTTCATTTCTATCAACATATGTATAAGCCGGCAATAAATATACCCGTCCTTTTAACTGCCTTTCCAATTCATCCGCTAGAAGCTGCGTAAATTCGCCTCTTTCTGCTGCTATTTTTAATTGGTTCCCCATTTTTATGTTAATTAATGGTATGACAGCGGTATCAATGTAATCTTTAGATTGTAAATAGTCCTTGGCATCAGGCATTTTCCACCTCATCATCGTTCTCCCCTTTTTACGACAACCAGCCTTGCATTACACTGCAAGGCTGGTCATGTTATGTGAGCTGATTCAATTGGTGCGATAATTGTTCAAATGCTTCTTTATCGTGACGATCGAGCGCATCGTCAATGTCTTTTAATAATTTTTCTCTTTGGAATGTAGAAATGGCGTGCTCCAGGATTTGTTCAGCCAGCCCCTGATCTTTTTTGTTTTCAAACAGATCTTTCGGAATGTGAGGGTTGGACTCCAGCACCGCCGCATACTCAGGAGAACTGTAGGCTGAACGGAAATTAAGCTGGATAAACAAATCCTGCTGTTTATTTAATCTAATATCATGAAAAGATTTTTCCGCGTCGGTTGTCATGACATTCTCTTTATAAAACCGAAACGGAACTTCTTCAACACAATGTGTTGACATTATAATGCCTCTCGGGCAAAATTCTGCCTGCTCTACAAAATGAACCTTTTCCATTAAAGAATCGTGGCTCATTAAGTAGTTCAAGATCCATACGCACTCTCTGCGCTTTAGCTGATAATGGTTTAAAAACCAACGGATAAAATCCTTTTTCTCATTGACAGAAACAGGGGTCTGCATGTAATTCCCTCCTCTATCGTTCGTATAATCTATACTTATATGTTCCACATAAGCGGTTAAAATTCCTGCTTATCTCGAAAATTCATCCTCGATCCGCAAGATTATTTCTTCCAGCTCTTCATTGGCTCCGTCTATTTCGAGTACCTTTTTCAATAGCGGCAGCGCTTCTTGTTGGAGGCCTTCTTCTAATAAAAAGGTTGCGTATTCGTATAAGAAATCTCTGTCCTCACGATAGTGAAGAAAAGCAGCTTCAAAGGATTGTTTTGCTTCTTCGTACTGCTCTAATTCGGTGTAAGCGCTGGCCAGATACCAATTGTATTTCGGATCTTCTTCCCCGTAGCCCCGCACCTCTTGAATCAGATCAATAATTTGCTCATAATCCTCTTCCTTATGATACACAGCAAGTAAAGTATGGAGTGCTTCGACGAAGCCAGGATCAAGAGCAAGCGCTTCCTGAAGAAGTTTTTTCCCTTCTTCTGACTTCCCGATTTTTAACGCCATCTTTGCGGCATAGAGGAAAAGCTCTTTGTTATATTCATCATATCTGATACCCTCTTTTGCCGTTTTTAATGCCTCTTCATACATCCCTTCAGCCTCATAGCTCTTTGAAAGCGGCATATAAAGTGATGAATAGGATGGATCAAGCTCCTTTAAATCGGACAGCTGTTTAATAGCCGTTTTGATCAGTCCCGCCTGCGAGGCTGTAAATCCATAGCCGAAAATTGTATTAGGGTCAGGATTCTCATCTACAGCTTTTTCATACCACGGAATGGCCTCCTCAAAATCTCCTGATGCACTTAGCGATTCCGCCAGTCTTTGGTGGACATTAACGCCTCCGATCTCACTCTGCTCCCCAGCCGTTCTTTTAAAATATTGAACAGCTTTTGCATAGGCTCCTTGAGTAAAGTATAGCTCGCCTAACGCAAAATCAATGATTGGTTCATTTTCTAGAATAGACTTTGCCTGTAAAAGCTTTTGCTCACTTACTTCGAACAGCCCCTGCATCTGATAAAGATCAGCCATGAGCAGCAGGCTTTCCGGATATGATGGGTCTGATTCCGGGATCGTTTCCAGCACAGCCAATGCTTTTTCTTCTTCGTCAATATCTATTAAAAGTTCAGCATAAAAATTCGTCAGTTCTGTTTCATTCGGATATAAATCATGCAAATCACTGATCAGTGAGATCGCTTTCTCTACATTTCCCCACTCGTAATAAAGCTGTGCTGCGATGGCTTTATCTTCATCATGAAGCTGTTTTTCGGCCTTCGAGAGGGTGTTGAGTCCCTTTTCTGTTTCTCCTGCTTCAACTAATTTTATGGCTTCTTGAATTAATGTATTCAAATCGGACCGGTCCTTTCTTTTCCTAACAACATCAATCATACATAAAAGTCTTATTTGTTCGGGTTAATCCTATCATAATTCAGAGGATAGCCCTCGGCAAATAAGATGCTTACACTGTACGTCAAGGAATTTCTGAGTCTTATTAGTTTATCAAAAGATCCTGCGATAGCAAATAAAAAAAGGAAGATAGCCCTCTATTACAGTAAAGCAGCCCTTGACCTGCCGACTTGTAAGTAAAGCCCCCCTCCCTCATTTGAGTTTTTATATTCCTCTATAAGACAGGCTATGTTTTTTTCCTTCAGTTTATGACTGATAAACGCTCACACAACAAATCCTGAAGCATAAACTTCAGGATTTGTTTGAAAGCTTATTTAAATGATCAAAAAAGTTTGGATATGACACATGAATGGCGTCTGTCTGTCCGATCTCAACCGGCTCTTCTGTTAAACAGGAAGCTATACCGAGCATCATTCCGATCCGATGATCTCCATGACTTGATACTTTCGCGCCGCCTTTGAGAGTTTGTTTGCCGTATACCTTCATTCCGTCTTCAGTCGGTTCAATCTCAGCACCGAGCTTTCGAAGCTCTGAAACAACTGTATCGATACGATTCGTTTCTTTCACTTTAAGCTCTGCGGCATCCTTAATGACTGTTGTTCCCTCCGCCTGAGTCGCAAGAAGGGCAATAATAGGAATCTCATCAATCAAGCGCGGAATAATATCTCCGCCAATTTCAACCGCTTTAAGAGATGACGTTTCAATGATCAAATCTCCATAAGGCTCTGCGCTTTCGTCAACAGATGGTTTGATTTCCAGCTTTGCCCCCATGTTTTGAAGCACATCGATGACACCTGTCCGAGTCGGATTTAACCCCACGTTTTTCAGTACAATTCTGCTGTTTGGAATCATTGCGCCAGCTGCAAGGAAAAACGCGGCTGAAGAAATATCTCCGGGAACAAAAATATCTGCAGCCGTAAGCTGCTGGCCGCCTTTTATGGAGACACTTGTCTTGTCCTCTGCCAGTTTCACTCCGAAAGCAGACAGCATCCGTTCAGTATGATCTCTGGATTTATGAGGCTCGGTGACAGTGGTAGTTCCCTCAGCCTGCAACCCGGCAAGCAGAACAGCCGATTTAATTTGAGCGCTGGCCACAGGTGATACATAGTCAATGCCTTTTAATGTACCGCCGCTTACTGACAGCGGTGTAAATTCTCCGCCGGCTCTGCCGTCAATTTTAGCGCCCATTTGTTTCAGAGGCTCTGTTACACGCTTCATTGGGCGTTTCGCAATGCTTTCATCCCCAGCTACCGCGCTGTAAAAAGGGCGGCCCGCAAGGATTCCGAGCATCAGACGAATCGTTGTGCCTGAATTACCGACGTCTAACAGACTTTCTGGTTCTCGCAGGGAATCCATCCCTTTCCCGTGAATGACTACATCACTGCCGTTTCGCTCAATTTGAACACCCATCTTACTAAAGCAATCGATGGTGCTCAGACAGTCTGCTCCCGGCAGAAAATTTTTAACAGTTGTTGTGCCTTTCGCAAGCGCGCCAAACATAACAGAGCGGTGAGAAATAGATTTATCACCGGGAATATGTATTTCGCCGTTTAACGCCTGCACCTTTTCTCTTTTCATTGTTTCCACCTCAATCAGCATAAAAAGTTTCGTATTCCGCGCGGGCTTCTATGCACTGTTCGGCCCGTTTGCGGTCATCATCGGATTGAAAACTGATCCTTAAAATCCCGTTAATATCTTCTCTCGTTTCAATAATGCGGATATTCGTTATACTGATGCGTTCCGCAGCAAGTATAGCCGTTATCTCGGAAATCACCCCAGGATGATCTGGCACGTCTACGTATAAATCATAAAATGCCGGTATTGCGCCCTTCTGGCGGAGAGGCAGTCCATCACGGTAGTCCTTTGCCGTTTTAAAATAATTGAATAGTTTTTCCGCATCTCCATGCTCTACATATGTCCGGATCGTTTCAATCTCACGAGTCCACTCATCAAAACGATCTAAAATCTTATCTTTATTATGTAACAGAATATCACGCCACATTGCAGGACTGCTTGATGCAATCCGGGTAATATCCCGAAAACCGCCGGCAGCAAACCGCTTCACAAGCGGATAAAGCTCTTCCGAGTGATGGGTCTGATGCACAAGACTGGCTGCAACAATATGCGGAAAATGACTGATCACGCTTGTTACGCCATCATGCTCTTCAGGCGACATTTCTACAAATTGGGCATTCGTCCCTTGCAGCAAATGTTTTAACTGATTGACCGCTTGTCTGTCCGTTTTACGGCCCGGGGTTAAAATATAAAACGCATTTTCAAACAGAAATTCCTTTGCAGCGGCAACTCCTGATTTATGCGAGCCCGCCATCGGATGCCCTCCGACAAATTGGTAGCCGGCAGGCAGCACTTGATCGGCGTAATGAACCACTTTTTGCTTTGTGCTTCCTACGTCAGTAATCAAAAGCGGATGCTTAATTTCTGAATGGGCCAACTCTTCAAGCATAAGCAGCGTTTGCGCAACAGGTGTTGCAATAATAACGGTTGCAGCTTTTTTCGCGCCGTCAATAAACGATTCAGCACTCTCGTCTATCACACCTAATTTTAAGGCAGCCACTACCTGCTCATCTGAGATATCGACCCCAATAATGCGTTTTTCCGGATGTTTTTTTTTGATGGCTAACGCAATAGAACCGCCTATCAATCCGAGACCGGCGAGCAATATTGTATCTTTGATTTGATTCATTCATCATCACCTGGTTCATAGACTAAAGAGGTGATTCTTGACCACCTCTTATAAAATTTCAGCTAAAGTTGCGAGAATTTCCTCGTTTTGCTCTTTCGTGCCGATCGTAATCCGGAGTGAAGTCGGGAACCCTAATGCATTTCCTGATCGGACAATATAACCTTTTTGCAGCAATGCCTGAAACAACTCATCAGACGGGCGGTTAAAGTCTATTAAAACAAAGTTTGTCTGTGAAGGGTAGCACTTTAATCCGTGTGTTTCCGCAAAATCATAATACTGCTGAAGGCCTGCTTGATTTTTCTCGATACAAGAAGCGATAAATTCTTGATCGTCAAGGGCTGCAATCGCTGCAGCCTGGCCAAGGCGGCTGGTGTTAAACGGCTCTCTTGCCGGCTCTATTTGGCGGATCAATTTTTCGTCAGCAATACCGTATCCGACTCTAAGCGCCGCCAGACCGTATGCCTTTGAAAACGTACGCAATATCATCAGATTGGAATACGTATTCAAAAGCGGTATGCTTTCCGGGTAATCCTCAGCTGTTACATATTCATAATATGCTTCATCTAGAACAACGAGGACACGAGAAGGAACACGTTCCAGAAATGAAATCAATTCTCCTTCAGCTGTATAAGTGCCCGTCGGGTTGTTCGGGCTGCAAATCCAAACGACTTGAGTCTGTTCGTCAATCGCTTCAAGCATCGCGTCTAAATCATGAGAGCCGTCAGAACGAAGGGCAATTTCACGAACTTCAGCCCCTTCAATCACCGCATTATGCTTATATTGCGGAAAAGTCGGTGCTGCTGCAATCGTGTTTGTTTTGTCGTTTAAAAAAGCCCGGCATATAATTTGGATGATTTCATCTGAACCATTGCCGAAAATAAGTGATGTTTCGCTCACATTGAGGTGCTCACTGAGCCTTGTCCGCAAAGCTGCGCTATATCCATCGGGATAAAGCGCAAGCTGTTGAATTTCATGATGAAGTGCCTCTTTTGCAGCTTCCGAACAGCCGTACGGATTTTCGTTTGATGCAAGCTTCACGACTTTATCCAAGCCATATTCTGCTTTTACTGCTTCAATCGGTTTACCCGGCTGATAAGGCTTCAGTTGTTTTAAATGTTCTTTGATACGCAAATCCAGTCACCTCATTTTAAACTGTACAAACCGCCAAACGTCTTCGCGTAATCTTCAAACTCCTGCACTGCACGATCTCTCGTCTCAGTGCTGATGAGCCGATCCTTTAATTCTTCTATCTTTTTGACGAGCGCACTTCCCACTACGACACCGTCACAGATTTCATTCATCTTGACCACCTGCTCGCGGCTGGAAATACCAAACCCAACAGCAACCGGCACAGCGCTGAGATTCTTCACTGTCCGGATAAATGGATAAGATGATGAATTGAACTCATTTCGGACACCGGTCACACCTAACGAAGATACACAGTAGACGAAGCCCTCGGCTTGTTCAATAATCGTTTTCAAACGGCTTTCGCTTGTCGGTGCAACTAAAGAAATATACGTTACCTCATGGGTTTTGCATTCCGCTTGAAGGCTGGCGCTCTCTTCTAAAGGCAGATCCGGAACAAGCAGGCCGTCTATATGATTTTCCCGCAGTAAAGCGAAAAAGTATTCTTTGTTCAATTGTAACACAGGATTATAATACGTAAAGAGGATAATGGGAATATTGACGCCATTTTTTTTCATTTCTCCGCCTAATTCAATCGCTTTTACAATATTCATCCCGTTCTCAAGCGCCCGTTTTGAAGCTCGCTGAATCACCGGACCGTCTGCCAGCGGATCTGAGTATGCTACACCAATCTCAAGTGCCGTGGCACCCGCTTTTTGGAGAGACTTAGCCAGTTCGATTGATACTTCCGGCAACGGATCACCCGCTGTAATAAACGGGATAAACAACTTTCCCGACTGCTGCAGGTCTACTTTAAACATGCGCTTTCACCTCATCTTCCAATACGTTCATTAATGTGTTGACATCCTTGTCTCCTCTTCCTGATAAACAGACGAGGATAGTTTGATCCCGCCCCATCTCTTTTGCGATTTTAAATGCCTTCGCTAATGCATGAGCAGATTCGATCGCTGGTAAAATCCCTTCTTTTTCTGACAAAAGTTTTAACGCGTCTACTGCTTCTTCATCAGTTATGCTATCGTATGTGACACGGCCGCTTTTATGCAAATAAGCGTGCTCCGGACCAATTCCCGGATAGTCAAGTCCTGCTGAAATTGAATAAGGCTCAATAATTTGACCGTACTCGTCTTGAATGAGGTAAGTGAGCGAACCGTGAATCACACCGACAGTACCTTTCGTAATGGTAGCGGCATGAAGCAGGGTGTCAATTCCTTTTCCTGCCGCTTCAGCACCGATCAGTTCAACATCTTCGTCTAAAAATGCCTGAAACATGCCTATCGCATTACTTCCGCCGCCTACGCAGGCAACGACTTTATCAGGCAGTGTTCCCTCAATGTCCTTCAGCTGATCCTTCGCTTCCTCTCCGATCATTTTTTGAAATTCCCGGACAATTTGCGGGTAAGGGTGCGGTCCGACGACCGATCCGATCATGTAAAAATGATCCTCACAATGCTGAACCCAATAGCGGATAGCCTCATTTGTCGCATCCTTCAGTGTCCCGTTTCCGCTTGTGACCGGCACAACCTCTGCTCCAAGAAGCTTCATTCGGAATACGTTCAGAGACTGGCGGGCGACATCCTCTTCACCCATAAATACAATGCAGGAAAAACCAAACTTTGCAGCAACCGTGGCGGCGGCTACCCCATGCTGTCCGGCACCTGTTTCTGCAATGATTTTCGTTTTGCCCATTTTTTTTGCAAGCAATGCCTGGCCTAAAGCATTGTTGATTTTATGGGAACCTGTATGGTTTAAATCTTCTCTTTTCAAATAAATTTTAGCGCCGCCTAAATGCTCTGTGACTCGATCGGCATATGTTAATGCGGTCGGCCTGCCGGAATATTCAGCTAACAGCTTATGATATTCTCCCCTAAAAACAGGATCATCCTTTATTTCCTTAAATGCTGTTTCAATTTCTTCTAACGGCTGCATAAGAGTTTCCGGAACAAATTTCCCGCCAAAATCGCCGTATCTGCCTATTTCATTCGGATATGGATACATATCGGTTCATCCTTTCTTCTAAGAGCCTAATCAGTTTGACATCTTTTTGTCCGTTTTTTTCTATTCCGCTGGCAAGATCGACTCCGCCCGGTTTCCATTTCAATAAGTCTGCGATTGTGTCGGGATTCACACCGCCTGCGATGAAACACCGTTTCCCCGTTTGTTCAGCTTTCTGCTGATATTCAGGCACACACTCCCAAGCAAAAGCCACTCCAGTCCCGCCTCTTGCCCCTTTTACAGATGAGTCAATCACAAAACCGTCTACAGAACCGTTAAAGCGGTCCAAGTCCTGAATTGCTGTGCTGTTATGATGAAGCGCCTTCCATATTTCACAATTTGTCAGCAGACGGAGGACTTCAGCATCCTTTGGAGTCTCATCACCATGAAGCTGAATGACGTCAAGCTGCAAATCGTCTGCTATACGGGCAATCGTTCCCAGCGATTCATTCACAAAAACGCCTGCAATCTGTTTCTCGGTGCGAACTTGGCTCAGCCACTTTTTCACATCTGCCGGAGATACTTTTCGTTTACTGTCAGCAAAAATAAAACCCAGATAATCTGCCTGTGAATCCGCTGCAAGCCGCAGGTCCTTCAGTGACCGTATACCGCAATACTTTAATGCCGGTTTTTTCACAACCTCACTCCCCATACAAAGCATGGATTGCTTTTTGTTGTGAATGCTGTCTCATCAATGACTCTCCGATTAGAACAGCTTGTGCTCCATGTTCTTTGACAAATGTTAAATGTTCTAAAGAACCAATGCCGCTTTCACTGACAAGCAAGCATTCTTTCGGAACTAGGGATGCAATCTGTTTCGTCTGTTCGAGCGAAGTTTCAAACGTTTTTAAGTTTCGATTATTAATACCGAGAATATCAGGGGTGAATACCTTCACTATTTGTTCAAGCGTCGTTTGATCATGAACCTCCACTAACACGTCCATTTCCTTTTCCCCTGCTTCGAGATACAACTCGTGAAGCTGTACGGGATCAAGCACCTCTCCGATTAACAATATGGCATCTGCTCCGATTCTCTTTGATTCCTCCACTTGAATCGAATCAATAATAAAATCTTTTCTCAGCACCGGAATCGAAACAGCACGCTTTACGTCTGATAAATAACTGTTTTTCCCTTGGAAAAACGGAAAGTCAGTTAAAACAGAAAGCGCGTCTGCCTGCGCAGCTTCATAGTCTTTTGCAATCTGCTCCGGAACAAAATCTTCTTTAATGATTCCTTTTGACGGCGACGCTTTTTTGACTTCAGCAATCAATCCGATAAAACGGTTCGGGTTAGCCAGCGCCTCTTTAAAAGACCGTTTTTCAAAAGGCTGCTCTTCTGGCAGGATGAGAGTTTTGACTTCTTCTTTTTTTTGATTGATTATGTTTTCAAGCATAGATCTCTCCCTCTTTCTGTTTCAGTCTATCGAGCTGCGCTGCGGCACCTCCGCTTGCAATCGTTTCTAACGCAAGCTCCGTTCCTTCTTTCAGTGTTTCGGCAATACCCGCCGTGTATATCGCAGCGCCGGCATTAAAGGCTGTAATATATATAGCTGATCGGCTGCTTTTATTTTCAAAAATATTCTGAATCAGATGAGCGCTTTCTGTCGGTGACTGCACCTGTATATCTTCAAGTCTGCCATTTTTGAAGCCGAAGTCTTCGGGTGAAACAGTATATTCCCGGCGCTCTCCATCCTTTATTTCAATCACATCGGTCGGTGATGTAACCGAAAGCTCATCTAAACCGTCACGGCTTGCTGCGAATAGTACATGCTTCGGCTGGAACATTTCCAGTGCGCTTGCCATCAATCCCGCTTTTTCAGCAGAATAGACACCGATCACCTGACGCTTCGCCTGCAAAGGATTGCTGAGCGGTCCGAGCAAATTAAAAATCGTTCTGAATCCGAGCTCTTTTCTTGTGCCCGCCACATGTTTCATGGACGAATGATAAAGCGGCGCAAAGAGAAATCCCATGTTATTTGTTTCAATGCTGACTCTGACTTCTTCAGGAGTGGTTTGAATTGGTATCCCAAGCTCTTCAAGAACATCGGCACTTCCGCTTTTAGAAGATACGGAGCGATTGCCGTGCTTTGCAATTTTAGCTCCTGCTGCTGAAGCAACGATTGCCGATGCCGTTGAAATATTAAAGGTAGAGATGCCGTCACCGCCTGTACCGCATGTGTCAACCACATCATGAAGTCCGTCTACCGTAAGGGCATGTGTCCGCATGGCCTTCACAAACCCCGCCAGCTCTTCTGCAGTTTCGCCCCGATGAGCCAGGATTGACAATATACCGCCCATTTCAGAAGGAGTCATTTCTGCTGTCATCATCATATTCATAAGCGCTTCCGCTTCAACAGCAGTAAGTGTCTTACCGTCAACGCACGTTTGCAGAAATTGGTTCATCGGTTTCATCCCCCTTGCTACGAAACATGTCTTCAGCAATATGAATGGTTTTCAGCAGTGCGCCCGCTTTGTTGCAGCTCTCTTCATATTCGGCTTCCGGCACAGAATCAGCAACAATACCTGCTCCAGCCTGTATCGATGCAACACCGTTTTTTACGCTCATGGTCCGGATCGTAATACAGGAGTCGATATTCCCGTCAAATCCGATGTAGGCGATGCAGCCGCCGTATGTCTCTCTCGGTGTCGGCTCCAGTTCATTTAAAAGCTGCATGGCGCGGATTTTTGGGGCCCCGGTTAAAGTTCCCGCAGGAAAAGCCGACATTAGCGCATCGACAGGGTGAACTCCCTCTTTCAACCTCCCTGTGACGACTGAAATGATGTGCATAACATGTGAAAATGAGACGATCTTTGTGAACTCCGGCACAGCAACCGATCCATACTCTGCCACTCTGCCGATATCGTTTCGAGCTAGATCAACGAGCATATAATGCTCCGCTTTTTCTTTTTCATCTTTCATCAGCTCAATTTTGAGTTTTTCATCTTCCTCTTTGTCTGCGCCTCTTTTTCTTGTTCCGGCAATCGGATGGATTTCCAAATGCCCGTCTTGAACGTGGATTAACCGTTCCGGAGAGCTGCCGACAATCTCTCTGTCCGGGAGTTTTATATAATACATATACGGCGAAGGATTGACGATTCGCAGCACTCTGTACAATTCGAAGGAATCTGCTGTTATCGGAATCTCAAATTTTTGTGACAGGACACCTTGAAAGATGTCTCCTGCTTTTATATATTCTTTGATCTTTTCTACATCTGCCATAAACGCTGATTTTTCGTAATTTGAAGATACTGAATTGAAACCTGGTGTCTTATATGACTCAGATGAAAGAAACAGTTCTTTTATGTTTTTTTGATCCATCATCTTATCAATGAGGCCTTGGAGCTCTCGGTGATTTTTATTGAACACAGCAATTTTTTCAGCTTCAGTTTCTTGTCCATTCAATCTAGCATACTGAATAAAGTGGACGTTTTTTGTTTCATGATCATAAGCAATTAATGTGCTGCAAACAAACAGCATACACTTTTCAAATTCCGTTTCCTTCCTGTGGCGAGGAACAGAAGGTTCAATCATCGGCATCATATCATAGCTTAAATACCCGACAGCTCCGCCTACAAAGGGAATGGCAAGCTCTGGCGTTTTGATTTTGTATGCTGCATTCATCCAATCCAGAACCTCTTTTAATTCTTTTCCAGTGTAAAGGGATCGGTCATTCTCATCTTGAGCAGTAAAATCATTTTGCTGTTCTTTGATCGTGAGAAATGGCTGAAGGCCGATGAACGAATATCTGGACCAATTTGATGTGTCATCCTTGCTTTCAAGAAGGTAAGTGATCTTCCTGTCCAGCTGCTCGATCATTTGGATAGGTGTCAGTGTGTCAACTGTGAATGTCTCCACAATCGGTATGGTGCGGTAGGACATACTGTCCTCTAAAAATGCAGAAATGTTTGATTGGAAATTCATTGCTCTCACTCCTTTTGGCAAGGAGAATGAGAAGAAGGCATGAGAGGGAAAATCAAGATATAACAAAATAAACCCAAAAGAAAGGCTTCTTTTGGGTAGAATAAACATACATGTCTCAGCTCAACTACACTCATTCTCTGCTACCCTATTCTCTAACTCAACTCATTCACTAAGCTTTATACACACTCTTGTGTATTTCTAAGCTGTTCTAATCGTATTACAATTCATTATTTTTTGTCAATGATAAATCGGGTCTTAATACAACCGCTTTTTCTAAATAGACATGTCTGATTTGATTCTGAGGAACATCAGTCTGAACAGTCATCATGACCCTTATACATTTTTTCAGACCGCCTGTAACATCCATTTCCTGCATACATGTCACCGGCACATACTGCCAGCCAGAAAGCTCGCGGACAGCTTTTGCCGGGAAAACAGAGTGCAGGTCAGGCGTCGCCGATAGAAGCATTTGAACAACATCTTCCGGCTTTGTTTTGTTTTCTTCTATCATTTTTTCTAACAGCTGTTTGGTTTTTTGTAAAATCTCTTCTTCAGTATCCTTTTCTACTGTAGTTGCTCCGCGAATTCCACGAATCATCATGATGTCTCCTCCATTCGCCATTTGTTCAGCCAGCTCTCAAGTTCATCTCTTGAAAACGTATGGTCGGCGACTTTTCCTAATTCTTTGAGAACGATGAATTGAATCATACCGCCGCGGGTTTTTTTATCATTCATCATACGGTCTAAAAGCACGGAAGTTGCCGTTTCTTTTTTAATGCGGCTTGGATAGCCCAGGTTCTTAAGCCAGCTGACTAATCGATTTCTGTCCATTTCACAGCCGGCTTCCTGTTCACTTATATATAAAGCAAACTGCATACCGAGTGCTACCGCATCACCGTGGGTGATCTGTCCGTAGCCATACTCCGCCTCAACTGCGTGGCCGAGTGTATGCCCAAAGTTAAGATAGGCTCTGATTCCTTCTTCCTTTTCATCCTGATGAACGACAGACGCTTTAATCGAAATACCTTTAAAAATCATGTCATTCAGCTGCTCGCTGGTGATATCGTCCAGTGAGTGAATGCCCAGCAGGTCTTTCAGGAATTCTCTGTCATAAATAAAAGCATGCTTAATCACTTCTGCCATCCCGGACCGAAGCTCTTTTTCCGGTAGGGAACGGAGAAAGTCCGTATCGTAAAGCACGGCTTTGGGCTGATAAAATGCGCCGATCAGATTTTTTCCAAGCGGATGATTCACCGCTACTTTTCCTCCGACCGCGCTGTCATGCGCCAAAAGCGTTGTAGGCATTTGAATGAAATCAATGCCGCGCATAAAAGTGGCAGCCACAAATCCAGCAAGATCTCCTACAACACCGCCTCCAAAAGCGATGATGCATGAGGAGCGATCCATATGAAATCGAATCGCTTCACTCTGCAGCTTCGTGTACATATCCATTGATTTCGCCTGCTCTCCGCTCGGCACCGTCACTTTTTTCACAGGCCATTTTTCTTCCAGCAGGTGAAGCATTTCATCACCGTACAGGCGATCCACTTCTTCATCGGTAACAAGCATAATGCGTGTTAATGGCCTGTTTAGCGAGGTTAATAGTTCACAAGCCTTTTTTCTGATTCCTTGTCCGATAAATACAGGATACGAAGAGGAAGCGGTTTGAACATGCAGTGTTCTCATTAAAATTCCCTCGACAGTTTTCTCATATTCTCCACGTTTTCTCTAATGCGGTCAATTTGGTCTAAGCCGAATTGTTCAACAACAGCGTTCGCAATTTCCCATGCAACAGCAGCTTCCGCCACTACACTTGCCGCTGGCACTGCGCAGCTGTCTGAACGTTCAATGCTGGCAGAAAACGGTTCTTTCGTTTCGATATCCACACTTTTCAGCGGTTTATATAATGTCGGAATCGGCTTCATGACTCCGCGGACAACGATTGGCATTCCTGTCGTCATGCCGCCTTCCAATCCGCCAAGTCTGTTCGTAGCACGCGTATATCCTTTTTCTTCGTCCCAAATAATCTCGTCATGAACCTCGCTTCCGTTTCTTCCGGCCGCTTCAAAACCGATGCCGAATTCCACACCTTTAAATGCATTAATAGAAAGTACTGCCGCTGCAAGCTTGCTGTCCAGTTTACGGTCATAATGAACGTAGCTGCCCACGCCCACCGGCATTCCTTCAACAATCACTTCCACAATTCCGCCGATGGAATCTCCGTTTGCCTTCGCTTCGTCAATGGCATCCATCATTTTTTTGCCTGCTTCTTCATCGTAGCATCTGACCGGAGACTCTTCAGTCACACGCTTCAAGTCATCAATTGAAGTATAATCTGTTTTTTCAGCCTTAACTGCCCCGATCTGTAATACGTGGCCCGCTACCTTAATGCCAAGCTCAGAAAGGATCTTTTTAGCGACAGCGCCTGCCGCCACTCTTACGGTCGTTTCACGTGCTGAAGAGCGCTCAAGCACATTTCTCATATCGCGGTGGTTATATTTAATCGCACCGTTTAAATCTGCGTGTCCCGGTCTTGGTCTGGAAATTTGGCGTTTCATTTCCTTTTCTTCTTCTTCAGTAATCGGAGCCGCACCCATAATTTTAGTCCAGTGTTTCCAATCGTTATTTTCTACGACAAGTGCGATTGGTGAACCGAGAGTGCGGGCATGGCGCACCCCGCTCATAATTTTCGCCTGGTCCTTTTCGATCTGCATGCGTCGCCCGCGGCCATGGCCTTTCTGGCGTCTGCCAAGCTCAAAGTTGATATCTTCCTCAGTTATGTAAAGCCCCGCAGGCACACCTTCAATAATGGTTGTCAATTGGGGGCCGTGTGATTCACCGGCTGTTAAATATCTCATGACTTCTTCTCCCTTCATCGCATTAACGCTTTTAAGTAAAACTACTATAACATATTTTTCAGCAAAAAGTCAGTCTATCTTTTTTGATAAAAGAATGTATCCGCGGGAGAAAGGCCGAATTTCTCCGGATTGAAGATCTGCTCTGTGCTGCCGACAAAGAGAACCCCATTCTTTTTTAAGCTATGCGCCATTTTTAAGTACAGCTCTTCCTTTGCGTTTTCTGTAAAATAAATAAAAACATTGCGGCACACAATCAAATCAAAGTCTTGCTCGTAGCGATCCGCAAGCAGATTATGTTTTTGAAACCTAATGTTCTTCTTTATGTCCTGTTTCACTTCATAGCTCTTATCAGCGTTTTGAGTAAAATAACGATCCTTCACAGAAGACGGCACTTCTTGCAAAGACCGCTCCTGATACACGCCTTTTTTCGCTTTTTCCAATGCTTTATCATCTATATCAGTCGCCAAAATCTGATAGCCTGGGAGCCCTTTCTGCTGGTCTAAAATCATTGCGAGCGTATAAGGCTCCTCCCCTGTAGAGCATGCCGCGCTCCATATTTTTAAAGGCTTTGAATGTTTGATTAAAGGCAAAATAGCTGTTTCAAGAACTTCCCATCTTTTATAATTTCGATAAAATTCTGAAACATTAATCGTCATTCTATCCAATGTTTCATTTAAAAGCGCCTGATCCTTTTCTAATGCCGCTGCAAAATCCTTAAAGCTTTGAAAACCTTTTTTCTCATAAAGGGATGTCAGCCTTCTCTTCATTTGCGCTTCTTTGTATAAAGTTAAATCAACTCCGGTTAATTGCTTCCATTTGGTTGTAAATACGCTGTATGTATCCATCTCTTCTCTCCCAGTCTCGCTGTCTTTTGTCCTAGTATAGCTTGTTTTATCAGGAAATTGTATTGTTTCAAATAAAAAAATCAGCTTTTCAGCTGATTTCAGATGATTGGTAAAGACAGTGGTGGATCCCCTGCCGTTTAGCCATATATTCAAGTCAATGTAAACCTTTACAAAAAAGCCGGAACCGGCGGAGTGCAGATACCGGCTCTTCTCTCGGCTTTTTCAGCAATGATTAATAGATCCAGCCTGTCATGAGTTGTTGATATGATACTAACTCTTCATCCTTAAAGAAAATATTAATCTCACGCTCAGCGCTTTCCAGAGAATCAGAGCCGTGGATAATATTTTTTCCGACAAACATGCCGAAATCTCCGCGAATGGTGCCTGGCAATGCTTCTTTAGGGTTTGTTTTTCCAATCAGCTGCCTGGTCACTTCAACGACATTTTCGCCTTCCCACACCATCGCAAAAACTGGTCCGGAAGTAATAAACTCAACAAGTTCTCCAAAGAAAGGCTTCCCTTGATGTTCGGCATAGTGTTTCTCAGCCATTTGTTCAGTTACTCTCATCAGCTTTGCGCCAGCTAATTGTAAGCCCTTACGTTCGAATCTAGATAAAATTTCCCCGATCAGCTGCCGTTGGACACCGTCCGGTTTCACCATGATAAAAGTCTTTTCCATCACATTCTCCACCCCATCATATGTATGTATAGGCTTTCACATTGCACACCGAAATCGTAACATCTTTCAGATAATTAATCAATCCGGGGCGGAGAAATTTCTTAATATCTACAAAAAATTAAAATTTTCTTTTGCCGATATATTTTGCGATGGCTGCAAGAGAAGAACGCGCACGCCCTCTCGGAAGCGTGTTAAGTTTTTGGAAAGCTTTTTGCAGATACATCTCGCTTACTGCCATCGATGCTTCAATTGCATCTGTCTTTTTGATTTCTTCAATAATAGGCGCAAGCTGTTCTTGTGTCGTCTCGCTGTTAATTAATTTAAGCTGATTCTTTAAAGCTGGATTTTTTAATGCATATAGGACAGGCAATGTAACATTTCCTTGAAGCAAATCGCCTCCAACCGGTTTACCCAGTTCTTCTTCAGTTGAAGTAAAATCAAGAATATCATCAATGATTTGATAAGACATGCCGACATAATATCCAAACCAGTAGAGCGCCTTATGAATCTTTTCTTCAGCTCCGGATGCAATAGCCCCCAGCTGGCAGCTGACAGCGATAAGAAGCGCCGTTTTTCTCTTTATGCGCCGCAGGTACGTTCTGAGATTCTGTTCCATGTTGTATTTGTCTTTGATTTGTTCAATCTCTCCAAGACACACTTCAACAATGGTCTGCGACAAAATCCGATGAGCTTTCGGTTCATTAATTCTCGTCATCATTTCAAGAGATCCGGCAAGCATATAATCGCCTGTATACATCGCAATTCGGTTATCCCATTTGGCTTTGATCGTCGGCTTTCCCCGGCGAAGCTCCGCATCGTCAATGACATCATCATGAACCAACGATGCCATATGAATCATTTCCAGAGTGACAGCGACATATTTAATCTTATTGATATCGTAATCGCCAAACATGCCGGAAAGCAGAACGAAGACAGGCCGAATCCGTTTGCCTCCTGCCTGCAATAGATGAAGACCCGCCTCGCTCAAAAGCGGATAATCGGAGCGTACGGTTTGTTCAAGCTCCCTTTCAATTACATCAATATCGTCATTTAAAAAAGAGTAGGCCATTTTAAATTTCATATCATTCACCCAAACATCTGTGTTTTCATTTCCATCCGATATGCGTGGCAGCAACTCCGCCAGTAAACGAATGATATTTGACATTTTTCAGACCCGCCTCTTCAAACAGGCCTGCCAGTTCCTTCATACCAGGGAATTCTCTGGCTGACTCTTGGAGCCACGAGTATTCTTTATAGCTTTTCGCAAACAGCTTCCCGAAAAACGGCATAATATACTTAAAGTACATAAAATAAGCCTGTCTAAATCCAAACATTTCAGGCTGTGAGGTTTCCAGGCATACTACTTGTCCTCCAGGCTTCACCACACGTCTCATTTCTTTCAGTACGGTCAAATAATCAGGCACATTACGCAGACCGAAGCCAATTGTTACAAAATCAAATGTATTATCATCAAAAGGGAGCTCCATTGCATTTCCGTGCAGCAGTTCGATTTGACTGAAACCGCCGTCTTTTACTTTCTGTTTGCCGACGCTCAGCATGTTTTCGCTGAAATCCAAACCCTTTATCTCACCGGTTTTACCGGCTGCTTTTGCAAGAGCAATCGTCCAGTCAGCTGTTCCGCAGCAAACATCAAGAGCTTTGGCGCCTTCTTTTACACCCATGATGCGCATCGTTTTATCACGCCATTTTTTGTGCTGCTGAAAACTGATGACAGAGTTCATTTGGTCGTAGTTTTTATATATTTTTTCAAATACTCCGTGTACGCGCTGTTCTTTTGAGTCCTGCATAATGGTTACCCTTCTTCCACTTTCTGATGATAAGTTTGGTCTTGGCTGATTGTCTTCAGGCGGTTTAATAAAATTTGCTGAATAGGTGAGCTTAGAGGCAGAAGTGACTCAATGCTGTTCTTTGCTTTCTTAAAACACTCTTCCAGCATCTCTTCTTTTGTATTCCCCAGCTGTATAACACTGCCGATCACATCTAAAAATGTATCATTTCCGGTCATAAGCCGCTTATATACAAAAAAATCACTCGATAGCTTCTTCCAGCGCGGGAGATTGAAATGTTCAGACACCCGATGGAATAGAGCTGATTCAACGATGCCGACACTTTCGAAAAAATGGTGTTCGTCCTTTACAGATCGGTCATACAGACGAATTTTATGTTCATTGATTTCTTTAATTGCTGTAGCGAGCGTTCTAATCATGTAGATATCCTTCATTTCAGATAGTAATGAATAGTACAGTCCGCTGAAATAATCGCCTGCAAGAACAGTCAATTGGCGATTCTTGTTTTCGTCTCGTTTTATGACTCTGGCTGTCGTTACTTCATCATGGGTATCAAGGGCGCTTTGTACAAGCATCGCTGTTACAATATAATTTTCTCTGTCATTGTTTTTTATGTCCGCTTCCTCAAATAATGCATGAAAAAGAAGAAGCTTATCCTCATCGATCTTAGGCGCAGAAATATGCTTCGCTAAATAAGGATGAGACAGCTTTTGTTTTATTTTCGTGTTCAGATTGGCTAAAGTTCCGTAGATGTCTTGCAAAAATATCACCCTTGTCCCCAAATTCACATTTATTTCTAAATCATATGTATGAGTTTTATTTTGTCATAAGATTACGCAGGTATCATTATAGCATAAAAAAAACAAATTGGCTGTATCCTCCCGCTGTTTGCGAGCATTGCTTTAAAACAGCGGGGACAGCCAGCTTATTTTTTTTCGCTTTTCATTTCTCCGTATGCGGTTTGAATGAGCGCCTCTCCTCTGACTTTAATGGCAGAAGTATGCTCTGTAAACTGAGCAATGATCACTTCTCCCTTGTCGAGTTTTTCGGAGTGGTGAAACTTTGTGTCTGTTCCTCTTGTCAGGCCGATCACATTCACTCCGTCCTCAACCGCTTTAATGACGACAAAATCACTTGAATGCTTTTCGTTCATTTATAGCACCCTCTATCTTTATTAGTCCTGGCGTTTAATATGTTCCAATACTTCAGCGCGGGCAGCGGCATCATCTTTAAAAACGCCTCTGACTGCTGAAGTGACAGTTTTTGCACCCGGTTTTCTGACACCGCGCATCGTCATGCACATGTGTTCTGCTTCAACCACTACCATTACGCCATGCGGGTCAAGCGTTTCTACGATGCTTTCCGCAATTGTAGAAGTGATGCGCTCCTGAAGCTGCGGACGCTTTGCAACTGCCTCAACGGCACGCGCCAATTTGCTGAGCCCTGTGACTTTTCCGCCCCGCGGTATATATGCAACATGTGCTTTTCCGTAAAAAGGAACAAGGTGATGCTCACACATAGAATGAAACGCGATATCTTTTACTAGAACAAGCTCCTCATGGTCCTCACCGAAGATAGTCTGGAAATGTTCTTTTGGATCTTCATTCAAGCCGGAGAATACTTCGGCATACATCTTTGCGACTCGTTTCGGAGTATCAAGAAGCCCTTCTCTGTTTGGGTCCTCTCCGATCGCTTCTAAAATTTGACGAACAGCTTGTTCGATTTGTTCTTTATTAACTTCTTTCATGTTCTGTGTCCTCCACCAATGAATACATTTAATTTCGATTCTAGCACACATGCCCCGCTAAAAGCAAAGTGAATGCACACGCTCCTAAAAAAATGAAAAGCCCCTTAAGAAGGGGCTTTTCTGTGAAGAAATAAAGTGTATGTAATCTAGATGCATACACGATCTATATTCACAATTATTTTCCGGCAACTGCGTCTTTAAGCGCTTTACCTGGTTTGAAAGCAGGTACTTTGCTTGCTGGAATTTCGATTTCTTCACCTGTTTGAGGGTTGCGTCCTTTACGTGCAGAACGTTCACGCACCTCGAAGTTACCAAAACCGATCAGTTGGATTTTATCACCGTTTTTAAGTGCATCTAAGATCGTATCAAAAACAGAGTCAACTGCTTTTGTCGCGTCTTTTTTAGACAATTCGCTTGCTTCCGCAACCGCATTAATAAGTTCTGTTTTGTTCATGCCTTTCACCTCCTCCCAAAAGGAATAAGCTCAGTTCGTTTATTATCATTTCTTCACAGTTCAGTCTGATTCTAAACCTGCCTGAGAAAAAAATCAGACAAGCAAGAGAAAGACAATTAAACGGCTTTTAAGAAAAACTGCACTCCAAGGAATGTTTGTCCATCAGAGTGAAGAATTTCTGTATGTAGAGTAACACATATAAAAAGCCATATCAAGCATTTTAAAGCGTCAATCCCTTGCTCGTCAAGGATTTAACGTGATTTATCGAACAAATATTCCTTTTTTTCCTTTTTTCATCCTATTCCTTGATCCTTTTCCAATATTAAGAGCAAAGAAAAAAGACCTCCTATTCTATAAAGAGGTCTCCCCGCATTACAGGATAATGGCGATTAAGCCGCCTGATCCTTCGTTTATGATTCTTTCTAATGTTTCTTTTAATTTATATCGTGCGTTTTCAGGCATCAGTGACAGCTTAGCCTGAATCCCTTCTCTCACGATAGAGCTGAGCGATCTTCCAAAAATGTCAGAATTCCAAATTGAAAGCGGATCATCCTCAAAGTCCTGCATTAAGTAACGCACCAGTTCCTCGCTTTGTTTTTCAGTTCCGATAATCGGCGCAAATTCGCTTTCGACATCCACTTTGATCATATGGATTGACGGTGCGACAGCTTTCAATCTTACGCCGAATCTGGAGCCTTGCCGTATAATTTCCGGCTCATCCAGACTCATGTCAGTTAAAGCAGGCGCTGCAATGCCGTATCCCGTCTGTTTGACCATTTTTAAAGCATCGGACACCTGGTCATATTCCGTTTTCGCATGGGCAAAATCCTGCATCAGCTCAAGCAGGTGGTCTCTGCCCCTGATTTCAACGCCTACCACTTCTTTTAGGATTTGATCATATAAATGGTCGGGCGCATACAAATCAATTTCTGCAACCCCTTGGCCGAGCTCAATCCCGGCTAATCCGGCACTTTCAATAAACTCAAACTCGCTGAATTGACCGACAACCCTGTCGACATCACGGAGCCGTTTAATATCCTTAACAGTTTCCTTCACTGATTCCTGATAGCTCTCGCGCAGCCAATGGTTTTCTTTCAGCACCATGACCCAGCTTGGGAGATTTACATTTACTTCAAGCACCGGAAACTCATAAAGAGCCTCTCTGAGAACATTCAGTACATCGTTTTCCCGCATACTTTCTACGCTCATTGCCAAAACAGGGATATCGTATTTCTCGCTTAAATCCTGGCGCATCGCCTCTGTCTCCGGGTGATACGGTTTTACTGAGTTAATGACCATAATAAAGGGTTTTCCGACTTCTTTCAGCTCTTCAATGACTCTTTCTTCCGCCTCTATATAGTCACTTCTGGCGATATCGCCAATCGTGCCGTCTGTCGTAATAACCACTCCGATGGTCGAATGTTCTTGAATCACCTTCCGCGTTCCGATTTCAGCAGCCTCATGAAACGGGATCGGTTCTTCGTACCAAGGTGTATTAATCATCCGCGGGCCGTTTTCATCCTCGTATCCTTTTGCACCCGGCACTGTATAGCCTACACAATCTACTAATCTTATATTGACATCGAGTCCGTCTGATACATGAACAGACATCGCCTGATTCGGAACAAATTTAGGCTCTGTAGTCATAATCGTTTTTCCGGCTGCGCTTTGAGGCAGTTCATCCTGCGCACGTGCCCGGTCTGCTTCATTACTGATATTCGGGAGCACCACAAGCTCCATAAATTTCTTAATAAACGTAGATTTCCCTGTACGGACAGCACCAACGACTCCTAAGTATATATCGCCTCCTGTTCGTTCAGCGATATCCTTGAAAATATCGACCTTTTCCAAGTGATCCCCTCCCGGACTTCCTATCCTTATCAATTTTATTAACCTTTTTCAATCAAACACAGGACACTATATGTGTATGACGTTGTCCTATTTCAATATGACATCTTTAGAAAATTTTCCATCCTTAATCTATTAAAGTATAAAAAAACCTTTCTCCCTATTTGTATGCAAGGGAGAAAGGTTCATTCCTTTTTTATATCATTTTCTAAAAAAACAGGTTCTTGTTTGTCATTAACGGTATATTTCACTGAAAATGCGGGGACGAAAGGCGTCTCTTCCCATATTATGTCCTGTATTTCCGTGCCGGGTTTAAAAGTTTTTTTGCTTTTTTTGAGACAGGAAACGAGCTCTGTCCGATAGTCGGCATAAATTTCTCCGTCTCCGTCAATCATAAGCGGCAGGGAGTTTCCTGAGATTGGGCTTGTGACAGAAAGAGAGTCAGCCTCCCCTAGTTTTTTCCCATCAAGCGTAAACAAGTCACGCGCTAATACATCCTGATATGGCGGATATTTATGTTCTTGGCGGTACATTTGAACGCGTAATTTGATATCACGTATTTTTTCCGCCATCTTTACATCAATCAGTTTAACAGTCGGATTATTCTCTACATCGACAAGCACGTATTGATAGTCTCCGCCGCTTTCATATGCCGTGCTTGGAGGTTCAGCCATAT
The DNA here is from genome assembly GCF_034296245.1 of Bacillus sp. V26. Lineage (NCBI taxonomy): Bacteria > Bacillati > Bacillota > Bacilli > Caryophanales > Bacillaceae > Bacillus > Bacillus sp. V26. The sequence continues at coordinate 744,193 of NZ_JAXKQF010000001.1, read as the reverse complement.
ATCTCGGCGCTAAACGGTTAAAATCTATCGGATATTTTTGATAAAGCGGTGTTGACATATCTTTTGTTTGAATCGGAAGCAGTCCTCCGTTTGCCTTTTGAAATTCATCAACGGCTGATTGAACCAGCTTTAATTGGTCCTGATATGGAGTGGCTTGTACACTGCTTTTCCGTTCATGCGGATATAAACATCCAGATAAGAAAATCACTGCTACAAAAATCATAGCGCACTTCAGTTTACCCATACAGCACTTCCTTTTAACAGCTTTATTCATTAACAGGGCCGCTGAATACCACCATAAATACAATAATTCCCGAAATTAATACACACATGTAAGCAAACGATGAAACCGCAATCTTCAGAAAACGGTTTCGGCATTTAAAACGGCTTAAATAGATGCATGCTACGGCCAGAAACATCAGCCCCATGGAACCAAGGGCAAACCACATTTTGATCAATGCCAGACTCAAATGACCCGCGCCCCCTCCGACATTTGTTTTGTAAGCGTTACATTTTATTTTAATATACAGCGCTTGAAAAGATCAACCAGATTTTCCATCCTTTGATAGAATAAAAAAACTGAAGCAAAGAGGGGGACTTTGCTTCAGTCAAATTGACTATATTCACCTACGTTTAAGAAACACTCTCTTGGACTTCGATGCTATAGTATGCGACTTTGCATACAGATGCATCCTCTCTTGCCTAAATCGGCAAAATGTTTCAGGAGATCCCAAGGCATGGGTATTCTTCTGTGTTTCGGGCTTTCGTGCAATTAGAATATGCGGAATTCTATTCCGTTGACACTTTTATTTAACTTGGTTATCAAATGTATTCACCAAGTCCTCCATCTCGTGGGTTTTCCCTCTCGCCATCAAGGATTCAACAGCGGTTTCTACCTTTTGTCCATTAAACAGAACTTGATGAAGGGCTTCTGTAATCGGCATTTGCACCTGATATTTTTCTGAAAGCTGGTAAGCCGCTTTTGTCGTGCGCACTCCCTCAACGACCATTCCCATTTCTTCGAGAACGTCCTCAAGCTTGTACCCTTTTCCGAGTAAATTGCCGGCACGCCAGTTTCTGGAGTGAACACTTGTGCACGTAACAATCAGGTCTCCGACACCTGTCAATCCGGAAAACGTTAGCGGATTCCCGCCCATTTTTGTGCCGAGTCTCGCAATTTCAGCAAGACCCCGCGTAATCAAAGCAGCTTTGGCATTATCGCCGTATCCTAAGCCGTCTGTGATGCCAGCAGCAAGGGCGATAATATTTTTCAGAGCGCCTCCGATTTCAACACCGATAATGTCAGGATTTGTGTACACCCGAAAATTGTGGTTTATAAACAGATCCTGCACCTCTTCTGCAGCCTGCATGCTCTTTGAAGAGGAAGTGACGGTTGTCGGATGCCGGAGTCCTACTTCTTCAGCATGGCTCGGCCCGGAGAGCACGACAATGTCCTTTCTGACATCACTCGGGAGCTCAAATTCCATAATTTCAGAAATACGCAGGAGCGAATCCGGCTCTATCCCCTTACTCACATGAACAAAAACTGCTTTTTTCGTCATAAAAGGCACTGCCTGTCTCAACACTTCCCGAATCGCTTTGGTCGGAACAGCAACTATGATGAAATCTGCGTCTGACACAGCTTCTTTCATATTGGTTGTCCCTTTCATAGTTGTAGGCAGCTTAACATTTGGCAAATAGTCTTTATTCTCATGCAGCTCATTGATTTGATGTATTAACTCTGCACGGTGAGCCCAGACGCATACTTCATTTCCGTTATCGGTTAAAACTAAAGCCAGCGCGGTTCCCCAGCTCCCTGCTCCAAGCATTGTTACTTTTTTCATTTTGATTCACACCTTTTTATTTTCTAGCTCTTGCAAATATTTTGATTGGTGTCCCCTCAAAACCGAACGCGTCTCTGATTCGGTTTTCTAAAAATCGTTCGTATGAAAAATGCATCAGTTCCGGATCGTTTACAAACACAACAAAACTCGGCGGCTTCACCGCAACTTGAGTCGCATAATAAATTTTCAAGCGTAACCCGTTATGAGTCGGTGTCGGATTCATTGCCACAGCATCCATAATGATGTCATTTAAGACATTCGTCTGGACACGAAGTGAGTGATTTTCACTTGCTTTAATGATTGCAGGCATGAGCGTATGAATCCGTTTTGTCGTTAATGCTGACATGAACAGAATCGGTGCATAGTCAAGAAATTGAAAGTGGTCGCGGATATTTTGTTCAAATTCTTTCATCGTGCTTTCATCTTTGTCAACAGCATCCCATTTATTCACTACGATCACGACAGCCTTGCCTGCTTCATGTGCATAACCCGCGATTCGCTTGTCCTGTTCGATAATGCCTTCCTCGCCGTCAAGCACCACCGCAACAACTTCAGAGCGGTCGATGGCTTTCAGCGCCCGCAGCACGCTGTACTTTTCAGTCGTTTCATACACTTTACCTTTTTTTCTCATGCCGGCAGTGTCTACAATGACAAAATCCTGCTGGTTATAAGTAAATGTTGTATCAACCGCATCTCTTGTTGTTCCTGCCACGTTACTCACAATGACACGATCTTCGCCAAGAATCGCGTTTACCAGAGAAGACTTCCCTACATTCGGGCGTCCGATCAGGCAAAATTGAACGACTTCATCATCGTATTTTGTCTCAGGGATATTTTTGAAATGCTCCGCTGCGGCATCCAATAAATCACCTAGGCCCAGCCCGTGTGTTCCTGAAACCGGATACGGTTCACCAAAGCCCAGCGAATAAAAATCATAAATATTCGCTCTCATTTCTGTGTTATCCAGTTTGTTTACCGCTAAAACAACAGGCTTTTTCGTGCGGTACAAAATTTTCGCTACTTCTTCATCAGCAGCAGTCACACCTTCACGGCCATTCACCATAAAAATAATGACATCCGCTTCATCCATGGCGATTTCGGCCTGCTCGCGTATCTGTGTTAGAAACGGCTCATCACCGATATCAATACCGCCCGTATCAATCAAATTAAAATCATAATTCAGCCATTCAGCCGAGCTGTATATCCGATCCCTTGTCACACCAGGGGTATCTTCTACTATTGAAATTCTCTCACCCGCAATCCGGTTAAAGATTGTGGATTTTCCTACATTCGGTCTCCCGACAATGGCTACGACAGGTTTACCCATAGTACCCTTCCTTTCGATCCAGCCGCTTTCATTTTTACATAAATTCTCAACCGGTTATTTAAATCATCTCATTCACTTTTATGAAAAGAAACCCTTCAGAGGAAGGGCTTAACTCATTTATTATATCAGTTTTTACTGGGATCACAACTATTCTTAAAAATGTTTCACGATCAAATAAACATCTTCCCCAATTCTATGGGCAATTCCGTCAAGGATTGCCTCAAGGTTTTTAGCGAAAAGCTCCATCTCTTTTTGGTCATTACAAAAAAAGATAGGTGTCCCTCCTGAAGCACGGTTCCGGTTTGTCGTGATAACAGACAAAATCACTTTCGTCAGCGATTCACTCATCCTATCACCTTATCCTGTTTTTTGATAAATTCCGTAGGCATTCTGATCGCGTTTTCCAAGGTCGGAACATTGCTGATAATCTGAACAGCTGTTTCCGGGTGATGAATTTGCGGCAGGACAAAAACGCCCACTCTTCCGTCATTAAGATCCCTTTTCGCGATTGGCGTCAGGGACGGCTCTCCTGAGTCCCGATACACCCCCAGCACATTGGAGACATCAAATAAAATGGCCTGGCGCTGACCCAGGTTGGCAATGGTTGCAGCTGAATTAAAATTTTTAGGCGTTAAAATAAACCCCATGCCATGCTTTAAAATCAGCTCCTGTTTCTCCGGAAGTCCGATGTTCATCATATAAATATTATCTACAAACAGACCCGGCCCTTCAAAGTGAGGCTCTATGTACTCAATATCGACAATATCTTTCAATACACTGCCGGACATAAATTTCATCGCTAACAAAAAACAAACAACAGCGGTGATGACAGCAGCCCAGATTGAGAAAAACACGTACGCCGATGTTGTCAAAAGAGCAGTAAAAATTACGATATAATTTCTGCTTTCAAACGCAATGGCGATTCCTTCAATGTAAGTGCTTCCTCTTGAGACAAGTTCGTACGAATCCATTTGTGTCAGCGTATTCCGCTCCATATTTCTGACATCTCTGAATTGAGTGGCTGCAAGTGTCAAAAACGTGATGGCCGTAAACTCCTCCTGTAATAGCGCCGGCATAATAATTGCCCCTAACCCTGCCGCAATAAGCCCAAGTGCTATATGAATGACTTTTCCGTGAATATAGGTCGGATACTGACGGTAATCTGTTTTCAGCATATACAGCCTTGTGGCGACTCCTGCTACGACCCCCGCAATAATCGGATAGATGTAATCACTCATGACATTTTAGTAGCTCCTTTGTTTGATCTTTTGCCTCTCTGGCCAATTTGACTGGCGAGCTGTTCATATTTTGATATGCCAAACAGCAATATCGTTCCCGCAGAGCACGCGTTAAGCCATTGAAAACCTCCGACAGCTGTATGCCCTGCCAATTGTTGAATGACAAAAGAATACACCAGTTCGCCTTGGCACATTCCTAGAACATATAAGGCAAGCTGCATCTGAAAATCCCTTTCAACAGAAGCAGTCAACAGCACACATAATACAACAGCGGTCCACTCAGGTTTTATGATGAACCAAACCGGATCATATAATGCAAAAAGATAAACAAACGCATACCCGGAAACAAGCGTCAGGTGCACCATGATATAGCGAAATCGTTTATACATCCCTAAATATCCGGCATAGGCGCACCCGCAAACGAAAAACATCACGTACGCCGCATTCAGAGAAAAATATAAAGTAAAGTGATGTATGCTTAAGATGATATTAGTCAAAATAAATACTGAGACGGCAAAGCGCCTTTTCGTCTTTCCAAGAATAAAGGTTGTCAGCACCCACAAAAACCACATTGACCAATAATAATAAAATTGTTCCATATCGCTTCCTCCATACTCCCAGTATGGAGTCTAAACACTTTTTTTAAACAAACCGCTTTACGTAAAGGAGAATGATCATGGGAAAAGACAGACAGGAGAAAAAACTCAAGGCTTCGGGCAGAGTGGAATCAGACCGGGACCAATCGATTCACTATGACGGAGCCACCAGCCTTGAACAAAACGGCAAATTTAAAAAGCGTAAATCATAATACAAAAAGCCCAAAACTCACACCGTTTTGGGCTTTTCTTATACAGCTGTCAACGCACATTGTAATTGAAAGTATGAATGCCTCTCTCTGTCAGCCAGTGATGAGTCTCACCTTTTATGACAAGAGGAGCCTTTTGCAAATCAGAAATCGTACTGGTGCCAAGCACAGTCATAATCATTTTTAATTCCTCTAGGATCAGCTGAATCTCTTCAAGCAGCCCTTCTTCGCCTTTTTCAGTCAGCGCTTTTAAGAAGTGCCCTGCCATTCCGGTACAGGAAGCCCCAAGAGCTATCGCCTTCGCGACATCAAGCGCATTTTGAAGGCCGCCGGACGCAATCGTTGTTTTACTGGGAAACTCAGAGCGGATTTCTGCCAGGCTCGCTGCTGTTGAAATCCCCCATGAGTTGAAAAAAGTGATCTGGCGCTGTCTTCGGAGATTTTCTATTTTCGAGAAATTTGTCCCTCCGTAACCGCCGATATCAACAGCTGCCGCACCAGCTTCATACAGCTTCCTTGCTGATTCTTTGCTCATTCCGAAGCCTACTTCTTTTATTATGACAGGCACTTTGACTTCGCTGCAGACCTGTTCAATACGGGAAAGAGCGCCGTTAAAGCTTCTGTCACCTTCGGGCATGACAATTTCCTGAATCACATTCAGGTGAATCTGCAGCGCATCCGCCTCAATCATTTCGACAGCTTCCTTCGCCTGACGAGCTGTCGCCTCACTGCCCAGATTGGCAAAAATCAGCCCATTCGGATTTTCCTTTCGGACGATTTCATACGAATAGCGTTCAGACGGGTCTTTTAACGCCGACATTTGTGAGCCGACAGCGAGAGGAATATCAGCTATACGAGCTGCTCTAGCAAGCGCCTTATTAATTTCATATGTAAGTTGTCCGCCGCCGCCAGTCATTGCATTGATAAAAATCGGCGAACTGCTTGAAAGTTCGCCGATTTTTGTGGAAATATCTACTTGTTCTAATGCAAGATCGGGCAGACTGACATGAACAAACGTAATATCATCAAGACCCGTCTCCCGCTTTTGGCCGGTAGACAGGGCATGATTGATGTGTTCTCTTTTCCGTTCTGCTCGAGTCACGTTTATCACCAATTATTTTAGTTTATTAAGCTTATCTCCGATCAGATCTCCAAGCTGGAAGCCAGTGCTTGTTTCTTCCTTCGCCTGATATTGGCGGTAATCCTCTTGATCGGCTTTAGGAGCTTCTTCAAGCTCACGCATGCTTAATGAAATGCGCTCTTCATTTTCATTCACATCAAGAACCTTCACTTTTACAGTCTGTCCTTCTTCAAGAACTTCATGCGGCGTGCCGATGTGTTTATTAGAAATTTGAGAAATATGAACGAGACCTTCTACGCCAGGAAGAATTTCAACAAACGCACCGAAGCTCACGAGGCGCTGAACCTTTCCTTCAAGCACATCACCCGGCTTGACCTTCTCCCCAATTTGGCTCCAAGGCCCAGGTAGAGTTTCTTTAATAGATAAAGAAATACGCTCATTATCCCGGTCAACCGATAATACTTTCACTTTCACTTCCTGTCCCTCTTCCACAACATCAGACGGCTTTTCAACGTGGGAGTGGGAAAGCTGTGAAATGTGCACAAGCCCGTCGATACCGCCGATATCAACAAACGCGCCAAAGTCAGTCAGGCGCTGCACTTTACCATCGAGTACACTTCCAACTTCTAGAGACTGAAGAAGGTCTTGTTTTTTATTCGCCTGCTCACTTTCAACAACCGCACGGTGTGAAAGGATGACGCGGTTTTTATCACGGTCAAGCTCTACTACGAGCAGAGACAGTGTTTTTCCTTTATAGTCGGTAAAATCTTCTACAAAATGCGCTTCTACAAGTGATGCCGGAATAAAGCCTCGAACGCCGATATCAACGACTAGACCGCCTTTTACGACATCTTTCACTTCAGCTTCAAACACTTCTTTTGTTTCAAATTTTTTCTCAAGGTCTTCCCAAGCGCGGTCTGCATCAACAGCACGTTTAGATAAAATCAAAGCATCGTCTTCCACTTTTGTTACTTTCAGGTCAAGCTCGTCGTCTACTTTTACGACATCCGATGCTTTCTCTACATGAAGACTTGATAATTCACTGATTGGAATAATACCGGACTGTTTGACATTGATAATTTCAACATCCACATGCTTGTCCTCTACCTTTGTCACAATCCCTTTTACTACATCTCCAACCTCTGGTACTTGAACATCAATTTGATTCATTTCCTCTGTCATTTGAATAACCTCCTTGGTCCAAACCTACACAGCTTAATTAAAAACGGTTTGAAAGCTGAACACGTATCATGCATGTCCGCTTTTAGCCGAATATGTATTAAAGAATCATCCAAAAAAGATTTTGAATGATCAATAAAAAGTTTTATTAGTATTAACTTCTAATAAAAGGACAGGTTTGTCAAGCAATAACATTCTTTCTTTGTTGAAAAATTCAAAAAAAGTGGCCTCCGCTGGTATCAGCGGGACTTTTGCTCCACTACATCAAGGATTTTTTCAGCAACTTCCTGAATGGAGAGAGAAGTCGTGTCGATTTCAAGCGCGTCATCTGCTTTTCGAAGCGGAGAAACTTCACGCTCTGAATCAAGTTTATCTCTTCTTGCAATTTCCTCAATTAATGTTTCGTAATTGGCATCGTAGCCTTTTTTTACATTTTCTTCATAACGGCGTTTCGCTCTCTCTTCAACAGATGCCAAAAGAAAGATCTTCACTTCGGCATTTGGAAGCACATGAGTTCCGATATCACGTCCGTCCATGACAACGCCGCCTTTTTCCCCGAGCTGCTGCTGGCGTTTCACCATTTCTTCCCTGACGCTTCTGTGCTTGGCAGCAATTGAAACTTGATTGCTGACCTCGTCTTTTCTGATGTCCTCAGTCACATCTGTGCCGTTGACAAGCACCTTTTGTCCTTCTTTTGTTGTAATCAGCTCAATATCGGTTTGCTTTAACAGCTCAGCCAATTTTGCTTCATCTGTCAAATCAACTTTTTCTTGTAAAGCCACATATGTAATGGCCCGATACATCGCTCCCGTATCAATATATATGTACGATTTTTTTTCAGCCACAATTTTGGCAACGGTGCTTTTCCCCGCAGCAGCCGGGCCGTCGATCGCAATCGATATTTTCTTTTCCATAATTCCTCTCCTTGCTCTTTTCTCCTCTATGGATTGTATCATGAACTTTATGAAAAAGGGTGAAAAATTCATGAATAATTAATGTTTGAAGGTTTCTATCCAATCATTAACTTCCATTTTATCCACCCCTTCATATTGAATCACTTTTGAGACATAAGGTTCAATATGCTGATAGTGAAAAAGAAACTGGATACCAAGTAAAATCACTGCCTGAATGAACAATAATTTGAGCAGCAGCCGTTCAAAGGTCTTCATCAGCCCACCTCCATCACAAATAGTATGGAAGTGTTAGCCGATGTTTATTCCAATCGTCCCTTTCTTCTCTTGTTTACCTGGCGGCGAATGCAATACTGAAGAAGGAGCTGCTGATCACCGGCTGAAATCTCCGAATACTCCAAGGTCATTTTACGTTTGCCTGATTTTGAATCATTAAACACACGCCTGACAACCGCGTCAGCCTCTATTTGATGCGTTTTTTCCTCATCCTGAAGGCTGATGAACAAGCGCAGCGTATCCCCGTGCTGAAAAGAATAGCCATCTGTCACAATCAAAGCAATACCGCCGGCGCTGATATTGTACGAGAGTGTATGAAACCCGTCTTTTTCATCTGCCGGCTCGACCAGCACATCCAATACCGCGTCAGTTCTTACATATTGCCGGCGCTGAATTCGCTTCATTTTTTCACGGGGAGGCACTTCAAGGCAGATCATTTGAAGCTTGTCCGTCACTTTTCCCTTCATGCGGCTTGAGAAGCGGTAAGGCACTTCGTCTTTACCAACAAATTCTACCGTTACTTCAGTATCATGATGCAAAATCACGGTTCTTCCTGTGTTTACATCAACCGGATATGCGATCAGGAGCTCTCCGTTTTCTATACTCACGGCTTTGCTATTTGCTATTTTTAAATCATTTTCTTCAATGTATTCTAAGTGTACAGTTTCACCAATCTCTATCATTGACTTCACTCTTTCGCATTCAATATACTCACTTTTTTATTAAATCATGTAATGAAAAAAAGGAAAAGACTTTTAGTCCTTTCCTCCTAGTTTTTATAGGTCTTTATATATAGGTTCAGCATTTTTTAGTTTTTCAACTTTCTCTTCCGTTCCGTCATTAGCATTTATATACATTCTGAATGTATCATTTTCAATCGTACCCAGCATTTCATAGCATAATACTTCCTGTCCTAATTCATTTGTGATCACAGCAAGCCTTGTTTCTCTCACTTCTACATTTTTGTTTAATTTTGCTTTCGCATCTTGTTCAGAGATAGCCGGCTTTGGTATGTCTCTTTTTCTGTGGGATGTTAAGAAATCTCGCGCTGAAAAACCGACAACCTCGCCGTCATCCAAGGCAACTTTCATACGGATGGCTTCTGGATACATCCGGACATTATTTTCTATTGGAACATATGAGAATACACCGATTTTATCGTATTGCGCACTTTCATCGATTTCCAGATCTTTTGTTTCATATCCGTTTTTCTTTAGAAAAGCAAGGGCTCGATTCGATCCGTCATTCAAGCTGATTTTCTGATCTTTCACTTCTCTGTTTTGGATTAAATAAACCGGGTGTCCGCCTTTTTTTGTAATATCCATATATATCGCTGCTTTATGATCAGGATCTTTCATACTGATACTGTAGACGTCACGGTTTGTTTTTTTTCCGCTCTTTATCACTTTGATTGCATAATTGTCATCAGGTGCAAAGCGTTGGGCAATTTGTTTGGCTTCCTGTGCAGAAATTTCTTTTCCCTTCAGATGGGCAAAACCCTTCTCCTCTTTTTTGGTGCTGGTGAAACTTGGCCCAAGATCTGTTCCTGAGGCGAAGGATCCGACATTTTTTTCAACCGTTTTAAAGCTGTTGATGATCGTGTTATCACTCTGTTTTTCATCAGAGGCCAGCGCCATCTCTACATCCATCCAGCGCAAGTTCTTGCTCATGACAAGGTGCTGAACGTGGCGCAGTTCATTTTGTATATCTTCTGATTGCTGATAAAGCTTATTTAACGAAGTATACTCTTTTTCATCGAGCGGTTTTTGATCCAAATCTCTGATTGACGTTTTATAGCTGAAATCACCGATCTTGGATAACAGCTCTTCCGTTTTGTTAAACGGCATTAATGTAAGCGGCAGCTGACTGACACTGTTATGGGCTTCTGATGTAATTCTCCAAACATCTATCAATGCGGGGGACAGTGATTTTTTGCTGTTCATGGCAAGCGTTGCACCAATTTTATCATGCAGCTGGTCTACCTGATAGGTGAGCTCATGAAACGCCCGCTGATAGTTATTTTCAGCATGAAGAAGGACAGCGTCTTTTTCCTGGTGCTCTTTGTATCCCCAGTAACTAGTACCGACAATTGCAATACCGAGCACTGCGATTAAAATAGCTCTGATCATTTATCACACCTCATTTTTATGCTTTCTTATGTCCTGCTACTCACAGAAAATGTGTTTACCGATTCTCTTAATCTGCGGGCGTCCCCAAATCCACGCGCTGGTAGCTGTATCCGGATTAAAGTAATACAGCGCTTCCTCGGAAGGATCCCAGCCATTAATGGCGTCTAATACTGCTTCTTTTGCTGTTTCGTTCGGCTGCATATAAATTTGTCCGTCAGCCACCGCTGTAAAGGCAAGCGGTTCAAAAATAACACCTGATATTGAATTTGGAAATAACGGACTGTTTAAACGGTTCAAGATAACTGCTGCAATAGCAACCTGTCCCTCGTACGGCTCGCCACGTGCTTCCCCGTAAACCGCTTGAGAAAGCAGCCGAATATCATTATTGGAAAAACCGCCCGGCATGTTAGCTGCAACCGCATCCTGTTTTCTGGTTTTTGCAGGCGTGTTGTTGTTTTGCTGTTTATTCGCTTGCGGCTGCTGTGTTATTTTTTCAGCAGGCTGTTTCTGCCGCGTCTCTGCTTGCTGTCTTGCTTTTTGAGTCGCTGTTTTTGACGGTTTTGTTTGGTATTTCAGCGGTATTTTTCCGTAATGCGTGAATTTATTTCCTTTTTGAAGCTGCTCCATGACATATTCACGGTAATATTTAGACTTACATATCAAGGTCTTTTTGGTTTGGGCTCCGACCAGACCGTCTACCTCTTTTAAGCCGAATTGATCCTGAAAGTTTCGTACTGCCCAGTATGTCCCCCATCCATAAACCCCGTCAATTTTCCCATTATAATATCCGTTATATTGAAGACGCGCCTGCAGCTCGATCACATCGTCCCCTGTTGCCCCTCTTTGAATGACTTGATTAGAAAAGGCTGAAATGGTTTCAGTATTGATAAACGTCGTAATTATAAAGGAAAATAAGATGAGACATGCCATAATCGATCCTTTGGACTTCATTTTTTCAAGCCTCCTACAGCAAATTTTTGAGTGTAATCGTATTTTCTGTAACGAGGTTATTTTTATACACTCTTTCCTTCTTATCCCTCACAGCTTAAAAATTTCAGCAAATCAAAAAGCCGCACTATCGCTGTGCGGCTCTTCTAAATCTGCATCATATTAACAGAACGGGCTTTTTTTGCTTTTCGCAAACCAAACCACCATAAAAATAACATAAATGGAAGCATGTAATAGATCCAATTACTGAGGGCTGTCAGGATAAAGTCATACGACCCATGTAAAAGTGAAGGTACGGCCAACGAAAGAAAAAGCCATTTTACACGTGCTTTATCAGCGGAAAAACGCGCTTTCCCTAGGTAAAACCCCATAATCACTCCAATTAAGGCATGGCATGAAACGGGCAGCAGCGCTCTGACAAACGCATGCTCCACGCCATGACCGATTAAATAAAGAATATTTTCGAGTGTCGCAAATCCGAGCGAAACACTTGCGCCGTATACAATTCCGTCATAATGTTCATCAAAGTGGGCGTGCGGGTAAACACTGATCATTAAAATAAACCATTTTAATGATTCCTCCAAAAAGCCAGAAGACAAAAAAGAAACAAAAAAGCTTCCGCCTCCCACATTCTCTTTTTCAAGCACATACTGGATAAACATGGTGGGAAATACAAGAACAACCCCAAGAAAAAATGACCGAAGCACCATATGTACAGGTTCATTATCATACTGATCTTTTAAATAAAAATAACTTAACAGCGCGATGCCGGGAGCAATTCCTGCAGAGATGATTGCAAACATCAGGCAACCTCTTTCCTTTATATTCCTATGTCTATCCTACCATGTTGTGTATGAATTTACATCTGTCTGCCCTTAAAAAAACAAAAAGAGCATACGAATCCTTCAGTATGCTCTCCTCTTTTCATTTATCTTCTCTTTTTGCGATTTCATTTGCGATGTGGCCGCCGTGAAATCTTCCGTTTTCAATAAATATTTCATTTGCATTGTTTCCGGCAGCGATGACCCCGGCAATAAAAACGCCCTCCACATTGGTTTCCATCGTTTCTTCATTAAAAAACGGACGCCCTGATTCCTCATCGATTTTCACACCGATTTTTTTCAAAAATTGATGATCAGGATGATAACCCGTCATGGCAAATACAAAGTCGTTTTTAATGGTAATCAGCTCCTGCTGGCCGGAGCGGAAAACGACTTCATCTTCAGTGATTTTTTCTACACAAGCGCCAAATTCCATTCGGATTGTACCGTTTCTTACTAAAGATTCGAATTCTGGCAGAATCCATGGCTTAATGCTTGAAGAATACTTATTGCCCCTATATAAAACGGTGACACGCGCTCCTGATTTGACGAGTTCAAGCGCAGCATCTACACTTGAATTTTTCCCGCCGATAACGACGACGTCTTTATCGAAATACGGATGTCCTTCCTTAAAATAATGGAATACTTTCGGCAAATCCTCACCGGGTACGTTCATATAGTTTGGATGATCATAATAGCCTGTGGCAATAATGCAGTATGGTGTTGAATACGTCTCTTTTGACGTTTCGATAACAAATGAATTGTTTTCTGCTTTTGTCACTTTTTGCACCATTTCAAATGCATTCACACGGATCTTTTTCCGCTTCACGACTTCCCTGTAGTACGACAAAGCCTGAATTCTGACAGGCTTTCTGTTTTCGGTAATAAATGCCACGTCACCGATTTCAAGCTTTTCACTTGAGCTGAAAAAGGTTTGATGCGTCGGATAATTGTAAATACTGTTAACGACATTGCCTTTTTCAATGACGAGGGCATCAATGCCAATTTGTTTTAGGTGAATGGCCGCAGATAACCCGCAAGGACCTCCGCCAATAATTATTGCTTTTTCTTCAATCATTTCCGTCAACTCCTGCGATTGGCATTCGATTCACATTTTTCTATTTCCAAATAAAAAAATCTCCTATTTTATCATAGGAGATTTTTATTTTTTATGCAAATCATCAACTTATATCCAGCCTCTAAAGCGCGAAGCCTCCGCCATTTTACGCACGCCTACCATATAAGCGGCAAGTCTCATGTCGATTCTTCGGTTGTTGGCCATTTCATAAATATTGTTGAATGATTTTACCATCATTTTTTCTAATTTCTCTTCTACTTCTTCCTCGCCCCAGTAGAAGCCCTGATTATTCTGAACCCATTCAAAATAAGAAACGGTTACGCCTCCCGCGCTTGCCAGTACATCCGGAACAAGCAGAATGTCACGGTCTGAAAGAATTTTTGTTCCCTCAAGCGTAGTTGGGCCGTTTGCTGCTTCAACAACGATTTTCGCCTGAATGTTATGGGCATTTTCTTCTGTAATTTGATTTTCAATCGCGGCAGGAACTAAAATATCACAATCCAGTTCCAGCAGCTCTTGGTTTGTAATGGTATCGTTGAAAAGCTTTGTCACTGTGCCAAAACTGTCGCGGCGGTCGAGTAAATAATCAATATCCAGGCCTTCAGGGTCATACAGTCCGCCGTATGCATCGGATATGCCGACAACCTTTGCCCCTGCATCATGCATAAATTTTGCCAAATAGCTTCCGGCGTTTCCGAAGCCTTGAACGACAACTCGCGCACCTTTAATATCGATGCCTTTTTTCTTCGCCGCTTCTTTTATGCAGATGGTTACACCTTTTGCTGTCGCTGATTCTCTCCCGTGAGATCCGCCAAGCACAAGCGGTTTGCCTGTAATGAACCCAGGCGAATTAAATTCATCAATTCTTGAATACTCATCCATCATCCAAGCCATGATTTGTGAGTTTGTAAATACATCCGGTGCCGGCACGTCTTTCGTCGGACCGACAATTTGGCTGATAGCTCTGACATAACCCCTGCTTAGACGCTCCAGCTCTCTAAACGACATATCCCTTGGATCACAAACAATTCCGCCTTTACCACCGCCATATGGAAGATCAATGATACCGCATTTTAAACTCATCCAAATGGAAAGTGCCTTCACCTCTTTTTCAGTTACGTTCGGGTGAAAACGTATCCCGCCTTTTGTCGGACCGACAGAGTCATTGTGCTGGGCACGATAACCCGTAAAAATCTTGACTGAACCGTCGTCCATACGAACTGGTATTTTTACCGTTAATAATCTCATCGGCTCTTTTAACAGTTCGTATACTTCTTCAGGATATCCCAATTTTTCCAGAGCCTTATGTATTACGGTTTGGGTTGATTTTAATACATCAAGTTTGTCCTCTTCTGTATGACCGGTGTTTCGATCGGCTGCCATTTGAGTTAACCTCCTAGAATCTTCTGTTTCTCACATGCTCCCTTTCAGAGAATAGTATACACCTTCATATGATCTATGCATAGGATAAACGTTATGTTTTTCCATGTTTTTTAACAAAAAAAACCGCTGTAAAAAACAGCAGTTTTTCTTCCATTCTTATGAAAAATGAGTTTGGATTGTCTCTACAGCATTTCCGTCCATAATGAGCTTACCATACTCTTGTAAGCGATAAATCGTTAATGTTGTCGGATTGCCGTATTCAGCCAGGACCGCCACAACACCCTCGGCAGTCTGTGATCCCAAGTCTTCAAGGCTCAGAAAGTACTGTCCTTCATAGTGGTAGACAGTTCCTCCTGTAATACCGATCCGCTGTAAGCTTTCAGAAAGCTGAATGATATCTTCAAAGGAATGGAATTGATATATGATGTCCGCGCTTTCGTCAAGCTTGACTTGCATTTCGATGTAATCATCATCATACTCATCTTCTTCTGAATCCGCTTCTTGGTTCTTTGTTACGATCACAACCATCCCTTGTGCTTGGAGAGAATACACTTCCACTGCAATCGGTCCATTCGCTTCAAAGCCGAGCTCTGTATTTGCTTCATTCATCATATCTTTAAATAACTGGTGGACTTTAAATGAGTCCTTCCAGAGGTCTTCTTTTGTTAATCCACGATCAGTTAAATCATCGAGGGTCAAGAAGATTTTGATCTTATTATAATTCAGACGCTCAAGCCGCATAACGTTCCCTCCTGCCTCTACTTGCACACAAATCATATAACACATTATATGAGATGATGAGTCATAGGTTCTTAATTGTTATCAGTTTACACTGAGTTCACTAGTAAGACAAGCACAATGCAGTTTTTTATTGACACACTCTTTGGGAAGTCATTCAGGTGCTGCAAGTGTCACGATGTGTGCCTCAGGCTCCGCCCCTAAACGAAGGGGCACTTTTGTTGTGCCGTACCCATTGCTGATGAGGTACGCAGCATTTTTAACAAAACCGGTTGTCCCAAGCTCATAAGGGCCAAATTTCCCAAATCGAATCTGCCCGCCATGGGTATGCCCGCTGAATATCACATCAATACCGTCAGTTTCATTGATTTGTTGATGGATCTCAGGGTTGTGGCAAACCAGAACGTTCACCTGGTTCCCGTCAATTTCTTTAATCGCTTCTTCATAATCATCCATCTCCATCCTGATGTCATCCACTCCGGCTATGGTGATGGTATGTCCGTTATACGTAAAAGGAACCGATTCATTTCGCAGCGTAATAATACGGTGCGTTTTAAATATAGCATACAGTTCCCGCTGACTGATTTCATAATCATTGTTTCCCCAGACAAACATGACAGGAACTCCCAAACCCGCAAGCCTTCTGACGTTTTCCTCAATTCTCGAGCAGGACACCCCGCCCTCAGCTAAATCACCGCCGATTATAACCAGATCCGGCTGATGACCCTGCACTTCCTCTAAAAGACCGTGATCAACAATACGTTTATGAATGTCAGATATAAAAAAGATCGTAAGAGGCGGCTTCCCCTTCATTTTTGATAACGTAAATGTATGGATTTTTAGGTGATTGCCTTTTGCCACTGAATACATTTTTGCCGTCATTGCCGCTGCTGCAATAGCCAATGCACCGGCAATTTTCATTGATCGCTTCATTAAAAACTCTCCATTCTTTTAGAACTTATCAATAAGACGGACAATAAAAAAAAGACGTTTCTATCGTTTGAGAAAACGCCCCATTTTATTTACTTTCAAAATATAGATTAATATCGTATTGGTGCTTCATCAATTGAAAAACAGATTCTCTCGCCTTCCATTTATCAGGCTGCGGCCAAAGATCAGTGCTTTTCTGAATAATTTCACACCTCAGTTTATGGAAATCACCCTCGGCTTTTTCTTCTTTTTTCTTAAAATAATATGAAGTGCAGTATGCAAAAGCAGTTGCCATCATCCAAAATAAATAAAAGGTATGGCTGAGCATTTCTTGAAGAATGAGCTGAGGCGCCGGACTTTTGATCATCATTAAAAGACATAATAAGCCCAGGCAAATGAGTGAGGTCCACCGCCACCTGCGGCATTGCGCAGCATAGTTTTCGTATTTTTGTTTTCGTTTCACCAACGCCTGTAGCATCTGTTTGGTCGGCGCGTCCGTAAATCGGTCCAGTTGGTTCCATAAGGATTCCATACGCTTCACACCTTGTCCCTTTTCATTGCTACAATATATGAACCTGCGATCAAAAAGATGCCCGCTAATACGTCAAAGGGATGTCCAAAATTTGCCCGGTATAAACGTCATTTCCGTTCAAATGGTTATAGGCACGGATCTTTTCTTCTCCTGATCTGCTTTTATAATATTTCATGGAAATGCGGTACAGCGTTTCTTTCTTTTGAACGGTGTGCTGAACGATACGTTTTGCCTCCGTATCTTGAACTGGTTCAGACTGCTGCTGTACCTGTTCCTGCTCTTTTTGGACTGTTTTTTCCGGGGAAGGGGAAGCAGCCGCGCTTTTTGCTTCCTGTTTGTTTGCTGTGTCCTCTTTTTCCGCTACAGCAGGCTGCTTCTTATCAGTTGTTGCTTCTGTTTGTTTCTCTGTCTTTTTGCCTTCAGATTTTTTTTTTAACTCTTCGCGCAGAACTGTCTCTGCCGTTTCTTTTTTGGCCTCTGGTTTTTGGACCACCTCGTATTTACTCTGGCTGCTGTTTATAAAAACATCTTCATAATCATCGGGATTTCCTGGATGGCTTTTCATTAGATAAAATAAGGTGACAAAGACGATAACCGGCACAAATACAAACAGTACTGCGAGAGTGGTAAATAACGGCGTTCTTGTTTTGCCTTGCTTTTTTTTCTTCTCTCTTTGATTTTTTACAGATTGTCTTGTCGGAAGGCTTTCTTCATCATCTTCGAAAAGGTCATCCGCCAATGCGG
The DNA here is from genome assembly GCF_034296245.1 of Bacillus sp. V26. NCBI lineage: Bacteria > Bacillati > Bacillota > Bacilli > Caryophanales > Bacillaceae > Bacillus > Bacillus sp. V26. The sequence goes on along the minus strand of NZ_JAXKQF010000001.1, from coordinate 726,229 downwards.
TTTTATGGTCTTCATAAAGATTCTGGGCTTTTCTTCTCTCTACTCTAGACATGTTCGTCATGTGTATCCCTCCTAACATGTTCAAAACGAATCTGACAGGCAAACACGGCATCAATAATAAAATGCGCCGTTACCGGAACAAATAGATTGCCGGTCCATTCATAAATCAGTCCAAGCAAAAAGCTGATTGCCGTCACCATGATAAAAAGCAGCCATTTTGTCAAATACCGAAAATGAAGAACAGCAAATACAAGACTGGACGCCCATAAACCAATATGGGTCTGCAGCACTCCCCTGAATAACATTTCTTCAGCAAAAGAAATCAGAAGCGTTAAAAATATAATATGAGGGATTGGCCTTTTACTGAATAACTTTTTATTGATTCCGCCGTCATCATATAAATGAGTCGGACACCATTTCATGATTGCCATGTCGGCTAAAATGACAATAACCGCCAAAGAAACACCATAGTAAATGATTCTTGTATCCCTAATATGCCAGAGCCTGAAAAAATCACTTGCATCCTGAAAAAAGAACAAAACGGCAGCAGCGGACACCATGATGATCAGAAGCTGTGTCATGTATAGCTGCTTCAGTATATCACGGTCAGACAGATGCTGGATCAAATCCTTTTGCTGTTTCAGTTCGGCTCACCTACAGTCTGCAGACTGAATATACGGTGCAATTCCGATCTCCAGCCGTCTAATGGCTCTATTTTGACGCGCTCCTCTTTTTGTTCATACAGCGAAAGATCAAAACCGCAATGTGAACAGCATGGCATGCTTCCCTTATCGGGCTCGTAGGTTTCATCAAAATAGGCTAACAGCGATTGTCTTAAACAGCCATCGCGATGAAGCAAAGCTGATACGTGACGCATTTTATCAAGTTTCAGCTCCATGCGATACGTGATTTCCTGCTTGATCAGTTCAATTGATGTTTTCCCCTGCATAAAGAGATGGATGATCATTCGCGACTGCGTCTCTGTGATACCACATTGCATTAATAATTCGCGCAGTTTTCTTTCGTCCCGTTCTTCCGTTTCTTCCAGCACGCGAATAACATTGGCGATTTCTCCATCCGCAAGGCTCTCCATTTGGAAAATCTGCTCCTGCAATTCGAAATCTCCAGGCGCTCTGAGCAAAATGCTGACACTCGGTTTTCCGTCACGCCCTGCTCTGCCGATTTCCTGCATAAAAGCTTCAGCCGTCTGCGGGAGATAAAAATGGATGACATATTTGATATCAGATTTATCAACACCCATTCCGAACGCATTTGTACAGCAAATGACATCAAGCTGGTTATTGATAAATTGCTGCTGAATTAACATTCTGTCACCAGAATCCATGCCGCCATGGTAATAATCAACCCTGCTGCTTGTTTTATTTTTAATTTCCTCCGCTAATTCCTCTGCCCATTTCCTTGTCGGACAATAGACAATTCCCGGGCCTTGCAGGTTTTCAACCAGCTGAACGACCCTAGCTATTTTTTCGGCAGTATCCGCGGTATTTTCAACTTTGAGTGCAATATTCGGCCGGTTAACCGAGTTAAGATGCTGTTCGGCATGATGCAGATCAAGCAAATTCATGACATCATGCAGCGTATCCTTCGTCGCCGTAGCCGTCAGAGCAAGCACCGGCGGATGCCCAAGTTTTTTTCTCAGCTGTCCAAGCTTTGAATAATCAGGCCTAAAATCATGTCCCCACTCCGATATACAATGCGCTTCATCAATAACAAAAAGACTGATCGGAACGCTCTTTAATTTTTCCAGGACATATGACGACTGCAAAGCTTCGGGCGACAAATACAAAAATTTGTAGCGGTGGATATGCTCCAACACGAAATGTCTTTCCTGCCTGCCGAGCATGCTATTTAATGCGGCAGCTCGTTTTTCTCCCCGCGCTTTCAGCTGCTGCACCTGGTCCTCCATTAAAGAAAGCAAAGGAGAAACGATTAATATCATACCGTCAAGCATATAACCGGGCAACTGGTAGCAAAGAGACTTTCCTCCCCCTGTCGGAAGCATTGCAATGGTATCCTTTCCGCTGAGTACGCTTCTGATGATGTCCTCCTGCCCTTTTTTGAAGGAATGAAAACCAAAAAACTGATATAACGCTTGCTGTAATTTAGTCATACTGTTTCACCTGCTTTGCCAATGCCAGCCTGATTTGAAAGTAGCTGAACCGCTGCTCTAGGCCTTCTCGAATTTGTTTGATCTTGTTTGTCCGCATTTGTTTGGCGAACTCAGCAATTTTGAGCTGATCTTCAGCCGAAATATATCCATCAATCACAAAAGCCGGCTCATGAAGAGAAATTTCGACGATATGGTCTTCAATTGTGGCGGTTTTCAGCTTTCTGATTTCTGCAATTCGCTGAATCGGAATCCCTTGTCTGACCATCTGCCATGTTTTTCTCGTAGACTCAGTCAGTGCATTCTCCAGATGCACATCAGAAAGAAGATCCTTTAATATAGAATCTTCACATTGCGGCAAGGAATGAATAAAATAATGTACCGCAGCCCAAAACAAGACATAAACGTACCACTCGTCTTCTTTCAGATTGTCAGCAAGCTGCCTGCTCGTATAACCGATCCTATTATATGAAGTTAATGAGTAGACAAAGATAAGAGCTGCTTTCTCGTCAAGCTTTTGCAAATGATTCTCCAGCATATCCTGCAAGCCTCTTGCCAGTTTTTCATGATCCTTTTGCTTGTGCATGTATCGCTTGACCCAGTGAAGCGTCTTATAGTCTTTTGTGACGGGAATATACTGTCTGCTGCTGTGCTGCTTATTTGACAATACCTGTACGAGAAGGGAAAGTCTTTTCCAGAGCACGCTTGCGGCCTGCTGAAAATAAGCGCCGTGGCAATGGGCTGGCCAAGGCCGTTCACTCAGTGCCTGCCTCAACATGCTTTCGCCTCTAATAGTCACTCTGTATGTATCTGTTTCTGACATCGGTTCCAGAAATGACTGCTGTTCAAGCTTGCGGAGTGAGGCTGAAATGTCGCTTCTTGAACATTGCGGAGCCATTCCAAAATATCTTGCAGTCTGAAATAAGCCGGCATCTTGAATGGTTTGTGACGATCTTTTCCCTTTGAATAAGTGAAAAACGGCACTTCCTGTCCGTTCCCCGTTTATTTTAGAAAGGCAATCGAGAACCATGATATCAAAGTAATTTAATGACAACCTATCCACCCACATTCTTCCTGACAAAAATCGCTGGTTTGTTCTTTTTATTTTAACAGATTTTAAACAGAAATCGACGTTTAAAGTCATCATTAGGGGGGATGTTATGTAGATAACCCCTTATGTGATAAGCATTCTCAATCATTTTTCTGTTGAAATGTGGCATCAACATCATTACAATAAGTAAGAGGAATAGGTGTTAAATTGATTAAATATAAAGATTGATCCATTTGTTCCACCAAGAACAATCTGGGAGGTTTTATTCATGGCAAAGTACACAATCGTAGACAAAGATACATGCATTGCATGCGGCGCTTGCGGAGCGGCTGCACCAGACATTTACGATTACGATGATGAAGGCATCGCGTTCGTAACGCTTGACGAAAACAAAGGCGTTGTCGAAGTTCCTGAAGTACTGGAAGAAGATATGATTGACGCATTTGAAGGATGCCCTACTGATTCCATCAAAGTGGCGGATGAGCCGTTTGAGGGCGACCCGCTTAAATTTGAATAGAAGTAATCGAAAAAGCTCCCCTGCGGGAGCTTTTTTTATTTAATGAATATGCGCGCTTCTTTGCTGTTCAATCCACGGTTTAAGCTTGATAAAGATAAGTGTGAATACAATCGTAATGACAATGCCTTTTATGACGTTAAATGGCAGGATACCAGCGACTACCGCTGTTTTCAGCGCACTGTCGGATAATGCCGGGGAGTGTAAAAACCATGTGTAGGCCGGAAGGATCAGAACATAATTCAGAATGCTCATCAGCACCGTCATAGCTGCAGTTCCAAGCAGAAGACTTACTGCCAGGCCTTTTGCTGAGTTCAGCTTTTTAAATAAGAAAGCAGTCGGCAAAATAAAGAGTGTTCCGGCAATGAAATTTGCAATTTGTCCTACAGGCACTCCAGCCATGCTCCCCTGAATGATATATTGAAGAACGTTTTTTATCGCTTCAACGGCAATACCCGCTAAAGGTCCGTATATAAGAATCGCAATAATGGCAGGGACATCACTGAAATCAATTTTTAAATAATCAGGAAGCCCCGGAAACGGAAAATTTAACAGCATCAAAACAAATGCGATGCTGCTCAGCATGCTGATCACGACTAATTTTTTTACTTTCAATTTGCTCTCTCCTTTTCGATCACATCTTACTCGAAAAGCGGAAAGGTTCTTTTTCCAGCCAATAAAAAAACCGCTCTATGATATAAAAGCGGGGTTTCAAAAATTTGGCTTGGTAAAGAAACGTTTGAAAACCTTTCTTTCAAAACGCTGCTGAACCTCCATCTTCTCCCATCCAGACTATACTGTCGGCTTCGGAATCACACCGAATCCTGCTGTCAAAAACAGCTCGCGGGCTTAGAGCCATTGCTCATCACCGCCGGTAGGGAATTTCACCCTGCCCCGAAGACTGATCATATGAATTTGGTTCCATTATAAACGATAAACGGCTGGTTGTATAGATAATTGCTTCAAATTAAATATAACGCCAAAAGTCTCTAAAACTGGTCAATTCCTCACTTTCCTTTTATCCTTTACTGCGTCAATACACATTGACACTCTATTGAGAATATGTTAAATTATCAGATATTTAGTTTGTCAATTTAGGAGGAAATCTTACGATGTTTCGAGTATTGGTCTCAGACAAAATGAGCAACGACGGCTTACAACCACTTATTGAATCAGACTTTATTGAAATCGTACAAAAAAACGTAGCAGATGCAGAGGATGAATTACATACCTTTGATGCTCTATTGGTGCGAAGCGCGACAAAAGTAACAGAAGACCTTTTTCAAAAAATGACTTCTTTAAAAATCGTCGGAAGAGCCGGTGTCGGTGTGGATAATATCGACATTGACGAAGCGACGAAACATGGGGTAATTGTTATTAATGCACCAAACGGAAACACAATTTCCACAGCTGAGCACACATTCGCGATGATCTCATCTTTAATGAGACACATCCCTCAGGCCAATATCTCTGTAAAATCCAGAGAATGGAACCGCACAGCATATGTCGGTTCGGAACTTTACGGCAAAACACTTGGAATTGTAGGATTAGGAAGAATCGGAAGCGAAATTGCACAGCGTGCGAGAGCCTTCGGTATGACCGTGCACGTTTTTGATCCTTTCTTAACAGAAGAAAGAGCGAAAAAAATCGGTGTAAACAGCCGTACGTTCGAAGAAGTCTTGGAAAGCGCAGATATCATCACTGTGCATACACCCTTAACAAAAGAAACAAAAGGCTTATTAAACAAAGAAACAATTGCAAAAACGAAAAAAGGTGTTCGCTTAATTAACTGTGCACGAGGCGGCATTATCGATGAGGCAGCTCTTCTTGAAGCTTTAGAAAGCGGCCATGTTGCCGGTGCGGCTCTTGACGTTTTTGAAGTTGAACCGCCAGTTGATAATAAACTCGTTGACCACCCGTTAGTGATTGCCACTCCTCACCTAGGGGCATCGACAAAAGAAGCGCAGCTGAATGTTGCAGCGCAAGTGTCAGAAGAAGTTCTGCAGTTCGCAAAAGGTCTTCCTGTTATGTCAGCCATTAACCTGCCTGCCATGACAAAAGATGAATTCGCTAAGATTAAGCCGTACCACCAAATCGCAGGAAAAATCGGCAGCCTCGTATCACAATGCATGAAAGAGCCGGTACAGGATGTCGCGATTCAATATGAAGGCACAATTGCTAAACTTGAAACATCGTTTATTACAAAAAGCCTTCTGTCAGGCTTCTTAAAACCACGCGTTGACTCAACAGTTAACGAAGTAAATGCGGGCGGTGTCGCAAAAGAACGCGGCATTAGCTTTAGTGAAAAGATTTCCACTTCTGAATCTGGATACGATAATTGCATTAGCGTAAAAGTGACAGGAGACCGCAGCACCTTTACCGTTACAGCTACCTATATCCCTCATTTCGGAGAACGCATTGTCGAAATCAACGGGTTTAATATCGACTTTTATCCAACAGGCCACCTGGTTTACATCCAGCATCAGGATACGACGGGGGTCATCGGCCGAGTGGGACGTATTCTCGGAGATAACGATATTAACATTGCAACCATGCAGGTTGGCCGTAAAGAAAAAGGCGGAGAAGCCATCATGATGCTTTCTTTTGACAGACATTTAGAAGATAAAATTGTGAAAGAACTAACAGATGTTCCTGATATCGTGTCTGTGAAACTTATTGATCTTCCATAAGAAAAAAACTCAAGCTCTGCAGCTTGAGTTTTTTTCTGCTTTTTAACGGTTTCCTGTTTATGTATGTTTGTGCAGTACTTCTAACACGTTTCTCAGCTCGGATACAGGTATTTGCCCAGGTGCTGAAGCCTCTTCTCCTGCGCCGAATGTGCAAGCTGATCCAAATATCTCACCGCTCAGCCTGCTGACTAATCCCGTTCCCGCCATTGACATTGTGATCATTGGACGGTCCGCATATTTTGTCTTCATCGTATACGTCGCATCAAGCAAGGTTAAAAGATCTCCTGCATCCTTCGGCATTACGGCTATTTTCGGAATATGCGCTCCTAACTCCTGCATTTTACGAAGCCGAGAAATGATCTCGTCCTTTTCAGGTGTTTTCTGAAAGTCATGATTAGACATAATCACATAGACACCATTTTCTCCCGCTAAAGATACTAACGCTTCAACGTTTGCCTCTCCTGAAAATAATTCAATATCGATAAAGTCTATATCTTTTGTGCGGATTGCCGTTTCCAGCAAAGCGATGTAGGAACTTACATCCATTTCTTTGCTCCCACCTTCTTTATGCGATCTGAATGTAAATAGAAACAGCTTGTCTCTCAAAGACTCTCGCAGCTTTGAGATCATCTTTATGACTGCTTCATTGTCGTCTGCTTTTTCAAATACATCGACTCGCCATTCGACAATATCCGGATCCAGTAATTTCACAGCTTCTGCTTCTTTTAAAATTTGCTTTTCTGTTTTCCCCATCAGCGGAACGATGATTTTCGGCATCCCTTCACCGATGGAAACTCCTTTGATTGTTAACACGTTCACTCGTCTCAAATCCTTTCAATCTTTACCTTGTTTTATTATACACGGACAACTTTTTTTTGAAAATTTCTATTATATGAAAAGCAACGAAAAAAGAGCCTGAAAAAAGGCTCTTTTAATGTAAGGAAATCGGATTTGGAGCAGCAGGAACCGGAATAGCTTCTGTTACATCGTATCTGCCGATTTTTTTTGTTCCCGTTTCCGCAAAGGTCACTTCTGTAAAGCCAAACTCCTTTGCTGTTAAAAGAAGTCCCTCCAGCATTAAGATGCCGGCAATAGAATCCTCAACCCCCGAGTGTTTTGTGAAATGGATATATAAGTGATTCTGTTTCTCCGTTACAGATTTGACGGCACCCGCTTGAATAAGAGGTGCAGTATTTGTTTGATTGCTCGATTCCATTTCCTTAATAGCTTCTTTTACAGTATTAAATGTTCTTTCTGTTGGAACGAGAAAGTCTTGTCCTTGTTCATTTTGGTACAAGGAGTAGGCTCTGTTCGACTGTTTAGGAATAGGAATTTCAGTAAAAGTACCATTTGAGCCAATACTGGCGCCGTCCTTTTTCTGCTCCGATGAAAAAATTTTGATTTTTTCATAAGGACTCCATTTTAAAGATTCTTTCAGCAATTTTTTTAGTATTGCGTCGTCTTTTACAGAAAAAGCCTCAATGGGCTGATCGACTTGTATATTTAATTCCTTATGATTTTGGTTTTCCTTTACTTCTACTTCATCCATGAAGGAGGGAATCGTGATGGCGTGATCAAGGATATCCAATTGATCACTTTCAAACAGCACCTCCTGTATGGTTTGGTTTGATTTCGTTTTTTTAATGCTGACGGGTATAATTGTGGATGTTTCGGCATCGGCAATTGCTACAGTCGTATAGTTGTTCTGCTCCTTTTCAGGAACAACTAACGATGACTGATCCAGGGATAATGCAGCTTTTTTGCTGTCTGCTGTCTCAGTTTTCGTTATAGCGTTTTCTTGGGACGCTTCTTTTTGTTGAGGCTGTGCCTGATCAAAGAAATGAGGAGAAATAAAGAAGGCGATATAAACCGCAACCGCAGTGGCACATGTGGGGCCAATCCACCTAACAGCGGACTTTTTTTTGCTTTTTGCCATCGAAAGCCGCTTATATATGTCTTGCGGAGAACGATGGTCTTTAACTGCCGGCAGTTGACTTAACAACTCCTTTATCTGTTCTTCGTTCCAATCTGACTTCATCATCCATTAGCTCCTCCCTCAAAAGCTCCATATGTTTCCGAAGTACTTTGAGCCCTCTGTGTTGGGTCGTTTTCACTTTGCTTTCCGAGAAGCGCAGAGCATTGGCTGTTTCCTGTATTGAATATCCCTGAATAAACCGTAAGATAATCACAGCTCTTTGATCGATCGTACATTGATCGAGCGCAGCATAAATTTCCCGGACATTTTCATGTTGAACCGCGAGTTCGTCCGGAAGCAATTGCTGATCTCTGACATCCTGTGTATCCCAATCAAATGTCCCGAGTACACGCTGTCTGATCGTCTGCTGCTTACGGAACCAGTCTATCGCCACATGGCGTGCAATCGACAAAAGCCATGTTTTTTCACTGCTTCTTCCTTCAAACGTATGATATGAATTTAATACACGGATATAAACCTCCTGAAGAAGGTCTTCAGCCTGGCTTTTATCCTTTACCATATAAAATAAAAATTGATATAAATCTTGATGGTAAGTTTTATATAACGCTTGAAAGGTTTCTTCCATAGGAAACCCCTCCGTTCCTTTAGTCGTAATAATAGCTTAAAAGTTACATTACAACTATATTACGAGAAACTGGAATTTGGAAGGGAATTTATATTAACATATCCTTAAATTTTATTAAGAAAAACCTTTTAAAAAACACCCGCTTGGATCAGCGGGTGTTTCTTATGGAACAAGATTCTTCGGCAAATTCAGACTCGACTTGATCATTTTGTCGGAATATAAAACGTAAACGTCGTTCCTTTGTCCATCCGGCTGTGCACCGTAATGGTACCGTTGTGAGCTTCCACAATATTTTTGACAATAGCAAGTCCCAGTCCGGTTCCTGCTCTGCCTCTTGTCCGTGCTTTATCTGCTTTATAGAACCGCTCAAAAATAAATGGCAGATCCTCTTCCGGTATGCCGGAGCCGGAATCTTTGACGTCTATTTTTATTCCATCCTTAACCGTATGAACGGAGATGGAGACACTGCCGCCTGATTGAGTATGACGCAGCGCGTTATCGATTAAATTGGTAAACACCTGCTCCATCTTATCTTCATCAAACATTAATTCCTCTTCAGTGAGAGAAATGTCCTGATGCAAAGAAATATTTTTTTCCTTGGCAACGCCGGAAAATTTGCGCATGATCTTTTCTATAAATTCATTAAGATTGATTTGTTCATAATGCAATCCAGTATGCCCTGATTCCATTCGCGCTAAATCAAGCAAATCGTTGACAAGCCGGCCCATTCGCAGTGACTCGTCATATATAATTTGAGCAATCTCTTTTCGGTCTTCTTCGGAACTCGCAATGTCATCGACAATGGCTTCACTATACCCTTGAAGCATGGAGATCGGCGTTCTTAATTCATGGCTGACATTTGCGATAAAGTCTTCGCGCAATTTATCAAGGCGGCGTTCTTCGGTCATATCTCGAAGAACGGCAACCGCGCCTCTGACATGCGATTCCGCATACAGCGGCGACATCAGCAGCACCCATGATCTGCCCTGCAGCGTCATTTCAATCATTTGTTCTTTTTCTGTGCTGACAGCATTTTGGAACAGTTCTTTTGCTTCTGGCGGAAGATTGTCGCCTTCTTTAATATTCATATTCTGCTCATAATACCAAGCCTGCAGAAAACGTTCGGCCGGCGGGTTTGTCACGAGAATCGTGCCGTCGATATTGATGGTAATCACTCCGTCAGCCATACTGCTTAATATGTTTGAAAGCTGTTCTTTTTCTTGGTTGAGTGCATTGATATGAAAGTTAAGCTGCCGACCCATTTGATTAAAGGCGGTTGCCAGCTCACCGATTTCATCCTGGGTTAAAATCGGGATTTTCGTGTCAAACTTGCCCTTTGCCAAATCCTGTGCGCCCTCTCTCATTTTTCGAAGCGGATACGTGACCCTGCTTGATAAAAAGAAAGCAAAAAATGTGGTCAGCACAATCGCAATGCCTGCGGCAAGGAATATATAACGGGTCGTGTGTTTTGTTGTGTCTTTGACAGCAAGCAGAGACTGAGATAAAAAGACCATGCCTTTTTTTCCGTCTTTTTCATACGGAACACCCACAATCAGGCGTTCATTATCCGTGTCTCTGCCGCTCAGGCCCGTACGTTTACTGACTTTTTTATGGTTGTCCAGAGCCTGATGTAAATCCTTGTCCCGCTGTATTTGCTCAAGCGTGATAGATGAGAGCCGATTTTTATCGTTCGGCGAATACCAGTATTTTTTCTCATCCTGTATGATCGCAATGCTTGTTAAGTTATCAGCAAGCTCCCAGGTGATCGACCTTGCCAGCGCCTGATCCTCGTGTTTTTCTAAGATGACTGCGACTTTATTTGCAAGCTGGGTTAAATCATTTTCGGCTTCTTCCACATGATAATTTTCGATAAACTCGAGTAAAAGCACTGTTAAAATAAATAATACGATCAGGACAAGAGAAAGGATCGTAGCCCACAGCTTGCCTACTACGCTTTTCCAAAATTTCATTCAGCGCCTACCTCGAATTTATAACCGACGCCCCATACGGTGACGATTTTTTTGGCAGCTCCCGGTGATACTTTATTGAGCTTTTCCCGGAGACGTTTGACGTGTGTGTCTACTGTACGCAGATCGCCAAAAAATTCATACTGCCACACTTCCTTGAGAAGCTTTTCCCGATCATACACTTTGTCAGGTGTTTTCGCTAAGAAGTAAAGGAGCTCATACTCTTTCGGTGTTAAGCTCACTTCAGTTCCGTCAGCAGTTACCCGATGGGCATCATGATCGATTGACAGATGAGAAAACACCAATACGTTTTTCGTCGGCGTATTCGCATTGAAATAAGAGTTTTGAGATGCCCTTCTCAGAAGCGCTTTTACCCGCAGCACAACTTCTCTCGGACTAAACGGTTTGACAATGTAATCATCTGTTCCCGATTCAAACCCCTGCACCCGGTTTGCTTCTTCTCCTTTTGCGGTCAGCATGATGATTGGTGTAGCTTTTTTTTCGCGAATTTGGCGGCAGACCTCAATTCCGTCTGTGCCAGGCATCATTAGGTCAAGCAAAATTAAGTCATAATTGGTTTCGAGGCCTTTGGCAATGGCTTCATCACCATTTTCCGCTTCTTCAATCACATAATTTTCACGTTCAAGATACATTTTTAAAAGGCGGCGAATTCTGGCTTCGTCATCAACTACTAATATTTTGGTTTCATTGGTTTGGTCCATCGTTTTCCCCCTGCTTTCCTTCTGTTACTTTCATTTTATCAAATCGTGAGAAAGGTTGAGAACTGTATCGCTTTATTCTGGACTATGCATAAGAATGAAGTCCGGCAAGCACAAGATTTACAAATATTAAATTGAACATAATGATGGCAAAACCGATTACGGCCAGCCATGCTGATTTCTCACCGTGCCACCCTCTTGACAGCCTTAAATGCAAATAAGCGGCGTAAAACAAAAACGTGATCAGCGCCCATACTTCCTTCGGGTCCCAGCCCCAAAATCTCGTCCAAGCGAGCTGAGCCCAAATCATTGCAAAGATCAGCGCGCCGAGTGTAAAAATCGGAAAACCGATGGAAACGGCTCTGTAGCCAACCTCATCCACCAGATCAAGATTCACATTTTTCACCAGAGGATGTAAACAAGCACTGATTCTTTTTCTGACGATCAGGCGAAGCGCTCCGTACAATAGGAGTCCAGCTCCAAACGACCAAATCACTGTGTTTACCTTTCTGCCTGAGAAAAGGGCCGGAAGCTCTGCAATGGGCTGCATTTTCCCCTCGGTGGTAAGCTCACCCTCATGCGGACCTACAAGTGCGGGCATTTCATAGACCATCACGCTTTTTTCCTTATTCTTATCCACCCAGTTAAACTCAGCTTCATAGCCGGCAAAACGAAACACAGATGTTATCACAATAAAGGCAACTGCCGTCACCATAATAAACATGATAGCTTCAAGCCAAAAGGTTTTTTTACTTGGTTTTGTCTGGTCAACATGCTTCAAAAGAAAAATGACACCTGCGACAAAACTGATGGCGAGTATAGCTTGCCCCAGCGCAGCCGTAGTTACGTGGATATACAGCCAATTGCTCTGCAATGACGGAATTAAAGGCGAAATGTCCGTCGGAAACATGCTGGCGTATGCAATCAGCAATAAAGCGATCGATAATGTAAACAGACCTAATGAAGGCAATTGATAGATAAAATAAAGGATAATAAACGCAAGCACAAGCATCATGCCAAAGGCCGTTGTAAATTCAAACATGTTGCTGACAGGCGCATGGCCGCTGGCAGCCCACCTTGTAATAAAATAGCCCAGGTGGCAGAGAAAACCGATAATCGAAAGGGTAATCCCGATCGTCGCCCACCGGTTTGCCCTGTCTTTTTTATTTTTCCTTCCGCGTATGGCCCCGCCGAAAATCGGGACCGCGATTAAATACACGAGAAAGGCCGCATAAAGAAAATTTCCGCTCAGCTCCGCCATGACACCACTCCCTTTTCGCCTATTTCTGTGTTTTCATTAATTCTTTTTGGTCTGCTGGTTCAGTCAGCCCCGTATCGGCTAAAACAAATTTTAAATCCTGCTTCATTCCGTACCAGTTTTTATTGGTATGGCCGGCAACCATGACTGCACCTTCCTGTGTATGCAGCCAGATTCTGCGGTGCTGCCAGTACATTCCTTGAATGACGCCAATCATAAAAATGGCTCCGCCGATGGCAAGCACCCAAAGCGTCAGATCTTTTCTGACTGTCAGACCGGTTATGTTTTTCGTTTCGACATGGTCAAATTTTAACTTGTACTTATTGCTGCCCGACCCTTCAATTGTTTCTTGAATGACAACAAAGCTTTTTTCGCCTTTTGGCTTATCTGGCGTTATGATATTAAAGACAAACGCCGGATTGTTAGGGATTTTTGTTTTTGTGCTCGGCTCTCCGTCCTGATTAAAATAGAAGTCAGGAAGGTAGCTGGCGACCTCAACTTTGTAACCGTTGCCAAGATCATAAACCGAATCTGGATCCAATAGGTTGATCTGTAAGCTCCCAAAGGATTTTTTTGATTTTTTGTCAATCAGCTGAAACACCATCTGATCGAGCTGATTCTCTTTATAATCCACCTGATAAACAGAAAACGAATCAAAGCGCAGCGGCTGGTTGACACGAATATCTTCTTCTTTTATTTTTTTCAGCTTCGGCTTCTCTCCATAGACAATTTTGCCTTCCCGTTTATAGAGAACCGCGTCTGTTTGAAAATTTTTCGCGACCTTTCCGCTTCCGACTCTGTCAATGGCATCAGCGAACACCTTTTTTTCTGTATCGCTGTTATAAGTCTCTACACTGAATTGATTGTTTTTCAAATAATATCTTCCGTCTGTGCCTGGAATTGCCGCAGTTTCGCCTTCTCTGACCCAGAGCGTTTCATCGACGTACATGCCCGGCACAAACCTTAGCATTGCGCCAATCAGGAAAATGATTAGTCCTATGTGATTGACATACGGACCCCAGCGGGAAAAACGCCCTTTTTCCGCCAGAATGCTGCCCTCTTGTTCTCGTATTCTATAACGCTTTTTCTTTAAGAGAGTCACAATCTTTTCTTTTTCTTCAAGGTTGAGCTCGGTCTCCGTTTCACTGAACAGCCGCTGCCTTTTTAAGAAAACAGGGCTTCTCCTGACCCCCTGATTTTTCAATGCTCTGTACAGGGGGATCACGCGGTCAAGGCTGCAGATGACAAGAGAAATGCCGATAGAGGCAATCAGCAGCAAATACCACCAAGATCCATATAAATGATGGAACCCGAGTAAATAATAAAGCTGGCCGAACGTGCCGTATTGTTCTTTATAATATGTATCAGCCTGAGCGCCGGGGGGCAAATAGGCTTCTTGAGGAAAAATAGTCCCGAATGCTGATGCTGCAAGGGTTATGACGATAAGCCATATTCCGACCTTAACCGAAGAAAAGAAGTTCCATATTTTATCAATGAACGTTTTGTTATAGGTTTGTGAACGTCTCGCACTTCCATCGTATCTCATATCAGCAAGCGGGGGCTGCGTTTCCTGAAGCGCCCTGCCGCACGATTCACATAAAACGGTTCCGACCGGGTTGATATGTCCGCATTCACATTTTACCTGCTTCATCCCGAAGCCGCTCCGGGTTTTATCAGATTCATATAGTCATGGATCATGCTTTCTGTCATAGTGCCGGTCACCACCTTGACAACTTTTCCTTCCGGATTGATTAAAAAGGTTGTCGGAAGCGGAGATACGCCATAGGCATCAAGCACCTGACGATCTGTATCCAGGACAACCGGAAAATTTACTCCGTAGGATTTCATAAAATTATGTACTGCTATCTTTGACTCCCCAACATTTACCGCGACAATTTCAACGCCCTGGTCTTTAAAATATTTGTATTGGTTCGCCATATAAGGAAATTCTTTTTTGCACGGCTCACACCAGGTGCCCCAGAAATTCAAAAAAACACCTTTTCCTTTTAAGTCACTCAGCTCAATACGTTCCCCATTCGTATCTTCAAGGACAAAATTCGGTGCCTCGGACCCTTCGGATATGCTCTCTTTGTCGGCAAATACAGCATTGTATATTGTATAGCCCAGCGCGCAGATTAAAACGAGAAGGATGCCGGTCCGAATGAATAAACGCCTTTTTTTCTTCATTGTCCACTGCCCCCTTCCCCTATTGCAGATCCATTCAATTATATCATTTCACAATCATTTCACATTTCTAACTTTTTGAAGGTTATGTGAAACTTAGAAAGCGTTTTTACCGTGTTCCGCTAGCGCTCGGAGTCTTTTGACTTCGTGCGGCGTAAGCTCTCTTGCGTCTCCCGTATTTAAGCCTCTCAGATTTAAAAATGCGTATTCTTCCCGCTTCAGCTTGATTACTTCATGTCCGATTGCTTCAAACATGCGGCGCACTTGCCTGTTCCGTCCTTCATGGATGGTCAGCTGTATAATGCTTGTTTGTTTTTTCTTATCCAATGAAAGCAGCTTCGCTTTGGCAGGCGCTGTTTTGCCTTCCTCCAGCATAATGCCGCGCTCCAGCTTTCTGATCAGCTCTTTAGACGGTATGCCTTTTACCTTTGCTACATATGTTTTGTTTATTTCATATTTAGGGTGCATCAGCTTGTTGGCAAACTCGCCGTCATTGGTTAAAAGCAAAAGACCGCTTGTATCGTAATCCAGACGTCCGACCGGATAGATGCGCTGCGGCACTTCTCTAAAAAAGTCCGTCACGACTTTGCGCCCTTTGTCATCGTCCGCTGCGGAGATCACGCCTCTTGGTTTATATAGCAGAAAATAAACAGGCTCTTCACGTTCGACCTTCAAGCCGTTTACTTCAATCTGATCAGAACCGGTGACTTTAACACCAAGCTCTGTTATTACTTTGCCGTTCACCTTTACTTTTCCTTCTTTAATCAGCTCTTCTGCCTTTCTGCGCGATGCAACTCCGGCGTGAGCAATTACTTTTTGCAGTCTTTCCATGTCTTTCACCTCAAGTATTATCTTACTTTTTTCAACCTGAACAAACAAGCTTTTTCAGATTTCGCATGCTTTATCTAAAAAAACGCCATTTTCAGGCGCTCCCAAATAATAACGTAACGATGATGATAGATGCAACTACACCGATTAAATCAGCAAGAAGTCCCACCTTTAACGCATCACCCATTTTTTTAATGCCGACAGCTCCGAAATACACCGTCAGCACATAAAGTGTTGTATCCGTTGATCCCTGCATCACCGATGCCAGCCTGCCAATAAAGGAGTCCGGTCCATACACTGCAATTAAATCAGTGGTCATACCCAGAGCAGCCGTACCGGAGATCGGACGAATCAGCGCAAGCGGAACCACCTCAGCCGGTATGCCGATGGCGGAAAAGGCCGGCTTTAATAGATCCATAAAAAAGTCAAGCGCCCCTGATGATCTGAAAACAGTAATCGCAACTAGCATCCCGACTAAGTAGGGGATAATCGAAAATGCGATCTCAATTCCTTCTTTTCCGCCTTCAACAAAGGATTCATATGTCGGCACCTTTTTGATTGTCCCATAAAGAAGAATGCCGGCTATAATAATAGGGATCATGGCTAAAGACAGCCAGTTGATAATTTCCATCGGCTTACCTCCCCTTCTTTTTACGGCGGTAATAAAAATACCGGTCAATAATAATGGCGCCGATTCCAGAAATAAGAGTCGCCAAAATGCTCGGTCCGACGATATCTGTCGGCGTTTTGGAGGAATAGGCCATTCGCACGGCGATAACCGTTGTCGGGATGAGAGTAATGCACGAAGTATTAACAGCTAAAAAAGTGATCATGGAACGGCTCGCTTCCGAACGGTTTCCATTCAGCTTTTTCATTTGCTCCATTGCTTTAATGCCAAGAGGTGTGGCCGCGTTCCCGAGGCCGAAGAAGTTCGCCATGAGATTTGATAAAATGTAGCCCATTGCGGGATGATCCGGCGGTATGTCAGGGAACAGCTTAGAAATAAAAGGCCTGCACATACGGCTGAAAATATCCAGCAGTCCTGACTGTTCAGCTATTTTCATTAAACCCAGCCAAAAAACAAGCACGCTCATAAGTCCAAATGAGATTGTGACAGCTTCTTTGGCTCCTTTAAACACCGCCTCATTTACATCCTGCAGCGTTCCATTGCACATCGCAAATACTAGCCCGATCACAGTTAAGCTGACCCAGATTATATTGACCATTTTGCCCCGCCAGCCGCATTCAGAAAAATGGATTGAAACGTTTCAAAAAACTTTTTTTTCGGTTTTTGATTTCGTTCGTTTTCGTAATAGATCGGCACATTTGCGATGGTTTCATCGTTGAACATGACTTTCATGTGTCCTACAATATCCGGAATTTTTGAGACATCCTTTTCCCAGGCTTTTTTCGGTTTGAGCAGGGTAGTGTTGATTTTGACATCTTCTTTTTCTTCTTCGGTAAGCAAATAGGTGATGTCCCGTTTGATGAAAGCTTTAGACTCATAAAATGTACCTTTGAGCTTCGGAATGTCTCCTTTTTTTGCGATTAAATATGTTTGATAATGATCAAATACATAGTTAAACATATTCATATGATCATCCCAATCGTCGGGGTCATTAATGGTAACGGCTATCAGATTTACGCCGTCCTTTGAAGCGGTTGAAACGAGTGTGCGTTTTGCAAGCTTGGTATAGCCTGTTTTCCCCCCTGTGCTGTATGGATACAGCATCGTCAGCAATTTATTTTTGTTTTTCCATACGCTTTCCATTGTTTCTGCTTTGTATATTTTTGTGCCGGAGATGGTTTGATAGTCTTTGAGCTTCATGGCGTATTTCGTTAAAACAGCCATGTCATAAGCTGTTGAATAGTGATTTTCATGGTCATCCAATCCGTGCGGGTTTTGAAAACGGGTATTCTCCATACCGATTTGTTCTGCTTTTTGGTTCATCATATAGACAAATCCATCGAGGCTTCCCCCGACATACTCAGCAATCGCAACAGCAGCATCGTTCCCGGATCTCAGCATCAGGCCATACACAAGATCCTTTAATTTTACTTTTTGCCCTTCGGTTAAATAAATGGCCGAACCCTCTGTTCTGACCGCATTTGCAGAAACAGTCACGGTTTCTTCCATTTTTCCGGATTCAATGGCGAGAACAGCGGTCATGATCTTTGTAATACTGGCAATCCGCCTTTTTTCATGCTCGTCCTTGGCAAATAACACTCTTCCTGATGTGCCGTCAATGACAATGGCGCTCTTCGCACTGACATTTATAGCTGCATGTGCTGTGTTCACATTTACATTTGCAAATAGAAAAGAAATGATGACGATTAATACAGCTTTTTTAAAAATGCGCATGTTTGTTCACGTCCTTGTGGTGGTTTGTACAAGTTTATGCGCATGTCCATCAGTTATGAATAACAATTGTGTCCTGGCCTGCAAACATAAAAAAACTCTCCCGTAAAGGGAGAGTAAGTGTTATCTGATTGATGCCATGCTAGATCCGGACGCTTCGTAATGAGCCAGTTCTTCCCTCATCTTCAGAAACGCTGCGCTCAGCGGCAATAATAATTGCTCCAGAGACTGCGGAACAGCATGGTAGAACTCAATTGCGCTGACTCCGGTATATGACGCCCGGCTGTTTTCACACCAGGTGTCTTTCTTTGGCATAAAGAACTCTTCAATGCATTGATGATACACATTGTAAAGTGTTTTTTCCGCTCTGGTTTCCTGAAATGGCTCTTGCATAAGGAGACGGCGGCATGCTTCAGCGCCTCCTTCACAAAATACTGTCATTCTTCTCAGCGTGCTCAGCACATCACAGCAGTATGCCTCTTCAACAGGCAATTCAGCCTGCATAGACGCCAGTGTGGTTTGATTTAAATAATCATTAACGGTATTGACAACCATTGATAAGAATTCGCCTGTTTTTTGAGTCTGCACTCGCACAATCGAATGTCCCATTTCGTTTGGTATCTTCCCCTCATGTCTTTGTCTCTCACATTTTGCTTCTTTCATGATAGCTACTTCTTCCTTATATCTTATGTTGATGAAAAAGCGCGATTCATTAAATCTCTATTTTATGTCTTCAAAGGTTTGGTTAAAGTTTTCAAAGAATAAATCCGCTTCTTCTTGAAGAACGTCATCTTCCGCATTTTCAGGCAGCGGCGGAAGCTCGTCCAGCGTTTTTAAGCCGAATTGCTCAAGAAAAGTCGGCGTCGTGCCGTATAAAATGGCCCGTCCCGGACCGTCAGCGCGTCCGACTTCACACAGCAGCGCCTTGGCGACAAGGCTGTGTAAAATTCTTTCTGATTTCACGCCTCTGATATCTTCAATTTCCGCTCTCGTAATCGGCTGTTTATATGAAACAATCGCCAGCACCTCTAAAGATGCCTGGGAAAGGCCTTTCGACGGTACTTCGATCAGTTTTTTCAAGTACGGCGCAAAGTCCTTTTTGGTGGAAAGCATGTACGTATCTGCATATTCAATTAGTTCAATGCCTCTTGTATCATGACGGTAATCGTCTGCCACATCCGCCATAATGGTGTTCAGTTCAGGCTCTTCTATTTCAAGCACTGTTAACAGCTGTTTTTTAGTCAGTCCTTCATCGCCTGCCGCATATAGAAGGGCTTCCACTATAGCTTTCCAATTCACGATATCAAGCCCCATGAATGGATTCACTCCCCATAATGTAAATATCTGAAAAATTTTGCTCCTGCTCAATCAAAATCAGCTGATTTTTCATCAGTTCTAAAACCGCCAGGAAGGTGACAACCAAATGTTCTTTTTGCTCATATGAAAAAAGATCCATAAAATTGATTCTTTTCCCTTTTGATTTCAGGCTGTGCACGATTTCATTCATTCTGTCTTCGATTGGTATTTCCTGTCTTGTAATTGTTGTTTCCATCGGCCTTGTTATTTTTTTTCGCTTCAGCACTTTTTGAAAAGCGCCAATCATATCGTAGACTGTGACTGACAGCTTTTGCTCCGACTGTTTCACTTCTTTTGCATATTCGCTCAAGTCACTCGGCGGTTTCGTGAATGATTTTTGTCTTTCTTCTTCCCGTTCCTTTAATTCCTTCGCCGCGTCTTTATATTTTCTATACTCAATCAGCTTTTCAATCAGTTCCTCCCGCGGGTCTTCTTCCTCAAGCAATTCATCCTCAAACAGCTCTTCCTCTTGCTTCGGGAGCAGCATTCTGCTTTTAATACTAAGCAGCGTGGCAGCCATCACCAAATACTCGCTGGCGATATCAAGCTCAAGCACACGCATCGTATGTACATATAATAAATATTGTTCAGTAATCTTCGCCACAGGTATATCATATATGTCAATTTCAAGACGATTGATTAAATGAAGCAGCAGGTCCAATGGGCCTTCAAACGTATCAATTTTTACTTGATATTCTTCCATCATCTCACCATTTTCAAGTATCACTCTCATTGCCGGATAAACTGGCTACCCTTTAGTATAAGCCACCAAAAAGCTCTCGTCCAATACTATTTCATTTCTGTATTTCAAGAGATTTGTGCTGAATATTCAAATAACAAGATATCCGCCTACACAAAAAAGGGCAGGTGTACATAGGATGCTCGCGTAGACCACAACAAAGGAGGCTGAATGTTCATGGGAGAAAAGTGCTTCAGCGGCGGTTTCGCTTTAATTGTCGTTTTGTTTATTCTGCTGATTATCGTAGGTGCCGCTTGGATTTGCTAGAACTAAAAATGAGCAGGTCCAATGCGCTGTTTTTTCCTTTTATCTGTCCTGTGTTACACTAAAGGCGGATTAAAAGGAGGAAGCATCTTGTACCCGAAAGCTTATATCGATTATCTCGTTGAATTTCACGCAACACGGGATTATTTTGAATGCCATGAAATACTAGAAGAATATTGGAAGGAAGATCCTCCGAACAAACGAAAAATACTTTGGGTCGGCTTTATCCAGCTTGCTGTTGCTTTGTATCATCACAGAAGACAGAATACAGCCGGGGCCAAAAGATTGCTGGCAAACAGCATACGGATTCTTCAAGCGAAAAAACAAGCGGTGGAAGATTTGGGGCTTGATCATACCCGTTTACTGGAGCTTATGCAGTCGGTTTACGAACAAATTGAACTGGGATCTTCCTATAAAAGCATCATGCTGCCAATTAAAGATGAGAAGCTGAAGGAAGCATGCCGCATTGAATGCAAGCGAAAAGCTTACACGTGGGGACAGCCCAGCACACTCACTGATAGATTTCTAATTCATAAACATTGTTTGCGGGATCGGACTGATGTCATCCGCGAACGCGAGAAAGAAATTGAACGAAGAAAAAAAAGCAGAGGCTGATAACAGCCTCTGCTTAATTATTGTATGAAATGTCTTGATCCTGCTGACCTTGACAGCGTTCGAAAAAGCTCTGCGTTAATTCATTCGGAACCAGTACCTGCGTTTTGAATAAATGCTTTAAAGCATCCATCATCTGTTTTCCGATTCCTTGATGGCGATGAGAAGGATTCACACTGATATGCCGGATTTCAACCTCGGAATCCTTTTTTTCAACTCCGATTGCTCCGACGATATCCTCGTCCTCTTTCCAAAGAAAGAGCTGGCGGTCTGTATCCGTTTCGTAGTCCTTAATTGTCTGCTGAAGCTGCTTAAGATCTTTTTCATTTGGCATAAATGAAAGAAGTCCCATCGCAATCTTTTCAAACGATTTTTTATAACGAATTAACATAAAAACCCCTCTATATCCTAATGTCCAGTTCTATCAAACGGATAAGTGTAGGTGATCCGTTTTCTCACATTATATCATTTTCGCCATATTTTTAAACTGTTTTCAGCAAATTATTCAAATGAACGGTTTAAATTTGCCATTTCTATGGCAGAAACAGCACAATCTACGCCCTTATTGCCTGCTTTTGTTCCAGCTCGTTCAATGGCCTGCTCAATGTTTTCCGTAGTGACAATTCCAAAGATCACAGGTACGCCTGTTGTGTTCGCTGCTTGCGCGATGCCTTTTGCTGCTTCGTTGCAGACGTAATCGTAATGAGTTGTCGCGCCTCTGATGACAGTGCCGAGTGTAATAACGGCGTCATATTTTTTTGTTTCCGCCATTTTTTTAGCAGCGAAAGGAATTTCAAATGCGCCCGGAACCCAAGCCACATCAATATCGTTTGTATCCACGCCGTGTCTGAGCAAAGCATCTTCTGCCCCGCTCAAGAGCTTGCTTGTAATAAAATCATTAAATCTTCCTACTACGATTCCGATTTTAAGACCTGTACCAACTAAATTTCCTTGTATGATATTCATATGATTCCCATCCTTTTTTGTGATTTTTGTTATTAGAAATGAAGTAAATGACCTAGTTTGTTCATCTTTGTTTGCAAATATTTTTTGTTGTGCTCTTTGGCCTCCATTTGAAGCGGCACTCTTTCTGTAATGCTAAGACCATACCCTTCAAGCCCGGCAATTTTCCGCGGATTATTCGTCAAGAGCTTCATATTCCGCACGCCGAGATCGCGTAAAATTTGAGCACCAATGCCGTAATTGCGCAAATCAGGCAAAAAGCCGAGCGCTTCATTAGCTTCTACGGTGTCATACCCTTCTTCCTGAAGCTTATAAGCTTTTAACTTATTGATCAGACCGATGCCCCGGCCTTCTTGGCGGAGATACAAAAGCACTCCCCGGCCTTCTGCGGCAATTTGCGTCAGCGCGGCGTGAAGCTGCGGGCCGCAGTCACAGCGATGAGACCCAAACACATCACCTGTGAGACACTCTGAATGAACCCGAACCAATACTGGTTCTTCATTAAACGGCACATCTCCCATCACAAATGCGACATGCTCTTTTCCATCGATCTCATTTGTGTATCCGTACACCTTAAATGTGCCAAAATCAGTAGGCAAGGTAATATTGACTTCCCGCTCTACAAGTGTTGTCAAGTTGTAGCGGTACTCAATTAAATCCTTAATGGTGATCAGTTTTAATTGATGCTTTTTCGCAATTTCAATGAGCTCAGGTACCCTTGCCATCGTTCCGTCTTCATTCATGATTTCACAAATGACGCCAGCTCCCTGAGAACCGCAGGCTTCAGCAAGATCAACTGCCGCTTCTGTATGGCCCGCTCTTTTCAGGACACCTCCCTTTTTCGCAATCAGCGGAAAAATGTGCCCTGGACGCTGAAAATCTGCCGGCACTGAATCGCTGTCCAGCAAAGCTTTGACAGTAAATGATCTTTCCTGTGCGCTGATTCCCGTTTTTGTCTTACGGTGGTCAATGCTTACTGTAAAAGCAGTGTGGTGGGAATCTGTATTGTGCTCAACCATAGGATGAAGATCGAGCCTGTCAGCGATTTCCTCACTGAGAGGCGTGCAAATCAGCCCTCTTCCGTGCGTCGCCATAAAGTTAATCACTTCAGGAGTCGCATGCTCCGCAAGAGCCACAAAGTCTCCTTCGTTTTCTCTGTCTTCATCATCCACAACAATGATGACTTCGCCTTTTTTTAAAGCGTCTAATGCCTCTTCTATCGGATGAAACATGCAAATCTTCCTCTCTAAAAGCCGTTTTCGCTTAAGAAGGCTTTTGTTATGGTTTGTTGGTTCTTATTTTCATTGGCTTTATGCAAAAATCGATACATATATTTTCCGATCATATCGCATTCGATATTCACTTTAGAGCCGATTGTTTTTTCTGAAAAAATCGTTTCGCTGATGGTGTGAGGGATTAAAGAAATCGTCACGGTATCATCTGTCAGCCCGAAGATGGTTAAACTCACGCCGTCCACGGTAATAGATCCCTTTAAAACCAACGTTTTTGTTAATGACGGATCCATTTTCAAATCATAGTAAACTGCGTTGCTTTTTTCTTCAATACGCGTGATTTCTGCGGTTCCGTCGACATGACCTGAAACGAAATGGCCTCCAAAACGCCCGTTTGCCGCCATGGCTCTTTCCAAGTTCACTTTGCTGCCTTTTGATAAATCGTTCAGCGACGTTGCTTTGACCGTTTCAGGCATGACATCAACTGTGAAGTGACTTTTCGTGAAATCAGTAACAGTCAGACAAATGCCATTCACTGCAATGCTGTCGCCCAAATGAACATCCTCTAATATTTTTGAGCATTTAATTGTTAAGGCCATAGAGGGGCCTGCTTTTTTCATGGATTCAATCGTGCCTGTTTCTTCTATAATCCCTGTAAACATGGTCACCATCCTACTCGTTTTTCGGTTTTGCCGTCAGTCTGATATCACGGCCAATTTGGGTTATATCTGTGAATTGTAATAAGGGGACATCTTTCATTGATTGAAAACCTTCACCGGAGATTAAGCTGGGAGCAAGCGTTCCTCCGATTAATTTAGGGGCAAAATAGTAGATGATCTCTTGAAAACAGCCTGCTTTGACGAAGCTTCCGTGAACAGCTGATCCGCCTTCCACATACACCGACATGATGCCTTCTTCCGCAAGGATTTTCAGTACATCGGAAATTGGTATACGATCTGTTTCCAGAGTAAATATTTTCACGCCAAAAGCGGAAAACCGTTTTTTCTTCTCCTCATCAGCACGTGTTGTTGTAAAAATCCAAGTCGGCGCTGCCTGATCGCAAATCACATTCGCGTCATCGGGAATCGAAAGTTCGGTATCAAGTATCACCCTGACCGGCTGTTTTGAAACATTCGGGAGCCTGCAGGTTAAGCTTGGATTGTCAGCTTTCACAGTGCCTGCTCCGACCAAAATGCTTTGATGTGATTTCCTGTATTGCTGAGCATCCTGTCTTGCAGCTTCTGATGTGATCCATTTGCTGTCACCTGTACTGGTCGCTGTTTTTCCGTCTAGGCTTGCGGCAGCTTTTAATGTGACGTAAGGGAGGCCTGTCCTCATGAAATGCAGAAATTTTTCATTCAGCTGTTCCGCCTGATCTGCCAGAATGCCTTCCTTTACTTCGATGCCGGCTTCTTCTATCATGCTGATTCCCCGTCCGGCCACAAGCGGGTTAGGATCTCTCATTGCGACAAATACTCTCTTTATCCCGGACTTGATAATCAGTTCGGCACAAGGCGGTGTTTTTCCGTAATGGCTGCACGGTTCAAGGGTGACATAAATATCAGCGCCTTTCGCATGTGCGCCTGCCATATGAATAGCATGGACTTCCGCGTGAGCTTCACCGTATTTTAAATGGGCGCCCATCCCGACAATCTGTCCGTCCTTCACCACAACAGCGCCTACGAGCGGATTCGATTCGGTCTGTCCTTCACCCTGCTTCGCAAGATCCAACGCCAGTTTCATATAATACTCTTCCATCTGTTTTCCCCTCCCTTCTTTATTCATTTACCGTCAAAAAAGCCCCGAATTTAAGAAAAATTCGGGGCTTTAGGTATTTTACGCAATAGGAAATAACACTATGCATGTTGATACATTTTGCATAGCGGTTCTTCATCCTTCTCCCATCCAGACTTTCACTGTCGGCTTCAGCTTAAACTGAATCCACCGCGTACATATGCACACGGGTCACGGGCTCTAAAGCGCATGTCGCTTTACTACCGCCGGTCGGGATTTCCACCCTGCCCCGAAGGATACAATCTTTATTCATTTGTCCTTAATGGCTATTATAGCGATCCTTTCTTAAGTACGCAATGAAATAAACTTACAATTTGAGAAATCAAAAAAACACCCATCGTTCCGAAAGGTGTTTTTTCACTTAATCATTTACTTTTGCAACCTTGATTAAACCGTCGATCCGCTTTGATTTGCTGAAGTACGCCTTGATCTTATCGCCTTCTTTTATATCAGACAAATCTTGATTTAACTTTTTTCCGTTGAAGATGATCTTCGTGCCGTTTTCTGCTTCTCCATGATATTCTGTGCCGTCAATTTTTGTCACTTGATATTCCTCGATTGTATACTCTTCTTCTTCGGAGGACAAGGTTTGTCCAATCGCTGTCGGAACGTCCTTCAGTTCAACATCATTTATGTACATATACCCCCCTGCAAGTAAAACCAGTAGCACTAACAGAATGGTAATCTTGGTTTTTATTCTTCCCATTTTAAAAAACCTCCAGCCAATATGAATCTATTCATTCATATGAGTTATTCCTTTTTTTCATGAATAAAAAACCGCAAATTCTCGTAAATTATTAATATAACGATGCATAACGGGAATATGTTTCGCATTTCTGCAAAAATTTCTTTTCTATAGATATACGAATTTATGTTCTGGTTTTAGGGGATGCATGAGAAAAAGAATAAAAAAGCAGCTCCTTTTCAGGAAACTGCTAATACCTAGTTGGTTTTACGAATGTCGTTAAATGGGAAGAAAACAAACTTTGACGTACCCGCAATTTGTTTTTTCGTAAAGAGTCCAAGCCCGTTTCGGCTGTCCATTGAGTTTCGGCGGTTATCACCCATAACAAAATACTTGTTATCAGGCACTTTGATCGGGCCGAAATCATCAGTTAGATGGTCATATCCATCTTCTTTTGCTTGCTTTTTATTTGCCTTCAAATAAGGCTCAGCCACTTTTTTTCCATTGATATAAAGCTGGTCGTTTTTCATTTCGACTGTGTCTCCGGGCAAGCCGATCAGCCGCTTGACATAGTGGACATCATCCCCGTTTAGCACGATGATATCCCCTCTCTTAAACTCGCCTATGTACTTAACTGTCATATTGACAAATACCCTTTCATGGTCAAGAAGGGTAGGCTCCATGGACTCACCGTCAACGACATACGGCGCAAAAATAAAATTGCGGATGAGTAATGCCAGAACAACTGCGATAATAATCGCTTTGGCCCATTCAAATATTGATTTTTTCTTAGAAACGGTTTCCGCTTTCAACTGAGTTCCTCCAATAAACAACGGTCTTCAATTTATGTTATCACGAATCGATAAGAAATCCCATTAGGACCATTGAAGAAAATTTTCACATCTATTTATTCTTCTGCCAGAATCAATTTGTTCCCATTTCCTAATGAAATCGGGAGAAGAATCAATCAGCCTCCAAAGAACAAATCCAATATATTGCCGGCAGCTGAAGTTTCTTTATTATAAAACTCCGAATATCCGCATTTCTTACAGTAGACGACGAGAAAACGGTTATGCTGCACATCAAACAACTTTGACAATCCGGTTCCAGTTGTGGCAATTTCTTTTTGGCCAGCTTCAGTGCTTCCGCATTTTATACAGCCTTTGTTGTTCATCAAACGCAGCTCCTTTTCAAAAAAATGACATTGATATTATTTCATTTTACTACAAATGCCGTTTGGGATGAAGCATGTCAACTTTAAAATTTGTTTAATTTTCCCTGATGAGTGTATCTGACTGTATGAATGCCCCACCCATACAAGCGCGGACTAGCTTACAATCTCATTTTGTTTTTTACTTGTTCGTTTAAGCTATTTCATACGGTCTCTAATATGTATAAAGAGGAGAAGAGATAGGGATGATTTCCCCATTACGATGAATCATATTGAAGGGAACAGCGTAGTCAGTGCATTTTCTATAAGCCCGCTGAACGTATCAAAATCAGTGTTTTGGTTCCGTCGGATTGAATACAATTGTGGTTGAACACTTATGACTTGAAACATAGCTATAGGATTCCTATCAAATCTCTCTATGCCTCCTCGTTCTACCTTAAAAACGTCTGTTGTTAACTGCCACAACCAGATCAGGCTGTGAGCGAAAAGAAAAAGCTCCCCGATATGAGGGAGCTTTCTGCCTGCCTATTAGCCTTCTACGCGAACTTCTTTCATCACGTCACCGTTAGACATGTTTTTCGCGAATTCTAGACCGCTTGTTACTTTGCCGAATACAGTGTGAACACCGTTTAAATGAGGCTGCGGCTCATGGACGATGAAAAATTGGCTGCCGCCAGTATCTTTTCCTGCGTGTGCCATAGAGAGTGCGCCTGCTTCATGTGTGTGCGGGTTTCCTTCTGTTTCACATTTGATTGTGTATCCGGGACCGCCTGTTCCAGTACCGTGCGGGCATCCGCCTTGGCTGACGAAGCCTGGAATGACTCGGTGGAATGTAAGGCCGTCGTAAAATCCTTCGTTTGCAAGCTTTTCAAAGTTTGCAACTGTACCCGGTGCTGCTTCCGGATAAAGTTCAAATTCAATTTTGTTGCCATCTTCTAATAAAAAGTAACCTGTTTTCAATTGTATGCCCACTTTCTTTATTTTAATTTTCAAAGGAGAAATTTATGTATCATCATTATGGCTTGTCTCTCCTTGTCGCGGCTATTATACCACACCTTTTTGGGGAAAACGACTCTCCCGGCTTTTCTCCAAAATAAAAATGAAACCTGAACCTCTCTATCTCCGTCTAACCTATCGGAACTGTATTTTTCATCATGATTCAGGTCCTCGCAAAGCAGCTTTAACTGCTGCTTGTGAAATGAAGGAGGTCAACTGCTTTGAAAAAAATATGGATTGGAATGCTGGCAGCGGCCGTTTTGCTGCTGACGATTCCGAAAGTCAGTCTCGCGGATGCCGCAGTCGGAGATGTCATCGTGACACTTGGTGCAAATTTGTCAGAATCAGATAAGCAAAAAGTGCTTGATGAAATGAATGCCCCTGATAATGCCACAACCGTGACCGTTACCAATAAGGAAGAACACGAATATTTAGGAAAATATATACCAAGCGCGCAAATTGGCTCAAGAGCGATTTCATCATCGTCTATTACCATTGCCAAAAAAGGCTCCGGATTAAATGTTGAGACACATAATATCAGCGGCATTACGGATGAAATGTACCTCAATGCCTTGATGACAGCCGGCGTTAAGGACGCGAAGGTTTATGTTACCGCTCCGTTTGAAGTGTCCGGTACTGCGGCTTTGACAGGCTTGATTAAAGCATATGAAGTTTCTTCTGACGAAGCGATTTCTGAAGACGTTAAGCAAGTCGCCAACCAAGAGCTTGTGACGACCTCAGAGCTTGGTGACAAAATCGGTGACGAAAATGCGGCTGCGCTGATTGCAAAAATAAAAGAAGAGTTTGCTAAAAACGGTGTGCCTGACAATAAAGCCGATATTGAGAAAAAAGTGGACGATGCGGCTTCCGATTTAAACGTCACACTGACAGACAGCCAAAAGGATCAGCTTGTATCCTTGTTCAATAAGATGAAAAACGTTGATATCGACTGGGGACAGGTCGGTGACCAGCTTGATAAAGCGAAAGATAAGATTAGTAAATTTTTAGACTCAGATGAAGGCAAGAACTTTATCCAGAAAGTCATTGATTTCTTCGTTTCCATCTGGAACGCGATTGTTTCTATATTCAAATAAAAAAAGCGCCGAATTCCCGGCGCTTTTTTCATTGCTTCACACTCGTTTTAAATGGCAGATCCAGTTTTACAATATCCTCGTACGTTTCTCTTTTTACGACTAAATGAGCCTCTCCGTTTTCTACAAATACAACGGCAGGTCTTGGAATTCTATTATAATTATTGGCCATGCTGTAGCCATAAGCGCCTGTACAAAAAACAGCAAGCAGATCTCCTTCTTTTACTTCCGGCAGGTCAATATCCCAAATGAGCATATCTCCGCTTTCACAGCACTTGCCGGCAATCGATACCGTTTTATCGTGCGCTTCACCGATACGGTTAGCTGTAACAGCTTCATATTTTGCCTGATAGAGAGCCGGACGGATATTGTCGTTCATTCCTCCGTCAACTGCTACATACTGCCGGACACCCGGCACTTCTTTTTGGGAGCCGACTGTATAAAGTGTTGTGCCTGCGTCTCCTACAAGCGAGCGGCCCGGTTCGATCCAAATTTCCGGTATGTCAAATCCATAGCGGGCTGCATTTGTTTTTACAGCTTCGATGATTTTTTCTACATATTCAGTGGCATGAAGCGGTTCATCTTCTTCCGTATAACGAATGCCAAAACCGCCTCCAAGGTTCAGCACCTTTGAAACAAATGAGTAAGCTTCTCTCCATTCGTCAAGTTTTTTGAAGATTTTTTCTGCCGCTAGCACAAAACCGGCTGTATCAAAAATTTGCGAACCGATATGGCAATGAACACCCAGCAGCTGAATGTGTTCTGATTGTAAAACCTGTTCAATCGCCTGTTCAGTTTGTCCGTTATGAAGGTCAAAACCAAACTTTGAATCTTCCTGTCCCGTTGTAATGTAGTCATGTGTATGCGCCTCTACTCCGGGGGTAATCCGCAGGAGAACATCAATTGAGTGCCCAGTTTCTTTGCACAGGTCTTCAAGAATCGAGATTTCATAGAAATTATCAACCACAATGCAGCCGATACGGTGTTTAAGCGCCATCCGCAGCTCTTCCCTGCTTTTGTTATTTCCGTGAAAGTGAATGCGCTCCGCCGGAAATCCTGCTGCAACAGCTGTGTAAAGTTCTCCTCCAGACACGACATCTAAGGAAAGCCCTTCTTCCTCGGCAAGCTGAATCATCGCAACAGAAGAGAATGCCTTGCTCGCATACGCGACCTGCGCTGTCAGCCCTGCAGTTATAAATGCCTGCTTAAAGCTTTTAGCACGCTCACGTATTAAAGCCACATCATATACGTAAAGAGGCGTGCCGTATGTTTCAGCTAAATAGAGAGCGTCCACACCTCCGATTTCCAAATGCCCATGTTGATTTTGTCTGCTAGTGCCGTGTAAGAACAATGTCATTCCCTCTTTCTCCGCTTATGGGTGAAAAGGACAGTTTTATGGACTGTCCTTTCATAATTAAGACATACATTATCATACTCTTCAGTCAGTTTCAATGCGATTATGAATTGGTAGGCTGTCTTAAGCGATTTCTTGGGTGAACAATGCTTGGTCTTACTTTCGCACCAGGTTTCGCCGTGCGAATCAGCACCTGCCACAGCGCCTTTCCGTTAAACGGAATGAGCGGCCATAAGTATGGGGTTTGAAGGGATTTTATGCTGGCCATGGCTATAATAAGAACAGTAAATCCTATAACGAGCCCTTTTACATGAAAGAGCGCTACTAATATCATAAGTGTAAGACGGGCCATTTTATTTGCCAGGCTTAATTCATAGCTTGGCGTCGTAAAGGTTCCAATAGCGGCAAGCGAGACATACAGTATGACCTCAGGAGAGAACAGCCCCACATCAATGGCAATTTGCCCGATTAGAACCGCGGCAATTAATCCCATTGCGGTAGATAAAGCGGTCGGTGTGTGAATAGCGGCCATTCTGAGAAACTCAATTCCTAAATCAGCTAAGAAAATCTGCAGAATGATCGGGATATGCATATCTTTATTCAACCCGATAAATTTTAGATTCTCTGGCAGCAATTCCGGTTGAAGAACAAAGAGAAACCAGATGGGGAGAAATAAAGTAGAAGCAAGAATGCCGAAAAATCGTACCCATCTTAAAAAGGTTCCCACAGAAGGAGCCTGTCTGTATTCTTCAGCATGCTGAACATGATGGAATAAGGT
Source organism: Bacillus sp. V26 (assembly GCF_034296245.1). Classification (NCBI taxonomy): domain Bacteria; kingdom Bacillati; phylum Bacillota; class Bacilli; order Caryophanales; family Bacillaceae; genus Bacillus; species Bacillus sp. V26. The sequence goes on along the minus strand of NZ_JAXKQF010000001.1, from coordinate 694,935 downwards.
TGTCGGCGTGATGATCACACTAGGCGATGTATCAACCATAATCACGACATGGCCTTCAAGTACGTGATTGGCCGCCACATCGGGCCTTTCTGTATAACGGACGAGCGGAAACGGGTTGTAGCTTTGTTTGATAATAAACTCTTCGACTGTTTTGTCTGCCATTGTTAATCCGTCGACATCAATAGCAGCAATTTCTTTTTCCACGATGTCAACCAGATCCGGATCTGCAATGTCTTCGATATAACAAATGCTCAGATCCGTTTTTGAACGCTCGCCGACCTTTGTCATCTTGACGCGAAGGCGTTCGTCCCTGATCCGTCTTCTGAGAAGTGCGGTATTGACGACGATATTTTCAACAAATCCGTCTCTGGCGCCTCTGACCACCTTTTCCGTATCCGGTTCTTCCGGATTTCTTCCCGGATAGCTTCTGACATCAATGATAAAAGCAAATCCTGCATCTTCAACAATAACTGCGACTAACCCGGACAGCACCTGGTCGGTGGTTTCATCCAGCGTTTTTACTTTTTCGACCTGGGCGTTGAGCAACCTGTTTTCAACGATATCGACCAGCTCTTCAGGGTCCTCTTTTCCTGTCCGGTTGTTTATGGTAACAAGCTCTCTCATTAAGTGAATGATAAAGGCAGTGTCACATAATCCATTCAAATAGTACAGCTGAACTTCTCTGTCTAAAATGGTAAGCTTGCGAACACCTACATCATAGCTGATTCCCATTCCGACGCGATTTTTAAAATAAGCTTCATTTTTGTCTGGATTCCGATAAACCCGGATTTTCTCTTCCTTTTTGTCCGGCATGATACCCGCTCCTTTCTAAAATAAACTCGACCGCTTTCATGGTGATTGGCGACCCTTTCGATATATCGTCTTTCCTGCCCATTTTGCCGATATCCCCGATACCAACGATAAGCGGCAGATCAAGTTTATCAAGGCAATAGACCGTATCCCCGTTCATTCTGTGTTCATCGAATTCCCTCTCTCCGATTTTATCCACGCCGTATTCTGTTATCTCTCCATTGCGGTCAATGCTTACGTCAACCCTGGTCCATTCAGCCTGATGGGTTTTCGATGCTATCGCAATCACACCGAGCACTTCAATTGCCGGATGAGTGGCCACATAGGTCAGAGCGGTTTCTCCCGGTCCCTCTCCTTGAAGGCCGGAGTCGTCAAACATGACAAATACAGGGTCATACGGTGCTGATGTAATCAGCCTGACAAGCTCGGCGCCGCTGCGGGTGGAGGGATTGCCTTTTGATTGAGAAATACATCTCCCTCCAACTCTTCTTGCGGCGTATTCAATTGTTTTAGCAGCATACACATCTCCGTCTGTTACCAGTATGACCTTGCGTTTTGTCGTCATCTCGGCATTATCCTTTCGGTTTAAAAATAACAGCGACGATAAAGGCGAATAGAATGGCGGCTGAGATACCGGCAGATGTCAGCTCGAATATCCCCATACCAATTCCGATAAATCCGTGTATATGCGCCTGATGCATGGCACCGTGCAGAAGGCTGTGGCCAAAGCTGACAATCGGAACCGTGGCGCCTCCTCCAGCAAACTCAATAAATTTATCGTAAATGCCAAAACCATCTAAAATCGCCCCGATGACGACAAAGGATGTCATGACGTGGGCAGGCGTCAATTTAAATATGTCCAGCAGCAGCTGCCCAACAATACAAATGGCGCCTCCGCAAACAAAAGCCAAAAGATAGTCCACTTAAGATGCACCTCCTGCACGTTCAAATACAACCCCGTGTGCGATGGTCGGAATAGTTTGTTTTTGCTGGATCATGGTCGGGCTTAACAGCGCCCCGGTTGCTACTACAAACACACGGTTTAATTTTCCTTCTTTCAGCTGCTTGAAAATATGTGAGTAGGTTACAACCGCGGAACAAGCGCATCCGCTTCCTCCGGCAAACACCTGCTGATCTGGTGTGTAAATCAGAAGCCCGCAATCATCATGTTTTGTGCCGACCGGATATCCCTCTTCTTTCAAGATATCTTTGACAATAGGAGATCCGACGCCGGAAAGGTCTCCCGTCAGGATCAGATCGTAGTCGTCTGCTGTGCGGTTCATGTCTTGAAAGTGCTGTTTAATAGTATCAGCAGCAGCAGGAGCCATGGCTGATCCCATATCAAACGGGTCTGTAATTCCTAAGTCAGCCACCTTCCCTATAGTTGCACTTGTAATTTGAATATCACTCGGTGTCTGACTGATGACAACCGCACCGCTCCCAGTTACAGTAGATGTCGCAGTATCCGGTTTTTGCCCGCCGTATTCCGTCGGATAGCGGAACTGTCTTTCAGCTGTGGCATTGTGACTGCTTGTAGCAGCAATCGCCCGATTTGCAAATCCGCCGTCGACTAAGGCAGATGCAACAGCAACTGTTTCCATTGATGTTGAGCATGCGCCAAACATGCAAAGAAACGGGATTTTCAGATGCCTTGCCACATAGTTGGCTGTGACATTTTGATTCAACAGATCGCCTGCAAGCAAAAGATCAATATCATCTTTTTTCAAATTGTTTTTTTGCAGCACGGTATTGATGGCGTCCTCCATTAGCTGCCTTTCAGCCATTTCCCAGCTTTTTTGATTACAGTGCATGTCGTCATAGGTTTTATCATATAAAGACCCGAGCGGACCGTCTTTTTCCTTAGGCCCTACTGCTGTTCCCGCTGCATTGACAAATAAGTGATGCTCAAACACCCAGGTTTGCTTTCCTGTTAATTTCATTTCTTTCTCCTCCTATGACATCAGTTTCTCAAAAGCAAACCGAATCATTCCGACGATGTAAGCAGCCACAACACCGAATACGATGACGTTTCCCGCCAGTTTAAACATGTTTGTCGCTACTCCCAATACTAAACCTTCGCTTTTATACTCAAGAGCCGCGCTTGCCATACTGTTGGCAAAGCCGGTGACAGGTACAGCTGATCCTGCGCCTGCAAACTGACCGATTCTGTCATAAATGCCGAATCCGGTGAGCAACGCTGACAATAGGATCAGCGTTGCCGCCGTAGGGTTTCCTGCTGTTTTTTCGTTAAAATCAAAAAAATGGATATAAAAATTCTGCAGACCTTGCCCGATCATGCAGATCAAACCGCCTACAAGAAAGGCTTTTACACAGTTCCATACGTAAGGCGGCTTTGGCTGATATGTTTTTACTTTTGATTTGTAGTTTTCTTTTATGTTTGTCATATTGAAACCTCCTTATGAATGATGAATAAAATACAGCCAATGAAATAAAGATCCCGCGATTTTTCCAATGACAATGGCCATTAATAGAATAATGATTTTACTTCTGAGGCCGATTCGTTTAGCCAAGATCGGCAAGACATTTAACACTTCTGTCAGCGCGGCTGCAAGCATCCCGACAAATACTCCGGCCAACAGCCCGACCGGCACGGCAATCCACTTTGATAAAAAGAGATGGTGCATATGCAGTGTTTCCCAGCCCCCGCAAACCGCACCGAGAATAACAGCCGCTTCATAAGCTTGAACAAATCTCATCGTTTTGGTGAGCTGCATCAGACGCGGAATGATTCCCATCACGGTTAAAAAAGCCACGAAACCTGCCCCGACTGTGATGCCTCCGCCGAGCCCGACAAAAATGATGAACAATACACTAACGATCATGCAGGTCCTTTATTGTTTCTTCATTTTCATGCATGGCCACATATTGATCGAGATCAAGCTGATAGTTAAACATTTCAACCTCCAGCGGGCTGGGCTCTTCATTAAGGCGCTTTTTAAAAATGTGGTTAAAAAACACAATCATCCCCAGTCCCAAACCGATGCTGTAAGGGATTTGAAGTAAATATGGATAGTCATTCCGCTCTCCGGTTATGATTTCATATAGCGCAATATGAACATCTCCCATACTGACATCCTCATGGAAGTTCATGATGGCAAGGCACGATCCGATAAACAGCAGCAGCCAGACACCAATAAAAAGAACGGTTGATATGTGCCGTTTCTGATACTGAATTTCAACAATGGTTTCAGCTCCGCCCACAGTTTGAACATCAAGTGAGGGATCCTGCTGATAAATGGCTTTGAGCACTTTTATGATATCCAGAATTACGATATTTTTATCTTTTTCGCTCACCTGATACAGCGGCATAGCCGACAGTTTCTTTTTCAGCTGATGCTGCCCTTCTATTTGCGCGGCATCCCCGACCGTTATGATATCCCCCGGATGTGCCAAAACGCGGTGGCGAAGCCTGATAAATAGTCGTCGTTCCATCATTGATCACCATCTTTCGGTGGTTATATATGTAGTATGTGGTTCGATTTTGTTCTCATTCATCCGCTTGAAAAGACCATAAATTACCACGCTTTTGCAAAACAAAAAGCCAGCCTGCAGTGACAGACTAGCTTTCCGTATGATCCATTTGAACCTTGATCTGCTTTAATATTTTCTTTTCAAGCCTGGATACCTGCACCTGAGATATCCCCAGCCGCTCAGCAACTTCTGACTGCGTCTGATCTTTATAATACCGAAGATAGACGATTAATTTCTCCCTTTCTTCTAAATCGCTTATGGCTTCTTTCAGCGCAATTTTATCAAACCATTTCTCTTCTGAGTTATCGGCGATTTGGTCAAGCAGGGTAATCGGATCTCCGTCATTTTCATAAACTGTCTCATGAATCGAAGACGGAGCTCTTACTGCCTCTTGGGCTAACACGACATCTTCAGCTTCAATCTCCAAATGTTCGGCGATTTCCTGTACGGTCGGCACCCTGCCCAGTGTTTTTGAAAGTTCATCTTTCGCTCGGCGGATTTTGTTGCCAAGCTCTTTTAATGATCTTGACACCTTGACAGTTCCGTCATCACGGATAAAACGCTGGATTTCGCCGATAATCATCGGCACTGCATATGTCGAGAAGCGCACATCATAGGTTAAATCAAATTTATCAACAGATTTTAACAGCCCGATGCAGCCAATCTGAAAGAGGTCATCAGGCTCATATCCTCTGTTTAAAAACCGCTGTACGACAGACCAAACAAGACGCATGTTTTTTTCTATGAGGAGGTCTCTTGCCTGCTGGTCGCCATCTTGGCTCTGTTTGATTAATTCTTTTACTTCATGGTCCTTCAGCTGAGCGTTCTTACCGTTTTTCTTAACCTCCACATCCATAACAAATCTCCTTAATTACAAAGCGCTTTGCTTTTTGATAAGTGCTTTGTTAAGCGAATCGTCGTCCCCATTTCGGGCGATGAATCGATACTGACATCATCCATGAAGTTTTCCATAATGGTAAAGCCCATTCCAGAACGCTCCAGCTCAGGCTTTGTCGTGAATAAAGGCTGCCGGGCTTCTTCCAGATCTGTAATGCCGAGCCCTTCATCACGGATGGTCATATATACGACATGATCTTCCAGCGTCACCGAAATATATACTTTTCCGTCGCCATTTTCTTCGTACCCATGGATGATGGCATTCGTCACCGCTTCTGACACCACGGTTTTGATCTCGGTGAGTTCATCCATGGTCGGGTCAAGCTGTGCAATAAATGAAGCAACTGTCACACGCGCAAACGATTCATTTTGGCTGAGAGCTGAAAATTCAAGGTGCATTTCATTTTTCATGATGCCACCCCCAGCGTGAGCAGTGCCTGCTGCTCAGATTGTTCAAAACGAATAATTTTAAACAGGCCAGACATATCAAACAGCCGTTTCACTGCCGGAGAGATGGCGCAAACGACCATTTCCCCGCCAATTTGCTTAATTTGTTTGTATCTGCCTAAAATAACGCCAAGCCCCGAGCTGTCCATAAAGGAAAGGTCCTCCAGATTCAGCACGATATGACGAATATCATCCTTTTCCAATGATTCCGTTACTTTTTGTTTCAGCGTTTCAGCCGTATGGTGATCGAGTTCGCCTGTTAATCGAATACAAAGCACTGATTCTTTGACATGCATGTCAATTCCAAGGCTCATGCTCATTCCTCCTTGATATGATCGGATAATGAGTGTTTCGATTTCGCAGGAATGAATTCCTTCACCGTGACAAAACTAGTGATCATTCGGCATAATTACTTAAATTTTGTCCAATCTCCCATTGCCCTCTTTAAAAACGTTAAGTATCCGGCTTTTTCCATATCATCTTTAGCTACGACAGGACTTTCAGCAAGCACTTTTCCGTCCTTTTTCAACACCAGCGTGCCAAGCTCTTGGCCCTTTTGAACCGGAGCGCTAACATTGTTGTTCATTTTAATTTCTTTTTTCACATGTTTCATATCCTCGCCTTTTTTCGTCAATACAGAAATCGGCTCAGAAGTGGTGAGTTCTATCACTTTTTGTTTGCCTTTTTTGACCTTTGCTTTTGCTACTGTTTCATTTCGTTTGTATAAAGGATGTGTCTCATATTGGCTGAAAGCATAATCAAGCATCTTTGTGACTTGCGCATTTCTTTCCTTAGGTGTGCTTGCCCCGAACACAACGGCAATCGCCCGCATGTTCCCTTTTTTAGCCGAAGCGGTCAGGCAGTATTTCGCTTCTCCTGTATAGCCTGTTTTGACGCCGTCTACACCGGGATAAAATTTGATAAGCCTATTTGTATTCACTAACCAAAACTTTTTATCTGTGTTTTCACGTAAATAATCCTCATACGTACCTGTAAACTTGGTGATTGATTCATATTTCAATAATTCCTTAGCCATAATTGCCATGTCATAAGCCGAGCTGTAATGCCCTTCCTCGGTCAAGCCGGTCGGGTTTTTAAAGGATGTATCTTTTAATCCCAGCTCTTTCGCTTTTTTGTTCATTTTTTTCACAAATTCATCCTCGGAGCCTGAAATAAATTCAGCCATCGCTACGGACGCGTCATTTCCTGATGCAATCGCAATGCCCTTCAGCATTTCTGTAACTGTCATTTCCTCCCCGGGCTCAAGGAAAATCTGTGATCCGCCCATTGAAGCAGCATGTTCGCTCGTACGGACCTTATCACTCATCTTGATTTTTCCTTCGTCTAAGGCTTCCATGATTAAAAGCATCGTCATGATTTTTGTCATGCTTGCAGGCGCCAGTCTCTCACGGCTGTTCTTGTTGTAAAGCACTTTTCCAGTATCACGTTCAATCAGCACCGCAGACTTGGCTTCATGAGCAAGCTCCGATGTATGTTTTCCGTCTTGTTTTGCAAATGCGGACGGTGCAAATGTAAGCAGCATGATACCAATCAACAAAGTGGATAAAAGACGTTTCATCTCAAAAGCCCTCCATTTCATAATCCCTTTTATTTTTTCCAAGCTGAATGGTTTTATACACCACTGTTGGAAAATGTTTCGGGACTTTTTCGACATAAAAAAAGACAGCTGTTTCAATTAGAAACAGCTGTCTTCTTATCTTTTCTGAATTCCATTTTTATTCGTACTTAGCAACTACCGCTTTCACAAGCTGCAAGAATCCGGCTTTCACCTTTTCTGTCACTTCCATGACCTCATCGTGAGATAAAGGCTGATCCAAAATTCCGGCTGCTGCGTTCGAAATGCAGGAAATGCCGAGTACGCGGAGACCCGCATGGTTTGCCACAATCACTTCCGGTACGGTAGACATGCCGACTGCATCAGAACCCATTGTTCTTAAAAAGCGCACTTCCGCCGGTGTTTCGTAGGAAGGACCTGTCACAGCGGTATACACACCTTTTTGAATTGGAATGTTAAGGTCTTTCGCCATTTTTTCAGCCAGGCCGGAAAGATCTTTATCATAGGCTGAAGACATATCAGGAAATCTGGCGCCGAAATCTGCTTCGTTCGGCCCGATTAATGGGTTTGTCCCCATAAAGTTGATGTGATCTGTAATGATCATTAAGTCTCCCGCACGGAATTCAGTGTTTACGCCCCCTGCCGCATTTGTCACGATCAAAGCCTCGACTCCGAGCGCTTTCATGACGCGAACAGGAAAAGTGACTTTTTCCATTGAATAGCCTTCATAGAAATGAAAGCGGCCCTGCATGGCGATGACGGCAACTCCCTCAAGTGTGCCAAGCACAAGCTGTCCGGCGTGTCCCTCAACCGTTGATACCGGGAATTCCGGGATATCCTCATATTTCAGCTTAACAGGATTTTCGATTTCATCAGCCAAAATACCAAGACCTGAGCCTAAAATAAGGCCGATCTTTGGTGATTCAGGCAAGTTTTGTTGAATAAAAGCGGCTGCGCGTTCAATTCTGTCTTTCAAGAAACAGTCCCCCTATTGTAATAAAGATAAAAAGCTTTTACCGTATTTCGGTTTTTTTGTTTGGAAGTTATCCGCGATGGTTGCGCCGATATCGGCAAATGTATCTGCGAGCGGCAACATTTGTGCTTTCTCATGTTTTTTGCTGTACGCAAGAATCGGCACATACTCACGTGTATGGTCTGTTCCGTGATGAATCGGATCATTGCCGTGATCGGCTGTAATGATTAACAGATCATCTTCTTTCATTTGTTCGAATACTTCCGGAAGACGAGCATCAAATTCTTCAAGCGCGCGTCCGTAGCCCTCCGGATCACGGCGATGGCCGTATAAGGCGTCAAAATCAACAAGGTTTGCAAAGCTCAGACCCGTAAAGTCTTCTCCGAGCGTGTCAACCACCTTGTCCATTCCGTCCATATTGGATACCGTTCTGCGGGAAGACGTAATTCCTTCTCCATCATAAATATCAGAAATTTTTCCGATTGAAATGACATCTAAGCCGCTGTCTTTCAATTCATTCATCACAGTGCGGTCAAACGGCTTAAGCGCATAGTCGTGGCGGTTTGGCGTCCGTTTGAAATGTCCCGGCTCGCCGACGAACGGCCGTGCGATAATACGGCCTACCATATATTTCGGATCAAGCGTCAGCTCTCTCGCCGTTTCACAAATGCGGTACAGTTCTTCAAGCGGAACAACTTCTTCGTGAGCGGCAATTTGCAGAACAGAATCAGCTGAAGTGTACACAATTAAAGCGCCTGTCTCCATATGCTCTTTGCCGAGTTCGTCCAAAATAGCTGTGCCAGAAGCCGGCTTGTTTCCGATAATTTTGCGGCCCGATCTTTTCTCAAGCTCCTGAAGCAGTTCATCAGGAAAGCCTTCAGGGAACACTTTAAACGGTTTATCAATGTATAAGCCCATGATCTCCCAATGGCCTGTCATTGTATCTTTGCCGTTTGACGCTTCTTGCATTTTTCCAAAGTACGCGAGCGGCTGTTCTGTTTTTTCAACGCCCTTGATATCACCAATAAGGCCAAGGCCAAGTTTTGCCATATTCGGCATATGTAATCCGTTCATGTGCTCGGCAATATGCCCGAGCGTATTGGCGCCAACGTCATTAAAGTCGGCGGCATCAGGCGCTTCGCCAATACCGACTGAATCCATTACGATTAAAAACACGCGATTATATTTGTATGCAGGCATCATAAAAGCCTCCTTTTTTTCTATACGTCTATTGTATCGCCTAGAGGTCTGACAACTCAAGTATAAACCGTTTTCATTCCCGTTGACAATGCATTTGAAAATAATGAGAAACTTCATTATTTTCTGTCTGGCCTAAAGAAAAAAGCCGCAGCCTGCTGCGGCTAGGCACGCGGATGGTACTGCTTGTACACATCCTTCAGCCTTGTTTTCGTCACATGCGTATAGATTTGCGTCGTAGATATATCCGCATGACCGAGCATTTCCTGCACCGCTCTTAAATCAGCCCCGTTTTCAAGAAGATGCGTTGCAAAGGAATGCCTGAGTGTATGCGGGGTGAGCTCTTTTTTGATTCCGGCTTCGAGCGCAATTTTCTTCAGATTTTTCCAAAACCCCTGGCGGCTGATCTGCTTTCCGTGATGATTTAAAAAGAGTGCGTCCGACACTTTGTTCTTCAGCAGTTTCCCCCTGGCTTTCATCATATATTCTTCAATAGCAGAAGCAGCGGTTTCACCGATCGGCACAATCCGCTCTTTCCTCCCTTTTCCGAAACAGCGGACAAACCCCATTGACAAATGGACATCTGTCGTTTTCAATTCAATCATTTCACTGACTCGGATACCTGTGGCATAGAGCAGCTCCAGCATCGCTTTATCCCGATAGCCAAAAGGACTCGTAAGCTTAGGCGTGTCCAACAGCCGCTCAACCTCGTTCAGCGCCAGCACCTTTGGAAGCGTCCGTTCTGTTTTTTGTGTTTCGATATGTACGGAAGGGTCTTTGTCCGTCACCTTTTCCCTAAGCAGAAATTGATGAAAAGAGCGAATCGATGCCAAATGCCGCGCTGATGTCTTTCCGGATTTCCCCGAGTCCTTCAAGTGCTTCAAATATTGGATAATATGTATACGGGTCACATCGTTCCAATTGTTGATATGAAGGGTTTCTGTTAAATAAAGAGAATAGCTTTTCAAGTCACGTTCATAGGAGACCACCGTATTTTGAGAAAGCCCTCTCTCTACCATGACGTAGTGGATGAAATCCTTTATTTGATCTTTCACTCTAGATCTACTCCCCATTTTGGTAAAAAAAGATTAACCGGTCAAACCATCCGCCTTTTTCTTCCGCATCCATTTCAACAACTTTTACGGCAGAGCCTTCCGGTTTATCGTACCGATGATAGTTTTCATACTCTTGATTTACCCATATCATAGCATAATAGAAGAGAGCGGTAAAACCTGTGAACAGAATAAAAACCTTCAATGTATCAACAGCCGTTTTCAGGAATCTTCCCATGTCCCAATCGATCCTTTCTCTATGGTTCCAGTTATTTAAACCATATGCCAAATCAGAAAGGAATTATACGTCGAAACAGCAAAAAACCCTTTCCCCAAGAGAAAAGGTTCGAGCCCGGCATCGTCTATTCAGTTTCTTTTCCGTTACAGCGGTGGCAAATGCCGTGAAACGTCAATCTATGATCTTTGATCTTAAATTTCCAATCACGTTCAATGACTTCTTCTACGTCTTCAAGCAAATCTTCTTCAATTTCATCAACGGCTCCGCACTCCATGCACACCAAGTGGTGATGAAAGTGAGCTGCCCCCTCCTTACGAAGATCGTAACGGGACACGCCGTCTCCAAAGTTAATTTTATCAACGACTTTTAATTCAGTTAGTAATTCAAGCGTACGGTATACTGTTGCGAGACCGATCTCAGGAGATTTCTCTTTTACGAGGAGGTATACATCTTCTGCGCTTAAATGGTCTTCTTCGTTTTCAAGCAGCACTCTTACTGTCGCTTCACGCTGAGGCGTAAGTTTGTAGCTGGACGAGTGCAGCTGTTTCTTAATTCGATCAATACGGTTTTCCATGTCTTTCCCTCCTACGCCGCATTCCATGACTCATTATAACAAAATAAGCGCGGAGTTCCAACTATAATTATTATAAACTGATAAATAAAATGATTTTCTTTTAATAATGTTTTTAAAAAAGTCGCGATGTCAGCTTTTCCATCAAAACAGGCGACATGTATGCTTCAAAGAGAGACGAGATCAGCGCTAAAAATAAAATGATCAGGAGAACAACAGCATACCGCCCGAACCACTGGATCGGCGCATCATGCAGACTTCGTTTGACGAACAGCTGCCTGATCAGCTTTAAAGAAAATGCAATCGCACACGTGCCCATAATGAGGTAAGCTGGAATGAGCAGCACATTTTGCGGCAAAACCGAGACAAAGGATAAGAAAAAACCGCTGATTCCCATCTGGTTGACGAGAAATCCCACAGTAAATCCGACGACAATTCCTTTTAGAAAGATCATAATAAAAATGATCGGCATACCAATCACAGAAATGCCTAAAATCCACATCAGCCCTAAATACTTTACATTATGAAAAATGCTTTGCCAAAACATATCGGATGAGCTGGCCTGCTTTCCGTCTGATAGCTGTCCGAAAAATTGGCTTAAATAATAATATAAATCTTCTTTCTGGCTGATCGTCATGCTGTTGACAATAATAGCGCCAAAAATCACACCCATGAAAAACAGGACAGACACAAATATATAAAGAGAGAGATGATCCTTTACATGCCCGAGAAACATGTCCTTATAAGAAATTTTCCGCATATCGTTTCCTCCCGCCCGCTCTATTGATTTGATTTAATAGATTGTATGAAAGAAACGGAAAAACATGCTCTTTTTCAAAAAGAAACGATAGAGATTGCTAGGCGGCGGTTTCGGGCATAAAAAAATCCCTATCATCAAATGCATTATGATCATAAGGATTTTTGTGTTTATGCTTTCTTTTATTCAATATGTCTTTTATGCTTTTTGTCATTCTTTCATGGGTGCTGAAGGATGGAAAACTGCCTCTTGATAATAAGGCGTCCCGTCCGCTGTTTCTAAGCAGATGCTCCCGTTTTCTTTTCGCTCGGCTTTTTGCCATGCTGATCACTCCCTGTTTCATTTTGGTTCATTATAGCAAATGGAACTTGTTATTAAAATGTTTTGAACCTGTCAGAAAAAAACAGCACCTGTCGTGCCAGGTGCTGTTTTCATTTTAATGTTTGACCGCTGTAAGAGCTGCGCGTTCAACGGCGGCTGTCACTTCGTGATGGACCTTTGAATCCAGCGGCTGCGGAACCACATCGCCTGGCTTTGTGCAGGCTGCAATGGCCTCTGCTGCCGCCACAAGCATATCGTGATTGATCTCCTTGCTTTTGGCATTCAGTGCTCCTCTGAATATACCCGGGAAGCCAAGCACATTATTCACAGACCGCCCGTCAGCTGCATACGCTGCGCCGGCCTGCAAAGCAGCCTCAGGCTCAATTTCCGGCTTCGGATTGGATAAAGCCAATATGACCTGACCAGATCGTACGAATTCAGGTTTAATTAAACCAGGAACTCCTGTGGTGGCAATGACAATATCACATGTTTCCATTAACTCTTCGATGCTGGCAGCTGTCTGTCCGCCGTATTGCTTAAGACGACTCATCGCCGCCTCTGATTTATCTGTACCGCATACAGCTTTGACGCCGTAAGCCATAAACATCCGGCAGATGGCTACGCCCGCTGCGCCGAGGCCGATCTGCCCCACTTTTGCTTCTTTCAAGTCAACGCCCGCGCTTTTACATGCCGAAATGGCAGCTGCCAGCGTGACGACAGCTGTCCCATGCTGATCATCGTGCATGACAGGAATATTGAGCTCCTCTTTTAGGCGATCTTCAATTTCGAAGCAATGCGGTGACCCGATATCCTCAAGCAGGATGCCGTTAAATCCTGGTGAAATATGTTTTACCGTATTGATGATTTCTTCAGGGTCACTTGTATCCAGCAAAATCGGGATACCGCTGATCCCTGCCAGCTGATCAAACAGCGCGGCCTTTCCTTCCATAACAGGCATTCCCGCCACAGAGCCGATGTTACCAAGGCCGAGAATCGCTGTTCCATCGGTTACAATTGCGACCGAGTTGCTGATTGTTGTATAGATATCAGCCTTCTGAGGTTCTTTCTCGATCAGTCTGCAGACGTCTGCTACACCTGGCGTATAGACGCGCCCGAGCTCTGCCAGCGAACGGATTGGCATTTTGCTTTTCATTTGGATTTTTCCGCCTTCATGAGCAGACAGGACTTCATCAGATACCGTGTGAAGCCTGATCCCTTCGCCAAGAGCCTGAACAGCCATGATCACTTCCTGAAGCTGTTCTTCATTTTCCACTTGTACAGTAATATTGCGCATCGTGTAATTGGGTCCGACTTTTACCGTCTCCACATCACCAATGTCTCCGCCCAGAAGGCCGATTGCTGTAGCCACTCTTCCGAGATTTCCGGGAACCGAAGGCGTTTCTATCATCAGTGTCCGAATCATGTGTTTCGCTATCATTCAGTGATCCTCCCCTTAGCCTAGTTTTTCAGCTTGAGCTGTATCGTTTTTCGTATACCATATACATTTTCCTGTATAACCATAGATAATGGCAAGACCTATTGCGACAAAACTGAGCCACATAAACGGCAGATAAGAGAAGGTAGAAACTCCTAAAATCCCGGCCATGTAAATGCCGTTATCAGACCAAGGGACCATACCTGAAGTCAAAGTTCCCCCGACCTCTGAATTACGGGATAGAACTCTTCTGTCCAGATGCAAACGGTCATAGCTGTCTTCCATAATCTTCGGTGTCAAAATAAGAGATACATACATGGCACACCCAAAGATGTTCGCCAAAAATGCTACAATCAGCGTAGATAACGTCACATTGCCCGCTGATGTCAATTTCTTTTCAAACAATGAAACAATGACTTTTAACACACCTAGCTTCTCAAGCAACCCGCCAAAACCGAGACCAAAGATAATCACGACGAGAGACCCGAGCATGCCTACGATGCCTCCGCGGTTTAAGAGGCCGTTTAAAAATTCAACATCTGTTTTAATAGAGAACCCGTTGTACGCTGTTGCAATCGCATCCGCGAAATTCATGCCTTGGAAAACAGCAGCCCAGACAGCGCCAAGCAATGCACCAATTACGATAACCGGCATAGATGGCTTTTTCATCGCTAATAAGACGATAACGATTACAGCCGGGATCAGCATCCAAATATGAATGTCAAATGTATTCTGCAATGAAGATTTCAAAAATTCAACTTTGTCGAGGTCAATATTTTTCCCGCCGTACATAAATCCAACAGCTGTAAAGAGAATAGCCGTAATCACATATGCTGGTATTGATAAATAAAGCATCGCTCTGACGTGGTCCAATACATCCACTTTTGATAATGAAGAAGCCAGGACTGTGCTGTCAGACAGAGGAGACAGCTTGTCCCCGAAGTAAGCTCCGGAAAGAATGGCTCCAGCTACAAGAGGAAGCGGGATTCCGAGGCCTTCACCAATTGCGATCATGGCGATGCCGGCTGTTCCTACTGTTCCCCATGACGTTCCTGTTGCCACAGACATAATAGAACAAATAATTAATGTTGCGAGTAAAAAGATACTAGGATGAATAAATTCTAATCCATAATAAATCAAGGTCGGCACGACGCCTCCGGCAATCCATGTTCCAATGAGCGCTCCGACTGAAACGAGAATCAGAACAGCTTCAAGACCATTAGATATCCCATGAACAATCGCGTTTTGCAGATCTTTATATGAATAACCCAGTCTGATTCCGAGAATCATTGCAATAAACCAAGAAACAAAAAGCGCTAGCTGTATTGGCAAGTCTAAAAAGACTGTAAACGACAGAACAAGTGCTAAAAATGCTCCTAGTACGATAATAATTTCAAATAGTGTTGGCAATCTTACATCCTTCAAAAGAAGTCCCCCTTAATGAAAAAGCTAAAACGCTTTCAATAAATAGTGCAACACGTATACTATACTTCCTCATCCCTATGCTTGTAAACAGCTTATTCACCGGCTATCCAGAGGTGAATAAGCTGCATTTTGTTTAAATTTTATTTTTCTAATAGCTCTTTTCCGGCAATCCCTGGCTTTGTCATCTCGTATGGATTTAAAATGATATCCAGTTCTTCTTCTGTCAGCACATCATGCTGAAGGCAAAGATCACGGACGGATTGGCCTGTCATAATCGCTTCCCTGGCGATTCGGGCAGCCGCTTCATAGCCAAGATGCGGATTCACAGCGGTAATAACGCCAGCGCTTTTTTCTACGTATTGTTTCAAGCGTTTTTCATTAGCTTCGATGCCTTTTAAGCAATAGTCAGTGAAGGAACGGAAACCATTGTTCATAATGCTGATTGATTGCAGCAGATTAAAGACGAGCACTGGCTCCATAACGTTTAACTCAAGCTGACCTGCTTCTGAAGCTAGGCAGATGGTATTATCGTTTCCAATCACCTGGAACGCAATTTGGTTAATGAGCTCCGCCATAACCGGATTGACTTTACCCGGCATGATGGAAGATCCCGGCTGGCGGGCAGGCAGAGAGATCTCCGCAAGTCCGGCGCGCGGTCCCGATGCCATTAAACGAAGGTCGTTTGCGATCTTCGACATGTTCATCATGCAGACTTTTAATGATGCAGAAACTTCTGTGTAAGCATCTGTATTTTGCGTTGCATCGACAAGATGGTCAGCGCCGACAAGAGGCAGTCCGCTAATATCAGCAAGGTGTTTAACGACTTGTTTGATATATTCCGGATCGGCGTTCAGTCCAGTGCCGACAGCAGTAGCGCCCATGTTGACTTCATACAGGTGCTGCCGGGATTGTTTAATGCGTTTAATATCACGCTCAAGAACACGGCTGTATGCTTCAAATTCCTGGCCGAGACGAATCGGAACAGCGTCTTGGAGGTGAGTCCGTCCCATTTTAATGACAGAATCAAATTCCTGTGCTTTTTGTTTAAACACACCATGCATGTCTTCCATCGTCTTAAGCAGTTTTTCCAGCAGATTCAGTGTGGATATATGAATGGCTGTCGGAAATACATCGTTTGTTGACTGAGACATATTAACGTGTGTGTTAGGGCTTAAATGGATGTATTCTCCCTTTTTATGACCCATGATTTCAAGCGCGCGGTTTCCGATGACCTCGTTCGCATTCATGTTCATGGATGTACCAGCGCCGCCTTGAATCGGATCAACGATAAACTGGTCGTGCCACTTGCCTTCCAGAATCTCGTCAGCGGCTTGTACGATAGCTTGGCCAATTCCTTCATACAGCCGTTTTACATCCATGTTTGCAAGAGCGGCAGCTTTTTTTACAATCGCCAGCGCGTTAATCATTTCTTCATGGATTTTATATCCCGTAATCGGAAAGTTTTCTGAAGCACGCAGCGTTTGGATGCCGTAATAGACATCTGCTTCAATTTGTTTTTCTCCAAGGAAATCTTTTTCCACGCGGTATTCTTTTTGGCCGTTCAACATAATCTTTAACCTACTTTCTCTATAATGGTTATAGTTTTAGCTTTTTTACAGGACAACGTCATCGGCAATCGGTGTTTCCATAATTCTTTTTACGACTGGCAGATCTGAGGATTGGCCGAGTGCCCACATTAATTTAGGAACGATTGCTTCAGTGTTCATGTTTCTAGAGCGGATAATCAAGTCCTGATTGACTCTGCGGCCGACTTCGTAAATACTCATATCTTCGCCTTCTTCCAAGCATTGAGTCGTAATGACGACAACGATGCCGCTTTCAATCAGCTCATTTACTTTGGACAAAATGTCTCTGCCTTCAAACGGAACGCCTCCGCTGCCATAACTTTCGATGACAATTCCTTTGTACATGCTTCTCAGAGCGTCCAGCATTTCCGGCTTTAAGCCCGGATGCAGCTTAAGCAGACAAACATCTGTGCATAGTGACGTGTCAACTGTGAAAGAGTCGTTCTCTGGTTCCGTTACTTGTTTGTTGTATTCAATCCCGTCTTCTGTAATAAAAGCGATATATGGATAATTGATGCTTTCAAACGCGTCATAGCTTTTCGTTCTTAACTTGATCGCACGTGTTCCTTGAATGACTCTGCCGTCAAACACAACATAAACCCCACCTACGCCTTCACAGGCAAAGCGAATGGCATCTGTAATATTTTTTTTGGCGTCTGTCTTTTGAAAGGTAATCGGAATCTGCGAGCCTGTAATCACAATCGGCTTTTTAGCATGCTGCAGCATATAAGATAATGCGGCAGATGTATAGGCCATTGTATCTGTACCATGGGTAATAACAAACCCGTCATAGGCATCATAATTTTCCTTAACGGCTTCCGCTATCTCCACCCAGTATTCAGGCTGCATATTGGTGCTGTCTATATTCATAAGCGATTGGGTTTCCATCGTGTAATCGTTATCAAGTTTTGATACGTAACTTAACAACTCGTCAGCCTTCACCCCCGGGGCAAGCCCGTTTTCCCCTTCAACTGAAGCGATCGTTCCCCCAGTTGTCAACATCAATAATTTTTTCATACCATACACCTCTTCACTATATCTAAAGATGGGTTTGCGAGAAGGCATTCGCTTTTCGCATACTTTTAATGCAATTATAGACACGGAAAATAAAATACGCAAGACATTATTATTCAATTCGCGTACACTTCCGAATACCTATATGATATAATCAGCTCAAGTTGAAAAAGGAGCGGAAGTCCATGAATTTAGATCGTTTAACTGAATTGAGAAAAAAGAAAAATTGGTCGCTTCAATATACGGCTGACCTCCTGGGCATCGCAAAAAGCACATACGCGGGATACGAGTCCGGCTACCGTCGCCCTTCGCTTGAGGCGCTGGCAATGCTGGCAGACCTTTTTGACACAACCTGCGATGACCTCTTAGGCCGCCCAAAGCAAAAGCAGACTGCTCCTCAGACCATTGAATTGACCACGTGGAGCAGCCTTGACATTGACATTGCTGTTGACGGCAAGCCGCTGTCTGAAGACGAAATTATACAGCTGATCACCTTTATCCGGACAAAGAGAAAAGTCCAGGAGGAACTGAGTTAATTTTCACTCAGGACTTAACTTTCCCGTAGGTTCCTCCTCCTCCGGCTTTCAGTTCAAGCTTTCCTGACCTCGCTTTCACAATAAGAGCGGCGGTTTTCGGCGGAACAACCCGCGCCAGATCCTCCTCTGAAGTCTCATGGAGAACAGCCATTTCTGTGCCAAAGGCAGTCTTCAGCTTGTGCAGGGTTTTCGGTCCGACACCCGGAACAAATTGCAGCGGTATTTGATGGACATATCTAGGACGCGTTATGCCTTTTCCAAACTGATCACTCAGTTCGCGCAGTCTCTCGCTGACACCCTTTGTCAATCTGGCACTTCCGCATTCCGCGCACGCCGTTGCCCCGCTCACTGTACGCTCCCCGCATACTTCACAAGCCGTTTGATAATACTTCCCCAACAGCGGATCTAATCCGTAATTTGCAGTAATTTTCCTGTTATCCTGTCCCTTTAATGCAAGAGCAAACTCAGAAAAATCAGCTGACTGCACATATAGTTCATTATATTCTCTGCCGATCTTCCCTAAGGAATGCGCATCAGAATTTGTTAAAAATGAATATTTATTTAATTCGGATACCCGTGAAGCCATAGGAGTGTCACAGCTTAAACCAAGCTCGACCGCATCTATCATAGAAGGATCAAAAACCTCAGTTAAACTTGACTTAACCCCTTTTCCGTACAAGCTTTTGTGGGGCGTGAAAATATGGGCGGGGATAAACAATCCGCCCATTTCCTTTACTTTTTTTTGAAGGTTCAAGCCTGTTTCGTATATCCGCTGCGAGCTTAAGTGAATATTTTTCATCCGCGCTGAAAGCCAGGCTGAAAATTGTTTCATATCAGCGAGTGTCGGCATAAAAGCGAGCACATGAATCGGCCCGCTGCAGGCTTCATCGTAAATCTCCAGCTCGCTTCCCAATAAAAGAGTTGTGCTGCGATAACGGATTCCGCCGCCCTCAAGCTCGTGATACCTGCCTGAAGCAATGCCTTCCTCAAGCTCTAATATTACTTCCGGGGAATGGCAGTCAATAATCCCCAGAAGTTCAATCCCTTTATTTTCACTGGCCTCAACCAAAATCCGGTCCAGCGTCAGGGTTTTTGCACCTGTTATTTTGACAGCCCTTCCTGTATAGGTCCGGCCGATATGAATGTGTAAATCCGCGTAAATCTTTTTCATTTTTATGCTTGCAGCGCTTCTTTCAGCTGAAGATATTGAATCGCATAGGCTGTCTTTGCGTCGTATACCTCACGCGACACAACCAGCTTCAGTGCGTCTTCAAGCGTCACCTCCATCACTTCAACAAACTCGTCCTCATCAAGCTCCCGTTTTTCTTCAAGCACAGACAGCTCTTCCGCAAGAAAAACGTGAACAATTTCATCGGCAAAACCGGGCGATGTATAGAATGCTGTGATTTTCGTCAGCTTTTTCGCTGTGTATCCTGTTTCTTCTTCCAGCTCCCGAAGCGCCGTATACTCCGGCTCTTCTCCTTTTTCCAGCTTTCCGGCCGGTATTTCAACGATCGTCCGCTCCAGCGGCTTCCGGAATTGTTTCACCATTATGATTTTCCCTTCGTCTGTGACAGCCAGCACCGCTACAGCACCCGGGTGTTTTACAATTTCGCGTTTACTCGTTTTTCCGTTTGGGAGCTCGACGTCCTCTACATAAAGATCAATAACTTTACCCGAAAAAATCTGTTCTTTAGCAATTGTTTTTTCTTCTAAGTGTTTCATTTCTTCATCTCCCGTTCTGTCTCTATATCATGCCCCATACATTTTATCATACTAGAGAAAAGGGGGCTTCTTTATGAAAGTGTACCGTATGCAAAAGGGCGTCGTTTTAGTGGGAAAAGCGTGGGAGGTGCGGGCGAAGCTTAAGGAATACGGGCGCACATTCCGGTATGTGAAAGATTGGGTTTCCGAGCCGTAAAAGTTGAAAACTCCGCTCCTTTATATTACGGTCATTACAAAGCCTAAAAAAAGGAGTGTGCACATGAGAAAGCGCAAACTAGGTTCATCTGATTTAGAAATAAGCGAAGTCGGACTTGGCTGTATGTCCCTTGGAACCGAAAAAAATAAAGCGCTGTCGATCCTTGATGAAGCCATTGAGCTTGGCATCAACTATCTCGACACAGCTGATTTGTATGACCGCGGCCGCAATGAAGAAATCGTCGGCGAAGCGATTCAAAACAGACGCCAGGATATTATTTTGGCCACAAAAGCGGGAAACCGCTGGAGTGACGAAAGTGAAGGCTGGTATTGGGACCCTTCAAAAGCTTACATAAAAGAAGCTGTGAAAAAGAGCTTGACACGTCTGAAAACGGATTATATCGACCTGTATCAGCTTCACGGCGGCACAATAGAAGATAACATTGATGAAACGATTGAAGCATTTGAAGAATTAAAACAAGAAGGTGTCATTCGTTATTATGGAATTTCTTCTATTCGCCCGAACGTCATTAAAGAATATATAAAAAAGTCAAACATCGTCAGCATTATGATGCAATTCAGCCTGTTTGACAGACGGCCGGAGGAATGGCTCCCGCTTTTAGAGGAACATCAGATCAGTGTCGTTGCCAGGGGCCCGGTCGCTAAAGGGCTGCTGACTGAGAAACCGCTTGAACAAACGGCTGACAGTATCAAACAAAACGGGTACTTATCCTATTCGTTCGAGAAACTGACAAATGCCCGCAAAGCGATGGAGAATGTCGCGCCAGATCTGTCCATGACAGAAAAGTCGCTGCAGTATCTGTTAGCACAGCCTGCTGTCGCCTCAGTGATTACAGGCGCCAGTAAGATTGAGCAGTTACGGGAAAACGTTCATGCTGCAAACGCACGGCGTTTAAGTGAAGAGGAAATCAAAGCGCTCCAATCTCATACGAAACAAGACGTTTACGAAGCCCACCGCTCTTAACAGAAAAACCAGCACCTGTACAGGTGCTGGTTTATTTATATTGATGCCAATCCAACGGACTTTCATTTAGGAGCTCTTCGAAGGTTTTATTTTTTTCGATCTCCTTTTTCTTTCTGATCTGTTCTGCTTTTTCTCTTTTCTGTCTCTCCTGATCCTCTTCCTTCAATTGGCTTTTCATCTGCATCAGCTTTTCTTTTATATCGGATTGAAGGTCGTCTTTTAATTGGTGTTTGTCAGCGGATTTTTGTTTTTTCATGCTCGCTTCCCCCGTGTTTTTGTTTTGAAGCCAGTTTATCACGGAGATTCAGGCTGAACAAGAAGACTCTCTTCTGAAAAAGCTGTCATATTTTTCTGCCGGCTCATCAGCGTTTAGGTATAATGGTTTTAGAAGGTTATCCATAATAGAGTTGAAAGGTGCTGTGTCTTTTGAAAAGATTCCTTTTAGCCGTCGGCGCTGTCTTGGCAGCTGTAGCTGCTATCGGTATTTGCTTCACAAATATCATTATGTTCATAAAGAAAAAAACCGACGATGAGATTATGAAAAGAGAAACAGATGACGGGCATGATGTATTTGAATCGTTTGAACGCATGGAGAAAACGGCTTTTGTGATTCCATCGGCTTACGGATATGCTATAAAAGGCTACTATGCTGCACCGCACGATACATCAAATACAATGATCATCTGCCACGGTGTGACCGTAAATGTATTGAATTCTCTCAAATATATGGATTTATTTCTTGACCTCGGCTGGAATGTGCTGATTTACGATCATCGCCGGCACGGACAAAGCGGCGGAAAGACTACAAGCTATGGTTTTTATGAAAAGGATGATTTAAACGAGGTCGTCAAATGGGTCAAAGACAAAACCGGTAACCGCGGATTGGTTGGAGTTCATGGTGAATCAATGGGAGCAGTGACAGCTCTGCTGTATGCAGGCGCACATCCTGACGATGGCGCTGATTTTTATATTGCCGATTGCCCGTTTGCAAGCTTCGAGGAACAGCTTGCGTATCGTCTGAAAGCGGAATACCGGCTGCCTTCCTGGCCGATTCTTCCCATTGCCGACTCCTTTTTGCGGTTCAGGGACGGCTACCGCGCACGCGATGTATCTCCGCTTGCCGTCATCGAAACGATCGAAAAGCCGGTCCTCTTTATTCACAGCAGGCACGATGATTATATTCCTGTTTCTGCAACCGAGCGGCTTTATAAAAAAAAGCCCGGTCCAAAGGAACTCTATATTGCTGAAGCTGGAGAACACGCCATGTCGTATACAAAAAATCGGGACACGTATCGAAAAACCGTGCAAGCCTTTTTAGACAAAATAACGTAAAAAACGAAAGGCCCCTATCGGCCTTTCGCTTTTCCATCATAAAACGTCTGTGATGCCATCCATATGTTCACTGATCCACTCAATCGCAAGGTCTATCGTTGTAAACTCCTGCGCTTCAAATGTCATTTCATCCTGCAAAAGCCAAACATCCTTCTCGACGGATTGCGCTCCTCCGATTGACCAATGCAGCAGTGTGTAGGGATGGTTTTTGTTCAGAAAGGATACCCACGTTTTATTCTGTGCTGTATTCTTAATTGACTTCAGCTTTTGTTCCACGTTTCGTGTCTCCCTACTTTACTAATATGCTCATTCTTGGACTGAGCATTTGAGCCGGACTTTTCAGCGCCAGCGTTTTGGCTTTTTCATTGTAATCGATTGTCATTTGATCGTCAAAAAACACTTTTTGCGACGACTGGATATATAGCGGAATGCCGTTCGTTTCCAGCTGCTCACACTGTCCCGCTAATTCCTCTGTCACCCAGATGGTCGGTACACCGCTTACTGCGCAGCCGCATCCTTCAGCGTCATAACGGAGCTGTGCCTTTTTTCCCGGGTTGGCGTCAAGCGCCTGCTGCAGTGCCTGTTTTGCTGCATCTGTCACATGAATGTTCATAAGGTGAAACCCCCGTTTTTTTCATTTTCGCTATTGTAGCACACCACGCGTCCGTTCGCATTGTTTCTGCTTTTTTTCCACCGCTTCGCTTTTTCTTCTGCAGCCTTGATCCAATCGTTTTTTCCCTGTATGTATTGCTTGATATTATCCGGGTACTGGGCCGCCAGCTGTTTTTTGAGCGCGGCGTATTCATTCGCTATTTCCGGATGAGCTGTGAGATAATCTCTGAACACCAAATGCCTTTCAATAGCAGGATGCCCTCCCTCATAGATATGGACATGATGAGTACGCTTATTTCCGCCCTTTTGAAAATAGCGTCTGCCAATCATGCCGTTTTCTCCTTTCGGCATATAGTCGAGCTCCGCCATTTTCGAATCATATTGGTTCACGGCCGCGATATCCTTTACTGAAATCAGGATATCAATGACCGGCTTTGCCGCCATATTTGGTATCGATGTGCTTCCGACATGATGCACGTCAATGATCTCCGGGCCAAGCACAAGCTTCAGACGATCTTTTTCCTCACTAAACAGCCGTGCCCATTCTTCATTGTAGTGAACGACTTCAACCTTTCTTTTCGGATAGAGATGAAAGACTGACAGCAAAAGCCCCTCTGACGCTTTGACGGTTTTCGTCTTTACAAACCCTGCCTGCGTATACAGCGACACGGCCGGGTTGTTTTTCTCGGCTGTTACAACCTCGATTTTCTCAGCGTCTTCGTTCTGATCAATAACAAATTGCACGAGTGCTCGTCCAATGCCTTTTCTGAAACCGTCGGGATGCACAACAAGTCTGCAAATTGTCAGCTCATGTATACACTTCTCGTATGAAATGACACCGAGCAGTTTCCCGTCTTCCCGGTATCCCGCAAATCGCTCCTGAGAGGCTCTGATATCCTCAGCTTTTTCGTGTAAAGCAGGGATTCCGTCAAAACCGATAAGCTCCGCTTCTTTTACATAAGCTGGCTTTTGAACGTCAATAATCTCACGCGATACAGCCTCCTCCTTATGCTGAAGAAATGCAATCATTTGTTTTCTCCTGAAAACAGCCGCTGCTTCTCGACTTTGGCGACGCGGACCGCATACGATTCATACCATACGCTTTTTCCTTTCTCTTTCGCTGCCTGATGTTCGGTGTGATGCTTCCAATGATTGATTGCGTCCATACTCTCCCAATAGGAAACTGTGATGCCGGTTCCATCCGCTCCGCGAACGCTTTCCACACCTAAAAATCCGGGCTGGCTCGCCGCAAGCGAAACCATCCGCTCTGCTGTTTCTCCATAAGCTTCGTCATTTTCACTTTTGACAGAAGAAAAGATAACAGCATAATAAGGAGGCTCAGGTGTTTTTTTAAAAAAATCCATAGCGGTTCCTCCTCATATGTTTTTCACAAAAAGAACCCTGTCTTGGCCCGGTCCATCGTAATTTGCAAATACTGAGATGCCATTCACTGTTTTGCTGCCTTTTTCAATTTCAAATCCCAGTCTTGTATGATACGCGATTGACACCTTATTTACCGGGGACGTCACGCACTTTACCCGGGTGCATCCCCTTTTCTTAACTGTTTCAATAAACACCTCGTATAATTGTTTTCCAATTTGCATTTTTCTGAAATCCGGATGCACACCGGAAAAATGGATGTATGCCGTTACAGGATCTGATTGCGATTGAAATCCGATTAAAAATCCAGTCATGCTGTTATGTTCATGTGTGATAAAGCTGGTGTCCTGAAAATGTTCAAAAAATAATCGCGGGAGCTTTTCTTTCAGCTGCCTGCCGCCCCACCATTCATTCATTACAGACATTACCATTTCATAATCTGAAGACGTGATTGTTCGAATATCCATTACGATTTGATCTCCCTCCGTCTGGCAAAACGAATGTCTCTTTTTTCTCACAATATAAAAATTATATTTTGCCTGACTGGAATTGTAAATGCCTTCTTTTCTGTATCATACGTTTCCAGACTGCTGACGGAACAATGTTTGCTATTTTCACTTCTAGTTCTCCCCCTCCATGAGGGGGGACATTTACAGAAAAATATCAAGCACCTGATCAAGTCTCAGCTTACAGAGCTTGCCGGCGTCCCCTTTTATCCACACTGTTTTTTCAAATTCCTCATAGCGGCAGATTTTCCCGCTGCAGGTGACAATTTCGCCATCTTGAAAGCAGCTGACAGTAATATCCTGAGCAAATTCCATTGCCATGCAAAGCGTTTGGTTCATCTCCTCCAGCTTATCCGAGTCAAGGATTGGCCTTTGCAGCTTCTGTTTATGGTGTTTTCTCTCAAGCAGGCTTTGTTTATGTTCAGGCAGAAACATTCGGCTTCCTTCCCACAGCAGATTGCCTCTTTTTAAATGCTCATTCATTTATAATGCCCTCCTATTTTAGCCGCACGTTCAAACGCCTGGCCTGCCGCTGTCAGTGAGGCCGCCCTGATGATCGCCGTGTCGCCGAACCGGTTTTTAATCCCGTCCATCACATAGCCGAGGCTCATCTTCTTTGCATAATCCTGAAATAAATTAAGCTGCCATACTTCATCAGATGAGAGCTGAGAGAGATTGACCCCGAGGCGGCGGACAGGCTTCCCGTCCCAAAACTTGAGAAACAGTCTGCATACAGCTTGGTACACATCCTGCGTAGAATTGGTCGGTTCCGCCAGCTTCACTTGCCGGTTGAAGCCGGTCGGCAAATCAAAGTCAGCCCCCCTGCAGCTCACCGAAACCGTCTGCCCCATCATCCCGGCGTTTCGGCTTCGCCTGCATACCTCTTCACTCAGCTCCAGCAGAACGACCTTTATTTCTTTGTCAAAGTGTTCATAGTCTTTCGGGAGTGTCATTCCGTGGCCAATCGCTTTTTGTCCGTCCAGCGATGCCGTTGACACAGGAGAATAGTCGATTCCGTTCGCCGTCATCCACAGCACGTGTCCGTTAATGCCCCATTTCTTTTTTAACAGCACGAGCGGAAAAACCGCAAGCCCGCCGATCGTGCTGATGCCCATTCGATTTAAATGATGTTTCATCCGGCTCCCGACGCCAAACATACTCCCCACCGGAAGCGGCCACATCTCGGTTTTCATATTTTCTTTCGTTAACGTGAAAATACCGTTCTTATTCTTTTTGGCAAAATTGTCACACGCGATTTTGGCGAGCGCTTTATTAGGGCCGATTCCGACCCGGGCATAAATGCCGACCTCCCGCATAATTCTGTCCTGAATGCTTTTGGCAATTTCCTCGGGCGCCCCAAACAGCTTCTGGCTGCCTGTGATATCCATGAACTGCTCGTCAATGGAATAGGGCTCCACAAGATCTGTATATTCCTCTAAAATGGCGGTGATTTGCAGCGATACATCAATATACCGCTGCATACGAGGCCGGAGCACAACAGCTTCAGGGCACTTTTCCTGCGCTTCCCACAGGCGTGAGGCATTGGCTACCCCTTTTCGTTTCGCCAGCGGGCATGCAGCCAATACAACTCCGCCCCGCCTTTCCGGATCACCCGAAACAATTACCGGCTGATTTTTCAAATGTGGATTTTCCGCTTTCTCTACAGATGCATAAAACGATTGCATGTCAACGAGAAAAATCACTTTTTCTTTCATCATACACACCTCTAAAAAGAACTTATGTTCGCTTTCACTATTATATGCGAAAATATGTTCGATTTATACTGGTAAATGATTCTTGTCTGACAGAAAATATGATGCAAGGGTTTGAGAGAAGGAAAACATTTAGTAGAATGAAAGCGAACCATAAAGATAGGAGAGTCAAAATGGAGAAATTTGTCGAAAAAATGCTGGGACAGGCATTGCGCCAATACTGCCGAAATGTCGCCGTTGATCCGTTAAGCCCGTATGAAAAACAAAGCCTGAAAGCTGCTTTAGAGGAAAGACAAAATGAAGATCCAGACGAGGACCTGCATGCGCATATAGAGGATATCATTTATGACTACGTCACAAACCAAGGGCTGTTTTCTTAGTGTCATGCACCTTCATTGTTGAAGAAATTTCTTATATCTGTTTTCGTATGGCCAGAAGGGACGCGGCTGATATCAACGGGAAGCGCCCCTTCTCATGTAAGGACGCTCAAGCCCATCAATAAACTTTACTCACTCAGCATTTCAGGAACCCCGACGATATGAGCTAGAGCCTGATGGGTCAACGTCTTTAAACGGAAATCCGTTTGCTTCTCCCGTCTTCCTGATGTCTTTAAACTGCCCGGGCATTTCTGCTCAATGAGAATTGCACTTTCATGATATAAGCGCCGGACAAAAAATCCGCATACTTCAATCTCCGCTTCAACGGCGTAAACGCCATCGTCAAAACGTGAAACATGAACCATTCAAAAACAAAGGTCATCCTGCGCACCCATAGTGTAATACAATCCCATATAAACCGGTAAGTAAAAATATTTAATCCGCCGTTGGATAAGGAAATTTTTTCATGTATGATAGGAAAAGATCTTACTAACAGGAGAGAACAATAGACATGAAGACATGGAAAGATATCCACCCAATCAGCTGGACAATTATTATCGGAACCATTTTTGGCAGGATGGCAACATCGATGAGCATTCCGTTTTTAGCGATTTATTTAACAGCTGTCCAAGGCGCATCAGCGTCCTACGCGGGGCTTGTCATTGCGGCGAGCTCATCAGTCGGTATCATTGCAAGCTTTTATGGCGGATATATCTCGGACAAATTCGGCAGAAAGAACATGATGCTTGTATCCATTTTCGGCTGGATGCTGGTGTTTGCAGGGTTTGCGGCCGCTTCTCACCTCTGGGTATTTTTTGTGGTAAATGCGTTAAACGGACTTTGTAAATCACTGTTTGAACCTGCTTCAAAAGCTTTGCTGTCAGATATGACAGAAGAAAAAACAAGATTGCTGGTTTTTAATTTACGGTATGCAGCCATTAATATCGGCGTTGTCTTCGGCCCTGTGCTCGGTCTGTACTTTGGTTCATCACAATCTACCGCTCCTTTTTTGGTGCCCGCGGTGATTTATGGGATGTACGGTGTCATCCTTGCCATCCAATTTAAAAAGCATCCACCCGCGACATTAGAACAATCCAGAAATCTGAACGTTCGGGAAGCGTTTATGGTAACGCAAAAGGACCGTCTTTTTACAGTTGCTCTTATCGGCATTACACTATGCATCTTCGGCTATTCGCAGTTCAGCTCTACATTTCCGCAATATATGGCGCAGAATCCCTTTATCGAAAATGGGACAAAATTGTACGGCTTGATGCTGACATTAAACGCAATTGTTGTTTTGGCAACACAGTTTCCCATTGTCCACCTTGGTAAACGGTTTTCGCCGCTTTGCTCCCTGATGCTCGGCAATATCATGATCAGCGCCAGCATGATGACCCTTACCATGTCACACGGGGTTTCTTCACTTGTTATCATTGTGATTGCATTTACAATTGGAGAAGTGCTCTTATTCTGTATGATGGATTTGTTTGTAGATCAGATTGCAAAACCCGGATTAAAAGGAACGTATTTCGGAGCGATCGGCTTTTCGCAGTTTGGGAATGTGATTGGCCCTTGGGCCGGCGGCTTATGTATAGATGCATTTGGTGCCGGGCATCCAAGTTCCATTTTTTCTGTCCTTAGCGGCATTACCCTGCTTGGCCTGCCGTTTTTAGTGTTTGCCTATCGGAGGATGAAAGCGGGAATCACTGAGCAGCAACCCGGACTGGGGAAGCCGCTTTAACACAAGAAGACGGGAGAGAATCGCTCTCTCCCGCAAAAACGAGGTGATGAAATATGAATATAGGTGATATCATGTTTCAGCTGATCGTATTTTTCATGTTTGCCGCTGTTATCTCGGCGGCTGTGATCGGCTCTACATATGCGAAAAACCGTAAAGCACAGCTGGACCGAATCGAAAAAAAGCTTAACAGCATGTCCGGAGACCAAAACGATTAACCGCTTGGGGCAACGAGCTCTACCTTGATCCGGTCAGGGTCCTCACAATAGACTGCATAATGCCCGTCTCCTCCGGCAAAAGGATGCCGGTCTCGGTACAGCCTTTTGCCAACAATTTTTCAGTCATCAGGTCGACTTGAAGCTTGATTTCAGCATGAAACGCGAGATGGTTCAGGCCGACACGGCACCTGTGATATTTCGGCTCTAGACATTCTTCTTTTGCCTGAACAATCACAAGGTAAAAGTGATCTTTCTTCCAGCTGATGCCCGAACTCCATTTTTGAAACTCTTTATAGCCGCTTCCAAATCGGAGACATACAGTTCAATATGGTGCATAATGGTCACACCCTTCTCACTAACACTTCTTCTACCTTATGCCGGTCTCCCTTTCGCAATATTAAATCTGACCTGAATTTAGTCGGCAAAATATTTTCATATAAATTAGGGCGGTTGACATTCTCCCAAATCGAGGTTGCCATCTCGTCAGCCTCCTGGTCAGACAGGTCTTTAAACTTATGAAAATACGAGTCCGGATTTTGAAAGGCTGTTTCCCGAAGAAGGCGGAAACGCTCTAAATACCAGGTAAGAATCCGGCTTTCGTCCGCATCTACGTAAATTGAAAAATCAAAGAAATCGGAAACAAAGATGCGGGGATTTTCCCGGTCATCCTCCAAGGTCGGCGATTGAAGAACATTAATCCCTTCGATAATCACGATGTCAGCCTGTTCTACAACCTCGAACACACCTTCCTCGCGGTCATAGGTTAAATGAGAATATACCGGGGCCTTCACTCTTTCTTTTCCTGACTTTACGTCATTCAAAAATTCGAGGAGCGCTTTCACATCATAGCTTTCAGGAAATCCTTTTCTTGACAGCAAGTTTTTCTTCTTCAGCTCAGCTGTAGGAAATAAAAAGCCGTCTGTCGTGATCAGGCTGACCTTGGGGCGATCCGGCAAACGCGAAAGCAGCTTCTGCAAAATCCGCGCTGTCGTGCTTTTTCCGACTGCGACACTGCCGGCAATGCCGATGATAAACGGAATTTTGGCTGAATGAGGGTGCTTCAAAAAAACATTCACATGCTTATTTCGTTCGGCAGCCGACTTGACATGCAAATGAAGCAGGCGAACAAGCGGAATATAGATCGTCTCCACTTCCTCTACGGATAGATGATCATTCAGCCCTTCAACAGCTTTTGCCTCTTCTTCAGAAACAGCAATCGACAAATGGCCCCCAAATCCTGACCAAGACTGCCGGCTGTGCTGTGTATATAAAGTATGTAAATTAAGCTCTTTATTTTTCACTGTTTACACCTGACTCTCTGTAGCTTTAAACAAACGCTTACAAAGATTGTAACGGAAAACATTCCTACTGTCTGCTTATTTTTTCAATTTACCTTTTAACAAGTCAGCACCGATTCGGTTATATGCAGCCATTTCTTCTTTCGGAACCATACTGCCTCCCGTTCCCCAGACAACATGTACGGCATTTTTCATGCTGTGACGCAGATCATTTTCAGACATGTCGTGTTTCCCGGTTTCCGATAAAAACAGCTGAACAGGCCCGAACATGCCGGCAAGCGCAGACGGCTCTAAATGCTTATTTTCAGATAAAGCCAGCAAATGAAGCAAGGTATACAGCGTTTCGTCTTCAATTGTATAACAGCCGCTCAGCAAAGGTTCTATCAGATTGCCGACAAATCCTGACGGACGCCCTACGGCAAGCCCGTCAGCAGCCGTTACATTATCCAAGCCGATATCCTGCACAGAGATCTGGTCATGCAGGCCGGAATATACACCTAAGAGCATAGACGGTGAATGGGTAGGCTCCCCGAAAAATACATGGACATGGTTTCCGTACAATAGCTTCAGTCCAAATGCCACACCGCCCGGCCCTCCGCCGACTCCGCAAGGCAAATACACAAACAGCGGTGTTTCAGGACCAGGCTCGATATCCATTAAGCTGAGCTGTGTTTTTAAACGACTGGCCGCTACCGCATATCCTAGGAACAGCTGGCGGGAATGTTCATCATCAATAAAATAACAGAATGGATCTTGTTCCGCCTGCCGCCGTCCTTCTTTAACCGCTTCACTGTAATCTGATTCGTACTCGATTACGGTGACGCCCTTTTTGTGAAGTAAATCCTTCTTCCACTGTTTAGCGTCGGAGGACATATGCACCGTCACTCGAAAACCTAGTTTGGCGCCAATGATGCCGATGCTTAAACCAAGATTGCCTGTTGAGCCGACAGCAATGGAATAGCGTGAGAAAAATGAAGTGAACCGCTCTTCGTGCAAGATGCGGTAATCATCTGTTTCCTTAAGCATTCCTACTTGAAGCGCAAGCTCCTCCGCATGTTTCAGCACTTCATAAATACCGCCGCGTGCTTTAATCGATCCCGAAATCGGAAGCTCATGATCGCACTTTAAAAGCCATCTCCCCGGAAACGTTTCGCCATACACTTCCTCCAGCTTCTTTTTCATATGGCGTATTTCAAAAAGCGGCGATTCAATCATCCCTTCGGCAGCTTTTGTTTCCGGAAACGCCTCGGCAATATAAGGAGCAAACCGCCGAAGTCTTTTGTCCGCCTCGGCTATCTCGCTTTCCCACTCAGCCGCTTGTAGAACCATCCCCTCTTTCTTGCCGGGATTAGCCCAGAATACCGGTCGTGCATCAATCAATTTCTGAATCAATGGATCTTTTATCAGATTACGCAAAGTTTCTTGATTTATCGACATCAGCCATTTCTCCTTCCCTTAACAAATGTATATCTTTATAAAAAACTGCCTGCAAACACACCAAAAGGCGCCTCACACAGGCAGTTCCATGCTTATTTTTTCATGAACACCCGTCCAGCCAGCTTTTCCACAAGGGCTGGAAACAGCTGATATAGCTTTGTGCCGGCATTCATCAAACGAGGAAGGTTGATTTCACGTTTGTTCGTCATAATGGCAGACGCGATTTGTGCTGCCACATCATCTGGGTCAAGCATCCAGCGTTCGACATTTTTGGCATAGTCTCCGCCTTTGTCAGCAATAGAAAAAAAGTCAGTCTGAATCGGCCCTGGATTGACTGTCGTCACATGGACGCCCGTGCCCGCCAGCTCCATACGCAAAGCGTTTGAATAGCCGAGCACAGCGTGTTTTGTCGCTGAATAAAGGCTGGATTTCGGCGTGGCAATTTTCCCTGCTTGAGAGGCAATATTGATGATATGGCCGCTTTTTTGCTCAAGCATATGCGGAAGAACAGCTTTTGTACAGGCGATCAGACCGAAAACATTGACATCAAACATTGATTTCATCTCATCAAGTGTAGAGTCTAAAACCGTTTCAAAAATACCGAAGCCTGCATTATTGATCAGCACATCAACCGGACCGATCTGATCACGGACGAGGGTGATATCTTCAAGACAGGAGACATCCAGAGGGAAAATATCACACTGTCCGTTCCATTCCTCGGTCATTTTTCTTTTGATTTCCTTCAAACGATCCTCACGTCTTGCCGACAGCAAAACATGGGCTCCTTCAGCCGTACATAAATAAGCGATTCTTTCACCAAGCCCTCCTGAAGCACCTGTAATCCAAATACGCTTGCCAGCTATATTTTTCACCCTGTTCACCTCTCTATTGCTCTAAAGTACGCGGTTTTTCCATCCCAATATGACGTGATGCCTGCTTCGGCTGCCAATATATCAAGATGCCCAACCGTTTCTGATATCGTTAAAAACAACTCTTTTTCATAAACGGCAGGAAAGAGCTGCTGACAGACCTGAAAAGCGGTAAGCGGTTTTTCCGACAGCATATGACGCACATCCTCGGTTCGGCTGCTCTGCTTGTCAAACCGCTTCTTGATCAGTGCTCGTACATTGCCAATCGTCTCGCCATGACCGGGAAACACTGTGTTCGGGGCAAGTTCAGACAGCCTCCGCAACGACCGCTGATAATCCAGTAAAGGCTCCGATCTTTTTTCTCCCGTTTTTGGCGCTTCAAGAATCGGGTTAGACGAGCTGTTCGCCAGCAGCAAATCACCGCCAAGCACTCTTCCGGTCTTTTCATGAAAGAGAACAATATGCGACTCTGCATGCCCGGGCATTTCCAGAACAGTCCAGTCACCCATCCCGTCAATTTTCATCCCTTCCGTAACCGTTTGGGTCAAGGATCTTGTACAGGAAAATGCGTACGCCGATCGGATGAGCCTTTCTGCTTTCACCTCATCAAATGGAACGCCTAACTCAGGCAGCAGCTTTTGAAAAAAATGTTTTTGCCACTCCATAAATGCCTTGTCTCTGCTGATATATGGTTCGTTAAACGGATGTCCAATCACTTTAATATCATCAGAAAAAACATCAAGCAACCCCGCATGATCTGCGTGATGGTGAGTCAGCACGATCTGCTCAATATCTGACATTTCTATATGTATACTATCAAGCTGCTCTTTTAGGACTTCAGCTGCTTCTTTAGTGTTCGGTCCGGCATCGATCAGTGTCAGCGCGTCACCTTTCACTAAGTAAACGATGACATCACCGACGGCAAACGGTGTCGGGACGCGAATCGGAATGATATCTGC
Organism: Bacillus sp. V26; assembly: GCF_034296245.1. NCBI lineage: Bacteria > Bacillati > Bacillota > Bacilli > Caryophanales > Bacillaceae > Bacillus > Bacillus sp. V26. Next base: position 661,265 of record NZ_JAXKQF010000001.1, on the reverse strand, counting down.
AGTTGTCATTCTTTTGCTCCTTGTCTTCATTCATTACTCATATTTTAGCTTTTTCTCGGTCCTGTGTCATTATTGCCGTATGAGAATGTCCCTTTTTGAAAAAGCTATTGACATTAGCTTATCCCCCATTGCATAATGAACAACAACTAAAATGAGAACCATTGGAACGCTATGACGAGGAATAGTATACAGGCAATGGCCAGAGAGAGCGATATCCCCAGGCTGAAAGGTATCGCGGCCCGCTTGTTTGTAGAACCTGCCCTCAGAGCGGTTAGGAAAACCTAAACGTTTCCCGCGTTACGGGATTTGAGCTGAGCACAAGTTGTGCTAATGAGGGTGGTACCGCGAACCTTTTCGTCCTTTACGTGATGAAAAGGTTTTTTGTTGTTCTGATAGAAGGAGGATATCCATGAAAAAGATAGGATTTGTCGGCGCCGGGTCCATGGCTGAAGCAATGATCAACGGCTTTTTGCAAAGCGGCATTACAAAACCTGAAAATATTTATATCACAAACAGGTCAAACGAAGAGAGACTCAATGAATTAAAGGAAATGTACGGCGTGCGTCCATGCAGGGATAAGAGCGAGTTTTTCACACAAACTGATATCGTCGTTCTCGCTTTTAAGCCTAAGGATGCGGCAGAGAGCATTGACAGCATTCGTTCTTACATGAAGGACCAGCTTGTCATTTCTGTGCTTGCAGGCCTTACCATCGAAACCATTCAGCATTATTTCGGCAGAAAGCTTGCTGTCATACGGGTGATGCCGAATACTTCAGCTGCCATCAGAAAATCAGCAACCGGATTTTCCGTAAGCGCTGAAGCAAGCCAAGACGATATCACGGCGGCTACAGCATTGCTAGAAACAATCGGTGACGCCACATTGGTTGAGGAGCAGCACCTTGATGCCGTTACCGCGATAGCAGGCAGCGGTCCCGCTTACCTGTATCGCTATATCGAAGCGATGGAAAAAGCGGCGCAAACGGTCGGTTTAGAGGAGGAAACGGCTAAAAAATTGATCCTGCAGACAATGGCAGGCGCAACAGACATGCTTCGTCAAAGCGGAAAACAGCCCGCACAGCTGCGCAGGGAGATTACGAGCCCAGGGGGAACAACAGAGGCAGGCCTTCGCGCTTTAACGGAAGCCCGCTTTGAAGAAGCGATCATTCATTGTATTGAAGAAACAGCCAAACGAAGCGCTGAAATCAAAGAGCAATTTGCCGGAGCCGCCTTAGAGAAGCATTTATAGAAAAAAACACAAGACAGAAGGCAAAGCGCTTTCTGTCTTCTTTTATCTTAAGGCTGGCTGGCAGCTTCTGATTGTTTTAATAATGCAGAGATTGTAAAGGAAAGCAAGTCGGGAAGCACCTCAAAGGAATAAGGCACATACAGTCTTTCTGTCCATTTGTGCGGGTCTTTTCCAGCCGGGCCGACATTTAATACCGGGACATACAGCGCCTTGTCTTTACTGCTGGGAAGTGAATATCCTCTGTTAAAGAGCGGCATATTGCTTGTGTATGCACCAACCTCCTGTTTTTCCAGCTGAAGATAGCTCAAATCCGAGAGTCCTGGGAAATACTGAACCTCCCGTAAAGCAATGCCGTACCTGTCAGCTGCATATTGAATGAGCTTGCCAGCAGCATTCTTGATTACCTGATCGTTCTTTGATGACACTGCGGGATAAAATGGAGGGCTGTAAAAGAGAACGATGAGCGGCGCATCTTCCTTACACAGCGCTGCGAGCTCAGATACAATTCTAGTCGAAAAATCCCTGTCTCCAAGATCTCCCCTGTTTGCATAAGTGAAATTCAGTATTCGTTCTGTTTCCGAGCTTCCGACACGCCTTTTCGCACGTGCAAGCAGCTCATCAAATGTAAAAACAGAGACAGTTCGTTCAATTGGATGAAATGGCTCAAACTTCTGGAAATCACGTGTTTTTTTCTGAATATGGTTTGAAATCTTCTCTGCCGCCTGCTCTGCGGTTCTCCGCAGCATGTTATGCAGCTCACTCGCAGAACGCTTCATTGTCAGTACATTAAATAACGTAACGGCCGTATGCGGTGTTTGGACGGAATATGCCTCCTTCAAGTCCTTTTGCATTAAGTTTACCGGCGGCGGGGTGACTTCCCCGTCAGCCATTTCGCAGTAATTCACGTTCAGTTCCAGCAGACGGTTGATCTCAGAAACCATTAAATTTGCATTTAAACCGGAAAACGGCTCTCCAACATGCGTCTCTATCCCTTTGCAGAAAAACCCTGCGAGAACCTTGCCGATGCTTCCTGAATACACATATTGCTGCTGGTCGCCCGGAAACTTTTCAAACATCGGTTCGCTATTCAAACAAGCAGTGTATGTAAGATGATATTTTTTCTCCATTTCTTTCAGCGCAGGAACGGCTTCGATCATTCCCCTTGAGTTCACTTCCTCGTCAGGAACCGTAATCAAAAGCACATTCCCATCAAAATGACCATTCATTGCCCGCTCAAGCATCGACAGCTGAATAGCCAGCCCCGCTTTCATATCCATCGTGCCTCTCCCGAACAGCCAGTCGCCGCTTTCCGCGTCTGTTCTCACACGTTTAGGAAGCAACTCTTTTTTCTCTAAAAAGGAGTTCAAAAGCTCAGCCGGCTTACAAGCCATATGTTTGAATTCTCCGTAGTCCTCTATGTCCACGACGTCAAAATGACTCAGCAAGAGCACCGTCTGTTTGACATCTTTCTTTTTGACAAGCGCTGTCAAAAACGTTCTGCCGTCTTCCATCGGATGGAGTGTTACATGATCAGGGTTATTTTGAAAATAAGGCTTGTCCTTTAAAAGATAATAAAGATATTCTGCAAGTGCGGCCTCCCCTTTCGAACCGGTGACACTTTCGTACTGGACAAGAGAAGTTAAAAGGGTAAGCAAATCATCCTTAGTCTGCCAATTCATCATTTCCGCCCTCCTATGTATAAAAACGCTTCGATCCTAAAAAATAAAATGATTCCCTGTCTATTATACAGAAATATTTGACAAATTCGGATCGTTTGAGCAGTTTATATGACGTGAAAGAAATGACTTGTTATAATCAATCTCTAAAAACCTTACGGGAGGCGAAAGAAATGGCCAGAAAATTATTCACACCTATTACAATTAAAGATGTAACGTTAAAAAACCGCATTGTGATGTCACCAATGTGCATGTACTCTTCTCACGAAAAGGACGGAAAATTACAGCCGTTCCACATGGCTCACTACATAACGCGCGCAGTCGGCCAAGTCGGATTGATTATTGTGGAAGCATCGGCGGTTAATCCTCAAGGACGAATCACAGACCAAGATTTAGGGATATGGAGCGACGAGCATATCGAAGGTTTCGCAAAGCTGACTGAGCAGGTAAAAGCGCAAGGCTCAAAAATCGGAATTCAGCTTGCCCACGCAGGACGTAAAGCAGAGCTTGAAGGAGATATTTTCGCTCCGTCTGCGATCGCGTTTGACGAGCAATCAAGCACGCCGGTTGAAATGACAACTGAAAAAGTGAAAGAAACCGTGCAGGAGTTCAAACAAGCGGCTGCCCGTGCAAAAGAAGCAGGCTTTGATGTGATTGAGATTCATGCAGCACATGGTTACTTAATTCATGAATTTTTATCTCCGCTTTCTAACCATCGCACAGATGAATACGGCGGCTCACCAGAAAACCGCTACCGTTTCTTAAGAGAAATCCTTGATGAAGTCAAACAAGTGTGGGACGGTCCTTTATTTGTCCGTGTATCGGCTTCTGACTATACAGACAAAGGCTTAGACATCGCTGATCATATCGGTTTTGCAAAATGGATGAAGGAGCAGGGCGTTGACTTAATTGACTGCAGCTCAGGTGCCCTTGTTCAGGCAGACATTAACGTATTCCCTGGCTATCAGGTCAGCTTCGCCGAGAAAATCCGCGAACAGGCTGACATGGCGACTGGAGCTGTCGGGATGATTACAAATGGTTCAATGGCTGAAGAAATTCTTCAAAATAACCGTGCAGACCTCATCTTTATCGGCAGAGAGCTATTACGCGATCCTTACTTTGCAAGAACTGCCGCAAAACAGCTGAATACAGACATTCAAGCCCCTGTTCAATACGAAAGAGGCTGGTAATCTTAATCCGAGATATCCGCGGCTCCGCCGCCGGATATCTCTTTTTTTATTTTTGGAGAAACGATCAGCTGAGGTTCTCCGTCTCCCTAGTAGAACCAATTAGAGGAGATGACTCCAATGAATGCAGCATGGATCGAAAGGACCTATACGGTTGACGGTTGTGAATTTCATACAAAACACCGAAAAGGATTTAGCGGAGTAACCATTGTCTTTGAAGCCGGCTACGGCACTTCTTCAGAGACGTGGAAACCACTAACAGCGGACATTGATGACGAATTTGGCATATTCACATATGATAGAGCGGGCATTGGGAAAAGCGGACAAAGCAAGGCAGAACGAACAGCCGACCAAAAGGTGAGAGAATTAGAAAGCTTGCTTAAGGCAGCAGGTATAAGACCGCCTTATCTGGCTGTTTCACATTCATACGGATCGGTTATCAGCAGTTTATGGGCCTGTAAAAACCGACAGGATATTATCGGCATGGTGCTCCTTGATCCCGCTTTAGGAGATTACAGCAATGGCGGCTTTACATTTATTCCTGAAGAAATGCATACAGCATACAGAAAGCAGATGATGCTTGAGGAGACACATGCAGACTTTTCGAAAAGTCTGCGGCAGTCCAAACAGCAGCAAGTCCATTTAGGGAACATGCCGCTTATTGTACTGTCATCAGGTGAACGCACTGAGAAATTCGCCTCCGCTGAAGAGGAATGGAGAAACCTGCATAGCAGCATTTTGTCTCTATCCGATCAAAGCGGCTGGATACAAGCTAAAAACAGCTCACATAACATTCATCATGATGAACCTCATATCGTCCATCTGGCGATTTATGATGTTTGGTGCGCGGCCTGCCAGCAGGCCGCCCCGATATTCCAGGCAGTCAATTAAACAAAAACCCCGGCTAAAGCAGCCGGGGTTTTTGTTATTTTGTTTCGCGATGAAGGGTATATTTCTTTAACCGCGGTGAGTATTTTTTCAGCTCTAAACGATCAGGATTTGTGCGTTTATTTTTGGTTGTGATGTAGTTTCTGTCCCCTGATTCAGTGCAGGCCAAAGTAACATTTACTCTCATGTTAACATCTCCTTATAAAACGTAATGGTTACGTTTTATTATACAGCTTAACAACAGATTGTCAAACACCATCTCTTTCTCAGCCTCTCGGAACTTGAACCTCTAAGAAATCATACGCTGTGATGCTGTTCGGAAAAACGGCTGCCGCTTCTTTTTGGAGCTCTAAAGAAGCCTCTCCCTGATATCTCGCGCTGATATGAGTTAAAATGAGCTGCTTCGCCCCAGCTTCTTTGGCAGTTACAGCTGCTTGTTCTGTTGTACTGTGAAAATAATCAAAAGCAAGCTTCACATCATCCTTAGCAAAGGTGGCTTCATGCACAAGCACATCACAGTCCCGCGCAAGCTCTTTTATCTTATCGCTCACTCTCGTATCCCCGGAAAACACGACAGCTCTCCCCTTTTTAGGAGGCTCCAGAAAATCCTTCCCGTTTATGATGCGTCCGTCTTCAAGTGTCACAGTTTCACCTTTTTTCATTTTCGAATATACAGGTCCCGGCGGAATATTCATTTCCTTTAATAACGCCGCCTTTAAAGAACCAGGCACATCTTTTTCCTGTACGCGGTACCCGAAGGCCTCTACACCATGAATCGCGGATACAGCTGTGACGATAAACTGGTCGTCCTCAAATACCGCTCCCTCTTCAATCTCTTGTATCACAAGCGGATATGTTAGGTGAGTTTTCGTGACGGCAAGACTTGTTTCAATAAACGCCTTGATGCCTTTCGGTCCGTAAACCGTCAGCTCGTCCTCACCGCCCTGAAAAGAACGGCTGCCAAGAAGCCCTGGAAGACCGTATACATGATCGCCGTGCATGTGAGTAATGAAGATTTTTTCTATTTTTCGAGGTTTAATCGATGTATGTAAAATTTGATGCTGTGTGGCTTCCCCGCAGTCAAACAGCCATACAGATCGCCTTTCTTCAAGCAGTTTTAATGCGATCGACGTCACGTTTCTCGACTTAGCGGGAATTCCGGCTCCCGTCCCTAAAAAAAGTAATTCCACATTTCCTTCCTCCTACTAGAACTAGTTACCTACAAGAATACAGGATCATGCGTAAAATGTGAATCTTGCCTCTGATTCGGGCAATCCTTTCGTTCTAGAAATATTTTTGCGCCATTCTGCAAAAAAAGGTCTTAAATGTTTGCTTTCGTTGAATTTTAGATTTAAAATGAAGGAAATATGCGGGGTACTAAAATAAAGCTTCGAATAAAGTGAGGTACTTTTAGTGAAAACAAACCAACAACCAAAAGCAGTAATTGTCATATTCGGTGCAACGGGAGATTTAGCAAAACGAAAACTCTATCCGTCCATTCACCGTTTATATAAAAACGGACAAATCGGAGAAGAGTTTGCAGTTGTAGGAGTCGGAAGAAGACCCTGGTCCAATGAGGATCTTCGCCAAACCGTCAAAACATCTATTTCCTCAGCTGCTGATAAGCAATTAGATGATTTCACGTCTCACTTCTATTACCACCCGTTTGACGTGACAAACCCTGGTTCTTATCAAGAGCTTAACGTGCTGCTCAACCAGCTGGAAGATACATATCAAATCCCGAACAACAGAATGTTCTACTTGGCAATGGCCCCAGAATTCTTTGGAACAATTGCAAAGACATTAAAATCAGAAGGTGTTACAGCAACTACAGGCTGGTCCCGCCTTGTGATTGAAAAGCCGTTCGGCCATGACTTGCCAAGCGCGCAAGCATTAAATCAAGAAATTCGCGAAGCATTTACAGAAGACCAAATTTACAGAATCGATCACTATTTAGGAAAACAAATGGTGCAGAATATTGAGGTCATTCGATTTGCCAATGCGATTTTCGAACCGCTCTGGACAAACCGCTACATTTCAAATATCCAAATCACATCAAGCGAATCACTTGGTGTTGAAGACCGTGCTAGATATTACGAAAAATCAGGCGCCCTTCGCGACATGGTCCAAAACCATATTATGCAAATGGTTGCGCTTCTCGCAATGGAGCCGCCGATTAAACTGAACACAGAAGAAATCCGCAGCGAAAAAGTGAAGGTGCTGAGAGCCCTCCGCCCTATTGCAAAAGACGAAGTGGATGAGTATTTTGTGCGCGGACAATATCAAGCCGGTGAAATTGACGGTTTGCCAGTCCCTGCTTATACAGATGAAGATAACGTCGCTCCTGACTCAAATACAGAAACCTTTGTTTCTGGAAAGCTTCTGATCGACAACTTCAGATGGGCTGGTGTTCCATTCTACATCCGTACCGGAAAACGAATGAAAGAAAAGTCCACAAAAATTGTCGTTCAATTTAAGGACATTCCGATGAACCTGTACTACGGCAATGAAAACAACATGAATCCGAACTTACTCGTCATTCATATTCAGCCTGACGAAGGCATTACACTTTACTTAAACGCTAAAAAACTCGGAGGAGCAGCACACGCGCAGCCGATCAAACTGGATTACTGCAGCAATTGCAATGACGAGCTGAACACTCCTGAAGCATATGAAAAATTGATTCACGACTGTCTTCTCGGCGATGCGACGAACTTCGCACACTGGGATGAAGTTGCCCTTTCTTGGAGCTTTGTCGATTCCATTTCTGAAACATGGGCAGCCAACAAAACCCTATCGCCAAACTACGAAGCAGGTTCTATGGGTCCAAAAGAATCAGATGATCTTTTGGCGAAAGACGGCTTGCATTGGTGGAATATATAAAGAAAAAGGCTGAAAGTGCTTGTAAAGCATTTTCAGCCTTTTATTTATGTATCAAGCTTTCTTGCCTCTAAGCGGCTCAAAAAGACGATTGATTCTCTCTCTGTCGTAATCTAATATCCAACTGTTATATGTTTCATACATATCCCGTATTGTTTCAGCTGCAGCAGCTAAAATATCGCAGCCTCGATCATCATAAAGATAAAAAATGGTTCTCTTTTTTATATTGATAAAGTAAATTTTTTGAGAAATGCTTGGTTTTATCCCCATATCTTGATTACATATTGCTCTCAGCAATGGGATATATCTTATATCACCGGCTTTGCATTTAAGAAAAAATCTATGCGTTTTATCATCATAATTATCAGAACAAGTATAAGGAACAGCAACGTGCTGCAGTTTTTTCAACACAGCTTTTTCGCGAATGTACCGTGAGAAAGTATGCAATTTGCTCTTATATCCCCTTCTCCCTTCAAAACCAACAGCATCAGCTATAACAAATATATCATCATCTTCGGCATGTAGAGATTTAAATAAAGTGACAGCTCTCTTATATGCGTTATCTAAATAAGGGCTGTGTTGATAGGCATCGTTCACATTATACCCTACACCTATTTCAAACCGGATTCCGATCTGCCAGTTATAAAACAAAGGAGGCATAAGTCGTAAACCAGGAAAATTTTCAAGTAGATACTCATTTACAGGCAAAATATACATCCTTTCGTCGGCACTCTATTTCAAAAAAATCCCGCAGCTGTCAGGCTGCGGGATTTCCACATCATTATTTCATCCATTCAGTATGGAAGACACCGTCTTTGTCTGTGCGCTCATAAGTATGGGCACCGAAGTAGTCACGCTGCGCTTGAATTAAGTTTGCAGGCAGCACGGCTGTGCGATAGCTATCATAATAAGCTAGTGCGCTTGAGAATGAAGGTACCGGCACACCTTGGGCAACTGCAAGTGAAATCACTTGGCGAAGCGCTCCTTGGTAGCTTTCTGCAATGTTCTTGAAGTGGCTGTCAAGCAGCAGGTTATCAAGCTCAGGATCACGGTCGTAAGCTTCTTTGATTTTCTGCAGGAATGCCGCACGGATGATGCAGCCGCCGCGGAAGATCATAGCGATTTCACCGTAATTGAGATCCCAGTTGTATTCTTCAGAAGCTGCTTTCATTTGGGCAAATCCTTGGGCGTAAGAACAGATTTTGCTCATGAACAGCGCTTTTCTGACTGCTTCGATCAGCTCTTCTTTATTTTCTGTAACAGGCTTCACTTCAGGCCCTGAAAGAAGGCCGCTTGCTTTCACACGCTCATCCTTCATCGCTGAAATAAAACGTGCGAATACAGATTCAGTGATAATCGGAAGCGGAACACCTAAGTCAAGTGCACTTTGGCTTGTCCATTTTCCTGTTCCTTTTTGACCCGCTTTATCAAGAATCACATCAACAAGCGGTTTGCCTGTTTCTTCATCTTTTTTCGTGAAGATATCAGCAGTAATTTCGATCAGATAGCTGTCAAGCTCGCCTTTATTCCATTCAGCAAATACTTCATGAAGCTCATCAGCTGAAAGGCCGAGTACCTGCTTCAGGATGAAATAAGATTCAGAGATCAGCTGCATATCCCCGTATTCAATACCGTTGTGCACCATTTTTACATAATGGCCGGCACCGTCCGGACCGATATATGTCGTACACGCTTCACCGTCAACTTTTGCAGAAATCGCTTCAAGAATTGGCTTCACAAGTTCATGAGCTTCTTTTTGTCCGCCAGGCATGATAGAAGGCCCTTTAAGCGCTCCTTCTTCTCCGCCTGAAACACCTGTGCCGATAAAATGAATGCCGCTTTCAGCAAGCTCTTTGTTTCGGCGCTGTGTATCTTTATAATATGTATTTCCGCCGTCAATTAAAATATCGTCCTTCTCTAAGTGAGGAAGAAGAGATTGAATTGTCGCATCTGTAGCAGTTCCCGCTTTAACCATTAACAAAATTTTGCGCGGTGTTTCCAAGGATTGAACAAATTCTTCAATACTGTAGGTGCCAACAACGTTTTTGCCTTTAGCCTCCTGCAAAAATTCCTCGGTTTTGCTGCTTGATCTGTTGTAAACAGAAACAGAAAATCCTCGGCTTTCAATATTTAAAGCCAGATTTTTACCCATTACCGCAAGTCCGATAACTCCGATTTGTTGTTTTGACATATTCTAACGTCCCTTCTGCAAACGTTTAACCATTTTAAAATTTACATTAAAATAAAATGATATTTATACTATTGAAATTACCATACTTCACCCCCTTATTTCAAGACATTCAGCTTTTCTTTTCATCTTGAAAAAAATCTTTATTAAAGCTTGTTCCGCTTGTTTTGCTCTCGTCTTTTTTAACCTTTGCACCTTTTCTGATCAGCTTGGAACCATACTTTTCGTTCAGTTTTTCCATCATTTGCTGAATCGGTTCATCCTTCGCATCCTCTGTAAAGCTGAACAAATCGAGCTGCTTATAGGCCTGCTCTTTTTCTACCAAATCCGTTCCGGTAATGCCGAGCAGCCTGATGGGGTTTTTGTTCCAATGCTTAAAGAAGAGATGTTCTGCTTCATTATATATTTCGTTTTTTTGATCTATCGGATTCTTCAGTGTGATGCTTCTCGTAATGGTTTTCCAGTCCGCATATCTGATCATAATAAACAGCTTTGAAGCCATTACCTCTTTACGCTGCAAACGGTCGCTAACTGATGCGGACAGTTTGCGAAAAACAGCTAACAGCTCATCCTCATCGGCAGAATCATGAGAAAGTGTGGATGAATTGCCTACGCTTTTAAATTCATAAATGCGCTCCGGATCAACAGGGGCATGGTGAATGCCGTTCGCTTTATTTTTTAGACGGGGCCCGTTGATGCCAAGCAGCCGTTTCAGCGAGTGTTCGTCAGCAGCCGCTAAATCTCCAATCGTATCAATACTGAGCCCGTTCAGTTTTTCCGCCGTCTTTTTGCCTACGCCATGCATTTCTCCAACTGGGAGAGGCCAAAGGATATCAGGCACTTCTCTTTTTCTCAGGATGGTGATCCCAAGCGGTTTTTTCATATCGGATGCCATTTTGGCGAGAAATTTATTAGGGGCGATTCCGATGCTTGACGGAAGCAGCAGCTCTTTCTGCAGTCTGCTTTGTATTTCTTTTGCCGTCTCATAGGCATTGCGGCTGAATGGTGTATCCGTCATATCCATATAGCCTTCGTCGATGGATACAGGCTCCACCAGATCTGTATATTCACGAAGGATGCTAAACATCGCTCTTGAAGAGCTTCTGTAGCGGTCAAAGTTCGGCGGAAGGACGATGAGCTCAGGACAGTTGCGTTTTGCTTCCCAAACCGGCATGGTTGTTTTCACGCCGTGCGCCCTTGCTTCGTAGCTGCATGTGACGACGATGCCTTTGCGTTCTTTGACGTTTCCGGCAACTGCAACCGGCTTTCCTCGGAGAGACGGGTCATATGCCATTTCCACCGATGCATAGAAACTGTTCATATCAATATGGAAAATAATTCGGCCCTTCCCCGGCATAAACATATCTCCTTTCCGTTCATTAGACAACGGCTTGTACATATAGTAAAATGAAGGTATTGAATGGATGTGATTACAATGTTTGTGGAATCGATAAATGACGTTTTATTCTTAGTCGATTTTTTCACAATTATTCTTCCGGCTCTGACCGCCATCGGGATTGCTTTTCTCTTGCGAGAGTGCCGTGCCGGCGAGCAGTGGAAATCAAAACGAACAGATGAACATCAGACGGTCTTTCGAATAAACCGAACAGACTTTCTTATTATTATATATCATCGCATTACAACTTGGATACGTAAAGTCTTCCGCATGAATTCACCTGTGAATGATGATGAAGACGTCAGTTCCCTTCTTTTATAAACCGCATTTATAAAAAGGAGGAGAACAAATTGTTAAAAACATATCAGAAACTTTTGGCTTTAGGGGCCTTTTTGATCGTATTATGCTCGGGCAACGCAGCTTTTGCTGCAACAAATCAGGTGGGAGGTCTCAGTAACGTCGGTTTTTTCCACGACTATTTAATTGAGCCGTTTTCCTCGCTGCTGAAAGGCGTTGCCGGACTGTTTCACGGAGAATACGGGTTGTCTATCATTCTTGTAACCGTTATTGTGCGCGTTGTGGTACTTCCTTTGTTTGTCAATCAGTTTAAAAAACAGCGTGTGTTCCAAGAGAAAATGGCAGTCATTAAACCGCAAGTAGACAGCATTCAAGCCAAAATCAAAAAGACAAAGGACCCGGAAAAGCAGAAAGAACTTCAAATGGAAATGATGAAGCTGTATCAGGAGCATAATATCAACCCGCTTGCGATGGGTTGTCTTCCAATGCTGATTCAGTTTCCGATTATGATTGGGTTTTATTACGCAATTCGTTCAACACCTGAAATTGCGTCACACTCGTTTCTGTGGTTCAGTTTAGGGCAATCTGATATTCTCATGTCCCTTAGTGCAGGGATCATGTATTTTGTCCAAGCCTATGTCGCTCAAAAGCTGAGCGCGAAATATTCCGCTGTCCCGCAAAATCCGGCAGCGCAGCAATCTGCAAAGCTAATGGTGTTTATCTTCCCTGTGATGATGACGATTTTCTCGCTTAATGTTCCTGCGGCCCTTCCGCTGTACTGGTTCACCAGCGGCCTGTTCTTGACAGTGCAAAACGTCGTACTTCAGATGACACACCATAAACATAAAAAAACAGCCGCTCTTACAGAGCCGGTGAAATAGAAAAACAACTCCGACTTTTGTTCGGAGTTGTTTTTTTATTTCCATCACGTTTTAGAACCTGCATCCGTTTAAAAAGAAGAAAATCGGGAATACCTTTACTCACATCCAAATGAATGGAGCTGGTGTCGTGACGGAACAGTCTCAACAAAAAAATATTTCTGTGCCTGAGGGAATTTGGATCATGAAACAAACATGGAATGATGTCTTATTTGCTCATTGGCCGGTTAATTACTCTACCCTTCGAGCTAAGATTCCGCCGCTATTGGACATAGATACATATAACGGACAAGCTTGGGTCAGCGTGCTTCCCTTTATGCTCACAAACCTTCGCGCGCGTTTTCTCCCTCCTATTCCCGGAGCCCAGTCCTTTCCAGAGCTTAACCTGCGCACTTATGTCACCTATAAAGGCAAGCCGGGCATTTATTTCTTCAGCTTAGATGCTGATCATCGGCTGGCAGTTCAAGGTGCACGGACTTTCTTTCATTTGCCTTATTTTTACGCCGATATGAAAGCCGAAAAAAATGGGGCTGATATGGAATATAGAAGCAAACGGAGAGACGCTGGAAAAGCAGAATTCGGCGCCAAGTATCGGCCGCTCTCTGCGCCTTTTACAGCGCAAGAGGATTCGCTTGATTACTGGCTGACGGAGCGCTACAGACTCTACACCGCCCATCGTGACAAGCTCTATTATGAGGACATTCACCATCATCCTTGGCTTCTTCAAAGAGCCGAGGCCCAGTTTTCAATCAATACAGTGGCTGATGCTCACGAAATCACTTTACCAGACTCAGAACCGCTGCTTCATTATGCCAACAAACAAGACGTGTTATTTTGGCCGCTTCGACAATGGCGCTGACTGTCAGAAAAAAACCCGAATGCCAGATCCGCACTCGGGTTTTTCTTCATTATTTTGCTGCTTCTTCAATAATGGCAACAACCATTTCTGCTGTTTTCACCAGCTCTTCAATCGGCATTTTTTCGTTCTTCGTATGAATTTGCTCATACCCGACAGCAAGATTGACCGTTGGGATGCCATGGCCTGCGATTACGTTTGCGTCGCTTCCGCCGCCGCTCGTTTGCAGCTCGCTTGTGCGTCCGATTTTCGCAGCCGCTTTTTTCGCGATTTCAACGACTTGGTCGCCATCTTGATATTTAAACCCTGGATACATGACTTCGATTTCAACTTCTGCACGTCCGCCCATATCAGCTGCCGCCTCTTCAAAAGCAGCTTTCATTTTTTGAACCTGCGCTTCCATTTTTTCAGGAACTAAAGAACGGGCTTCAGCGAGAATATGAACTTCGTCGCACACAATGTTCGTTTGTGTGCCGCCTTCAAACCGGCCGATGTTTGCTGTTGTTTCTTCATCGATGCGGCCCAATGGCATTTTTGAAATCGCCTTGCTTGCGATTGTAATCGCTGATATACCTTTTTCTGGTTCAACTCCGGCGTGTGCGGTTTTACCGTAAATCGCCGCTCTTACCTTCGCCTGAGTCGGTGCCGCAACAATGATATTGCCGACTTTTCCGTCTGAATCAAGCGCATAACCGTAGGATGCTGTCATCATGGAACGGTCAAGCGCCTTTGCCCCGATAAGACCTGATTCTTCACCTACAGTGATGATGAATTCAATCGTGCCGTGCTCAATGTTTTCTTCTTTGAGCACTTTAATTGCTTCAAACATGGCAGCCAATCCGGCTTTGTCATCGGCGCCTAAAATCGTTGTGCCGTCTGTTTTGACATATCCGTCCTCAACAACCGGTTTTACGCCGTTTCCGGGTACGACTGTGTCCATATGAGATGTAAAATAAATTGTATCTGTCTTTTTCGTCCCTTTTAATGTGCAGATCAGGTTGCCGGCTCCGTGGCCAGTGATATCCATTGTATCGTCTTCTTTTACGTCTACACCTAAATCAGAAAATTTTTGTTTCAGCACTTTACAGATTTCAGCTTCGTGCTTCGTTTCTGAATCGATTTGAACAAGCTCTAAAAATTCTTCCAGCAGGCGTTTTTCATTCACCATTTGTAAGTCCCTCCATGTTAAAGCGGTATGTTACCGTGCTTTTTTTTCGGTCTCTCTTCTGTCTTATGTGCAAGCATGTGAAAAGCTTGGATGAGTCTATTCCTAGATTCTTCCGGCAAAATGATGTCATCGACCATTCCGCATGCCGCCGCTTTGTAAGGGCTGGCGTTTTGTTTTTTGTATTCAGCTGTTTTTTCGCGTTTTGTTTTTTGCGGGTCAGCTGACGCTTCAATATCCTTATCATACAAAATAGATGCCGCACCTTCAGCACCCATCACTGCGATTTCGGCATTTGGCCAAGCAAACACAAGATCCGCTCCGATGGATTTGCTGTTCATGGCTACATACGACCCGCCATACGCTTTTCTGATAATGAGCGTTACTTTGGGGACCGTCGCTTCTGCATAAGCAAACAGCAATTTGGCTCCGTGTCTGATAATGCCGTTATGCTCCTGCTGAATGCCGGGCAAAAACCCCGGAACATCTTCGACAGTTAACAGCGGGATGTCAAAGGCGTCACAAAACCGGATAAATCTCGCTGCTTTATCAGCCGCGTCAATCGTCAGGCTTCCTGCTAAATGTTTCGGCTGGTTTGCCACAATTCCGATCGTTTTTTGGCCAAGCTTCGCAAATCCGATGACGATATTTTTCGCAAAATACGGCTGAATCTCAAAAAAAGACTGCGGATCAGCCAATTCCTGAATCACCGCCCGAACATCATACGGCTTTGTGCTGTCAGCCGGCACGAGGCGGTTTATTAACGAGCTGGAGGCCTCATCCACAGATGAAGGTAGTGATATCTGTTTGTCGAGCGGCAAATAAGACAGCAGCTTCTTCACTCCTGCCAGAACCTCCTCTTCCGTTTTTCCAGAAAAGTGGGCATTTCCGCTGACGGCATTATGTATTCTCGCTCCTCCTAAGCTCTCCGCATCAACCTGTTCTCCTGTTACTTTTTCAATGACCTTCGGACCGGTAATAAACATTCGGCCCGTCTGTTCTGCCATAAAGATAAAATCAGTAAGTGCCGGAGAGTACACAGCGCCTCCAGCGCACGGCCCTAATATAACCGAGATTTGCGGAATGACTCCGGAATATAAGACGTTTCGGTAAAATATGTGACCGTATCCATCTAATGATACCACACCCTCTTGAATTCTCGCACCACCTGAGTCGTTCAGCCCGATAATCGGTGCTTTATTTTTTGCTGCAAGATCCATCAGAGAGGTGATTTTTTTCGCATGGGTTTCGCCAAGCGCCCCGCCGAATACGGTAAAATCCTGCGCAAACACATATACAGAGCGGCCGTCAATCGTCCCGTAGCCCGTCACGACTCCATCTCCCAATATACGCTGCTCCCTTGTTAAGCTTCGGCTCTCCATGAAGGGATATAATTCGATAAAACTATCCTCATCCAGGAGATAGGCGATCCTTTCCCGCGCTGTGAGCTTTCCCTTTTTCCGCTGCTCAGCCTGCTTTGCTTGTCCTCCGCCTTCTTCCGCCTGCCTGCGCCTGTTGTATAGATGACCGATATGTTCATTCATGTTCAATGTCTTGATCTCCTTTCGGTTCACAGAGCTCTACAAGCACGCCATTTGTTTCCCGCGGAGAAATAAACGCGATCTGTTTCCCGTTTGCTCCCTGTCTCGGCTGCCTGTTTATTACATCAATTTGCCGGTTTGATAATGCTTGAAGCTGATCTGTTAAGCCGCTGCATAAAAACGCAACATGGTGCAGCCCCTCTCCTTTTTTATCTAAAAATGTACGGACAGGGCTGTCAGGCGTTAACGGCTCGATCAGCTCCAAATAAACGCCCCCCGCTTGGAACAGAGCAATGATCACCTTTTGCTCTTCAACCGTTTCTTGATGAAGAAACGTTAATCCCAATACATCTTCATAAAAAGCTCTGGCTTTTTTTATGGAATAAACGGCAATCCCAATATGGTCAAGTCCGGTCATTTTCATCCCTGCTTTCCGGCAATAGATATCGCTTGTCCGCCCATACAAAACACGTTAAAATATAATCAGATTGTCTAAGGAGTGAAACCATGTCTCAAAAACTGATGAAAAGCGTTTTAATCGTGATTTTGGGAGTTTTTATTCTTTCAACAGTACTCTCAGGAATCGTTATGTTTTTATAATGATAAAAAAGCAGGCGGCCTTATTGAACGGGAACATCCTGCTTTTTTATCAGGGCTTTATGCTCAATGGCAATCACCTCAAAAGACCGGGAGTCTTTCGTGATCAGCACTCTCGTCCCCACCGGAATCTCTTGAAACAGATGGACAACTTCATCGTTATGCATACGTATACAGCCGTTAGATACAAATTGACCGATAGATTCTTCCCGGTTTGTCCCGTGAATACCGTAGATCCGGCCGTCTGTCCCTCTCGCATCAAACCCAATCCATCTTGCCCCAAGCGGGTTCTCAGAAGCTCCGCCTTCAATATTTTTCCTTCTGTAATAAGGATTCGCCGCTTTTACTGTAATCGAAAATTCTCCCTCAGGCGTCAGATCATCCGACTTTCCGGTTGCCACACGATAAACGCCTTCAATTTTGTTATCGATGATGACAGCAAGCTCATTTGTTTTCTTGTTGACGATGACATACGGGTCACCTGGAAGCGGATTTTGGCCAAGAGGCCATATCGGAGAAATAATCATCATTATTGAACATAAGAAAAAACGCATAAGCTCCTCCTTTTCCATTAGGTTGACCAATGTAGGATGAGCTCATGCGAGTTAAGCGAGCGATTTTTCTGCTTTGATTCCTTTGAAATAACTTTTGATTACCAAATATTGCTCCATTTCCCCCAGAAGATGAAAAAGTGCGGCTCTTGCTTCAAATTCTTCTCTCGTCGCAGGAAGCGGCATCTCCTCGAATTCTTTTCTCATATCAGCAAGTCTTTTCAAAAACTTGTAGGCTGTATTTCCCGGGTGGATTGCTTCCCGCAGATCACAAAGAAATTCGGCAATCATTTTTCCCTGATCCACCGTAATGGAAATCGATGTCACTTTAGGGAGAAGGCGCTCGATGATTTCAAATTGTTTTTCTCTCATTTTAAAATAATGATAGTGCTGATTTTCGTGGCGCAGAATGTGGTTTTGTACATCTCGATACGCCAGGTTTTTGGCTTCAGTGATTAACTGGTGTGTTTCCGGAATTTCTTTTCCTGTCCAATCTTGCTCACCAGTTAACAAATACCGTTCGATTTCTGCGAAAATGACAGCAAAATTGTCCTCTATCTTTTTTCGATAGGCGATAAGCTTCCGGTCAAGGCTCGGCATATACAGATTCATGAAAAGAGCAACGCCGATTCCGACCGTAATTAACTGGACTTCATTCCAGATGAATTGGGGCGTAATGCCGCCGGACATATACAGATGAAGGATAATAACTGAGCTGGTGACGATGCCTTCGTTTATTTTTAAAACAACAGTTGTCGGGATGAAAATCAGCAAAAGCAATCCAATGACAAACGGATGATAACCAATCAGTTCGAAAAAGAGATAGGAAAAGAGAATTGCCAGACAGCATGCTGCAAATCGGGCCCATGACGCTTGAAGCGACCGTTTTTGTGTGATTTGTATGCACAAAATGGTGATGATTCCTGCTGATGCGAAGTTTTGCAAATGCAATAGCTGGCTTATATAAATAGCCAGAGCTGTTCCAAGTGCGGTCTTTATTGTGCGGTAACCAATTTTAAACATGTCGGACTCCATTCTATTTGTTTCTTCAACAAAAAAGAAGAAGCACAAGCCTTCTCCTTTTTCTCTATATTCTATAATATTTTTTCTAAAAAGTCCTGCGCTCTTTTGGATTTCGGCGAAAGAAAAAATTCTTTCGGATTGCCATCCTCGACAATCATTCCTTCATCCATAAATAACACGCGGTCGGCCACTTCTTTTGCAAAGCCCATTTCGTGTGTAACGATTACCATAGTCATACCGGTTTCGACCAGTTCTTTCATGACCTGGAGCACTTCTTTGACCATTTCAGGGTCAAGCGCGGATGTCGGCTCGTCGAACAGCATGATTTCAGGATTCATTGCCAAAGCACGAGCGATGGCGACACGCTGCTTTTGTCCGCCTGATAAACGGTTTGGATAGTCATTTCGCTTTTCAAACAATCCGACTTTGCGCAGCAGCTCTTCGGCTTTTCCCTGTGCAGTCTGCTTTGATTCTTTTTTGACATTTACAGGTGCGTACATGATATTTTCGAGAACCGTTTTGTGCGGAAAAAGATGAAAATGCTGAAATACCATTCCGATGTTTTCCCGTACCTTTAATGTATTGGTTTTCGGCTGCGTGATCTCTTTGTCTTTAATTGTGATGGTTCCGCCGTTAGGTTTCTCCAAAAGATTCAAACAGCGAAGAAATGTTGATTTGCCTGAGCCTGAAGGGCCGATGACGGCAACAACCTCACCTTCAGCGATGTTTGTTGAAATGTTTTTTAATACTTCATGTTTCCCAAATGATTTTGACAGCTTTTCAACCTTAATCATTGGATTTCAGCTTCCTTTCTACAGCCTTGCCGATAAACGTTAAAATAAGGACAAGCACATAATAAATCAATCCGGCGATAATCAGCGGCTCAAGGTAATTGTAAGTGGCGGCGCCAGCTTGATATGCGCGTCTCATGACATCGCCAAGACCAATAACTGTAACGATCGCCGATTCTTTTGTTAACGTAATTAATTCATTTACAATGGCAGGTGATATATTTTTGAAGGCCTGCGGCAAAAGCAGATCCTTCATCATTTTGCCGTACGGAACACCCAGTGCGACAGCAGCCTCTTTTTGCCCTTTATCAATTGCGTTGATTCCCGCTCTGATAATTTCCGATACATAAGCAGCGGAATTCAGTGATAATGCGACAACCGCCGCCCAAAACTGGTCAATTTGAAAGCCGAGCAGCTGCGGGAGCCCGAAATAAACAATCATAAGCTGCAGCACTAAAGGCGTGCCGCGAAATACTGATGTGTAAAAATCAGCAATCCAGATCAGCGGGCGGAATGTGCTGATCTTGCATAAGCTTAGCACAATCCCTAATATAAGTCCGATAACAGCAGATACCACAACAATTTTTAATGTGATTGCTAAGCCTTCTAATATAAAAGGAATTTGGGGGATCGTTGCTGAAAAATCCAAATTCATAGCCTTTGTCTCCTTTTCTTACAGGAAAAAAGATTTCCTATTCAATAAAAAGGCTCAACGAAAAAGTTGAGCCGCTTTTTTTACTTCTCGCCAGTGAACCATTTTTTCTTCAATTTATCGAGCTCTCCGTTATCTTGCATTTCTTTGAGCGCTTTATTGAATTTGTCCGTCAGCTCACTGTCTTTTCTGAAAGCAATCGCAGAACCGGCTTCTTCCGCTTTCGCATCAGGAATCACGAAGCCCTGCAGGTCATCATTTGATTTGAAATACCCTTCTGCCACCATGTCTTCAATAATCGCGGCGTCAAAGCGGTCAGATTTGATTTCCTGCACCAAATCAGAAATTCTGTTGCGGTCTTCTGTTTTGAAATCATATTCCGGAGAAAGCTCTTTCCCCTTCTCTTCCTGAATGGAGCCAAGCTGAACGCCGACAGTTTTTCCTTTCAGATCTTTTAAAGACTTAATGCCGCTGTCTTTTTTGCTGACAATCATATGATTCGCTGTGTAATATACATCGGAAAAATCAACTTGTTTTTTACGATCAGGCGTCGGTGTCATTCCTGACAAAACCAAATCCACTTGTTTTGATTTCAGTGCTGTAATTAAGCTGTTAAAGTCCATATCCTGCACTTCAATTTCATAGCCGGTTTTCTTCGCAAGGGCCTTTGCCAAATCTACATCAAAACCGACAATGTTATCGCCATCTTTATATTCAAACGGTTTGTAATCCGCCGAAGTTCCCATAACTAATTTTTTCTTGCCGCTTTCTGAACCTGAACTGCTTGAGCCGCAAGCAGATAATGCAAAGGTGATGCACGCAGCTATCAGTAATAAGAGCCATTTTTTCATGATCCATTTCCCCCATATTCATTACTTTTATCACATTTGAATATTTATTCGTTAATTTGTATTTTAAACACTTTCTTATTTTTATGCAATACTATTTTTAAAAATTATCTCGGAGCTTATTTTTCCAGCAATCTCTTTTCATATTACTAGATAAAAGGACATCTTCTGTAGCGTAGCCATTAAATAAACTCTAATATTTATTCATTATGACTTGGAATTTTATGCACAAAAAAACCCCGTGCCGCTCAGGCATCCGGGGTTTTATCTTATACTTCTTCGCAATATTCTTCGAAGGCTTCCTGCAGTTTTGAGACAACTGCCATCGGCTCATGGCCTTCAATTTCATGACGCTCCACCATTTTCATGATTTTCCCGTCTTTTAGAATAGCAAATGACGGAGAAGATGGCGGATATCCTTCGAAATATTCGCGCGCTCTTGCCGTCGCTTCTTTATCCTGTCCCGCAAACACAGTCACGAGCTGGTCAGGTCTTTTGTCATAATGAACGGAATGGTATGCAGCCGGTCTTGCGATCCCGCCCGCGCATCCGCAGACAGAGTTGACCATGACAAGCGTCGTTCCTTTTTTCGTAAGTGCCTCGTCCACCTCTTCAGCTGTTTTCAGCTCGGTATATCCGGCAGCCGCAATTTCTTGTCTCGCTTGGCGGACAACATCATTCATAAATAAATTAAAGTCCATGTTCAATGAAGACCTCTCCTTTTTCATCATCTGTTCTTATGATAGCAAGGAAACCGCCTTATCGGCAAATGCCACCGCTTATATCGGAGGATTTTTTGCTTTCCGTTTACTGCTTACAAGAAAAGGGAATTATATAATCAGATGTATAAATAAAGGAGCAGTTTTGTATGAGCCACAGGAAAGCTTTACTTATTCATAATGGAAACGCCGGCAACAAAAATATAGAAAAAGCATTAGGAACTGTTGTGCCGGTGTTATCACAATCGTTAGATGAGGTGATCATTAAACAGACAAAGAAAAAAGACGATGCCTATCATTTTTGCCGTTCGATAGATGATTCTGTCGAGACTGTCTTTATTCTCGGCGGCGACGGTACAGTCCATCAATGCATCAATGGCATCAGTACGTTAGAAAGAAGGCCAGCTGTCGGTATTTTGCCCGGCGGAACGTGCAATGACTTTTCAAGAGTGCTGGACATTCCTCAAAATCTTGCAAAGGCAGCCGAAGCACTCGTGTCAGGAAAAAAATCCAAGGTTGATGTATGCCAGATGAACGATCGTTATTTTTTGAATTTCTGGGGGATCGGGCTGATCGCAGAAACATCGAATCAAATCAACGAAACGGAAAAAGCGCTATTAGGAAAAATCAGCTATTTTACAAGCGCGTTACGGACCGTCTCATCTGCTGAATCCTTTCCTATTTCATTGACAATCGATGGGCAAGAGATAAAAGATGAAGCTGTTATGCTGCTTGTCATGAACGGACAGTACATCGGAACGAATCGAATTCCCCTGCCGGATGCCAGTATATGTGACGGATTACTTGATATCCTCATTTGCCGCAGCACCAATCTCTCCGCTTTGCGCGAGCTGATGAATATGGAACAAGGCACAATAGAGCTGTTCACCGGTGAGCTGTCCTATGTTCAGGCCTCTCGTATCGAAATTGAAACGGATACTGTTAAAAAGGCTGATACAGATGGAGAGGTGTACACACATACACCGGCTGTGATTCAAGTCCTTCCGCAGCACATTGACATGCTTATTCCCCGCAATGAGTAACTGTCCGCTGGTAAAGGACGTTTATGAAGAGCGAACAGCTTCATAGAAAGAAATTCGTTGACTCTCCCCTAAGAGGAGGTCTTACAGTATAAGGGATACACTTTCGTAAAAAGGGGAAGTCACATGAAGAAACAGAACATCACATTAGTTATATTATTAACCAATTTATTCATTGCCTTTTTAGGGATCGGGCTTGTGATTCCGGTAACGCCCGCGATTATGAATGAATTGCATTTATCCGGTACCGCGGTCGGCTATATGGTTGCATGCTTTGCTGTTACGCAGCTTATTGTGTCACCAATCGCCGGACGCTGGGTTGACCGCTTCGGACGCAAAATTATGATCGTGATTGGCCTGTTGTTTTTTAGTGTTTCAGAGTTTTTATTCGGCATCGGAAAAACAGTTGACATTTTATTTATATCCCGTATGCTTGGCGGCATCAGTGCTGCTTTCATTATGCCCGGGGTCACGGCTTTTATCGCCGATATCACTACTGTTAAAACACGGCCGAAAGCGCTCGGCTATATGTCAGCCGCTATTTCAACAGGTTTTATTATCGGTCCCGGCATTGGCGGATTTTTAGCGGAAATCCATTCCCGTCTGCCTTTCTTCTTTGCGGCAGCCTTTGCGTTAATAGCAGCCATTTTATCGATGCTAACGCTTCGGGAACCGGAGCGAAATCCTGAGAATGAGAAAATAGAGGGCCAAAAGACAGGATTCAAGCGGATTTTTGCACCTATGTATTTCATTGCTTTTCTCATCATTTTAATATCGTCTTTTGGATTAGCATCATTTGAATCTTTATTTGCGTTATTCGTTGATCATAAATTCGGATTTACGGCCAGTGACATTGCCATTTTGATAACTGGGGGAGCAATTGTCGGAGCCATCACGCAAGTCGTCTTATTCGACCGCTTCACAAGGTGGTTTGGGGAAATCCGTTTAATCCGCTACAGCTTAATTCTCTCAACAAGTCTTGTGTTTTTGCTGACCATCGTAAATTCATATGCTGCGATTTTATTAGTTACCTTCACCGTATTTGTCGGATTCGATCTTATGCGGCCGGCCGTAACAACCTATCTGTCAAAAATTGCGGGAAATGAACAGGGATTTGCCGGCGGGATGAATTCCATGTTTACGAGTATCGGCAATGTGTTCGGCCCCATTATCGGGGGAATGCTATTCGATATTGACTTAAACTATCCATTCTATTTTGCAACAGCAGCTTTAGCCATAGGCATTGCGCTGACCATTGCCTGGAAAGCCCCTGCCCATATAAAAGCCAGCATGTAAAAAAAGCGTATTCTTTGTGTACTGCAAAGGATGCGCTTTTTTATTATACTGATCATAAGGGGAGTGATGGCATGAAGGACTCGTATTACTCAATTGGACAAGTTTCAAAACTGGCAAATGTGTCGATTAAAGCGCTTCGTTATTATGATAAGATTGATTTATTTAAACCCGCCTACGTCGACCCGGATACCAAATACCGCTTTTATACAGACTCCCAGCTCTATCATCTTGATTTGATTAAATCATTAAAATATATCGGCACACCTTTAGAAGAGATGAAAAAGGCACAGGAATTAGAGATGGAAGAACTGTTTTCTTTTTATACAGAGCAGGAAAAGCAAATCAGGGAGAAATTAGATTTTTTATCAACATTGGAGCAGACCATTGCTCTGGTGAAAAAGCGAATGAAACGGCAGATGGAATATCCTGCGCTCGGTGAGGTGTTTGTTCTAGATGAAGAAGAAATACGGATTATACAGACAGAGGCAGAGGGAATCGGGCCTGAAAACGTGCTCAACGCTTCATACAGCAAACTAAAAACCTTTATCGAATCAGCTGATGGGTTTACGAACAATAGCTACGGTGCTACTTTCTCGTTTCAGCCGTACAACAACATTGATGAAATGACTTACCGTCATATTTTCACGCCTGTCTTAACGAATAAACAAATTTCTTCGATTACGCCGGATATGGAAATCACAACGATACCAAAAGGCAAATATGTTTGTATCGCTTATAATTTCTCTCCGGAGCATTATTTTCTCAACTTACAGAAGCTGATTAAGTATATCGCGGACCGTCAATTAACGGTTATCAGTGATGTTTACGAGTTAATCATACCGATTCATTATTCTCCGAAAAAACAAGAAGAATATCGGGTTGAGATGAAAATTCGAATCACAGAATAATGGTACATAAAAAAGAGCATTTTTTGAAGTTATCGTTCAAAAAATGCTCTTTCTGTTTGTTTAGTAGACAGAGGTTTTCTCATCTATAGATTCTAAAATTTCTTTGACACGCGCCAGGAATCTTCCGCACACGAGGCCGTCAAGCACTCTGTGATCTAAAGACAGGCACAGATTGACCATATCTCTGACCGCAATCATGCCGTGATCCATGACAACCGGGCGTTTGACGATCGATTCCACTTGAAGAATCGCAGCCTGAGGATAATTGATGATTCCCATCGACTGAACAGATCCGAAAGAACCTGTATTGTTGACGGTAAACGTTCCTCCCTGCATATCGTCTGCTGACAGTTTTCCGTCTCTCACCTTTTTGGCAAGGTCGGTAATTTCTCTCGCAATGCCTTTAATTGTTTTTTCATCAGCGTTTTTGATCACCGGAACAAATAAAGAATCTTCCGTGGCAACCGCGATTGAAATATTGATATCTTTTTTCTGAATGATTTTGTCCCCCGCCCACATGCTGTTCATTTGCGGGTATTCTTTTAACGCCTGAGCGACCGCTTTTACGAAAAAAGCGAAAAAAGTTAAATTAAAGCCTTCTGTTTTCTTGAAGGAATCTTTTATACTGTTTCGGTATGCCACCATGTTTGTGACATCGACTTCCATCATCGTCCAAGCGTGAGGAATTTCTGTTTTGCTTCGTTTCATATTTGAAGCTATCGCTTTTCTAACAGCTGTGACAGGAATTTCTTTATCCCCGGCTGCTGAAGCAGGATAAGAAACGTCTTCTTTCGTCTCCTGTTTTTGCGCTGGTGCAGGAGCTGCTGCTTTTGGCTCCTCAGTCCGTTCGGAAACGCCGCCTGAATCAATGATACGCTGAATATCTTTTCTCGTAATCCTTCCTCCGGCGCCCGTTCCTGTCACTTGCTCAAGATCAATGCTGTGCTCTCCTGCCAAACGAAGTACGGCTGGAGAAAAACGTTTCTTATTGGCCTGGCTGGCTGCTTCAGTGTGGCTTTCAGGAGCAGCTTGCCTGTCAGTTAGCGCTTCCGTCTGATCTTGTTTTTGTTCAGCCGGCTTTGCGCCTTCTGTTTCGATTTTGCAAATCACTTCTCCGACTTGCAGGGTCTGGCCTTCTTCTCCCACAAGCTCTGTTATTGTACCGGTAAAAGAGGACGGAACCTCCGCGTTTACCTTATCTGTCATGACTTCCGCAATCGGATCGTATTTGTTCACCTTATCTCCAGGGGCGACAAGCCATTTGCTGATTGTGCCCTCCGTTACGCTTTCGCCAAGCTGTGGCATCGTCATTTGTTCTATTGCCATGATCGTATCCTCCTTACGTCTTTAAAACTCCGCTAATTCTCTCATCGCCGCTTCTACTTTATCAGGATTGACCATAAAGTATTTTTCCATTGTCGGCGCATAAGGCATAGCCGGAATATCAGGACCTGCAAGCCGTTTGATCGGCGCGTCTAAGTCGAACAGACAATGCTCGGATATTATGGCAGCCACCTCACTCATGATACTGCCCTCTTTTGTATCTTCTGTGACCAAAAGGACCTTTCCGGTTTTGGATGCGGCTTCGATGATCGCTTCTTGATCAAGCGGGTATACCGTTCTTAAATCCACCACATGTACAGAAATGCCGTCTTTTTCGAGACGTTCTGCAGCCTGTAAAGCAAAGTGGACACAAAGCCCGTATGTGATCACCGTGATGTCGTCGCCTTCCCTTTTTACATCAGCTTTGCCGATAGGAAGTACATAATCATCTGCCGGAACCTCTCCTTTGATCAGACGGTACGCGCGCTTATGCTCAAAAAACAGCACCGGGTCTTCATCACGAACTGCGGCTTTTAAAAGTCCTTTCGCGTCATATGGCGTTGAAGGCATCACAATTTTCAGTCCGGGCTGATTGGCGAAAATCGCTTCGACTGATTGAGAATGATAAAGCGCTCCGTGCACACCGCCACCGTACGGCGCTCTGACAACGATCGGGCAGCTCCAGTCATTGTTGCTGCGGTAGCGGATTTTAGCAGCCTCAGAAATAATCTGGTTTACCGCCGGCATAATAAAATCAGCAAACTGCATTTCAGCAATCGGCCTCATGCCGTACATAGCCGCTCCGATACCGACTCCGGCGATCGCTGATTCAGCAAGCGGCGTATCCATGACACGCTCTTCTCCAAATTGTTCGTACAGACCGGCTGTGGCTTTAAATACACCGCCTTTTTTTCCTACATCTTCCCCAAGAACGAAGACACGTGAATCTCGTTCCATTTCTTCTTTCATTGCCAAATTGATCGCATCAATATATGACATTACTGACATTTATACTTCCTCCCTACTTCGCATACACATAATCGAGCGCTGACTCAGGAGCTGCATAAGGAGCGTTCTCCGCTTCATCTGTCGCCTCGTTTATGATTGCCATGATTTCGTCCAGCATGGTTTGTTCTATCTCTTCGGTCAGCAGGCCTATTTCCTTTAAGTAAGCTTGATAAGTAAACAGGGGATCACTTTTTTTCGCTTCCTCTACTTCTTCACGGCCTCTGTAGCTGCTGTCGTCGTCATCGCTGGAATGCGGAGTCAGGCGGTAAGAAATCGTCTCAATTAAGGTAGGGCCTTCTCCTCTGCGCGCCCGTTCACGCGCTTCTTTCACCGCTTGATAAACTTCGAGCGGATCGTTTCCATTCACAGTTACGCCAGGCATTCCATAGCCTACGGCACGATCTGAAATATTTTCACATGCTACTTGCTTATCGTAAGGGACCGAAATCGCGTATTTGTTGTTTTCACACATAAAAATAACCGGAAGCTTATGAACAGCGGCAAAGTTTGCCCCTTCATGGAAATCGCCTTGGTTTGAAGATCCTTCTCCAAATGTGACAAAAGCCGCGATATCTTTTTTCTCCATGCGTCCAGCCAGCGCAATGCCGACCGCATGCGGCACTTGCGTTGTTACCGGAGACGACCCCGTCACGATCCGGTTTTCCTTTTGACCGAAATGCCCCGGCATTTGGCGGCCTCCTGAGTTTGGATCTGCTGCTTTGGCAAACCCGGACATCATTAAGTCCTTCGCAGTCATGCCAAACGCGAGCACGACACCCATGTCTCTATAGTAAGGCAGCACATAATCCGTTTCACGGTCAAGGGCGAAAGCTGCTCCTACTTGTGCTGCTTCCTGTCCTTGACAAGAGATAACAAAAGGGATTTTACCAGAGCGGTTTAACAGCCACATTCTTTCATCGATTTTTCTTGCTAACAGCATGGTTCTATACATATCAACGGCTTCCTGATCAGTCAGCCCTAATGCTTGATGTCGGTTTGTACTCATTCAAGCGCCTCCTTTATGCTTTTAAAAATGAATGGCTTTGCCATCTGCAGCAAGCGCTGCTTCTCCAATCGCTTCAGACAGCGTCGGGTGCGGGTGGATCGTTTGTCCGACCTCCCATGGCGTCGCATCCAGCACTTTTGCAAGACCTGCCTCTGATATCATGTCAGTGACATGCGGGCCTATCATATGCACGCCGAGAATATCATCCGTTTCACGGTCCGCCACGATTTTTACAAATCCGTCGCTTTCTCCATATACAAGCGCTTTTCCAATTGCCATAAATGGGAACTTGCCGATCTTGACATTATGCCCATTCGCTTTTGCCTCATCTTCTGTTAAGCCGACACTGGCAGCTTCAGGGCTTGAGTAAATGCACTTCGGTACAAGTGTTGGATCAAGTGGATGCGGATTGAGGCCCGCAAAATGCTCAACGGCAATGATTCCTTCATGCGATGCAACATGAGCTAACTGAAGGCCACCGATTACGTCTCCGATTGCATAAATATGAGATTCCTTCGTTTGGCAGCTTTCATTTACTGAAATGACGCCATTTTCAGTGACAATATCGGTGTTTTCTATACCGATTCCTTCGATATTTGCCTGTCTGCCGATGGAAACGAGCATTTTTTCAGCAGAGTAGGTAACGGTTTCTCCGTCTTTTTCCGCTTGTATGCTGATTTCGCCTGACGATTTTTTCAACGTATCAGGCAGCACTTTAGCTCCTGTGACAAACTGAATTCCTTTTTTCTTAAGAAGGCTTTGCATTTCTTTTGAAATGTCCTGGTCTTCAGTCGGCAATATCCGGTCCGCATATTCAATAACCGTTACGTTTACGCCAAAGTCATGAAGCATGGATGCCCATTCGATTCCAATGACCCCTCCGCCGACGATGATCATCGATTTTGGAAGCTCCTCCATTTGGAGCGCTTCATCCGAGGTCAAAACAAACTCTCCGTCCGCTTCCAGACCCGGAAGCATTCTCGGCCTTGAACCTGTAGCTATAATGACCTGCTTCGGGATCAGCATATCATTTTCTTCGCCATTTCCACGTTCAACAGAAATCGTTCCCGGCAGCGGAGAGAAAATAGACGGTCCGAGGATGCGCCCATATCCGTCATACACGTCAATTTTTCCTTTTTTCATTAAATGATTGACGCCTGCTGCAAGCTTATCGACAACAGCCTGCTTACGGTGCTGTACCTTTTCAAAGTTGAGGGAAACGCCGGACGTTTCGACTCCGAATTGATCGGCTTCACGGGCTGTCCGGTACACTTCCGCGCTTCTAAGCAGCGCTTTACTCGGAATACAGCCTTTATGCAGGCATGTTCCGCCGAGCTTTTCTTTTTCTACAACGGCTGTTTTTAAGCCGAGCTGCGCCGCTCTGATCGCCGCGACATAACCGCCTGTACCGCCGCCCAGAATGACTACATCATACTCAGTTGCCATCTGACTCACTCCTGTCTGTCTATTCAATGCAATATTGTTTGGATTGCTCTTCGCCCTGCAATACCCTGAGCGCCCCTTGTGCCAGAGATTGCAGTTCGTTTTCTCCCGGATATACTAAAACGTCCGAAATCCAATCTATGTATGATCTGATGCTGGAAACAAAGCTTTTGCCGTAAGCCAGACCTCCTGTCAGAACAATGGCCTCGACTTCGCCTTTTAAAACGGCGCTTGCTGCTCCGATTTCTTTCGCTACCTGATACGCCATGGCGTCAAAAATTAAGCGGGCTTTTTCATCGCCCTCCTGAATCATTTGTTCTACTTTCACAGCGTCATTTGTACCGAGATAACCGGAGAGCCCGCCGGTTCCCACCAGTTTTTTCATCATTTCTTCTTTTGTATATTTTCCTGAAAAGCATAAATTGACGAGATCCCCTGCAGGCACTGTTCCTGCGCGTTCAGGACTCAACGGCCCCTCTCCGTGAAGGCCGTTGTTGACATCCACCACCCGACCCCGGTCATGTACACCTATTGTAATGCCGCCGCCCAAATGAGTAATGATCATTTTCATATTCTCATATCGTTTGCCAAGAGAGGCTGCCGCCTTACGGGCGACAGCTTTTTGGTTTAAAGCATGAAAAATGCTTTTCCGTTCAATTTCCGGCATGCCTGATATTTTAGCGAGCTCTGACATTTCGTCAACTACAACAGGGTCTACAATATAAGATGGAATGTTGAGGCCGTCAGCAATTTCTCTTGCGATAATGCCTCCTAAATTGGAGGCATGCTGTCCTGCATAACCGCTTTTCAAGTCCTCAATCATGTCGTCATTCACTTCATATGTCCCGCCTTCTATCGGGCGGAGAAGACCGCCTCTGGCACAGACAGCATCAAATTTTGAAATATTGATGCCCTGTTCATGAAGCGTTTCGAGGATATGCTTTTTTCGAAACTCATACTGGTCAATAATATGGTCGAACTGCTGCAGCTCTTCTATGTTGTGTCTCAGTGTTTTTTCAAAAATACTGCGTTCATTATGAAAAACACCGATTTTCGTTGAAGTTGAGCCTGGATTAATGGTGAGAATGCGTTTTTCATCATGTAGCATTTCAAAACCTCCAGATCAATTTCTTAGCGTCTGCTTAATATATGGTGGCCGTTTTGCAAAAACTGGCTTCTTGAGCGGCGATTGCGTTCAATTCGTTCTTCAGCCAAGCGGTCAGCCGCTAAATACGTCGGAATGCCGTCACGCTGGGAAATTTCAAGGACACGTTCAATATTGGCGTAAATGCCCTCAACCTTTTTCAGTGCACGTTCCGCATTATAGCCGTAAAGCTCATCCGCCACGTTGATAACGCCGCCCGCGTTGATGACGTAGTCTGGTGCGTAAACAATGCCCATTTCGTGAATTTGATCGCCGTGGCGAGTTTCTTTCAGCTGATTGTTAGCCGCGCCTGCAATCACTTTAGCTTTCAGCTGCTTAATAGTATCGTCATTGATGGTTGCACCAAGAGCACACGGCGCATAAATATCGCAGTTCTGAGAATAAATATCTTCTGGATCAACCGCACGTGCACCAAAATCTTGTACCGCACGTTCAACTGATTGCTTGTTGATATCCGTAACGATTAAGCTTGCTCCTTCTTCATGAAGGTGGCGGCATAGATTGTAAGCCACGTTGCCAACACCCTGTACAGCGATGGTTTTTCCTTCAAGAGAGTCCGTGCCGAATGCAGCTTTAGCGGCAGCCTTCATGCCTTTATACACCCCGTAAGCCGTAACGGGAGACGGATTTCCTGAAGAGCCGAATGCAGGGGAAATACCTGTGACAAAATCTGTTTCATCATGAATGATATCCATATCCTCAACCGTTGTGCCGACATCCTCAGCCGTAATGTATCTGCCGTTAAGCCCTTGAATATAACGGCCGAACGCGCGGAACATTTCTTCATTTTTATCCTTGCGCGGATCGCCAATGATAACCGTTTTTCCGCCACCCAGGTTTAAGCCTGCCGCCGCGTTTTTATAGGTCATGCCTCTTGCAAGTCTCAGTGCGTCTTCAATCGCAGCTTCTTCATTTTCATACGTCCACATTCTCGTTCCGCCGAGCGCTGGTCCAAGCGTTGTATCATGAATTGCGATAATTGCCTTTAATCCGGATTGTTCGTCTTGGCAGAAAACCAATTGCTCATAATCGTACTGCTCCATATATTTAAAAAGTTCCATATCAGTTCCTCCTAAAGTGTGTATTCTTCAGATGCGCATAATGCCAGCGCGATCGAATACAGTTTGTTTTCAGCGGAATCCGCTCTGCTCGTTAATGCAATCGGCGCTTTGGCCCCCGTAATGACAGCCGCCACGTGTGCTTTCGCAAAATAAATCAGTGATTTATATAAAATATTTCCCGCTTCAATCGAAGGGACAAGAAGGATATCGGCGCTGCCCGCTACGTCTCCTGAAATCTTTTTCTGAGCTGCGGCAATTTGCGATACTGCGTTATCCAAGGCAAGCGGTCCATCTACAATGCACCCTTTAATCTGCCCTCTTTTGCACATTTGGGCGAGAGCAGCTGCATTGACCGTCGCTTCCATCTTCGGATTTACCGTTTCTACCGCTGCAAGGGCAGCCGCTTTTGGCATATTGTTCCCTATAGCACGCGCGACATGAACAGCATTTTGAAGAATCTGCTGAAGCTCCTCCAGCGAAGGGGCAATATTCATAGCCGAATCTGTCACAAACATCAGTCTCTCAAAGTCAGGAATATCAAACACGGCCACATGAGAAAGGACACGGGATTTCCGCAGCCCTTCCTGTTTGTTTAATACCGCTTTAAGCAAAACAGAAGTCGGCACATTCCCTTTCATTAAGACGTCTGCTTTTTTTTGATGAACAGCGCGAACCGCTAGCTTCGCCGATTCCTCCGGCGTATTGGCATGAATGATTTCCACTTGATGCCCTTGGATGGATGATGTCAGGTCGTTCAGTTTTTTGCTGTCGCCCACTAATAAAAAACGGACGGACAAATGCTCGGCTGCCAGTTTCACAGCCCGGATCACTTCCTCATCCTCAGCATGAGCAACCGCAATGGTCTTGTTTTTGTACATCGACGCTTTGCCGATCAAATCTTTCAGCTTCATCAGTTACCACCTTTCTTGTCTCGACTCCGCTTTTTATTATGCAAGTTCTATGCCAGCTCGGTGCGATGCTGTCATGATGGATGCGAAGAAAGATTCGTGCAGACGTTTGCGCTTATTCTGCAAATTATTGCATGCCTTCATTTGCAAGGCCGTATTTATCCATTTTGTAATATAAATTTCGAATGCTGACGCCGAGGGCTTTCGCTGTTTTCGTACGGTTAAAATGATGCTTTTCCAGCGTTTGCTGAATCAAGTGCGCTTCAAATTTTTCAACGGCCTTAGACAGCTTTTCGCCTTCGATGTCAGGAAAATCAAAACCGGCTCCCTGTTCTGCGCTGTTTTCTTTTTGTTCTATTTCAAATACAGGCAAATGCTCTTTTTCAATCCATTCCATGTGCGGCTTCAGAAAAATCATTGCTCGTCCAAGGACATTTTCCAGCTCACGGACATTCCCCGGCCAATGGTAAGCCGACAATGCCCGCAAAGCCTGCTGGGTCAGTCCCTTTACATTCCGGCCGTAATCGCGGTTAATTTTTTGAATGAGCCTTTCACTGAGCGCTTCAATGTCTTCAATCCGCTGACGCAAAGGGGGGATAGAGATGGGATAGCGATTGATGCGGTAATACAGATCTTCACGGAACGTCCCATCCGCCATTGCTTTTTCGATATTTACATTTGTGGCTGCAATAATTCTTACATTAACAGGGATTGCCTTCGTGCCTCCCACTCTGACGATCTCTTTTTCTTGAAGGACGCGCAGCAGTTTCGCCTGCATATTTTGCGTCAGCTCGCCGATTTCGTCTAAGAAAATGCTGCCGTTATTGGCTTCTTCAAATAAGCCCTTCTTGCCGCCGCGCTTCGCTCCCGAAAACGCGCCTTCCTCGTAGCCAAACAGTTCTGATTCCAGAAGATTTTCTGAAAGAGCGGCGCAATTTACGCGGATGAATTTATTGTATTTCCTGTCGCTTTCGTTATGGATGGCATGGGCAAACAGCTCTTTGCCCGTGCCCGATTCTCCGCGCAGCAAAATCGTTGCCGGCGTTTTCGCTCCAAGCTTCGCCTGCTCAAGCGCCACCAGCATTTGCTCACTTTTGCCGATAATGTCGTCAAAGGTATATTTCGCTTCGAGCGTGCGGATAATCTGTCTGGCTCTGTTAAGCTCCGCGGTCAGCATTTTAATTTCTGACACGTCATGGATCACTCCGACACTGCCTTTTAAAATGCCATCCACAATCACCGGTGCTACATTGACGATGACCTCTTTTTCATTTGGGCCGACCTTCAGTCTGACGCCGCGCACTGGGCGTCTTGTCTCAAGCACCTTTAAATGCATGCTTTCCCCTTCAGAAATATCAGTGCTCGCCGGCTTGCCGATGACTTCTTTTTCAGAAAGCCCAGTCATTTTTGTGTATGCTTTATTGATCAACAGGCCAATGCCGTTTTCATCAACGACAGAAATCGCCTCGTCGGAGGATTGTATAATCGCCTCCAGCATCGTACGCACCTGTTTTAGATTTGTCACTTCCTCCGCCAGCTCGACCGCATCTGTAATATCCTTAAATACACTGAGTGCTCCGAGCAGACGTCCGCCTTCATCAATGATCGGCAGCCTTGTTGTTACAATTTGCAAATTTTCACCCAAGAGCTGTTTTTGATTGTATTCAGGCTCTCTCGTTTTTAAAATCCGAGGCATCTTTGTGCTCGGGATGACTTCTTTGATTGGGCGTCCAATGACTTCCTCACGTTGTTTTCCCACCATATTTTCAGCCATATGATTAAACAGAATGATCTCTTCATTGATATCAATAAAAATCATTCCGTCGTGGGTGGAATTAAAGATTCGGTCATGTTTGTATGTTTGTTCTTTTAGCATTTGAATCAGCTGCTGTTTTTCTTCCATAAGCTGAAACACAATGTAAGCCATCTTTCCCGGCATAACAATGGTCTGCTCATGTTTTTCCTGAAGGAGTTCGTCAAGTACAGCTTGATCACCCGTTGTATGAATGACGATATCCGGCTTTTGTTGTATGTATGGTTTCCAATCAGATGAAACGGCAATTCCATAATGTTTTGCTTCTTTTAATCCCGGCGCTTCGGGGTTTTTGTCAACCACGGCAATAATGTCTATGATGGCTGTTTTAATGAGAATTTGTAATAACGCCGTTCCCCTTTTACCGGCACCTACGATCAGTACCTTCTGCATCCCGATACCCCTTTGCATGAAAAAATTTGCATACCTGTTTTTTCCGTTGCAATAATTTGCACAACCCTATGTTACCACGTTTTCTTCTCTTGACAAAATATTTTTTCCGCTGGACAATAAAGGAAATGAAAAATAAAGGGGTTTTCTGAACATGAGCCGACTTCTTGCGCTTTTGATTTTAGTGCTCCCCGGCGCCATTTCTGCTTTAGGCATTAAACTGATGAGAGATATGCTTTTCGGCCATACGGTAAAGCCGTTTTCTTCTCTTTGGCTCCAAGGTTTATCAGGATTAATCTTTTTCGTTTTCGGCCTGTATGTGCTGGCCGGGTTCATCTTGTACAGAGACAGGAAACGCAATCAAGTCAGTCCGCGATTCAGAAAACAAAAGATGTAAAAAAGCCGGAGAATGCTCCGGCTTTTTTGTTCGCATTATTTATCAGGCAAGACGGTTTTGGCAATCGTTTTGTCCAGTGCTTCATAATCATAATAAGAAATCGTTTCATACAGCTCCTTACGCGTCTGCATATCATCAAGCCCTTCTTTTTGCGATCCGCGCTCCCTTATCAAGCTAAACATCCGTTCATAAGCCTTTGCCGCAGCTCTGAGCGAGGTGACCGGATAGATCACCATCTGAAACCCCATAGCAGCAAATTCATCTGCATGATAATACGGCGTTTTCCCAAACTCAGTCATATTGGCAAGAAGCGGGACAGGGATCTGTTCAGCAAACTGGCGAAATTCGTTTTCCGTTTGAAGCGCTTCCGGGAAAATCGCGTCCGCTCCCGCCTCAATGTATGCCAAAGCGCGTTTTACTGCGGATTCAAGCCCTTCCTGCGCTCTTGCATCTGTACGGGCGACAATCACAAGTGATGGTGCCGCTTGTTTAATGGCTTTTATTTTTTGCGCCAATTCCTGAGCCGGGACAAGCTGTTTGCCATTCAAATGCCCGCATTTTTTCGGAAGCTGCTGGTCCTCTATTTGCACAGCTGCCACCCTTGCTTCCAGCATCTCGCGGGCGGTGCGGGCAGCGTTTAATACCCCGCCAAAGCCCGTATCGATATCAACGAGCAAAGGCAGGTCTGCTGCGCGCACGAGATCTTTTGCCCGTTCGGCCATTTCTGCCGACGTAACAATTCCGAGATCAGGCAGCCCCCTGCTGGCCGTATAAGCCGCACCCGATAAGTATAAGGCAGAAAAACCGGCCTCCTTCGCAAGCAAGGCGGCCATCCCGTCATGAGCGCCGGGAATTTGCAATATTTCCGGCGCACACATCAGCTTGCGGAAGCGTTCAGCAAGCTCTTCTTGTGACGATTGCTCATTGACGATCCAAGACATGATATGAGTCCTCCTTTCACATACAGAACATATCGACAAAATCGTTTACGCGCATCGTTTGTAATGTTTCAGAGCTGGTGCAGCGCTTGTAAATATGTTTTTGCTGTTTCTCAGAAAAATGGGTTTTGAGATTCGCAGAAAACTTTTCTAACAATTTTGGCACAGCCTCGTCTCTTCGAAAACGATGCCCCAGCGGAAATTCACATTCAACCATCTCTGTACTCGTTCCGTCTTTAAAATGAATCTGAACGGCATTTGAAATGGAGCGTTTATCTGGTTTGAGATAATCTTCCGTATATGCTTTGTTTTCAGTCACTTCCATTTTTTCTCGAAGTTTATCTATTCTTGGATCACTTGCCGTATCAGCCTCATAATGCTGTGCAGTGATATCACCGAATATTAAACCAATCGCTGTGATGTATTGCAGACAATGATCGCGATCCGCGGGATTATGCAGCGGGCCTTTTTTATCAATGATGCGAATAGCTGATTCATGCGTTCTGATCACAACACGGTCAATTTCATCGATACGATCTTTGACATGCGGATGAAGAATGACGGCACACTCTGCCGCTGTCTGAGCGTGGAATTCCGCAGGATAAGAGACTTTGAACAACACATTTTCCATGACATACGCGTCAAGCGGGCGGGCGAGCTTGATCTCTTTCTTATTGAATAATACGTCTTGAAAGCCCCAGCCCGGAGCGGTCAAAGCTGTCGGATAACCCATTTCGCCTTTTAGCGCCATCAGTGCGAGATGAACGCCCCTGCTGGTCGCATCTCCTGCGGCCCACGATTTGCGCGAGCCTGTATTAGGTGCATGCCGGTATGTCCGCAAGGCGGCATTGTCAATCCAAGCATTCGAAAGCGCATGATTGATTTCTTCTCTTCCGCCGCCCAGCAGCTTTGCGGCTACAGCCGTCGTTGCCACCTTGACAAACAACACATGATCAAGCCCGACTCGGTTTAAGCTGTTTTCTAAAGCCAGCACGCCTTGAATTTCGTGAGCCTTGATCATCGCTTCAAGGACATCGCGAACCGTTAATGGCTCTTTTCCTTCAGACAGCCTCACTCTCGATACATAATCAGCCGCCGCAAGAATGCCGCCTAAGTTATCTGACGGATGCCCCCACTCCGCCGCAAGCCACGTATCATTGTAGTCAAGCCAGCGGATCATACACCCTATGTTAAATGCTGCCCGTACAGGATCAAGAACATATGACGTTCCCGGCACTCTGCTTCCGTTTGGCACACTGGTTCCCGGCACAATCGGGCCGAGCAGCTTGGTGCATTCGGGATAGCGGAGCGCTAAAATCCCGCAGCCGAGTGTATCCAGCAAAACGTGACCTGCCGTTGTAAACGCTTCTGAACTCGTAATCTCTTTCTCAAGCACATAGTCTGTTATTTCTTCAATGACATGATCCGTTTTCAGCATTCGACCAATTCCTTTCATGATTTGGATGTGTTCTCATATCGCGGGCCGGTATAGCGGACACGCGGGCGGAACAAGCGGTTATTGGTATGCTGTTCAATCACATGTGCGCATAAGCCTGCCGTTCTCGCACTGAAAAAGACAGGTGTAAACAATGGAATTGGTATGCCAAGCATCCAATACACCGGGGCGGCGTAATAATCCAAGTTCGGATAAAGCCCTTTTTCCCGCTCCATCAGCTGCTCTCCTGCTTCACACATTTCGTATAAACGGTGATCTCCGGCTTGATCGCATAACTGCTGAAGCGCTTCTTTCATCATAAGCGCTCTCGGGTCCATTTTTTTCATGTACACCCGGTGGCCGAAGCCCATGATTTTTTCTTTTCTTCTCAGTTTTGATAACAGGATATGTTCAAAATCAGCCTTTGTTTTTGCCTCCAAAAGCATATACATGACGGCTTCGTTTGCGCCTCCATGAAGATTCCCCTTCAAAGAAGCTACAGCTCCTGTCAATGCGCCATAAAGATCCGATTGTGTTGAAGCAATCACCCTGGCCGTAAAGGTTGAATTCGGCATCTCATGCTCGCTGTACAGAATGAGTGAACGGTCAAAGATCCGCTCTTCCAATGCGGACGGTATTTTCCCTGTCATCATGTATAAGAAATTCGCGCTGTAGGATAGGTGCTGGAGCGGGAGAATCGGTTTTCCTTTATTTATCTTTCTATAGCTGCTTGCTGTGAGCGCAGGCATTTTCCCTAATAGCTGATAGGCGCGTTCCTTGTTTGCAGAAGGCGACCGATCGTCAATTTGGCGATCGTAGCCGGCAAGAGCCGATACCCCGGTTCGCAGACAATCCATCGGATGAGTATGTTCAGGCAGCAGCTCAAGAAGACGGACAATGTCAGCCGGCAGGTTTGAAGCGCTGTTGACCTTCCTTTTGACCGTTTCCGTTTCATTTTCATCCGGCAGCCTCCCCTCCAGCAATAGATGCACCAGTTCTAGATAGCTTTTGGTTTTTGAAAGATCAATTAAATCATAGCCTCGAATCAATATCTGGCTGTACTGTGTGTCAAGATAAGAAATATCCGTTTCTGCCGCGACGACCCCGTCCAGACCTGGAGAAAAATGCTGTTTACCATCCATATTCTCAACCTCCGCTTTGCGTTATTATCTGTCAGATTGCGCCAAGCAGGTGCTTGGAAATAATGAGTCTTTGAATTTCATTTGTACCTTCATAAATTTGTGTTACCTTTGCATCCCTAAGCAGCCGTTCGACCGGATAATCCTTCATATAACCATATCCTCCATAAATCTGGACTGCCTCAAGCGCAGCTTTCACCGCTGAATCGGAAGCAAATTGTTTAGCCATGGACGCTTCCTTTCCGCAGGCCATGCCGCGGTTATGGAGATCTGCCGCATGATAGACAAGGTGCCTTGCCGCCTCTGCTCTTGTCGCCATATCGGCGAGCTTAAACGATATGCCTTGATTGGCTGCGATAGGCCTGTTGAATTGGACACGCTGTTTCGCGTAAGCAACCGCATATTCTAGGGCAGCCTCTGCGATTCCCAGCGCTTGTGCTGCAATGCCGATGCGCCCCACATTCAGATTCGCCATCGCGATTTTAAATCCATCGCCCTCTTCGCCCAGCAAATTCTCTTCCGGCACTTCCGCATTTTCAAATATCAGCTCTGTTGTATTGGACCCGTGAAGCCCCAGCTTTCTTTCTTTTTTACCGACTGTAAAACCCGGTGTGTTCTTTTCAACGATAAAAGCCGAAATCCCGTTCCTGTTTTGGCCTGGGGCTGTTAAAGCAAACGTAATATAGAGGTCAGCGGCACCGCCGTTTGTTATGAAAATTTTCGATCCGTTTAAAATATATTTGCCGTTCTTTTTGATTGCTGTGGTGCGAAGGCTCCCGGCATCCGATCCAGAGTAAGGCTCAGTCAGCGCAAATGCACCCAAGTAGTTGCCTGAGGCGAGTTTCGGTATATATTTCACTTTTTGCTCTTCGTTTCCGAAGTACAAAATCGGATTTGTGCCCACTGAGGAATGAACCGAAAGAATGACACCGACCGCCGCGCTGATTTTAGAAATCTCATGAATGGCCAAAATATAAGAAACAACGTCCGCTCCAGCGCCGCCATACTGTTCCGGCACTGGTATTCCCATCAAGCCGTGTTCGCCCATTTTCTTCATTAGCTGAAATGGAAATTCATCTGTTTTCTCCATGACCTCCGCAGCAGGAGCAATTTCTTTTCGGGCAAAATCACGCACCATCTTTCGCATCATGACTTGCTCTTGGGTTAAATGCAACTCGGCCACCCCCGGATTGGAATTGACTTCAGGTATTCTTCTCCTCGCCGTAATGATAAAAGCCGCGTCCGCTCTTTTTGCCGAGCCACCCTGCTTTAACGTACTTACGAAGCAGCGGGCAAGGACGGTACTTGGAGTCTCCAAGCCCGGAGTGAAGGACTTCCATAATCGACAAACACGTGTCCAGCCCGATAAAATCAGCTAATTTAAGCGGACCCATCGGGTGATTCATGCCAAGCTTCATGACCTGGTCTATTGCGTTTGGCTCAGCTACCCCCTCATAAAGACAATAGATGGCTTCATTAATCATTGGCAGAAGCACACGGTTGGAGACAAATCCAGGAAAATCATTGACTTCGACCGGTGTTTTCCCCATTTTTTCCGCTAATGCCGTAATGGTTGATGCCGTTTCATCTGATGTCGCCAGGCCGCGAATAACTTCAACCAGTTTCATAACAGGGACGGGGTTCATAAAATGCATGCCAATGACATGTTCTGGACGATTTGTGACAGCTGCAATTTCTGTTATAGGCAAGGAAGATGTATTGCTGGCCAAAAGCGTATGAGCCGGGCAAATATGATCAAGGTTTTTGAACAATTTAGTTTTTGCCGTCATGTTTTCTGCAATTGCTTCAATCACAACATCCGCATGCTGCGCCTCCTCCAGCGCGGGAGAAAGCGAAATACGGCTGATAACAGCCTTCACTTCAGCTTCCGTCTTTCTTCCTTTTTCAGCAGCGCGGTTCAAATGCTTTTTTATGTGCTGAAACCCAGTATCCGCTGCCTCCGGATTCAAATCATACAGCCGCACATAAAAGCCGGCTTCAGCCGCTGTTTGGGCAATTCCGCTTCCCATCTGTCCGGCGCCGGCTACCATGATATGTTTGATTTCCATTCAAATCCCCTTCTCCGTCAATGTTTTAATGAACTTGAACCAAGACAGCGTCTCCCTGAGCCGCCCCGCTGCAAATAGCAGCAATACCCAGTCCGCCTCCCCGGCGCTTTAATTCGTACACAAGTGTCATCAAAATTCTCGCACCACTAGCGCCGATCGGGTGGCCCAGCGCAATCGCTCCGCCATTTACGTTTACTTTTTCAAGATCAAACCCGACGATTTTTTCACATGTTAATACAACAGAAGCAAATGCTTCATTGATTTCAAAAAGATCAATATCCTGTAATGTAAAGCCGGTCTTTTTCAGCAGCTTGTTTATTGCGTATCCCGGAGCAGCCGCAAGCTCATGCGCTTGCATTCCGGCTGTTGAAAAACCAAGAATGGTTGCAAGAGGACGCTTTCCAAGTTCAGCGGCTTTTTCCTCAGACATTAATACAAATGCTCCCGCTCCGTCGTTGACTCCCGGCGCATTGCCGGCTGTAATGGATCCGTCACTCGAGTATATCGGAGATAGTTTCGCAAGCTGATCGAGAGTGGTATCGCGGCGAATCGCTTCATCTTTGTCAACAATGTTTGTTTTTCCTTTCCGGCCAAGCCAGCTGACAGGAACAATTTCTTCATCAAACTTTCCTTCATCGGCCGCCTCGGCCGACCGCTTGTGGCTTCGAAGGGCCCATTCATCCTGCTCTTTACGTGAAATTCCATATTCCTTGGCCGCCGTATTTCCGTGAACAGCCATGTGCACTTCATCAAAGGCGCACATTAATCCGTCATAAACCATTAAATCCCTTAGCTCACCGTTACCCATCCGCGCGCCCCAGCGGCCAGCGGGAACAGCATAGGGAATATTGCTCATGCTCTCCATGCCTCCGGCAACAAGAATGTCCGCATCATGCGCCCGAATCATTTGGTCACATAGAGTGACAGCGCGAAGGCCGGAGGCGCAAACTTTATTCAGCGTTTCCGATGGCACGCTCCAAGGCAGTCCGGCTAAACGGGCAGCTTGCCGGGAAGGTATCTGGCCCGCACCGGCTTGGACAACCATACCCATGACCGCGCCTTCCGCCTGATCTCCAGAGACTCCGGCACGCTTTAACGCCTCTTTCATAGCAGCGCCCCCGAGTTCAGC
Organism: Bacillus sp. V26; assembly: GCF_034296245.1. Classification (NCBI taxonomy): domain Bacteria; kingdom Bacillati; phylum Bacillota; class Bacilli; order Caryophanales; family Bacillaceae; genus Bacillus; species Bacillus sp. V26. The sequence goes on along the minus strand of NZ_JAXKQF010000001.1, from coordinate 619,418 downwards.
AGCTTTTACTTCTTTTAATGCCCCGCCAAATTTGCCAAACGGGGTTCTCGCAGCACTTACAATAACTGTTTTCCTCATAGTTCCACCTCAAATCAGAAGATAGACAGCGCTTACATTTCTTGATGTCTTCTATGAATGTATGCTTTGAAACAGGTATGAATGAATGAAAAAAGAAGGCTGCTCCGGCAGCCTTCTTGAAAACTAATTTCTTCTATTCAATTTCTTAGCGATGGCAGCAGCCCGCTCAGGAAAATCTGTGAAAATGCCGTCTGCTCCCATTTTCATCAAATGCTCCATATCGTCTGGCCGATTGACTGTAAAAGGCCTTACCTTAATCGAACTGCTCCGCATTTGCTGCAGCACTTCATCCGTTACCGCCGGACTATGCAGCTTTGGGTGGTAGCCGGCTGCCGGAATGGATTTTACATATTGATCAGCCTGATAAAGCACATCTGAGGTCAGCACCGCCCGCTCAATATGGGGTGCCAGCCGGCCGCATAACGCTAAGCTTTCATGGTTAAATGCGGACAGAATCGTTCTTTCTTCTATTTTGAATCGCTTTACTGCCTCAAGCACTTTTTCTTCCATTCCTTCATAGCGGATCACGCTGTTTTTCAATTCAATGTTAATCAGAAAATCCTTTTTTTCAGCCCACGAGAGCACGTCTTCAAGCAGCGGCACCCTTACATCGCCGACTGTTTGATGATGACCGGCAGCCGCATCCGCGGTTTTCAAGACATCGTACACCGTGTCCTTTACGAAACCTTTTAAGGATGTCGTCCGGTCGAGCCTTTCATCATGAATAACGGCAATACGTCCGTCTTTTGTCAGCTGAACATCAAGCTCTATTCCGTCTGCTCCGTCTTCAATCCCTTTTTCAAATGCAATCATTGTATTTTCGGGATAATGACCTGATGCCCCCCGATGGGCAAAAATCTTTGTCATTGTTTCACCTCAAGCCTAAAGTTGCCCGTTTTCTTCATTATACTGATTTTGGCCTTGTCACTCTAGAATTAAGGTTTCTTGTACCCAGACTATTGCGCGTAATAAGAATCGATCCCCGCGACAATCGCGTCTGCAGCTTTTTCCTGATATACTTCACTCCCAAGCTTGTCCGCATCAGAGCTGTTTGTAATAAATCCAAGCTCAGCCAGCACGCTCGGCATTTGTGAATATGTAATGACATAAAAATCTGATTCTTTCACACCCCTGTCTCTTGTTTGTAAGGATGATACCAGCTCTGACTGAATATCTGATGCCAGCCGCTGACTGTTTTCCGCTTCATAATCAGACTGAAAGTACGTTTCCGTGCCTGAAGCGGAGGAAACGCCCGAATTCACATGAATACTGACAAAAAGATCGGCATGGTTTGCACTTGCTTTTGCCACTCTTTCCTCCAAGGTCAAAAAATGATCATCTGTCCTTGTAGCGACAGGGCTCGCTCCTTCCGCTTTCAGCTTGTCCACAACATGACGGGAGACAGCCAAATTAATATTTTTCTCCAAGAGCCCGTTTCCGACTGCCCCGCTGTCTTTACCGCCATGGCCGGCATCAATATATACCGTCTTCCCTGCTACCGGCTCTGCCGCTTGCGCACAGGGTGCGAGCATAAAAGCCAATCCGCATATCGCTAAACTCCTCCATAACATTCTCAACGTTTCTCCCTCCGGTCTGTCATTACGAATTCTTTTGCTGAATATCTTCCAGCTGTAAGGTTCCGTTCTCTTTTTTTATATATTTCACCTGGACATTTGTGTGATCTGGAAGATCCTCACAATCATCGCGCTTGTCTCTTGGAACTTGTATCATGGTTTCTTCTCCGTTAAGGGAAACAGCGATTGTATGAGGATCGGCCGAGCCGATGTATTTGCCCTCTTCTGTAAACCTCGGGGCTGATTCATCCGCGCTTGCAATACTGCATCCGGAAAGCAGCAGTACAGTAAACAGAAATAGACCAGCTTGTTTCACATGATCACCTCTTCCTGATGTTTGGCTTTTATCTTTGACCAGAATGGCGGATTTGTAAAGCTTGCACAAAAGCCGGCACAACGTTTCCATGATTTTCAAAAGGGCTATCTGACCTGCTGATTTCCTGTTGTTAGAAAGAAAGCAAGCGAATCTGTCTATGAGGATGTCTCTAAAAGAGCAGCATTTTAGAAAAAATTTGCTGAAAGAAGCAACTTTATATTCATTTTCAAAAAATTGATGAATACGGTGAGCAGAAGGTTTGACGGAAGGGTTGGGCAGGCGTAAGCTTTTAAAGAATATTTACTTTACAGAAAGAAGTTACAGCTCATGAAAAAATTCGTTCTGCTGCTAGCCGCGGCGGTCATCACTTGCTCCATTGGCCATCAAATCAAAGGCGGCTACAAAAGCCCCGAAAAAGAGCGAAGAAAACCACATTCGGCACTCAAGATATTCAGCCGGTGAAGCAGATTGATTGCATCAAATTTTACATATAGGCTAGAATATGTGCGAATCCAAACGAAAGAAGATGATCTTATGAATCCAAAGTACAAACCGCTCTTTGAATCATTTACATTCCGAAGCGGCGTTACGATTGACAACCGGATCGCGGTTGCTCCAATGACCCATTATTCTTCAAATGAGGATGGTACGATTTCTGAAGCGGAGCTGGACTATATCATCCCCCGTTCAAAAGAAATGGGAATGGTGATTACAGCATGCGCAAACGTCACGCCTGATGGAAAAGCGTTTTCCGGACAGCCAGCCATCCATGACGACTCACATATTGCCGGGCTAAAAAGATTAGCCCAAGCCATTCAAGCACAAGGATCAAAAGCGATTGTGCAAATTCATCACGGCGGAATTGAATGCCCTGCTGAGCTCGTTCCGAATCAGGATGTTGTCGCGCCAAGTGACGTGTCTGATAACGGCAAACAAATGGCCCGCGCTTTAACAGAAGCAGAGGTTGAAAACATTGTGAAGGCTTTTGGACAAGCGACAAGACGCGCCATTGAAGCCGGATTTGACGGTGTCGAAATTCACGGTGCAAACGGCTACTTGATTCAGCAGTTTTATTCCCCAAAAACAAATCAGCGCACAGACCGCTGGGGAGGAAGCGATGAGAAACGATTAGCATTCCCGCTTGCTATTGTGGATGAGGTGAAACAAGCAATTGCCGATCACGCGAAGGGTGCATTTTTAGTCGGCTACCGCCTGTCTCCGGAAGAGCCAGATACACCGGGACTGACAATGACAGAAACCTTCACGCTTGTTGATGCCTTAGCAGAAAAAGAACTGGATTACCTCCATATTTCATTGATGGACGTCAACTCCAAAGCGCGCCGCGGGGCAGACCCGACACGTACGCGCATGGACTTATTGAATGAACGTGTCGGACACAAGGTGCCTCTGATTGCTGTTGGTTCCATCCATTCTGCTAATGACGCGCTTGCTGTGATTGAAAACGGTATTCCGCTGGTGGCGATGGGGCGTGAAATTTTAGTTGATCCTGATTGGGCTGTAAAAGTAAAAGAAGGACGCGAAAAACAAATTGAAACTGTGATAAAAGGGACAGACAAAGAAAAATATCACTTGCCTGAGCCGCTATGGCAAGCGATTGTGAACACACCTGGATGGGTTCCTTATAAAGATTAATTTGATGTGACTGCCGGAATGTTTCGGCAGTCTTTTTGATAAAAAAAGACCCTTAAGAAAGGGTCTTTTTCGTCAATCGAATAGTTTGTGCACATATTTAAATGGCAAAATGAGAAGCTGACCAATTCCTTCGGTTAGAAAATCGAACAGCAGTCCGTCACGTTTTCTGTTTTTCTTTTTTCTCTTTTTCACGATATGTCTCCTTTATACCTCAATTGCTCTTTTTACTACGAACATACAGCATAAAGGGTGTCAATCCGTTTTTGACTTTCTGTTTCTCATGGTCCAACCAACGAATATACATATGACCATTGCAGCAAATGAAATGAAGTCAATCAGCATGCCTATTTTGTGTGACTCCACGATGATGTTTGAATTGACACAAAGCGAAAGGATAAATATAGCCATCAGCAGCCCGTACGTTTCACACATTTTCGATCACTCCAAGCGTATAAACAAATATTCACCCATCTACCGCATTTATTATAACAGATTTATCCAAAAACAAAACGCCTCCTATTTATCAGCGGAACCAATAAATAAAAGACGTTTGATTTAAGTGCTTGTGCTGATCATGCTTAAGAAGCCTTATGCTCTAATCTCAGCTTATCTGCAACCATCGCAATGAACTCTGAATTTGTAGGTTTTGCCTTCGTCATGCTGACTGTATAACCGAACAATGAGGAAATGGAATCAATATTCCCTCTGCTCCATGCCACTTCAATCGCGTGGCGGATCGCTCTTTCTACACGGCTAGCGGTTGTGTTGAATTTTTTGGCGATGTCCGGATAGAGGACTTTTGTAATACTGCCGAGCAGCTCGATGTCGTTGTACACCATTGAGATCGCTTCACGCAGATAGAGATAGCCTTTAATATGTGCAGGGACGCCGATTTCATGGATAATGCTTGTGATGCTCGCGTCAAGATTTTTCCTTTTTGGTTCAGGCTGGCTGCTGCGTATAATGCTGCTTTGTGACGACGGCGCGCGATGCGTCACACTGCTGGCATTTCCGCTGACCTGGCGAATATGGCCGACAAGGTTTTCCATATCAAACGGTTTGAGAATAAAGTAGGACGCTCCTAAATCGACGGCCTTTTTCGTGACATCTTCCTGCCCGAAGGCTGTCAGCATGATGACGTTTGGCTGTTTTTTCAGATCGGATTCTCTCAGGCGCTCTAAAACAGCAAGTCCGTCCAAATGAGGCATAATAATATCCAAGACGAGCACATCAGGATCTTTTTCTTTAAATAGCGACAGGCATTCCTGTCCGTTATACGCAACTCCGATGACTTCCATGTCTTCCTGTCCTTCTATATATTCACTCAACAGGCTTACCAGCTCTCGATTATCGTCAGCAACACAAACTTTAATTTTCTCCACGTTTCTTCCTCCCCCAATGTAGTTAACAGGATTCCACCTTGCTACATGTTTACATTCGACAAAACCGCTATATACCCTCTAAAAAAAATCATAACTAACAATAATAGTGGCATATCTTCGTTATTCTATGTTTTTCTCTGTTTTTCGACTAAAAATGAAATTTGACAAATAAGGAAACGTGAATTTGTCGAAAAATCTTCTTTTGTTCATTTTAACGTATGTATGATGAGAAGTGAAGAGGGGGAAAAGCAAAAAACTGCCGGAGATCCGGCAGTCAGCTTGCTTTTTCTTTTCCGTAAATATCGATTCCTGCTTCAGACAGCATCCATTCAATATGCACACCGTAACCGCTTGTCGGGTCGTTGACAAACACATGGGTGACAGCGCCGACAACCTTTCCATTTTGAATGATTGGGCTCCCGCTCATGCCTTGTACAATGCCGCCTGTTTCCTTCAGCAGTCTCGGATCGGTAATTTTCAAGACCATTCCTTTTGTAGCCGGAAATTTTTGCGGTGTCGTGCTGACGATTTCGATATCAAATTTTTCTACCTTATCATCATCAATGACCGTTAAGATTTCCGCAGGCCCTTTTTTCACTTCATTTGAAAAGGCAACCGGCAGCGCCTTATCTGATATTTTGTTTTTAATCGGCTGATGTAACGTGCCGAAGATTCCAAATGGGCTGTTTCTGTTAATGTCCCCGATCGTTTTGCGTTCAGAGGAAAATCGCGCCAGTTTTTCTCCAGGATTTCCGCCTGTCCCTTTTTCAATTGATGTCACAGTCGATTTGACAATTTCTCCATCTTCCACGACGATTGGTTTTTTCGTATCCATATCGGAGATCACGTGGCCAAGCGCTCCGTATTTTTTGGTTTTCGGCTCATAAAAGGTCATTGTGCCGATGCCCGCGGCAGAATCCCTGATATATAAACCGATTCGGTATTTGCCTTCAGCTTCATCCTTTTGAGGAATCAGCTTTGTTTTGATCTTCTGTTTATCACGTTTGATCAGCAAATCAAGTGACTCTCCGGTATTTCCCGCTTTTTGAATAAACGGGGCAACATCATTCATTTTTTCAATTTTCTGTCCATTCATCTCAATAATAATGTCGCCTGCTGTAATACCTGCCGATTCACCAGGGGATTTTTTCCCTTCGCTTGTGTTAATTTGATGAAACCCGACGACAAGGACTCCCACGGAATGAAGTTTTACACCGATGGATTGCCCGCCCGGTATGACTTTTAAATCCGGAAGAACTTGCACTTTTGTTTTTTTGATTGGAAATCCGGCAAGATCATATACTAATTCTGACTGGCCTGATTTTTTGCCTGTGACTTTGATTTCATGCGGGTCTTTCTCAACTGTAAACGCTTCTGATGATTTTTCCTGGGCGTTTACCGATAAACTCGTTTCAATGGCTTGTGTTTGGGTTTCAAATACTCTCATTTGCGTTGGAATCAGTAAATACTCTTTTAATGGTTTGCATAAACCTACACTTAGTAACGAAACAAGGAGAATTAAACCTATTGCTTTTCTGATGTTATCCGGCATTCACTACTTCACTCTCCTCGCTCCTACCCCACACCTTCTTTATGAATTGCTGCTACATCATTACTTTTGCCTTCTCAGCCCTTATTTATAACTGTCTTATAAAGAAAAACATTGGATATACTGATGAACGAATGGATGTGTATACAAAAAAATAAGCTGCGCATATCGCGCAGCTTACCCAGTTGTTTTGACTTGATCCGCTTGTTTTAACAGCTCTTTCGCATGGCGTTTCGTCAAGTCTGTGACTTCGACTCCTGCTATCATGCGTCCGATTTCCGCCACCTTCTCTTGTTTAGTCAGCGGCTTTACACGCGTCGTCGTTCTTCCGTCTTTTAATTCCTTCGCAATGTAAAGATGGGTATCGGCCATGGCTGCTACCTGGGGCAGGTGCGTAATGCATAGCACTTGTGATCCCATCGATACTTTGTGAATCTTTTCAGCAATAGCCTGAGCGACCCTGCCGCTTACGCCTGTATCTACCTCGTCAAATATAATCGAGGTAACGTCCTGCTGTGAGGAAAAAATGCTTTTAATAGCAAGCATGACCCTCGACAGCTCTCCGCCGGAAGCGACTTTAGAAAGAGATTTCAGCGGCTCGCCCGTATTGGTGGAAATTAAAAACTTCACCAGATCAATCCCTTGTTCAGTGAGCTGAACAGGCTGTCCGTTTACGACCGGCGCTTCCTCACCGCGAGTCGCCGTTCTGACCTTAAACTCCGTATCGAAAGTCGACTTTTCCATATATAAGCTTTTCAGTTCACGATGGATTTCCTCAGCCAGCTTTTTCGCCCACGTTTTTCGGATTCGGGAAACGTTTGCCGCTTCTACTGCAACATCTTTACCAACCGAATCCAGCTCCTGCTTCAGGCTTTGCAGATGGCTGTCTCTGTTTTCAATTTGATCAATCTCTTCTTCAATTTTAGAAGCATATTCTAAAATATCTTCAACGGTTGCCCCGTATTTCCGCTTCAGCTGCTTGATCTCATTAAGACGCGTCTCAATAAAATTCAAGCGCTCGGGGTCATATTCAAGCTCATCCAGCATATTTCTCATCTGAAATGTAGCGTCCTCTAAAAGGTAGTAGGAGTTCGAAACACTCTCAGAAAGTTTTTGCAGCGGTTCGTTAATATCGGATAAATCTTCAAGCTGAGACGACGCCATTCCGACCCAGTCCAGACCGCCCTGCTCGCTGCGCAGCGCGTTATAAGCATTTTGCAGTGATTCAAATATTTTCTCAAAATTTGAAATTTGCTGGCGCTCCTCTTGCAGCTGCTCATCTTCGTTCAGTTCGAGCTTTGCTGATTCGATTTCTTCCAGCTGAAATTGAATCAGATCAAGCCGGTGTGCCATTTCCTGCTCACTTTCAGAAAGCTGCTTCAGCTTTTTAAGCAGCTTCATATATCGCTGATAGCCTTCCTGATACGCTTGAAGTGCGCTGACCACTTCGGCTCCCGCAAACTTGTCCAAAAGCTGAAGATGGTTTTCGTCCTCCATTAACAGCTGGTTATCGTGCTGCCCGTGAATATCTAATAAAAGCCTGCCGATTTCTCTAAGCGACGCAATCGTTACAAGTTTGCCATTAACCCGGCATACGCTTTTTCCGTTCGTGCTGATATCCCTTCTCATGACGATCATTTCATCTGAAACGTCAATCCCCTGTTCAGCACAGACGTCAAAAACGGGATGGCCGCTATCTAACAGAAACAGCCCTTCAAGCTCGGCTTTTGTTTCTCCATATCTGACAAATTCAGATGAACCGCGGCCACCGACCAAAAGTGAAATGGCATCTATGATGATGGATTTGCCGGCTCCGGTTTCTCCTGTTAAAACCGTAAGCCCGCGTTCAAAAGAAACCGTCAGTTCCTCAATAATGGCAAAGTTTTTAATCGATAATTCAGCTAACAAACAGCATTACACCTCTTATCTTTGTTAGATTTCCTTTATAGCAGCTCTAGGAGCCGGCTTTTTACGCCGTCGGTATCTTCAGGAGTCCGGCAAATAATTAAAATGGTGTCATCTCCGCAAATGGTCCCCATAATTTCGTCCCAGTCCAGATTGTCCATAAGCGCTCCGATTGCCTGGGCATTGCCCGGCATGGTTTTCAGCACAATCATATGGCTTGCTGAGTCTATTTTCACAAAAGCATCCATCAGTGACCGTTTCAGCTTAGACAGCGGATTGAAACGCTGGTCCGCCGGTAGGCTGTATTTATATGAGCCGTTATTTGTCGGCACCTTCACAAGGTGAAGCTCTTTAATATCACGTGAAACCGTGGCTTGTGTCACCTTGTATCCATCCTGCTTCAGCATGTCGACCAATTCATCTTGGGTTTCGATTTCATTGCTTGTAATGATTTCTCTGATTTTGATATGCCTCTGGCCTTTGTTCATGTAAGCACCTCTATTTCCAGCTTATCTGTTCTTATATGGTATATGATTCTCCGCAAAAAGTACATGAATGCAGAAAAAAGGAATAATAGCGCCCTATTATTCCGGTACATCTGCTTTTTTTTCTTTTAACGTCTTATGTGCTTCTTCCACTATACGGCTGATTTCCTCCTCAGGCAAGCCAGCGCCTTCTTGACCTTCTCCCGGCCAGTGCAAATGGAGGAGAAATTCAATATTTCCGTCTCCTCCCGTAATTGGAGAAAATGACAGACCTTTGCAGATATAGCCCTCGCCAGCCGAAAAACTGACCATGTGCCGCAGGACATCTGCATGCACCTTCGGATCTCTGACAATGCCTTTTTTGCCGACAGATTCCCGGCCTGCTTCAAACTGAGGCTTGACAAGCGCAATACAATCGCTGCCCGGTACAAGCAATGTTTTTAAAACGGGCAGGATCAGCCGAAGTGAAATAAAGGATACATCAATCGTAGCAAACTCCGGCATACCCTTTGTGAAGTCTGCCGGAGTCGCATAACGGAAATTCGTGCGTTCCATCACGACGACGCGTTCGTCCTGTCTTAGCTTCCATGCAAGCTGATTATAGCCTACATCCACCGCGTACGACTGTTTTGCGCCATTTTGCAGAGCACAGTCTGTAAAGCCGCCGGTGGAGGAACCGATATCAATCATAATTTTGTCCTGAACAGAGACAGGAAATTCTTTTAGCGCTTTTTCAAGCTTTAAGCCGCCTCTGCTCACATATTTCAGCGGGTTTCCTTTGATGGTCAACGGAAGCTCGCGGTCAATTTTTTCTCCAGGCTTGTCCAAGCGGTTTTCATTCGAATACACGATCCCTGCCATAATGGCCCGTTTCGCTTTTTCCCGCGTTTCCGCAAGCCCTCTTTCCACTAGTAATACATCTAATCGTTCTTTCTTAGCCGTCATGATCCAATTCCTTTATGTGTCTTCGGCGGTGCCAGCAATCGAATTCTGTCTGCCACCTGCTGTTTCGTTAATCCTATTTCTTCAAGAAGCGCCGTTACGCTACCATGTTCTATAAATCGATCCGGTATGCCCATTCTGTCGATCGGCGTATGATACATTCCCTGATCATGAGCGAATTCTAAAACCGCGCTTCCGAATCCGCCTTCTAAGACCGCTTCTTCAATCGTTAGAATCGGCAAGCCTTCATTTAGTATGTCCTTCATCATCTTTTCATCAATCGGCTTAATGAATCGCGCGTTGACGACGCGTACGGAAAGGCCTTCTTTTTGCAGCTCTTCAGCAGCTTCAAGCGCCATTTCAATTGTTGTTCCAAATGTTAAGATGACCGCGTCGCTACCCGGACGCAGCACCTCCCACGTGCCGATTGGGATCGTTTTAAGCTGTTCATCCATTTTGACGCCGAGGCCGTTTCCGCGCGGAAAACGCATGGCGATCGGACCGTCGTCATAGCTGAGCGCTGTATGAACCATATGCTGCCCTTCATTTTCATCCTTTGGCATCATTAAGACCACATTTGGAATGTGGCGCATAAACGCGATATCAAATACGCCTTGATGGGTCTCGCCATCTGCACCGACTAATCCGGCACGGTCAATTCCGATAAACACATTGGCGTTTTGACGGCAGATGTCATGAACAACCTGGTCATATGCACGCTGCAGGAAGGTTGAATAGATAGCCAGAAACGGCTTCATCCCTTGTAATGCCATAGCTGCTGCCATTGTAGCGGCATGCTGCTCTGCAATTCCGACATCGAACATTCGGTCAGGAAATTCCTGCGCAAAGCCTTCAAGCTTCGAACCCACAGGCATTGCCGGTGTTATCGCCACGATTCGCTCGTCCTCACGTGCCATTCGCTGTACTGTGCCGCTGACAAGGCTGCTCCATGCAGGCGCTGCGGCTTTTGGTTTTACAAAGTCACCTGTATTAATTTTATATGGGCCGGTTCCGTGCCACGTACCGGTCGTATCGGTTTCAGCAGGTTTGTACCCTTTTCCTTTTTTGGTGATCACATGCAGCAGGACAGGGCCTTTTGTTTTTTTAGCGTATTGAAGATTCTCAATCAGCTCATGATAAGAGTGTCCGTCCACAGGGCCTAAATAAGTAAATCCGAGTTCCTCGAAAAACATGCCTGAGACAAGCATATACTTTAGGCTGTCTTTGACACGTTCTGCCGTAGCGGCAAGCTTGCCCCCAACAGCCGGAATCTTCTTAAACAGGTATTCAAGCTCATCTTTCACCCATTGATATTTCCCGGCTGTTCGCAGCCGTCCGAGCATGGAATGAATAGCACCGACATTCGGAGCGATACTCATTTCATTATCGTTGAGGATAACAATCATGTCTTTTTTCTCGTCACCGATATGGTTCAGCGCTTCAAGCGCCATTCCGCCGGTCAGCGCACCATCACCGATAATCGGAATGATAAACTCATCCGTTCCTTTAATATCGCGAGCGGCCGCCATCCCCATCGCACCTGACAAGGAAGTTGAGCTGTGACCGGTTTCCCATACGTCATGTTCGCTTTCGCTCCGCTTCGGGAATCCGCAAAGCCCTTTATACTGACGAAGGGTCTCAAATTCTTTTCCCCGGCCCGTCAGCAGCTTATGAACATAAGACTGATGGCCTACATCCCACAAAAACTTGTCTTTCGGGCTGTTAAATTCCTTATGCAATGCAACGGTAAGCTCAACGACACCCAAATTAGGGCCAATGTGACCGCCAGAAGCCGATAAAGTCGTAATCAGAAACTGACGGATTTCATCACTTAATTTCTCTAATTCATCAATGGACATGTTTTTTAAAAACGACGGGTCCTGTATTGATAAAAGATCCAAAGCGGATCAACTCACTTTCAGCATGAATTTCTGCATTGATATATGTCTTAAATGCCGAGCTGAACTCAGATCATTTCTCAGGCATAAAAAAAGACAAACGCGCTCTTCCTTTTGATTTTCATCGAAACTGCTTACATTTTACCATATGTCGTGCAGCCGCTTCAAATAAGGATCGTTTTAGTGGTCTCTTGCCGCAATTAAATCACAAAGCTCATACAAAAGGTCTTTTTGAAGGGAGAGCCCGTCGATCAAGCGCTTTGCTTCTTTTATGTGACCGTCCAATTTCTTTTTGGCCCCTTCCAGTGACAGAAGTGACGGATAAGTCGATTTGTCGTTTGTTGTATCCGAGCCGACACGTTTGCCGATTTTCTCTTCACTGCCTTCTAAATCTAAAATGTCGTCTCTGATTTGAAAACCGATTCCAATGTGCCTGCTGAAGACGCGCAATGTTTCAATTTCTTCCTCAGGCGCATCCGCCAAAATAGCGCCGGCGATGACGCCAAAACCGAGCAGTTTGGCTGTTTTCCGTTCATGAATGGATTCAAGTTCTTCAAGCGTGACCTGACGGTTTTCTGCTTCCATATCGGCGATCTGCCCCCCGACCATGCCCTCGGTTCCCGCTGCTGAAATCAGTTCATTCACAAGACGAAGCCGCTTTTCTGCGGATACTTCGTCTGACACATGGGACGTAATCAGCTTAAAGCTTTCCGTCAGCAGCCCGTCTCCCGCTAAAACAGCCGTGGCTTCACCAAATACTTTATGGTTTGTCGGCTTTCCGCGGCGCAGATCATCATCATCCATGCAAGGCAGATCATCATGAATTAATGAATACGTGTGAATCATTTCAACAGCGCACCCGACTGGGATACCGTCTTTTTCACTTTTTCCGTACGCATTCAAAACCGCCAGCACGATGAGAGGCCGCAGCCGTTTCCCTCCGGCCTCAAGAGAATACAGCATAGATTTTTTTAATGAATCCGGGATATTAAGGTTTTCTGTATATACAAAGAGCTGTTTTTCAACCGTTTTTTTACGCTCCGCCAGAAAGCTAGCTAAATTATTTGTCACCTTCGTCTTCCTCCTGAACACTAAAAGGTGCCAGTTCGCCGTCTTCTTTTAAAATGAAGTCCATTTGCTTTTCTACTTTTTGAAGCTTTTCATGGCACATTTTTGAAAGAGCCATTCCTTCTTGAAAGTAGTTAATTGCTTGCTCCAGAGGCACATCGCCTTCTTCAAGCTTTGATACAATGCTTTCTAAGCCTTTCATCGCTTCTTCAAACGTCATGCTTTCATTTTTTTTCATGTCTGTCATTTTTCTTCCCCTCTCTTATTTAATACTTCACAGGTCAGCACGCCATCCTTCAGCTTTACCTCAAGCTGGTCTTTCTCTTCTATCTGACTGACGCTTTTTATGAGTTCATCTTCCTTATAAGCCAAGCTGTATCCTCTTTCCATAATTTGAAGGGGACTTAGCGCGTTCAGCTTGCCAAGAACGGTTTGAAACTGAGAATGCAGCTGCTTCATTTGGATATTCATATTTTTTTTCAGCTGATTCGTCTGATCCTCATACCGTTTTCTCGCCTGTTTCAGCTGTTCATGGGGGTGCAGTGCCTCTAATCTGTAAGTTTCGCGCTCAAGCTGTCTGCTTTTCCGGTCCAACAGCGCAGTAAGCTGAGCTTGGAACTGCTGGTATGCAAGGTCAAACTGCTGCTCTTTTTGCTCAAACAGCCGCTTAGGAAAGCGAAATGCATATGAGGATTGAAGTGTTTGAACCCGTTCTTTTTTTTGGATGAGATGCTGCTGCATCGCTCTTGTCATTCTGACTTCCGCCGTTTTCGTCCGTTCAATTAAATCAGTGGTATGGGGCACTGCAATCTCAGCTGCTCCTGTAGGTGTCGCCGCTCTGATATCCGCAACAAAATCACTGATGGTAAAATCCGTCTCATGCCCGACTGCCGAAATGATCGGTATGTTGGAAGCAAAGATCGCACGGGCTACGATTTCTTCGTTAAACGCCCACAGTTCCTCTATCGATCCGCCGCCTCTTCCGACAATTAATACGTCGCACGCCTGTTTTTCATTCGCCTCTTCAATGCGCCTAACAATTGATCTGCTCGCATTTTCACCCTGAACGAGCGCTGGAAGAACAATGACTTTTACAAGGGGATATCTTCTTTTTAGAGTTGTAATGACATCTCTGACAGCAGCACCTGTGGGTGATGTCACAACCCCGATTGTGGCTGGAAATGCGGGGATTTGTTTTTTGTAGCGTTCGTCAAATAAACCTTCTCCGGCTAGCTTCTTTTTTAATTCTTCATACGCTAAATAAAGCGCTCCGACCCCGTCAGGCTGCATTTCTTTTGCATATAATTGATAGTTTCCGCTCGGTTCGTATACGGAAATTCCGCCTCTCACCAGCACTTTCATACCGTTTTCAGGTTTAAAAGGAAGACGCTCGCTCTGTCTGGCGAACATGACCGACTGCATCCGGGCGTTTTCGTCTTTTAACGTGAAGTAAATATGACCTCTCGTGTGTATCTTTACATTCGATAATTCGCCTTTAATCCAAATATTTTCAAGGTGAGGATCTACATCGAATTTTCGTTTTATATACTTTGTCAGCGCTGAGACAGTAACATACGCTGTTTCACCCATGTCTCAAACTCCTCTCGTAAGCATTCCTGCACCATAACTAAAGAAAACCCGCTCTGGCTTAAGGAGCCTGAAGAAGCGGGTATCGTGCTCATTATCCAGAGGCAGGGTTTTTAGCCTGTCTCTGAATATCTCCAAAGATCTATGATAACGTACGTTTCGCAGATTTAACAGTATTATGCGCAAGCATCGTGATGGTCATAGGACCGACTCCGCCCGGAACAGGTGTAATAAAGGATGCTTTTTCCTTCGCACCTTCAAACTCAACGTCTCCGCAAAGCTTTCCGCTTTCCAAACGGTTAACGCCGACGTCAATAACGATGGCGCCTTCTTTCATCTGGTCAGCAGTGATGAAGTTGGCTTTACCGACCGCCACCACCAGGATGTCCGCTTTTTTCGTATGTTCAGATATATCTTTTGTTCTTGAATGACAGTATGTCACTGTCGCGTTTTCATTTAATAAAAGCTGGCCGACAGGTTTACCGACAATATTGCTTCGGCCGACTACAACAACCTCTTTACCGGAAAGGTCAATATTGGTTTTCTTCAAAAGCTCGACAATTCCGTGCGGCGTGCAAGGAAGAAATGTATCTTCGCCTAGCAGCATTTTCCCTACATTTAACGGATGAAAACCGTCTACATCCTTATCAGGAGAAATACGCTCAATCACCGCTTTTTCAGAAATATGGTCTGGAAGCGGAAGCTGAACGAGAATTCCGTGAAACTCAGGGTCTTCATTGTATTTGTCAATAATCGAAAGCAGTTCAGCTTCTGTGAGGGAGCTGTCGAATTGATCAAGCTTAAAATTCATGCCCATTGTTTCTGCTGCTTTTTTCTTTCCCCGCACGTAAGAATGAGAAGCTGGGTCATCTCCAATCAAAATAACCGCCAGGCCGGGAGTGACGCCTTGCTTTTTAAGCTCTTCTACTTCTTTTGCCAATTGTTCGCGTTTTTCTTTTGCCGTTTCTTTTCCGTCGATGATTGTTGCAGTCATTTTCTTTCCTCCTATGATTGTTCAATATCAGATTTAATGTTAGAAAGAACCCCGTTTACAAATTTTGTCGCTTTGTCATCACCAAACCGTTTCGCCAGCTCAATCGCTTCGTTCATGGAGACATTTACCGGAATGTCTTCGGCATATGCCATTTCGTATGCTGCCAGACGCAAAATAGCACGGTCAACATTGGCAATCCGGTCAAGCTTCCAATTCACCAGATGTTTCGAAATCATTTCATCCAGCTGAACCTGGTGTTCAAGTACACCGTATACAAGCTTTTCAAAGAAAGGATCTGTCTTTTCTTCATCTAATGCGTGTTCAATGGCTTCATTCACTGCAATATCGCTGACATCAATTTGAAATAGTGCCTGCAAAGCTTTTTCTCTTGCTGTTCTTCTTTTCATTTTCTTTCTCCTTTGATCCTCTTTATCCGCTTGTCGTTAAGCCATAAAGAGATCATAACATATTTTTTTCGTATCCGCATATTGAAATCAAGGTTTTTCGACCCTATTACCGAATATTTTTACACACCTTCATATGATCATTCGGATTTCACGATCATGAAGAAACTCGGCTGCCTTGAGCCGGCTTTCTTCATGCTTTGAAATAAAGGGTAACGTGTAAAAAAACCAAAGGGCCGCCCTCCCCTTGGTTTCCTGTTAAGCCATTTACATTTCTTCGTCGATTTCGACTTCCTGGGCTTTTGTGTCAAATTGAATGCCGACGATGTGAATATTGATCTCGTTAATTGAAAGAGACGTCATATTTAATAAGGTTTGACGAATGTTTTCCTGAACGGCCGCTGCGACTTTCGGAATGGAAACGCCGAATGCGACAACACAGTAGACATCGATCGTAATTCCGTCATCCGCCAAGTCGACTTTTACGCCCTTGCCGTGGTTTACTTTGCCGAAGCGCTCGACGACGCCTGTCGCAAAGTTCCCGCGCATTTCAGCAACGCCGTCAACTTCTGAAGCTGCGATACCGGCAATCACCTCAATGACTTCCGGCGCGATCTCAACCTTACCTAAATGCGTGTCTTCATGATCCATTTTAAGCAAGCTGTTGTCTTTCATTCAATTCACCTCCGTAAAAATTATGAGCCCATTACATCATATGTTTCTAAAAACTTCGTATTAAACTCTCCGCTGACAAATGTTTCGTGTTCAAGCAGTTTGATGTGGAACGGGATTGTTGTTTCTATGCCTTCGATGACGAATTCGCTTAATGCGCGCTTCATGCGGGCAACCGCTTCATCTCTCGTTTTTCCGTATGTGATTACTTTCGCAATCATGCTGTCGTAGTACGGAGGGATGGTATAGCCCGGGTACGCGGCTGAATCTACACGGACACCTAAACCGCCCGGCGGCAGATACATTTTGATTTCACCAGGTGACGGCATGAAATTTTTGCTTGGGTTTTCCGCATTAATTCGGCATTCGATGGCCCAGCCTTCAAATAGAACATCTTCTTGTTTGAGGCTGAGTTCCATTCCTGATGCGACTCTGATTTGTTCCTTAATCAGGTCTGTTCCTGTCACCATTTCTGTGACTGGATGCTCTACTTGAATTCTTGTGTTCATTTCCATGAAGTAGTAGCGCTGTTCTCTGTAGTCATAAATAAATTCAACTGTGCCCGCGCCTGTGTAGCCAACTGCTTTTGCAGCCTTAACCGCTGCTTCACCCATCTGCTCTCTGATTTCTGAATCAAGCGCAGGAGATGGTGATTCTTCCAAAAGCTTTTGAAGGCGTCTTTGAATCGAGCAGTCGCGTTCGCCCAAATGAATGGTATTTCCATAATTATCGGCAAGCACTTGGATCTCAACATGACGAAAATCCTCTATGTATTTTTCGATGTAAACTCCAGGATTTCCAAATGCAGTTGCAGCTTCCTGCTGAGTAATCTTAATGCCGTTAATCAATTCCTCTTCGGTGCGTGCAACCCTGATTCCTTTTCCGCCTCCGCCTGCGGTGGCTTTTATAATTACAGGATACCCAATTTCATTAGCCAGCGAAACCGCTTCTTCCACATTTTCTATAATTCCTTGTGAACCTGGAACGATCGGCACGCCCGCCTGTTTCATCGTCTCCCGCGCAACGTCTTTTGTTCCCATTTTTGAAATGGCCTCAGCGCTTGGTCCGACAAACGTGACATTTACTTCTTCACATAATTCCGCGAAGTCGGCGTTTTCAGCTAAAAATCCGTATCCCGGATGAATAGCGTCTGTGCCGGTAAGCTTGGCGACACTTACGATATTTGTAACGTTTAGATAGCTGTCTTTTGATGCTTTCGGTCCGATACAAAAAGCCTCATCAGCCATTTGCACATGCAGGGCATCTTTATCAGCTTCTGAATAAACAGCGACAGTCTCAATGCCGAGCTCTTTGCAGGCTCTGATGATTCTGACAGCAATTTCTCCTCTGTTGGCGATCAATAGCTTTTTTATCATGTTAAGTCTCCTTACTCTGCTTTTACAAGAAATAGAGGTTGTCCATACTCAACCAGCTGGCCGTTTTCAACTAATACTTCAACGATTTCGCCTTTTACTTCAGCTTCAATTTCGTTGAATAGCTTCATTGCTTCCACAATGCAGACAACTGTGTTTTCATTTACTTTAGAGCCTGCAGTTACATAAGGACCGGCTTCCGGTGATGAAGAAGCATAAAATGTTCCCACCATCGGCGATTTGATTTGATGCAGGTTTTCATCTTGTTTCGGCGCCTCTTGTGCAGGTGCCGGCGCTGCTTGCTGCGCTTGCGGCTGTGCCGTTTGCGGAGCCGCTGCTTGTACAGGTGCTGCCGGTGCTTGCTGCATCACTTGTACTGTACCCGCTTCGTGTTTTTTCAGTTTTAGGGAAACACCTTCATTTTCATATACGAATTCATCAATTGAAGATTCGTCAATTGTTTTAATCAGCTCATGGATTTCTTTAATATTTAACATTCAATCGCACTCCTATGTATTGAAATTTCTTTTTATAGGTTACTACTAAAAGTACATACTATGTTTATCTTACAGGAGCAGACTTTTGAATTCAACTCTAATATGATTGGCATGCAAAAAGCCCGCGTTTCGGCGGGCGGTTGTTCATTAACTATTTGGAAGGCTCAAATGTGACAGCAACGTCTTTCATCGTTTTAATTTCTTTGGCAACAAGGTCTATGATGGCTGTAGCTTTAGATTTGGAGTGTTTGTCAGACTTGACCGTGATGTTGATTTTGTCTCCTTCCGCATTTACGAGGGCATCTTCATAGCCTTGTGTTTTAATCAGTGTTTCAAGCTGTTTTTCTGTTCCTTCCGCTTCACTGAGGGCTGTCATTTTATCATATGCTTCGCTCTTTTCCTTTGCTGTTGCATCGTCGCTGGATACGATCGCATTCAGTTCTTCCCTTTCCTTGCTTCTGGCATCCTCTAAATCAAGGCGGTACGTTGTGAAGAGATCATCATCGGCGGTTTCGGTCACAACTGTTCCTTTTTCACTCGCTTCAGCGGAAGTTTCTTTGTCTGATGAAGAATCTTTCGTACCCTTTGTTCCGTCTTCTTTCTCTGTTTCAGCACCGTTTTTTTCCTTTGTGTCTTCCTTGGCAGGTGTTTTTTCAGTTGCTACCTCACCGCTGTCAGACGGGCTTTTTTCACTTTGCATCTGCACCGCATTTTTACTTTCCGGCGACATGATATAATAAACACTTAACACCACAACAAGACTGAGCATGGTTAACAGCCAAACGGTTTGTTTTTTGAGCATTTATGAATCCTCCTTTATTTTTTTAGGGGCAACCGCAACCCGGTGGCTTGGAACATCCAGGACCCGTGTCACCGCTTCAATAATGGTTTGTTTTATTTGAACGTTGTCCACTCCTTGAGCAACAACGAGTACACCGCGTATATCAGGTTTTTTCGTTTGAACCACAACAGGGGTTTCTTTATCCCCATTCCTGATCATGACGATTTCTTCCTCTGATGTTTGATCCGTCACACTTCTAGTTCCGCCTTCTTTGTCTGTTTCTTCAGTTGTTGTATTTTTGCTTGATTTGTTTTTTTCATAAACCTTCAGTGACGTTGCGTCTACATTGACCACAACCGAGACATCCTCCACGCCGATAATGGTTTCAAGAATTTCTTTCAGCTGGTTTTCATATTCTTTTTCATAATCGCCAATAGAGTTTTTAGGATCATCAGATTTAGAGGCTTTAAACACTTCAGCTGTTTTCTCTTTGCTGTCCGCCGAATCAGCTGATGCGGGTGCTGTTATGGTCTGGGCGTTTTCCGTTTTCTCCGGTGAAGAAAAGAGCTGGCTGACTAGCATAAAGGAGACACCGAGAACAAAAACGAACAGAAAGTAATGATATTTGGTCAGCTTCGGTTTTTCGCCGTCCTTCGATTGCCTCGGAAGAAACTGCTTTTTCAATACGTTCCATAATCCGTTTTTATTCATTGCCGATCCTCTCCCCGCCTTCCATATGAACCGTAATTTTCTCACTGCCGATTTCCCAAATGTCCGCAAGCTTTGTCTCAATCTGTTTAGCTTCTTTTTGTTCCGCTTTTTCTTTCGTGACGTATGCATGATCCGTATTAATGTCGATCGGCGCGACCGTTTGGACCGTTTTTTCAGAAGACGGGGCCATATACACGCTGATTGTTTTGATATCCTCTTCTGAATCTACTTTTTCTCCTGCCGTGATCTTGATTTGGTCTACTTTATATTTGTCATGACTGAACATCTCCTCCGCTTTCTTTTTTAGTTGGACAGCCATTTCTTCTAAAATATATGCGCGCTGGGAAGCTTGTATTTCTATTTTTTTTGAATTGATCTGATTTTTTATTTCGGCAGATTCCGATTGCCCGTTTTTTGTGAGGTATTCAAAGATGACTTCGGGGTCTGTTTTGAAAAGCTTAAAGATTGGAGTAAGCATGACGACGATCAGCAGCAGGCTGACTACCATTTTTGCGTACTTTTGCATGCTGGAGCTCGGCAGCAGCATATCAATGACGATTGCAAATAGAATAAATAAGACGATGCTGGTAAGCCATTCAGTTAAAAAACTCATCCGTCAGCCTCCTTTATTTCATCATCATCGTGAGGTTTCCGGCAGTAATAATGACGGTAAGGCTTAAAAAAAACATGAGAGACACAATAGCGAGAGCCGCAAAAATATAAATGACGCTTTTGCTGATGACATCGAGACAGGTAATGACCGGACCGCCGCCGAGCGGCTGGAGAATCGCGGCTGCCAGCTTGTAAATAAAAGCGAGAGAAAGCACTTTGATTGCCGGGAAAGCCGCAATACAAATCAAAATGGCGACACCCAGGATTCCTACCGTATTTTTCAGCAATAAGGAAGCGCTGATCACTGTATCCGTTGCGTCAGTAAACATTCTTCCAAGAACAGGAATGAAGTTGCCGGTAATAAACTTAGCCGTCCTGAGCGTAATGCCGTCTGTCACTGCCGCCGAGGCACCCTGCACAGAAATGACGCCGAGAAACACAGTGAGAAAGACTGCCAGCGCTCCGATGGCAATATTTCTGAGAAGATTGGACAGCTGCGTTACTTTGTATTGTTCAGTCATTGTACTGACGATGCTCAGAATCGCTGATAAGAAAATCAGCGGCATGACGATATTTTGAATCAGCAGACCGCTCGTATTCATTAGAAAGAGAATAACAGGATGAAAGAAGGCCGCAGATACAGCTCCTCCAGAGGAAGCCAATAGTGCCAGCAGGAGAGGAATGAGAGCCAAAATAAAACTGGTCATCGTCTGAATCGCCTCTGTCGCATAATTGATCGCTACATGAAAGCTGTTCAGCGCAAGGATAATCAGCACCATATAAACAATTGCGTAGGCAACCTTGCTGACTGTGCTTTGCTGAAATGCATTTTGCAGAAGCTGAAGAATGACGCAAAAAATCGTCAGCAAAATCAACGTGCCGAGAAGCTTTCCATTGGCAAGCACTTCATGAAACAAATAAGAAAAGAGAGCCTTCAGCCATTCTTGCGGTGAAAAGGATTTATCACCGTTTATAAACTCAAGCAAACTTCCTTTTTGACTTTCCGGCAGAAGCCCGCCGTACTCTGTCATTATGTCATTCCAAAATTCACCGATCTTGTCTGTTTCAAGCGACTCAGCCGTTTTTTCAGCCAATTGCTCCGGCGTTTCGGTATGTTCTTCTGTTTGGACCGAATCGTCTTCTGCTTGTACAATTTCTGTGCAGCCGAATATGAGCAGCACCGCAAGAACCAATGCCCATCGAAAACGCTTCAATCTGCCGCCTCCTTTCGGTTATGACATGGAAGGTATAAGTCCGAGAATCGTTTCAATAATCACGGTTAAAATAGGAACAGCCATAACGAGAATCAGAATTTTCCCCGCCAATTCTATTTTCGAGGCGATGGCCCCTTGACCGGCATCCTTGGTGAGCTGCGCCCCGAATTCAGCAATATAGGCGATTCCGATAATCTTTAAAATCGTTTCAACATATACCATGTTGACATTGGCGTTAACGGCTATTTTTTCAATCATTCTGATAATGTCGTAGATTTGATCTACCAAATAGAGAAAAATAACACATCCGGCAAATACGACAATTAAAAAGGCAAATGTCGGCTTTTGTTCTTTTACGATCAAAGAAAGGAAGGTGGCGATCAGCCCTAAACCTACAATTTGAACAATGTCAATCTGTAAGCCCCCCTATCCTTGAAACAAAAACACAGCTTTTATCTTTTTAAAGAGGTCATCCACAATGGTGGCGACCATAAATAAAATATAGATAAAACCTAACAGCGTCACCCACTGGGCGTATTCTTTTTTTCCCATCTGATCCAAAATCGTGTGTAAAAAAGCGACCACGATTCCCACTCCGGCGATTTGAAAAATGACATTCACGTCTACTCCCATTTTATTTTTGCTCCCCTCACGTTTACATCAATAGAAGAATGAGTAACAAGCCCGCTAAAAAGCCTAAACTTTTTATCATCTTTTCATTTTTCGCTTGTGCCTGCTCAGCATCCGCTTCCGATGCCTCTAAGTGTGTAAGTGCCAGCTTGATATGTTTTTGCTGTGAGATTCGATCGTGAATCCCAAGCGTCTCGCCGAATTGCTTCAGCACATCATATTCGGCTTTTTTCAGTGACATGTTGTCCCACACTTTTTTTAAGCTTTGCTCCCATGCCGTTTTAGCGGAATCACTGCCTTTCTCCAGCTGTTCGCTAAAACTGAGAAACAGAGCCGAAACAGGCTGCGCAAGCTGTTTTGCGATCTGCTGCGAAGCGGTGTGAAGCGGTGTATGGCCGTACATAATTTCCGCCTCAAGGGATTGGAGCGCCGCACGCAGCTGACGGATTTGCCTTGGCCGTTCTGTATAAATTTTCGCCGTCTCGAAACCTGTCCATGTTGTCGCAGCTACAATGAATACAGCGCCTAACAGCTTCAGCATGTTTTCACGTCCCTCGTTCCCGAAAGCACGTTTCCGTCTTTGTCATAAATACGGCTTACTGTGCCCGGTCCCTTCGTTCTGGATAATTCCAAATAGCGGTCAAAGGCTTTTTCTTCCCACAGACGCTTTAATGAAGGCCGCTTCATCAGATCAGAAATACTCCAGCCATGCGCGGATACGATGACCGAAACACCGGCATGCAGCGCCTCGAGAAGTGCTTCTGTATCCTCCGTTCTTCCGATTTCATCAACGATTATCACCTCGGGACTCATTGACCGGATCATCATCATCAGCCCCTCAGCCTTCGGACAGGCATCTAACACGTCAATTCTCTGTCCGAATTGATGTTGCGGAATGCCGCGCAGGCACCCGGCAATTTCCGACCGTTCATCGACAATGCCTGTCTTTACGGGCGGAATGCGGTTCTTGCCGCTGCTCGCAAGTCTGGCAAGATCCCGAAGCAGCGTTGTTTTACCGGTTTGCGGCGGACCGATAATCAATGTATTCAGCCAGCCGTTTTGATGCAGATAAGGCAGCAGCGGTTCTGCAATTCCAAGCTTTTGCCGGGCAATTCGTATATTAAAAGACGCAATGTCGCGGAGGCCCTTCACCCCTCCGTTTTCTGTAATGACTCTGCCTGCAAGTCCGACTCTGTGGCCGCCCCTGATGGTGACATACCCTTTCTTCAGCTCTTCTTCGAGCGTATACATACTATAATTGCTCAGCCGGCTGAGGATCAGGTGGGCATCCTCGGCCGTGCCCGCATAGGACAAAAAAAGAGGTTGTCCTTTTCGTATCAGTTCAACAGGGCGGTTAACCCGAATTCTGATTTCTTCGATTTCCAGCCATTGATGTTCCGGTATTTCAGAAAGGGCGTTTTTCATGGATTCAGGGAGAACGTCAGCAATTTCATTCAACAGAGTCTCCTCCTTTCTACCGATCGGCTTCTTTAAAATGTATGATGTGCGGCAGACTTTATGACAAGCCTCTCTTTATTTGTGGACACCCGCTAAAATCAACACGACACCCGTAAAAATCAAGATCAGTTTTGCATATGACAGCTGCCCGGCAATTTGGTAGATTCCCACAGTCATGGTGATGATAAAAATCAGCGGACCGACAATAGCAAGAATGCTGTTGACCACAACCGCTTTGCGGACATCATTTGTCACAAGCATCACAATCGCGGCCGTCAGCTCAATCATGGAGGATAAAACTCGCAATCCGGCCATTGTCAAAACAGTAGAATTGATATTTCCAAGAAAAAATTTCATAGCACTCTCCCAACCTCCCATTTTTTTATATGATATGCTCTAGCTGGCGGAAGTAGTCTTGCCATTTTCGTATAAAAGAAAGATTCTGTTTTTGCGCACAAAAAAAGCCTGCTCCCAATTGGGAACAGGCCTCTTTTTTCTCCTTATGCTCTTGAAACGTAAGAACCATCTGATGTGTTGACTACAAGAGTGTCGCCTTCATTGACAAAGAACGGCACGTTTACAACAAGACCAGTTTCGGTTTTCGCAGGTTTTGTACCGCCTGATGCCGTATCACCTTTAATGCCAGGTTCAGTCTCTACCACTTTCAGCTCAACCGTGTTCGGAAGTTCGATACCGAGTGTTTCATCTTGGTACATCATGATGTGTACAGACATATTTTCAAGCAGATATTTTAATTCCTCTTCAATTTGAGTTTCACTCAGTTCAAGCTGTTCATAAGAACTTGTATCCATGAATACGTGCTGGTCTCCGTTTGCATATAAGTATTGCATTGTTTTTGTTTCGATTTGCGCTTTTGCCACTTTTTCACCAGCACGGAATGTTTTTTCCTGAATCGCGCCAGTACGCAGGTTGCGAAGTTTAGAACGGACAAATGCCGCACCTTTACCCGGTTTTACGTGCTGGAAGTCAACGACGCGCCAAATGCCGCCATCCACTTCGATTGTTAATCCTGTACGGAAATCGTTTACTGAAATCATGTTTAATGTCCTCCTATATTCCAATCACAAAATAATGAGTTCTTTTGGGGAATGGGTAATTGTCCGGTTGCCGTTTTCTGTCATCACGATGTCATCTTCAATTCGGACACCGCCTGTTTCTGGTATGTAAATGCCCGGCTCCACTGTAACCACCATGCCCGGTTCAAGGATAGCTGAAGATCTGACGGACAGCCCCGGCGACTCATGAACTTCCATGCCGAGCCCATGCCCGGTTGAATGGCCGAAGTACTCACCGTAGCCTTTTGCAGCGATATGATCCCTTGTCAGGGCGTCAGCCTCTTTGCCTGTCATGCCCGGCTTAATATGTTCGACGCCGAGTGCCTGAGCATCAAATACGACCTGATAAATTTCTTTCAATTGATCACTAGGCTGGCCTACAGCGACCGTTCGGGTAATGTCAGAACAATATCCTTTATAGTAAGCGCCAAAATCCAGCGTAACAAGATCCCCGCTTTCAATCAGTTTGTCACTTGCCACCCCATGGGGAAGGCTTGACCGAAGGCCCGAGGCGACAATCATATCAAAAGAAGAGCTGTCCGCTCCTTGGCTTCTCATATAAAACTCCAATTCATTGGCAACAGCTATTTCAGAAATGCCGGGTTTCATAAACGTCAAGATATGGCTGAAAGCATCATCTGCAATCTTCGCAGCTTCCTCTAATATCTTAATCTCTTCATTAGACTTAATCAAGCGCAACTTTTCCACGGATTCAGCCACAGGCACTAATTCAGCCTCACTGACAACCGCGTTGTAGGACGCGTATGTGCCGTAGGTCATACTGTTTTGTTCAAAACCAAGACGTTTGATGCCGAACTTTTCAATTGTGTCGGCAGTGGTTTGAATCAGGCTGCCGCCGTGCTCAATGATTTCAAAGCCCTTTACCTGAACCTTCGCCTGCTCCGTATAACGGAAATCCGTAATAAACGCAGCCCTGTCTCCGGATATGACAGCTAAGCCCGCTGACCCTGTAAAACCGGTCATATAGCGCAAATTGATGCTGCTTGTAATCAGCATTCCGTCTATCCCCAGCTGTTCGAACAAGTTTCTTAATTTCTCAAGTTTCATCTTTATTCTCCCCCTTGCTGGCTTAATAAATAGCGAACAGCAAGCTTGTAGCCTTCAGATCCGAGGCCGACAATCTGCCCTTTCGCAACAGGAGCGATCACTGACTGATGCCTGAATTCTTCTCTGGCGTATAAATTTGATAAATGCACCTCAACCACAGGAGGGCTGATGCTTGAAACAGCATCCCTGATTGCATAGCTGTAATGGCTCAGCGCGCCCGGATTCAAAACAATTCCGTCATATTGTTCCTCAGCCTCGTGTATGGCGTCTATCAAATCGCCTTCATGATTAGACTGGAAAAAAGTAAGCTGAATATGTAAGGCTTCAGCAAATTGAAAAAGATCTGTTTCAATATCTGTCAGTGTGTGACGCCCAAATACATCCGGCTCACGCTTCCCCAGCCGATTGACATTCGGGCCGTTCAAAATCAAAAAATGAGGCACATGGCTCTCTCCTTTTCGCGAGGGTTTCTCATGTAAAAAATGTTCACTTCTCGTGAACATTTTATCATAACAAAAAAGGATAATACACTATTCTCTCTGTGTTCCCAGCGCACGTGCCAGCTTTTCCGAGTTCAGCTCATTATATTCAAATGAAATTGAATATCCGACAAACAGCCCGTAAAGCAGATAGATGCAAATTGTTGTAATAATCGTATCTGATTTCAATTCAGTTACGGCGCGCACATCTTGGAAAATCGGATTAAACACAAAAAACACGAGCAGCCAAAGCAGCAAGCCGTATAACATACCAGGCCACATCGTTTTCAAGCGTTTCAAGAGAAGATAATAAAGAAACGCCCCGCCAATCGAAATGATGCCAATCACAATGATGCTGATAATCGTTCCTAAACCATGTTTTTTCCACTCTCCGAGTACAAACGGCTGCAATATCATATTGGGGCTGATTTCGGAAAAATGAAATAAGTAGGCGATATAACCGACGAAACTCCATAATACGCCTCCGCAAAAACCCGTCGCCGCTACCCTGCCGCCCATTGGCACAGGCGGTCCCTGATCCTCTTTTGTTTGTTCGTTTTGATCTGTATTTTTTTCACTTGTCATAACGGCCACCTCCTTGTTAAAGTGTGCCCAAAAAATGAAATGTCAATAAAAAAGCTCACACATTTTGACAGCAGCGAGTAAAATTTGAAAATAACGGGTATACTGTAGAAAAAGCAAGGCTCTGGCAAATTTTCAGCCCGTCAATCTAGAGGTTTCGCGCTGTTTCCTGTACAATAGAGTGAAAGGAAATAGTTAGCAATCCTAAAGAAATAGGCAGGTTGATGAATATGTCAAAACATAAAATTCCGCCCGCTTACGGCGGGCAGGCGGTTGTGGAAGGCGTTATGTTTGGCGGAAAACACAATTACGTTACGGCCATACGAAGAACAGACGGAAGCATTAATTTCTTCAAGCTTCCCCGGAAACACAATCCGAAGCTGAACAGGGTAAAAAAAATACCATTTATAAGAGGGATCGCGGCTATTATTGAAGCGAGCGCTAACGGCACAAAGCATTTGAATTTCTCGAGTGAACGCTATGGACTTGATCCGTCTGAGGACGAGACGCTTAAGGAAGAAAAAAAAGCCTCGGGGCTGTCAATGTATCTCAGCCTTGCAGTGATCGGCGTCTTATCATTTTTGTTCAGTAAATTCGTATTTACATTGGTTCCTGTTTTCTTAGCTGAACTGACAAGACCGGTTTTTCCATCGGACACAGCGCAAATCGCAGTTGAAAGTCTATTCAAATTGATTTTGCTGCTCGGTTATATTTATTTTTTATCCATGACACCGCTGATTAAAAGAGTGTTTCAATATCATGGAGCCGAACATAAGGTCATAAACTGTTATGAACAGAATTTGCCAATTACTGTAGAGAACGTTCAAAATCAATCACGGCTTCATTACCGCTGCGGGTCCAGCTTTATTTTATTTACCATTATTGTCGGTATGTTTGTATACTTGCTTGTTCCGACAGACCCGCTTTGGTTGCGTGTTATAGATCGTGTCGCTCTCATACCGGTTGTACTTGGGATTTCCTTTGAAGTGCTGCAGCTGACAAATAAAGTGCGTGATATTCCCGGTTTGAAATGTCTCGGGTACCCGGGCCTCTGGCTTCAGCTGTTAACGACGAAAGAACCTAAGGATGACCAAGTTGAAGTTGCAATCGAAAGCTTTAACGAGCTTCTCAGACTCGAAGAAAGATCTGAACAAAAAGAGCAGCCTTCTCACAACGTCATCTAATATCCGTTGCCCTGCTATTACTTTCGGAGGTGGACAGTTATGAATCATCGTGTACAACCTATTATTGCTGTATTAATTGCGCTGGGAGCGTTCGGTTTCCTCTATGTGCTGGTAACCAATCCCGGAGAAATGGCAAAAATGGCGATAACCGTCATCTTGGCAGGTATCATTATTTATTTTATTGTGAAATATGTAATGAAGCGAAATACTGGCAGTGAAGGAGCGGCTTTTAAAAAAGCGGCCAAACAATCGCGGCGCCGGCTGAAAGAACAAAAAGCAAAGCACCGTGCCGGGCATAAAGGACGGGTAAGCCATCTGCGAAGCGTTCCGAGCGCCAGCAAACCTAAGCCGATGATTCTCAAGAAAAAAAGCCAGACGCAGCTGACTGTCATAGAAGGGAAAAAAAATAAAAAGAAAAACAGAGCGCTTTTTTAATAGGTCCACTGCTTTAAAAACTGCTCTGTCCGACTTTTACCTAGCTCAATCAGGGCTAGTTTTTTTTGTTGTGTTAAATGAAATTCGGTCGCCATCACGTTGTCAACCGGAAGAAAAATGATATTTTGCTCATAGCGTGACGCGATATGTCTTGCGTCATGCGCATCCTTCATCGTTTCAAACAGAGCGCCAAACAGTTCGAAAGCGTTTCCGATATTTTTTTTCGGCCGCTCCCTTTCATTCGGCGCAAGCGTCACACCGATAACAGGTCGTTTTCTTTCTTTAGAAAACAGCCATATGGGAAAATTGCTTAAAACGCCCCCATCCACTACGGTGGCAGTTCCTGTATCTGTTTTTAATTTTATTGGTTCAAAAAAATAGGGAATGCTGCAGCTCATTCTTACTGCTCTGGCAACCGGAAACATATCCGGATTTAACCCGTAGCGGACCAAGTCGTCCGGCAGCACGATCATTGTGCCGTTTGTCAGATCCGAAGCAATGAGCCGCAAAGAGCCTTTTTTCAAATCGCCAAAGACGCGTACGCCTTTCGCTCTTAAAAGGTCGGCGATCCACTTTTCTAATGTGTCTCCTTTAAACAAGCCCAAACGCCAGTAAATGGACACCCATTGGAGCATTTTTAAGGGGAGAAATGAGTATCGCTGGTCCAGCAGCCTCTCTCCGTCCACTTCTTCAATCAAAGCGTGAATTTCCTTGCTTGAATAACCTGATGCAATAAAAGCGGCAATAACGGCGCCGGCGCTTGTGCCGGCAAGCCGTGCAAAGCGGAAGCCTTTTTCCTCAAGCGCTTCATAAGCGCCGGCAAGCGCCACGCCTTTTACCCCTCCGCCAGAAAACACACCGTCAATATACATCCCATACCCTCCCCCTCCATCCAATGGTTTACTATCATTTTAAGAAAATACGCGAAGAAATAGACCAATGAATGAAGCAGGGCGCATTTCATCAAAAAAAGGCGGCCTCCTTTGAGACCCGCCTTTTTACTGATTATGATGTTCTGTTTTCTTTTGGATTGATTTCAGCTCTTTTTTACGCGCATCGTCTTCTTCAAAATATTGAACAAGATCACCGATGCGATCAATGCTGTTCCAGCTTAAATGATGCTCGATTCCTTCGACATCGTTATATATTTTCTCTTCATCAACACCAATGATTCTTAAAAACTGCTCAAGCAATTCATGTCTGTATACTAGCCGTTTGCCTATTTTCTTTCCTTTAGACGTTAGCACGAGACCGCGATATTTTTCATAAATTAAATATTCGTCTTTATCTAGTTTTTGAACCATTTTTGTTACAGAGGAGGGGTGGACTGCCAATGCTTCCGCGATATCAGAAACCCTTGCATATCCTTTTTCTTCAATCAGCATATAAATCTGTTCAATATAATCTTCCATACTTGGTGTCGTCATCGAAACCCTCCCAAAAAGCACCTTAACTTTATAAATCATTACAAGTTTACACTAATGAACTTGAAAAAACAAGGATGCTCTGCAGGCCAAAAAGCCCTTTTTACCGCTTATAATTCCATTCATCAGAAGCATATTTTGTTTCTGCCAAGTCCTGAACAAAATCAAGCTCTTCCTGGGATAATTCGTATGGCTCCAAGTGAATATTCAAGCCGGTTTCAAATCCGGATTTAAAAGCCTTGCGTGCATCGTCCATCGTCACCGGGTGATCAGTGAGTTCATTAATCGCAACCGCTTTATTTTTAAAATTGCGCTGCATCCGCTCTCTGACTCTTTCACTCGGATACAAAAACAGATCAAACAGCTTGTCCTCATCCAAATCAAGCAGAATGGAGCCGTGCTGAAGGATGACGCCTTTTTGTCTCGTTTGCGCGCTTCCCGCCACCTTGCGTCCCTCGACAACAAGCTCATACCAGGACGGCGCGTCAAAACAAACGGATGAGCGCGGGTTCTTTAAGCTTTCTTTTTCTTTTTCGGTTCTCGGAATGGCAAAATAAGCGTCCAGACCAAGATTTCTAAAGCCTTGAAGTATGCCTTCTGAAATAACCCGATATGCCTCGGTTACAGTCGCCGGCATTTCCGGATGATCCTCAGAAACGATTACGCTGTATGTCAATTCCTGATCGTGGAGCACCCCTCTTCCTCCGGTCGGGCGTCTGACAAATCCAAGCTTATACTTATGTACTGCTTCAAAATTGATTTCCTTTTTAATATTTTGAAAATAACCTACAGAAAGCGTCGCCGGATTCCAGCCGTAAAAACGGATGACCGGAGGAATTTTCTTTTCACTGTGCCAATATAAAAGCGCTTCATCAAGCGCCATATTGAAAGCCGGGCTTGCATTTCCTGAGTCTATAAACCGCCAAGTTTCTTTTTCCATTTTGAGACCTTCCTTACCGTTTTAATAGAATCAGTTTAACAAACTGCCGGGAAAATGAAAAATATTTTAGTTCCATTATGGATGACAATCGCGCCGTGCTTTACTATAATAGTATTTGTCGAAAACGTCTCTATGCCCTTGTTTAAAGAAGCAAGGTTTTGATTTTATACGTTAAAGGAGTAGAATCACATTGTCTAATATGATCGTTTTAATTATTTTTGCTGCGTTTATCGTCTATATGATTGCTTCATATGTCTATCAGCAGCGAATTATGAAAACACTTACGGAAGAAGAATTCCGCGCTGGTTACCGCAAAGCGCAGCTTATCGACGTTCGTGAACCGAATGAATTTGATGGCGGACATATTTTAGGCGCCCGCAACATTCCGCTTTCTCAGCTGAAACAGAGAAAAAATGAAATCCGGCCGGACAAGCCTGTCTATCTGTACTGCCAGAACAGTGTCCGCAGCGGACGCGCGGCACAAACCCTGCGCAAAAACGGCTGCACTGAGATTTATAACCTTAAGGGCGGCTTTAAAAAATGGGGCGGAAAAATTAAAGCCAAAAATTAAAAAAACAGCTGTCTGATATCAGACAGCTGTTTTTTTATTTTACAAGTTCGCTACTTACATTTTTCTCATATCTAAGTACAGGCTGTCTGGCTGCTTTTGTTTCATCCATTCTTTTGACGATTGTTGTATGCGGAGCCTCCTGTACGAGCTCCGGAGTTTCCTCTGCTTCTTTCGCAATTTGGATCATAGCATCAATAAATGCATCCAGTGTTTCCTTGGATTCTGTCTCTGTCGGCTCAATCATGATGCACTCCTCAACATTAAGCGGAAAATAAATTGTAGGCGGATGATAGCCGAAATCGAGCAGCCGTTTTGCAATATCCAGCGTACGCACCCCAAGCTTTTTCTGGCGTTTCCCTGACAATACAAATTCGTGCTTGCAATGGCGGTCAAACGGCAGATCGTAATAAGGGGCAAGCTTTCTCATCATATAGTTGGCGTTCAGCACCGCGTTTTCAGTAACGGCCTTTAACCCGTCCGGGCCCATAGAGCGGATATACGTATACGCTCTGACATTGATGCCGAAGTTGCCGTAATAAGGCTTAACACGGCCGATCGCGTGAGGGCGGTCATAGTCAAAAGTAAATCGCCCTTCTTTTTTGATTAAAACGGGTTTTGGCAGATAAGGAATCAGATCTTCTTTTACGCCAACCGGACCTGAACCCGGACCGCCTCCGCCGTGAGGCCCTGTAAAGGTTTTATGCAAATTAAGATGCACCACGTCAAATCCCATATCACCGGGTCTCGCTTTACTTAACACGGCATTTAAATTAGCGCCGTCATAATACAGCTTTCCTCCGGCTTGGTGAACGATTTCCGCCATCTCGGTGATCTGTTCCTCAAATAATCCGAGTGTATTCGGATTCGTCAGCATAAGAGCTGCGGTTTCTTCATTTACCGCTCTTTTTAAATCCTCTAAATCAACAAGCCCGTTTTCATTCGATTTCACCGTCACCGTTTCAAAACCGGCAACTGTTGCAGACGCAGGATTTGTCCCATGAGCTGAATCGGGGACAATGACCTTTGTCCGTTTCATATCTCCGCGCGCCTCATGATAAGCGCGGATCATCATCAGTCCCGTCCATTCGCCATGCGCCCCCGCCGCGGGCTGAAGCGTGACCTCATCCATTCCCGTAATTTCCTCGAGATGCTTGCTTAAGTCATATAAAAGCTCCAAAGCGCCTTGCACTGTGTCTTCGTCCTGAAGAGGATGAATCGCGGCAAAACCGGGAATCCGCGCGATTTTTTCATTCAATTTCGGATTGTATTTCATTGTACAGGAACCGAGCGGGTAAAAGCCCGAATCAACCCCGTGGTTCCGTCTGGACAATGCTGTGTAATGCCGCATAATATCCAGCTCAGAAACCTCCGGCAGCTCTGCGTCCTCATCACGGATATAGCTGTCTGACAAGAGGTCCTCCACTTCCATTTCCGGTACGTCAAGCTCCGGCAGACTGTAGCCGACACGGCCTTCTCTTGAAAGCTCAAAAATAAGTGCCTGATCCTGATTATTCATGGCGATCCCCCAATTCCTGAATGAGTGCGTCAATTTCTTCTTTTGTTCTCAGCTCTGTTACGGCAATAAGCATATGGCGGTCAAGCTTCGGATACGTCAGACCCAAATTGTAGCCGCCGATGATCCCATTTGTCAGCAATCTTTGGTTTACCGATTTCACAGGTTCATCTAGTTTGATAACGAATTCGTTAAACATCGGCCCGTCAAACATTACGGTGAGCCCCGCTTTTTTCGCTTCTTGCTTAGCATAATTGGCTTTTAAGAGATTTTGGCGGGCGATTTCTTTTACGCCGTTTTTCCCGAGAGCCGTCATGGCGACGGAAGCGGCCAGTGCGTTTAAAGCCTGGTTCGAGCAGATGTTTGACGTCGCCTTATCCCTGCGAATATGCTGCTCTCTGGCTTGCAAGGTAAGCACAAAACCTCTTTTTCCGTTTTCATCCTCCGTTTGTCCGACGAGGCGGCCCGGCACCTTTCTCATTAATTTTTTCGTGACCGCAAAAAAACCGCAATGGGGTCCGCCGTATGCGGAAGGAATCCCGAATGGCTGTGCATCGCCAACCACAATATCAGCCTGAAAAGCGCCCGGCGGGGTCAGAAGTCCCAATGCAAGCGGATTGGCTGAGACAATAAACATGGATTTTCCCTGATGAGCGATCGGCTCAATATCCTTCAACGGCTCAACCAGACCAAAAAAGTTCGGGTACTGCACAATGACTGCCGCCGTATCGTCACAAACGGTTTCGCGCAAAGCATCAAGATCAGTCACTCCATTTGCGGCAGGGACTTCAACAACTTCAATATACTGTCCTTTTGCATATGTTTTCAGCACTTCTCTCGATTCAGGGTGCACGGTTGTTGACACCACAATTTTTTTCTTTTTCGTATGACCGGAGGCAAGCATCGCGGCTTCCGCCAAGGCTGTTCCGCCATCATACATAGAAGAGTTGCTGATATCCATGCCTGTTAATTCACAAATCATCGTTTGAAACTCGAAAATCGCCTGAAGCTCTCCTTGAGAAATTTCCGGCTGATATGGTGTATAAGCTGTATAAAACTCAGACCTTGAAATGACATGATCCACAATAACCGGCTGATAATGATCATATACACCGGCGCCTAAGAAAGATGCGTATTGAACGGTATCACAGTTTTTAGACGCCAGCTTTGTCAGTTCTTTTGTTAATTCTGTTTCTGATTTTGCCTTTTTGATTTGATACTCTTTTTTGAATCTGACGTTCTCAGGTATATCGGCGAATAAATCATCGGTCGTGTTAGCGCCGATGGCATCAAGCATTTCCTGTTTATCCTTTTCTGTCGCGGGCAAATAGCGGTGCTTCATGTGTTGACCCCTCTCCAAAGAAAAATTTTTAGCGTTTATAAAATGGTGTTTTAACTACCTTTGCTTTCACTAATTTTTTGCGAATCTCCACTTCTACAACAGTTCCGATCTCACTCGCTCCAGCATCAACCAAGGCTAGGCCCACGTTTTTCCCCAATGTCGGTGACTGGGTGCCTGTTGTCACCTTTCCGACGGACTTGCCGCTTTGAAACACTTCATATCCGTGTCTCGGTATTCCTTTTTCAATCATTTCAAGACCGACGAGCTTTCGTTTCGCCCCGTTTTCTTTCTGTTCACTCAATACAGACTTCCCGAAAAAATCAGACTCTTTTTTTTGTTTTACGGCAAATCCTATACCTGCTTCAACCGGCGTGATATCCCGAGTCAGCTCCTGGCCATAGAGCGGGAGCTTCGCTTCAAATCTGAGTGTATCACGCGCCCCTAGCCCGCATGGCATAAGCCCATGTTCTTCACCCGCTTCAATGATTTGTTTCCAAATTCGGACGGCGTCATCAGCACGGCAGTAAATTTCGAACCCGTCTTCACCCGTATAGCCGGTGCGCGAAATGAGTGCTTTGCAGCCGCTGATATCAGCTTCATCAATAAATGCAAATGGTTTTAAAGCAGACACATCTGAAGCTGTCAGATTTTTTAAGATTGTTTCTGCCTTCGGGCCCTGCACGGCCAAAAGCGCAATCTGATCTGACAAATTGTGAATCTGGACATCTCCTGCTGCGTGTTCTTTAAGCCAAGCAAGATCTTTATCTATATTTGAAGCATTTATGACAAGCAAATAGCGGTTTTCAGCTTTTTGATAGATGAGTAAATCATCAACGGTGCCGCCATCCGGATAGCACATCGCAGTATATTGCGCACGGCCGGTTTTTAACGCGGATACATCATTTGTCATCAGCTTTTGTAAAAAAGACAGACTGTCATCCCCCGTGATTTCGACTTCCCCCATATGAGATACATCAAACAGCCCGGCTGCTGTTCGGACAGCCTCATGCTCTTTTTTGATTGAAGAAAATTGAACAGGAAGCTCCCAGCCTCCGAAATCAATCGTTTTCCCTCCATATTCCTTATACAATTCAAATAACGGTGTTCTTTTCAGCATCAAATTCCTCCCCTTTTTCAACGGCGCAGCTAAAAAAACATACAAAAAAGGACAGAGAAACACCTCATATTAAATGAAGGTTCTCTGTCCTGGCACCTGAAAGTTTACTTTGCAATAGCAAAGACGTCCCCTTTGGTGGCTTGCGCATTTCACACAAACACTCTCCAGAGTTGCGTCGAGCAAGAGTTCTTTTGCCTGAGAGATTCACTCCGCAGTTTGCTCCTTCGGCGCCTGTATCCCGTTTTCTCGGTCAGGTCTCTCCCCTTGCTGTCATTCGCTCATATTTTCATGCTGTTATGGACATACTATAGCAATATCTTACATCAAATACATACTCATATCCTACCATCATCACTATATGCGGGGCAACAGCAATTTGGGCGGATTTTTCTTATATTGTTCATTTAAAAAATTGAAGAATATGAAAGGCGGTTTCACAGTAATGAATGCAGAAATCACATATGATACAAAATGGCCCGAAGAATTTGCCGAAAGACTGAAAAACGACGGTCCGTGGTCAAACTGGGAGCTGTACAAGCTTTCATCAGAAATCCAGAAAACATTGGCGATTCCTGAATTTGAAGGCTTGCGGGCCCCATTATATCTCCCTTCCTTCACGCCGCTTCCCCATCAGCTTGAGGTTGCGCAGAAGGTTGTTGAAAAAATGAACGGAAAAGCGATTTTAGCAGATGAAGTAGGGCTCGGCAAAACTGTTGAAGCCGGACTGATTCTAAAAGAATATATGATTCGCGGGTTAGCCAAAAAAATTCTGATCCTTGTGCCAGCTTCACTTGTTTCGCAGTGGGTGAAAGAGCTTCAGGAAAAATTTTTGATTCCGGCTGTTGAGCAAAAGAAAAGCTATGTGTGGGAGCAGTGCGATATCGTCGTGTCCTCCATCGATACGGCAAAGCGCTCACCCCACCGGGAAATTGTGCTGTCAATCCCATATGATCTCGTCATTATTGATGAGGCCCACAAGCTCAAAAATAGCAAAACAAAGAACTATGAATTTGTCCGGAATCTTGTGAAAAAATACTGCCTGCTGCTGACTGCGACGCCAATCCAAAACCGTGTTGAAGAAATATTCAATTTGGTTTCATTATTAAAGCCTGGTCATTTAGGCAATCAGAATCACTTTCAAGAAATGTTTTCTAAAAAGAAATCCAGCTTAGAAGCGCATGATCATTTAAAAGATCTAGTGAATAAAGTTATGATTCGCAACAGGCGGCATGATACCGGGCTGAATTGGAAGCAGCGCCGCGTCGAAACAGTGCCGATTGAATTTTCTCCATCAGAGCAGGCGCTTTACGATGAGATTTCCCGCCTGAAAGAAAGCATTAACAAACCGGCCAGCATGTTCTCCATTATGACACTCCAAAGAGAATGCTGTTCAAGCAGGGAAGCTGTGTACATGACACTGAAAAAAATGCTCGACCAAAAAGAAAAACAGGCACCAGCCATTGATGAACACACCATTTCTATATTAATGGACCGCATCAATCAAGTAACGCAAAATTCTAAAGCGAATCAAGTCGTCGACCTGATTAAAAAGATAGACGATAAAGTCATTATTTTTACAGAATACCGTGCCACTCAAATTTATCTGCAGTGGTTTCTTCAGCAACACGGCATCAGCTCTGTGCCGTTCAGAGGCGGATTTAAACGCGGAAAAAAAGACTGGATGAAGGACCTTTTCCGCGGGAAGGTTCAAGTTCTGATTGCAACTGAAGCAGGCGGCGAAGGGATCAACCTGCAGTTTTGCAATCACATGATCAACTATGATTTGCCATGGAATCCGATGCGGCTTGAACAAAGAATCGGAAGAATCCACAGGCTCGGGCAGGAGCGTGACGTCCATATTTATAACATGGCTACCAAACATACAGTGGAAGAGCATATTTTAAAGCTTTTATATGAAAAAATTCATTTATTTGAAAAAGTGGTCGGCGAGCTTGATGACATTTTAACAAAAATTCAAGTCAACAATTTTGAAGAGCACCTGCACGATATTTTGTACCATTCGGCAACCGAAGAAGAAATGAAAATTAAAATGGACAACTTAACCTCATTTTTGTCTTATAAAAAACAGCAGCCCGCTGAAAAAAGAGGTTCTTAGCCGCAAGGAGGTTTTACAAGTGAGACAGCAAGAGGTTCACCAATTTCTGCTTCGTTTTTTCCAGGCAAACAGCTGTCCGATCATCGACCAAGGCCCCGGTTACATGACGGTTCAGCTTACAGTTGAAATGGACAAACAGATCATGAATCGGCCTTTTTACTGGCACTGGCGCGAGAAGACCGGCGGCGACCCGAATCCGATGAAAATGACGTTCATTACAGATAAGGAATCTGCTCCAAAAGACCTAGATGGCGAATTTATTTATTTCGGGGCGCCACGCCTGTTTCAAATCTTTAAAGCAGTTAAACAAAATGGGAGATTTACCAGAATGTATGAGAAAATTGAATCAGCCGGAGCGAAAATTCCGCTTCAGCCTTGGCTTGGTATAAATGTCATGATTTCATACCAGTCCGACATGAAAAAGGATAAGCTATTGTCACTAGGTCTTCACCTTGTCTCTGGAACCATGATTGAAGATTTTCAAAGTAAGCTCGTACAGCTTTCATTGACATCACAAATATGTGACTATTGTTTCACCATATCGCCTATGATCAAACCTGAAAGCGGTCTTAAGCGGATGGAGAGCTACATTACCCAAGCCGCTATGCAAGAACCGTCAGACTGGGCAGAGCAGGCGGTAAACAGGTGGCAAAACGATATGAAATTGCTTGATCAGTTTTATGAGCATACAGAAGAAAAACCAGAAGAGTACCATCTTGAAAAACAAGCGTTAAAAGCCTTGTATCAACCAAAGATATCAGTTCAGATCGAAAATGGCGGATTATTTTTTCTGCAAAATAATATTTCGAGCTAACTTTTTTCAGATTCGACATCGTTCTCGTTTTTTTTGGAAAAATGCTATTATAATAAAGGTATATTGGAAAAAAATTCTGGCTATTCAATTAGCAAATGACTTCCAGAGACCACAGAAGGCGTACAATGGTCATGGCCGGACTGGCTGAAATACATAAACAAGTATTTTAGGAGGAGAAACTGCATGAAAAATGCAAAACAAGAGCACTTCGAATTAGATCAAGAATGGGTTGAATTAATGATGGAAGCCAGAGAAGCAAATATCAGCCCTGAGGAAATACGCAAATATTTACTTTTAAAC
This sequence comes from Bacillus sp. V26, assembly GCF_034296245.1. Lineage (NCBI taxonomy): Bacteria > Bacillati > Bacillota > Bacilli > Caryophanales > Bacillaceae > Bacillus > Bacillus sp. V26. The sequence continues at coordinate 580,674 of NZ_JAXKQF010000001.1, read as the reverse complement.
AAAAAGTCTGCTCATCCTGGTCCGGCAGCCAGAAGTCATACCATAAATCCTTTCTGAATGTGCTATAATATCACAAGGAAGGTGATGACATTGATTGGCCAGCGTATTAAACAATACCGTAAAGAAAAAGGCTACTCACTATCAGAACTAGCAGAAAAAGCTGGGGTAGCGAAGTCTTATTTAAGCTCAATAGAACGAAATCTACAAACGAACCCCTCCATTCAATTTCTCGAAAAAGTCTCCGCTGTTCTGGACGTCTCGGTTCATACTTTGCTTGATGAAAAACATGAAACCGAATACGATGGTCAATTAGATAGTGAATGGGAGAAATTGGTTCGCGATGCGATGACATCTGGGGTATCGAAAAAACAATTTCGTGAATTTTTAGATTATCAAAAATGGAGAAAGTCCCAAAAAGAGGAGTAGTGCCTGAGCAGAGGCACTTACTCCTCTTTTGTCAATGAACATAAGAATGGCTCAGTACGCATGTACTGAGCCACCTCTTTTTTCTATTAATTTTTATCCTCGCTATGCGCTTTTTCATTTTCTTTAATGTAACCGTCTTTATCAGTATGTTCCTTTTTGATTGTCAAGCCATTCCACTGTGTTGCTTCGAATGAGAATTGAAGCTGTAATGAGTTGCCTTGATATTTATTTTGAACCATTTGTCCCTTTTCATCTTTTGTTTTATCGTCTTTAAATTGAATTTCCATTTTAACCTGGTCAAAATCAGTCGGTGTTTTTGGAACACCGTCATATTCAGGAGCGGTTTTACCGTCAATTGTCGCTATATTGACTTTTCCGCTTGCGTTTAAGAATTTAGGATCAATTTGATTTTTAATTTTTTCAGTCGCCGCAGCATCATTCTTAGAGGACATTAAATATAAGTCTTTAAGGTTGGCATCATCTAAAATGATGTTTTTCGGATAGCCATTGCCTCCCTCTTTGCCGACTGTCAATAATGTAACCTCAAACTGGCTTAGAAAATCTTCTGGGGATGTATTACTTCCCCCGTTTGCTTTAAATTCTCCATAATTCAGCGCCATTAATACCTCTTTGATCGCAAGAGAGCCGTTATTTTCGAATTGGAAATCTTTTGTCAATTTATCTCCCGGCTTTAGATTTGATAAGTTGACACTGGCTGAATTTTCTTTCGCTGCTAAATCAAGCGTGCCTGATGCAAAAGTAGCATCCGTTGATTTAATATCGTTAAATGCTGCCCATGTTCCTCCTCCTACTAAAGCTAACCCTAGTGCTGCTGATGCAACTCCTAAACTCAATTTCTTTTTCATACCCATGGTAAACTCCCCTTTTATTGAATGATTATATTATCGAAACCTGTTGCCAGGTTTACAACTGATGTTAAGTGGACATCGTATTGTCCTTTGTCTCTGTTTCCAAGGCTTTCGTCTTTCTTTCAATCTCTCTGATCGCACTGCTGATTGTCACAAAGGAGTAGATCAGCAGCATAACGCCGGGAACAATCAGTAAAATAGCAGTGCCGATCGGCTGACTGGCAAAATGAAGCATGTAGCCGGCATAAGGAAGCTGAAAACCTGTATATTGCGCGCGGACATTTTCATCCGACACAGGCGCAGAATCAGCTGCGGCGTTATTATCCCCTTTTGTTTGGAATAACAAATGATCGCCTTGCTTTTTCATATCAATAATTCTATGGGTCACCGCTGTGTCTTCATCCTGCATAAATGTGATCACGTCGCCCTTTTGGAGCTCTTTCACATCTGTGATTTCTTTAACGAGAATTAATGAGCCCGTTTTAAATTCAGGGTCCATTGAGCCAGACAGTACTGATTTTAGCGTGTACCCGAACACTGCCGGCTCTCCCCCGGATGAACGTGTTGATATGACAACTAGCGTTAACACAATAATCAGAGTAAAGATGATTACGTAAAGGATATTACTGATCAGCTTTAATGCTTTTTTCATCCTCTTCCCCGCTTTCCTTCTGAACTGGTTGATTTTCTTTGTCTTCAGTTACGGCTTTGTCAGCTGTTTTTTCTTTATCAGTTTTGTCTTTTCTGTCACTGTCTGCTTGATTGTGCTGATTTTTTACAGCCGGCTGACTTTCCTTTTTCGGTGCTGTCGGTTTTTCGTCACACTTCACAATTGTCATTGGTTCCGACCACTCAGATTTGCTGCCGTCCGCCGGATAGCCGGCCGGTTTATATACTTTAAACGCATAAATGCCGGGTTTCACTTTTTTATTTGTTTCAATTTTGTAAAGTGATTCGCCTATTTGGGTGGAAACGTATCCTTTATCTATGACGTTCCCGTCTTTTAGCGGTTTGCGGGTGTTTGCCAGTTTATGAAGCTCCCACTTCCATTTCGATTTCGTAAGTTTCTCGCCTCTGTTTTCCAGCTCGGCAAATAGACGAACAGGGGAACAGACAGTACCTTTTGTATCTGTTTGATTCACCACGTGTAAATCACTTTGGTCCCACCGTTTATCATAATGACAGTTTTTATCTGTATGCTGAAAGTTCTCACACGTTTGAAGCGAAACATCAAAGTTTTCAATATCATAAAAAGCAGCGCTTGTATCTCCGATAAATTGTAAGCATATAGCGGCTGTCAGACTGAATATGGCTGTAAGCTGAAAAACAAGCAGCACTCTTAATTTTGTCTTAGCCTTATGCTGATTGCGGAACAATCGAAACATACCTTACCCCCTGTAAAACACTGTAACTTGATGTGACAATCGTTCTTTTTTAAGAACCACACAAACTGAGTATACTCAACGATTGAAGGATTTAAAAACGCCGAAATTCGCCATTTTGTTCGTTTAAAAGAATATTTTCATCATATTGCATAGCCTTACTCAATATTGCTCATCTTTTTAAGTTTTTAGAATTTTTTAGGATTATTATGTGAGAAATTAAACGCATATCCGGTTAACATTTGGCAATAATAAACAACAAAGAAAGGGTGACGGCTTATGATCAAACAATGTGTGATTTGTCTGTCTCTTCTCGGTTTCGGCACCAGTGCCGCTCAAGCAGAAGAAGGGCCGCTTGTAACCGCCCGCCACATGTCAAAATGGGAAGAGCTTGCTGTAAAAGAAGCAAAAAAAAGGTACCCGCTCGCACAGGTACTGGTTAAACAAAAAGTTTGGGACCGCAAAAGAAAAGACGAAGCTGTGAAGCAATATCATTTAACCCTGAGAGAAGGCTCAAAGGAATTCGGCGTGTTTGTCACAATTTCTTTCGATCCTCATAGTCAAAAGGTGAATAAAATTGCAATTTTAGAAGAATATCAATAAGGTCCTCCATGTGAAGGACCTTGTTCGTTATATTGGTACAATTTATTTTTTTCTTTTCAGCCATAACCTAAAACCATAAGGTAAAATACCGAACCAATGCTGAGAAGCAGGCGTTTTTGTTTCTTTTCGAACCTCTTTTCGTTCTTTTCGCTCATCTTTTGGAGTGTCTATATATTTCACAAATTGCTGAGTCATATATTTGACATAATCATTCGTTTTCACGTGATCACCTCATCATTCAGTTATTATGAAGTGTTGGCTCACACGACTTTTTTTATACACATACCGCTGGTTTATTCTGTCCAGCTCAGCAGTTTTTTCTGATTTTGATCGAACAGCAGCTGAGCGCTTTTTTCTGTTCCCGACTCTGTGATGGCTTTAAGGGTGATTTCTTGCTGTTCTTTTATGGTTGTTTTGCGAATATCATAAGAAACATGTCCATATTGAAACTGCTGTGAACCCTTTCGGCCTGGTCTGTGCTCAAGTATATGCCTGATGGATAGAAGCGCGCCATTTTGCAGCAGATTTTCTCCTGTGTAATACTCTTTTGTTTCCTTCTCAAACATATGGCGTGAAACAAATTGAGGGGCGGTGAAATTCACAATCAGCATCACAAGGGCAAATGTAAAAAGAACAGCCGGATAGATAAACCCTTTTGAGTAGTACATTCACCCACCTCCTAACGACGTATATACCGGAAAAGCGGTTTGATACTCTTTATCATTCTCATTCTTGACTTTCAGCCAAAGCATCCCGTTTTTAACCTCGGCTTTCATTGTTTTAATATGGTCAAGAATCGGAACATGCCCTTTTTCGTCTACTCTTTTCCTGATCATTGAATGGTAGATTTCGAAACGGACCTCTTGCCCTGACAGATTTCTGCAGATTAAGACGCTGCCATGCTCATCTGTCTGCACTGTCTGCGACTGCTTGCACTCATTCATGATCTGCTCTACCGAAATGACCCATTCCCGCTGCATGAAGCCCTCATTCTCCTGTTGACGTGACAAAAATAGATGAAAGAACATCGCTAACGATCCTGATATGAGCAAATAAGCAGAGAGCGAAAATAATACATTAAGAAGCGTATAGCCAGTCTGTCCGCAAAATGCTGAGGCAAAATGGCTTGTCTTTATAGGAGTCTTGTGAGATGCATACGTTTTGATACTCTCCCTCCTCCTCCCATGTCATCGAGTATTTGCTATTGTTCATCGAAACAGTTTGTGACGAATTTCCTTTTCCTGTAAGCATATATTTGCCTATGCTTTCATTAACAAGCTGATAACCAATTTCTCTCGACTCCGCTATATGTTCATCAGCTATCAGCTTGTTCCACAACGGCACGATCGTCAGAAGCATAAAGAGCCATATGCTGAGGGCAGCCATTGTTTCAATTGTAGAAAAGCCTTTATTTTCTCTCCACATTCACTCTTCCGCTCCCTAAATAAACTGTTATGTCATAGGCGGCACGTCCTTTTATACGGATTTTCCCGCCTATATTCGGGTGCCCTTTCTCGTTAAATTCCAAGCGGTCTTTTAATGTCAGTAACTCTGCCGAAAGCCCGTTATGATAAGTACGGTCTATAACAGTGTCACCTATGATTAATTGATATTTTTTCTCTTGAAAAAGAATCTTTGTTCTTTGATGATTGGAAATTGCGGTCTGCTGCGCAAGTAAAATATCATTTTTCAGCTGGTATACTGTCTGCCGTAATGCTGTATTTTCATAAACAGGAGGAAGCGTGGTAAACACCGCAATCAGCATAATAGAGGCGAGGCTTAAAACAAGCAGGCTTTCTAAAAGGGTGAATCCAGCTTCCCTTTTTAATTTAATGTTCAACCTTAACCTCCCCGCCGGTAATGATAATTTGCTTTCCATTTGGACAAACCGCATCTTTTTTCACATAACCTTCTGCCTGTAAATCGCCGAGGCTTGGTGTCTTCCCGTCATGATCGAGTTCATATGCTGTTACCTGCGCCTTTATCATGTTTTGCAGGCCTTCACAGCCCTTTTTCTGAATGGTTTGATTATGTTTTGTTACATTCGGTATGGTGATCAATAGCAAAATAGAAATAATAAAGAGCACGATCAGCATTTCCACAAGTGTAAACCCTTTCTCATTCATCAGCCTCTTCCTTTCACATTTGATTCATCATCTGATACATAGGCAGTAGCATCGATAGATAAACAATTAAAATCATCCCTGCGACAAATCCGTAAATAATGGGCTGAAGAATACCTGTCCATTTTTGTGACTTGTCCTCAAGCCGCTGCAATATAAACTGGCTGTATGTGAAGAGTTCCCGATCCAAGCGGCCGCTTAGCTGGCCATGAGATATCACTTTTGAAAAATCATTTTCGTAAAAAGGCCGTTTGCATAAAGCAGCTTCAATGGTTTCACCGGCTTTTAACCGTTCAATCATTTGTTCAGCTTCATGGCGGTAAAAAGGGAGAAACGTTTGCTTCCTAAATGCTTTCAAACTGTCATAAATAGAAAGACCTGATGCAAGCAGACTGCTCAGCTGTAAAGAAAAAAAGTAGCTGTTAAACAGCCTGACCAGCTTTCCAAACAAAGGAATGCTTACGCAAATGAGCATTTGATGGTCAGGGGATTTTTTCTTGAACACAAACCAATAATAAACACCTATTCCTGCAGCCAAAATGGCCATTAATATGAACACAGCATCAAGGTGCTGAAAAAACGCAAAAATGAAGTCTGTTGTGCGTGACGTTTCTACATTCATCGATTGATAAATACCGGAAAACTGAGGGATGATGATGTTTTGCAGCATATAAAGCATGACAACAACGGTAAAGATGAGGAAAAGAGGATATCGCAACACCCTTTTTATCTGTTCTGCCTGCGCTGCTTTTCGTTCCAGCAGCTCTCCGCTCTGAATCATGGAAGCCGGCAATTCCCCATGTGTTTCAGCAAAATAACAAATACCGACGGCTTCCTTATGAAATGACAAGCTCTTTAATACATGGTAAAACGATTTCCCTTCTCTCAACCGTCTTATTGCGTTAGCCAAGTCCGCCAGCTGCCTTTTATTCATTTGCAGCTGCATCAGGCGCAATCCGTCTAAAAGACTGTATCCGCCCGCTGTCATTTCACCCAGCCTTTTCAGTAAATAGGCTTGATCCTTTAGCGGCCAAACTTTTCTAATCTGTTTCATGATAAACCCACCGGTCATAGTTGTTTGTCGTTAAATAGCCGAGCGCAATCCCTTTTCTTATAATTTGACGCAGCGTTTGATATTGGTAATTTGCATTGTCCCCTTTCGCTTCCTGGATACACTGCTGAAGGTTTTTTCCGTAAAGCAGCTCGTATACGCTTGCTCTCCTGACATTTCGTGACAGGCGGCAATACACTGATGAACATCCGTCTTCACAAAACGGGCAAGCCAAATCAACTAAACGCTGAGCCGCTATCGCAATAACCGTTTGCTCGATTTCATTCATATTAATGCCAAATTCAAGCAGCCTGTAAATCGCGCCCTTCGCATCTCTCGTATGAAGGCTCGTCAGCACTAAATGACCAGTCATCGCTGCCCGCACCGCGATCTGGGCTGTTTCAGCGTCTCTAATCTCACCTAAAATGATCATATCGGGGTCATGGCGCAAAATAGCCTTCAGTCCTGTGGAATATGTGACACCGGCTTTTTCATTCACCTGCACTTGAAGAACATCTTCATCCCTCGTTTCTACTGGATCTTCAAGTGTGACAATGTTTCGATTAAAATGTTTTTTTGCATATTGGATCAGAGAATATAATGTTGTTGTTTTCCCAGAGCCTGTTGGCCCGGTAAAAATCAGCATGCCGTGGGAGTGTTTTAAAAATGATAGCAAGGTGGCTCCTGTCTTTGGGAATAAAGACAGTTTGTCAATCGAAGGGATATTATACTGAGGCATCACTCTGATGACGAGGCTTTCTTCGTTAATTGTCGGGAGCGTTGACATCCTTAAGTGAACGTCACCCTCTTTTAATTTTAGAGTAAGAGATCCATTTTGCGGCTTTCTTCTTTCCCCTATATCCATAGCTGAGAGAAACTTAAAATGAGAAATGAGCCTTACACACTCTTCTTTTTTCATGTTTCGCTTTTTCAGCAATGCATGGTCAACCCGAAAATGAATGATTGCGTCCCGTTCCCTCGGCACAATGTGAATGTCAGAGGCCTTCGTCCTATATGCCTCTTCAATTAAATTTTTGCTTATTTTTTCTATCGAATCCACTTTGATTCCCTCTCCTTTCAAAGCGTATTGTAGAAAAAGAAGACATGGTAATCAAACAAAAAAAATGTGATTTTCTGATGTATTTACAACCTAAAAAAACATTTCACTCCTATCAAAAATAGAAATTCAGATATATGTATCACATCATTTTCAATTTTAATAAGGATTTGAAAAGAGATTGATGGACAGATGTACGCAGTCCGGATCTGGCATCCAAAGAAGGATTTATAAATCGGAGTTTGACGCTTTCTAAAAATGGCGAATCAGTTTATTGTATACAAAATAAAAAAGGAAGAGGCAGTTACCTCTTCCAAACTGTTTGTTATGCTGATTTAGAAATTTCACTTAATGCTTTTCCGGCTTTCTGGTCTGTGTTTTTCTTAACGGAAAGGTCGCCTAACGCAACAATACCCGTTAAACGTTCATTTTCAAGAATCGGTAAACGGCGGATTTGATGCTCTGCCATGAGCTGACTCGCTTCATCAGCAGACATATCAGGATGACCGGAAACGATTTCTGTGCTCATGATATCACTTGCTTTCGCCTCCATTTGATCTTCAGCTAAGCTTCTGGTGACAATGTCCCGATCCGAAACGATGCCTTGAAGTCTGCCGCTTTCACAAATTGGAATAGAACCGACATTGGAGTCTTTCATCTTTTTGGCTAGTTCAGTGACTGATGCAGTTGGCTCGCAGCATTCTACATTCGCAGTCATGATATCTCTTACTTTCATTTCAATTCCTCCTTTACCGTGTTCTATTTATTCTTTATCCGCTTCACAAAAAATGAAACATTCTACAGTATCCGCCGTTTTCGAGATTTCTTTTTATCCTTCCGTTCCTGCAGCATATCTCCCGTCCAGCCTTTCTTCTTCAAATATAGGTAGATTAGGACTGTAGAAGTGATAATCAATAAGAGAGAAAAGACATAACCGTATTTCCAATTCAGCTCAGGCATCACGGAAAAGTTCATCCCCCAGAGGGCACCGAGTGCTGTAACCGGCGTAAACAGCGTCGTGAAAATGGTCAGCGCTTTGAATATTTCATTTCCCCTGTGAGAGGTAATGACTTCCTCTGAATGCAACAGACTATTAAGCTCCCCTTCAAATTCGCTGATGTATGTAAACCCCCTGTCAATTTTGAGTTGTATCCGCTGATAAACCTTTTTACTATCATTTTGGAGCAAAAAGGTTTCTTTCAATGCCATTTCAATTTTTTTAGTGCTTAGGATTAAGTTTTTCCAGACCATCAGCTCATGGTGCAGGAGATGAACACGGTTTAAAATGCTTTTGCTATTGTCGTCTTTGATTTGCCATCTGAGCTTTCTCAGCTTTACTTCAAATTCATCTACACCGATTAGATACGCATTCATTAACTCGCCGAGAAGGATCAAAAATCCCTCCATGGTACTATCCGCTCTCTCCATTTGCTGGACAACTTGTTTTCCCTTAATCCCCTCCAAAATCGAAAAATCAAAGTTAATTGTGAAAAAATATTGCCTAGTAATATAGAAATGAAAAACGGTATGGTCTTTTTCCTCGCCAAGCCCCTGATCATATACGATCGAGCCAAATACCGCTTCATTCTCAGCTTCTGTTGTATCCACGCGCAAAAAGTTAATATGATGATTATTTTCAAACCACTTTTCACATTGCGGCCAATGAGAAAAATGGATCAGATCTCTTGCCTTATCTCTTTCCTGAGGCCCCATTTGGTACCAAAACCAATCCCCACCTGTATGTACCTTCATGTTACGATCCTCCAGACTTTTATTCTTTTGTTCTTTAATTGCCCAAGGAGAAGCATTCCTAAACCATTTAGGCACTTCATCACATGTTTTGTGAGCTTTTGCCGGTGGTATGGAATGTAGAAAGACATCGGAAAGGGAGGTGCATGCCTTCCTTGGAGAAGGCAGTTTATTTTGGAATTTATCAATTTATTAGCAGTCGCGTTTTTAATTTTGTTAACGGGATTTTTTGTCGCCGTAGAATTTTCGATCGTAAAAGTCAGGCGATCCAGAATTGATCAGCTTGTCGCAAAGGGCAAAAAAGGCGCTAAAGCGGCAAAACATGTGGTCACACATCTTGACGAATATTTATCAGCCTGCCAGCTGGGCATCACGGTCGCAGCTTTAGGACTCGGCTGGCTGGGTGAACCGACTGTACAGACTCTGCTTCGTCCGCTCTTTCATAAGGCAGGTTTAAACGAGTCGCTTACCCATCTTCTTTCCCTTATTATCGCCTTTTTAGTGGTAACGTATTTAAATGTCGTCATCGGGGAACTGGCACCGAAGAGCTTCGCGATTCAAAAAGCAGAAAGCATTACGCTGATGCTCGCGAAACCATTAATCTGGTTTTATAAAATCATGTTTCCGTTCATTTGGCTCCTTAACCAGTCTGCCAGAATGATCACAGGACTTTTTGGGCTGAAGCCGGCATCAGAGCATGAACTGGCTTATACGGAGGAAGAGCTTAGAGTACTGTTGACCGAAAGCTATAAAAGCGGAGAAATCAGAAAAAGCGAATTAAAATATATGAATAATATCTTTACATTTGATAAACGAATGGCAAAGGAGATCATGGTCCCGCGAAACGAAATGGTCAGTTTGTCTATTGAGGATGACTCGATTCCAAGCATGCGGGAAACGGTTAAGCAGACCAAATATACCCGTTACCCGGTTGTAAAAGAAGATAAAGATAACGTCATCGGCGTGATCAATATGAAAGAAGTGCTGTTTTCATTGCTGACGAAAGATTTTTCTTTTCAGAAGCACAAAATTGAACCCTTCATACAGCCCGTCATTCATGTCATTGAGACCATTCCGATTTACAAATTACTCATCAAAATGCAAAAGGAACGCACTCATATGGCGATTCTTATTGATGAGTATGGCGGAACTTCAGGATTGATCACCGTCGAGGATATTATTGAAGAAATTGTAGGAGAAATACGTGATGAATTCGATGCAGATGAAGTGCCTCATGTTCGTGAGCTGGGAAAAGATCATTATTTATTAAATGCGAAGTTATTAATCAGTGACGTGAATAACCTGCTAGGAACTGATTTATCAGATGCTGAAGTCGATACGCTCGGAGGCTGGTTTCTCACACAAAACATAGACGCCGAGCCTGAAAGTGTCATTGAATATGACGGCTACTCATTCAAGGTAAAAGACATCGACAGTCACCATATTTTGTTTATCGAAGTAAAAAAAGCTGAATAGCCCTAGCACAGGCTGTTCAGCTGTTGCTTCTCTTCATTGTTGAACGTGCTTCAAAAAAATACATCCCTTAAGGGACATCTTAAGATTCTTCTATCTTAAATCCTTTGTTGGCTAAAGCTTTAGCAAGACTTTGCTCTGTTTTCACATTCGAAAAATCTAATCCGAGCTTCACAACAGTCTGGGCGATTTCAGGCCTGATTCCTGAAATAATCGTCTCAATGCCCAGCAGTTTGGTGCTGTCAATCACTTTAAAGATTTGATAGGCAACCATCGTATCGACGATGGGAACACCGGATATATCTAAAAATAAATATGAAAGCTTTAACGCCGAGCATTGGGCCAAAACGGATTCCAAAATGGTTCTCGCTCTGTACGTGTCAATTTCACCAACAAGGGGAAGAATCCCAATCTCTTTAGAAATCGGCATAATCGGTGCGCTCAATTCATTGATCATTTCTTTTTGCGCATTTAATTGGATCACCGTGACCTGATGATATTCTTCTGTAAATACCTCGATAATCTCATCAATCGTTTGATTCAAAATCTTGCTCCACTCAAATATCTCCTGGATGCCGATTTCTTGGGAAGAAGCGGCTTCGCTGAAGTCTTGAATCCATTGCCACATGATGTGCCTGAAAGCGTTAAACTGACTGACACTTTCCGTCACGGTCACTTCATGAACAGCACGGTCTCTGGCACATTGAAGTGACCATTGGTTAAGCTGATCCTTCACCTCTTCTTTTCTAATGGATTTTGCTACAATGGCTACCAATGATTCATGCTGCTCTTTTAATTTCCGTTCTAATTTTTGCTGATCTTTTGCAGAATACAGCAAACTTCCTTTTAACGTGCATGTTTCCAGCCATTGGAGTGTAATGTCTTCTTTGTGCTCTGTTAAATACTGATCTAGAGCTTTCATTTCAATCGGTTACCTCCTGTGATGTTTATCTTTCAAAAAGTGTATGATTGATATGTATAACTTGTCTCACGTTACACATACTATTTTTATATTCAATGGGCTATAGCCAAGCGGTAAGGCAATGGACTTTGACTCCGTGATCGTTGGTTCGAATCCAGCTAGCCCAGTTTCTGAACCGTGAAAAACCGAAGATAAGCTGATTCAAGCAAATCAGCGGATCTTCGGTTTTTCATCATGCAGATTGATGAACCGTTTTCTTCTTCGATAACTTTAACAGTTCTCCCGGATTGTATCCGATAACAAGCTTCCTGTTGTCCACGAGAATCGGACGGCGCAAAAGCTTCGGTTTCTCAATTAAAAGTTCCAGCACTTCGTTTACAGTCATATCTTCAATGTTTAAATTTAAATTTTTGAAGGTTTGGCTTCTTGTTGCTAAAATTTCGTCAATTCCTTCTGTCGTTAAAGATAAAATATACTTTAATTCATCCATCGTTGGAGTTTCTCTGAATAAGTGCCGTTCGTTAAATTCAATCTGGTGCGCTTTGAGCCAATGTTTTGTTTTTCGGCATGACGTGCAGCTTGGGTATGAGTAAAAAGTTAATTGTTCCATTATGTTTTTTCCTCCTCCAGTTAACCATCTCTTTGTAGAATAACTACCCGTATCAATTTTTCTTTAAACCATTTATTGAACTTTTTTTCGGGTTATTTCTAAAAAACCGTACATATAATAGAAAGCGCAATCAAAGGGTTAAATACCATTTTTCATATTAATAATGAAAATGTTTACATTTTTGTCCGTGATCTATTATAATAACAGTCAGAGGGACTCTCGGGAGGGGATAAAAAATGAATCGCATGTTCCGGGTGTTAGGATTTTGGACAGGAATATTTGCAGTCATGTTTTATTTAGGTGATATGAAAGATGCTTCCCTTTTATTTTTTGGACAGACGATCTTATTTGTGTTTCTATCGTATTTGAATTTAACAGAACGGATGTACATTTATATCTTTGGCGCTTATTTAACCATCTTCTTCGCCGGCTTCACATACTATTCCATTTTTATTATGGTACCAGGCGGCGGACATTAAAGGCAAAAAGAGACAAACCTCATCGGTTTGTCTCTTTTTCTATAATGAAAAACCATTTAAAAACGGATTTTGATCCTGCTCAGTCTGCACGTCAGTTTCTGGGCCATGTCCGCTTAACACCAATGTGTGCTCCGGCAGCGTAAGCAATTTTTCATGGATAGACGTCAGCAGCGTTTCTTGGTCGCCTCCATGTAAATCTGTACGGCCTATCCCGCCTTGAAACAGGACATCACCGGAAATCACCAGGTCGGCATCCTTCACGTAATATGAAACGCTTCCTGGGGAATGTCCCGGTGTAAATAGCGTCTCCAGATGGAAAGGCCCAATATTCAGCTCACCGTCCCCTTCAATCAAATGATCTGCCGGCTTAGCTGTCACTTCTATCCCTCTCAGCATTCCTGAGCCGTTTAATGAGGCATCTGTAAGCCAATTCTTTTCATTTTGATGCAGATAGACAGGAATATCCCATCTGTCTCTCACGTCATCCAGCGCCCCAATATGGTCAAAATGGGCGTGTGTCAGTAAAATGGCTAAAGGCGTTAATCCTTTTTCTTTTATGTATTGATTGATTTTATCTCCTTCGCCGCCCGGATCAAAAATCAGGCATTGATCATCACTGATTAAAAAATATGCATTCGCTTGAATCGGTCCTACAGGCATTCTTCTCCATTTCACTTTTCTCACCTCTTTCCTTTTTATGCTCCTATTATGAGGGTTTTTGAAAAAAGATTCAAACAATCGCTATGAAAACGCTATCGACAAACACACAGAAAACGGGTAGAATAAAAATGGAAAGAATTGCAGGTTTTTCAATGTAAAGGGGGCTGCGTAATGTTACTTGTCGTGATTTTCGGCCTTGTCGCTCTTTTCGCTTTATGGGGAGTCTTGCGTTCTGTGAAAAACAAAAATATACTTGGATTTTTATTAGCCGGAGCCACCTTGTGTGTGTTTGGCTGGTTTACAGTGATGACGGTGATAAACAGCGGTTATCCTACTGCACATTAAAACCTGTATCCAATGGGATACAGGTTTATTTTTTATTGCTGTAAATGTTTATTCACGCTTTCTATTTTACTTTCAAGCGTCGTTTTTTTGTCCCGTCTGTCATCGATGCGAATGTTGGTCGCCACTCTGTGAAGCCCTTTTTGGAACGGCGCTTCGTGAATCGCCTGAATCACAGTAAAAAGGTCGCTGAGTTCGCCTTCAATCAGTGTGTTCATTGGTGTCAGCTGATATTTGATTTTCCCTTCTGCCTTGTAGCCCTCTAAAATTTTCTGCACATCCGCCACGTAGGCGCTCACACTAGGTGTTTCTGTTCCGATTGGGATAATGGTTACATCTGCGATAGCCATTAATTATTCCATCTCCTTTTTATCAATGATGATTGGCTTCATTTCATGTGATATTAATGAAATTATGCGCTCAAAATGAAAACCGTACAACGCATATTTTCCATTCGGGGATATTTGAATCGGCTCCATTTCAGGCAAAGTAAGAATATCCTGCGCCTTTCCCGATTTCATATCGATCGCTGACAGCTTATATGCGTCCCCGCTTTCTTTAAACGTGTAAAACAGACCGCCAGCCTCATCAAAATCATACTCCATCGGAGCCAGACTTGTATATTTGGTTTGGAGCGGCCATTCTGCTGTAACTGCTTCACCATTCAATTGCGGTGATATAAATTTATACAAGCCGTTCTCTCCGGAATCTGCTTTGACGGTAAAGTTCATATTATGAAAAGAATCAAAGTAAAGGACATCCTCCTCCAGCTTTTTCTCCTTTTCAGAAGCAATATCATACGTATACAAAGGGCCTTCTTTATCGTTTCTTCCCTCTTTTAGATAGTCAAATGTGTCTTTTGAGGTCCAATGGACAAACGGTACCTGTATTCGACTTAACGCAGACTTGTCTTTTTTGGCATCCACATGATATGTATTGAAGTCCCAGTTTTCAGTGAATACCGTGACCATCATTTGATACGGATCATACTGATTCCATGCTGCCTCCAGCTCATACGTTTCGTATTCTTTCTGGTACAGCGTCTCCCCTTTTTGATTCAGCAAAACTACTGCTGTCTGTTGGCTATGCGTGATCTGCAGCAGAATCATCTGTTTCTTGGGATTGATTTGAACATCAACGATTTGACCATCCGTCTGATAGAGCTTTTTCGTTTTGCCATTAAAGATTTGATATGCAAGAAGCTCTGTTTTTGTCGGATCTGAGGCTGTATACAGAATGGTGTTGTTATTGAGCCAGCCTTCCGCTCCATCCGCTTTTCCTGCTGGCAGCGGTACAATCTCTTTTTCCTCACTTTTTGTCGTCGCTGCCTGTTTTTGCTGCTGATGAGATGGTTCGCATGCCGATAAACAAACTAGCAATGCTGACAGCAGAATCAAACAAACTGATCTCATCAGCCTCCCCCTCCGATCATATTTATTGTCCCATATTTGATACGGCACGAAAAAGAAAAAGTTTCAGTTATTCAGGAAAAAATAACGACCTCCATAAGATCCCGCTTGTCGCCTTGTAAATATGTGAAAACTGCTCAAACGGCAAGGGATTTCGGCCTTTTCCAAGTTCCACCGTATAACCTTCCTTAAAATAGTGATGAATAAACCAGTCGCGGAATCCCGCATAGCTGTCAATATCCTTGACTCCTTTATAAATGTTTCCGCTTATCGTCTCAAAATCCTTTATTACCGCAGCCGATTCTTCGGGCTCAAGGCCTTTATATCCCCAATAGATTTCTTCTCCTTGAGTGTGAAGGGCCACCAGCCTGTCAGGCGGATCCGCTGTTATCAGTTGCTGCATCGCAATGGATTCCGGCTCCGTGAGCGGAGAAGTTCCGGGAAAATCTCGGTAGCTGGGCGTTTTTGGTTTGCGGTATTTTTCAATTTCCCATAAAGACGGAAATTGTTTATTTAAATCAACTCCGTTAATATTTGCTTTCCATTCATTAAAATTCGGACGATGGCAGTTTAGTCTTTCAAGTTCATCTCTCCTGTCTCCCATGCCCGCTGATCCGTGTAAGACAAGATCAACGCCATCCGGATTCACAAGAGGAACAAGAGACAGAGAGGTTCGGCTGAACAGCTCCAAAGGAGTAAAACCAAAGAAATTCGTATTATGACATAAAGAAAGGCAATATTCCTTCAGCCACTTCAGCAATACAGACGTGGTAATCCACTCATTTGCATGAAACGATGCATTCATGTGAACTTTTTTGGAGGTATGCTCTCCCCCAACCACCAGCTCCCAGATCGGCCTGCCCAAAACGGAACGTCCGATTTCCCGGCATGAAACAAACGGAAACACATTGATTATTTTTTTTATTTCCTCCTCGACAGCAAGAAAGTCATAGATTTTTTCTTGCTGCAGCCAGTCATCAGCAGGCTGCAGCTGCAGCGGGTGTAAAAAGCGCTTTACTTCCTGAATGGATTGAAGCTCCTTATCGGTGCTTTCTTCAATCTTATAACCCGGACAGTACAATTGATGTTTCTGTGCTGTTTGATTGGCACTTCTAAGCAATGTCTCATCTATCTTCAGTTCTCTTGCCAATAAAGCCAAATTGTATTTGATCTCAGGTTTTATCGTAATAAACGCCATCATCATCCCCCTTTTTGTTACTATATGACGGCGTTTTTTAAAAAAGAAAGCCTCCCGCATTTTTTGATACGGGAGACTTTGTGATCATGAGGCCTGATCAAGAATTTGTTTTTCTTTTCTTTTTGACGAATTGTTCAGTCTTTCCTGATCATAAAATCGTAATAAATCTCCGTAAATGATTTCATCAGAAAGTGAAAGCTCCTGCTTCGCTTTATCTGCAAATGTTTCACATTGCTTTGCCTCTTTCAAAGGCTTTCCGGTCGCTTTGTCATAACATAGACCGTCAGTATACACGATCTGGTCTGTGATAAAGCTTCCGTCCCGCAGCACTGTAAAGTCCAGTTTATCGTCAGAAAGCAGATCGTTGCCGAATTGAATGAAGTTCTTTGTATCAATACCTAACAGATTCATCAGCGTCGGCCGGATATCGATTTGTCCTCCTACCTTATCAATCGTTTTCGGCTTCTTGTCTGTAATTCCAGGAATATGAACGACAAACGGCACTTTTTGGAGCTGCACTTCTTCAAATGGTGTAATTTCTTTCCCTAAAAACTGCCCCATCGCTTCATTATGGTTTTCCGATATCCCGTAATGGTCACCGTATAAAACAATAATGGAGTTATCATATAACCCGTCTTCCTTCAGCTTTTCGATAAATCGTTTCAGCGCCTCATCCTGATAGCGAACAGTTGGGAAATACTTGTTTAACGTTTGGCTGCTTGAATCATATTCCTCAATCAATTTGTCCTCTTCATCAAGGTCAAACGGAAAGTGGTTCGTGAGTGTGATCAGCCTGGAGTAAAACGGCTGAGGCAGGTTTTTCATCAGCTCTGAAGACTGTTCAAAAAATTCTTTATCCTTCAGCCCCCAGCCGACTGAATTATCGTCATTGACATCATACGATTCAATATCAAAAAATGAATCATACCCAAATGAATCGTACATTAAGTCGCGATTCCAAAAGCTTTTATTATTGGCATGGAGCACCGCTGAATAATATCCGTTATTTTTGAGAATCTCAGGGGCGGCCATGTATTGATTGCCCGCATTTGTAAAGAACACAGCGCCCCGTCCAAGCGGATAAAGTGAATTGTCAACGATAAATTCAGAATCAGAGGTTTTCCCCTGCCCGGTTTGGTGGTAAACATTACTAAAGTTATAGCTTTCTTTTATAAAATCATTCAAAAACGGGGTGATTTCTTTTCCGTTGACCTTTTCATTGATCACAAAGCTTTGTGTCGACTCTAGAGATACGAGTATGACGTTTCTGCCTTTTGCGGCGCCAAATAAGTTCTTATTGGCATCTTTCGCATTGGCTGTGACATAGTTTTCAATTTCTGTAAGACTGTTGCTGTCAGCCAGCGCTCTTTGTGCGGATTGCTTTGACTGAAGTACTCCGTCATAAATATGAAAATTAAACAGGCTGATATTTTTAACGAGCATTTCTCTGTCAAATGAGCGTGTCAATAGCTGCGGCCGTTCTGCCTCAGACAGACCTAAGTTGAAGAAATAAACGGAAGCCACAAACAAAAAATATGCCGCCCGTTCATTTTTCGTGGAGGGGATGTCTGATTGAAAGGCTTTTTGACGCATATGAAGCCATATTAAAATCACGATATCTACAGCCAATAGGAGGTCTGTCGGCTCAAGAAGCGTTCCGATGCTGCTTCCCAGATCACCCATATTGCTTGTTTGAAAAAGAACCGGAATCGTTAGGAAATCATTGTAAAAACGATAAAAAACCATATTCGCCAGCAAAACAAATGTGACAATACAACTCATGGCAATAATGTAACGATTTCTGTTTCTTCCCTTTAAAAACAGGCTGAAGCCAAAAATAAGCAGCAAAAAGCTCAATGGGTTGATAAACAGAATAAATTCCTGCGTAAGATTGTCAATTTTAATATGAAAACTGGTTTTGTAAACAACATACGTTTTCAGCCACATCATTAAAATGGCAATCAGCATAAATGAAATCATCGAAAAAAACGTTTTTCGCATTTCAACCTCCTATGCAAGCACGCTCAAAAAATCAGTCTATTCACAACATTCTCATTAACACATCAAATTAAATCTTAACCTGAACATAACAAAAAATCAATTTCATTTTCACAAATTTAACAATTTTGGTGTTTCAGCCATTCATTCTTAGCAATCCAAGCCCCTCCGATAACGCCCGCATCATTTCCAAGCGCCGCAATAGATATATCAGCCGCTTCCGCAGCGCGCGGAAAGGCACATACACGGAATGTTTTCTCGACTTTGGATCTCAGCAATTCTCCGGCTCTTGAAACGCCGCCGCCGAGAACAATTTTTGACGGATTAAGCGAGCTGGCCAGATTGCCAAGCACCAGGCCGAGATGCTTAGCTACATAATC
This sequence comes from Bacillus sp. V26, assembly GCF_034296245.1. NCBI lineage: Bacteria > Bacillati > Bacillota > Bacilli > Caryophanales > Bacillaceae > Bacillus > Bacillus sp. V26. The sequence goes on along the minus strand of NZ_JAXKQF010000001.1, from coordinate 561,943 downwards.
GACAACTTCAAGAGCTAATTCATCATTTTCATTTGCTGCTTCAAATACATCTCGTGCCGTTAAATGATCAGATGCTTTTAATTGAGTCGGCTTTTTAGCTTTTGCAATTTTCTCTTTTGCAATTCTAACAATGCCAGTTGCTGACGCGATGGTTTCAATACAGCCTGTTTTACCGCAGTTGCACGGCGCCCCGCCTTCAGGGATGCTGCAAATATGGCCGATTTCTCCGCCAGCGCCATTTATTCCGTGCACAATCTCCCCATTCACAATAATACCGCCGCCAACTCCTGTGCCTAGCGTAACGAGAATGACGTCTTTTGCGCCATCACCCGCACCCTTCCACATTTCTCCGAGCGCGGCAATATTCGCATCATTTTCTATAACCGCAGGGATGCCTGTTTCCGTTTCCAGATGATTTTTTAAAGCATAGTTTTTCCAGCCCAGATTTACCGTTTCATAAACGACCCCAGTTGCCATATCTACTGGCCCCGGTGCGCCCATTCCTATATATTTGACGATGTGCTTCTGTTTATGAAGCTCATCCAGCTTGCTGTCAATCGCTTTTGCTATTGTCACGGTAATGGTGTCACCGGACTTATCGGTCGGCACTTCCCATTTATGCTGAATCTCTCCATATTGATTAATAAATGCGAGTTTTATCGTCGTTCCTCCAAGATCGATTCCCGCAAACCATATCTCGTCCATTTTTATCACCTTAACCTTTACGTAAATCTCTTCCGTTTTTTTGTCTGTTCCAGCTCTTTATGAAGGACAGCTGCCGCTTTAGCCCACTGCTCCTTCTCAATCATATGATTTATATATAGTTCCTTTAATTCATCAAGCATAAACTCAATTTCAAGCTCTCTGTCACCAAAGTAAACAATGTGTCCAAATGTTTTTAACAGCTGCTGTACATCATAAAATGTATTCATATTCCTCACCATTCTTGATCTTAACTATAAATAGCGTAGTCATAAAGAACCGGCCAGTCAAGAAGAAAACGCTGACAAAAATACCCGGGATTCATTCCTTGGCAAATTCAACGTTTTCTCATCCAGTCATTTATTCTTTATAATTTTCAATTTGCTGCTGCAGTTCTATGTAACGCTTCTCCTTCGGCTTCAGCTTTACAGCGGTCCTGATTGCCTCGTCAGCTTGACCAAGTTTATTTTTTTCCGCATACAGCAATGCCAAATTGTAATAGGACGCATGGTCTTTAGGCTCTTTTTGCACTGCTCTTTCCAAAAGAGAAATCGCCTGATCATATTCGCCGATTTGAATATCAGAAACGGCCAGGACTTTCAGAAGATCAGCTGAAGCGTCTTTCTGCTCTGCTTCACCGTTCAGCAATTCGGTTACTTCTTTATATTTTCCTTCCTGGTAAAGCTCATTTGCCTGCCGGATCAGCGCTGTCTCCTGATGGGACGGTGAATGCAATCCGTAATAGAGAAACCCGCCGGCCAAGGCAGCCAACAGAATCGCTGACACCATTTTTTTGCCCCAGTCTTTTGCTTTTGGCAAACCAAGTGCTGCCGCAGCAAGAAAACCGCCGGCCAAGCCGCCAATATGCCCGGAATTATCAATATTTGAGACCGCAAAGCCAAAACCCAGGTTTATCAGGATAATAACAATAATATTTGTGCCTATCGTTTTTAGAAACATTTTTCGGTTTGACACAGCTACATACAGCAATGCGCCTAAGCATCCGAATATGGCGCCTGAAGCACCGGCTGAAGGATACGGACTGAACACGAAGCTGGCGATCGATCCCGTGATACCCGCCGCCAAATAAATCTGCAAAAATCTGCCTGATCCATACATGCGCTCAACAGCGGTTCCAACCGACCATAAAGCCAGCGTGTTAAAGGCTAAATGCGCAAGGCCGATATGAAGCACAATCGGCGTCAGCAGGCGCCACCATTCTCCGGCTGCAATCAGGCCGTTTTCCTTAGCGCCGAAAGCAACAAGCGTCTCCGTATTGGTGCTGCCTCCGTTTATTTCGAGCAGGAAAAACATCACGAGCTGCAGCGCGATGAACAAATATGTAAAGATCGGTTTTCCATTCTGGAAAAACGCCGCTTCTTTTTTTCGCTGTTCTTCTTGTTTCTGCACTAGTGAAAAAAAGTGTTCTTTCGCCATTTGGACGTGTTCCAATGAGTCTCGGTCTTCCGTCCATTCAACAGCATCAAGTGAGGGAAAAACTGCCTGCAGATCTTCATGAAGCGAAGTGCCAGTCACAAGTGCCGTTTCAACGGATACCTGTCCCTTTTCAAAAGGCTTTTCAGCGATTTCCTCCCAGTCATCGACAGGGGCTTCCGCTGAAATCAGCACATTCAGCAGCATCAAATGCCGCTTGCCGATAGACTTCCTGACATGCTCTACTCGCTCCGCCTGCACTTCTATGTCCCTTGCAATTTCTTGGCGAAAATCAATATTCTGTTTAAAGAGGCGAATCAGATCATGAGAGGATTTATCCGGTGCTTCCAGCCATATTTCATCAGATTCACCGGATTGTATGACGCCATATCCTCTTCTTACTAAATGCGCCGCGACCTTCCAATATGTATACTCCAACAAATACATGTTTACCGCTCCAATGGTTTTTTTTCATTATAACAGCTGGTGCTCTTGACGCCTACTAAAAGCAAAAAATCCCATGAAAACGGGATTTTTAAAAAGCTTGCTGTATAAACTTATTGCGGATAAACGGGATTCTTAAAAAAAGATGAATAAAGGACCGCCTGATCCCGGGCTGGCTGAGCACGGTATTCATGAGACGGTAACGGTTTTGGTAAAACATCACGGCAGAAACAGCACAAATGGCATAGATCATAAATTTCTTCATTATATCCCTCCTGCCATTAGGATTTGTTATTCTTTCTTATTTATTCTTGACGGAGGGACGAGAAAGCTATGAAAAGCAAGAAATGATTCGATCCTCAGTAACCAGCATTTGAACCGGGATATCATGTGACAGATGCGGCACGTGATCATACAGCTGGCATTCTAAAAGCAAAGAAACTGTGTTCCCTTTATAATCACTTAAATAACGATCATAATAACCGCCGCCAAAGCCAATCCTATAGCCGTTGGCATCGAAACATACGCCAGGCACGATCATCAAATCAATCTGTGATTGGATCACTTCATTCGTTTTCTCAATCATCGGCTCCTGAAGTCCGGCGTAAACCGTTTCAAGCTGATCATCCGCTTGGAATGTGCGGAACTGCATTCTTTTCGTGTCGGGATCACACTTTGGAATACAAACTTCTTTCCCTTCGCCCCAGGCTTTTTCGATGATCGGCCGTGTCGGTACCTCCAGCCCTCTTGAAATGGTGACGGCTATGGTGCAGGCATTTTGCCACTCTTGGAGTGAAAATAAATGCTTGTTGATACGCGCAGTTTTCTTAGACAGTTCTTCACTCGATATCGCTGATAACGTTTCTATTGTTTCTTTTCTTAATTGTGATTTCATTTCCATCCCCCTCGGAATAGAAAAAAGCCAGAACCTTTTTCAAAGCTCTGGCTTTTTTCTTACACCTCAAACAGCTACGCTGTTATTTTGTTTCACGGTGTAACGTAGATTTTTTATCACGTGGGCAATATTTTTTAAATTCAACGCGGTCTGGATTGTTGCGTTTGTTCTTTTTAGAAATATAGTTACGCTCACCACATTCTGTGCAAGCCAAAGTAATATTAACGCGCATTGTTTTCCCTCCAAACTAAATATCATTTACTTATTCAGACTTATATATAATACCACTATAATGCACGGAATGCTAGGATGTTTTTCAATGAAATGATGATTTATTGGATAGACGCTGATAAAGCTGCAAATATGATGCTGTGATGATCCGTGGATGATGCAGTTTCATCACTTGTTCTCTGCCCGCTTCTTTTATCCGGCGGGCCTTTTCTTCATCTATTAATATGTTGTGAAGCCTATCGGCTGCCTCCCGTTCTTGCGAAAAATCAGCAGCAATTGCAGTTTTGTCATGAACGGCAAAGTCACAAAAACCGCCTGACTGTGAAACAGCTGTCAGCACGCCTTGTTCCATGCTTTCTTGTGCAGCGAGCCCAAAGGGTTCATAAAAGCTTGGGAAAACAGCCATTTCACATTGAGACAGTAACGTCACGATCTCTCTTCTATTTAAAAAAGGATAAAACATTACACTTTCCTTTATGCTCAATTGCTCAGCCAGTTTCTTATAGGCAGCCAGAAACGGCCCTTGTCCAGCTAGCACCAACTGAAGGTCAGGCCGGCATTTGTTCAGAATAGAAAATACCTTCAACAGCTGTGAAAACCCTTTTTCCGGTACAAACCTTCCAAACGAAAACAAGTATCTTTTATGAATGATCCTTTCAGCTAGGCCGCTTTTTGCCTGCAGAGACAGAGGGCTTGGGATGACGGTTATTTTTTCACGAAACGGATACGCCTTATTCATCGATCTCTTCATAAAACTGCTTAACACAATCAGTTCGTCGGAAATGTCGAGGAGGAGCCTCTCCGTCAGCAGCCTGTACGGATGAGGTGTTTCTTTGCATGCACGCTTCCTTCTGCTTTCAAGCCCGTGGATCGTTGCAGCAAGCGGAATGCCAAGCTGCTTTTTCAAATAATGAGCGGCAGGGGCCGTCATATCATCATGGGCATGAATCAGATCAAAGCGTTCATTGCATGACAACACTTGTTGAACCATTCTAACATTGACATCAGCTATAAAGTCTTCAACATTCGCATAGGAACATAGCTTACCGCTTGGAACGCATATCGTTATTTTGATATGCGGATTTAAATAGGAAATAAGACGACTCAAATGAACGCCAAGCCCGCTTTTCGGTTTATTAGGATGCTCGAATGAAAGCATAAGGATGTTCATTTCCCTCTTCCCTCACTGCAATAGCAGGTATAAGCAGAAAATTGCTCCTCCCACCTGGTATGTATTTCTGCATTGCAGAAACTGTTTATGTCGCTGACACCGTTTTCTGCAAGAAAGATGTCCTCTGTTTCAGCTAGTTTGAGAGAAACATTTATCGAATTCAGTATTCTGCATTCAGCGCGATATAAAGCATTACCAGGCACCTGAACAATGCTCCATTTCCCTTTATCCCGTTTTATGCGTTTCGTCCTGACAGCTTCTATACCGTTTCTTTTCACGAAAATACGGATTTCTTTTATCATGTCCGGCGTTTTTTCGAAAAGCACGGTTTCCGCCAGTTTCATCGTCTCAACTGAAAGATTCCATCGGACTGTCAATGTGTGAGAGTTTTGGATGTTCATGTCGAATATGTCCCTAAAAAAAGGAATCCCGCTTCGAATGTTATGGGGAAATGAGTGTTTGTCCATAGGCTTCTCACATTCTCCTTTCCTTCCATTGGCTCGGTGATCCTATTAAACCATTACCCATAAAGGAAGAAAAGAAAGATTTCTCGACAAAAACTCGTTTTTTTCGCGAATTCCTTTAGAATCCACTTGTTTTATGGTATAAAAAAGAAGGATAAAAAAAGAATAGAAGGTGATGAAACGTGGAAATTGCTATTATTGCGTTGTTTATCGTCAGTATAGCGCTAATTGCATTCTCATATTCTCAACGAGATCCGATGAAAGATGTCGAGCAGGAGCTTGAAACATTGCAGCTTTCTGCTATGCAGGAAATTTATAAGCTCAAAAAGAAAATGACAGTGCTTGAGGAAGAATTACTTGAAACAAACCTTGTGATCCGCAAAGCAAAGAACAGCGGCATCAATCAAAAGATCGCCAAACAAATACTTTCTAAATATAATAACGGCATGTCAGCTGAAGCAATTGCTAAAGCTGAGCATGTATCAGTAGAAGACGTGAATACGATTATAAAAGATAATGAGAAGGTGCTCGTATGACAAAACGAGGCATTCAGGCATTTGCCGGCGGTATCATATTAGCGACAGCCGTTCTCGCAAGTGTTTTTTATCTGACAGATGAAGATCAAGCCGCTGCTGTAAAAGAACAAAAAACAGTAACCGAGCAGGACGTGAACAATTATCTCGATTCTAAAAAAATGGTTTCTGTTAACCGTGATGAATATCAAAAGCTTCTCGACTCAAAAGAGAAATCTCTGAGCGATGACAGCAGCTCAGACTCGAAAAACAAAGTAAAAACGTACAAGCTCATCATTAAAGACGGCATGAGCACCGCAGATGTATCAGCTATTCTTGAAAAAGAAGGCATTATTTCTTCAGCTAAGGACTTTAATGACTACGTGATCGACGCTGGGTATCACAAGGAGATCCGTGCCGGAGAATTTAAAGTAAAATCAGATATGAGCTTCAAAAAGATCGTTAAAACATTAACACGATAAAAAAACAGGCTATGTAACAGCCTGTTTTTTTTATCCGAATTTCCCTGTAATATAATCGAGTGTTCTTTGATCTCTCGGCTGAGAGAACATTTTATTTGTATTATCGCATTCAACAAGCTCACCCATGTAGAAAAATGCAGTTTGATCAGAAACCCTCGCTGCCTGCTGCATGTTGTGCGTCACGATAACGATGGTGTATTTATTTTTCAGCTGAAGAATGAGCTCTTCAATTTTTCTCGTCGAAATTGGATCTAGCGCAGATGTCGGCTCATCCATCAGCAAAATATCAGGATTTGTCGCAAGAGCTCTGGCGATACAGAGACGCTGCTGCTGGCCGCCTGATAATGAGAGTGCAGATGAATGCAAACGATCCTTCACCTCATCCCACAGCGCCACGTCTTTTAATGACTTTTCTACAATGTCTTGCAGCTTCTTTTTATTTTTGATGCCGTGAACTCTCGGTCCGTAAGCGACATTATCAAAAATTGATTGCGGAAACGGGTTTCCTTTCTGAAATACCATGCCGATATTTTTGCGTAAATCTACGATATCCACTTTATCCTTTAAAATGTTGCTGCCATTATAGTTCAGCTCACCCGCAAGCTTTACATTCGGCGTCATCTGAATCATTAAATTCAATGTTTTAATAAATGTCGATTTGCCGCATCCTGACGGCCCGATAATCGCCGTGACTTCGTTTTGATTAATATTCAAATTGATATTTTTCAAGGCATGGTTTTCCCCATACCATAAATTCATTCCGTTGACTTGATATACTTCCTGTTTCTTTACAGCTTCGGTAGCAATACTCATTGCCAGCCTCCTATCCGAATTTCCCGTTAATGTAATCCTCTGTTTTTTGCTGCTTCGGACTTGTGAAAATTTGTTCGGTCTGTCCGTATTCAACGATCTCGCCGTTTAAAAAGAAAGCCGTCCGGTCAGACACCCGCAGAGCCTGCTGCATATTGTGAGTGACAATAATAATTGAGTATTCGCTTTTCAATTCCGTAATCAATTCTTCTATTTTCGCATTCGAAATCGGATCTAGCGCTGAAGCAGGTTCATCAAGAAGAAGAACGGCCGGCTTCATCGCGAGTGTTCTGGCAATACATAAACGCTGCTGCTGACCGCCTGATAACGAGAGTGCAGATGAATGCAAACGGTCCTTTACTTCATCCCAGAGCGCCGCTTTTGTTAAGCTTTCTTCCACGATGTCGTCGAGCACTGATTTGTTCCGCTCTCCGGCATATTTTAATGCATGCGTGATATTATGGTAGATCGATTTTGGAAATGGATTCGGCTTTTGGAAGACCATGCCGATTTCTCTTCTTAAGCTGACAACGTTAATATTGCTTCCCAGTATATTTAATCCTTCATACAAAATTTCACCTTCGCTTCTTGCAGAAGGAATTAAGTCATTCATGCGGTTAATATTTCTAAGAAAAGTAGATTTGCCGCATCCTGACGGCCCGATCAAAGCGGTCACCGCATTTTTTTCAATCTCCATATTCACGTGACGAACGGCCTGTTTGTTTCCGTAGAAAATAGATAGATCCTTCATTTCGAGCACATGGTGCTGCTGAGGAATTATAACCGCACTCTCAGGCTTTTCTTTTACCATTTGTTCAGACATTGTTTTCGCCTCTTTCCGGTCTAATTTGCCGTAAGCTTTTTATAGATTATTGTTCCAAGCCATCTCGCCGCGAGATTGAAGACAAGGACTGAAATCACCAGCACTGCAGAACCTCCGTTGGCAATCGCTTCAGCATCCGGAATCATCCCTTGCGTATTTACGTTCCAAATGTGGACCGCAAGTGTTTCAGCGGGTCTGAAAATATTAAGCGGCGATGTTTCAGAAAACGGATTCCACTCTGCAAAATTGAGGCGCGGCGTTGTAAGCCCTGCTGTAAATAATAAAGCCGCCGCTTCCCCGAACACCCTTCCTGACGCTAAAATGGCACCTGTGATGATGGAAGGGATCGCACTTGGTATTAAAACGGTTTTTACGGTATGCCAGCGAGAAACACCTAAAGCGAGCGATGCTTCCTTCAAATCTTTAGGGACTGAACGGACCGCGTCTTCTGTCACACGCACCATAACAGGAAGATTAAAGACCGTTAATGCCAGTGCCCCGCCTATGATCGTATATCCCCAGCCTGTCAGGTTAACAAACATCAGTAAGCCGAACATCCCAATGACAATTGATGGAAGAGATGAAAGGACCTCAATACACGTTCTGATAAAATCTGTCACTTTGTTGTTAGGCGCGTATTCCGCCATGAACACTCCGCCACCCACTCCGAGCGGGATGGTAATCAGCATCGTGATAAACAGAATATAAAAGGAGTTAAACAGCTGGTCTCGTATCCCGCCTCCTGCGGCAATGGCGCTTGATTTTGTCGTAATAAAATCAAAGCTGAGCTGAGAAACACCGTTAATAATAATATAGGAAAACAGACCGACTAGAATCGCGGCGATAATGGCTGCGCATAAACCGAACATTCCAGTCGCCAGTTTATCTGTTAATTTGCGGTTCATTACACTTTCCTCCTAGATGACAAGTAGCGAATAAGCAGGATGAATAAGAATGACATCACCAGCAGAACAAGTCCCATTGACCACAGCGTATTATTTTCAACGCTTCCGTATGTGGTATGGCCCATATTCAGCGTAATAATGGTTGTCAATGTTCCTGCGGTGTCAAACAGACTTTCAGGCAATACTCTTGTATTTCCAATGACCATTTGGACAGCCAGAGCCTCACCAAACGCACGCGCCATACCTAGGACAACGGCAGTCATTAATGTCGGAAAAGCTGCAGGAATGAGCACTTTTCTAATGGTCTGCCATCTTGTCGCACCGAGAGCGTAAGAACCTTCTCTTAAGCTTTTCGGAAGTGATGCCATCGCATCAGCTGAGATAGATGTAATCGTCGGCAGAATCATAATAGAAAGCACAATCGTTCCCGCCAATAAACTGTGTCCTGTTCCGCTCGTTTTGAACTGAGCAATAAAAGGCACCAATACTGTAAGACCTATGAATCCATAAACAACAGATGGGATGCCGACCAATAATTCGATCACCGGCTGCAGCACTTTCTTCCCCCAATTCGGCGCAATTTCTGTCATAAAGATCGCACCTGCTATGCCGAGCGGCGCAGCAATGAGAGCGGAGAGAATCGTTACTGCAAATGAGCCAAAGATAAAAGGCAGCACTCCGTATTTCGGATCAGAATCTGTTGGGTTCCAATTCAGACTCGTTAAGAATTCAATTGGGCTTACACCATTTACAAGAAAAGACTGCAGCCCCTTAATGCCGAGGAAAATGGTGATCGCCACAGATGCCGCTATCATTATAAGGGCGCAGGCTGTCACGATCATTCTTCCCCGAACTTCATCCAATTGCCTATTTTGCCTTGAGCTGATTAAACGTTCGCTCACAGACATATTTTCTCTATTGTTTATCATTGTTTTACACTCCTATGAATGTGTTAAGAGGAGAAACGGAAGTCTCCGCACTCCTCTTTTTATTTAGATCAGCTTTGCTTCCCTTTGGCATCACGAGTCACTTTCATATCAGTCACCGGAATGTACCCTTGGTCAGTTACAATGCTTTTTTGAATGTCTTCACTCTTTAGATAATCAAGAAATTCTTTCGCTAGATCTTTCGCTTCGCCTTTTGTATAAGAATGCTGATAAGCCCAGATTGGATATTCTCCAGTTGTAACGTTTTTCGCTTCAGGCTTCACACCGTCAATAGATAAAGCTGTTACTTTGTCATCTGTTAAATATGAGAATGCAAGATATCCAATCGCTCCCGGAGTATCAGCAATGATTTTTTTCACAGTGTTGGAAGAATCCTCAGTAATGCCTTCTGCCGGTTCTTCTCCGTCAAGCGCATATTTTACAAATGTAGCACGTGTACCTGAAGAATCAGGACGGTTTACAAGCGTAATTTTTTGATCCTTTCCGCCAAGCTCTTTCCAGTTTTTGATTTTGCCAGTGAAGATTTTTTTCAATTCATCTTTTGAGATATCTTTTACACCTGTATCAGGGTTTACAGCCGCTGCCATACCGACTACTGCAACTTGATGGTCTACAAGCGCTTTTGCGTCGATACCTTCTTTTTCTTCAGCGAAAACATCTGAATTTCCGATTTGAACAGCCCCTTCAGAGACTTGAGAAAGCCCTGTTCCAGACCCCCCTGCTTGTACCTGTATATCAGCATCAGGGTTTTCTTCCATAAATTTTTCTGCAGCTGCAAGTACTAATGGCTGCATGGCCGATGAACCAGAAATGGTTAAAGAACCTGATGCCTTTTCTTCTCCTTTTGCAGAGCCGCTATTTGTTTTTTCACTTTCTCCTGCGTTTCCGCATGCAGCTGCAATCATCATAAAAGCAGCCATCAGAAGCATAAGCACCAATTTGTTTTTTTTCATTTCCTGAATTCCCCCTGCGTATAATGTGTAATTTGTCCTACACGTATAGAGTAAAGGTTCTATGTAAAATAGGTTTAAATCGAATGTTAAGGTTTTGTAAATCCGTGCATTTTTTTGTATAAAAAAAAACGCCCACATGATGTGGGCGTTTCTGTTTAGTTATCAGAAGACGTTGTGTTTTCTGCTTTTTCTTCAATTTTGTCTTTATTTTTTTGCTGAGTATCTTCTTTGTCCTGCTTCGATTTCAGCTCAAAATATTTATCCAATACTTCTCTGCCGATTTCGTTCGTAATTGAGTATCTGTCATTATAATCAATGTAGGTCCAAGGAACCACCACAGAAATGGCGATCTCAGGATTATCAGCAGGTGCATAAGCGACAAGTGTCGTATTGTAAGTTGCTGTTCCTGTTTTTGATTTATCTGGTCCATCATAGAAAGACTGCGCTGTTCCTGTTTTAGCAGCCGGTTTATATGATGCTGAAGCAAGTTGACCTGCGGCTGTCCCTTTAGTAGCAACCCGTCTAAAGCCAGCCTGAACCTCTTTAATATAGCTACTCTTCATATCGACTTTATTCAATACTTCAGGCTGAACAGATTCAACGACAGCTCCGATCCCTTTTTTCGCATCTGATTTTCTGACTTCTTTAACAAGCTGAGGCTTCAAGCGATAGCCACCATTTGCTATGGTAGATACATATTGAGCCAATTCAAGCGGTGTATAAGTATCATACTGCCCAATCGCGTAGTCAAGTAAGAAACCTGACAATCTGTTTGTACCTTTATATCCCGTCATTTCATTTGGTAGATCAATTCCTGTTTTTACCCCTAAACCAAATTGACTGAAATAATTTCTGAACGTATCAAACGCAGAAGTATCCAGAGGCAAGGCTTGGTGAGGTTTATATTCACCTTTACCAACTGCTATCGCTGTCTTAAACATAAACACGTTAGAAGACTTCTCCAAAGCAGTTTGAATACCAACCGGACCTAAGTTTTGCCAAGATTTTTTACCTCTTTTATCTTGACCGATATATAATGGTTCGTCCTTAAATATCGTATTCAAATTAATGGCTCCAGTTTGAAGACCGGTCAAAACAGTTGCACCTTTAACAGCTGATCCCATAGCGTAGGATGAAGTCATATTTCCTAATGCATAATCGTCAAACTTATAGGCACCGTTTTCCCGTTTAATCTGCTTCCCTGCCATTGTCAGTACTTCACCATTTCTAGGATCCATCATGACAACGAAGGCACGGTCTAACAATTCAGTACTTGGTCTTGCTTTAGCAGCTTTAAGTTTCTTTTCAATAATTTTTTCCACTGATTTTTGCAAATCAATGTCAATTGTAAGCACAAGATCTTTACCAGGTTTGCCTTCAGAAACGGTTTTCGTTCCCGTGACATTGCCCTTTGAATCTGTGATGTTTTCGACCTTCGCTTTTTGCCCCTGCAAAAGACTTTCATATTGATATTCTAAGTAGCTTTTTCCGACCCTGTCATTTCGGCTGTAGCCAAGCGACAGATAATGGTCGAGCAAGTTGGATGGCAATCCTTCATCAGAGCTTGATACACTTCCGAGCACTGAGCGGAGAAGATTTTTATACGGATATTCACGTTCCCAGTCTGACGTGACATCAACACCCGGGAGTTCATCTAAATGTTCACTTACAACTGCCATTTCTTTCGCTGATACATCTTCATTTTTGATGTATTGCGGTGTTAACGCATATCCGGAGTCCATCTGTCTTTTAATGGCGAGAATCTGCATGTCTTTATCAGTCAATTCATTCAGCTGCTTATCGGTAATCCGTTTTAGCTGGAGGTGGTATAAATCATCATCTGATAATTTTTTATTTTCAAATTGCTGTCTTTCCTTAGAAGTAATCAGCTTTTTCGCTTCTTTTGGTCTAGTCAAAACCCAATAATCTTTTTTATCCCGTTCTGTTACTTTTTTTGTGTCGACTTTAATCATATCTGCCAGCTTTTTTGCGATTTTCAAACGCTGTTCTTGCGTTGTAGATTTAGATCTGGTGTATGTAATCGCATTTAAAGCCTTATTTGTTACAATGGCATTAAAATTCCGATCATAAATTTTCCCGCGCGGCACCGCCGAGCTGACTTCACTTTGTTCCTGCTGATTGGCTTGATTTTTGTAATCATCGCCTTGAACGATCTGCTTAATGCCAAGCTCCACAATAATCCAGGTGAATATAACAAAAGCGGCCAAAAATAAAATATTCAGCCGGATCGGAAGCGACTTCTTTTTCTCTTTATGATTTTGCTTTTTTTGTTTATTTCTCCTCATAACATCACCTTTTTCTATTTACAGAAAGAAAAGACACTCACGTAAGAGTGCCATTTTTCATTTTAAAGGTTTTTTCGACTTTTTTCTACAGATAACCCCTTATTGCCAAAAAATTATCTTTCGCCTTTTAAAAGGTTCGGTTCAGTCACCCGTTTGTGGCCGTCTTCTTCCATAGTTTCATTTTCCTCTTCTTTCTCTTTAAAACGAATATCCTTGACAAAGTAATAAATGAGCGGATGTCCGATGCCCAAGATGGCAAGCGACAACGGTATACCCATATCTTCTTTAAAAAGGGCCACGATAAGGAGAAAGCATAAAATCGAAACAATTCTGCCGGCGTTTAAAAACATTTCTCTCAGCACGATATATTCAATTCTCGCTTTTCTGGCATGTCTGGCCCGTCCTATGACATCATATGTAAGCGATACATAAGGCACGAGCAAAAGAGGATAGCCGATCGCAATAAACACGCCGTACGTCAATAATGTCGTAAAGCTCATATGAAAGAGTATCAAAAACAGCGCACCGTACAAAATAAGGCCGCCCAGCAAAATTGATTTTTTACGGGCCTTTTTTTTGATCAGCCTTGAAGCAAAATAATAGGCAAAAAAGGAAACAGCGGAGTTGACGAGACCAAAGGTTCCGAGGGCCAGTTCGCTGTTTGTTTCAATAAACACAAAAACACTGATTAAAAAGACGAAAATCCCTTCTCTCAAGCCCTGAAAAAAATGCGCATTTGTAATTCGCCGCCAGTTCATATTAGTGTGGCGTTCTCCAAATACCTTACTCAGCATAAATTGGCCCTTTGATTCTCTCCGTTTTAGGAAGAAGCTCATCACGACAGCCAGTGCAAATAAACTGAGGGAGAGACTGAAGATGACAGTGTAACCCGTATTATTTTCAAGCCTTGAGATGACAAATCCTGCAACAATCGGACCAATCATTCCTGCGGATGAGGACAGGATGCCCATAAAGCCGTTGAAAAAATCCCGCGTATCAGGCTCTGTTATTTCAAAGGTGAGCACATTAAACGCGAGCCAGTAAAATCCATAGCCTACTCCGAGCACCGCTCCGATGAGAACAAGACGTGATGCAGCAGTTTCTCCAGCCAGCAGCACACTTAAATAAAATGCTGCTAAAAAAATCACTCCAAATCTAAGAATGAAAACCCGGTCTATTTTTTTAGCTAAACGGCCAGCTAAATAAAATGTTATCGGCTGCATCGTCACAATCGATAAGTTGTATATCGCCAAATCAATAAATTTTCCTGACTGCTTCCAGAGATACACATTCACAAATGTATTGGAAAGCGCAATTCCTAACGAGTAAAGACCGCCAACGGTCAGCAGAAGAAGTAATCCTTTATTTACATTTACATCTCCAATTACCTTTTTTAGTTTGCTCATTACTGACTCCCCTTTACTACCCCTTAGTCTGTCTCACTGAAACCGATATATGTAAAGAGAAGACATAAAAAAACAAGGCCCTTTTATGAGGGCCTTGTTTTGCGTTATTATTTTGCTGCGCTGTAAAGACGAGCAACTTCGTCCCAGTTTACCACATTCCAGAAAGCTGAAATGTAATCAGGACGGCGGTTTTGATAGTTAAGGTAGTAAGCATGCTCCCAAACATCAAGACCTAGGATAGGCGTTTTGCCTTCAGAAAGCGGAGAATCTTGGTTTGGCGTGCTTGTGATTTCAAGTTTGCCGTTGTTTACAACAAGCCATGCCCAACCTGAACCGAAACGTCCAGCTGCTGCAGCAGCGAATTGTTCTTTGAATTTGTCAAAGCTTCCAAATACACTGTTGATCTCTTCAGCAAGCTCGCCAGTTGGCTCGCCACCGCCGTTTGGAGATAAAAGTGTCCAGAATAATTTGTGGTTCGCGTGTCCGCCGCCATTGTTGCGGACTGCTGTGCGGATGTTTTCAGGAACAGAATCTAGATCTGCAACAAGCTCTTCAACTGATTTGTTTGCAAGAGCAGTGTTTCCTTCAACCGCTTTGTTTAAATTTGTAACGTATGTGTTATGGTGCTTCGTATGGTGAATATTCATAGTTTCCTTGTCGATATGCGGTTCTAAAGCATCGTACGCATAAGGTAATTCTGGAAGTTCGTAAGCCATGATAATTCCTCCTTAATATATATGTACTGAAATGCCGCTTCACAGCGAGCCTTTCTTCATTCAATGTAACAAAAGAACGCCGTGTAATCAATGAAAAAGCTCACAATTTGGCTATTTCAGCAGACATATTTCACTTTAACCGTTACTTCGCCCCCTTAAACCTCCTGACAGCAATTCTTACAGGACCGTCCATAAAAAATATCCGATCATTAAAAGCTGAATAATTCCCTTTGCAACGACCCCCGTTAAAAAGCCGATCAATGAGCCTAGCCCAATTTTAAACGCTGATTTTACATCTTTTTGATGTACAATAAGCTCTGCGCAAACAGCTCCGATAAACGGCCCTAAAATAATCCCCGCAACCGGAATCACAAAGGGACCGATCAATAACCCGATCGTACTCCCCCAAATAGCAGCTTTGCTTCCGCCGAACCTCTTTACACCAAGCAGATTGGAAACGTAATCTGCGGCGAATAATACTGCGGCGAATACAGCTTCAACCAGCCAGAACATATAGGAATACGGACTGAAAGAAAACAAAAATCCGTATAATACAAAACCGGCAACGATAAATACAACACTTGGAATAACAGGATACACAAGCCCGATAAAAGCGATGATAAATAGAGCCGCGATCAACAGCCAATACAAAATATCCATAGAATCCATCCTCCTCATTATGCTTACATCTCTGATCTTACACTTCTGCCAATGCAGGTCTTCCTTGTATTCATACGCAGGCAACGATACAATAAGCAACATATATTGTATAGCTAGGAAGTGACGACAGTGAATGTATTTCAGCTTTTCATCAAAAGTACATACTCTCCACGGGATATTGCAAAAACAAGATTTCAAGGAATCGGAAAAGCGATTCTTTATGTATTTTTGCTTTCTGTCCTTTTTGCGATCCCCACTGCTTATTATGTAAGCTCAGGGACCGTCCAATCTATGAACGGCTTTAAATCCGTTTTAAACAAAGATTTCCCTGATTTCACAATTTCAAACGGCAAACTTCAGACGGATGAAAAAAAAGCCACAGAATCAAAGGCAAACGGCTTTGTCATTGTGTTTGATCCGACGGATGCATATGGCACGGAACAAGTCGAAGCGAAGCAAAACGCAATAGGTATACTTCAGGATAAGTTTGTTTTGGCCATTGACGGACAGGCCCAAGAAATGGCTTACTCAATGATGCCGTCAGATTTAACCAAAAAAGATGTCACTGCAGGGTTAAACCAAAATAAAACAATGATCGTGACTGTTCTCTCAGTTCTCATTTTTCTCGTAACAGCGGCGGGAAAATTTATTGAGGTATCATTCTTGGCGCTTATCGGGCTAATCATAAAGAACGCTCAGCAAAAGCAGCTGTCCTACCACCAGCTATGGAAGCTTTCTGCTTACTCCATTACCCTTTCAACAATATTTTTTACAATTATGCGTGCGTTAGAAACAACGGTGCCAAGTGAATTTTTAGTCAACTGGTTTGTTAACTTTGTCATCCTGTTTCTCGTTTTAAAAGAGCTCCCGGCTAAAAAAAGAAATCTTTAAAAAATAGCGGTTAATTTTCAGGAATTTTTTCAAAAAAAAAGAATGGTACATGTGTAACTTTCTCTTTAAGCAAACAGTGTAAAAAGGCCAATCTTACAACTTGGATGCTACCCTTTCTTTTCTTGGGAAGGAATTTCATTCTAAACAAATAGCTTTTTTGTACGAGAACTGGGTCCGGAAATTTTCAGTTGTGAAATAATTTGATGTTTTAATCTCAGCCAATTAAAACAATGTCTAAAAAAACAGTAATGATTACCGTTGAATTTCAAGAATCTATCCTTCAGAACAAATCCTTTGTAAAATATTGAAGCATAGCAGGGTAAAGATATATAAAACTTTTTTCTTTTTTAGTCACCAACAGAATATAAATTTATATCCACATTTTTTAAAAAAGTGCTATGAAATAATTTTCTAAAAATATATATTAAAAAGCTAGGTGCCGACAGGCACCTAGCTTTTTATTCGAATTCAAATTTAGTACCAAAAAAACTAGAATTATCTCTTCCAATCCTCTTGATCTTCAGCAATATTATATTATTATCTTTTCTGAGGATTTATATAAACAAATGCTGCTCCCTTAGCTTTCCCCTTGTACACAGATAAACCTACTGCCCAAGGTACACCTGTTGGTTTTGGTAATTTACTGAAATAAAACTTTTTAGTTGGTGTTCTACTCGAAAAATACCCTGAGTATTGAGGACCAATGTCCCCACCTTCGACAATAGAAACACCAAAACTCTTATAATTTAATTTACCACATTTTCCATTTGTCTCAGCATAAGCATCAATAGAGGTAGCACTTTTAGTATATGTATACGCGTCAGTAATCACTCTTATCTTACAACCAGATATACCACTTACTGATTGCCAACCACTGCTTGCTGCCTCTGCTTTTTCTTTAGGTAGTGCTACGAGCATTGCCATTAGCAGCAAAATTAAAAACACTGAAAATTTTCTTTGCTTCATTACTAGGTTCCTCCTTTAAAACTATTACTATGTAATCCTAACAAATCCTTCAGCTTTTGTAAATAATGGTATATGCGTTTTATATTATAACAAATCATCACTTTATTATAGCTCACTCACCTTTTTGACTGCATTATATTTTAGTCAAAGAGATTCCTTCAAAAATCGATCACATAAAAAAGAGACAAAGTCCATTCGTTGGATATAACGACAATCTTTTTTGTTCAATATGTAAAGCGAAAAAACAGCGTGAACAAATCGTTGTGCAGTGAGTAAACTTGTTTAGCTGATCATTTGGACTGGTGTGAAAATCATAAGAAACATTGTACTTTTTTTAATTTATGGTGAATCTACTTCTTAATTTTCCATTATGGACTGCCTAGTGTTGATTCGGCGGTATTCAACAAATATCGTATACCGGAAGCTATGAATCTCAATCTTGTCTATCCTCCATCGACAGGACGCACTCAAAGCCATTATGAAGAAAATATGCGGAAAGAGAACCACGCCTATTCAAAATCAAGTTGACCCAAGAAATTAAAAATAATCGCGAAGTAAACAAAAAACCGTTAGAGCCTAGTCCTACTCAGAGGATCGAGAAATTTAAATTCAGCACAATCGATTGTGAGAGTGGTACTTTCTGAAAAATAAAATTTGGAACGTTTATTTGCATATGACTTTCAACGGAAACGGACTTGTCTTGGAGGGACAGTGGTTGAATCTGTCAATGGTTCGTGACAGTCAAGTATTTACATTTTTTTCAGTAAAGTAAAAAGGAACGCGTAGCTATGCCTCATACAATCGCAGTCGATGCAGAATAAAAAACACTTACGAAACTTCTCAGCGCTCTTTTTCTTTCACATAAGGGGTGGGGGATATTCTGAAATATCTTTTTTGATTTTCCTATAAATTACTTGCCTTCTGTCCTTCGGAGCAATTACGAGGTAGTACTTACAATTCCAAGTAGTATGCGCTGAACTATTACTGTCTTTTGACATCATAACTCCTCCGTATGCTCATTTTTGGTTGGCGAACCAAACATATATAGCACTCTGGAGAGTATTTTTCATGTCATACTGGAATTTTCTTGGAACCCTAGGTCTAGCCTAGGGTTTTCTTTTGTCATGAATCAACACGGACAAGCATACAATGTTATAAAAATTTTGTATGCGGGAGGCAAAATCAATGAAACGTCTCACTTTTGTATTCAGCATTCTCTTTATCCTTTTTATTATTTTTTATGACCTTAAAATTGGAACGATCCCCATTCAGAACCTCCCCGTATATAAAGCATCGGCAAAAACAGCTGTACAGGAAACAGCGTATAAAACGGTGACGGTAAAACCGGGTGACACGGTCATGTCAATTGTCGGGTCTGCAAGTTCCCCTGACAATATTGTAAAGGATTTTGAAACACTTAATCCAAATGTAAAAGCCAATACAATTCAAGCAGGAACAGCATACAAATTCCCGGTCTACCCATAATTAACGTTAATTTCTTGTCAGTTCGGCGAATACACTGTTACAATATAATTTGTAAAATACATTGACATACACCATACTAGGTTTATTCTATCTAGAAGCGGCAACTACAATTAAGGAGCGATTGACAAGTGAGTGAAATCACCCATCGTACAAAAACGCGTCCCGTTAAAGTGGGACCTTTAACAATAGGCGGTAACAATGAAGTCGTTATCCAAAGCATGACAACAACCAAAACACATGATGTAGAAGCAACGGTTGCGGAAATTAACCGGCTGGCTGAAGCCGGATGCCAAATCGTGCGGGTGGCTTGTCCGGATGAACGGGCGGCAAACGCCATTGCGGATATTAAAAAACGCATCTCCATTCCGCTCGTCGTTGACATTCATTTTGATTATAAGCTTGCGTTAAAAGCCATTGAAGGCGGCGCAGATAAAATACGAATCAACCCAGGCAACATCGGCCGCCGTGAAAAAGTCGAAGCGGTCGTTAAAGCGGCGAAAGAAAAAGGGATTCCCATCCGAATTGGTGTAAACGCAGGTTCATTGGAAAAACGGATTTTAGAAAAATACGGATATCCGACAGCAGATGGCATGGTAGAAAGCGCTCTTCATCACATTAAGATTCTTGAAGATCTAGATTTTCACGATATTATCGTCAGCATGAAGGCTTCTGACGTAAACCTTGCCATCGAGGCTTACGAAAAAGCGTCAAAAGCATTTGATTACCCGCTTCACCTCGGAATCACCGAGTCAGGAACGCTGTTTGCCGGTACGGTAAAAAGCGCAGCAGGACTTGGCGCGATTTTAAGCAAGGGCATCGGTAACACCCTGCGTATCTCATTAAGCGCAGACCCGGTTGAAGAGGTTAAAGTAGCGAGAGAGCTATTGAAATCCTTTGGTTTGGCCTCTAACGCTGCAACCCTCATCTCATGCCCGACTTGCGGCCGTATCGAGATTGATTTGATCAGTATCGCCAACGAAGTGGAAGAATACATTTCTAAAGTGAAAGCGCCGATTAAAGTCGCCGTTCTCGGATGTGCGGTAAACGGCCCGGGTGAAGCGAGAGAAGCTGATATCGGCATCGCTGGAGCACGCGGCGAAGGCCTTCTGTTCCGAAAAGGTAAAATTGTCCGAAAGGTGCCAGAAGAAACAATGGTTGAAGAACTGAAAAAAGAAATCGACATACTTGCTGAAGAGCACTACGCAAAACTTGAGGCTGAAAAAGCGAAATTAGCTGAAGAAACACAAAAAGCTTGACGGAAACCCGTCAAGCTTTTTTGTATTAGAAAAATGGAATAATAAATATTCCAAGCACTAATGAGACAACACCAATCCCCATAGCCCATGCACCCAGGCTTTGGACTCCTCTTCTTCTTGCGATATAGCCGACAATAATACCGGCAGCTCCCAACAAAACGGGAAGAACAAACAATGAAATAATGGACAAGGCTAAAGCGATATACCCTATCCCCCGTCCTTCATTGACATTTCCGCCGCTGCGGTCATTCTCTTGGTCACCGCTTCGGTCAGAAGCACGGAAAGGCTCTGCAATTTCAGCAGCCGTTTCCTCAAAAAAACCATCATTGTCGCGGGTAATATTTGTTCCTTCAGAACCATGATCTACATAGTAACTGTTGTTATCACGTTTTTCGTAATCGTTTGCCACCTTCAATTCCCCCTTCTGTTTTATTAAAGGAGCTTTTATAGTTTGATCCATTTTTGCTGATTCATGTTTGCTAAACTTTTCTGGTAATGTTAATTGTTTATGTTACACTTGAAAGGATGAAACTGAAGGAGTGTGGGCATGTTACGCTTAGGAATAGATATTGACGGCACAATCACGGCTCAGGATACATTCGTCCCTTATTTAAACCGCTCGTTTAATCTTTCCATTTCATTAAACGATATGACGGATTATGATTTAACAAAACTGTTGCATATTACACAGGAAGAATTTTGGGATTGGATGAATCAAAATGAAGCAATCATATATAAAGAAGCACTTCTTGCACGCCATGCAAAACAGTCCCTTGACCTCCTCAAAGAGGAGCACCGGCTGATTTATATTACGGCGAGAAGGACTCATTTAAGCGATGTTACGTTCGAATGGTTTGACAGACAAAACATCCATTATGACCACATAGAGCTCGTGGGCGGGCATCATAAAGTCGAAGCGGTCAAAAAACATGACATCGACTTGTTTTTTGAGGATCATCACGGAAACGCAATGATGATTGCAAAAGAAGCCGGTATACCGGTGATTTTATTCAATTCGCCTTATAACCAGCTTCCGATCGATTCAAATATCATTAGAGTTAACAACTGGCTCGAAGCGGTTCAATGGATAAATGAAAATAAACATTATTTCATACGTGTGAAAAATTAAAAAAGGAGCCTGATCAGGCTCCTTTTTCTCTATCCTTAACTCTTACGCAGAAGGTTGATCTTGCTTTTCCTGTTCACAGCTTGGGCATGTCCCGTAAATCTCAAATTTATGCCCGCTGATCTGATAGCCATCTAGGTCATCATAGAGCTTATCCATCGGACAAGACTCAATTTCCTTTGTTTTGCCGCAAGCCAGGCAAATAAAGTGATGGTGATGATGAGTAAATGAGCATTTAAATCGGAACAGCTTTTCACCGGAGAGCTCAGTCGTTTCCAAAATACCTAGCTCTTCATATAAAGAAAGGTTTCTGTAAATCGTATCAAAGCTTAAACCGGGATAATCATCATTTAGTGCAGACAGTACATTTTTAGCGGTCAGATACCTGTCCGAATCAGCAAAAAGCTGAAGCATATCTTCCCGTTTGCTTGTATATTTATATCCGTTTTCTTTCAGTAAGTTCAGCGCTTCTTGTACGTTCATGAAGGGCCCCCCTTTTCGCTTTGCTTAAGAACGAACGTATCTTATATATCAAAAAGAAAATGGCAGCTGTCTGACCAGCAAGCCATTTTCTTTACTACTGATAAAATTATACCCATAAAATGAATAAAAGTAAATGAAAGCCTAGTGGATTGCGGTTTTGAATTTACCGCCTCTTGTTTCATGAGTATTCATAATTGTAATAAATGCATTATCATCGACTTCAAACACAATGGATTTGAGCTTGGTCACTTCCAGCCTTGTGACAACTGCATAAATCACATCTTTTTCCTCGTCTGTATAGCCGCCTTTTCCCTTCAGCTTCGTTGTTCCGCGTCCGAGACGGTGTAATATAGCGTCGGAAATCTCATCATACTGGTCCGAGACAATAATCACAGCTTTTGTTTCATCCAGCCCTTGGATGACCGCATCAATGGTTTTCATGGCAATGTAGTAAGTCATGAAAGAATACATAGCTTGCTCAGGACCGAACACAAAACCGGCCCAAATAAAGATAAATACATTGATGAGCATCACAAACTCACCAACTGAAAAAGGCAGTTTTTTCGTTAGAAGGATACCGAGAATTTCTGTGCCGTCCATTGAACCACCGTTCCGAATCACCAGCCCGACACCAAAGCCGAGTAAAAGACCTCCGAATACTGTAGCCAGAATAGGCTGTGTCGTAATGGCTTCTACGTGGTGAAGCGAGGATTCGATTAAGGCAAGGCCGACAATCCCGATAACAGTAGAAACGAGGAAGGTCTTACCGATATATTTATATCCGAAGATCATAAAAGGAATGTTTAAGATGACAACGAATACAGCGAAATTCAGAAAGGGGTTTGACATAAAGAGGTGGTCTAAAATAAGTGATACACCGATAATGCCTCCATCAATAAAATCATTGGGGACTAAAAATAATTCAATACTTACCGCCGCAGACGCAGCTCCAATCAGAATCATGATGACCCTGAATATAAAGTGGGTAAATGATTCTCTTTTGTGTTGTTTTGTTGGGGTCATAAAATCTCCTTTCCTGCAATAACTATTTTAAATAGACTATGACTCTATTTTACCATGAAATGCTGACACATTTTACTGATTTGCCCATACATTATGTCTGAGAGGTGGAATGTTCGATGATATTATTTCAAAGAATTATTTTGCAGAGGCTCAATCAAGCCAGTGCTGAAGATTTATTGAAGTACTCCAAGCAATACGGAATCAGTCTGACAAAACCGCAGGCAGTTGAAGTAGCAAACCTGTTATACGGGAAAAATGTGAATATTTTTAATGAGCAGGAACGTACGCGGCTGCTGAAACAAGTAGAATCCATTACTTCAAAAGAAACAGCCCAAACCGTTCATGAACTTTTCAAACAGTTCACAAGCTAAAAAAAGGGGGGGATCTAAGGGACTGACCCCATAAGATGAGACAAATAAAAAACACCTTCAAGTTTGAAAACGGATGATTGTTAGCCGAAATTAGACTTGGAGGTGTTTTTTCTATGGGGACAAGAGTGAGTTATCCGGTTGAAGTTAAGCAGAAGGCTGTAGAAATGAGATTGGCAGGCGTGCCTATGAAAGAGATCATGGAGAAATTAAAAATTAAGAATAAGACACAGATTCAGACATGGGTTAGATGGCATAAGGCTGGGGATACACATCGATTTGAACAGCCTGTTGGTAAGCAATACACTTACGGAAAAGGTCCGGAGTATTCTTCCGAATTAGAGAAACTGCAGGCAGAGAACCGTTATCTGAGACAACAAAATGAAGTTTTAAAGAAGTACAACGAATTGGAAAGGAAGTTGATAGCCAAACGTCAGTTGAACTTGTAGAAGTATTGCACGGCACAATGACTGTACAGAATATCTGTGTTCATTTAGGTATCTCACGAGCGTCTTATTATCGTTGGAAGAAGAACCTGATGAAAGATCATCCCAAGTGCCATTTGGAAAAACAAATCGGCACGTTGTGCCGAGAGCACAAGTATCGATATGGATATCGAAAAATTACAGCTATATTAAAAAAGGAAATGCGTATTAACCATAAAACGGTTCAGCGTATCATGCAGAAAAATCAGTGGCAGTGCCGGGTTAAGGTGAAAAAGCGCAAGAAGAATGGGCAGCCATATGCCGTGGTTGATAATATATTAGATCGGAACTTTCAGTCCGATCATCCTCTTGAAAAACTAGTAACGGACATCACATATTTGCCTTATGGACAGAAACAATTGTACCTTTCCAGTATATTGGATGTATACAATGGAGAAGTAATTGCTTTCACGATTGGAGATAAGCAGGACACAGACTTTGTCTTAAACACACTTGATCAACTGCCAACACTGCCTCAGAACTGCGTGTTGCATAGTGACCAAGGATCTGTGTATACATCTTATGAGTATCAGAAAGCTGTTAAAACAAAAGGCATTACCATGAGCATGTCCCGCAAAGGGACGCCCGCTGATAATGCCTCCATCGAATCGTTTCATTCCTCACTAAAGTCTGAAACGTTCTATCTTAACAGTATTGATCGAACCACGACCGCCATCGTAGAACGCACTGTCAAAGAATACATTTATTATTATAACAACATTCGTATTCAAACGAAACTAAACAGCCAATCACCGATAAGCTATCGGCAATTGGCTGTATAAAAGGTGTTTTGATCCCTGTCTCAAAAACGGGGGTCAGTCCCCTAATCCCCCGCTTTTTTATTGCTGTAAAATCTTTTCGAGTAATGTGTTGTCAAATTGCATTTCTTTCAGCATTTGAATCTCAAAACGGTACGGCGGTTTTTTGTTCTTTTTATCTTCACCGACATACGGCGTTTCAAGAATTTTCGGGATGTCTTTTAATTGCTCATGATGAACGACATATTGCAATGCGTCAAACCCGATTTCCCCGAAGCCAATATTTTCATGACGGTCTTTTCTCGCGCCTTTGATATTTTTGCTGTCATTGATATGGAGCACTTTGATTCTGTCAATACCGACAATTTTATCGAACTCATTCAGCACTCCGTCAAAATCTTCGACAATATTGTAGCCGGCATCATGTGTATGGCATGTGTCAAAGCATACAGATAAATGCTCATTGTGTGTCACGCCATCAATAATTTGCGCAAGCTCTTCAAAGCTTCTGCCGCATTCAGATCCTTTGCCTGCCATTGTTTCTAATGCAATCTGCACATTTTGATTCGGATCAATGACTTCATTTAAGCCTTCAATGATTTTTTTAATGCCTTCTTCGGCTCCCGCCCCAACATGAGCACCCGGGTGAAGGACGATTTGCTTCGCGCCGATAGCAGCTGTCCGCTCAATTTCTGAGCGGAGAAAATCAACACCAAGCTCAAACGTAGCCGGATTGACCGTATTGCCAATATTAATAATATAAGGCGCGTGTACGATAATCTCGTCGATCCCGTTTTCCTGCATGTGAGCGCGGCCGACTTCTATATTTAAGTCTTCAATTTTTTTTCGGCGCGTATTTTGCGGCGCACCTGTATAAATCATAAACGTGTTCGCCCCGTAAGAGACTGCTTCCTGACTCGCAGCCAGAAGCATATGTTTTCCGCTCATAGAGACGTGTGAACCTATTCTCAACAACCGGTTCCCCTACTTTCTTTTTTTAGATTGATTTCTTCGCTGTTTTTTCTTAATTTTCTCCATCTCGTAGCTCATTTTCTTTTTATATCCCGGCTTAACCTTCTTCGGCTTTTTCACGAGACGATGGGCGATTTCATCTGCTTCGTTCGGCGCCTTTTTACGCTTTTGGCGGCGCTGGCGGTCATCGCCTTTTTTCCATTCGCCTTTTTCAATCTCCAGGTAATCAAACTCAATGCCCATTTTCTCAAGCTTCACCAATGCATCCTCATCAGAAAGCTCATAAATTGTCATGGCCTGTCCTGAAGAACCCGCGCGCGCTGTTCTGCCCACACGGTGAACATAGAAATCAAGATCATCCGGCAGCTCATAGTTGATGACATGGCTGACACCTTTAATATCAATACCTCTTGCGGCGAGGTCAGTTGCAATTACATAAGTGAATTCCAAATCATTAATCTGCTTCATGACTTTTTTCCGCTCACGAGGCGTTAAGCCGCCGTGCAGAAGTCCGATTTTCATACCTTTGCCCATCAAATATTTGGCAATATGGTCGGCAGTGTTTTTCGTATTGGCAAACACAATGCCTAAGTATGGGTTCAGATTAGACATGATATCGAAAAGGAGCTTGTCCTTATCACGGTGCTTTGAAGGAATAAGAATATGCTCAATTTTTGCAGCAGTGACCTGTTTCGGCTCCACGTGGGCATATTTCGGGTTTTCCATATATTTTTTCAAAAACGGTTTCAGCTTTTCCGGAATTGTTGCAGAGAACACAAGCATCTGCAGATCCTCTGGCATACGTGAACCAATGTAATCAACGTCTGCAAGGAATCCCATATCCAGCATTAAATCCGCTTCATCAATAACAAGAGATTCAGCTTTATGAACACTTAATGCCTGTTCTTTGATTAAATCCGCAATCCGTCCCGGCGTTCCGACGACTAGATGCGGCTGCGTTTTCAGTTTATCAATGGCTTTCTGCTTATCTGTTCCTCCGATAAAACATTTCGAACGGATCGAATCGCCTTCTGCACCCTGCGTGATTTTCAGCGCTTCCTGATAAATCTGGTTGGCAAGCTCGCGCGTCGGAGCCGTGATGACCACCTGAACGACATCCTTAGCAGGATCAATTTTATTTAACAAAGGAAGCAAGTAAGCGTGAGTCTTTCCGGTTCCCGTCTGAGACTGTCCAATGACGCTTTCTTTTTTTAATACAGCAGGAATCAGCCTTTTTTGAATATCGGTCGGTTCATAAAAACCAAGGCGATGTACTGCATCTATAATAAACGGTTTCAATTCATACACATCAAATTTAGTTTCTTTCATTTTTCCCAGCTCCTTAAAGCGGCACATTATGTGTCCATCATCACATTATACCCGATTTACCTTAAAAACACCACGTTTGGAAGGCGTTTGTTTATTCAGATAAGGAAAGCAAATACCGAAACCCATGCATATTGTAATAGCAGAGAGAACTGAAAGGAGGTACAAGTATGTTTTCACAGCAGCAGCCAATGAGAAACTATCCGCAGCCCGGTCCGCCCCGCCCTATGCAAAACCAGCGCATGATGGGAAGAACAGCGCCTGAAATGCGAAGACCTTCATTTGGTCCGCCGCAGCAAGGTTTCCAGCAATCAGGGCAGCAATTTCTTCCTCAGCCAAACGTCGGAGCTAGAAATGGGGCGGGCACAGGCTTAAAAGGGATGCTGTCTAAATTTTTGCCCGGCGCAGGAGGCACAGGGGCCCCCGGAGCAGCCGCAGGCGGAGGAGCAGGTCTGCAGGGCATTCAAAATCTCGCCAATCCGGCATCGTTATCCAGTATGCTCAACAATGTGCAAAAAGTGCTCGGCATGGCGCAGCAAGTCACCCCTATGATCCAGCAGTACGGACCCTTAGTCCGCAATCTGCCGGCAATGATAAAGCTTTACAGTCAATTAAGCAAAAACGATGATACAGAGGGCACTGAAGAAGAAACGAAGACAGAATCAGAAGAAAGTGCAGAAACAGAAAAGAAAACTGCGTCCAGCGACTCTGCCGAAAAGAAAAAATCAAAAGCAAGCAGTTCATCACCTGCAAAAAAAACAGAAGCACCGGACTTGAAGGAACAAGAATCAAAAACATCTGTCTCAAAGAAAAAGGAAACGCCCTCTCCTTCCTCGAAAAAAACATCAGGCAGTTCAAAGCCGAGATTATATATTTAACATTCTTTGATATCTGGAGTGAGTTTGGCTATAATGGAGATCAGAAGAATGCAAGATTAGAGCCGTTTGATTACGGCTTTTTATATTGCCTTTACTCACTTCTGTATTGGAGGACAACCGAAAATGGACGTAATTAAAATTTCGCCGCGCGGCTATTGCTATGGTGTTGTTGACGCTATGGTAATCGCTAAAAACGCGGCACTGGATAAAAGCTTGCCAAGACCCATTTATATACTCGGGATGATTGTTCATAATAAACACGTCACTGATGCGTTTGAGGAAGATGGCATTTATACATTGGACGGCGCTAATCGACTGGACATCCTGAAGCAGGTTGACAAAGGAACTGTCATTTTTACAGCGCACGGCGTTTCTCCCGAGGTTAGACGAATCGCCGAAGAAAAAGGATTAGTCGCAATAGATGCTACATGTCCGGATGTAACGAAAACACACAATTTAATCTTAGAAATGAAAGAAAAAGGATACCACGTAATCTATATCGGCAAAAAAGGCCATCCGGAGCCGGAAGGAGCGGTTGGCGTTGCGCCTGATATCGTTCACTTGGTTGAAACGCCGGAAGATGTCAAAAATCTCGATATCCAAGCTGAAAAATTGATCGTAACAAACCAAACGACAATGTCTCAATGGGATGTTCACGATATTATGGAGCTTGTGAAGGAAAAATATCCTCACGTTGAATATCACCAAGAGATTTGCCTGGCTACCCAGGTACGGCAGGAAGCTGTATCGGAACAGGCGAAAAAAGCGGACTTAACGATCGTTGTCGGCGACCCGAAAAGCAACAATTCAAACCGGCTCGCGCAAGTGTCAGAGGAAATAGCCGGGACAAAAGCGTACCGAATCGGCGATCTAAGCGAATTAAAATTGGAATGGCTTAAAGGCGTAAATACAGTTGCCGTTACTGCCGGAGCTTCAACACCGACACCGATCACCAAAGAAGTGATTCGCTTTTTAGAACAGTTCGATCATGAAGACCCATCAACTTGGACAATCGAACACAATGTTCCGCTCAAAAAAATCCTTCCGAAAGTGAAAGCAAAAAACTGAGGCCCTCACAGCCTCAGTTTTTTTTATAGAAAAGTAAATGGATTTGTATCCGTTTCAGAAATAAAGATATTGACGTCTACTTTTTTATCCTTACACATTGACGTCAGTTTTTTTGTGACGCCTTCTTTCATGATTTTTTCAGCGTAATGGCCTGGATCAATGACATTCAGACCAAGCATCATCGCATCATGGGCAACATGGAAATATAGATCACCTGTAACGTAAACATCTGCGCCTTTTCGTTTTGCCTGGTGGATATACTTGTTCCCGTCTCCTCCGAGAACAGCTACTTTCTTCACCATGCTGTCAGCCTGTCCCACCATTCTGACGCCGTTCACTTGAAGCTTGTCTTTCACAAACAAAGCGAATTCCTGAAGCGTCATTTCATTTTTAAGTGTTCCGACACGGCCTAGCCCTTTTTCAGCTGGTGACTGTTCGACAGGATAAACATCATAAGCCACTTCTTCATATGGATGGCTTTTTATCATTGCGTTTATAACGGCTTTTTCTATGCTTTTAGGAAACACAGTCTCCAGTCTGACTTCATGAACGAGCTCAAGCTCTCCTACCTCTCCGATAAAAGGCTGTGCGCCGTCCAATGGCTTAAAACTGCCAATGCCCTCAGATGAAAACGCACAATGGCTGTATTCACCGATATGGCCTGCCCCTGCATTTCCCAGCGCTCCTCTGACCTGCTCCTCATATTCTTTCGGCACGTATACGACCAGCTTTTTAAGAGGATCGGTATAAGTAGGAGCCAATACTTCAGTTTCACTCAGCTCCAAGGCCTCAGCAAGCAAATCATTTACGCCGCCGTCAGCAACATCTAAGTTAGTATGAGCCGCATAGACAGCAATATCATGCTTCAAACACTTTTCAATCAGCCTTCCGCCGGGCTGATCAGTTGAAATATGCTTTAGCGGCCGGAAAATAGGAGGATGGTGCGCAATGATTAGATCAACATCTTTTTCAATCGCTTCATCGACGACGCTTTCCAATACATCCAGCGTAACCATCACATTTTTAACCGGTTTATGTAAACTGCCGATTTGCAGACCGATTTTATCACCCTCAACTGCATAGGTTTTCGGAGAAAATTGTTCAAACAGCTGGATGACTTGCTGTCCGTTTACCATTTTAGCCATGATCGATAACCTCCTTTAATAGCTTCATTCGATCGGTTAGTTCCTTCAATTTCTGTTTGTTATCTTCAGATGTTGCAGCACGGCTGATCTGTTCATATATATTTTGAGTATGCTGAAGCTCTTGTGTCCATTTTTTCAAAAATACAGCATTCTTTTCTTTTGCCAAAAATGGGCCTACGAGCATTCCGGCGGGCAAAGAAATTCCGACATAAGCTGCATCTCTGTCTCCGGCTTCGGCCACTAGCACCTCATAGCACTTTCCGTCTTCCTCAAGAATCACTTCATCAATCAGTGCGTATCCTTCTTTATACAGCCACTCTCTAATATGAACGGCATGAATATTCGGCTGTAAAATAAGCCGTTCTTCACCTGTCAGTTTTTCTTTGCCTGCTTCTAAAATATGAGCGATCAGTGACCCGCCCATACCGGCAATTGTTATGGCGTCAGCCTCACCTTTCTGAAGCACTTCCAGGCCATCTCCTTGCCTTACCGTTATGTGTGCGCTTAAGCCCGATTTTTCGACCTGCCGTTTGGCAGACAAGAATGGACCGTCTGTTATTTCTCCAGCAATAGCTTTGCTGTTTTTATGATTCAGCACCGCATAACAGGGAAGGTAAGCATGGTCAGAACCAATATCCGCTACTACTGCTCCATCCGGTATGTACTCCGCTACTGTTTGTAATCGTTTTGATAATTTTAATTCGTTCACTAGTCATCACAACTTTTCTCAATCATTTTTTCCTTTTCTATCATATAAAAAATCAGCCCGGAATCCAAGCTGAGCGAATGAATTTCAGTTTATTTCTTTGCAGGAACAACATCAAGTATGGGATGACGGACAAAAATAAAAGGCTGTCGAGAACATCTCGGCGGCCTGAGAACGTATAAGGAGAAAGATACATCCTTTATTTAATTTTAGACACCCATTCTGCCATATCATCAAGCTTATCAGCCGGAACAAGACCGGAAGGCATTCCATTACCGCCTTTTTCAATCTTTGTTTTGATTTCAGCGACATCCTTCTTATCCCCTACACCTTTTAAACTCGGACCCGAAACTCCTTCATAATTTTCCCCGTGACACGCGATACAATTTGCCTTGTAAATGTCTTCCGGTGAAGCGTTTGCATCATCTTTTTCAGCAGACTTGCTTTCTCCACCGCTCGCAATCTCGCGAGAGTCATCAAGCCCCTTTACTGATAAAAAGAAAGTCAGACCAATTCCTAAAACAGCGATC
The DNA here is from genome assembly GCF_034296245.1 of Bacillus sp. V26. Taxonomy (NCBI): domain Bacteria; kingdom Bacillati; phylum Bacillota; class Bacilli; order Caryophanales; family Bacillaceae; genus Bacillus; species Bacillus sp. V26. Next base: position 530,616 of record NZ_JAXKQF010000001.1, on the reverse strand, counting down.
AGTAAAAATGGAATAAGCGGATTCCATTTCATTTCCCTTCCCCCTTTATGATCCTTCCCCCTATGTAAACACTTCTAATTCTAACTTATTTTTACAAAAAGTAAATGGATTGGCATACAAAAGTTTTTTATTCACACTTTATACAAAATTGAATCAAAACATGCCTATTTCTCTAACATTCCTTTTATTCTATTGTATAATGTATTGTATACGCTTACAATAGAAAATATGGATTGGTATATTGAAATTTTTCATCACAATGTTCATTTGCAAATGACATCATTTTTCAGTAAAATAAAGGCATATTATCCATATATCTTTTTAAAAAAAGAAGAACGGATCTGCAAGACCCGTTCCATCTTATTCTAGAAAATCTTTCAAACGTTTACTTCTGCTAGGATGTCTTAGTTTCCGCAGCGCTTTCGCTTCGATTTGTCGAATACGCTCTCTCGTAACTCCAAATACCTTGCCGACCTCTTCCAATGTTCTTGTACGTCCGTCATCAAGACCGAATCGAAGCCGCAATACATTTTCTTCACGATCTGTTAACGTATCAAGCACGTCTTCAAGCTGCTCTTTCAATAGCTCGTATGCCGCGTGATCTGAAGGTGAAGTAGCCTCTTGATCTTCGATAAAATCACCAAGATGGGAATCATCCTCTTCACCAATGGGTGTTTCAAGGGACACTGGCTCTTGTGCTATTTTTAAGATTTCACGTACTTTTTCAGGTGTTAAATCCATGTCTTCCGCAATTTCTTCAGGTGTTGGCTCTCTGCCTAAGTCTTGCAATAGCTGACGCTGTACGCGGATTAATTTATTAATGGTTTCAACCATATGAACGGGGATCCGGATCGTTCTCGCCTGATCGGCAATGGCGCGTGTAATCGCCTGTCTGATCCACCACGTAGCATACGTACTGAATTTATAACCCTTACGGTAATCAAATTTCTCAACGGCTTTCATCAGACCCATGTTACCTTCTTGGATCAGGTCAAGGAACAGCATTCCGCGTCCGACGTACCGTTTGGCGATGCTGACAACAAGCCGCAGGTTCGCTTCAGCCAATCTGCGTTTGGATTCTTCATCACCTTCTTCAATTTTTTGCGCATAGGCGATTTCTTCCTTTGCAGAAAGAAGGTTAACCCGGCCGATTTCCTTTAAATACATACGAACTGGGTCATTGATTTTGACACCAGGCGGTACACTTAGGTCATTAAGGTCAAATTCTTCTTCGGCTTTGGCAAGCTGCTGAATATTAGGATCTTCTGTTTCTTCATTCTCACTAATTAATTCAACACCTTGTTCACCTAAAAATTCATAATACTCATCCATTTGGTCTGATTCAATCTCAAAGCTGGACATACGCTCAGCAATTTCTTCATATGTCAAAACGCCACGTTTTTTACCAGACTCGGTTAATTGTTCTTTCACTTGGTCGAATGTTAATTCAGTTTCGTGGGTTTGTTTATCAGCCATTATGGATCCCTCCTTCCAAAGCTTGCAACGAATTCTAAAAGCGGTATGATTCTTATTCGGTCCATTCAGGCGTTTTCTATGTGAACTGCCTTTAACAATGTGCGAATAATGAAATGACAATTCATGATGAGGTCAAGCGATCTATTTGCTCCTCCGCAAGGAATCATTGCCAATGAAAGCTCCTCATCAGTTGTCCCGGTTATTTTAAAGATCGGTTCAAAGTAACGATTTCTTGAGCCAGAGATGCCGCTCTCAAAAAATCTTTTTGCCTTTCGGCTTCGGCTCTTTCCGCCTCTTTTTCTTTTATCATTGACCATTTTCTGTGATTCAACACTTTTTTCACATAATCTGATAACTCGGCCTCGCTGAGTTCTTGATTAATCTGAAGCATTAAAATATCAGACAGTACCTGGCTTATATGATCATCCGTCACCCTGGCCATAAGGTGCTGAGGCGTCAGCTCGGCACCCTCTTCATAAAAAGCGTACAGATAGGCGGCCAAAGCGCGGTGTTCATCAATATTAAATTCAAACCCGACCCGGTCAATGACTTTTTTTATGACGCCCCTGTCACGAAGCATATGCGCCAGTAAAAGCCTTTCTGCATTTTCATACGCCGGGCGCAGCCGTTTTTGCCTTGCCTTAGTTGTCAGATGCGCTCTTCTTGTTTTCGTTTCACCGCTGCTGTCAGCAGGTTTGTTTTGCCTGCCGAATACAGTCAGCTGCTCAGTTAATGACTCCTGGGAAATCGAAAATTCGGAAGCAAGCTGTTTCACATAGACTTCCTGTTCAAGTGATCCTGACAGCGCGCTGATTTCTTTAAGCACTTCTTTAATGTAGGCTAATCGATCGCCTTCATCGGCCAGGTTCTTTCCTTTGCGGAAATATTGCATTTTAAACGCCATTACCGTAACGCTTGCATCGACAATGTCGTTTTTGAATTTTTCTCCGCCGTACTGTTTAATGTAATCGTCAGGGTCCAATCCGTCAGGGATCATAGCGACTCTGACTTTACAATCTTTTTTCTGAAGAAGCTCTGCAGCTTTCAAGGTGGCTTCATATCCGGCTTTATCAGAGTCATAGCAAAGAATGATTTCCTCCACGTTTCTTCTCAGAATCTTTATATGATCATCTGTCAGAGACGTGCCCATCGTCGCTATACTCTCTTTTACGCCTGAGTTTACCGCTGATATGACATCAGCGAATCCCTCAAATAAGACAGCTCTTTCCTGCTTTCTGATATGAAGTCGGGCCTTGTGAAAATGATAAAGCAGCTTGCTTTTATGAAAAAGCGGCGTTTCCGGACTGTTCATATATTTTGGCTGCTGGCTGCCAAGCGCTCGGCCTGAGAAAGCCACAACAGCTCCATGATGGTCATGGATCGGAAACATGATCCGGTTTCTGAAACGGTCAAAATATCCGCTTCCGTCTTCGCGTCTGATTAGCAGACCCGCTTTTTCCATTTGTGTTTCACTGAAGCCCCGCTTGACGAGAAATTTTGTTATGAAATCCCAAGAATCAAGAGCATAGCCGATCTGAAATTCATCAATCAGCTCTTTTGTAAACCCTCTTGCAAGCAAATAATCCAGCGCTTCTTGACCTTCTTTTGTATTTATTAACAAATGATGGTAAAATTTCTTCAGAAGCTCATGAGCCTCCGCCATTTTTTGTTCTCCGGAGGATTCTGGCCGGACTGCGGTGTGAACCGTTATATCATCTGGAAAATCAATGTGGTATTTGTCCGCAAGGTGGGAAACCGCCTCCGCAAACGAATAGCCCTCCATCTGCCTCAAAAAAGAGAAAACATTGCCGCCCGCTCCGCAGCCGAAGCAATGAAAAATCTGTTTGTCTGGCGATACGGAAAACGAAGGTGTGCTTTCTCCGTGAAAAGGACAGAGTCCAAAGTAGTTTCGGCCTTGCTTCTTTAATTGAACATAATCACCTATGACTTCAACGATATCTGCCGACTTTTGCACCTTGTCTACAATTTCATCTGGTATCCGATTTCCCATCTTATAACACTCCGTCGTACATTATTCGATGTTTTAGTGCAAAATCCCTTCATCGTTCGACAGGATTTTTTGCAGCAGTGTAACAAATCGTTCTCGATCTTCATGATTCAATTTTTTAGGCCCTTTGGCATATATGCCTTTTCTCCTTTGTTTGCCGGAAACATGACGGCCTTCAAGGGCAAAATCAATCGTATCTTCCTTGTAAAGACGCCCTCTCTCCGACATGATGGTGACATTCCTGTTCACAAGCAGGGATGCTAAACCAATATCCTGCGTCACCACGACATCTCCCGGTTTTACATGATTTGCGATATATAAATCAGCAGCTTCTTTATGAGGATCAACATACTTCCATTTTTCTTCCTTACTTCTGGAAAGCTGGTAATGTTCAAATGAAGCGACAAAAAGAACTTGAACTTCATAATCGGATGCTGTTTGTAAAATTTCGTCTTTTACGGGACAAGCATCAGCATCGACAAAAATCGTCTTTTCTTTTTCATTAAGAAGAGTAATTCTCCATCCCTCCATTAAACTCCTGCATAAAAGCAAGCAAAATCGCACACCCTGCAAAAATGCGGGTGTATATGAATTTGTCGAAAAATTTCCGGGAGAAATTCTTGACATCTTACCCATAATAGTTTATTCGTATCACACTAACCTTAAACCTAAAATTAATCATTTTATCACAATTTTTTATTATAATACAAACTTCACAAAGATGCTATTGTTTTTCATTATTCCCTTTTGGCAAAGTCAAAAACCCAGGATAGAGCGTCCTGAGTTACATGTTTTTCGTTTTGAGATGATGGATGATATTTGCTGTTTCTTCTACTGCTTTATTTGAAACATCTACAACCTGGCAGCCGATTCGATCCACGATCTTTTCGAAATATTCCAGTTCCTCTTTAATTCTGTTGATATTTGCATAGATGGCCTTGTCATTGAGGCCAAGCGATTTTAACCGTTCTTTTCTGATATGATTCAGTTTATCCGGACTAATCTTCAGGCCGATGCATTTTCTCGGGTCAACATTAAAGAGCTCTTCCGGCGGGTCAACCTCCGGAACAATCGGAACATTGGCAACCTTCAGCCGCTTGTGGGCAAGATATTGAGATAACGGTGTTTTAGAGGTTCTCGATACACCGATCAAAACGATATCAGCTTTTAAAATGCCTCGTGGGTCACGCCCATCATCGTATTTAACAGCAAATTCAATCGCTTCGACCTTTTTGAAATAATCTTCATCAAGCTGGCGGACCCGTCCCGGTTCATATTTCGCCGTTAAACCGTAGGCTGTTTCCATTTTATCAATTAACGGGCCGATAATATCATAATATAAAACATTTGCTTTTTCCGCTTCGGCAATCAAATATTCTCTTATTTCCGGCACCACAAGTGTAAAACAGATAATGCCTCCATCTGCTTTTGCAAGTGAAATCACTTCATTGATAGTGCCAATGTCTTCAACATAAGGAATTCTTCTTACATGTGTATCATCCGCTGAGCCGTTAAATTGGCTTAATGCAGCTTTGACTACCAATTCGGCCGTTTCACCGACGGAATCCGATACAACATAGATGATGCGGTTATTCATATTATCCCCCCGTTAGTCTGCGCTCTTATAGGATTTCATTTTCTGATAAACTGACAAGTATTTTGGTCATATTCGTTTTCGTCACTCTGCCAATCACTTCATATCCTTTATCGGTATCTTTGATGACAGGCAGCGCATCGATTTGTTTTTCAATTAAGTGCTTTGCAATGTCCATCACATAATCCTCGCGTCTGCACACTGTAATATTGGGCATTCTAGTCATAATAATGTGCACAGGGACAGAAGTAAGCTCCTGCTGGCCGATGCTGGCTCGTAGTAAATCCTTTCGTGAAAGCACTCCGACTAAAACAGCATCACGGTCCACTACAAACAGAGTACCTACATCTTCTAAAAACATGGTGCAAATCGCATCATATACAGAAACGTTCTCGTGAATAACGACGGGGATAGATTGAAAGTCTTTCACCTGAAGCTTTTTCAGTTTATCTGCCAAAAGCTGCGTGCCGGTTTTTCCAGTATAGAAATAACCGACTCTCGGGCGCGCCTCAAGGAAACCTGACATGGTGAGTATGGCTAAATCCGGACGCAGTGTTGCTCTCGTTAAATTCAGCTGTTCGGCAATATGCTCCCCTGTAATCGGTCCGTTTTCTTTTACAATCTGCAAAATATGTTCTTGCCGTTTATTTAGTTCGATCGTACTCACCACCTTTTCACTTCGTATCTATGTAAAGAAATAATAAACCATATTATAACGTAAATGCTTTGTAATCAAACAAAAAAACGTTCAAATGGGGAAAAGACGATTACCGATCACACAGCAACCGCCTTTTCTTCTTTATTTTACAATAAGGGCATTCATATTAGCAAAGGACTTGATCTGATCCGCCAAGCTTACCATTTGCGCTAATCGGTTTGCCTTTAATGTCTCGTTATCAGCAATAACCATCGTATGGTCGAAATAAGCATCAATCGGTTCCTTCAAGGCCGCAAGGGAAGAAAGTGCAGCCTCATAATCCTTTTTGCTGAAGCTTTCCTGCAGATTTTGTTTAGCAGCTTGATAAGCTTCGTACAGCTTCGCTTCGTATTCATTTTCAAACAAATCAGGCTGAATTTCCGCGCGAACTCCTTTTTTGCTGATAGAGATCACTCGGCCTAAAGCTTCTGCTGTTTCCTTAAAGCCTGGCGCACCCAATTTTTGTTCCAGCACTTGCGCTTTGTGGAGCGCCGAATATGGCTCAAGCTCAGAGCTTTCCAGCACGGCATCTATTACATCATGTCTGATCTGCTCCGCATTTAAGACGTATTTTAGACGCTGAGTGAAGAAATCTAACAGTTCGGTTTCTTTTTCGGTTTGTACGAAAGTCAGCAGCTCTTCAAACGAAATGCCCCAGTTCCGGTCAAGCAGAATAGCGACAATACCGCTCGCTTGGCGGCGCAAGCCGTAAGGATCCTGTGAACCAGTCGGAATGACGCCAATAGAGAAGAAGGATGCGATTGTATCCAGCTTATCCGCCATGGCAACTACCGCCCCAGTGAAAGTGGAAGGCGTTTCTCCGCCTGCAGATCTAGGCATATAGTGTTCGTTGACAGCTGCGGCTACAGCATCATGTTCGCCAAGCATTTTCGCATACTTTTCACCCATAATTCCTTGAAGCTCAGGGAACTCATATATCATGTGTGTCACAAGGTCGAATTTAGAAATTTCAGCAGCACGTTTCACATGTTTTAATGTATCTTCATCAGCTTGAAGACGGACAGCAAGCTTCTCTGCGATCGCTGTTACTCTTCTTACCTTATCAGCGAGAGAGCCAAGCTCTTCATGGAACACAATGTTTTCAAGCTTCTTCACATTTTCATCAATGTTCAGTTTCTGGTCTTCCTTGTAGAAGAAGGAAGCATCTGACAAACGAGCACGCAGCACTTTTTCATTGCCTCGCGCGACATTTTCGATCGCGTGGCTGTTTCCGTTACGGACTGTAATAAAGTAAGGCAGCAAATCTCCGTTTTTGTCTTTAACAGGGAAATAGCGCTGATGCTCTTTCATTGTCGTTACAAGCACTTCCTCAGGAATGGACAGAAACTCAGATTCAAATGCCCCGTAAAGAGCCGTCGGATATTCTACTAAATGATTGACCTCATCAAGGAGGTCCTCGTCAACCGGAATACTCCAATTGTTTTCTTCGGCCATTGCTTCCAGCTGCGATTGAATCATGTGTTTGCGAACATTTGGATCAGCAATAACATGCTGCTGTTTCAGCTGTTCTTCATAACTTGAAGGTGATTCAATAGACACTTCATGCCCCAGGAACCGGTGCCCCTGTGTCGTCCGGCCTGACTCAACATTTGTAATTGCAAACGGAATGACATCCTGGCCAAATAAAGCGACAATCCATTTAATCGGACGGATATAACGCAGATCTTCATTTCCCCATCTCATGTTTTTCGGGAAATGGAGGGTTGTAATTAAGCTGTTCAGTTCAGGCAGAAGCGTTTTGGTTTCTTGTCCTGCTTGGAATTTTTGCACAAAAACATATTCCGTGCCTTTTATTTCTTTCATGTACAAGTCTTCCACACTGGCACCTTGACCTTTTGAAAACCCAATCGCCGCTTTTGTCCAGTTGCCGTCAGCATCAAGGGCGATTTTTTTTGCAGGCCCTTTTGCTTCTTCTTTTATATCATCCTGCTTTTCTGCTACACCCTTTACTAAAACAGCAAGGCGTCTCGGTGTATTAAAAAGCTTCACTTCACCGTGTGCAATATTTTTTTCTGCAAGCCAGCCTGTCAGCTTTTCGCCAAGCTGAACCATGCTTTCATTCAAAAAGCGCGCCGGCATTTCCTCTAATCCGATCTCTAAAAGTAAATCCTGTTTACTCATGAGAAGAACCCTCCCCTTTAAGCATTGGGAACCCTAGTTTTTCTCGTTCCTCATAATAGGTTTTTGCGACTTTTCTTGCTAAATTACGCACTCTTCCGATATAGCCTGTCCGCTCTGTAACAGAGATTGCCCCTTTGGCGTCAAGAAGGTTGAATGTGTGCGAGCATTTAAGCACGTAGTCATATGCGGGATGCACAAGACCGTTATCCATTTGCTTGATCGCTTCTTTTTCATACGTGCTGAATAATTGGAACAGCATATCAACATCAGATGTTTCAAATGTATAAACGGAATGCTCGTACTCAGCCATCATGAATAAATCTTTCACAGTAAACCCTGACGTCCACTCAAGATCAAATACATTTTCTTTATCCTGAATATAAGAGGCCAGACGCTCAATTCCGTATGTAATTTCCACGGAAACAGGCTTACACTCAAGTCCCCCAACCTGCTGGAAATACGTGAATTGTGTAATTTCCATTCCGTCAAGCCATACTTCCCAGCCAAGACCCGCACAGCCTAAAGACGGATTCTCCCAGTTGTCCTCAACAAAACGGATGTCATGCTCAAGCGGATCAATTCCGAGAGCGCGCAAAGAGTCTAAATACAGCTCTTGAATGTTATCAGGTGATGGTTTAATGATGACCTGAAATTGATGATGCTGATAGAGTCTGTTCGGGTTTTCTCCGTATCGGCCGTCAGCTGGGCGTCTTGACGGCTCAACGTAAGCCACTTTCCACGGCTCAGGACCGATACTGCGCAAAAATGTATACGGGCTCATCGTGCCGGCCCCTTTTTCTACATCGTATGCCTGCATGAGCACACAGCCTTCATTAGACCAATGCTTCTGCAGGGTTAGAATCATGTCTTGAATATTCATTTCAAGCACCTCCACTTTTCTTTCATAAAATTGCTGCGGCAGCAACCAAAAAACTCCCGTCTCTATGCTTGCCAGCCGCAAACATAGGGACGAGAGTTCTCCCGCGGTTCCACCCTAGTTGCTGAGAACAAAATCCCAGCCTCTTTTTTAAAATTGCTCAAGAATGCCTTTCGTTGCGCGCTCATCCTTAGCTTACACCGTCCTAAGGTCGCTTTTATGAGGTAAACGCAAGTACTTCTTTCTCTCACTGCAACATATTTTATAATAAATGATCATATAAAAAGATGGGCCATATGTCAACTTTTGTTTTCACCCATAAGATGTTTCATGCTCTCCATTTGATCTAAAAAACGCTTCGATTTCAGATAAACCCCTGAATATTCTTCGTAGTACAGGTCAATAACTCGCTTTAATTCATTTTTCGTTTCCTGCTTTAAAGACACATTGCCAATCCTTGAAAGATCGAAGTAATAAAACAGTCTCAAAAGCCTTGCCGTTTGCGGTTTAATCGGCACCTTGTAAGGGTCTTTGTCAAAGCAGCGGTGGCAAATAAAACCGTTATCGCGAACAGAAAAATGGAATGTCCCATCCTGGCTTTTACAATGCACACAGTGATTAAGCTCAGGATACAGTCCCATCACAGCAAGCATCTTCATTTGAACAATGAAGGTAATAACATCCGGGTCTGTTCCTTCGTCAAGCTGTTTAAGGGATTCTAAAATAAATTCAAACAAATAGGGATTTGGTTTTTTTTCTTCTGTGCCTTTGTCAACGAGCTCAGCAATAAAAGCTGCATATGCAGTTAAAAACAAATCCTCTCTGATGCCTCTCATGCTGAGAATCATTTCACCCTGCTGAAGGGTTCCGAGGCCTGTTGTTTTCTGCATTAGGAATGAACCATACAAAAAGGGCTGGCTGACTGCTGATAAACGGCTGTTCGGTTTTTTGGCTCCTCTGGCCATAACACCTATTTTTCCGTGTTCTCTTGTCAGTAAAGTAACAATTTTATTCGTCTCTCCGTAATCATTGGTACGAAGAACGATTCCTTCACATTTTGTCAGCATTTCCGCACCTTCCTAAAACAGGAGCGGTCAAGAGGTCTATAAAATTGGAAAATCAAATCGGGCTAGCTCATCTTCTAGTTCTTCGGGTCTTTCCATGTTCTCTTTTTCCAGTTCTTTAAAAAGAAGATACGTATCAACATTTCCTGTTTGAGAAAATACGTTCCAGGTAAAATTCAACACAAGAAACCCACCTTTCTGTAGTTAAACTAGCTTACCTAAACTCCAAATTCTTACCTTTATCTTGACCAGATGTCCTCCATTTCATGTTAAACAAAATTTGCTAATGTATCCCTGTTCATGTGAGATAATGACACAGCAAGTGATTAATATTCATCCTCTTTAAAGCCGAAGTCGCGAAGCTGGGACATTTTGTTACGCCAGTCTTTCTGCACTTTTACCCACAATTCTAGATAGACGCGAGAACCTAAGAGGGCCTCGATATCCGCTCTCGCTCTTTTTCCGACTTCTTTCAGCAGGCTGCCTTTTTTTCCGATGACAATGCCTTTTTGAGAATCCCGTTCGACCACAATTGTTGCCGCCACGTGCACGGATCCGTTGTCCTGCCCTTTAATCGATTCGATGCTTACCGCAATGCTGTGCGGGATCTCTTCCCTTGTCAGATGCAGCACCTTTTCCCTGATCAACTCAGAAATGATAAAGCGCTCCGGATGATCGGTCACCTGGTCACTCGGATAAAACTGCGGACCTTCAGGCAAATATGCTTCAATCTGCGCCAGCAATGTTTCAATGTTATTTCCCTCTAATGCAGAGATCGGAACAATTTCCTTAAAAGGATATCGCCTGCGGTATTCGTCAATTAGCAGAAGCAATTGATCAGGATGAATCTTGTCAATTTTGTTTACGATTAAGAAAACAGGTGTCGAGGTATTCTGCAGTTTCTCAATAATGAACTCGTCGCCCTTGCCATAGCCTTCCTCAGCATTGATCATAAATAAAATCAAATCGACTTCTTTTAATGTATTTTGCGCCACTTTCATCATAAAGTCCCCAAGCTTATGCTTAGGCTTATGAATTCCTGGTGTGTCAATAAAAATCGTTTGTGATGTGCCTGTCGTTAATACCCCTTGCACCTTATTTCTTGTTGTTTGGGGCTTATCACTCATGATCGCGATTTTTTGGCCGATCACTCTGTTCAAAAAAGTAGACTTCCCTACGTTTGGTCTTCCGATAATGGATACAAATCCTGATTTAAAGCTTTCGTTCGTCATGTAAATCCTCCGATGAAAATGCGCCTGGCAATAATTCTTCTGCAGTCATTTCTTGTATTTGTCCTTGTAAATTGGTCAGCACGATAATAACGTCCTTTGTGCAGAGCTCAGAAATCACCTGCCGGCAGGCTCCGCACGGTGATACTGGTCCCGGGGTGTCAGCAGCTACTGCCAGCATCTGAAACTCAGTATCGCCTTCAGAAACAGCTTTAAACAAAGCGGTACGCTCAGCGCAGTTGCACATGCTGTATGCCGCATTCTCTATATTGCAGCCTCTGTACACTTTTCCATCTTTGGTAAGAAGAGCGGCTCCTACTTTAAACTTGGAATACGGTGCATATGCCATGTCACGCGCTTTTAAAGCTTCTGTTATCAATTTCTGTCTGTTCATGTGTACATGTTCCTCTCTTACCTATAATGGTACCGCTATCACTTTATATTTTACATAATGGCGCTCCTTTTTTCACGCCCATTTCTAAAAATGTAAAATAAATGTAAGAATTTTCAGCCATACAGCTTTGGCAAAAAAATAAGTAAACCAATAATACACGAAATCACGGCAAAAACGCAAACAGCCCCGGCAGCAGCGTCCTTAGCCGCCTTTGCAAGCGGGTGATGTTTATCTGTTACTAAATCAACCGTGTGTTCAATAGCTGTATTTAAAAGCTCCAGTGAAAGCATTCCGCCAATCAAAAGAAAAATAATAGCCCACTCCGTCAGGCTGAGATTAACGAGAAAACCGCAAATGATAACGGCGCAGGCAGCCGCGGCATGAAATTGAAAATTCCGCTCCGTCCGCGCCGTTCTCCATATGCCCCGCCCTGCGTGCACGAAGCTCATTAGGAATCGCTTCAGCTCATTTCTATGATCTCTTGAGTCCATAGGCGTCCAGCAATTCCTTTTGCTTAGTAAACATCTCCTCTTCTTCCTCTTTCGTCATATGGTCATATCCTAAAAGATGCAGGAATCCATGTACCGCTAGAAAGCCAAGCTCTCTCTTGAAAGAATGGTTATATTCTTCAGCCTGCTCTCTTGTACGATCTGCACTGATGATAATGTCACCTAAAACCGGCGGCATTTCAGCACCGACAATTTCAACTTCGTCTTCTCCCTCTTCTTCAAGAGCAAAAGAGATGACGTCTGTCGGCGTATCCTTTCCCCGATACTCTTTATTGATCTGCTGAATGTCTTCATTGGTAACGATCGTGACAGAAACCTCAGCCTGGTCCTGAACTCCTTCGCGCTCAGCGGCAAATTGAAGCAGATTTTCTACTTCTTTAAGCATCTCTTCAGAGACACTTCCGGTTTCATCTACGATATCAATCAATAAACTCATCTATTTCACCTTCTTAGTAGCCTCCGGATATTCAATCCGGGAGTGGAAAATTCCTTTTAATGTTGCACAAAGCGTTTTTGCAATTGTATCAAGCTCTTTAAATGTCAAATCGCATTCACTAAACTGTCCGTCCTGAAGCTTATCGGATATAATACCCCGGACAAGCTTTTCAATTCGTTCAGGATTTGGATTATGCATCGATCTGACAGCCGCTTCGACACTGTCTGCCACTGATATAATCGCGGCTTCTTTTGACTGCGGCTTCGGTCCCGGGTAACGAAATTCTTCCTCTGTAATCTGATCGCCTTTTTCCTTTGCTTTATAATAAAAGAATTTCAAAAGAGAGGTCCCGTGGTGCTGCTCAGCAATATCCACAAGCTCCTTTGGAAATTTATAGCTTCTCAGCATATTCGCCCCGTCAGTGGTATGCGAAATAATGATATTTTTACTGAGCTGCGGAGAAAGCTTATCATGCGGATTGTCAATATTCATTTGATTTTCAATAAAATACTGCGGCCGCTTTGTTTTTCCGAGGTCGTGATAATACGCACCCACTCTTGCAAGCAAACCATTTGCCCCTACCGCCTCGCAGGCGGCCTCTGACAAATTAGCGACCATGACGCTGTGGTGATATGTACCTGGTGTTTCTGTCAGTATTTTTCGAAGCAGCGGATGGTTAGGGTTAGACAGCTCGATCAGCCTCATTGTGGACAAAATGCCGAAACCTGTCTCAAAAAACGGCATAAGCCCGATAATTAATACGGAGGAAGCAAAACCCGACACAACCCCCATCAGCATTAGCGTCCCGATTTCCAAGCCTGACAGCGCGGTGTTTTGAATCAATAATAGAGATAGAACCACAATCATATTGATAAACGCCACAAAAAGCCCGGTCTGCAAAATTTTTGATCTGCCATTGTGTTTTCCTAAAAACAAAACACCGGAAATACCGCTGATCAAATAATAAATACCAATGACATAATTAAATGTTCCTGTCACACCTTGATTAAACATCATACTTCCGCAAATCGCAAGAATGATACTTCCTAAAATAGCGATCCGTTCATTCATCAGCAGCTTGATTAAGATTGCACCGGCCGCAATGGGGACAAGATAGCCAATATTGTTATATTCCATCTTTTGAAATAAACTGACAACCTCCATAATAACAAGCAAAAGCGTTGTAATAATGGAGAATAATAGGATCGACTTGTTTTTGAATTTCAGATTTTGATTCTGTTTTTCGAAATAGTAAACGAGTGTAGCAATGAAAAGCCCGATCATAATCAAAAGGCCGCTAATCGGCTTGAACAAATTGGAGTTATTTAACAATCCGGTCAACTCAAGTTTTCTGTACACTTCCCGATCAATGAGGTCATTTTCTTCCACGAGCACCTGCCCCTGTTTGATCTGAACCTGCTGAACATTGTCTGACGCTTCCTGGCGTTTTGCCTCTGTTGCTTTTGGATCGAAGACGTAATTCGGAATAATGGCGTAACGCCCGATTTCCGTGGCGGCTCCCAAATATTTAGACGGGATAGAATTACTCTTCAGTTCTTTTTGCACTTTATCTTTTGCTTCAGATAATTTATCCGACGGGATTTCACTGCTCATCACTGAGTTTACTGCTGTTATGACAGTATCTCTGACAAATGAAAAATCTTCATGGTCCGCCTTCAGCAAAGTCTTGATGGCATCCTCTGATATAGAATCATTCACATCTGACGTCAGCTTATTTTTCACCGACTTAATCATTGTTTTTTCTGATGGTGAACTGCTGTCTTCTTCTGCTGATTTTTTCACTTCACTGATACTGTCGAATATCGATGACACAAGATCAATTCGATTGTCTGTATAATCTTTCTTTAAGGTATATTGATCTTCGACCGCATCCTCAGCAGCTTGTTTTTTTTCCTCTGTCGCTTTTTGATCTTCCACAGTTGCCGGAGCATAAATGGTCTTGTCGCTGACTGAAAACAGGTCTAAATCAAGCGTTTCCGGCTTCACATGTACAAAAAGCAATGCGAACATAATCGCAGCCAGCAGAAGATACAGCAGTACATGCATGGAGCGGGCATTTTTAAAGCCGCGCCACTTTTTTGAGCCGCTTTTGGTCTTCCCCTTCTTTTTCAACACAAGAACCTCCTCAGAAAATCAAGCTCATAAGCAAAAATGACCCGATAACGCGCGATCGGGTCATTCAGGATTAATTTTGCTTATCGTACGCTTCAATAATTTTCGCAACAAGCGGATGTCTGACCACGTCTGTCTGGTCCAGTTCAATCACAGAAATGCCGTCGATTTCTTTCAGCATCTCTCTCGCTACTGCAAGTCCCGATTTGACGCCTTTCGGCAGATCAATTTGGCTAACGTCACCTGTAATGATCATTTTAGAGCCAAAACCCAGTCTCGTCAAAAACATTTTCATTTGGGCAGGCGTAGTGTTCTGTGCTTCATCAAGTATAACATAGGCATCATCAAGCGTCCGGCCTCTCATATAAGCGAGCGGAGCGATTTCAATGACTCCTCTTTCCAGCAGCCGTTCTGTATGATCAGTTCCAAGCACATCATGAAGAGCGTCATACAGCGGGCGCAAATAAGGATCTACTTTCTCTTTGAGGTCACCTGGTAAAAAACCGAGGCTTTCACCGGCTTCTACCGCAGGTCTTGTTAAAATGATTTTTTTAATATGTCCGTTTTTCAATGCGTGGACTGCTTTTACGACAGCAAGGTACGTTTTTCCGGTTCCCGCCGGGCCGATGCCAAATACAAGATCATTTCGTTTCATGGCGGCTACGTATTCCCGCTGTCCCATGGTTTTCACACGAATCGGTTTGCCTTTAGCGTTTTTTGTAATTTCTTCTTCATACATGCTTTCAAAATATTCAAGTTCATTCTTTTTTGCCATCTTGATGGCGGAAATCACATCACGTTCAGAGATCTCTATCCCCTTGCGAATTAATGCGAGAAGTGATCCCAGAAGCCTGTCGGCAATCTGAAACGATTCTTCATCGCCTGAAATATAAATCGTTTCGCCTCGCGTAATGATATTTACATCCAGATCTTTCTCCATCAGTGTCAAAAAAGAATCTTGATTCCCGAACAGTGAAAGCGCCTCGTCCGGGCTTTTCAGTTTTTGATTCATCGCAAGTAAATGTTCTGTCATTCTTCAGTCTCCCTGACAATAGGTGTGGTTTGAACGATATCTTCTATAACTTGGTAGAGAATAATCAACTTTACTTTACCATTCTCGACTGTCTGGTGCAAAACTTTTTCACTTTTCACCTCGCCGTCCTCGCCTATTTTACTCTCTACATCCCGTTTACCCATTTTGATTCCTTCTTGAACTGCTTCTTCTTTCGTATATTTTCGCAAAGCCTCTTCACTTTCTCTCGTTTGCTCTTTGATATAAGAAACAGGGAGCTCCAAACCGAGAAAATGAAGCGAATGCTTCTCTTGTTCTGTTTTTGGATGTTTTAATTCTTCTTTTTTAAGCGTTATCCCCCAGATTGGGAAAGCCCATGAGCCAAAAGAAAGCTTGTGCTTTGTCCTTACTTTGCCCGTATAGACGTTAAATAATGTTTCAAGGGGCACTGTTACTTCAGATCTGTACCAGGTCTCGCCGTAAATTTCAGCTTTAGAGGCGACTTCCTGCTGCTCATCTTCGCTTCCGATTAAGCCGGAGACAAGCATTTGCCCCTTTTCCACATGATCATGGATTGCGGCCATGGGCTGTCCTTTCTGGACAAACATTCTTGTAATGGTTGCTTTCTTTTTGGCGACAATGTGGCGCGGACTGACATACTTTTCTTTTTCAGGCTCATTTTTCTCTACAACTTTCATGTGGATGGTCGTGCCTTTCAAATCGACTCCGACCCACGTGATATTGTCTATTCCGTTGGTTAACGATTTTTGTATTTTTTCGGGAGACTGCATTAAAAATTGCAATCGCCCTTTTTTGACGCCGATTTCCTTCAGATGCTGCATCATTTGGTGCTCCGTTTCAGGCTTTGCACCAGTCACTTCAATTTTCCACACCATATTGGAGAGCAAAAACAATAGGATAAAAAAAAGCGCAAAACCAATGGTAAAACCTAAATTCAGTTTGGATTTCAGCAATAAGAACGGGAACCCTTTTCGATTGATAAAACGGGCTTTACAGTCAAATTCTCTTCTGACACGCCGAAAGGCATGTACATCCTGAAGCTGTATATATAACAAGACGGCTTCTTTCTTTTTTTTCAGATGAAAGATTGGAATCCCTCTTCTTGTGCATTCATTAAGGAGCCGTTCAATGCCTCGTCCCGTCACTTCAAGCTGGACCTTACCACCAAAAAAAGACAGCCATTTATTTTTCACAACATTTCCCCCTCGGCTTTATGACTCAACATATCGAACGACATCAATCGTACCCTCCAAAAGTATTTCTTCCGGAAGGATCGCTTTGATAACAAAGTTTTTTCCAGATATGATGCACTGGCCCTGCTTCAGCATCAGCCTCACTTCATTCTCACTGAACAGCAGAAGGCCTCTGTGGTTTTCTATGTAGATATGAAGTCTGCCGACCATTGTGATCCGCGGCAGATCCATCATAACGTCCGGGGGAATTTCCAATGCTCTTGTCAGCCAAGCTTTTAAACGATTCTTTCTTTGCCCCATACAAAAAGAACCCCCTTTCATCTCATATGTATGATTTGAAAGAGGGTTCTAACACTTAATTTTTGCGGGCTGCACGCATTGTGTGATGAGGTTTTTTTGCCCTTGGCGGACCGAATACCTCGCCTAAGACAATGCCTTGCACCACCGTGTCTTTATTGACCTGGAGCAGTTTTTGCTTGGTATACACAGCTTTATGTTTGGCGGCAGTAAGATCCCGCTCAAGCCCTTTCAGGTTTCTTTCCGTTTCCTTCCGTCTGTCTTCAGCTTCTTGTCTCATCTGTTCCAAGCGGTTTGGAATAAGAGCTGGCGTTTCTTCAGCTGATTGTTTATTTTGAACAGAAGCAGGTTTCATTGTCTGCGGCTTTTTTCTTTTTTGATTTTGATTGTTTTTTTCTTCTTCTTTTTTCACTTTGCCGAAAATCGTGGAAATAATTCCGATAATCGCTGCAATAACAAGCGGATTCGTCAGTATATCTTCCATCACTATTCTCCCTTCTGCATAGAGAGATTATGATTTGCGGTCTTCATCCGATTGGTCTTTCGTTAATTTACCGAATGAATCACGCATATCTGTGTCTGCATCAATGTTTTTAATATTCATGTAGTCCATGACGCCGATATTTCCTTCGCGCAGGGCTTCCGCCATCGCAAGCGGCACTTCCGCTTCGGCTTCAACCACTTTAGCTCGCATTTCTTCTACACGTGCGCGCATTTCCTGTTCTTGAGCAACAGCCATTGCACGGCGTTCTTCGGCTTTGGCCTGTGCAATATTTTTGTCGGCCTCTGCCTGGTCCGTCTGCAAGATTGCCCCAATATTTTTACCAATGTCAACATCAGCAATATCAATCGAAAGAATTTCAAAGGCGGTTCCTGAATCCAGGCCTTTACCGAGAACCGTTTGAGAAATCATATCAGGGTTCTCCAGCACTTTTTTGTGATTTTCGGATGAACCGATTGTAGAGACGATCCCTTCGCCTACACGGGCTACAATCGTTTCCTCACCCGCACCCCCGACGAGGCGGTCGATATTGGCTCTTACTGTAATTCTCGCTTTCGCCTTCACTTCAATTCCGTCCATGGCAACACCTGCAATAAACGGTGTTTCAATGACCTTCGGATTAACGCTCATTTGCACGGCTTCCAATACATCACGGCCGGCAAGGTCGATGGCTGCACAGCGTTCAAATGTAAGCTCAATATTAGCACGCTGAGCTGCGATAAGTGCGTTAACGACTCTATCTACATTCCCTCCGGCAAGATAGTGGCTTTCAAGCTGGTTTGTTCCAACGTCGAGTCCCGCTTTATGCGCTTTAATCAGCGGATTAACCACCCGGTTCGGTATGACGCGGCGAAGTCTCATCCCTATTAGAGTGAAAATGCTGATTTTAACTCCGGCTGCTAAAGCTGAAATCCAGAGCATAACAGGTACAAATGTAAAAAATACAGCTAAGACAATGATCCCTACTACGACAATAGCCAGTATCATTAATGTTGATGGGTCCATGCTACTTCTCCTCGTTTCTGTTTAAATTTCTCTCACGACAATGCGCGAGCCTTCCACTTTGATTACTTTTACTTTTTTATCTTTCTCTGTAAATAATCCTTCAGATACCACATCAAGACGTTCGTCATCGATAATGACGGTTCCCGCGGGGCGCAGCGGCGTAAAGGTCACGCCCTCCTTGCCGATTAAGTCCGTGCGCGTTTGGTTTGATACATAACCGCTCTCTGTATTTGTAGAATCATTTAATATAAACTTCTTAAAGAATTTCATACGCTTTCCCAACACCCTTGTCAGTAAAATGAAAGCTGTAATGGAAACAGCTGAGGCGATCAAGAGAGAAACCGCCATGACTGTGAAGCTTCCCGCGGCTAAAAATAAGCTCGCAACAATTGCTCCCAAGCCAAGTAAACCAATAATTCCTCCGGGGAGGAATATCTCCATCAGGATCAGAATCACCCCTGCTATAAAGAGAAGAACCGTTTCATATCCGGCTAGACCCGTTGCAAGATGTCCGTAAAAAAACAGGATCAAAGCGATAAATCCTGCTGTTCCAGGCAGACCGACACCAGGAGAAAAAAGCTCAACAGTAAGACCTAAAAAGGCAATTGTCAATAAAATAGGAACAACAATCGGACTGGTCAGCCACCTTGCTGCCTTTTCTGCAAAGCTTTCCTCAGCATAGCTGATATGTGCATCTTCGTATCCAAGCTTCTTCACAAGCGCGGAAAGATTTTTAACAGTTCCTTCTGAATAGCCTACGTCAACAGCTTTTTCCGCATTCAGCGTAAGCAGATCTCCCTTCGGCGCGCCCGCTTCTCTTGCATCTACATCAGGGTCTGCCATGGCACGCGCGTATTTTGGATCACGGTTGTTTTTTGCTGCAGCATCTTCCAGCTCCGCAAGCCAGAATGATTCAGCTTTTTTGTCAGCAGCATTGCCTTTACCGTCTATGATCGCCGCGGCTCCCATCTTTCCTCCGGGCGCCATATAAATGGCGTCAGCCTGTAACGCGATATATGCACCAGCAGACAATGCCCGTTTGTTTACATAAGCAGTTATCGGGATATCCGTTCCATTGATCGTGTCCGCTATATCAATAGCTGATCTCACCAGTCCTCCCGGTGTGTTGATATCAAGAATAATATGGTTTGCATGCTGAGCCTCTGCATCTTGTAGCGAACGCGACAAAAACGAGGCGAGACCCTGTTCGACATTTTTTTCAACGGGAATGACGTAGACGGTTTGTTTTTCTGCTTTTGTGTGCAGCTGAACTCCTAATAATGATAGTAGAAATATGCTCAAAAGAGCCGCTCGGAATCCTTTTGTTTGAAGCAAGGGCGATGTATCCCTCCTTCCTCGTATATTAAGTGCCTTCTCTTCATACGTAACAAATGTATCAAAGGTTTCATTTTTTTATGTATAAAAAAAGACATCTCTCTTAGAAAGATGTCCTTTTCTTCGCCATTTAAGACAGTTGACTGCTCACAAGCTTATTAATTAAACTTCCGTCAGCTTTACCTTTTACTTTAGGCATAATTGCCCCCATCACTTTGCCCATGTCCGCTTTTGAGCTCGCACCGACCTCCGCAATGGTTTCATTTACGATTGTACGCAGCTCTTCTTCTGATAGCTGCTGTGGTAAATAAACTTCTAAAATGTCCAGCTCTTTTTGAACTTTATCTACTAAATCTAAACGATTAGCGTTTGAAAATTCCTGGAGGGAGTCTTTACGTTGCTTAAGTTCACGAGAAAGGACAGTGAGTTCCTCATCCTCGGTCAAACTGTCTTTCTTAAGCTTAATTGCTTCGTTTTGAAGTGAAGCCTTAACCATTCGAACGACAGTCAGTTTGTCTTTCTCACGGCTTTTCATATATAGCTTCATATCTTGGTTAAGTCGCTCAAGAAGACTCATAAATCCACCCTCTTTTAGAATTTGCGTTTTCTAGCAGCTTCAGACTTTTTCTTGCGCTTTACGCTAGGTTTTTCATAAAATTCGCGCTTTCTTGCTTCTTGCAAAGTACCTGTCTTTGATACACTGCGTTTGAAGCGACGAAGAGCATCTTCAAGCGATTCGTTTTTTCTAACGACCGTTTTTGACATTCTCTTTCCCTCCCTCCGAATACACCAATCGACTACCTTTAAGTTACACATATAAACATGTACTTTGACATTATAATATAAGCCTTCAGTCAGGTCAACTAAGTGAGTTCACTTTTCCGTCATGAGCGGGACTGCCTGTCTATATAATGATAGAAAGGGGTTGGTGAATAAAATGTTGCTTCTGATTAGTTTTACTGCTCTTATATTATTCTTTCTCGCAGGAATGAACATGCTTCGGAAAGGTTTAATTTCGCTGACGTATTCAAAAATTGAAGAGCAGCTGCTGATTTTTACGGATCATCCATTAAAAGCATTCCTCATCAGTATTGTTTTTACAGGATTTCTCCAAAGCAGCTCCGCCTTTATGGTAATTGTCATCGGATTTGTAAGTGCGGGGGCCCTTTCTTTCAAACGGACAATACCGATGATCCTTGGAACAAATGTCGGATCTACCTTTACAACCGAATTTCTTGCAATCAAAATGGATGTGTTGATTTGGATTCTATTGATTGGCGGTTTGCTGTTTTTTCTGACTGGCAGGTATCCGTTCAAGCAGCTGGGAACAAGCTTCCTCGGACTCGGAATTATCTTTTTTTGCATCAGCGGCTTCAGCCGTCTTGCAGAACCGCTTACTCAGCTGAAAACAGGTGCAGGGATTCTTCATCATGTAAACGACTCAAACTGGTCTGCTTTGCTTATCGGCATGGTGTTAACTGCAATCATTCACTCAAGTTCTGTCTGCGTCGGCATTTTAATGAGCTTTATGAATGAAGGCGTTATTGGACTGACACAGGCAATGAGCGTTGTGCTTGGGTCAAACATCGGGACATGTATTACAGCTGTCATGGCTGCTGTATCCGGCGGATATGCCGCAAAACAGACAGCGTGCGCCCATGTTTTGTTTAACATAATCGGCGTAGCAATTGTATTCCCGTTTTTGGCAGCAGCGACCGGCTTTGTTGAACAGCTCTCGGCAGACCCTGCCCAAAGAATCGCCCATTTCAGCCTGCTATTTAATGTCGTATCAGCTCTTTTGTTTTTGCCGCTTACCAACTTGTTCTACAGCTTTATTAAACTGCTTATTCCAGCTAAAAACTGAACATAAAAAACCGGCACATTCAGATGCACCGGTTTTTTAGATTAAGAAGACATACGCATTTGTTCTGTTATGTCATCCTCAACAATACGGACAAACTGTCCTTCGTTGTATGGATAGCCTGCTTTTAGTATTTTTACTTTCACGATTTTTCCGATCATGTCTTCTGTACCTTTGAAAACAACTTTCATGTAGTTGTCTGTGTAGCCGACATACATGCTTTCTTCATCTGATTCTTTAAATGCTTCCTCAGGGATAATTTCAAGGACTTCATTTTCATAATCAGAGGCATATTCCTTCGCAAGCTGGTCAGAAAGTGCAATCAGGCGGTGTACACGTTCGTTTTTGACGTTTTCATCCACTTGGTCTTCCATCCGCGCAGCTGGCGTTCCCGTACGTTTGCTATAAGGGAAAACATGCAGTTCAGAGAATCTGTTTTCTTTGATAAAGTTATAGGTTTCCATAAATTCTTCTTCTGTTTCACCAGGGAAGCCTACAATGACATCGGAGGTTACGGCTAAGCCCGGAAGTGCTTTTTTCAGCTTATTTAAACGGTCAGCGAAAAATTCCATAGTGTATTTGCGTCTCATCCGTTTAAGCACTGTGTTTGATCCGGATTGAATCGGAATGTGCAAATGGCGCACAATCTTATCTGAACGGTCTAAAACTTCAATCACTTCGTCTGTGATCTGGCTTGCCTCGATGGACGAAATTCTGATCCGTTTCACACCTTGAACACGGGCGTCAAGTTCTCTCAAAAGCTTGGCAAAGTTGTAATCTTTCATATCTTCACCGTAGCCGCCTGTATGAATACCAGTAAGTACGATTTCTTTATAACCCGCATCAACAAGCTGCTGTGCTTGTTTAATAACTTCCTCCGGGTCGCGTGAACGGAGAAGTCCGCGCGCCCACGGAATGATACAGAACGTGCAGAAGTTATTGCAGCCTTCCTGTATTTTTAATGACGCTCTTGTCCGGTCTGTGAAAGCCGGTACATCAAGCTCTTCATATACTCTAGCTTTCATAATGTTGCTGACGCCATTGATCGGCTGACGCTCTTCACGATATTGATCGATGTAGCCAAGCATTTTTTCACGATCCTGAGTTCCGACTACAATGTCTACACCCGGGATTGCCATAATCTCAGCTGGCGAGGTTTGCGCATAACAGCCTGTGACGCAGATGACGCCGTCAGGATTTTGACGAATGGCGCGTCTGATCACTTGGCGGCTTTTTTTATCTCCAGTATTTGTTACCGTACATGTATTAATGACATATACGTCAGCTGTTTGTTCAAAGTCTCTTCTTTCATAGCCCGCATCTTTGAAAAGCTGCCAGATTGCCTCTGTTTCATAATGATTGACTTTGCAGCCAAGCGTATGGAACGCAACAGTTGCCATTATTGATCACCTCTTAATAACTCTGTATGATAAGAAATTGCGCTCAGCGCGTATAGCGGAGCGGTTTCTGTCCTTAAAATTCTCGGTCCGAGGCCGCACGGAACAGCGTTTTTCGCCGTGAGCCGCTCAACCTCCGCTTCTGTTAAACCGCCTTCGGGACCGAATACGATCAAAAGGGATGATCCTTTCGGAAGGCTGCTTACAACTGCGCTGAACGAGCTTGTTTCTCCTTGCTTCGATGACTCTTCGTATGCAACGACACATTTATCGAAATTCTGCACCTTTTCAAGAAGCTGCTGAAAGGAATGGATATCCAGCACTTGCGGCACTTCGTTTCGGTACGATTGCTCCGCCGCTTCCTTCGCAATTTTTGTCCATCTTTCCCGCTTTTTCATAGCTTTCTTGTCATCCAGCTTGACAACAGAGCGTGCGGCTTGCAGAGGAATAAAGGCATGAGCTCCCAGCTCAGTCCCCTTTTGGATAATCCATTCAAGTTTATCCCCTTTCGGGAGGCCGCTTGCAATATAAACCTTTATCGGAAGCTCTCTGTTTTCATTCGTCCATTCTATCATAAGACAGGACACTTTTTCTTTGGAAACAGATTGAAGTTCACATTTTGCTTCGAAGCCGTCCTGAGAGCAGCAGATAATCTCGTCTCCCTCGTTCATTCTCATGACATTTACAATATGATGAACATCTTCTCCGGTAATTGAAATAGCCGGCGCTTCCTCCATTTCCTGCTTCGTGAGCTCGATAAAATATCGTTGCATACGCTGTGACACCTACTAACTGTTATTTTTTCGCAATAATGCTGACCCAATCTTCCATTGAGAGAATTTCCACAATGGTAAAGCCAGCCTGTTCCAATGCTTCTTTTACCTCTTGCTTTTTATGGCTGATAATTCCTGAAGTAATAAAATGCCCGCCGTCTTTCAGCAGGTGGTATGCCTGTGAAGTAAAACGAAGAATGACTTCAGCCAAAATGTTGGCAACAATTACATCATGTTCTCCTTCAATCCCGTCTAACAAATTGTTTTGCTTCACTTGTGCAATATCGCTCACTTTGTTCAGCTTGAGATTGAGGCGTGCGCTTTCTACAGCAACGGGATCAAGATCATAGGCATGAACCGATTCGGCCTCTAGCATTGCAGCCGCAATACTTAAAATTCCGGAACCTGTACCGACATCAATCACCTTATCACCCTTTTGCACAAAGCGTTCAAGCGCCTGAATACAAAGTACGGTTGTCGGGTGTGTGCCTGTTCCAAATGCCATTCCCGGGTCCATTTCAATAATCAGCTCATCCGTATGTACCGGCGTATATTCCTCCCACGTCGGCACAATCGTAAACTTTTCAGAAATTTTCACAGGGTGGTAATACTTTTTCCAAGCAGTCGCCCATTCCTCTTCGTTCACTTCAGAAATGGTGATATGGTTTCTGCCCAAATCAATATCATAAAGAAGCAGATTATTAATTGTTTCTTTAATGCCCTCTACCGTTTCTCCAAGAAAGCTGTTGACCGGCAGATACGCTTTGACAATGACACCCTCGTTCGGATAATCATTGGGGTCGAGCTGGTAGATTTCCCCGTACACATTCTCACGTTCTTTAATTAAATCAAGCGGGTCCTCTATCACAACCCCACTCGCACCAGCTTCATGCAAAATATTTGAGATAGGTTCGACCGCTTCATGTGTTGTGTGAATGCTTAATTCGGACCATTTCAAAACTACCAACTCCTCATCCAATAATTAATCGCCTTTAAACGCGCGTTTTACCTTATCAAAGAAACTCATTTCCTGTTCATCAGGCAGATTTCCGCTGACTTCGGCAAATTCGCGGATAATATCTTTTTGTTTATCTGTCAAGTTTGTCGGAGTGACAACGCGGACGACGATATGCTGGTCACCCTGTCCATAGCCTCTGACATTTTGAACGCCTTTGCCTCTTAATCTGAATTTTGTTCCTGTTTGTGTACCGGCAGGGATTTTCAATTTCACTTTCCCGTGAAGCGTCGGAACTTCCACTTCATCTCCAAGCGCGGCTTGGGCAAACGTTAACGGCATTTCACAGTAAATATCATCTCCGTCGCGCTCAAAGAATTCGTGGGCGCGCACGTGGAATACGACAAATAAATCCCCGGCAGGGCCGCCGTTTACGCCTGGTTCACCCTGACCTGAAAGACGCAGCTGCTGCCCGTCATCTACACCGGCAGGAATTGTGACGTTGATTTTTTTGCGTTTTTTGATTTTTCCTTTGCCGCCGCAATCCGCACATTTGTTTTTAATGATTTTACCTGTACCTTCGCAGTGGTGGCAGACTCGTCTGTTGACAACTTTACCAAACGGCGTGTTTTGCTCCACATTTAGCTGACCGGAGCCTCCGCAGTGTGAGCACGTTTCCGGATTTGTACCAGGTTTCGCCCCTGAGCCTTTACATGTATCGCATGTTTCCTCACGCGGAATCTCGATGGTCGTTTCTTTTCCGAAAACGGCATCCTCAAATGACAAAGTCATCGTATATTGCAGATCCGCCCCTTGGCGCGGTGCATTCGGATCTCTTCGTCTAGTGCCGCCGCCGAAAATACTTGAAAAAATATCATCGAAACCAAAACCGCCGAAGTCGCCGCCGCCAAAACCGCCGCCGCCGAAGCCTTGGTTAGGATCAGTATGGCCAAATTGGTCGTAATGAGACCGTTTTTGGTCATCAGACAGCGTTTCGTATGCTTCTTTGACTTCTTTAAACTTTTCATCTGATCCGGCTTCTTTGTTAATGTCAGGATGATATTTTTTTGACAGCTTTCGATAAGCCTTTTTTATTTCATCCTTTGAAGCGCTCTTACTTACACCCAGCACTTCATAGTAATCACGCTTACTCATCTACTTCACTCTCCCGAATTTCTCACATAAATTAGATTGTATCATTTTGAATTATGATTTTTCAATTCCTTTTATCCCGGGCAAGAAAAAAAGTCAAAGCCAAGAGATGCCTGACTTTGACTTTCTAACCATTGAATCAGATTATGAAATATGTTCTTTTCGGCCAGCCCAAAAGCGGGCTGACTCAGAAAGAAACTTATTTTTTGTTTTGGTCGTCGTTTACTTCTTCGTATTCAGCGTCGACAACGTTGTCATCAGCTTTGCCTTCAGCGTTTGCTCCTTCTTGAGCTTGCTGTGCTTTAGCAGCTTCTTCATAAAGCTTCATAGAAAGCTCTTGAACGATTGCTTGAAGCTCATCTTTTTTCGCTTTGATCTCTTCAAATTCGTTTTTCTCAATCGCTGCTTTTAATGCGTCTTTGGCATCGTTGGCTTTTTTCACTTGTTCTTCGTCCACTTTGCCTTCAAGATCTTTTAATGTTTTCTCAGTTTGGAAAACAAGCTGATCTGCTTCGTTGCGGACTTCGATTTCTTCTTTTTTCTTCGCATCAGCGTCAGCATTTTCTTCCGCTTCTTTTACCATGCGTTCGATCTCATCATCAGAAAGACCTGAAGAAGATTTGATTGTGATGTTTTGTTCTTTTCCTGTGCCTAAGTCTTTTGCTCTTACATTTACGATACCGTTTTTGTCAATATCGAAAGAAACTTCGATTTGAGGCACGCCGCGCGGTGCTGGCGGGATATCAGTAAGCTGGAAGCGGCCGAGTGTTTTGTTGTCGGCAGACATTGGGCGCTCACCTTGAAGAACATGGATATCAACAGCTGTTTGGTTATCAGCAGCAGTTGAGAACACTTGTGATTTGCTCGTCGGAATTGTTGTGTTGCGGTCGATCAGTTTTGTGAACACGCCGCCCATTGTTTCAATACCGAGAGAAAGCGGTGTAACGTCAAGAAGAACAACGTCTTTTACGTCACCAGTGATAACGCCGCCCTGAATCGCAGCGCCAAGCGCTACAACTTCATCCGGGTTTACGCCTTTATGCGCTTCTTTTCCAGTTTCTTTTTTGATTGCTTCTTGTACGGCAGGAATACGAGTTGATCCGCCGACAAGGATGACTTTGTCGATTTCGCTTGCAGAAAGTCCTGCATCTTGAAGCGCTTGACGGACAGGGCCCATTGTGCGCTCTACTAAATGAGCAGAAAGCTCTTCGAATTTAGCGCGAGTTAATGTAAGTTCAAGGTGAAGCGGTCCTGCTTCTCCAGCTGTGATAAACGGTAAAGAAATTTGCGTAGAAGATACGCCGGAAAGATCTTTTTTCGCTTTCTCAGCTGCGTCTTTCAAACGCTGAAGCGCCATCTTGTCTTTTGACAGATCAATGCCGTTTTCTTTTTTGAATTCAGACACAAGATGATCGATGATGACTTGGTCAAAATCGTCTCCGCCCAGACGGTTGTCACCGGCAGTTGAACGAACTTCGAATACACCGTCGCCAAGTTCAAGGATGGAAACGTCGAATGTACCGCCGCCAAGGTCGTATACTAGGATCGTTTGATCTTCATCTGTTTTATCAAGTCCGTATGCAAGCGCTGCTGCAGTCGGCTCGTTGATGATACGTTCTACTTCAAGACCTGCGATTTTACCAGCGTCTTTTGTCGCTTGACGCTCAGCATCGTTAAAGTATGCAGGAACTGTGATAACTGCTTTTGATACTGTTTCGCCAAGATAGCTTTCAGCGTATGATTTAAGGTGTTGAAGGATGATAGCAGACACTTCTTGAGGAGTGTAATCTTTTCCTTCAATTTCAACTTTGTAATCTGTACCCATATGGCGTTTGACAGACATAATTGTGTTAGGGTTTGTGATAGATTGGCGTTTAGCCACTTCCCCTACTTGGCGTTCGCCGTTTTTGAATGCGACAACTGATGGAGTTGTGCGGTTTCCTTCAGCGTTAGCAATAACTTTAGGCTCGCCGCCTTCAAGCACTGCCACACATGAGTTTGTTGTACCTAAGTCGATTCCGATAACTTTACTCACTTGAATAACCTCCTGCTATGTAATTATTGATTCACTTTTACCATGGAAGGGCGAATGACGCGATCCTTCAGCTTGTAGCCTTTTTGCATTTCCTCAACGACAATGTTGGAGCCGTAGTTTTCATCTTCAGCCTGCATAACGGCTTGGTGAAGGTTCGGATCAAATTCCTGTCCTACAGCTTCGATTGCTTCTACGCCTTCTTTATTCAAGGCTTCTACGAGCTGGCGGTGGACCATTTCCATTCCTTGGAGCAAACTTTTCGTCTGTTCATTGTCGGCTTCAACCTGAAGCGCTCTTTCAAAGCTGTCAAGAGCCGGCAGCAATTCAGTAACGATGTTTTGAGAACGGTATTTCTGTGACGCTTCCATTTCTAAGCGGCTGCGTCGTTTATAGTTTTCAAAGTCTGCTTGAACACGCAAAAGTTTGTTTTCCTTTTCCTCAAGCAAACCTTGCAATTCGTTAATTTGATTTTGAAGAAGTTCGCTTTCGTTTGTTTCTTCCTGCTGTTCTTCAGCGGCAGCTTGTTCTTCAATTACTTCTTGCTCTTCTGTTTCGTTTTGTTCCGCGGTTTGTTTTTCTTCTGACATTGTGTTCACCTCCCTCAAAAGTGTAAGGAGAAGGGCGGGTGATGCCCTTCGATAAAATTTGCCAAATTTCCCTTACTCATCATACAAACTTGTTAATGCTTTTGACAAGTCTGAAGTCACATGCTGAAGCAGACTGACGACCCGTGAATAATTCATGCGGGTTGGTCCGATGATCGCAATTGAGCCTATTTGCTTCTTATCTACTGAATAAGAGGCTGTAATCAGGCTGCAGTTTTCCATCTCTTCATAGTCATTTTCTTTTCCGATTTTAATCGAAATGCCTGTATCTGAAGATTGGACGAGCTTCAAGACGTCCTGCTCCTTTTCGATTAGAGAAAGCAGCGACCGCACCCTGCCGATATCATGGAACTCGGGCTGGTTCAGCATATTGATTTTCCCGCCGAAAAACAATTTTTCAACGTGACTTGTCGAATGAAATGTTGACCGCAGCGCTTCAAGGATGTTGTCGTAGTTCTTAATGTGCTGCCTTAAGTACATGACAACTTCTTTAAAAATGCGTTCATTCAGTTCATCCATCGGAACACCGGTTAAACGGTCGTTCAGTATATTTACCAGCTTTTCAATATCAGACAGATCCATTTTGGTTGGAAAATTAATCGTTTTATTTTCAACATGCCCCGTATTGGTAACGAGAATGGCTACCGCTTTATCAGGCTGAATCGGTATGATTTGAATCTGTTTAAGATAATTCTCGCTCAACTTCGGCCCGAGTACGATAGACGTATAATTCGTAAGATCGGACAAAATTTTTGCTGATTTTTGAACTGTCTTTTCCAGCTCGAATATTTTTTCTTTGAAGATCGAGTGGATTTGGTCTAGGTCGGTTTTTGTCAGTTTGACGGGCGACAGCAAATGATCCACATAATACCGGTACCCTTTTTCCGACGGAACACGTCCTGAGGAAGAGTGGGTTTTCTCAATAAAGCCCAGTTCCTCCAAGTCAGCCATCTCGTTTCTTATTGTTGCAGAGCTAAATGTGATTTCATCTTTTTTCGAAAGAGTTCTAGATCCGACCGGCTGCGCCGATTTAATAAAATCGTTGATTATGACCTGAAGGATCAGCAGCTGACGATTTGTTAACATCATCATCACCTCTGTTAGCACTCTCAACAAGCGAGTGCTAAATCTATAACAAAAGTATCAAACCACAAGAAAAATGTCAATTATAACTCACCCAAAAAAGCGCCAAAAACTTCATTACCCAATAATTTTCCCTGATGAGTCAAACAAACGGCAGATTCTGTGTTAAGAATCAGTCCCTTTTCAGAAAGCTCTTTTAAAACGCCGGGAAAAAGTTTATCAAGAGAACGACCGTATTTCTCTTCAAACCGTTTTTTGCTGACTCCGGATGTTTTTCTTAATCCCAAAAACATCTCTTCTTCAATTTGTTCTTCCATCGTCACTTCATGTGTATCGCGATAAGGAAAACCTTTTTCAGCTATCAGGTCAATGTAATGTTTAACAGGTCCGACGTTTACCGTTCGAATTCCGCCGATATACCCGTGGGCACCTGCTCCGAAACCGAAATATTCCTCGTTGCTCCAGTACGTCAGATTGTGCTTAGATTCCATGCCTTGTTTTGCAAAATTGCTGATTTCATATTGATGAATACCGGCAGCTTCCATCCGGCTCATCACCGTTTCGTACATTTCGGCTTCCTGTTCCTGCGCCGGCAGATGAAGCCGCCCTTTTTGCATCAAATTATAAAATACCGTTTTCGGTTCTACAATGAGAGAGTAAACGGAATAATGCTCTGCGTTCAGGGATAAAGCAGTTTTTAAAGAATGATCCAGATGTTTAAGCGTTTGTCCGGGAAGACCGAACATCAAATCGAGACTGATATTATCAAAACCAATTTCCCTTGCACGTTCAAAAGATGTAAATACGTCTTTTTGTTTATGCACCCGTCCGATTTTTTCTAGAAGGTCATCTTCGAATGTTTGCACACCGAAGCTTAAACGATTAACGCCCGATTCCTTGAGTATTTTCAGTTTTTCTGCCGATAGGTCGTCCGGGTTCGCCTCAACAGCGAATTCCTTTAAAGTGTCTGAAGGCTTCAGTACACGGCTGACCATGTCCATCAATTTTTTGAGCTGGTCCTCTGAGAGGGATGTCGGCGTGCCTCCTCCGATAAAAATCGTATCCAAATCAGGCTGCCCCGTTTTTTCTATCGTATTTATCATTTCCTTCTCGAGTGCGTTTAAATACTCGCCGACGGGCTGGCTTTGAATAAAATATTTATTGAAATCGCAGTAGTGGCAAATATGCTCACAAAATGGAATATGGATATAAGCTGATTTCAATGTATTCACCTTCTTTACAGAAAGAAGCCGCAGTACAGGACTGCGGCGGCTTCTATTATTTTTTCGGACTGTCGTCCATTTTCAGGACCGCCATAAATGCTTCTTGCGGCACTTCAACTGAGCCGACCTGCTTCATTCGGCGTTTTCCTTCTTTTTGTTTTTCAAGAAGCTTCCGTTTCCGCGAGATGTCTCCGCCGTAACATTTAGCCAATACGTTTTTACGCATCGCTTTAATGGTAGAGCGGGCCACGATTTTCTGGCCGATCGCCGCTTGAATCGGTACTTCAAAGTGCTGGCGCGGAATAAGCTCTTTCAGTTTTTCTACAATTACTTTTCCGCGTTCGTACGCGTAATCGCGATGCACTATAAATGAAAGGGCGTCGATTTTTTCTCCGTTCAGCATAATGTCCATCTTGACAAGTTTAGACGGTTTGTAGCCGATCAGTTCGTAATCAAAGGACGCGTAGCCTTTTGTGCTTGATTTCAGCTGATCAAAAAACTCATAGACGATTTCCGCTAAAGGCATGTCATAGACAATGCTGACACGATTTGCGTCTAAATATTGCATGTCGATAAAATTGCCTCGTTTTCCTTGGCAAAGCTCCATCACCGCACCGACATAATCGTTCGGCACCATCATTGTCGCTTTTACATACGGCTCCTCGATTCTTTCGATCTTTTGTGGGTCAGGCATGTTGGACGGGTTGTCGACTACAACCTTTTCGCCGTCTGTCATATACACGTCGTAGATAACACTCGGTGCCGTTGTGATCAGATCGATTTTAAACTCACGCTCAATCCGCTCCTGGATGATTTCCATGTGAAGCATACCTAAAAATCCGCAGCGGAAACCGAATCCGAGCGCTTGGGATGTCTCTGCTTCATATTGAAGCGATGAGTCATTCAGCTCAAGCTTTTCAAGAGCTTCCCTTAAATCGTTGTATTTGGCCGTATCGATCGGATACAAACCGCAATACACCATCGGGTTCAGCTTGCGATACCCAGGCAATGCTTCGGCAGCCTGATTGGCCGCGCTTGTTATCGTGTCACCGACGCGTGTGTCACCGACATTTTTGATCGCAGCAGTTAAAAAGCCTACATCACCGACGGTCAGTTCATCTGTCGGAGTTGCTTTCGGCGTGAACACACCGACTTCTGTCACTTCAAACTCTTTGCCGGTTGCCATCATTTTGATTTTTTGCCCCGGCTTTACCGTTCCTTCAACAACTCTTATATAAGCCACGACACCGCGGTAAGCGTCATAAAGCGAGTCGAAGATCAGCGCTTTAAGCGGCGCTTCTGGATCTCCGGTCGGAGCAGGCACCTTTTCCACGATCTGCTCTAATATCTCCTCAATCCCGATCCCGGCTTTTGCTGAAGCGAGCACGGCTTCCGATGCGTCAAGGCCGATGACATCCTCCACCTCTTGGCGAACTCGTTCCGGCTCTGCGCTTGGCAGATCGATTTTATTAATGACTGGAAGAATTTCAAGGTCATTATCAAGCGCCAAGTAAACGTTCGCAAGCGTCTGCGCTTCAATTCCTTGCGCCGCATCCACGACAAGTATCGCACCTTCGCAGGCAGCAAGGCTTCGGGATACTTCATATGTGAAATCGACGTGTCCCGGTGTGTCAATCAGGTGGAAAATATATTCCTCTCCGTCTTTCGCTTTGTATTTAAGCTGAACAGAGTTTAATTTAATGGTGATGCCCCGTTCGCGTTCAAGATCCATAGAATCAAGCAATTGTTCTTTCATTTCTCGTTGAGTGATTGCCGACGTTTTTTCTAAAATACGATCCGCTAAGGTCGATTTTCCGTGGTCAATATGGGCGATGATGGAGAAATTCCGAATTCTCGACTGCCTCTCTAAACGTTTTTCTTTATCTGTCACAATCTATCACTCCTACTATTAAACGCAAAATACACTAGCTTAGATTATATCAATAGGATTGTAAAGATTCAATGTAAAACAAGAAAGAGAAAAGTTCCCTCTCATACTGGGGCTGCTTTTCTCTTTCAAGCACTTATTTTCTCATATCCCGTACCCATTCATACATCGATTGGGCTGTGTTGGTCACTGTGTCAGAAAGCGTTTTTCCGGCTTTAGAGAAAACGTTAAAGGTTTCCACCTGTTCCAGCTCTTTTTGTTTCTCTTCTAAATCTTTCGAGGTTACTGTTTCCCCTAAAACGGTCGCTTCTTTTTCATTATTTTCTCCGTCTGTGAGCGTAAACGCGCCTTTCAGTGAAGGATCATGATAGCCTTTCATGCTCAGCATGCCGTTATTCGCCTGCTGCATGCCGAACAGGACGCCTATAAACATCATCGTCACAAGAAGCAAGCATTTGCCAAGATATGCAATCAACTCGACCACCTATTTCTTATTGTTTTTTCGTCTCGCCGCTTTCAGCATTAACCTTTTCAGCATCCCAGTACATTTCGCTGAATACGTCAGCGGTTGCGTCAGCCGCCCGCTGCAGCTCTTCGAGATTGTTATCCACTCCGCCGAATTCAAGCAAAAGCGCTCTGTCGTTTAAGTCTTGGTTGTAAACTCCGTTATCGCCTGGTGAGCCTTTAGAAAAGACCCCTGTGCTGAGTCCCGGGTATTTTTTCTCCATCAGATTGTGAAGCTCACTTGCAATTTTGTAGTTTTCTTCGAAATTCTTGCTTTTTTTGCCGACCACAAACGCCACCCGGGCATAGCTTTTCCCTTTAATGGTTGCCGTCGTATTTTTCTTGCGCCTGGAGTCTCTATGGATGTCAATGATATATTGCAGATTTTTGTTTGACGCAAGGGCTTCCTGTACGACCGGCCTTGATTCATCGTAGGATCTGGCATAATTCAAACCTTTTTTGCTCAGTTTTGCCTGTATATCCGTTTTGTTAACTGTGGCTCCGATACCTTGAGATTGCAGCGCTTTTCCGAACATGTCCCCCACGAGGGTGACGTTAGCTTTAGAATGACGCGCCATATCGGGGTCGGTTTCACCTTTTAATAGCGGGAGATAAGATTCCGTATTATGCGTGTGATAGATAAAGACAACCTTCTTATCGCCGGTTGTTTGTTTTGGCGGGTCTTTTTGCGTATTGTCTGTTTGCGTCTGCTGTTTTTCAATCTCCGCCAAATTCGCTTCTCTTTCTTCCTGCATCACCTTTGAAGGCGGCGGGGATTCCGACGGCATGTTTGTATAATCGGTGCCCTGTCCCGCTAAAAGAATTTCTGTGTCAAATTGCGCAAACCCAGGCAGCTCGCGTCCAAGAAAACTTCGCGGATCTTCGAGATTAATACTTGTCGCCAGCTTTAAAGAAAGACGTGATAGATGAAATGAGCTGTCGGTTTGAGAAAGGTCAGAAGCGAAATAATGGTTTTCCATCCGCAGCAAGTGTGCAAATACGTCACCCGGCAGTTCGTCGGCAATCCCGTAAAAAGAGTCAGACGAAGGCCTGAGTTCCGGCCGGAGAGACGTCAGCACACCAGATAAAACAAAAATCACTACTAGGCTTGCGATAAATAGAAAGATCGCCTTTATCGCTTTCCCGCCATTCACCGCAACAACAATTTGTCTGTTTCTGCGTTTATTTCTCATTGAATCCCTCCAGCGCTTGTCTAGTAATTACTCTATGAACAAGCTAGAGGAAGTAGAACCGTTTAGTGATTATAGGAGCCTTTGTTTTCTTGAGACACCTTTTCATGAAGCGCTGTATTTAATCCGTTTGCCAGCACATTTGCCATATCGTCAATAAATGAATCGACTTCCTTCGGCGTGACCATCAAATTATGGCCCAGAGGCGCCAGCACCTCATGAATGAGCTGCCGCTTTTCGTTTTCTTCAAGAGTCCCGACAATGCCGAGAAACGATTGACGCTGTTTTGGGTCGGGAAGATCCTCTTCAGTAAGCACTTTCTTTTTCCCAAACGTCATCCCCGCCGGAACAAGCGATCTCGACGGACTGTCATCTCTCATTTCTCTGCCAAAATGCTTTAATATGTAGTCAACCGTATCGCTGGCAATTGTTACCGCGTCAACGACCGTCGGTACACCGATTGCAATGACAGGTACGCCCAGGGTGTCCTTGCTCAAGTCTTTACGTTTATTTCCGACGCCTGACCCCGGGTGAATTCCTGTATCTGATATTTGAATGGTTGTGTTGACCCTTTCTACCGCACGTGCCGCAAGTGCATCAATGGCAATCACAAAATCAGGTTTTGACTGTTCGATTACCCCTTTAATAATGTCGCTTGTTTCGATACCTGTAATTCCCATAACACCAGGAGCAAATGCGCTGACAGGCCTGTAGCCCTCCTGCACATTTTCAGGCTGGAGTTTAAATAAATGTCTTGTCACCAATAGATTTTCTACAGCCATTGGACCGAGCGCATCAGGTGTCACGTTCCAGTTGCCGAGGCCGACAATTAAACAGCTCGCATCCTTTGAGATCTTAAGGCTTTCCAGAAAGGCTGAGAATTCTTCCGCAAATACAGCAGAGACTTTCTCTTGCATTTCCGAGTCATTTTCTCTGATCCCTTGGGCCTCAATCGTTAAATAACGTCCTTCTTTTTTTCCTGAAAGCTCAGCGCCTTCCTTCGTGATATCAACAGTGCGGATTTTTATTCCGCCATGATCGCGTTCTTTTTCGATAAAACCTTTTATCTCTTTTGCAGGCACAGCCTGCTGATTAGCCATGGCTTCCTTTGTTTCAACCGCTAAATCCGTACGTACCAAATACTGATTTACATCCAGCTCACTCTTTTTCATACAGGGCCTCCTTCGATATTCAGTATCCATATTGTTTCCATTTATAAAATGAATCATGCTTAAAAGCATTCCTTCAATGAAAAATACTTTACATTTATATTGCAATCTAAAGGTGTGTTTGATAGAATACAATTTGTTCTATTGTGAAGAAGATTTAACCTTAAGACACTGTGCTACAGGTTGTATCTTAGGAGGTGAAACACATGCCAAACATTAAATCAGCGATTAAACGTACAAAAACTAATAACGAACGCCGCGCTCATAACGCGACAATCAAATCTGCTATGCGTACTGCAATCAAACAAGTTGAAGCTTCTGTTGCAAACAACGAAGCTGACAAAGCGAAAACTGCTCTTACTGAAGCAGCTAAACGTATTGATAAAGCAGTGAAAACAGGTCTTGTACACAAAAATGCCGCAGCTCGATACAAATCAAGACTAGCGAAAAAAGTGAACGGACTTTCTGCATAAAACAAAAACGATCCTCAATTATGAGGATCGTTTTTTTCATTTCTTTTTAACAGCTGCAAGAGAAAAAGCTCTAGTAAAAGCTGCTTGTCCTTTTTCCCGGTTTTCATCTCATAGTCCATAACGGCAAGCTGTTCAATAATAGACCGGAGCTCGGCTTCTGAAAAAAGCCTCGCTTGATCCATCGCCAGCTTTACCCGGAATGGATGCACCTTTAAATTAGAGGCAATCTGTTTTTGGCCGTACCCTTGTTCCGCGAAATATTTCGTCTGCAGGATCAGCCGGAACTGGTTCGATATAAGAGCCATAATTTTGATCGGTTCTTCATTTTGTTTGAGCAAATCATAAAAAATTTGCAGACTCTCAGTTCGTTTCCGATTGACGATTTTATTAATCAGTTCAAAGATATTTTGTTCCAGGCTTCTCGCCACAAGCATTTTCACATCATCCAGCTTAATTTCTTCACGGTCTCCAATAAACGTGCAGAGTTTCTGAATCTCCTGAAAAAGAGATGACAGATGCCCGTTTACAAGCAAAACCAAATGCTCTGCCGCCTCGGTGCCGATCGTTTTCTGCTCGGTTCTCGCCAGATTGATCGTAAAGTCTGTCGTTTCCTTCGCGTTTAATTCCTTTGCCTCCATCATGAACGCCTGCTTTTTTAGCGCTTTGGTCAGTTTTTTCCGCTCATCCAGTTTTTCATAAGGCGCAAGCAGAACAAAGACCGTATATGGTGCCGGTGATTGTATATACGATTCAAGCGCGCTGATGTTGTGCTCAACTTTTTCTTTCTTTTTCTCACCCGTTAAAAAATATGGATTTTTCACAATGACAAGGCGCCGCTCCCCCATAAACGGGAACGTTTCAGCGTCGGCAATCGCCTGATCCAGCGGGTCTTCTTCCAAATCAAAAACAGACAGGTTGAAATCTTTTGTCTCTTGATCAATCACCGTCTGTCTGATCCTGCTGACGGTTTCTTGGAGCAGATACGTCTCTTTTCCGTATAAACAATAAACCGGATGGACTTCTCCTTTTTTCAGGCTTTTCCACACATCAAATACCATTGTTGTACGACTTCCTCTCTTTCATCATCCCCTTCTATCCTAAATTGTGTTTGCAAAATAGTAAAGAGGAAGCCTGACAGCTGCTTCCCCATTTATATTAAACGCCTGTTCGCAAGCCCCCGGGACAGCTTGTAAAAAGGCGATAATCACCAGAACAGAAAACGTTACCTTAGCTTCTAGATTTTTCAAAACGATTCCATTATACTTAAGTCAGTCAGGGGGGATGAAATTGAATGATTTTGAAAAAAACGTTCAAAGCAAACGAAATGATGCTGTAGATTCAGCGGTTGGTTTTGTTGTGTCCTTCGGATTTTTCGCCTTATTGTTTGTCATGGCAACGGTTATTCACCTGGTTGGTTCATAACACGACTGCCCGGGCTGCTGATTTCTCGGCAGTCTTTTTTAATTCGTCTCTGTCATATCTGATGTATCATATGGAGGATAAACAGAAAAGGTTCCAGATCCGCTTTTGTACGTGTATTGGATCGTGCCGCTTTGATCAGTGCGCAGCACACGGATGGATCGGCTCTTTAACAATTGAAGAACTTCTTGATGCGGATGATGGTACCTATTGTTTTCACCCACTGAGATGACCGCCGTTTTGGGCTGAAGCTGTTTGATGAATTCTTCACCGGTCGAGCCTTTGCTTCCATGATGCCCCACCTTTAACACATCCGCTTTTATATTCGGGAACACATTGATAACCTCCTGTTCCCCCTCTTTTTCCAGATCACCCGTCAGGAGCCAGCTGAGCCTGCCTGTTTTCATCCATAGAACGAGAGAAGAATTATTTTTACTTGCCGGATCAGGCGTTTCCGGTGACAGCACATGAAACTGTAAGTCCTTTATTTCCAATACATCACCCCGCTTCACCTCTTCAATTGCCACACCCTCCTGTCTGGCAGTCCGCAGCACCTTCTCATCATGAGATTCAGAAACAAATCCTTTCGGAATGATGAGGCGCTTTACTTTATGATGCTTCAGCAAAACCTCTGCCTCTCCCATATGATCTTGATCTGCGTGCGTCAGTATCAGCGCATCAAGCTGCTTGATGCCCTTTGCCGTTAAAAAAGGGATCAGCACCTTTTCCCCCAGTGAAAAAGGATGCTGTTTTTCCCGCCAAGGCTCTGACGAATAAGACAAAGTGCCTCCCGTATCAATTAAGACACGGCCTCTCTGATACGGTGCACTGACAAACATACTGTCACCTTGTCCGATATCAATCATATCTACTTCTCCCTCGGAACTAACATAAGGGAAAACAAAGAGCAGGATAAGTGTTGCACAAAAAAGGCTTGTGGACACTGTCAGCTGGGGAAACGAGGGTTTCTCAATATTCATAAGCAATATGATGACAGTGAGCGTGAACAAGAGAAGAAGAGCAGGTGCAGGGCGAGAGATGATGATTGTGAATATTTCTATATCAGCGATTTTAGTGATCAGTCTGTTGGTCCAGGTCATCATTACATCAAACCAATAGAACAGAAATTGACCGACGGACGCTGAAAAAAATAATAGAATAACCCCTATAATAGCAGCCGGTAAAATACAGAATGTATAAAAAGGCACCAACACCATATTCATCGGAATGCTAATGATAGAAAACTGCTGAAAATGATACAGAAGAATGGGTAGTGAGCCTAGCTGGGCAATAACAGATACAATCGTCAGCTGTCCCAGACTCGTTTTGATATGCTGAAAAATAGACGATGAGAGAATTAAAGAAAAACTGACCGCAAATGAAAGCTGAAATCCAGCTTCACAAAGGTAGTAGGGATTAAAAAGCAAGAGGACAATATACGAAAGACAGATTATCCCGGCAGAATTTACCCGCTGCTGAAAAAGGCTTCCCGCTAAGTAGATGCCCGACATCAGAGCGGCTCGGAGAACAGAGGGCGCTGCACCTGTCAAAATAACATAGATCGGCAGAAACAAAAGCAATAGGATTGACGCATTTTCTCTTGATAGGCCCAGACGGATCATTGCGTAAAAGAGGCCTGCTGTCAAAATCCCGATATGAAGTCCTGAGATGGCTAACAGATGGACAACACCTAGACTTTGGTAAGCATTAAGCACATCGTCATCCAAATAAGATCTTTCACCTACTGTAAGCGCCTGTACGATTCCTGCTGAATCTGGCGGAAGCTGTGTGTTCGTGAATGATACGATGTATTTTCTCAAACTGAGAAGCTTATACCGGACACCTGAAGGCTCGCTGCAACTTCCAATAGATGTGACAGAATAGCTCCAATGAATATGCTGCCGGTAAAGATACTGTTGATAATCAAATGTTCCCGGCACTGTTGCTTGTTTTGGCTTCTCCAAAGCACCAGTCAATTCGCATGCCATACCCGGCTCTAGATGTGACAGTTTGTCTTTTTCAGCTAAAGACTGAATCCGATAAGAGGCAGCCCATTTTTCGCCATCGGGCGTCTTGATCAGCATAGACATCCGATCCCCGTCAATTTTAGGAATACTATGAATGACCGCCTTGAAGTGATAGCTGCCCTGCTGATACGAAGAAGTATTTTGAGAATCTGTGATCTTAAACAGGGCAAAATTGAGTACAAAAGAGAATAAACAAACAAAAATGAGTGGAGCGTGCCTTGTTTTGATTGACACAATAAGGAGAAAGAGGAAGAAGAGAAAGACAGCGGAGAAATAAGAGGCGGCAGCAATTCCAGCCGTTGCTGAAGCTGCCGCCAAAGGCAATAATAGACGCGAATTCCGCATCAATCACACATAACTCGTAAAAAGTTTATTAGCCTGTTCATGTATTTTCTTCAAATCTT
Organism: Bacillus sp. V26; assembly: GCF_034296245.1. Lineage (NCBI taxonomy): Bacteria > Bacillati > Bacillota > Bacilli > Caryophanales > Bacillaceae > Bacillus > Bacillus sp. V26. The sequence continues at coordinate 490,534 of NZ_JAXKQF010000001.1, read as the reverse complement.
CCTCTGCAAGACCGGCATCCGCTAATTTTTCTAAAAGCCCCGCTACAAATGAAAGCTTTTCTCTGTTTTTCAGATCAACGATCATTTCATCGAGTTCAACCTGTTCAACCGTAACGCCTGATTGCTCAAATAGCTCCTGGGCATATGGATGTGTTTTATAATCCTCAGCGTAATATACTGTTTTGATACCGGCTTGAATGATAGACTTACAGCATTGAATACACGGATAGTGCGTGACATATATCTCCGCTCCATCTGTCGGCACTCCAAATTTAGAGCATTGAAGAATCGCATTCATTTCCGCGTGAATCGTTCTCGCGCAATGATCGTCTATCATTAAGCATCCTTCGTCCGCGCAATGTACGCCGCCTGCGATTGATCCGTTATAGCCTCCTGCAATCATGCGTTTATCTCTGACAATGGTAGCACCGACAGACAATCTCGGGCAGGTGCTGCGCAGTGCCAGTAAATGGCTTTGAGCCATAAAATATTGGTTCCATGAAATTCGTTCCACGTTGTTCCCTCCAAATGTTGTGTTGCCTGTTCTTTAGTTTACCTATCATCATGCATGACCGTCAATTCACTTTACTGTAATGGAAGACTTTATTTTTTCAAAAGATTTTTCGCCAATTCCCGAAACCTTTGTGATATCTTCAATTGTTTGGAAACGTCCGTTCTCTTCCCGATATGCAATAATCGCTTCAGCTTTTGAAGGCCCTACTCCCGATATGTTTTGTAAATCCTCTAATGTTGCTGTATTGATATTGACCAATGTCTCCTTCCCCTTACTGCTTTGTACAGCGCCGCCGGCCGCTTGCTGTGCCGCCTCTTCTCCCTCACTCGGTATATACACCACTATACCGTCCTGTAAAAGTTCCGCCAAATTCACTTGCGTTTCATCTGCTTTTTCACCAATGCCGCCTGCTTTCTCAATAGCCTGCGATACTCTGTCTCCCGTATGCATTTCATAAACGCCGGGATGCTTAACAGCGCCTTTTATATCAATTACAATATTTTCTTCCACTTTGTCTTTTACCGCTTTCTGCTTGACCTCCGCATTTTCCTTTTCATTAGATACAACTTGTTTTACAGGCTCTTTGTTATGTCCGCTGAAAAAAAAGAGGCAAAGAACTGCAATGAGAACAGCAGCAGAGCCAACTGACATGATTATCGTTTTATGTTGATTCAACCAATTCAACTTGCATGCGCCCCGCTTTCGTCATATTTTGTTTCTTTATCACATATGGTTTAGAGGATAATAGCTCAAAGGAGGGGAAATTATTGAAGATTGGCTTTATCGGCACTGGAAATATGGGTACGATCCTTATAGAATCATTTATTGAATCACAAGCAGCCGATCCCTCAAACATCACAATCACAAACCGCACAATTGAAAAAGCGTTGAAGATAAAAAACCGCTACAACAGCTTAAACGTAACAGAGAGCCTTGAAAAGCTTGTTGCAGAAAATGAGATCATTTTCATCTGTGTAAAGCCGCTTGATATATATCCATTATTGTCAAGGGCAGTCCCTTATTTAACAAAGGATCACATTCTCATTTCAATTACAAGCCCGCTTCAGACTGATCAGCTGGAACAGTATGTGCCATGTCAAGTGGCACGAGTTATCCCGAGTATTACAAACCGGGCGCTTGCTGGCGTTTCTCTTGTCACCTTCGGTAAAAGCTGCGGGGAGGCAGCAAAAACAAAAATCAACGAGCTGATGAAGCACATTTCTAATCCGCTGCAAATTGAAAGTGACATCACAAGAGTAGCGTCAGATATCGTAAGCTGCGGACCCGCTTTTATGAGCTATCTGGTTCAGCGGTTTATAGATGCAGCCGTTACGGAAACGTCAGTGTCTAAACAGGACGCTATACTCATGTGTAAAGAAATGCTTGTCGGTCTGGGAAAACTGTTAGAAACCGAATTGTATACCCTTCCTGCATTACAGGAAAAGGTTTGCGTAAAAGGCGGCGTGACAGGAGAAGGCATTAAAGCACTCGAAAGCGGTGTACAGGATATGTTTCATCGGGTGTTTCAAAATACGCATTTGAAGTACGAAGAGGATATTTCCGCGGTGAAGAAGCAGTTTCATGTGTAAACGAGTATGTCATAGCCGTTTGTTGTATGCAAAAGGGTAAAAAGGCATTTTAAAAACCATCGTCTTAGTAAACGATGGTTTTTGATTTCTGTGCTTTAAAGAACAGGCGTTCAGATTGTGATGACGGCGCTGAATCGGTAAAATCAGCGGTGACCTTATGAAGCTGAAAGCCGCAGCTTGCCAGCATTTCTTCGTATTCATCCACTCGGAACGTTCTTTGCTCATGTGTTTCATCAAAGCGGTCGTACGCCTCTCCGTTCCAAACAAAAAACGACATATCATGAATGGCGGAAAGCTCTTCACTTCCGGCAAAGCTTTGCCAAATATAGCTGATATCTTCGTCCTGATCAGCAAACGTGCTCCCAGGAAAAACCTCGGTTATTTTATACGGTGAATGAACATCAAACAGCAATATGCCGTCCGGCTTCAGCACCTGAAATACACTTTTAAAGGTATTCATTACGTCATTTTTCGTTTTTAAGTAATTCAAGGAGTCACAGCAGATCACAACCGCGTCAAACTGGCCTTCAAATCCGGTAATCTCTCTCATGTCCTGCTGAAGGAAAAGAATCGGCTGTTTAGCTGGTCCTTTTTGCTGGGCGTAAGAGAGCATTTCTTCACTGAGATCAATCCCGGTGACTTCAAAGCCTTTTTCGGCAAGCCGGATTGAAATCTCTCCGGTGCCGCATGCCAAATCGAGAATACGGCCTTTTTCCGGTAGAGATGCTTCAATCCACTTTGTCCATTTGTCGTAAGGTGCGTGAGACATTAACTCGTCATACACGCTTGCAAAGCCTTGGTAAATCATTGGTTCAATCCAAGTTCCAGGTCTGCGAGCGGAGCGTCTCCCCACAGTTTTTCTAGGTTGTAATAGCTTCTTTCATCCTTATGAAACACATGGGCAATGACATCCCCAAGGTCAACTAATACCCATCTTGCTTCATCGAAGCCTTCCATCTTTTTGACTTCAATGCCGTTTTCTTCAGCCTGGTCCTTGATTTCACGCGCAATGGCCTGCACTTGTTTGTCTGAATTACCATGGCAGATCAGAAAATAATCAGCAACCAGAGAAATTCCTTCCATATCCAGTGCTAAAATATCCTCTGCCCGCTTATCGTCGCAAGCCGCAGCTGCAATCTTTAAAATGGACGTTTGATTCATTCACATATTCCTCCTGTTCATTTGCCAGACACAAGCCAGTTATAAGTTAAACATGTATCTGGGAAAACCTGTTGATTTTTTTTCATTAGAAAAATCATTGTATTTTTGATCGACTGAATCAACGCTTGATTCAAATCCGTTTCTGCAAGTTCACGCACCTCATCGACACCGGGAAATTTACGGCCTGGTTCAATATAATCAGCAACGTAAATGACTTTTTCCAAAAGCGTCATGCCCGGACGCCCAGAGGTATGATATCTGATCGCGTCAAGAATATCTTCGTCATGAATTCCCGCTTCTCTCTGGACTAGGTAAGCGCCGACCGGAGCATGCCACAGCTCCGGGTTGTGATCCAACAGATGCGCGGGCATTTTTTCTCTGGCTATAATTTGTTTCATTTCTTCTTTCGGGCGGAATTTGGCGTAATCATGAAAGATAGCCGCCGTTTCCGCTTTTTTGGAGTCGGCGCAAAAGCGCTCCGCAAGTTCAATCGCCGTGTTCATTACGCCAATTGTATGGATATATCGATGCTCGGTCAATTGCTGCTTAACGCAGGCAAGTGCCTCCTCACGATTCATATAAACCATTCTCCTCTACATACTTCTTCACTTTATCAGGGATTAAGTAGTCAGTGGGCTTCTTGCTTTTAAACCGTTCCCTTATCATAGTCGATGATACCTCAAACTCCGGAACGTCTGCAAAGAGAAGCGGATAAGGGGTTTCAACATGAAAACCGGGGCGCTTTACTCCGATAAATTGAATAAGGTTCAGCAGCTCGTCCAGCTTATACCATTTAGGCAGGTATTCAATCATGTCAGCACCGATAATAAAGAAAAGCTGATCATTCGGATATCGCTGCTTTAGTAAAGAAACGGTATCAAAAGTATATGACGGCCCTTCTCTTTCCATTTCAGCAAGCTGCAGCTTAAAGGATGGATTAGACTGAATAGCAAGCTTCAGCATTTCCACCCGATGAGTGCTGTCTGTATAGTCTTCATCCTGTTTATGCGGAGGAATTTGATTGGGCATAAACCAAATTTCGTCGAGCTCCGCCTGATACAGCACCTCATTCGCCATTAAAAGGTGACCGTTATGCGGAGGATCAAACGTGCCTCCGAAAATTCCGATTTTCTTCATTTCAACCACCTTAAGGAAGCTCGATTTGTTTATTTTCCTTTGATTCCTTATATAAAACAATCGTATTGCCGATCGTCTGAACCAACTGTGCGCGGCTTCCTTTTACAAGAGCTTCCGCAACATCATTTTTATCGTCTTCGCAGTTTTGAAGAACGCTGATTTTAATCAGCTCTCTCGCTTCAAGCGCTTCAGAAATTTGTTTAATCATGTTGTCATTGACTCCGCCCTTTCCTACTTGAAAAATCGGGCTTAAATGGTGCGCTTTTGAACGCAAGAAACGTTTTTGTTTTCCTGTTAACATTATTTTCCTCCTAATTTCCCTACTACAATAGATCTCATTTTTTCAACATCAGGCTCGCGTCCCGTCCACAAGCGGAAAGACAATGCCGCCTGCTCAACAAACATGCCGACTCCATCCAGTATTTTCAGACCTTTTTGCTTTGCTTCTTTTAATAGTGAAGTCTGAATCGGATTATACACGATATCGCAAACAACCGCACTGCTTGCAGCACGCTGCAATGAAAGCGGAATATCTTCCACGTTTGGATACATGCCTACAGATGTTGTATGGATAATTACATCATACTGCTCAAGCCGTTCTTCTGCTTCTTTTATGCTTAACACTTCAACATTGCGGAACGAGGGAGCAGATTCTGCGAGCTGTTTGGCTTTTTCTATCGTTCGGTTGCAAATATCAAACTTTTCCGGATTGTCGCGGACGATCGTTGTAAAAATCGCTCTCGCTGCCCCGCCCGCGCCGATCATTAAGAAAGACAGTTCGGAGATTGGTTTGTCCAAAATTCTCATTAAAGATTTCACAAAGCCTTCTCCGTCTGTATTATATCCGACAAGCTTGTCTCCTTCTCTTCTGACAGTGTTAACGGCACCAAGCACTTTTGCGCTCTCATCAATATGATCGAGATGATCCATGATGGAAACCTTGTGCGGAACAGTCACATTGATGCCTTGTACACCAAGAGCTCTTATCCCTTTTACCGCATCTTCCAGACGATTCTCTTCCACCTTAAATGCATGGTAGTGTCCGTCCAAACCAAGATCCTTCAAAGCCGCGTTATGGATATCCGGCGACATGGAATGCGCAATCGGATTTCCGATAACCCCGTACAGCTTCTTCATACTCCTCTCCCCTTTTTGTTAAATTAATGAACGCCGAACAAATACGTGAACGCCTTTTGGCGCATAAGCCGTTATTTTCTTATTCGCGTCATGCACCGTTACCCAGCCTAACCCAGAGAAAACGATATCTGTCTTTTGCTCTTTCATCGTAAACGTATGGGCAACCAGCTCTGGAAACTCATCCATATCATCTTTTCCCGGCGGTGTGAGCAATTCTCCTGCGTGCTTTTCATAAAGCGCGTCTGCATTTTCCAGTTTCGTTCTGTGAATCATTAATTCATTCGGCATATAGCAGACAAAGGCAGCTCTTTCACCTGAAACATAATCAAACCTTGCCAGTCCGCCGAAATACAGCGTTTGCTGATCGTTTAGCTGGAATGTGCGCGGCTTCAGTTCCTTTTTGGGCGAGAGTACTTTTAAATCCTTTTTGTTTACATAGTGCGCCATTTGATGGTGATTGATGATTCCCGGTGTATCATAAAGCGCAGAGCCGTCATCTAACGGAATTTCAATAGCATCAAGAGTTGTGCCCGGGAATTGGGATGTCGTGATAATGTTGTCTTCACCTGACACTTCTTTAATAATACGGTTAATGAACGTTGATTTTCCTACATTGGTACAGCCGACAACGTAAACATCCTTGCCGTTACGGTAATGCTCAATCGCATCAATGACTTCTCTGATTCCCTGGCCGCGTCCCGCACTGACCAAAAATACGTCAATCGGTTTTAAGCCAAGCTCTTTCGCCTCGCGCTTCATCCACTGGATCAGCCGTTCTCTTTTGAGCGATTTAGGCAGAATATCTGCCTTGTTTCCGACTAACAATATAGGATTGCCTCCGACTAAGCGCTGCAATCCATTAATCCAGCTGCCGTTAAAATCGAAAATATCAACAATTTTAACAACAAGAGAATCAGTTTCTCCAATTCCATGAAGGATGTTTAAAAAGTCATCATCCGTTAAGGAAACGTCTTGTATTTCATTGTAGTTTTTCAGTCTGAAGCAGCGCTGGCAAATCACACTTTCTTTAGAAAGCGAAGCCGGCGGCGCGTATCCCAGACCATTTTTGTCTTCGGTTTGGATTGTGACTCCGCAGCCGATACAAACAACCTTTTCCATTCTTACTCCTCCCACTGAATGTGCCCTTTTCGTTTAAGAGCACTCAGTATTCTGCGTTCGACCTGGCGGTTAAAGCGCGTAATAAAGCCATCCGAGGAAGCGACAGGCACGACCAGGATCGTATGGTAGCCGTTACGGTTCCCGCCGAGTACATCAGTCAGAAGCTGGTCTCCGATGACAACACAGTCCTCTTTTTTCAGCTCCATATTGCGCACTGCTCTATTAAAGGCTTTGCCCATCGGTTTTCTTGCTTTATAGATGAATGGTATGCCGAGCGGTTCCGAAAAAAGTTTTACTCTTCGCTCATTATTATTAGAGACAATCGTCACTTTAATGCCGTGCTCTTTCATTTCTTCAAACCACTCGATCAATCGCGGTGTCGCGTTTGGTCTGTCCCATTCAACAAGTGTATTATCCAGGTCAGTGATAATTCCTTTTACATTTCGTTCCTTTAATTTTTCAGGTGTAATATGAAAAATATTTTTAACAAACTCGTCAGGTAAAAAAAACTTTTTTAACAAAACCCGCACCCTTCCCTTTTCTTTCTCTTAAAATTCATGTCGAAAAAAATCGAACTTGCGCTTAAAGAAAAACTGAGCAAAAAAATTTCGACAAAAATTGGGTTTCTTCACCAGGTGTGGATAAATTTACACACACTATCCACTCTTATTACATCACTCTTTAGACAAATTATAAACACGATACTCACAAGTTATCCACTTTTTGGTGTGGATAACAGAACGATTGTTCTTATATGCAATTCATGGTAGATTAAAGATAATCTTCAGCTTCAGATGAACGCAACCTATAAATGTATGTCACAAAGTCATGAATGATTCCAACTATGAAGGAGGTGTCTCTCCCATTAATTGGGTTCCTAGCATGAGAAAATTGTCTGATGAATTATTAATAGAATCTTATTTCAAAGCCACCGAAATGAATTTAAACCGCGACTTTATCGAGTTAATCGAAAACGAAATAAAAAGAAGATCGCTCGGACATATTATTTCGGTATCTTCTTAATAGGAATTTATCTATTTTTTCCGGGCGTATTTCCTTTTTTTACTCAGATGACTGATATTATATCACTTCAGTTACGCGCTTTACTACTGTTTTCAGCAAAAAACACCCCTAAAAAGAGGTGTGTCCAGGGCTGGATTTCATGTGAACCAATACACTCCGCCCACAATCAGGAGAACAACAATCAAAACAACGATAAAAGCGTATCCGTATGCTCTGCTTGCGCCATATGGCCAGCCGCCGAAAGGATACGTGTATAAATAACCGCTGTACATGTGAAGCGCGCCTCCTTAAAAATGTTTCTATAACAGCCTATGTAGGAGAAATAAAACGGCTTAGGCCTTTGTCCGGATCAGCGCTTCAGAACCTGCCCATCTTGTATTCCTTCATAAACTATCCTTGCTCCTTTAGGTGTCATATGATTGCCTGAAGGATCTATCAAGCCGGATTGGATCAGCGCTTCATCAGTAGCTTTTCCGCCGTCTGCTTCTATAAAGTGCTTCCAGTTGTCTACAAGAGGCACATTCATATGTTTCGCGACATCTCTTGTAATATCATTGTATGAGTTATGCCACTTTCTCGCCCCGCCTTTTGATTCAAAAGCAGCCGCTTTATACCTGGAATAGTAAAAGAGGTGATGCTTCCCGTTTCCTTCAATAATAGGGATACACGTCATTAAAACAGGCTTGATGCCGTGTTTTCTGCTTTCTTTTATAAAGTAAACCAGATTCTCTCTGAAACGCAGCTTTGACACTCTTGGCTTTCCTTCAGCCAGAATCCCAGCGTCATTAGTGCCAAACATAATAAAAAGATGCTTAGGTTTTTGATCGAGTACATCTGTTTGAAACCGTAAACGGGCATCTTCAGTCGTTTGTCCCCCAATTCCTGCATTGAGGATATCAAGATTCCCGCGTTCAGCCGTTTTTAAAATATTGACCCACTGCTGCGCTTTTGGATAGTCACGATAATCCCAATTAGAGCCGCGTGTATTGCTGTCACCAAATGCTACCACGTCTTCGTATCCCTTTCCTTCACATCCTGCTGTAACGAACAGCAGAAGGAAAAGGATGAACATATACTTCATCTTTACACCCCCAAAAGCTTCATCTTTATGTTATACCTCTGTTCTGTTTCATTCAACGCAGAGTTTTTTCGTTATAGCGTTCTCTTTATTGTTAACGTGTCCCTCTCAACTAAAATCATTCTGTTTCCAGTAAGGGGTGAGATATCTATTTCAGTTCCCGTCTTTTTCTGCGAAAAAACACCTCAGAGAGTTGAATGCAATAACCTGCTTCCGCCAGAGGAAACAGGCTACTGATTACCTCTGCATTTATTTTAATTTCGCTTTAAGCTTGGCCTTTGTTTTTGGTCCGTAAATACCATCAGCTTTTAATCCATTCATCAGCTGAAAACGTTTCACGGCATTTGCTGTTTTCGGTCCATAAATGCCGTCAATACCGTTATTCTTCGCGCCTTTATCGGGGTAAAAATGAAGGGCGGCTAAAGCCTTTTGCAGCTGAAGAACTTTAGTGCCTTTTCTATAAGGCGCAGTGAGTTTTATTACTCCTGAAGGCAGAGGATAAGATTTGGGTGATTCTTTAGATGGCGTATCAGAGGAAGAAATTCCGTTTTTGAAAGCACTCCATTGATGTAAGAGTTTGCGGGGACATTCTTTTCCAGACCATTTTTTATGGGGAACAACACGATCCAGCGAAATATTGTGATCCTTCATTAATTTTTTGATCAGCCACTGCGCATTAGCTACTGCTTTGTCAAAATCGCCGTCTGCATTTTCACAGATTTCAATCCCGATTGATTTGCGATTCCCTGTCCCATTGGTGCCGTCGCCAGCATGCCACCCGTTTTCAGTAAGAGGTAGATGCTGATAGATGTCTGAATCGTCTACTGTAAAATGCCAGCTGACAGATGTACTTGGGTTTTTCACATAATCAGCGTGCATTTTTGCATCGGCACCTTGGGCGGTATTTGCTGTATTGTGCACGGTAATATATGCAGGTGTCATCGCATAGCCGGGACGGTTATCGTTTGATTTTGGTATAAAATCCTTTTTTATCGCTACCATTTCTATCCCTCCCTGCTATTAAAGAATGCAGCAACAAGAGAAATGGACAGCCTATTTTACTAGATAAAAAAGAATTGTATTTCCCCCCACTGGTATTACAGTTGAACCATCGAAACGGTACAAGTTATACTAACGTAGATGCCGGAGATTCTGCCTCCTGACATCGCCACAAGTGTTGGGAGTGGATAATTGATATGTTAAAAAAGACTTTAGGTATAATCTTGATCATCGCCGTTATTGCAGTCGGTTTCTATCAGAAAGAAGCTTGGCTTGATGCTATAAAAGCAGGCGGATTGATCTCCGTTTTATGTAGTATGCTGCTGATAGCCGCCGACGTCTTTTTCCCGATTGTGCCGTTTGCAATCATTGCAGCTTTAAATGGCGCTGTGTTCGGAATTGCAAATGGTGTTTGGATTACACTGGCCGGTTCAATGCTTGGCACGATATTGCTGTTTTTTCTTGCGAGGTACAGCTTTCGAGATTGGGCCAGAAAAAAAATAAAAGCTTATCCTGCTATACAAGGCTACGAGGCTTCATTCGATAAAAATGCGTTTACCGCTGTTTTATTGGGAAGGCTTATCCCTGTTATCCCTTCTCTTGTCATGAACGTTGTATGCGGACTAAGCAGTGTTCGGTGGCATGTTTTTTTCTTCGCCTCTTTAATAGGAAAAATTCCTAACATTTTAGTTGTTACCATTGCCGGCGCCAATTTCTCCAGCAACAAATTGCTTTCTTTCAGTATTTACGGGGCCTACGTTCTGATCCTGATGCTAATCATATATATAAAGTTTCCTCATCTAGTGAAAGCGTCAAAAAAATAAGGGCGGCCCGCTTCGCCCTCTTACTTTTTTTCTGTTGCATGTCCTCCAAATTCATTACGGAGCGCAGCAACGACCTTTCCTGTAAACGTATCGTCTGTTAACGAACGGTATCTCATCAAGAGGGACATCGCGATCACCGGAGCTGCTGTCTGCAGATCTAGTGCCGTTTCCACTGTCCATTTCCCTTCCCCGGAGGAATGCATGACGCCTTTGATCTGATCCAGCCTCGCGTCTTTAGAAAAAGCGCGCTCAGTCAGCCCCATAAGCCACGACCTTATGACAGAGCCATGATTCCATACCCTTGCAACTTTCTCATAGTCAAATTCAAACGGACTGTTTTCCAGCACTTCAAATCCTTCACCAATGGTAGCCATCATTCCGTACTCAATGCCATTATGAATCATTTTCAAAAAGTGGCCGCTGCCCGCTTCTCCGGCATATAAATATCCATTTTCAACAGCAGTATCCCGAAACAGCGGCTCCGCGATACGCCATGCTTCCTGGTCTCCTCCAACCATATAACAAGCCCCGTGACGCGCTCCTTCCATTCCGCCCGAAGTTCCGGCGTCGAGATAATGAAGACCGGCTTCTTTCAATTGATTGTAGCGCCGTATCGATTCTTTATAATGAGAATTTCCAGCCTCAATGATAATATCCCCTTCGTTTAATAACGGTGCCACATCACTCAGTACAGCATCTACAACGCCATGCGGCACCATCACCCACAGAATTCGCGGCGTATCTAATAAAGAAATCAATTCTTTTATATTTGTTGTCCCCTCAGCTCCATATGATATCAGTTCATCAACAGCCGCTTGATTCACGTCATAACCGATTGCTTGATGATTGCGGTCGATCAATTGTTTTCCTATGTTTATGCCCATTTTCCCTAAGCCGATCAATCCTATTTTCATGTGAGTTCCTCCTGGTTGTCTAAACTCTAAAGCCATTACTCTTTATGTTCCCTGTGAACTGCTATGTGATACGTCCTGTTTTCTCAAATAAAAAACAAAAGCGGGCCGCGATCAGCAAGAGTATTTCCTTTTATCCCCAGAAACTTACTGCTCCGTGTCATATCGTTTCTGTATGATCTTTATCATAAAGAAGGCTTGATAATCATTTGGCGGCTTCATGCATGACAGCAAAAACCGCGGAAACATTCTTGATTTTCTCTCTATTTAAGTTAAAATATGGGAAGGGAATTCAACTTATGTCTAGCTAAGAAGGTGACAACTTGCAGGATCAAACACAAACTATCATTGGAATTACGAAAACCGCGAAATGTTTATTATACGGTACACTTGCAATCATCGGTCTTCTCATTGGTTATTTTTTTCATCAGCTTGCGAAATGGGCATTATCCCTGCCGTGGATTCCATTAGAAAGCCCTCTTCGGCTTGTTACCTCTTTTCACGGATCACCGGTTAAGTTTATCACCGCGCTGCTTGGCCTGATTGCCGGTATATGGTTCGCTCATTCAATCATGAAATTGCTATTAACTGTACAGATTACAAACGACTCCGTAGCATTAATGAAAGGCAAGCATGTTCAAACGATCAACTCCGAAGACATTGCTCTGGTATTTATTGATCACAAACGGCTTGTCCTCTTAGGAACAGACGGATATGAACTGGCACGTGAAGAAATAGATGAAAAACCTAAAATCATTGAGCAGGCCTTTAAAAAGCACCATTACGTGTGGTCGGCTGAAGGTGACCCGTTTAAAGACAAATTTCGGCGATGGGTACCTGAATCACCCGATCTCTCTCCAAGCGCTCATGCTATATTGAAGGCTCGTCAGAAAGCACTGAAAGAAGAGGAAACAGACGACATTGAAGATTTCCGTCTTGAACTTGCAAAGATCGGGATTGTTGTACGTGAAGAAGGAACACGCCAGTATTGGCGAAAAGCAGAATCGTATCCTCCTCAGGAAAATCAGCCTAGCGGCAAAATAGGATCATAGCAAAAGAGGCTCAGAATTGAGCCTCTTTTTTTATTACTGAACAATAAACAACACTTTGGTGCCATCTGGATAACTGCTCATTTGATTTCCTACCCATGAACCGGCACCGCGATTATCAGAAGGCGTTACATATCGGACATCGGCTTCAGCGCCTCCTTCTTCACAAACTGCCATCGGCCATTCATCCCGATCGTAGCCAGGCTTCGTCGGAATTCCTTTTAATGATTCCTCCCGCCTTTTGTCCGCTCCATCACGATCAATTGTACATATATCAGAATGTCCTTGGGCAATCGCATCTCTTATATGATCCCCGGTTTCCGGATAACGAGACAACGGAAAGTATAAAATTTTGTCATATAAAGCAGCCCCCTTGACCTGTTGCGGAGCCGTCATATCCTTTCCCAACAAACAAAGAAAAACTGCTGCCGCCAGAAAAAGCATTGCCATCCATCTTTTCATCCTCATCCCCCCATACAGTTTCGTTCATTTAAATGTATGGGAGCAGCGTAAAGATTATTTTAAAAAACAAAACCTCAGCTCTCCATTGAGAAATTTCCCGGTACAGACACAGACAGCCTTCCGATCACATACATTGACATATAGGCTTTTGCCTACATAATCATGTGGAGGTGACGATGGTGACAGGTGTTTTCGCAGCGCTCGGTTTTGTAGTTAAAGAGCTTGTCTTTTTAGTATCTTACGTGAAAAACAATGCCTTTCCACAACCGCTCTCAAGCAGCGAGGAAAAAAAATACTTAGAGCTCATGGCTAAAGGGGATGAACATGCCAGAAACATGCTGATTGAGCATAATCTTCGCTTGGTCGCCCATATTGTAAAAAAGTTTGAAAATACAGGTGAAGACGCAGAGGACTTAATCTCCATCGGAACAATCGGGCTGATCAAAGGAATTGAAAGCTATTCCGCCGGAAAAGGGACAAAACTGGCGACGTATGCTGCGCGGTGTATTGAAAATGAAATCCTCATGCATTTGCGCGCACTGAAAAAGACAAAAAAAGACGTCTCCCTTCATGATCCGATCGGGCAGGATAAGGAAGGGAATGAAATAAGCCTGATTGATGTACTAAAATCAGAAAATGAAGATGTGATTGATACAATCCAGCTCAATATGGAGCTTGAAAAAGTGAAGCAATACATTGACATTTTAGATGACCGTGAGAAGGAAGTGATTGTCGGGCGTTTTGGGCTAGATTTGAAGAAGGAAAAAACACAGCGTGAGATTGCCAAAGAACTCGGTATCTCGCGCAGCTATGTATCGCGGATTGAAAAGCGGGCGCTGATGAAGATGTTTCATGAGTTTTATCGGGCGGAGAAGGAAAAGCGGAAGAAAGCGAAAGGGAAATGATGTGGAAGAGGCCGGATCTGACATTCCGGCTTTTCTCTATTATATATACATTTCTATATAGGCAGAATAGATGAGAAAGAGACGTAGCAGTGATGAGAATTTTTTTCAGCTTGCTGCCGCAATGCGGTAGCACCACTGGCTCAACGATCTACTTCCGAGAAAGACGGTGGACCGTAGCAGATGACTTGACTTATATGTCCTTTGCTTGCATCCTCCCTCAAGCGATTCAAAGCCGGACGTTCTAAAAGCTCTCCAGAAAATCCTTCATCGGCATACTTCAGCACATCCTTAGTCCCTGCTTTCTTTATGCAGGCTTCGATCTGGCTGTCGATGCTCGACCCCTTGATCGCTTGTTCCTCGGTCGATACCCTTACATATATTGCTATCACCCTGGATCTCCTTCCTGTAAAGTTTTATTAAATAATGATAGCAATCGTTAATGCATTTGTCAGCTTGCGGTCTCTCGGTGATAATTACCTTCATAAAAATGCATCACCCCTTGGGTAATGCTATGTAATAACTGTTTGTCCTAATGAGGTGATTTTCAGTGAGTATGGAAGCAAATAAAAAAACCGATGGTTTGAATCATCGGTTTCTTTTCTGACATATACCACGCCCACTAGTTCCTCAACATAGTAAACCCATACCACTGGTTATGAAAGCTTGTTTTCATTACACTTCTTATATTCATTTGCCATCATTTCTCTATACGTTTATATTAATTATGGTTAAAAATGGTGAGCCAAAACAATAAACGTCCGTCCAAGAGTTTTGATATCGATGCCAATCATTCCATTAACAAGGACAGAGAATTTCTTTGAAGGCACCTGATTGGTGCCTTTTTTTTCGTAAATTCGGTGTAACGTGTAACGCTCGTAACGATGCGGTTTGAGTCACGTCGTTACTGCTGTTTAGGTATGATTGGGATTATGAGGATTTATCGGCTAAAGAGTTTTTACATAAAGCGTTTGAGCGAGTAAAAGGGCTGGAAGTATTACGCTAACGGATGAGCATACTGCCGCAACGTTCTGACGTAAAGAGCATATAGTGTAATATCAAACGTTTCACATCGTTCCTGACTTTACCAGAAAATAAACAAGACCCTAAATAGGGTCTTGTTTTGATTGAGAAGTTTATTCGCTATTAGGCCAAGCAAGATTGTTACTATAGTCAATTAGTTTTAACACGATCAACAAGTTCTTCGGAAGCTTTTATAAAAGCATCAACATACTCATTAGTCATCGTAGTTGATGGATGAATTGCAAGAGCCTTTCGATTAAACATCGCACCGTTGTAGCCTTCAATCTCAAGAGTGAAAAGTAGTGGCACGATTCGCTCAGCATATGCCTCTGGACTTTGCGACAAAAGACCAACTAGAGACTCAATAAATCGAAATTTTATGCTGTCTTTACCTAGCGTATTGCTGCGAATATTTGTTTTAATTAGTCCAGGATTTAGACCATAAAAGTTAATGTGAGGATACCGTTTCGCGGAATCAAGAACGAGTGCTTCGTTACCAATTACAGTATTCATATGTGCAACAATGGGTTTGTAAGTGCGTTCGGAATTTAGATCATCTATGCTCGCGGATTGGTTTGAACCTGGAAAACCCATAATAAAGACTCGGGGTTTACTTTTAGCGTTTAATCGATCATTGCCAAGCCGTGGGGCAATTTTCCGAAGCAATACAAGCCTGTTTAAAAAACTTACAGCCATATCTCGTTCGAGACCCTCGCTTGTTTCTTGGCGTTTCGGGGCGGCCATGATTCCTGTAGTCAGGACAAGTAGGTCGAGAGTTTCCACAGGTAACAGATTGCTGACACGTTCCGCTTCTGAAAGTAGACTCAGGTCGGCCTTGATGAACGAAATGCCTTTTATATCTTTATCTCTGAATGTTTGTCCTACTACAGTAACATTCGCACCTCTTAAAGCCATCAGGCGACTGAAGGCTCGACCTAAGCCGCCAGTTCCACCAACTACTGTAACGTTTTTCCCTTTTAGGTCAAGTTTATTTGCAGCAATTGCATTCCATGTAATGTTTTTATTTCGTTTCATATTGAACACCCTTATTTCATTTAAGTTAGGTACTGAAAGTGGACCGGAGGCAGCGCCTCAAGTTTTTTAATAGGATGGGACGTTTTGGAATTATCAGAGTGAGTTGATACGCAGCAAAATTCTTCCACGTCCATGTCTTGCTTCACTTTTCTCTAGTGCTTTGTTGGTTTGGCTTAGCGGGAATATAGAATCGATTTCTGCTTTGATCGTACCGTCGGCAATTAATTGCGCTATTGTTTGCAAATCCTCGTAGGTTGGGAATTTGGTGTTGAATTTGGCTGTAACGCCATGCTTTTGAGCGTTCTCTTGAGACGGAGGCTGCGTCAAGGAAACGAGAATACCGTCTTGTTTCAGAACGCCCCATGACCTGTTCTCGGTATCTCCTCCAACGGAATCAACGACCAGATCGACTTCTTTGATGACATCTTCAAAAGCCGTTGCAGTATAATCGATAACTTGATCCGCGCCCAAAGACTTGACGAAATCTAAGTTTCCAGTTGAAGCAGTACCAATCACATTGGCTCCCTTCCATTTGGCCAACTGAACGGCAAATTGTCCCACGCCACCAGCGGCGGCATGAATGAGGACGGTTTGACCGGCTTCCAGCTCGCCTTCGGTAAACAAGGCTTTCCACGCTGTATCAGCGCCGGCCCCAATCGAGGCTGCATCCTCGAAAGATAAACCGTTCGGCATTTTTACAAGTTCATTCACTTTTGCAATGCCATACTCCGCATAGGCTCCATCAACTTGTCCGAAGACACGGGCGCCAACAGGAAATTCAGTCACTCCCGGGCCAACTGATGCGACAATTCCGGATGCGTAAACCCCAGGAATGTAGGGAAAGGTCTTAGGGTATACGTCCTGTAACCATCCGTTGCGAATTTTCCAGTCTAGGGGAATGACTGCCGCGTAATGGATGTTGACAAGAACTTCTCCGGCTGACGGGTTAGGGCGATCGACTTCTTCGAGTTTCAATACTTCCGGACCGCCGTATTCATGAATAAGTATTGTGTTCATCTTGGTTTCAGACATCGTATTTTCCTCCAATGTATATCGTTATTTTTCATTTCGTCAATCTTAATTGCTACTTTACCAAATTACTCCACAAATAACATTATTTTGTACTCCATATTAGTGATCTTGATGGATTAATTACAATTAAAACGGAGATTCAACATTGGACACCATTTTCCATACCAAATTGAGGAATAACGTCTTTTCTTGTTCTGTAAGTCCATCAGTGGTGATTGTTTCAAGTCTGCTCCAAGCATCTAAAATTTTCGCCATCAAATCACGGCCAGCTTGTGTAAGAGAAACGATCGTGACACGTTTATCTTCCTGCGATCGGCTTCGAGTGACGAGGCCCGAATCCTCTAGTCGTCGAACGGATTTTGCGACAGTTGAATGGTCGAGGCATAATGTTTTTCCTAAGGAGTTCTGAGACTGGTTGTCTTTCTGCCATAACTGCATTAACATAATTTCTTGTCCAGGAAACAATCCCATCTCCCGAAGCAGATTTGCCGCTAGGGCTCGGTGAGAACGTGCAAGAGCAAATATTGAAAAGCTAACTGGAAATTCAGGGGAGTTAAACCCTCCCTGAATTCCCCTTGTATCCGGCATGTTTTTATCTTTATTCATTCATACACTCAACTTTCCTGGGTTCCTAGTTCATTCAGTGTTGGATAATCGGTATAGCCTTTGGTACCTCCACCGAAGAAGGTCGTCCGATCTGGCTCGTTTAGCGGAGCATCGTGTTTTAGCCGATCAACCAAATCCGGGTTCGCCAGCGCCCATACACCGATTGGTGCAACATCCGCAATTCCAGCTTCAATATCAACATCAATATCCTCAAGAGGTCTTCCTGAACGATTCACCAACAACGCATTCGGCCAAAGGGAACGAATTTCTTGGAGAAACTCATCATTTCCGAAATGCATAACATGCAAATAGGCAAGATTAAGTTTCGCTAATTCCGGTATTAGATATCTGTAAAGGTCTGGGCCACTTTGTCCCTCGTCAATGCCACCGTACGTCATACCAGGAGAGATCCGGAAACCCGTACGGTCTGCTCCGATTTCCTCTGCCACTGCCTTAGCCACCTCAATGGCGAATCTAGAACGGTTCATGATCGAACCACCATAGTTGTCCATGCGGACGTTTGCACTTTCAGCAATGAACTGTTGAATTAGGTACCCGTTTGCTCCGTGAATTTCAACACCATCCGCTCCAGCACGAATCGCTGCAGCCGCGGCTTTGCGAAAATCGTCAATAGTGGTTTTAATCTCTGCTGTGCTCAATTCACGTGGCACGGGAATTTCCTGCATACCTTTGGCGGTGAAAATTTGATCACCCGGTGCAATCGCCGAGGGTGCAACTGGTTGACGATGATGAGGGGTATTGTCCGGGTGAGCCATTCTCCCCGCATGCATTAACTGAATGAACATGTAGCCACCTGCGGCGTGTACGGCATCAGTTACCTTTTTCCACCCTTCAATATGCCTATCGGTGTAAATACCAGGTGTCCACAAATAACCTTGTCCATCATCAGATGGTTGTGTTCCTTCACTAATAAGCAAACCAAGTGATGCTCTCTGTGCATAATAAAGAGAACTAAGTTCGCCCGGAGTACCATCATCTAGCGCTCTACTACGGGTCATCGGGGCCATCGCTAGACGGTGCGGTAGTCTTAATCGTCCAACGTTCACTGCATTCCACATCTTTTTCAAATTCAACACTCCTTCAAAAGAAAATATGTTTCCGACCACATATATAATATAACATCATTTTACGTTGCCGGCAACATAAAATGATGATGTTTTTGATTGAACACAAAAAGTGCCACTGCATTGCTGTAAAAATGCTGGACAACATGGGAGTAATTAAGGAACAATTTCGATCAGTAAGGTTAAACGAGCATTTAGACTCCAATTTGGGTATTTTACCAGCGTAATCTATTAGCAGTTAGAGCCAATTTATATTGAACAAACGAGTTCGAAAGCTCAAAGCCAGTTGCTTTATTTTCGTATTTGACAGCCCTTTTTAAGGAGGGATTGAGCAGTATAATACTTATTTTTCTAAGGAAGAGCTTTTTTATTCTCCACATTTACTTTGCGGTCTACAGCAAGAACCCTTCACTCCTGCAACGCTTGTCTTTCTGTTAACATTTATATCTCCACTTTATTTCGGGATAGAACCAGCAACTGAACGATAAAGCGCAGTTTCAAAAAAATAGAAAACCAATGTCAAGTTAATTTTTTTAGGCTTGATGATGATTTTCATCATTTAACATTTATTATGGGCAGCAAATGGGCACTATCTCCTTTACTTAATTCTTCTTTCATTTGTTTCTTCAACGTTATTAATTTATTCTCAATAAAATAATATCCATTTTTTACTATACAACTTACTACTATTGGAAATTTGTAAATATGCCATTTGAGTTCCATAAATATCTTTATTCACATCTATTATTTCTTGAGTAATATTAGCGATTTCATCACTAATATAAAGTTCATTGTCCGTAAAAAATATAAAAGCTTGCTCAACGGCAATAAACGCTTTCTCTAATTTTTTATGATCAATTATTTGCTTTACTTCTGTTTTTATAATCTATGCTTGTTAGGTAAGTGGACAGTTTGTGGGCGGTAGGTCATTTAAAAATAAGCACAAAAAAATACAAAGGTACTCAAAACCCTTGGTATCATTAATGCGGCCGAGAGAACTTGAACCTCCACGGGTTATTCACCCACTAGGCCCTCAATAAAGGGAAAGCTTATCATCATTTACAAGAGACCAGCATTTCATGTCAGTCATTCATCTATTTACACCGTTTTATATCCATTTTGTACGCAAAATCGGCACAGAATGTGGATATTTTTCAGCATTGATTGGTGTATCAATTGCACCTGACCAGTATTATTTACACAAATACCTTTTGATGCATATTCTAAAGCTAGAGTTTTTAAAATAAGGACATGTTTGTATTTGAATGGCTCTAGAGGATTAGTCTCCAATAGTTTTTAGAAAAGAAACATCAATATCATATAGACAACCAAACGACCATATGAAAGACTCAACTCGAAAAAGTTTCCATTCAAACCTTAAAAAATCATTCACTAAAATATAAATAATAGTGTTATGGGATCTTTATCTGAAAGTAGCTAAAAAGAACCCATTTTGAAAAAAATCAATCAAATGGGTTCTTTATTATTTTTTAAGCTATTTAATATAATATTTCAATTGCTCACGCGTAAACGGAATTAATTCTTCTGTTCGTCCATCTCGTATTTTGTTTGCCCAGTCAGGCTCAGCCAATAATGCGAGCAACTTCTTCTTTGGAATCTCTATGTTTTTTAACTTGTTTAACATCGTCTTGACTAATAATTCTTCCCTCTAATTCCTTTTATTTGTACCTTCCGTTCGGTACAATTTTATGTTAGCAGATTAAGCGGACAAGCTGTTAAGAAATGTTTCGATTTCTTCTTGTGTTTTCCGAGCCTTGCTAACAAACCGCCCTGCTTCTTCTCCGTTATGATAAGCGATAAAACTTGGAATACCAAATACATTCAATTCGATGCACAAATCAATAAAGTCATCCCGGTCTACATAAATAAACTGATATTCCAAATAATTTGCTTCAATATCCGGCAAAATTGGCTCGATCGCCCGACAGTCTGGGCACCAGTCCGCTGAAAACATAAAGACAACACGCTCTGTTTTTTTAAACTTCTCATATTGATCCATTGATTGTAATTTTTTCATCATGATTCCCTCCATTTTTTCATATACATAATCTTTGTATTCTTTAGCACGTATAAGATGTTGGATATCATCTATATTATCCATTTGAACTTCTCGCATCCATCCTGAATCATAAGGGGATTCATTTACATATTCAGAGACTATCCTCTAATTCTGTGTTTACTTTTAGAATTTAAAGGATAGATAAGTTCGGAGTAGTTTTAATGGACTCCACATCACCACAGCTATTGTTTATCGTTAATGAATTCCCTTCCTTCTGGGGATCTAAGAATACAATTTCATCAAATCGTTGTTTGAGCATAATCTGTAATCCCTAAACGTACTCGATCTTCAACTTTTGCCCAAATAGGGTCCTTGGAATAATACAGTTCTGTTGGTGTAATCACTTAACCTCCTTCTATCAACAACTAAACTTTTATACTATTAGTATGCCTTTTTAGATTTCAACCCTGTATCTTTAAAATAAAAAGACTAGTATTCACCATTTTCATTTACAAAGCACAATTGTTACTACCAACCATCAATTATCTACCTTATTTAAAATAGAGTACAACAGAGTAGCTTAAGAAAAAAATCACTGTATTTCAGTGATTAATAAATGCATCATTCCAGAAGGGGTCATGACTATTACATCATCATTTAATTTGTGACCAATTAGACTTTTTCCGATTGGAGACTCATCTGATATATAGTTTTCAGATAAATGTGATTCTGCGGGACTAACAAGTTTAAGATGCATTTCATATTTTCCTGTCATTTCTTTAACAGTGACAATGGATCCGATCCCTACTTCTCGTATTTTTGCATTTTTAATTATTTTTGCTTGCTTTATAATGTATTCTAAATCATTTATTTTCTTTTTAAGTGTAGCAAATTCATCTACTGAAATTTGATACTCAGGATCTTTATTAAAATCACAAAAATTTCTGCTCTCTTGAACTTTTTCACTAACTTCTTTCCATCTTTTTTTCTTTAAACAAAGTAATTCTTTCTTCAACGCATTATAACCAGCTTCCGTAAGTAACTTCTTGTCCATCAATCATTCACCCTCCTTTACCCAAACTACTTTTCTCGGCACTTATGCGATAATCAGTAACGGTAGGGAAATCCGGAAAATCCATTGCTAAGTTAAAGTTTTTAAAATTAAGCCTGATACAGTACTGTTAGTCCAACAGTTGGTTTGACCTTAAGCTCCATAATTCCATGGAACTTCCGCACTTATGCAGTGGAATAATAACAAGAATGGTGTTAAATTAAAGGGGGAAAGTAAAGCTGTTCCTATTCAACTAAAGGATTGCTTTAATTAAAGAATAAAGATTAAACAGGTAAAAATGGAAAGAGAATCAGTCAAGTTCTCTTAAAAACGAAAAATACAAGCCATTACTGTGCTAAAAAACAAAATGAGTACATCGTTTAATGTTTATAACGGATAAGAGAAATCATTGCCCAAACTCCTATAATAGGACCGATCGCTAGGATGGAGAATGCCCATTTCCACCCTACGATATCTTCAAAGACCGGAATCAAATAAATAGAAAAGACGGTAATAAGAAAACCTATAGCCATTTGAAATGTCAAGGCAGTTCCTGCACATTCTGATTTTGCGAAATCTGCAACCATTGCAGAAAATTGTGCTGAATCTGCAACAACTGATATCCCCCAAATGATTGCTACAATAACGGTAATCCATATAGAAAGACCAAAGGTAAGTCCGATACATAAAGAAGATAGAGCACTCACAATCATGGCAATCATAGAAAGTCGTGCTTTCCCAATTTTATCAGCATATAATCCACCTATTATCGAACCTATAGCCCCCGAAATTCCAATTGTTAAAAATGCGAACAGTGTACTAATCTCTTGTAAAATTGTTCCCTTTAAGGATGCTTTAAAGCTGGCTGTTAAGAAATATGGAAGCCATGTCCACATAGCATACAATTCCCACATATGACCAAAATATCCATAGTTAGCTAACATTACAGGTCGATCTTTTAAGATATATTTGAGTGTATTCATCGACACAGTAGCTACTTCTTTTTTAGACTCCGGAGCATCCGGAAGACCCCAATGCATAACACCAGCTGCGACCAATGCTAATAAAGAGCTGACTAGCATTAATATCTTCCAGCTGACATTTGGAATAAATAAATTAAAAAGATGTGGCAATGAAGAACCTAATGTCAGAGCTGCAATTAGGATTCCAATACCCAATCCTCGTCTATCTTGAAACCAAGTAGAGAGTAGTTTCACGGCAGTAGGATAAACACCTGCCATAGTAATTCCTGTTAGAAAACGTAAACTTAATCCCACTACCATTCCAGTGCTTAAAGTAAATAAACTATTGATGACAGCTCCGAATATACAGGCAATAGCAAATATTTTTCTTGGGTTATAACGGTCTGCCAACCCTAGAAAAGCAAAACAAATGGCTCCAATAATGAACCCAACCTGTACGGATGTGGTCATCCATGACCCTTCTGTTGCACTCATTCCCCATTGATGTTTTAATTGGGGAAGAACGGCTGAAGCGCTAAACCATAAACTGAGGGCAAATAGTTCAGCCAATGCAATCAAAAATAGAGCCTTCCATCTATTAATACTGTTCACATCAGACATAATGGGGGTTTTTCCTCCTCTCGCATTTCCAATTCTACCTGCAACGTATGAGAACGTAGACATTACGCATGTAATATGATCGTATATCTACGTTTTTTTAAAAAATTAGTTATACAAAATAAATAAGATCGACCCTGTCATAAAGTTTTTTACTTATTACGTTTAAAAGTTGAATTTACTTGAACATTTCTTTCTAATGAATTTTTCATAGGCGAAATTTCCATTGCTTTTGAAACTAATTCTTCAAGTTGTTTATCGTCTGCACCACTATCTATTATGAATTGAACATCAATTTTTTTAAAACCTGGATTCCCTTCTTTTAAGCCCAAGAATACATTTAAATCTAATTGTCCTGAAGCGTTAACTTCTAGTGAATTTACCTTAATCCCCATTAAACTAGCTGTTGCAATAAATCCAATTGATAAACAACCACCCAATCCACTTAATAAAAGTTCAACTGGATTTGGACCCTTATTAGATCCTGATAACCAACCTGACTCATCAATCAGAACGGGTTTGTGATCATCTACTTGCGCTTCAGCGTAAAATCCATCTTTCCCTTTTATCGAAGAAGACCATCCTGCCATTCCTTCCTCAGGATTTTTCTTATAATTTTCTACTAAGTCTTCAATAACTTTTATCGACTCCATTAATTTTTGTCATTTTTATATCTCCTTCATTTTGTTTTTTATAAGGATTATCTCTTTCTACTCTTGTTATCTAATAAAAGTTATTATGATTTTTAGGGGGAATGACACAGCTGCCAACAGTACATAATCCTGCATAAGATTATTCATCATATGCAACTAATGCATTAACTCCATGAGAAAGAGCAGATCCAGCTTTCAAGGCAGTTGCTACCATAATTGATTCAGCAACTTCTTCTCTCGTTGCTTTCGCTTTTTTGGCTGCTTTAGTGTGGATATCAATACAGTAAGGGCACCCTGTTGTATGCGCCACTGCTATAGCAATCAACTCTTTTTCCTTAACACTAAGTAATCCCGCCTTCATAGCTTGTTGGTCAAATGTCATAAACGCTTTAAAAGCATCTCCATCTAACTGAGAAAACTCTTTTAGTCGGTTGATATAAGGAGCTCTAAATAATTCATCATCAGCTGTTCCATCGTAAGCGTTTAAAGCATTGACACCATGAGCAAGAGCAGACCCTGCTTTCAATGCTGTTGCTACCATTATTGATTCAGCCATTTCCTCCTTAGAAGTTCTATGTTTTTTAACTTGTTTAACATGAAAATCAATACAATGGGGACATCCAGTCGTATGAGCAACAGCAACTGCAATTAATTCCTTTAATTTAGCTGTTAACTTTCCTTCAGATAACGCTTTTCTGTAAAAAGCTACAAATGTTTTAAAGCTTTCAGGTGAAAGTGTACTAAATTCACCTAAACGGTTAAAATGTGATTTTTTGTATAAACTATCGTTCTGATTCATAATTTTCCCCTCTAACTTTTTTATTCCACACCTAACTGTACCTACTATTTGGTACAGTTAGGTGTGATTATAATATTACTAAAATAATGTTGTTTCTTATGAATTCTCAAGGTTTTCAATATAATGTTGGACGCTTTGAGCTGCTATTGATCCATCACCCGTAGCTGTGACAATTTGGCGCAGGGTTTTTTCACGGATATCTCCAGCTGCATAAATACCAGGAATCTTTGTAGCCATTGCTTCATTCGTCATTACATAACCTTCTTCATTGGTTATGTCTAAGTTTTTGAATGCACCATTTAACGGAAGTGTCCCCACGTAAATAAATACACCATTTGCAGGGAATTGAGATTGTTCCCCTGTTTTTGTATCTTTTAACGTTACTGTATTCACTGTTCCATTTCCTGCGTTTATACTTGTAACTTCTTTATTCCAAATGAATTCAATCTTTTCATTGCTAAATGCTCTTTCTTGGAGTATTTTTTGCGCACGCAACTGATCTCGACGGTGAATAATGGTGACTTTTGAAGCGAAACGTGTAAGATACACAGCTTCTTCTACAGCTGAGTCTCCTCCACCCACAACAACAAGTTCACGTCCTTTAAAGAAGGCTCCATCACACACGGCACAATATGAAACTCCTAGACCACCAAGCTCATTCTCCCCTGGAACTCCAAGCTTTTTATGGTCTGCCCCAGTAGCGATAATAACAGATTTTGCATAAAATTCTTTTTTTGTAGTTACTACTTTTTTTAAACGGCCTTCATCTATAATTTCTGTTATATCTCCATATTCATATACAGCACCAAACTTTTTGGCGTGCTCAAACATTTTATTAGAGAGGTCTGGACCTAAAATATGATCAAAACCAGGATAATTCTCTACATCCTGCGTATTAGCCATTTGTCCACCAGGTATTCCACGTTCAATAAGCAATGTGTTCAAATTAGCACGTGAAGTGTAAACTGCTGCTGTCATTCCCGCAGGACCTGCCCCAACTATGATGACATCATAAATTTTCATTTCCTCCAATATGTTCTCCCTCCTTTAAAAGAATCCATTAATGCACATTTGATTAAAGGGACTTAATTTTTGAAACTTCTTCTTTTAATTGCGCAATACCAACAATACCAGCAAAAGGTTTTTCGAATTTATTATTAGAATAGAAGCGTGTATTAGGGATACTCATTACACCAAATTCTGCAGCAAGCTCCGGATTCTCATCCACATCAACTTTAACAACTTGTACTTTATCACCATACTCTTTGTCAAACTCCTCTAATGTCTCAGCAAAAACCCGGCATGGTCCACACCAAGATGCTGAAAAGTTTAGTAAAACCACTTTATCTGTATTTAAGTTCTTTTCTAAATTACCATCTGTTACTTTGATTATAGTCATTTTGTTTTTCCTCCTGAGTTGTAAAAAGCTTTTTTAATAATTAATTGAATCGGATTAAAGAGTAGACACTTTACCTTTGACTTCTATTTCTACGCCTGCTTTTTTGATCATGTTACCTACTTTACATGCTCTATCAGCTGCTTCATTCACTCTTTGCATTGACTGTACTTCTTTTTCTGTTGCATCAGCAGATAAAACAACACGAGGATAATGGATAATATCAAAACTACTGTCAGAAGCAACCATCTCAGAATCAACCTCAATACTCACTACTGGCAGTTTTCTTGATTCAACCATAGACACTAATGTTGCTACATAACAAGCTTGTACTGATGACACAAGGATTTCTTTAGGTGATGCTCCTTCCCCATTACCTCCATACTCTGTTCCTATAGCAATGGGTGTATCAATATATTGAGATTTGATGGTGCCGTTTCCTTCTACTCCTCCTTTCCAAACAGCATTTAGTTTTACATTCAAATTAGACATGTTAAACACTCCTTTAGTTTTTGATTGCCATATTTTTTTAACATTGTTAAAACATCAGGTTGTATATATTTCACTTACTCTTTCTAGTCTTTTTTCTAATTGTTCAATATGAACAAAGCGTGCTTCTCTCAAATATTCAGTTCCTTCAATGAATAAAAGGAGTGCAGGAACTGTAAGAATTGAAAACCTTGAGGCTATCTCCTCTACGTTGTAAGCATTGATATACCCTAATTTGATATGTGGAAATTTATCCAGTAATTCTCTGAGTTGAGGCAAGACTGCATGGCATACTCCACAATCCGGCCTTGAAATATACAAAAAACTAAATTTATTATGATGGATAAAGTTATCTATTGAATCTAAAGATGTTAATTCAACTGTTTCTACCATTAGACCTCTCCCTCCTAATACTAGTCTTTAATAGATTTAAACTTAAAACTGCCATTGCTAAACAGACCAGATCTAAATTTAGTTTTGGAAGAGAAGTTAGAGTTTTAAAAAACTCATCTAAGAAAAAATTGGTTGCCCCACTTATTTTTTTCTTGGAGGAATTCCGCAGCTTCCATCAGTACAAAGTGTGTCATCCTCACTATTCACTGATAGATTCTTAAGTTTCAATAACGGATTTTCTTCTTCCCATATCTTGTTAAGTGCCTCTAAGAAAGCCTCTGCTGGTTGTGCCCCAGAAACGGCGTATTTCTGATTTATAATTAAAAAGGGAACTCCAGAGATACCATAACGCTTAGCTTCTATTTGATCTGATCTTACCTCATCTGCATAAAGAGACTTGTCATTTAGGACCTTCAGAGCCTCTTGTCTATCTAAACCAGAAGCTTCTGCTAAATCTGCAAGGGTTTCATGATCACCTACATCCTTAGAATCAGTAAAGTGTGCATAAAGCAGAGTTTCCGAGATATCAGCTTCTTTTCCTTTTGTTTTTGCCCATTTTGTTAAGCGATGGGAATCAAACGTATTAGTTGGTTTCAAACCTTCTAAATTAAATGTTAATCCAACCTTTTTTGCACTTTGAGTTAAGTTTTCAAGGAACTGTTTTGTTTGTTCGGAATCCCCAAATTTAGGGAGTAATTTTTCATAATAACTTTGCCCGTTATATACTGGCGCACTAGGATCTAATTCAAAGCTTTTATATTCAACTTTAACTTCATCTTTAAAAGGGAATTGTTTCAATGCTTTTTCTAAATTTTGTTTACCTATATAACAAAAGGGACATGCTACATCAGACCAAACCTCAATATTCATATGAACACTCCTTTAATAAAATTATTTAAATTTGGCTTACGTAATTATCGTATTCCTCCGCATTTAGAAGTTCTTTTATCTCCTCTGTGTTAGAAGCTTTTACTTTCAGTAACCACCCTTTATCATAAGGTGATTCATTCACAAATTCTGGACTATCTTCTAATTCTGTATTCACTTCTATAATCTGTCCGTTAATCGGAGAAAAAGCTCAGATGTAGTTTTAACTGATTCAATACTCCCAAAGCTAGCATCTTTCACTGTTGAAGTTCCCATTTCTGGGAGTTCCAGAAATACAATTTCTCCAAGCGTTGATTGAGCATAATCAGTAATTCCTAAGGTAGCAATGCTGTTATCAACCTTTACCCATAAATGTTCTTTAGAATAATACATATCTGTTGTACTCCTTCAGTCAGTTATAAGCAAGTTACTGTACCTACTATTTGGTACAGTAACTTTTGAAAAATACGCTTATAATTATTCTTTTTTCTTATTGTGACTTAAAGATGCCTGAACATGAACATTTCTTTGGATTGTATTTTTTACAGGTGAAAGTTTCATGGCCTGTGCAACAAGTTCTTCAATCTGATGTTCATCCGCATCACTATCGACATTAAAATGCGCATTGATTTCATCAAAACCAGGATTTCCTTCCTTTAATCCTAAAAAGACATTCAAATCTAGTTGTCCTGAAACCTCTACTGCTAATGAGTTTATCTTGATTCCCATTCCACTAGCAGTTGCAATAAACCCCACTGACAAGCAAGAACCTAGTGCGCTTAATAAATATTCCACTGGGTTTGCTCCCTTATTGGAACCTGCTAACCATTTTGGCTCATCAACATGAATAGGAGCATGATCACCTACTTTTGCCTCAACATGGAATCCGTTATCCCATTTTACAGAAGATGACCAACTTCCAGTACCTTCAGCAGGATTTTTTTTGTATTGCTCCACTAAACCTTCAATAATACTCATATCAACACCATTTAATTTTGCCATTGTTTATCTCTCCTCCAGCACAGAATTGTACCTACCAGTCGGTACAGAAAGAGCTTAACATAAGAAAAACAATATTGCAAGAAAAAAAACAGTTGACTATTCTAGATTAAATTGTTTTCGGATTACTTCTATAATGTCACTTAAAAAGTTGACGTTTTGTTGGTTTTTCATTAGCAAGATTCCTCCTTCAATCATAGCTACAATTGCTTGAGCATCTTTTTTAGTATCAAAGGAATCTAACAGACCTTGTTCAACCATTTCATTTAATGTAATCTCTATAGCCCCTATCCAACATTCAAATAAATGTTGAATTTTTACACGAAACGTTTCATCATGCTCACTCATTTCAATGGCTAAGTTTCCTATCGGACAACCTGATTTATTCTTCACTTCAGTATGAAAAGTAAGGGTTCTGTCCAGCATCATATTTAACTTATTTACTGGAGTATTATCTGACTGAAGAATATCTGATATTAACTCTGTTTGCCATTCATGGACTATAGATTCCACTACTGCTAATCCTAAATCATATTTAGATGAGAAGTAATGGTAAAATTGGCCTTTTCCAATCTCTGCAGCCATAAGAATATCATTTATAGAGGTTGCTTGATATCCCTTAGAATAAATAATCTCTCTTGCAGCTGATATTATTTCATGCTTTTTAGACAAATTTCTCACACCTTAATCGCAAAGTTTAGTTTATATATTATATGATTCCATTAGGTTTTGCCAAGTAATTTAGGAATGGTTCATATTTCTATTATCCAGTATAATCATCAGAACATTGCTTTCAAGTAATGAACAGTTAAGAAATACCTTAAAATATAAATGTAGAACAAGTAGGAGAAGTTTTAACGGCTACCTTGCTCTAGCACCAAGTAAATAAAAAACAACAGGAATTCTGTTCCTGCTGCTCCCAATTGTGTATGTTTTCGGAATGAGCTGGATCCACCAGTACCTTTCCCCTGTCTAGATAGAATTAATATTCCCCAATTAATCATTCTAAAATTTACAGTACGTACACCTGCCATATTTAAGTTGTCCCACTTTCCAAAAGCCGTACAAACAAATACGTTTCAAGGGCAAATCTTTAAATTCACCTTAGATTTGTTTTTTTAGTTAAAATTTCGATCGTTGTTTTGGAAATTAATTTGATCGGCTGTTGGATGGTTGTCAATTCCAGCAGAATAGCCTGAATTGTTTCTGTGCCGTCATAACCTGACGGGAGATGTCTTTTCCGCGTTTTTGGCATCCGTAATGATTGCAACTGCCATGATATCATCACCAGCAAAAATTTCATCAGAAGATAGTCCATACATTAACTGGATTCGTTCAACTGCTTTATTGTTTTTGATCCATATACTCCGTCTATACCGTTATTTTGCGCCCTTTTCCGAGTAAATTATAGGGGCTGCCAGCGCTTTCTGAATTTATGTAACCTTCCCCTCTCATCTTCGAGCTTTTCTCTTAAGAGCTGGAAGGTATTAATTAATCTAGTCACCAGGTTTTATAGAGACGGCTTTTTACGAGGCAGAACAGGGTATTTGAAATTACATAAACAAACTAAAACAGAGACTAAATATGGAGAACTTAAAAGGAAGTACAAATTTTATTCCTTTTGACTCAATTGTCAATGTTGAACCAATACATAAAGAAAAACCCTCAATTGAGAGGGTTTAATCAATTCTCATGTTTGATTCCGGTCAGAAAGTTGATGATATGCTGCATTTTGCTCTACAGTAAAAGTTGTAACCAAGCCTAAACTTAAAGTAACTGCAGTAAGAATAATGATTACACCTTTTTTAAAATTCATACAGGCATTCTCCCCTCTGAATTTGTTTTTGCGTTTCAAGCATTTTTTGATGATAAATATAAGATGTTTCAAACTCCTTTGATTTTGCAAAAACTTCAGCAGTATCAATTGCGATATCTTCCACATACGCATAATTCTTATTTCTTTCTAGGTAATCAATAGTTTTTTTGATTCCCGCTTGATCTACTGCATTAATATAAAGTGCTTCCAAGTATTTTTGCAGGGACATAAAAAGTTTATCACCTTGGGATATCGCAGCGGATAAACCCTTTTTACTCATTTTTATTGCTTCACTTGTTTTCCCCTGCTTAAAAAGAAATTTAGCGTATGTAAACAGGGAATGTGGTAAATTGCTCAACTTAGCACTTTCTGATACCTTGGCAGCCTCATTTAAGAAATGGTCTGCTTTATCATTTATTCCTAAATCTGCGTAATTCTTTCCGAGATTGTAGTAAGCCGAGCTAAGCAGCCTTTCATTGCGCTCTAATTGTTTGGACAACTCTAAGGCTTTTTCAAGGTGCGGCAAGCTTTTCTCGAAATGTTTAAAATCAACGTAATTTCCAGATATCACGAAATGACATTGTATTTTTCGCACTTTATAAAGTTCATATTGATTATAAATGTCCATCGCTTGTTTAACATGGTGCATCGAGATATGATTTTGCTTCATAATATAGTAAGCTTCAGCCAACTTAAAATGAAATTCCGCCTTCTCAATATCATCATTAACATGAGTAAGGTGTTTTTCTGCTTCTCGATAAAAACCAATTGCTTTGACATATTCCCTCTTATCAAACTCATACATTCCACGAAAAAACAGAGAGTAGTAAGACAACAGACCAGTTATCCCCTTATTGGATGCTTCTATTTTATCAAGCAGTTCATCAATAGTTGGCCTGATTCTTGTTGTAACTGGTTCCAAATAATCTAACATAAGCTGATGACGAAATTTCATTAGAGAGAAGTAAATAAGTAAATACTCATCTTCCTCCATCTGATTGATCTCTTGTTCCACCTCAGCCTTTAAAATCTCTGCATCCGGGACACTAAATTGACGTATCATTTTATACCATTCATTGATCTTTACGCCAACTTCTGACGATGATAAAACCGGATTCACAGGACCCCTCCTTTTATGTCTTTTTATGTAATATTCTAACATTTCCAAAAAGTGTTTGAACCGCAAAAAAACCGCAAACTTTTTTCTCTGTACCTTGGATATGATTAATCAAGATAATTTTAAGTTCGTTTCATCTTTCTTCCATGGTAATATTTTGTTATACGATTAAATTGAAAGGATATGATCATGAAAGTATTTGAAGCTAAAACACTTCTATCTGAAGCTACAGACCGCGCCAAAGAATATAAAGAACTAAGGACGCAAATGGTCAACTTGAGAAAAGCTTTACAAAGCGTCGCTGAGCTGGACGACAGCGAATTCTCAGGTAAAGGCGCTAATAACATTAAAGCATTCTATTACGATCATGTTGGTGTGACTGATCAATGGATCGACTACATTGACATGAAGATCGCATTTTTTAACAGCATTGCCAGAGCTGTCGAGGACAAAGGTCTCTCTGATGCTTATATTGAAGAATCTTTTTTAGAACATGAACTGGCTAACGCCCATAAAAAATCAAAATCCATCATGTCTGAACAGAAAAAAGCCATGAAAGATATCCTAAACGACATTGACGACATCCTTCCGCTCGACTTGTTTTCAACAGAAACCTTCAAGAATGAGCTTGCAGATGCCAATGACAAACGCAAAAAAACAATTGAAAAACTAGGTGATCTTGACGAAGATTTACTGACAGAATATGCTATGTCAGAACCAAATGAACAATTCATCAAGTCAGATTTCCAAAAGCTCCAAGAAGCAACTGCCAAAGGCAAAAACGCTACGCCCATCCACTACAACGCCAAGGCATACCGTGAAAGCGACATACATAAGAAAAAAGGCGATATTGAGAAGCGAACGGAAGCTTATTTGACGATTAAGAAGAAAGAAGAAAAAGAACGGGAGATTGAAAAACTGAAAGAAAGACTGAAGAATTACGATTATGCGGATGCCGATGAATTTTACTCAATGGCAAAAACCATTGGTTATGACAATCTTACTAAAGGTCAACAAAGGTATTTTACACAGATTGAAAACACACATGAGTTAATGGCTGGTGCCAAAGGTACTGTTACAGCCCTTTATGATATGACAGCTGAAACATTAGACTATATGGCACACAATCATCCTGTCGACATGCTTATTAATTCTGCAGTTGCAGTTTATCACTATGATTCCACATTTAATTCAATTAAAGATGCAATTATAACCTCCTATGTAAGAGACGTAAAGAACGGTGACACTGAATCAAAGGCTCATTGGTTTACATATGCAGCAGTAAACATCTTTGGTTTAAAAGGTGCTGGTTCAGTTGCTAAAATAGGAGTGAAAACAGCCGGAAAAGCTGCAATCAAAAAAGTGTCAAAGAAACTTGATACAACTCCTGATCCTCTTTCAACTCTGAAACCATTTGTTATGAGAGAAGAAGTTGTGACAGTTGAGGGCTTTCCCTATAATGTTATTAATGATGTAAGTTTGAAGGATCGTTTGCTTCAATTAATTGAAGCTGCTAATCCAAGAAAAAGGCTACCTAGAACTAACGGCAGATGGGAAGGAACTCCGGGTAACGGAAAATGGTATTCGGATAAACCAGAAGTAAACGAAGTTACCAAAGGGGAACCGGTTGCTTTCAAGAATGGTCGTCCTGATTTTTCTCCTTGGACAGAAGCAACAATAAAATTTAAACCGGGGGAATTAAATGGGAGCCAAGATGACTTTACTAAAGTTTATGAGAGAATTAAAGAAATGAAGGGATTTAAAAGTAATAATCAAGCAAAAGAGTGGTTAAGGGATGTTAAAAAAGTTACACCTCATCATTTTGATGGGAATACTATTCAACTAGTACCAACCAAACTCCATAAAAACATTCCACATATAGGTTCAGCGTCAGATTTGAGAGGAGGATATAAATAATGAGTTTTGATGTTATTAAAAACAAATTAGAGCAATTTGATATCAAAAAATACGGTGAGAATACATATTCAGAAAGTGACGTCATTGCTATTGAATCGAAGTATGGTTTTACATTGCCGCTAGAATATAAAAATTTCCTTCTGGAGTATGGAGAGTGTGCATTTAATGAAGATGACATTTATTGCAACTCTTTAGAAGAAAACCCTTGGGTTAAAGATAAATTAATAACGGTCGATTTATTTTATGGATTAAATAATAATGATAATTCACTTGTCTACAACATAGAGGCATATAAAGAAGAATTCCCTCAAGGAAGAATCCCGATTGCAAGTTGTCCAGGAGGAAATGAAATAAGCTTAACTATCGAGGGCAATTCGATAGGGAGAGTTCATTTTTGGGATCATGAATCTACAAATGAACGGGAAGCATTTTATTTGGTTGCGGAAAGCTTTACTGACTTTATCATGAGGTTTAGTAAGCAGATAAAACATAAGTCTTTTGATGATTCAGGAATAGAATCAATGGAATTTAAAGATGGTTTTTTTGATGATTAAAATAAGATTTATCCAATATGAATGACTTTAAAAAGAAGAGTCACTTACAAGCCCCTCTCAATGAGAAGGGCTTATTCTATTTACAATCTATAAATGGCTATATTAACGAAGTTTTATAAACAATAAACGTCATACTTGGCATCATCATCAAAATCCAAGGAGAATACAATTAGTTGACCAAAAGGTGCATCGGAAAACAGGCCATACACCTTTGAGGTGGAGGAAGTAAGAACAGATAGGAGTCGGTAATATGACAGAATGGAGATTTGCCGAAGAGCCAATTGGGGAAACAACTGTTAAAAAAATCGAAAAGGCATTAGATATTAAGTTTCCAAAAGACTACGTTACAACTATATTAAACAACAATGGGGCGCGCCCAAGTAAAAAGATATTTGACTTTGAAAATACAAAAGGCGCGGTTTTTAATCGATTACATGGTTTAACTGAGGATAGTTCAAGTTTTATTTTAGAGGTCTTTGAAGATTACCAGGATGGAAGGATGCTTCCTGGGATAGTTCCTTTTGCTTGTGATCCTTTCGGTAACGAAATCTGCTTCGATTATCGTCTGAACAAAGAGAATCCGTCCGTAGTTTTCTGGGATCACGAGATTGCATATGAAGATCCTGATAAAGCTTTGAGTCATATATGTGATTCATTTACAGAGTTGGTTAATAAACTATACGAGGAATAAACGAATAAAGCCTTTCCCCTTCTTTTTGAGCAGAAAGGCTCTTTAATACTTTCTCCGGTATAAAAAGATGGAAAGCCCTTCTCGTTATAGAGGGCTTTAATTGGGAGTGAAAATGAAATGGATAATAAAACTAAAGAATTAATTAACTATTTCTTTAAGGTTATGGGTGATGAACGATTTTTACGAATTTTAGAGAAATTCGCCAACGGAGAAGGTTATGGTATAGAAAATGTCTGGTGTGTATTTGCTGATGACTACGAACAGTGGGAAGAAGATTACTTTGGAGATGAGGGTATAGCTTTTTATTACAATTACCCAGCAGTCGAAGAAGATGAAGAAGTCATATTAGATTACGAAAATTTCTATAAATATTTAAATGAAATTGTTGGTCAATATGTAGAACGACACCCAGAAAATAAATCAGAAGTAGAAAAATACATGGGAACCATTAAAGAGAAATATAAGGGCTATAACTGGACATGATAAGTTCGTTCAAAGAAAGGCGAGAACAGAGCCTCAGTAGCACAAAATGTTGGTTCCTTTTGGAGTTCGCAGAATCAACAAAAAACTTAACTCCAGGTCATGTTTTCATGTTAACGAATCCTAAACTAATAACAAAAAATCCAGAGCTTTATCAACCTGAATTACCTAATGTCCTAAGGGGTTATACTTTGGTGATTAAGATTTTTGAAAAGTTTTCAATCCCCCTATGATTTTGCGCTATTGTTTAGTGACGGAAAACTCCTCTGACTTTACTATGAGTTTTAGGTGAGTATGTGAAAATAAGTCCTATAGTGATCTAGGAATAATAGAGACAATGGAATTTAAAAATGGATTTTTAACAATAAAAAAGCCCCTTTTATGAGGCTTTTTTAAATTCTTATAAATATAACTTTATAAAGCTATTAAGACGGTCTTATAAATAAATCATTATTCAATTCACAATTAAATTCTCCATTATTAAATAAAATATAAAATTTTTGAACTCCTGGTGTACTGATTTCCACGTCAAAAGAATACTTAATATACTTATTTTCTCTATTTAGTATTATAGGCTGACCAATATTATATTCAAATCTTTCTGCATAGTTGATAAAAGATATTTCTTGCTGTCCATTGTATACTTTCCACTCATTTTCAGTTATTAATTTTAAGTCTGGAACTCTGTTTAACTCAATTATAGATGTTAGATATAATTCGATTGTAAAAACTTCATTAGAGTATATAGGCTCTTCAACACTTTTTGGGAAAAATGAAGCTTGTAAAACCCCATCATTCTGATGAGTATTTTTCGTTATTGTTAAAGCTGATACTTTTCCCTCAGCTTCTGTGATAGTAACTTCTAAATCAGAATTTTTATTTAGTAAATATTCGATAATTAATGCATAAAGAATTAAGGATAATAACCAGAGCAAGTACAACCTATCCTTATATCCATCTCCTAAGAGTGCTCCTAATATAATTAATGAAAATGTAATAAATATATTAATTACTGTTTTTAATCGCATCAACAATTTCCCTCGTGAATTTAATTAAGTATTGATCATCACTATTATTTACTGAGATTTTACCTTTTTGAAAAATTGAGATAAACTCATCTTCAACCAACATTGTGATTTTTTCAATTTCATAATTATTTGCGATATTTTTTAATTTCTCTTCACTAACAAAGTCAAGGAAAAAATCTCCTTCCTCTTCATCATAATATTCAAGGTTCTTAATTGAGCCACCCAATTTTAATTTAACATTCAAAAATTGATTATTGCTGATAAAATGCTTTGATATTTTAACTTTTGTTTTATTTGAAATATGCTTTACCACATCTGATTCATATTCTGAAGTGACTTTCTCAATTAAAAGATAGTCACTGTCTAAAAAGAAGAAACAGTTTATTAAAGAGGAATATGTAAAATTATGTTGATTCCCCATCCTCTTAGTTCCAATCTGATAAACATCACTGATATTCAGAACAAAATGAAACATATTTTTTGCAACTTGATTAAAATGAAATAAACTTATCTCTTCGTTTTTCTTAAAAAAGTTAATTTTATTTTTACTTAGCAACTTTAATTTAGAAGGTTTATCTACTCTAAACAGTGAGAAGTTCATTTCTATACCTCCTCTTCTTTAATCCCCTTCAACTTAGACATTAAATATACAACAAAATCCATTAGAGATGAACCACAAAGCTCTTCTTCATCAATAACAATTCTGTTCCCCTGATTATAAAGTTTAACTGTAACTTTGTTAGGGGCTCCTTTTGCACTATATGGAAGCTGAAATTTTATATGTGACATTTTTCCATGATTACGATAATCATCATCTACTCTCGAAGGATGCTTATCATCAGCTAAATCAATTTCATAAGAAACTCTTTGAGTCCTATCTCCATCCTTATCTATTTTGTCTATTTTTACAGCAGACCATTCAAAAATTGGATCCTGTTGTATTTTTCTTAATAAATCATTATCTAAACGAAGAGCATTAGCCTCAAAACCCAATTCTTCAACTAAAGATTTCACTCGACTTTTTGATCTTTCTTCAGTTGAATTATCAAATTTTAGAATAAGATCGCTTTCATTCGTAATAATAAGCGAAGCTTTTGAAAAATATCGATGTTGTGTCTCAACTGTTGTTAACTGGTCATTTTCCAGACGTGCTTCAAAGTAATTACCAAGATTCACAAGAGAGGTGCAATAACTCTCTATAACCGGTAATCCATTTCTAATATTTTTACGTGTGTTTATAAATCCTTCTCCATTTATTGTTTTGCCATCATTATCTATTGGAGCACTTTTCTTTTTCATTTCTTTAATCACTTCATCTAAATTCAGCTTTCCTTCATGACTAAAAAACAAATCCAATTGGTCAGCTGTATTTAATCTATAAATTGTTAGAGAAGCCATCTCTTTCCCCCATTTACCTTTTCCTCTTTAACATAATTATGAACCTCGTTAAAAAAATGTCAAGAAAAGCAAGTAAATAGGTCTTTTCTAATTTATTTAATTAACAACTTAAAAAATTAACTACTCAAAGAAGCCTCTCTCTTCCTAAAGAAAGAGGCCTATTCTAACAATAAAATTATTTCAATAAGTTAAGTCTTAGCAGTTAATTAATGTATGTTGTTTAGTAATCCACTCCTTTCTTAAAGAGATGGCAAAAGTATGACGAATCTTTTATGATAAGAAATACTCGAGCTTTTCTTTAGTCTTAGGTCCATAAATTCCATCAGCAGTTAGTTCATGCATCAACTGAAATCGTCTAACTGCATCTGCTGTTTTCGGACCGTATACGCCGTCAATACCATTATTCTTCGCTCCTTTATCCGGGTAGAAGTATAGTGCAGCCAGTGCTTTTTGAATTTGAGTTACCTTTTCCCCCCTCATCATTGGGCTCTTCACTTTGAAAATACCGGAAGGCAGCGCATATGATGTCTTTTTGCTGCTTGAGTTTGTTGTTTTCTTTTTAGCTACACTTACTTTGCTTGAGCTTGTTTCCCCACCTAGCGTTTTTAATTCTTTTTCAATGGCAGCCTTAACTTGATTCCATCTTCCCTCTGACAAAATACGGTGCGGGCAATACTTCCCGTTCCAGTCTTGATGCTTGCGGACACGATCAATGCCCCATCCGCGTTCTTTAAGTAGCTGCGCCACAAACTTAATAGCAAGCTTTTCCGCTGCCTTATATCGCGCCCCTCCTGACTTGCTATAACAAATTTCGACACCAATCGACTTACGATTCCCTGTACCGTTTGTTCCATCTCCTGTGTGCCAAGCGTTACGATTCGTTGGAATCCCTTGAATAACTTGTTTATCGTCTACTGCAAAGTGAAAACTCGTTGAGCTAGAGTTATTCTTCATGTAAGAAATCTCATTGGCTGCTGAAGCATCATTCGCAGTGTTGTGAATAGTGATGTATTCAGCTTTCATTGGATTAGGACATTTCAATCCATATTTTGATTTAGAGACTAGATTTTTAACAACTTTGATTGGCATATATCCTCTCTCCTTCTGTCTACATAATAAAAAAGCCACTGGCTTAGCCAGCAGCTTTGTCTGCGTTATCCTTACTCTGTTCTTTTTCGTTCTCAATTGTCTGTAATCGATCTGTTATCGTTGAAGGGATTTTAACACCGATCTGTGCTAAGTTTTCAGTTATTGACAAGCCTTCATTAGCAATATAAAAAAGAACGGTACCAAAGGTTAGGACACCGTTCAAATTGAGTACTGTATCAATAACGTTTGCTAAAATGACCGCAAAGAAATTGAGTAGCTTGCGGACATAGCCAAACCATGCGCTTCGGCTTCGCAGTTTCTTGAATTTCCATGCCCTAATTACTCCTGTTAAAACGTCAATTATGCTAAGTACTAGAAGTAAATCAAGGTACTTCACCCCTCCAAATAAATATACTCTTGCTAAATCTAATGTTTCAAAATTGATAAACAAACTTGTCTCCTCCATTTCTAATCACCTCCTCCGAGGCAAATAAAAAAGGACAGCCGGATCTTATGAGACGGCCGTCCCTCTAACTGAAAAGTTTCCATTTGTTAAAGCTGTAAGCTCCATAACAATTTCTTTAAAACCAGTAATGTCAAAAGACCAGGCTTCAGATTTTCCTTTTGTGCTAGTGGCAAACGTTCCGTCATCCACTTTCTGCCCTCTAAGGGCTCTTATTGTTCCCGATAAGGATTTACCCCAGAACTTCAATTCACTTGTCTCAGCCGTCCCATAAACCTCAATGAGTAACGTTTTGAATGATCCAACGGTGAATGGGTTACCCTCACCTGTGGTTTCCGTTTTATCGTGAAAGACAATATCCATTGTTTTTGATTGAGTGTCTAATGAGCTAAGGTTCAGGCCTTCAGTCTGAACTTTTAAACGACCATCATCAGTTAAGCCGCTTTTATCTAGCTGGACTGAGAACGGAGCAACTGCTGTAATAGGAACAGCTTGTTTAATATTTATATCCTCTTTATCCTCTTCACCTGCGCCCAATGACTGGTAAAGTAAGAATTCAGATTGCTGTAGGTTACCATTTACGTATCTGAAACGGAAATAGCGTTTAGTTAAATGAATCCATTCAGTCTCGCCAAGTGTATTTGCTTTAACAAACAACGAAGAGACTGTAGTCCATGAATTCATATCGTTACTTTCTTCAATGAATAAGGTACCTTCACGATCAGAATAAGCGTGACCTTTTACTTTTGAAATTAAAATCTGACCTAATCGATCTTGGCCATATTGCGTGTACACTTCAGTCGCTTTTATAACTGCGATCGTCAGCAGCTCCGCATTACCTGAAATAGTAGCCACGGGTACTACAAAATCCCTGTTCCCTTCTCGATAAGGTTTAGCCGCTCCTGGCTTACCGGTTGCATCTGTTGGAAATTGAAAACTATATGATGCCATTAAAAATCCTCCTTGCTATAGTAGATCATTAGTGGTGAGCATGGGTTTACAACGGAACCACCCCCGTTCCGTTTCCTTTAAGGACTTTCAAAAATCAAGTTAAATTGCAAAAAGACTTGATTTGTTCCATGTATTTATTTAGTTGCTGTAGTTAAACTATACATATACTAAAGTATAGGAGTTTTACACATTAATATTCAACAAATTCGTAATGCCACACTTGTAGTCGAATATGCAGGCAAAACATTTTTAATAGATTCCATGTTAGCTGAGTAGGGGGCTTACCCTCCATTCCCAAATGCGCCAAGACAAGATCAAAACAACCCTTTGGTTGAATTGCCAACATCTGTTGACAATATTATTAAAGATATTGATGCTGTTATTGTTACTCATCTATGCGGTGTTGTGTTCAAACATCAAAGTAAGAAAACGTTATATATCGCTGGAGATACAGTCTGGTATGATGCGGTTCAAGAAGAGATTGAAACACATCAGCCGGACATCATTGTCGTGAACGGCGGCGATAATCAATTCTACGAAGGCGGTTCTCTCATCATGGGTAAAGAAGATATCTA
Organism: Bacillus sp. V26; assembly: GCF_034296245.1. Lineage (NCBI taxonomy): Bacteria > Bacillati > Bacillota > Bacilli > Caryophanales > Bacillaceae > Bacillus > Bacillus sp. V26. The sequence continues at coordinate 449,522 of NZ_JAXKQF010000001.1, read as the reverse complement.
TGCAACATATAAAGCTGCTCCAAATGCAAAAATTATCGTGAGCCACATGGAAGCTGTCAACCATTGGGGATTATCAAAAGAAGAATTAAAATCCTTTATTAAGGAAAAAGGAATCGCTTCTGATGTTTTAGTGCCTGAAGATGGAGAATCATATTCATTTTAATCTAATACATGAGATGAAGTTTTTAACTAAGGGAGGGAGCGTTCATTATGTCCGTTGAAAACAATAGAGAATTAGTGCGTCGTTACTTTGAAACGATTGAACAAGAAAAATACGATGACTTAAAAGACTTTTGCCATAAAGACTTTGTATTCTATCCACAATTAGATACACCGTATCCAGGAGTAGAGGGTTTAATTGAATCAGAAAAGAAAAACTTTGATTCTTTCCCAGGTTTCAAAATGCCAATTAAAGCAATGGTAGCTGAAGGCGGCCTTGTTGCAGTATATTTTATATTTGAAGGCAAGCATACAGGTATTCCATTTGCTGGAGTTTCTGCAACGGGAAAAACCGTTAAATTCTCTCTTATGATGTTATTACGTATTGCTGACGGTAAAATTATTGAGCATAGATCTCATGTAGATGTGCATGATATTCTCCGCCAGCTAAACAGTGATGCCTAAAGCTTTAAAAGCTTGAAGTGTGTCTAGTTTTGATTTATCAATATATGTAGTTAGAAGATTCTTCTTTTGAGGGTCTTCTTTTATCTAAAACGATCTCAATAAGTTCAAATTTCTCGGAGTTCAATAAAGCAAAGGAAAAATTGCAAAAATTACTTAAGGAAGTGTTTATTTTGAAATCAAATGTTAATATCGTTTGGAAGAGTGGTTTAAAAGGGAACGGATTTCTTGAAACAGAGTTTCTAGATACAAAGATTGCTATTCCTGCTGAATTTGGCGGAAGTGGAAATGGAGCCTCTCCAAAAGAGATTCTTGTAGCATCTGCAGCAGCTTGTTATACCTCAGTTCTTGTATCAATGATTGAATCAAGGTATCTTCCTGTTGTGGATTTGACTGTAAATTCTGAAGGAATTAATTCTGACGATGAATTTAAAATCATCCACTATCCTCATATTGTTTTATCCGGAAAAGCAACAGAAAAACAAATTCAAGCAGCCAATAGAATATTTTCACTTGCAGATAAAGGATGCACTGTAGGAAACTTATTAAAAAAAGCTGGTGTCAAGATTGAGATACAAGGAAATATTTCTTCTACTAACTAGTTTGAAGTATTGATAACTAAAAGGCAAAAAACATTCTGATCAAAAGTAATACTATTTTTTTATATTGTTTTTAGATCAAGCAATTGCTTGGTCTCTTTTCTAGCTAGTCTGTTTTATATATTCTCTTCTTTTCTACATATTATTATGACACCATTAATCCTTCATTCAAAATAATCACATCCTTAGCGTCTTTACATAAAAAAGAAAGGCCAACGTATGAAACTGTCTGTTGGTCTTTCTTTTTATCTACCCCTTAAGAAAGTCAATCTATTTTCATAGAATATCTAACCAAATTTTAACGGTAGTCACTAAAATCAAAAGAGCTAAAATCCATTGCAGAAACTTAGTCTCTACCTTTTGTCCAACTTTTGCGCCAACAGGAGAAGCAATTAAACTAGCAATAATAAGAACCATAGCTGGTACAAAAAGAACCTGGCCCGTGATTACTTTTCCAACTGTTGCTCCAATAGATGAAAGAAATGTAATCGCAAGAGATGAAGCGACGGTGATTCTTACAGGAATATTTAAAATCGATAACATAATGGGGACTAGGATAAAGGCGCCGCCAGCTCCTAAAATACCTGATACGCCGCCAATGATAAAGGCTATGGACGAAGCTAACCATTTATTAAATATCACTTCTTCGCCTTCTTTATGTGCTTGTCCTCTTTTAGGTATCAACATTAAAATAACCGCTATAATAGCCAGAATTCCATATATAAAGTTAATTCCTTTTTCAGATATGAAATGAGAAAAGTAACTCCCAAATACACTCCCTATAAGAATACTGGTTCCCATGTAAATGATTAATTTTTTATTTAAAAACCCGCTCTTACGATAAGCCCAAACACCACCAAGTGTTGCAAAGAAAATTTGAATAGCTCCTATCCCTGAAACTTCATGGGCTGTTAATGACAACACTCCCACTAAAGAAGGAATGTACAATAACATTGGATAATTAATAACAGATCCGCCAATACCAATCATTCCAGAAATAAAGGAGCCAATAAACCCTATGATGAAAAGAGTGATAATAAAGGCAATGTCCATTTAGGTTTCCTCCTTTTCAAAGGAAAAAGGGTATCTTTTTATTCGATACCCCTTCATATTAATTAGCCTTTTTTAATCCAGAATTTTAGTACATCACCTTCTTCAGTTTTCTCTAAAAGGTCATGCCCACCTGATTTAGACCAAGCCGCTAGATCACTTTTGAATCCTTTATCCGTTGCATGTACTTCTAATATTTGACCTGATTCTAATTCATTCATCGCTTTCTTTGTTCTGACGATTGGCATTGGACATGCCAACCCTTTTGCGTCTAATACTTTATCTGATTTCATGTTCATCTCTCCTCTTTTTAATAGAAACTTATATTACCGTATTGCACAGCGGTTTGGACCAATCTCCATTTCACGCTGTTTTTCTTCATCCGGGCTGATTTTCCCCATGTTTGTTTCTCGAATCTCTTGGTATGCATTTGGTTGCGGAGGCAAATGATCTGTTACTAGGTGTCTAAATTTTGTTTCATCCGCAATGTTCAAACCATGGTTCTCGGCAAATAATGTACTTAGTTTTTCACCAACACTTCCATCTTCATTTAGCTCATCAATGATCATAAAGTGTGCAGGTAATACAATTAAATCCTTTGATAACGCTTTGTAACGGCTATAAAGGGTTTCTCTTAAATCTCCTACCCAATCTCCTGCCATACCGGCTAAATCTGGTCTGCCAATTGAATCAATAAACAAGATATCACCTGAAAGAAGATACTGATTATCGACAATGAAAGAAGTGGAGCCAATGGTGTGCCCCGGAGAATAAATCGGTTGAATTTTAATCTTTGTATTTCCAATGATAATGTCATTTCCTTCTTCCAACGGCTGATAGTCGAATACCACTTCTTCAGCATCTTTAGGCGGTAACCAGTAGGTTGCTTTTGTTTTTTCAGCAATGATTCTGCCACCCGAAATATGGTCTGCGTGAAGATGTGTATCAAATACATGAGTAATCGTTACACCTTTCTCCTTTGCAAAATCTATAAACACTTCTGCCATACGCGTAGCATCTACTATGGCTGCTTCTCCATTGGATAATATCATGTATGATAGGCAGCCTTTCCCAATTCGAACAAACTGATAAATTTCCCCACCATCTTTTAAATCCCCGACTTTTACTGGCTCTAGATGTTCACTCCATGCTTTCATTCCGCCTTTAAGATAGAATACAGAAAGACCTGCTTCTGAAAGCATCTCGGATACCATTACTGATGAACCTTCTTTTGCGCAAACGACTAGGACTTCTTTATCGGAAGGAATTTTCTCTAATATATCTTCTACGCCATCTAAAAGATCGAAATAAGGAACATTCAAATGGTCAAAGTCATGCCCTTCAATCTTCCAATCACTAAAATCATTTTCATTACGCACATCCAAAATAAATAAAGGTTCATTGTTAAAGATTTTTTTTGTCACTTCTTTTGGGGTCATTGCCTTTACAGTCATGTTTCAATGCCTCCTATATCGAATTTTTTTAACTGGATTAAAATGTTAAGGATACATCAGCATCTTTAGCAAAATCTAAAAAGGTAACAGCCCCGCCTACTTCAATTCCTTCTACAAAATCATCTTTTGTTAAACCCATAGCGTCCATCGTCATTTGACAACCAATAAATCTAACACCCATCTCTTGTGCTGTTTCAATCAGTTTAGGAATAGACGGCACGTTTGCTTTCTTAAATCCTTCCGCAAAGTGTTCTTTCCCTTTCGGCATTTCTAATTCTTGATGCGCTTGCTTATAAATCAGATTTAATCCCTCGAATGTAAAGAAGATAGATACTTCTTGATCACTTGCTGCTGCGGCAGTCGCAATATTAAAAACTTTATAGGCATCAAATAGACCACCATTTGCCGCAATAATTGCTACTCTTGTACTCATTTGTTATCATCCTTTTCTTATTTATTCTGTTTTACCTGTCCAACCACGCATACCAGGGACAACATTAATAACCTTTTTAAAACCTTGTTTTTTCAGCGTTTGGGCTGCTATTTCACTCCTTCTTCCTGAATGGCAAATAATATAAATTTCATCATCTTTGTTTAACTCGTTAGAGCGCTTTTCTACTTCACCAAGAGGGATATGCACAACTCCCGGGATATGAGCGTCTTCATACTCATCTACCTCTCGGACATCTAAAATGTTAAGAGGCTCGTCACTTTCCACTTTCTGTTTGAAAGCTTCTAGTGAAACCTCAGCAATAGAAGGTGCGCTTTCTGATGAATGCACTCCTCCTTTACGAAGAAAATGATGAAGTATTTCTCCCTCTGTTTCAGTACCTAGATATTCGTGACCTGTGCTATTTGCCCATGCTTGCAGATCTGCTGTAAATCCTTTGTCTGTTGCTTGAATTTCTAATACTTCACCAGCTTTTAAATCCTTCATTTTCTTCTTCGTTTTTACAATGGGCATTGGACACGTCAAGCCTTTAGCGTCTAACACAATATTTGCCTTCACCATTTTTTCCTCCTTTTCAAATAGGGGTGGGGGTATATAAATATACAAAAAAATAATATCTAAGGTTTTATGGCCATGTATTCATACCACCTTTAATATTTGTGATATTTTTAAATCCTTGTTTTTTCAATACCTTGCTCGCCTTTACACTTCTCATTCCGCTTTGACAAATAACAAAAACTTCTTGGTCTTTCGAAAGTTGACTTGTTTGATGAGCCAATTTTGACAAGGGAATATTTTTGAACCCTTTAATATGCCTTGTACGAAACTCATGAGGTGTTCGTACATCGATAAACTGTTTTCCTTTATTTTTCAGCTCTGACTTTAAATCAGTAGTTGTTATCTGTTTAACACCTTGCACTGGTAAAAATCGTCGAAATACAATCCAAAGTAAAAATAAAATGAGTAAGGTATTGATGATTATCCCACTATCCATTGTGTTTCACCTCCTTCATTTATTTAACTTGTAATGGATATATTAAATAAATAAGTTGACGTTGCCTTCTTCAGCATCTGCTAAATAAGCGGCTACACCAGCATAGTTGATCTCATTTAATAATTCTTTTTCCTGTAAACCAAGAAGATCCATTGTCATCGTACAAGCTACGAGATTTACACCCTGTTCTTGAGCCATCTCAATTAACTGAGGCAATGTTAATGCATTATGCTTTTTAATAACATTTTTAATCATTTTAGGGCCCATACCTGCAAAGTTCATTTTAGATAAGCCCATCTTATCAGCACCGCGAGGCATCATCTTTCCAAACATTTTTTCAAGAAACCCTTTTTTTACCGGAACCAGCTCTTCTTTACGCAAAGCATTTAATCCCCAGAAAGTGTGAAATATAGTAACTTCATGATCGTAGGCAGCTGCACCATTCGCAATAATATAGGCTGCCATTGCTTTATCATAATCTCCGCTAAATAAGACAATTGTTGTACGTTTTGTTTGTTCTGTCATGTCTCTCCTCCTAAACTAAATTACCCCCGTGGGTATTTAAAATTCTAAAAATTTTTGAATGAAAGATATACAATTACGCAATCCGTTAAAACTATATACCCGTAGGGGTATATTATTACACAAATAAAAATTCGTCAACCTTAAAGATTATAGGTTGATGAATTTTTTATCGACTCTTTACTAATAAATCTACTGCCTCTTTTACTAAGTTTGCTGTGTCTTCTCCCTGTTCTATGCTTTCACGAACACAATGTTCAAGATTTGTACTAACTATAACACCTAATGCTCGGTCGATAGCATTGCGTGATGCTGCCAATTGAGTCACAACTTCTCTACAGTCTTTTCCTTGCTCCATCATAGTCAATACACCTTTAATTTGTCCTTCTATCCGTCGTAAACGATTTTTAATCTTTTGATCATACTCCATATGGATGAAATCCTTTCTTTAATTTATTTCTACATTTAAATGTTGCCAACTCATAACATTTCACATGAATACCTTTAAGCTTTAGGAAATGAATTCCTCAATTCAGTTCTCTCCTATCATGAGTTATTATGTGTATTTTACCACGTTGTATCTTTGAATAAAAACATTTAGATAAGCATATGGAAGAAATCTAGTCTTGTTGCAGTTTGGCTTGATTTTTGAAAGTGTGTATCTTATATGTTTAACAAGTGTATTATATCCATTCGAATGGGAGTATTATGTAATTTCAAAATACCTAGTGAATTCTTACCGCATTTAAAAGTGATTGGTATAGTATACTTAGGAAAGGATTTGATTTTATGTTGGATCACACTGATATAAATATATTGAAAGAATTGTCCAAAAATAGTCGCATAACAATGAAAGAATTAGGAGAGAAAGTTCATTTAACAGGACAAGCAATGAATTGTTAGACCAATTTCTGATGGACTTAAACAAGCATGTAAATTATAAATTGTCTATTGTTATTAATAAGTAGTAGCAAATTGGTTAGCAGTTAAATTTTCTCTAGTCAGTATTTGTTTAAATGTACAACCCCCTTCCAAAGTTTCTTTTTTATTGAATTTGTATATGATTACTGTAGTAATCTAAGGATATTCTTTAAAGAAAGAAGGAGATCCCTTGCCAAATAAAAGAAAACCCAATAGATTAATCGAGGAAAAGGTTTGACACTCTTCCTCTTTATGCACCAACTCGAATTGCGGCAATTTTGAATCCTTCCTTAAGCGATTCAAAGCCGGACGTTCCAAAAGTTCTCCAGAAAATCCTTCATCTGCATACTTCAGCACATCCTTAGTCCATGCTTTCTTTATGCAGGCCTCGATCTGGCTGTCGATGCTCGATCCCTTGATCGCTTGTTCCTCGGTCGATACCCTTACATATATGGCTATCACCCTGGATCTCCTTCCTATAAAGTTTTATTAAATAATGATAGCAATCGTTAATGCATTGCCAGCTTGCGGTCCCTCGATGATTATCACCTTCATAAAATGCATCACCCCTTGGGTAATGCTATGTAACAGCTGTTTGTCCAAATGAGGAGATTTTATCAAAATGAATCAGCTTTTCTCTCCAAAAGATGAACATAGACAATAAAAGACAGGCACAAAGACAATTGTGCCTGCTTATTTTACGTTGTTTCTCATGTAGGGGCGGATTCGCTGTCCCCAATACTTAAAACCTTTTATTTAAGAAATCACTTATATTACCTTCAGAATTCATACCCTGATGATTCCTCTCTAAATAAGAGTGACAATACGTACTATACACGTATCCTTTCAGGACTTGTACTTGGTAATACTCTACTGCTTTGTCATCATCACAACACTATCACTATATAATCCTCTCTAACAATTCTCCCACTTTTTCTGCCATAACACGAGGTGGATAAGGCATTTCATTTTTTAGCCACCATTCCACTACTCCCACGTAAGCATTTGCAACAAATTCAACAATGACATCTTCACTTTGGCCGTAATTTTTGCCTTTTGTTATATCTACATCTTTCTTAAACTCTTCGATATTAAACTTAAGGAACTGACTGCGAAAATATCTAGCTCCCTCACTGGCCAACATCGTCGAAAAGAATAAATAATGACTCTCAAGATATTCCATACAGTGAACAGTCGATTCAATCCAATCCATTTCAGTTGCTGACTCGCAAAAATCCCCCATATTGTTTATATGTTCTTCCATAATCTTATCTAATAGATCAAATTTATCTAAGTAATGAAGATAAATGGTTCCTCGATTAACATTTGCTCTGTCAGCAATATCCTTAATGGTAATGTGATCAAAACTTTTTTCAGTCATTAGCTCAATCAGAGCACTCTTAATCGCTTCTTGGCTTTTGGTTATTCTTCTATCCACTTTGGACATGGCTGGTCACCACACTTTCTTAAGATAATCAACAATTTAGGTTGAAGTGTTGATTAATCAACGAATTGCGTTCATTTAACCATTGAGAGCTTCGTGTATCTATTTATAATTATAAACAAATGTTGATTAATCAATCAACGATGCTTTCTTTTTTAACAAAGTCAATATACACCATTTAATTACAAGAAAATTATTTTTAAAACAAAAATAAGAAAGGGTGTTATTTGAAAATGAAAAAAAAGTTTACTATCACGTTTGTACTCACAGTGATATTATCGGGCTTGCTTTTATCCGCGGTTACCTTTGCATCAAAGACTAGTGTTGAGGTTGCATCAAAGGCTAGCGTTGACACTGTATCCAAGACCGCTGTTGCATACAAGCCGGATCTGTCCAATGGAGCAGACAACTTTTACAAAAGCAACAAGGTAAACAAGAAGAAGGTTTCGTTTGAAAATCAATACAACATGAAAGTTGCAGGGAATCTTTTTATTCCTAAAGGTTTGAATCAGAACACCAAAAATCCCGCAATCATTGTCGGGCATCCTATGGGCGCAGTAAAAGAACAAAGTGCGAATCTGTATGCACAAAAATTGGCTGAAAAGGGATTTGTTACGTTGTCCTTGGACTTGTCTTTCTGGGGAGAGAGTGAGGGTCAGCCTCGCAACGCTGTTTCGCCGGATATCTATGCCGAGGATTTCAGTGCTGCGGTGGATTACCTAGGCACCCAGCCATTTGTTGACAAGAATCGGATTGGTGTTCTAGGGATTTGTGGCAGCGGGAGCTTTGCTATCAGCGCAGCCAAGATCGACCCGCGCATGAAAGCAGTTGCGACAGTCAGTATGTACGACATGGGTGCTGCAAACCGTAACGGGCTTAAACACTCGCAGACTCTCGAGCAGAGAAAGAAGATTCTCGAAGAGGCAGCGGAGCAACGCTATGTAGAGTTCACAGGTGGCAAAACCAAATACACCAGTGGGACAGTACATGAACTGAATGAAAAATCTACCGCCATTGAGCGAGAGTTTTATGACTTCTACCGCACTTCAAGAGGTGAATACACGCCTAAAGGATCGTCGCCAGAACTCACAACGCACCCGACGCTCACCAGCAACGTCAAATTCATGAATTTTTACCCATTCGAAGATATACAGACGATTTCTCCTCGTCCAATGCTTTTCGTCGCGGGTGAAAACGCTCATTCTAGAGAGTTCAGTGAAGAAGCCTACAAACTAGCGGGCGAACCTAAGGAACTCTACATTGTTCCAGGCGCAGGTCACGTGGATCTATACGATCGGGTGGATTTAATCCCCTTTAACAAGCTTGAGTCCTTCTTCAAAGAAAATCTGAAGAAAAAATAAAACTTGTATTGGAAGAGCTTAGAGAACTTTGCAAGCCCAAAGTAAACCCCACAGTGTGAATCCCTGCTTATCTTGTAAGGATTCACACTTTTTTGTCTGAATAGAATTCGTAACTTTAACAGGAAAGGATATCAAATAAATTTTTTGGTTGGATTTTCAGGAGTTTGTGTTTAATAATGAACGAATTTCATTTACCCATTGAATACAACATGTATCAATTTAGGAATAATAGACTAACGTTAATTAATCAATCGAGGATGGTTTTCTTTTAAGTAAACTCATTGATGATTTCAATTTGAAAAATAGTGAAGTAACCCTATCAAGTCAGACAACTTATTTCACAAATGTATGGATAGCATCATCAATTCTTCATTCTATTTATAAAATGCCTAAATAGAGGAGGCTAACAAGATGAAAAAACTGTTAGGTCTGGCTCTTATTTTAGTAATGAGCTTTGCCCTCGCTGCTTGCAGTAGTAATGACAATAATTTATCTGAAACCGACAGAGGTCATATTGCAACTGATAATTCAAACCGTGCACAAGAAGGACCAACAGAAGATAGTATTTCAAATATAAGAATAAAATTAACGTTTAACCAAGAGGAAGTAATTATTAGGATGTACGATAATCCAACAAGTAGGGATTTTTTAGAAAGACTCCCACTAACATTAACATTTGAAGATTATGCAGGAACGGAAAAAATTAGTTATCCATCAAATAAATTATCTACAGAAGAGGCATCATCAGGAATTGACCCTACAGTTGGAGACTTCACTTATTATGCTCCATGGGGAAATTTAGCTATATATTATAAGGATTTTGGATATTCAAAAGGGCTTATTAAACTAGGAAAGATCGAATCTGGAGTAGAGAAATTACAAGGTATCAACAGTGATTTCACAGTTACAATTGAACAAGTTGACTAATTGATAAAGGTAAGATAGTTCCTTAAATAACTCACCTTTATGCAACTAGAAAATGATACTTTTAAGAAAGAAGGAAGTCTATTTTATGTCTAAACGAAATAATTTACTTATATTCACATTGACCTTAGGGGCTTTCGGCATCATAAATACCGAAATGGGGGTTATAGGGATATTACCCTACATTGCCGATCACTTTCATGTCAGCGTATCAAAAGCAGGCTTGCTGGTGAGTCTTTTTGCCCTTATGGTTGCTGTATCCGGTCCAACTATGCCGTTATTATTTTCAGGAATCAATCGCAAGAAGGCAATGTTAATTGTACTTGGTATTTTTGTTCTAGGTAACATTGTCTCTATATTTACATCTAATTTTGCCATTGCCATAATTGCGCGTGTGATTCCAGCCATATTTCATCCAATCTATTTTTCAGCAGCTTTTACAATGGCTGCTAACTCAGTTAGCAAAGAAGACGCTCCAAAAGCTGTTTCAAAAGTCTTTATTGGAGTATCTGCAGGTATGGTACTTGGTGTACCAATCGCAAGTTTTCTTGCAAGTACAGTTTCATTTCAAATATCAATGACATTTTTCGCTATCGTGAACGCTATAGTATTTATTGCTACATTAGTATTTTTCCCTTCTATGCCTGTTAAAGAAAGACTTTCTTACGGAGCACAGTTAACCGTATTAAAAAAACCAATTACTTGGCTTTCCATTTTTGCTGTCCTCTTACTCAATTCCGCAGTATTTGGGGTGTATAGTTATCTTGCTGAGTATCTTAAAACGGTTACAAATATCTCTGGGAGATTAATTAGTTTTATGTTAGTCCTATTCGGTGTGGCAAATATTATTGGAAATATTATGGCAGGGAAGTTACTTACGAAAAATGCCATCAAAACTGTAGTAGCTTTTCCTTTTGCATTGGGGGTCGTTTACATCATTTTATTCTTCACAGGGCAGTTTGCTGTACCTATGGCTATCATGACTTTGGTTTGGGGAATCCTTGCTGGTATAGGAACGAATATTAATCAATATTGGATTACATCTGCAGCTCCCGAAGCTCCTGATTTCGCTAATGGATTATTTTTATCATCCGTTAACTTAGGAACAACTATTGGTACTGCTTTAGGTGGATTATTCATATCAGAAATGGGTACACAATACATCATACTAGTGGGATTATTATCGTTAATATTGAGCTTGATAACGATTTTATTGAGAAATTACATGTATAGTACCACAAAACAATTTTTTAGATAAACTCAATATCTCAAGTAACTTCCATTTCGTATTCTCTTAAAGAAAGAGCCGATTATCCTTTAGATGGATGATCGGCTTTTTTTAACCTTATATTTTCAACAGATAAATCATGTATTTATATTTGACAATCATATGAACTGTAAACAGTCACTCACTATAAGTTAGTGGCACTTTTAGTCACAAACACATTTTCTTCTAAGACATAAAAAATACCAAAGGTGTTAAAACTCTTGGTATCATTGATGCGGCCGAAAGAATTTGAATCTTCACGAGTTATTCGCCCACTAGGCCCCAAAATTATAATTTCTTATTATGGTTATAAAAGTTTATTTTCATTACATTCTTTATATTCACTAAAAAATGATGATCCAAAAAATTGAAGAATAACTACATCATTTAAACCTTTATGTTTTCCTTCTGTTACATCACTTGAGCTTTATACTCTTCTATAACCAAATCACGACTGCGAAAATAAGGGGCACCTTTACTCGCTAACATCGTTGAACAGAATAAATAATTACGCTCAAAGTATTCAAACCAGACATAATTTCTTTCTTTCTTGAAATGTCATTTCGATGTCGTATTTATCCGTGTAATGAAGATAAATTGTCCCTCGATTAACATCTGCTTAGTCTGCAATATCCTGAATAGTAATGTCATCAAAACTTTTTTCGGACATCAGTTCAATTACAGCATTTTTTATAGCTACTTGGCTTTGGGCTATTCTTCTATTCATCAATCTTTCCAAAGATACTCAACAATTTTGGTTGATTTGTTGAGTAATCAACGAATTGCGTTAATTTAACCATTGAAAGCGTGAAGGGCTTTTTTATAATTATAAACAGGTGTTGATTAATCAATAATTATTTTTACAAACATCATGCTTTTCTACTTTTGGAACAGTATGAGTAATGTAAATTTAAGCAGGAGGGTTATTTATGGATCGTGTTGAAAAGAGCAAAGAAAAGTACAAACAGCTATTTGGAAATGGAGCACCAGCCGCATATGCTACCGATCCTGATTTTTAAGACATCCTTAGCTGCTTCGTATTTAGTTAAATTTTCCATAAAGGAAATCTAGATGACAGGCAACGCGAGTTGATTACCCTGGTAGTGCTTACTGCCAACCAGACATTGCCTCAGTACAAGGCACATGTTGCTGCGGCACTAAACGTTGGGCTCCACCAGTAGAAATTAAAGAGGCAGTTTACCAGTGTGCTCCATATATCGGATTTCCAAAAACATTAAACGCCATCAATGAAGTTAATGAGGTTTTCAAAGCGAAGAATATCACTTTACCAATAGAAAGCCAAAAGACTGTAGATAAAGAAAATCGCTTTGACAAGGGACTATCCGTACAGGTAGAGATTTTTGGCGATGTCATTACAAAAATGCGTAAGTCTACTCCAAAAAATCAAAAGCATATGCAGGATTATCTTTCCTCTTTTTGTTTTGGAGACTTTTACACCCGTGGAGGACTTGATTTGAAAACACGGGAGTTGTTGACACTCTGTATTATCAGTACGTTGGGTGGTTGTGAAAGCCAAGTAAAGTCACATGTGCTGGGTAACAAGAATGTAGGCAATGGTAAGGAAACATTGGTCACCGCCATCACTCACTGCTTCCCATATATGGGCTTTCCGAGAACACTAAACGCATTAGCTTGCATTAATGAAATTATTCCTGGAAATTAAGGCAAACGGTTAAAGATTAAGTAAATGATGGAGAGTCAAGCATCTCTGTTTCACTTGAAGAAACTCCTTAAGAGAAATGTGATTCAAAACCATAACAATGTAAAGGAGACAAAAGCATGTTTAACGAAACTTACAAATTATCAAATGGTATAGAAATTCCCAAATTAGGTCTTGGTACCTGGCTGCTAGACGATGCACAGACTGCACAGGCAGTGCGTGATGCGGTTTCTATCGGATATCGTCATATTGATACTGCTCAAGCTTATATGAATGAAACTGGTGTAGGCGAAGGAATCCGTTCCTGTGGTGTTATAAGAGAAGAACTTTTCATTACGACAAAGGTTGCTGCAGAAGCAAAGACCTATGATGCAGTTACGCAGTCCATTGATGAGTCTTTAGCAAAATTGGGATTGGATTATATTGATCTTCTGATAATCCACAGCCCACAGCCTTGGGGCGAATTCCGCGAGGAGAACCGTTACTTCGAAGAGAACAAAGAAGTGTGGAAAGCAATGGAGGATGCTTATAAGGCAGGCAAGGTAAAGGCAATCGGTCTTTCTAATTTCCTTCAAGATGATATAGAGAATATTCTTGAAAGCTGTGAGATCAAGCCTATGGTAAATCAGATATTGGCACATGTGAGCAATACTCCTTTGGAACTAATTGAATTCTGCCAGAAGAATGACATTTTAGTAGAGGCATATTCACCAATTGCACACGGTGCAGTTCTCGATAATGCAGAGGTTAAGGTAATAGCTGATAACTATGGAGTATCTGTTGCTCAGCTTTGCCTACGATATGATATCCAGCTTGGTCTTGTAGTCATTCCTAAGACGGCAAATCCAGATCACATGAGAAACAATGCAGAACTTGATTTTGCAATCAGCGATGCAGATATGGAGACTTTGAAGAATGTAGAGCAAATCCAGAATTATGGTGAGCATAGCTTCTTCCCGGTATTTGGCGGGAAGTTAAAATAAACAGGTGGAGGAATTAAAAATGGCAAAACATGAAGAAGTAAAAAGTGGCGTTATTTTCCCAGCGGGTCAAAAAAATCCTTTTTCACATTTTTTTGTGGGTCAAAGTTATCTTAAAGGATTAGTGTCCGACCCTAAAATAAGTGTCGGTGTTGGGAATGTCACTTTTGAACCGGGATGCCGTAATAACTGGCATATTCATCGTGATGGTTATCAAATTTTACTAGTAACTGGCGGTGAAGGTTGGTACCAAGAGGAAGGAAAACCTGCTCAATTATTAAAAGCTGGTGATGTTATAGTCACTCACGATGGTGTTAAACATTGGCATGGCGCTACAAAAGATAGCTGGTTTGTACACATTGCAATCACTGCAGGTAAGCCGGAATGGTTAGAACCTGTCGATGATGAATCCTATAACAAATTGTAAATAACAAACGCATCGAATCATTTGATTCGGTGCGTTTGTTATTATGACGGTCTTACAAATAAAAGGACGGAAAAGTATTGAAATTGGTACAGCCGTTACCTTAAGCCAAGAAGTTATTAAAATAATGCAGCGATTGGTTGATGATATGCATATTAGACATGCTACTTAACCAACCTTTTATAGATACTCAACAATTTTAGTTGATTTTTTGAGTAATCAACGAATTGGTTGCACAATTAGCACACCGGAATCTGTTGCTGTAAGTGAAATCCTAATTCGTCCAACAAAATCAGTGAATAAATAAAAGAAGGCGTGAAATAAATGAAAATAAGATTAACTGTTGGTGAGGACTTATATACTGCTACTTGAATGACAGCAAAGCAACAAGTGATTTTATAAAACTTCTTCCTCTTATGTTAACATTTGAAGACTATGCGGGAACGGAAAAGATTAGCGATCTTCCAAAAAGATTGTCTACTACCGATTCTCCAGATGGTACCGATGCTTCTTTTGGGGATATTACGTATTATGCTCCTTGGGGAAATTTAGCTATATTTTATAGGGATTTTGGTTATGCAAAGGGACTTGTTAAATTAGGTAGGATAGAGTCCGGAACAGAAAAGCTTGCAAGTTTTAAAGGTAATATTACAGTTACAATTGAAAAAATTGATTAAATTAAGAACAAGCTGTGGGCTATATCCTTCACTAAAAACAAACTTAAGTTCTCATATATTGTACGGTGTTATCAACATTTTAAAGCTACCTTTTTAGATAACATCGTTCTCAAAAAAATTGAGAAAAATGCTCCATTTATTCTCACGCAGGAAAAATAACGCCATTTTTTACTTCTTCATATTTTGCCATTTGAATTCTTCCAATAAATTTCAATTTGTTTTTATTAACCAACTTTGATAATCTCCATAACTATTTTGGCTGCATCTGCTTTGGTTGCATGAACTGTGCCAAATGGATTGTTCCGATCGGTGCGGCCACCATGCTGGTGACTACCATGATGAGAGAGGGGCTAGCCAGAATATTACGTCACCAGTCAACATTTTCCCGATGACCATCCAATTGAAGAAATGAAAGTAATGGCAGTGAAGAAGACGATGGTGATATCAATTGGTACCAAGATAAACACGCCCGCAGCTCTAACGGTTCCAGGGCGATTTCCAACAATCAATTCGGATAACATCGCTGTTGTTTTATAGAATGTTACACTGGTCAATTCTCGATAACCGGTTCCACTTAGATGAACATCATGATCTCAGCAATAGTGGCCAAGATGACATAAACGACATTGATGGCATCCGCCGAGAGAATTTGCCACCATATCCTCCAACAGAATCCCGTTAATGATCGTGCTCCCTATGTACAACATCAACTAAAAATGGATGCAGAAAAAGCTTGAATTAAAATGATCCCAAATACATCGTACTGCAATCCACGTGCTAGTGGAATGTACACAAGCATAGGGTAATTGATGTTCGATCCCCCGATTCCGAAGAGACCGGATATATACGATCCTATGAAACAGATCAAAAACAAGTGATAATAAAGCTTACTGTTATATGCTCCCCTTCCACTCACAAGGTAGTTAGAAATAAAAAAGTCGGTGCCCTCCACTTGTGTTGAGAAGACAACTTGAATAGAGACAAGGGATTGAACCTTGTCACACTATTGCAAGACCGTCTTTCTGCCACTGGACAATGCCGCCGCTCAAACTCAGTACTTGTTTGAACCCGCCGTTAGCTTGCAGGATGCTAGCCCCAATGGCAGATCGGGCTCCGGAACGGCATTGCACAAGGATCGGATAGTCTCTTTTAATTTCATCCAGCCGTTCTTGGAGCGTTCCCAGCATGATGTGTTGCGCATTCGGAATGTGACCTTCCTGCCACTCAGTCAGATTGCGGACATCAAGTACGTGCACGAACCCGTCTTCCACCAATTTAGCAATATCAAATGGTGCTATTTCCGTGTACGATTCAAGTGTAAAAGTGCCGCTTGCCAAGATTTTGTCACTGTCCATAAACCTTGCCACATTGTCAATACCTATAGAGCGCAGCGCTTCCAGGAGTTCGTTCACTTCATCCGGATTCGTTATGAAGTACACAGGTCGATTGTAGTCGATGAGCCAGCCTGCCCAGTTCGTAAACGACTTGTTAAATGGAATGTTGATTGTGCCTTTGAGATGCCCTTTTGCAAATTCTTGGAAGGGACGGGTATCTACAATTTGTTCGCTATCCAGCAATCTTTTCACTTGTTCCATTGAAGCTATCTCTGGCGCAACAGGTAAATCTTTAAGCAATGCAGGGCCTTCTTTATTAACTTGTTTCATCACGGAGAAATAGTTTGGCGGTTCTGGTTGCCCTTCAAGCAAGGCTTTTACAAAATCTTCTTCGTTGGTGTATGCCATTGACCAGTTAAATAGCTTTTCGTAACCAACAGTGGAAGAAGGAATCGCCCCCAATGCCTTACCACAAGCGCTTCCCGCACCATGAGCCGGCCAGACCTGCAGATAATCTGGCAGTTGTTTGAACTTCAAGAGGGACTTGAACATGGCTCTTGCGCCACAATCTGCCGTT
Source organism: Bacillus sp. V26 (assembly GCF_034296245.1). Classification (NCBI taxonomy): domain Bacteria; kingdom Bacillati; phylum Bacillota; class Bacilli; order Caryophanales; family Bacillaceae; genus Bacillus; species Bacillus sp. V26. Next base: position 432,241 of record NZ_JAXKQF010000001.1, on the reverse strand, counting down.
CCCTTGATGCCAGCCGCTTTTTCCAGCAAGTCGGGTCTGCCGATGTCGCCTACAAAGACGAAATCCCCCGTAAAGATACCAATTGGACGATCCGCATTTCCTCCGCGGTCCGTCAAGAGGAAAGAAATGCTTTCCGGGGTATGGCCGGGGGTATGCATCACCTCAAACATCAGGTTTCCGATGGAAAAGCGATCGCCGTCTTTCACAAGTTGATGTTTCAATTCATCTACATATTGATATTTCCAATCTGCGCCGCCTTCATCGGAAAGATACAGCTTCGCTTGGTGTGTCACGCCGAGTTCGCGGGCACCGGAAACAAAATCGGCGTGAATATGGGTTTCTGCGGCCGCCGCGATGTGTAGTCCTTCTTCTTTGGCTACTTGTAAATATGGGTTTAGATTGCGGCCGGGGTCAATCACAATCGCTTCCCCTGTTTTTTGGCAGCCGACCAGATAGGATGCATGGGCCAGCTTTTCATCGTAAAAGTAGCGCAACAACATATTGGATTCCTCCTCTTGGATCATCAATTATTTTTTTCTGCATGGCTGTTTACACTTTGTCCTCCCTTACATCAGTCCTTTCAACATGCCATTCCAATACATGATGGGAAGCAATCTTCTTTTTAACAGGTACATGCTGAATCGTTCTTTGGACTGATCAAATGGAAACGTTTCTTGCGGCACCTTGTGATAGTTAAACTCGGCCAGCACGAGTTTGTTGTATCCTGTAACCAGCGGGCAAGAGGTATATCCATCGTACTTTGCATCTAATGAAGATCCCTTTATCATAGACATCAGATTTTGCACCACAACCGGAGCCTGTTTACGAATTGCCGCCCCTGTTTTGGACGTCGGCAGGTTGGCACAGTCACCAATTCCGAAAACATTGGCAAACTTTTTGTGTTGCAGAGTGTACGGATCAACATCCACCCATCCGCCGGCATCCGCCAATGTACTTTCTTTTATAAATGCAGGCGCTTTCATCGGTGGAGTCACATGAAGAAGATCGTATGTTAATACCTCCTGTTCCTTGGTCTCCAGATTCTCGAACAAAGCTTCTTTTGAATCCGGCCGAATTTCGATCAGGTTTCGTTTGTACATCGTTTGAATGCTCTTGCGCTGGACAACTTTTTCGAGCGCATTAGCGTATTTCGTGACTTCAAAAATGGTTGATTTCGCCGAGGCAAAAATAATTTCGGATTGATTGCGAACATTCGACTTGCGGAAATAATCGTCTGCTAAGTACATAATTTTTTGCGGAGCTCCTCCGCATTTTACAGGAGAATTCGGGTGAGTAAAAATAGCGGTTCCGCCTTTAAAGTTGCGGATGTTTTCCCAAGTGCTATCTACCGTTTGGTACGAGTAGTTGCTACAAACCCCGTTTTTTCCGATCGTACCTTTCAAGCCTTTGATCCCGTCCCAATTGATTTGCAAACCGGCTGCTGCAACAAGATAATCATAGGAAACGATCGTTCCTTGTTTTGTAAGAAGTATGTTCTGATTCGGTCGAAACTCTGTTACAGCATCGCCAATCAAGTCGACACCAGCGGGAATTAAGGAAGCCAGATCTCGTTCAGACTCTTCCTTCTTCGCTGCGCCGCCTCCAACTAATGTCCACAAAGGCTGGTAGTAGTGCTTTGTTTGCGGGTCAATGATGGCAATTTGTCCTTTGAGTTTTTTAGAAATCCGGACGAGACGGGCGGCGACAGAGATGCCAGCAGTCCCAGCTCCTACAATGACAATGGAATAACGAGCGTGTTTTGACATAGTCAACCACCTTTTGTTTTTAAAGTTGATGTTTTTCTTAAAGATGCGTCTCTGTTTTTTAAGTTAACATCAATCTTCCTTTATCTATATAGGGGAACTCCCCTACTTTCATGTGAGCCTCGTCTTGATAAGTTTAAGGAGCAGTATGTTAGAGCGTCAGGTCGAGATATTTATTTTTGATCGCATATTGGATCAATTCGTGTTTCGAGTCCAGTTCTAATTTCTGCATCATATTCGTTTTATGGTTTTCGACGGTTTTGACGCTGATTGAGAGTTTATTGGCAATCTCCTTATTGGCATAACCCAGCACAATGAATCTGAGAATCTCCTTTTCCCGAACAGTTAGAACAGAAGGTGGCTTTTTAGACTCTGAATTCAGCCATTGATCAATGATGTCTTGCGATACACATGTCTTGTAAAAGAGATTGCCCCTGTACACTTCGACAATCGCTTGATAAAGCAACTGATAATGACTGTTTTTCAAGACATATCCATGGGCACCCGCCTCTATCGCTTTTTGGACAAAAATTTCCTCGTCATGCATTGTCAAAATCACGATTTTAACAGATGGGTTCAACTTTCGAATCTCACTGCTCGCTGTGAATCCGTCCAGCCCGTTCGGCATCGACAAATCCATCAGCACGACATCAGGTTTCAATTGTCCAGTGCTAAGAACGGCTTCGTTGCCATTATTCCTTTCTCCCACAATTTCGATTTCAGAAAAACCTTCCAAAAGTACACGGATGCCCTTGCGAATCATCATGTGGTCATCGACCAGCAATACCCTGATCACTCTCCTCCCCCTCCTTATACTGTACTTTCACTTTAATCGTCGTACCTCTCTGAAGTACGGAATGAATACGAAGACTTCCTTCCATCTGATCGACTCTCTCTCTCATATGTTTGAATCCAAGACCTTCCTCTGTCAGCCCGCGTTCAAAACCGAGACCATTGTCCTGAATTATCAAAACGAGATCGCCATCTTCTTTGTACAGTATGACTTCAATAAGTAATGCCTGCGAATATTTCAGGGCATTATGCAGCGCCTCCTGAATGATGCGGTACAAATTGATTTCCAAAATCGGCAGCAAACGATTGTTGACATTACTTGAGGCAAACGTAATAGAAACATCCTGATGAGCCTTGTTCAATCTGGAAACAAGGTGCTTGACAGCAGGGATCAGCCCCAATTGATCGAGACTGTGCGGGCGCAGCTGGAGAGAGTAGAGCTTGACATCTTGGATTGCTTTTTCCAGCTCATCGATAATTTCCTGCATGTACTTTTTAAATGTTTCTTCTTGCTTCATACGCGATTGAATCGCTTGAATGCCTACTGAAACCGAATATAGCGATTGCCCTACACCATCGTGCAGTTCCTGAGCCAGCCGCTTGTGTTCGTTTTCCTGGGCTGCTAACGTTTTTTGCAGAACTAGCTTGGAAATTCTAGCTTCCTCTTCCTTTTTCTTCATCGTTAAATCTTTCAGGACCAAAAGAACTTCCATTTGATCGCCGTTTTCTGAAATAACAGCAGTACTCATCTCCATGTCGACGAATCGTCCCTCATAGGTGGGCATCGAGGAAAGAAAATAAGGAATTTCCCGCTTGGCCAGCAAATAACAACGCTCTTCTCTCGCTTCCAACTTTCTCATTTGGCAGTAGGAACAGTAGGGAACCTTTTCCCCTAATTTCCATCCCGTCATCTTCTCTGCGGATGGATTCATCACCAGAATTCTACGTTCCTGATCCATCATGATGATTCCATCCTGCAAATGATCGAAGATCTGCCTTAAATAGCCGCTTTCCATTGACTTTCCTTCTTTATACCGTTCAAAGAAATTCGGGTTTTGACACATCATGGACCCTCCCTCAGCTATCTATTCCTCGTACAATTGACAGACTCTTTTTAACTTCTGTTCAAGCTGAACAAAACGTGCTTCTCTTAGAGATTCGGTTCCCTCAATAAATAAAAGAAGCAAAGGAACTGTGAAGACCGAAAACCTTCCTGCAACTTCCATCACTTTGTCAGCATTACATGTCCTAATTTGATCTATTGACACCATTGAAGTCAGCTCTGTAGCCCTTCTTTCGTCCACTCCCTCCTTCAAATGAAATTTTCTCTGATCTGCCTATGTTACGCTTTCATTAAAAAAAGATTTTCTCTTACACCTTAATTATTAATTAAAGATATCAAACCAAGTTTTCACTGTTGTAATCATAATAACGAATATCAAAATACCTTGAAGAACTTTAGCATTCACTTTCTTGCCAATGAAAACACCTAGCGGGGCTGCAATTAGACTGGCAGCCATTACAACCAAAGCCGGCATAATAGGCACCTGTCCAATGACGAGCTTTGTAGCTGTTGTTCCAATCGATGAAATAAATGTAACTGCGAGTGATGTTGCAATTGTGATTCGTGCAGGTATTTTTAAAATGACTAACATCAGCGGAATAAGTAGAAAAGCTCCGCCCGCACCGACTATACCTGAAGCCAAACCGACAACAAAAGTCATGATTGAGGTTAATATCTTTGGAAAGCGAATGTGATCACTTTGATTACCTTCTGTTCCTGTCTTTGGAATAAACATAATTATGGCAGCGACGATCGCCAATATTCCGTAAACTAGGTTTATGACATCTTCGGAGAAAAAATGTGACCCATAACCACCGATTAGACTTCCAAGCAAAATACTAAACCCCATGATGAAGATAAGTTCTTTATGTAAGTAACCGCCTTTCCGGTAAGCCCACACACCGGAAAATGCAGCAACAAAAACCTGGACTGCCACTATACCTGAAACCTGGTGAGCGTTAAAACCTTCAAACCCCAATAAAACAGGTATGTATAACAACAAAGGGTAATTTATAATTGCCCCACCGACACCAAGCATTCCGGACATAAAAGAGCCAACTGATCCGATTAAAAATAGTAGAAGAATAAAAGATATGTCCACTACCTTTCCTCCTTTCCATCAATAAAAAAGACCGCCTGACCTTAATATCTGAGGGTGGGGAGCTTAAAATGTTCCAATTCCTTTTTTAATACTAGTTATTTATCAAAAACATTATTTAGTAAGGTTTTCCCCATGAACCTCAATATTGACATCAACTTTTTTCAATAAATTTCCTAGAGTGCATCCTCACAATGATTTGCTGGTTGAATTTCTGGTAGGCTTAAATAAACATATAAGCTACAATTGCCGATTGTTGTTAATAAATAGTGCAAAAATTCATCTAAAAAACATACCATACGATGTTGGTATGTTTTTTTCAGTCTTATTTAGAATTGGGGAGGAGCTATCCTCATAACAATCGTTTCATGAAAAAAGAGATCATGATTACTTGATCTCTTTAGTAAAATGGTTTGCATATTTCTCCACCTAACTTTTTAAGCATTAACGCCAAGCTGACGGAGAATATCATGCATATCCACATGGGATCTCTGTTCAATAATTTTACCGTCTTTAATACGCAAGAGAATCATGAGAGAAAATTTAACAGAGTTTCCCGTTGCAGGAACGCCAGCAAATGGAGTTCCTGTATGCTTGCCTTCAAAAATAAAATAAACTGATACAAGATCGTCTTCAGCGACCATCGCTTCAATTGGCATTTTAAAACCTGGGAAAGCATCAAAGTTTTTCTTTTCAGACTCAATTAAACCTTCTACACCCGGAAATGGTTATCCAATTGTGGATAGAATAGAAAGTCTTTATGGCAAAAGTCTTTTAAGGCATCGTAATTTTCTTGTTCAATTGTTTCAAAGAAACGACGGACTAATTCTTTATTGCTTTCAACGGTCATAATGATGCTCCTCTCCTACACTTTAAAATAAACCTCTCTGTTTTCATTTAAAATGAGTATGATTCACCATTATCGGGCACTAAAACATCAGAAGCGATTCCTTTTTCCTTAATAAAGGATTTTAATTCTTCTTTTGATAATCCCCAATGATTGACAGCCTCCATGTGGCTCACGATGATTTTGGCTTCTGAAGCAGCCTTATACGTTTCATAGATATCTTCTTTACCCATGACGAGAGAACCGCCTTCATAGAATTGATTATCGCCGCCGTTCACGACAATGATGTCCGGCTGATGTGTTTCAATCTCTCCTTGAACCGCATCATACCAGACTGTATCTCCAGCGATATATAACGTTTTCTCACTTTGGTGTTTGAACACAACACCGCATACAAGACCTGCAAGTTTTAAAATTTCTCCTCTTCCGTGTTCGCCTTTTGTTTTAATCAGTTGAATGCCTTCAAAGACTGTGTCTTTTGTTAACACTTCAACGTTTTTGAATCCAGCATTTCGTATTTCTGCTGCATCTTCTTCATTTTGGGAGAACAACTTGATATCTTTTGGCAACAACTCTTTAGCTGCCTCATCCCAATGGTCGTAATGTAAATGAGTAACAATAACAGCATCAATATCTTTAATAATATTGTCAACAGATGTTGGCAATTCAACCAAAGGGTTGTTTTGATCTTGTCTTGGCGCATTTGGGAATGGAGGGTAAGCCCCCTTCTCAGCTAACATGGGATCTATTAAAAATGTTTTGCCTGCATATTCGACAACAAGTGTAGCATTACGAATTTGTTGAATGTTCATGTATAAAACTCCTTTTCTTTAGTATATATATGGATAGTTTACCTACATCCAACTTATAAATACATGGAACAAATCAAGTCTTTCTATCGTTTGACTTGATTTTTGAAAGTATGTATTTCATTTTTTATGAATTGAGCATCAATTAGACTAAAGGAACAATGAGCCTGAAAAGTTATATGAAATCATTTACATAACAGTAAAGGTCGAATTTTAAAGTGAAGGTGTAGAAACTATACTTAGTCATTGTATGCACTTTTCGTTTTTTTAACTAAATATAAAAATAATGAATCAAGACAATTAAAACCAATGAAATAGATTAAAGTGACAGGAGCCATATAACTTTTTATGATAAGTAGCATGATAGGCAGTGAATCTACCATGATGATAATCACCCCCTCACGAATTGCTGTTATTCTTACCAATTTTACTTGGAACGGGAATCATGACACTTTCACGAACATTGGTGGAAAAAGTGAAAATACTGATGTATGGTTAATGTTTACTAAGGGGGTTACAATTACTGTGGCGTATGATAATAAATTTGAAATAGACAATTCACGTCTGATAGTGGGTTAGGGGTCATTAAAAAGGCTAAAAACGACAACCCAGCTTATATGGGCATTGACATCGTACCTTTTTGAAAAGCCGGATAAATCGTTTAAAGCTGCTCCAATAGGGATGGTTTTCCTAATCTATTTTACATGATATCGGTCATTCTGATAATCGGAGTATTTTCTATTGACGGTGTTGTGACAAGGATATTGCCGGCGGATTGAACTGATAAGAGGTTTTGAAATTATCGGCTTAACGGTTTGAATCTATGCTGCTTGTCATCTGGATCATGCAAATTTATGAAAACTACGCTGGAGCAATAGGTCTGGTCTCAGCTTTTTAACAAAAACATTAAGTCCGTTATGTTCGGTTTGCTTCCGCGCTCGTCTATTGCTAACGCCGAAAAATGTCAATCAAGTCTTTCAGCTTGGAGGTCCAATCGGAACCAGTACCTTTTATTTATTCGGCATAGTCATTCCGTTGCTTCTTTTGATTTCGGAAACGATAATGAGAAACAAAAATGAAACAACTCGCTAAAAAATGCGTTTCCTAGCTTTTATTTTTCTTCTATTTTTAAATGGATGCTGAACATCCATGAAATTGAAGGATCCTTACTCGTCATGACAATGATACTGCTATTGAGAAAGAGTGATGAGTAGAAGTAAGGTAGACCTAGGCGGAAAAAGAACGGATTATCATGATAACAATGTTTACCGGTAGGAGTCGGGTTCAAAAACAAGTGGAATAAGAGGAGATCATTGGATCCGAGAAATCTATTCACCTCGAAAGAAAAGCATCAAAAATGAGATGGCTGTTATCCTAAGGTCTCTGAGCAAAATCGTCAATTTTTTATTACTATTACTTTATAACAACAAAACGGATAACATCCTTAGTTTTAATGAAATTTCGCTCACCAGTATCTTTAAACAAGATATTTTAATTTGTTCTAAAAATCAGAGGCACCTATTTATAGATAAGGCCTCTGGTTCATTACTTATTCAGTTCACGTTCAATCCAAACTATTATAAGTCATTAATCTATGGATGTGAACCGCAAGATACGCTAATTCCTCCTCAGGAATGGTTTTGCCATTAATCTGTTTGATATAGTCCTTTATTTTAAAAGCACCATCCATAGCTTCTGGATACAGACTGGCGATTTGCCCGAATAACATATTATCTTTATCATCTAGCATCTTATCTGAATAGAAACGTTCTACAAAAATTTAATATGTGTGATAAACCGAGTATAATGAACGTTTTCTGTATCCGTATTGATATTAAAAGTATATCGAACTAAGTTGACAATACTTCCGATCATTTTAGCAAACTTCATACCATCTTTAGATTCTTTCTGTTCTCCTTGAGCGTTAATTAAATGGAATGCGATACTTGCCGCTTCTTCAATTGGTAAATCGATATGAAGCTTTTCGTTTATGAGCTTTACGGCGAATTTCCCAACTTGATATTCTTCGGAATAATAGTTTTTAATTTCCCAATATACTAGGTTGGCGATGTTGATCTTTTTTTATATCTCTCTACTGCAAAATTCAAATGATCCATCAACGTAAAATAACTGCCGGTATTAAGTTTCGTATGAAGTGTTTCCTCAGCATATCTTATGATTTGTCGGGTCAATTCTATCAATCCAGGAGAAATAGCATCTAATAAACCAAGAAACTCTTTCACTTTGATATTTTCAATAGGGATAAACATTTGATCAGCCTGGTGTTCCTCAATGATATTACCGGCTTTTTGTCCGTAGCCAATTCCTTTGCCAAGAAGAATGAATTCTTTTTTTGTTTATCTTCTGCCAAGACGACACTAGAATTTAGGACCTTTTTGATTTTAATCATTTCATCACCTTACCTTTTGCATATCCAGAAAGTTAATCAAGATTAGGATTATATCCTTAGGCGTAAAGATGCGACTTACTGTCGGGAAGCTGGTACAGGAACCCATTGACTAACCGCTACCCGTTTTTTCCCCGTATGTGTATCGTAGATATGACGCTCTATTTTTCCAATATTGCCGCCGTACACATGAATTCCTACACACGGATCATTGGAGGCACACTCCACTTTGTGAAGGTCTTGGTCAGTGGAGCAACAGACGACAACCTCCCCTTGCAGAATATAACGGTCATTACATGCTATCAGTTCCTCATGCTTATTAGTAGGCGATGCATACTGTATTTCATGTTCTGTTCCTTGCACTACTCCAATTACGCCCCACGTTCCATGATCATGGACAGGAGTGGATTGCCCAACATCCCAAACCGCAACCGCGATAGAAAAACTCTCATCGTCAGCAATATACAACGGATACAGAGCGTATTTTGGGTTCGGTTGCCGATACTGTGAAGGGAGAATATTATCTGCCTGTAACAGATGTCTCATCCTCTCCGCAATCTTGCCAGTCAAAACCTCTTCAGTCCCGCCGTCATGAACAATTCGATCCACATCCTTAATAAAAGACTCAATTTCAGGATTTTTCATTAACAAACACCACCTAAACCAAATTTTATATACCCTACCCCTGTATTGTATATGAATTTCACGCTGAGTTTCAAGGATGTATTCCCCTCCTTATCCAATTCGAGGTAATAAATTTTATTCGAAAAAGTACTTTTGTTAATGCGTATATATAAAAGATGTGCTTCTGGTCTTCAACAATTAAGATAGGAGATTGATTATTAACATTCTGTTTAAACACATGTTGCGTAATATTAATCTATCGTACATACAATCACATGCAATTGAAAATGTAGCTTGGTTATTTAAGGTATCCCCTTCATTCGCTAAGAAACGTTTGAGCATTTATTACAGGAAGCTGACTCAACATTTATTTAATCAAACAGTTACGGGAAATCTGCGCTCCCCCCTTTTGTAATGAATAATGAGATCCTCATGCATTTGCGCGCATTGAAAAAAACAAAAAAAGACGTGTCTCTTCATGATCCGATCGGGCAGGATAAAGAAGGGAATGAAATAAGCCTGATCGATGTCTTGAAATCAGAAAATGAAGACGTGATTGATACGATCCAGCTCAATATGGAGCTTGAAAAAGTGAAGCAATACATTGACATTTTAGATGACCGGGAGAAGGAAGTGATTGTCGGGCGGTTTGGGCTTGATTTAAAGAAGGAAAAAACGCAGCGTGAGATTGCCAAAGAACTCGGTATTTCGCGCAGCTATGTATCTCGGATTGAGAAGCGGGCGCTGATGAAGATGTTCCATGAGTTTTATCGGGCGGAGAAGGAAAAGCGGAAGAAAGCGAAGGGGAAATGATGTGGAAGAGGCCGGATCTGACATTCCGGCTTTCTCTCATTCATTTACATGCTTCTTTTAAAACTTTCGAAACTAATGGAGACAGAATATACGATAGAGGTATGAAAATGCTTCCAGCTAACCGCTTGTCTCACTCTCTCAACTCGTCAGCACTGATAAGCTCAATTATCATTTCCGTAAAGACGATCAGGATCGTAGCAGATGACTTGACTTATAAGTCCTTTGCTTGCGTCCTCCCTCAAGCGATTCAAAGCCGGACGTTCTAAAAGCTCTCCAGAAAATCCTTCATCGGCATACTTCAGCACATCCTTAGTCCATGCTTTCTTTATGCAGGCCTCGATCTGGCTGTCGATTCTCGATCCCTTGATCGCTTGTTCCTCAGTCGATACCCTTACATATATGGCTATCACCCTGGATCTCCTTCCTATAAAGTTTTATTAAATAATGATAGCAATCGTTAATGCATTGCCATCTTGCGGTCCCTCGATGATTATCACCTTCATAAAATGCATCACCCCTTGGGTAATGCTATGTAACAGCTGTTTGTCCAAATGAGGAGATTTTAAATTAAACTACAGTGTTATTAAACGTTTCAATGTATATGCAGAAAATAAAAAACACCGATAATTTGAAACAATCGATGTTTTGTTGAGACATTTCTACACTCCTTAGATCCTCAATAGGAGAGATTTTATTTTCTAATCAAAGCCTTAAATCAAAATTAGCTTATTATCGTTTACAAAGATTTATTCTCATTTTAAAAATGAAGTAGCGTTTTTATTGCCAGTTATTAATGTAATTTCAACAATACAAATTTTTGTTGAGGGGACTATTTAAGAAAACAGAAGTAGGGCAAAAATTAGAAGAAACCCTCGTATATAACAGAATACTGCCCCTATAGTAAATAAAAAAGCTACCACATTGGTAGCCTGATCTTAATTTAACTTGCTTTTCGAATTAAGATTATCCTTCTCCGATAGTATTAAAATAACCAGTGATAAACAAAAAATCCCTCTCTTGAAAAGTTTGGGCTTAAGGGCTTGTATAGGTTAAAGAAATCATTAAGTACACTTTTTCGTCTGAACGGTTTATGTACGTATGAATCTCTTCGCCTTTAAATTTAATGACGTCCCACTTGTTGAGTTGGTGTTTTTCCTCTCCAACTTTCATTTCCAATTGACCATTTAATACAAGTACGATTTCTTCAGATCCAGCCAAATGTGACTCACTGTACTCACTGTTTGGATCGATACATGCTCTATACCATTCAACCGTGCCAAGTGCCTTAAACAATGGGTTGATAAACCAATCATTATTTTGTCCCGCAAAGTGATGGGGAGGCACAAATCGGTGTACTTCAATTTCCTCTTCAAAAGTTAGTAAAGATGCTAATGGAATATTTAATCCTCTACATATTTTCCATAAGACATTTATTGTTGGGTTCGCTTCGCCTCTTTCAATTTTACCTAGAGTTAATTTACTGACATTGCTTAAGTTAGACAACTCTTCCAAGCTAATTTTTTTACTTCTTCGAATTTCTCTAAGTTTAATCCCTACCTGATTGGATAAGTCAATATTTTCTTCCTTCACTTTTTCACACCTTTCGCATTGATTCTATCTACAAAATATATTATAGTATACCAAAGATGTAACTATAGTATACATTCAAACAAAAAAGTTAACTATATTGTATCAAATAATCATCTAAAATCATAAAAGGAGCGTTTATAATTATGAAAAAAAAGGGAAACATTTATATAATTTGGAGCATCTTTTCTTTGTTTGTAATATCCATGAGCTTACGTGCATCCATTACATCAATCTCTCCAGTTTTAAAAACTATTCAGGCAGACTTACAAATGTCTAATGTTTCGGTTAGTTTACTTACAGCCCTCCCAGTTTTTTGTATGGGGGTATTTGCTCCTGTGGCTGCAAAGCTTAGTCAACGATGGGGAATTGAATTGACCATTGCATTTTCAGTCTTATTAATTGGACTAGCAACAGCGTTGCGCTTTATGGCAACCTTCCCTTTTCTATTATTAATGACGGCTGTACTTACCGGAATTGGGATTGCAATAGCCGGTCCACTTATCTCTGGATATATAAAAAAACAATTTCCTAAATATTCATCTTCAATGATTGGTGTTTATTCAGCTGGCATGGGCGTTGGAGCATCCTTAAGTTCTGGGTTGGTAGTGCCCGCTATGCATTCTTTTAATAATTCTTGGAACATCGCTTTAGCAATATGGGCTTTATTTGCTGGAATTGGAATAATTGTTTGGATGCCAATCATTAAAAAATCTAAACTAAAGAAAAGTGTAGAAGGGGAGTCTGTAAAACAAAAAAACCAATTACCTTGGAGAAATCGATATGTATGGCTGCTAATGGTGTTTTTTGGCCTACAGTCTGGCATGTATTATTCTTTTGCAACATGGCTAGCTCCAAAAGTACAAGAAGTAGGTTTTAGTGCCACATATGCAGCAACAACTGCTACTGTTTTTTCAATCATACAGATGATTTTCAGCTTCATCATCCCTATTTTAATTAATAATAGTCCAAATAGAAAACCTTGGATTATTCTATGTGCTTTATGTTATTTTATCGGGATAATCACGTTAATAGCTGGAAGTATTTCACCCATTATTAGTGCTATTTTGACTGGGATTGGTGCCGGAGGGTTATTTCCAATAGCGATGATCCTTCCTTTAGACGCAACAACTACACCAAGAGATGCTAGTCAATGGACTGCTATGATTCAATTCGGTGGTTACATTATAAGTGGCGCTGTCCCTATACTTGTTGGGGCTGCAAAAGATATAACAAACTCTTATAATTTTGCATTCTTTTTATTACTTTTTATTTCAATCATATTAATGCTATTAACTTTAAAAGTTAGAAAGAAGAAAGAATCTAATTTTCAAATAAATGAGTTGAAAACAACAAGCACGTAATATTTTTAACACTTTAAAAACTACCTGACATAATAAACCCAGCTTCTATTGTAAAGATGAAGGTGGGTTTATTATTTGGAAAATTACTCAAAACTATGTTATGCACCAACTCGATCTGCGGCAATTTTGAATCCATCCTTAAGCGATTCAAAGCCGGACGTTCTAAAAGCTCCCCAAAGCTTCATCGGCATACTTCAGCACATCCTTAGTCCCTGCTTTATACAGGCCAGGCCTCTATCTGGATGTCGATGCTTGACCCCTTGATCGCTTGTTTCTCGGTCGATACCCTACATATATCGCCATCATTCTTTAAGCCAATATGTTTATTACTTACTGTTCTCCCTCTTCATGGGATGCAGCTAGCGAGTAATCTTACTCCATTTTCAATTTCTTCAGTTGATAATCCACCAAATCCCAACATGATATAGGAATCATTTTCGGGGTTTGGATTAAGCCAAAACCTTGACGGAGAATAAACTTTGACACCTTTTTGGAAACCAGCTTCGATCAACTCGAAGGCTGTTACGCCTTTTAGTTTCAATAAGATATGTAAGCCTGACTTTTCTCCAACAATTTTTACTTGATTGCCCATATACTGTTCAATGCTCCTTAACAGAGTCTGATGTTTTCTTTGATAAATCTTGCGCATTCTTCGTATATGCCTCTCAAATTCCCCGGATTGCATAAACATGGCCATAGCCCTCTGAATAATAGGAGAAGCAGATTGTTTGTAAGCTGCGAACTTTCGTGAATATTGAACCATTAGAGAGGATGGAAATACAATATAACTTAATCGAGCTGAAGGTAGAAATGATTTAGAAAACGTACCTAAATAAATAACCCTTTCCTCTTCATCCAAAGATTTCAGTGAAGGAATCGGCTGTCCCCTGTATCGAAACTCGCTGTCATAATCATCCTCAATAATGTATCCCCCAGTTTGATAAGCCCATTTTAGTAAACGCATTCTTTTCGCTATGGACATAATCATACCAAATGGAAATTGGTGAGAAGGCGTTAAATACACTGCTTTTGCCTTGCTCATTTGAATATGCTCCATTGACAATCCGTCCTTCTCAAGAGGCACTGGTTCAATTTGGCATCCTTGGTCTTTTAAGACTGATCGAACTCCACTGTAACCGGGTTCTTCCATGGCCACGGTTTTTTCCTGGAGTTCTAAAAGACGGCAGATTAACGCCATGGAGGCTTGTGTTCCGGCCGTTACAAGAATCTGTTCCGGTGTAGAGCGTACACCTCTGGATTGCAGTAGATAGTTTGAAATCTCTCTCCTCAATGCAAAGTCACCCTGATTTTCTCCATAATGAAATACTTGATCAACTGCGTCTGACAGACATTTTTTCCACTGCTTCAAGGGAAACTTGTCAAGATCGATGTTTCCATATTTAAAATCCACAATGACCTCGCTTGATTGTTTACTTTCCAACCTAATAGGATGTTTCACAACAATCGGATGTAGTAAAGATTTCTCAATCTCAGCTACCCATATCCCACTTTTAGGGACACTTTCTAGATATCCCTCTGATTGTAGCTGCTGATATGCTGTCTCAACCGTGTTTCGGCTAACCTTTAAATGAGCCTTTAGCTGACGTATTGATGGCATCTTCATTCCTGGCAAGAGCCTACCTTCTTCAATTTCATTCTTAATCCAATGATACAATTGACTATATAACGGCTCGGACGACTCCCTATGTAAAAATGGGGTAATTTCCACTGTTAATCCTCCATCTGTCCCTATTGTTTTTTAAATTCTGTCACTTTTATTAGGTACAGAAATTCTCTAAAATGATTTTATCATTTATAAAGAAAGTTGGGATAAAAAAAATGCATAAGATCCGCCAATAAAATTAGTATGTACAGATAATAAGAGGATTGATTTTACTCAGATACGATCGGTTAAATTGTTTGGATTATTCTTGAACTAGGTACTTTATTGTGAGAATTCTTACGCTGATGAAATCCCCAAAAGTTAGAGAAATCAATCTTATTAAACATTCAATGTAATATTAACAAGCATAAGTTCCCTACTTCGTGGGTTGATCTAAGAAAGGATATGTTAAGTATGCAAATTAACCAATTTGGACAAAAAATCGGTGAGCCAGTTGAGGGCTATCAACATCCACTAGTTCCAACAAGAAACACAATAGCAGGGAAATACTGTACGTTAGAAAAGGTATCAATGAAGCATTTTGATGATCTGTACAAAAATGTTTATGGACCTGAGAGTGACGATAAACAATGGACCTATCTGCCAACCGAAAAATTTACAAGTGAAAAGGAATTCGAAATTTTCTTATCAAAATTAATAAAATCAGAAGACCCTTTTTACTATGCAATAGTTGACAATGACACTAACGAAGCACTGGGCTCTTTTTCACTAATGAGGATCAATATCGAAAATAGTTCAGTGGAAGTTGGACATGTAATATACTCTGAAAGACTAAAAAAAACTAGAATTGCTACTGAAGCACAGTTTCTACTGGCGCGTTACGTATTCGAAGAGCTGCACTATAGACGTTATGAATGGAAATGTGATAGTTTAAACGATCCTTCTAGAAAGGCAGCTCTAAGATTGGGATTTCAATATGAAGGAACTTTTAGGCAAGCACTTGTATACAAACAAAGAAATAGAGATACAGCTTGGTTTTCGATAATTGATAAAGAATGGCCCAATATAAAAAATCGGTTCGAAAAGTGGCTTTTGGAAAGCAATTTTGATGAATATGGAAATCAAATTTCAAAACTAGACAACCAGTTTTAAAATGAGAAATTACTTTATCCATTTTTATGATGTTTCAAAACAGAGCCGTGGCTTCTTGCTCTTGAAGTTTTTTCATGGCCACCTGGCGTTGCAAGTGGGACTTCCCCTACAGATTTGACTCCACCAACCTTGGCAGAAATCGGTAGCACCTGGTATGGGGCTTCATTTCAACGTACTGGTGTTAATACAGAGTGCAAGCTTCTGATGCTTGCACATGCATTTGATTCGTGGAATATGATCAGAGTCACACTGAAAACTGACGCTCGTAACATACGTTCACGTTCTGCTATACAAAGGCTTGGTGCTACTTTTGAAGGCATTCGCAGGGCACATCTCCCTGGAAGTAATGGTAGCTTTAGGGATACAGCTTATTTTTCAATCATTGCCGAGGAATGGCCTGCTGTCCGCACAAATCTCAAAAATCGGCTTGAAAAATATAACTGAGTAAAGCGAACGAGAATCAGAGTGTAATGAACATAAGCCGGATCCTCTAGTTGAACAGGAATCCGGCTTTAATGAAAAGTGGCTTAGCGTGCGAAATCCGCATTTCATAAAAAAAGTCAGCCTCCTTTGACACGAAATTTGACTTTTTTTAGTTGAAGTTAAGCTTTGTGCAAAAAATCCATGTTTCCTAATGTCACTTTTGATATTTTAGGATTTGGAACCCCTTTATATATATTTCTCGGCTGAATCCCAAATAGACTTTGTACCGTGGTCATGTATCTGTTGAAAAAGCTGAATCTTTTTTGGCTTCTTGTACCTTTTGGGTACTAAGCACAAAACTTACGATTGCTGCAATGCTACAAACATATGGAAGTGAAGAATATCCCCAATTAGATATAACATAACCCCCAATCATTGAACCAATGGTAATACCAATATACAGAGCCGTATTATTCCATGCCATAACAATTCCTCGTTCTTTTGGATATTCCACTGCTAATCTTGCTTGGTATGATGTAAATCCTGCATACCCAACTAAAGCCCATATAAAAAGAAAGAAATAAATCCAATCACCAGATGAGAAGAATATCCCTAAACAAATGAGTATTAAAATTAAGAAAATTAGCGTAACCTTCGAAATTTTCTCTTCTCCAAATTTATCTGTTAATTGCCCACTTGTAAGGCTCCCTAAAACAGCACCGACACCATAAAAAGCAACAGCTAATGCGATTTCTGATGACGAGAATTTATTTTTGGAGTAAAGAGCTGCACCTAAATAAACATAAAGGGTATACATTGAAATCGCCCAAATGGTAGTAACACTTACAGAACCAAGCATTCTTAGCAGATTTCCTTGTAACAGGTTTCTTTTTAAACTTTTTTCAGGAATAGATTCCCATGTTTTAAAATTCACTGCCGCCAATATGGTTCCTATGATTGCCATTACGACAAATACTGAGCGCCATCCAAGAAAATGCTCTAATAACGTACCGATTGGCGCTCCTGCCCAAAGAGCCGTCAAGTGTCCTGAGACAACAATCGAAAGCCATATTCCTCTTCGGTTAGGCGGGGCAGTATCTCCAATAATTGCGTATATCAAAGGAGTGATTGAAGCAACGGATAAACCAGCTAATATACGGCTAACAATCAACAATAAAAATGAAGGAGAAAATGCAGTTAGCATATTAGAAATAGCGAACAGCAACAAGCCAAATGTAATCAATGTTCTCCGTTCTTTTAAATCTGAAAGCCAACCGAAGAAAGGAGCCGAAAAAGCATATGTAACTGAAAAAACAGTTACCATCCATCCAGTGGTCGATGCACCAACTTTATATACTTCTGAAATAAACGGTAATAATGGAGATACAACAAATAAATCAGTACCCATTAGAAACAAAGTTATCCAACCAACGCTTAAACTTATCCTCCCTTGCAACTTCATATAATCCCCCATATGAAAAAATATTTTTACATGTATATTCTCTAGGGGGCATAAAAGAACTTTATGTAAGTGGTACACTCCCCATAAAATGAGACAAATAAAAAACACCGATAGTTTGAAACAATCAGTGTTTTCTCGGACAATTACTTCGGCCATAGGTCCTAAGTAATTTTGAAGTCATTCATTACATCTTTTTACACAGTTTTATATTCATTTTATGCACAAAAATGGGTACAAGTTCAGCAATCATCCTAAATAGAAATAAAAGGTCTGATCACCTTTCTCTTTATGCATAACTTGTTCTGCAGCAATTTTAAAATCACTTTTGAAGCACTGTCTTCATCTACGAAGTGAGTTTTTAATGAGCAAAAATCCAAAACCACCTATTTCTCCATGAGAAACAAAAAGTTATTGCGGTCTCACCGAAAATTTAAATTACGGTGCCCTATTGCCTTTTCCTCTCCCAAAAAAATAAGGTTATGCCTCAAGGATTTAAAAGGGGATACTAATTTTATCGCATTTAATTCCATTGTTTCTGTTGATATCAAATAAAAAACCTCCATTTAAAAGGAGGTTTTAATAAAAATAAAATACCTCAGCAACATTCTTGAACCCAAGTAACGCCGCTAAGGTACTCTTTTCAAATTCAAAAAAAGTCTACTCTACTATTATTTTAAACTCATCTTCTAATTCCTTTTGAGCCCTTTGTAAAACTTCTAATGTATTATCAGCGTATGAACCTAAAAACTTTTTACTAGACTCAAAATTTCTCCAAACTAAAGTTTGCGGCAACTCTATCCACCCTGTAAGGCAATCCCATAAAGCGTCTAAATTTTTCCCATAGTAGTCCGGTAAGTCTAATTTATCTTTTAATACATCATGTAACCCTTCTTTATTTTCAAAGTCTTTTCCATCTACAACTATTTTTTTCATTAAAATTATGTCCTCCATTATTTTATCTTAACAAACGTTTTATAATGATCTGTTGTTTTATATATTAATCCATCATTCGAATAGAGTAATCTGTCATTCCCTCTGTAACCTGTGGTATAGTTTATATCAGCTTCGCGCCACACTCTATTTTTAGCGTCAGGAAGACGTTTTTCTGTGTTGTAGTATATATCTCCCCCATACTTTCCCCGGTGCTACTTACCTTTTTTGCTTTCCCATCCTAATTTTCTTGCTTCTTCTTTATTTATGTAATTATCCGGCACCGCCATTGATCGCCATCTCATCCATACTGAGCAACACTCCAATTTGACAATAGAGTTGCTGAACCATAAAGTACTTTCTGCCACTGTTGAACCTCTTTCACCATCCAGTGATAGCTGATGATTAGATTTTCCGTTATCCTTGAAGAACTAATACATTTTTAGCGGGGAGCTAGCCATGATTGAAAAATACACAACTGAAGTTTCTTTAGACTTTTTTAATGGTGATGAAACAGATTTAAAGGATACAATTGAGGAGGTTAGACTTTTTGCAAAGACATATGAGAACGATAAAGTAACCGTCCTAAGTGTTACTGAATATGAATCTTCAAAGGGAAAAAACTTTAAAGTTCTTTTGCAGCACGAAAGAGATACAGATAATCTAGGACGTAAATATGAATATGATGAAGAAAAACTATTCGGTTTCTTTGAAGATGAAGAATAGGGAATACCACGTTAGCGCATACAAAGAACCACATTTTAGTGGTTTTTTTAAATTATTCATTTACATAACCTTAAAGTCTATCTCATGATTAAACCTGCTCAAGGCTGCCCTTATTTGAATCACTGTTCTGCCATTCTCAGAAGCTTCTAAGACATGCGCAGTACCCCGTTTGAACATGTATTACATAAAGCTGCCCCAACATTTATTTAATCAATCAGTGACAGGAAACTATGCTCCCCCCTTTTGTAATAAATAAAGATATCCTCATCATGCATTTACACGTATTGAAAAAAACAAAAAAAGATGTGTCTCTTCATGGTCCGATCGGGCAGGATATTGATTACGAAGATAAAAATGAATTGCTGCATTCGAAAAAGCTATGTATCACTCAGAAACTCATGTTAAATATGTGGATAGCCCTTCTCATAAAAGGAGATGGGCTCTTTTTCAGGATTTCGCTTTTTTGGACCGTAAATTCTATCAGGTAATCCATTGTATGAGTAACATCTAACTTCAAAATACATCACAAACATTGATTTAAGATACCGTTCCTTTTGCAACATATGAGAATAGGGATGATTAAACCACTCAGTAAAAATCTCTTTCTGTAGAATTTCTACACCTTTCCTTTAAAATGCTTTATTTCTATAAATACGAATCGACAGAAGCCAAGAACAAACATATAGAATAATAACCGAAAATAGAATTAACAAATAAACATTAAGATTTTGTAATGATAATAATATTCGAACATTTTCTCTGATTATATCGTTCATATTTCGGAACAAGGTATTAATCAACACCATATAAATACCAAGTAAAATAAGTGAACCTATGAACAAATATCGGCTTTTAAACTGATAACTAAATGGAAAGATAAATGAAGCAGATACCATAACAAGGCATACGATAAACATAAGATCGATCCATATTGTTAGTTCTCTATGAATGATCAAATTTCCAAAAAAAATTGTAAGCACTACAATAAAAGTAAAAACAAGTACTCCAATGTACTTTGAACTGACGATTTCCCTGCGTGTATAAGGCAGTGAATTCAGCAGGGTATTTATTCGGGCTTTTTCATCCATTGAAAAAGCGTTCATTATAATGACGATACTAAATACAAAGCCTGACCAGATATATGATATATTTAACGTTAAATAAACAAATAAAGCCGGCAGTAAAATCATAAGAGATTTCTTTTGTAAAATGATATCTTTTCTTATTAAGTTAAACACCTTACTTAACCCCTTTCTTTGTATAAATCATCAACTCTTCAATCGTTGGTTTTTCGATTAATACTAAATCACCAAACACATCTTCTATTCGTGTTCTATTGGCTGTTAATGCCTCAAAACCAGCATTAGATTTCCGAATGGAAATAAACTCCTGTTCTGTATCTCGATCTAATAACTCCGCGCCTCCTTTTACAATGGCATACTCTTCTTGAATTTGATAAGATTTCTTTGTGAAAATATGCTCACCATTATGAATAAAAGTAATATAATCTGCAATACGGTCTAAATCTGTTGTAATATGTGTAGAAAAGAAGATCGTTTTCTTTCCATCTTGCATTATATTATGTAGTATATCCAGAAACTCCCTGCGAAATATTGGGTCTAATCCCGATGTGGGTTCATCCATAATAATTAACTCTGCATGATGTGATAAGGCTATTGATAAAGAAGCTTTCATCATCATTCCTTTAGAAAATGATTTGATTTTTTTATTTAACGGCAGTTCAAATTTTTCAACATAGTAATTAAATAGGCGATCATCCCATTTCATATAGCAGGGCCTTATAATCTCCTTCATTTCTGCTAATGTTAAATGTGCGTAGAAAATATTTTCATCAAATACAAAACCAATCCGTTGCTTTATTTCTTTTTCATGTTCTTTATGATCTAACCCAAATATTGAAATCGATCCGCTATCTGGTTGCAATAAGTTCATCATAAGTTTAATCGTTGTAGATTTTCCAACACCATTACCACCGATAAAACCCGTTATAAATCCTTTTTTAACTGTCATTGAAATATCTTTTAGCTGAAAATCACCAAATGATTTATAAACATGTTTGAATTCAATAACATTTTCCACTATTCTTCCTCCCTATATAACAGTGTAAGTATGCCCTTTAATTCTGTAAGTGAGATGCCAATTTCTTTACTGTTTTGAATTGCCGTCAACAGTTGCTCTTCAATTACCTTCATTTTTCTTTCTTTAATCATCTCACTATCCTGCTCCGATACAAAAGAACCTTTCCCAACAACCGAATATATGAATCCGTTCTTCTCAAGTTCCTCATAGGCACGTTTTGTTGTAATAACACTTATATCCAAATCCTTCGCTAACTGTCGCATTGAAGGTAAGGATTGCCCTGCATGTAATTCATTGGTCAAAATATGTTTTTTAATTTGAGCATAAATTTGCTCATAAATAGGTTCTTTTGAATGATTTGAAATGATAATTTGCATATAAAACCCCACTATCATATTGTATATATACTTTATATACAATATATCCAAATTAATATCAGAATACAACTCTTTTTTAATCCAATTCTTCGAGTTTATCGTTTGGTTAAGTGTAGGGCTATAATGCTTCATTCACTTGTAAGGTGCATGAATCGTTGCCAAGACAACAGAGGGATAGTTGAGAAGGTTTATTTCTTCACAATTTAAATTTAAATTGCTACTAATTATATATAGAAAGTTAATTATGTATACACTCCAAATCAGAAAGAAACACAAATTACATAAGAATTAGGATAAAATTTTTAATAATGTACACATTCATTTATAGAGATAATAGTGGTTCGGTAATGTAGTTCTCATGATCAAGAATCTTCTTTAAGGAGTGTAACAGCCTGGAAAATCCAAACAAAAATAAGCACCCCCTACTTAGAACATAACATCCAAGCAGAGGTGCATATAAAAATGAGCAGATATATAATTATGTGCCAATGTATTTTCTCGGTTTTTATGCTGCTTGGGCATAATGTTTTTTTCTTGGCGGCATTTGTTTTGCATGAGCCTGATTTCCCGCCCGGCGCCTTCCATTCTGTTTCAATAAGCGGTCTAAACCTTTCTTCCTCGTGCCTCTGGCAAGATGCCATGTGGACGTACTTGCCGTCCCAATCGCCTCTATTTCAACTTAGACTAAAAAATCATTTTAAAATTCATTTCAACTCGCATCCCTATCGAAGTAATTCGACCCGCATATCATGTACTATCTCTTTTTAAGGGAGGTGGACATATGGGATACTCATATGGTTATGGTAACTCCTTTACATTAATCGTAGTGCTATTCATCTTATTAATCATTGTTGGAGCAGCTTTCTTCGGAGGCTATCCAGAAGGCGTTCCTATTTAATTGATATGTAGGAGTACTCCATGTTCTGTTTGACGCCATAAGAAACCTTTATGGCGTTTCCGTTTATTTTTTAGACAAAAAATTCATTTTTTCTTATTTAGACGTAAATCTATGTCGAAAACTATCGTTTAGCATATCTTATACTATCCTCACTAAAGGAGGTGGCCATATGTCTAATGGTTACGGTAGTTCCTTCGCGTTAATTGTGGTGCTATTCATCTTGTTAATCATCGTTGGAGCAGCTTTCTTTAGATATTAAGTTAATAGACTAACTCCTCCGCAGCAGCACCTCCCTGTTCGGCTAAACGCCATAAGAAACCTTTATGGCGTTTTGTTAAGTGATTAACTCACCTTATGCTGACAAAGTTTCTGAACCAAGGAAATATAAAATACCAATCTTCATCTTTCTGAAGCTCTATGAGCTTTTTTAAAATTGTCCACAGCTTTAGCTTAATATAATTTATTGATTTAGAAGCCATTTTATACGCCCAGCTGAAGTTATATAGTGTAGTAATATGAGACAAAAAAAGATGGTACAAACTGTTTTTAAATTACTAAAATAAAGCGCTGCAACAGCCATTGCAAAGATCAATAATTCAATAAATAATCTTATAACCCCGTTCACGGCTATTACAGTTTGACCGCTTCGGCTAGGGTCATTGGGCACTGCAAACACGGACCAGATAATCATAACTGCAATTGGTAAAACTAAAGTTAAAACATATTTAAAAAAACCATTGAAGTGAGTCCAAGCAAACACACCTATGAAAATCAATGCCGCAACTTCAAGTGAAAATCTTAGAAGTAAATTCATTTGACTCAGTTTTTCCAACTCCTCTGATTAAAAAGCCCCCCGCAGGAGATGCTCTTTCTCCACTTTATTTCAGCATATAAAAACTTTTCTGTTCTTCTCCTTTTGATTCTCTTTGAGTTTTTGGAGAGATCATCTCCACTTTTGAAGATATGATACCGACTACTGCTGTTACTAATGCTCCGATTAATGCAACAATTATAAGTATAGTGACATATGACAACTTATCTCCTCCTATCCAGATAATTATCCAAATAATCAGGAAGTTGTCTACAATTCGCAAAATTTGTCGAACGAAATTGTTGAACAATACCATATTTTGTTATGAAAATGAATTCAGCATATTCCGTTTACATTTCCTAATAATGCCTCCCAGCTGAGTTGGAGTCAGATGATTAAAATGTGCTCCGAAAACTTGAAAAAGTGTTCAAGTATGAAGCAAAAAAAGGACTGAACGATCCTGAAACGTTCTTTGCAGCAAAAGACGGAAATTAGATAAATAAACGCAGCTAGTTTATTATTATTTATTTCTGTTTATTTAATTCTGTTTACTAATAAGATTTAGATTCTCATTTATAAAGTGATTTTAGAACCACTTAGAAACCCTTACAGGACATAGGTTTTTGTTGTTTTTCTCATTTATATTTTTCATTTAGGTCTCTTTTACATTATCATATATAAAAATGAAGATTACATAAGGAGCGTTTATTGTGAAGAGAACCATTGAGTTTGTTTTAAGTTTAATAGGGAGCATAATGGGTGTTGTAGCATCTATCCTAGCTTTAGGTATCGCTTACCTTGATTTATTTTTTCACTTGATCAGATACTTTGATATGACAAGCGACCTCCTTGTTAGGGCATGGATATCTTTGATCTTTTCATGCATTGGGTTTACCGCTTCAATTGTTGTCTTATTCAAACCAAAGTTGAGCAGTGTTCTACTTTTTGTCTCAGGGATTGGAGGACTTATATGTATTGATTGGTTTTACTTAATACCAGCTATACTTATGATCACCCCTGGAATCATGGTGTTTGTAAGGAAAGGAAAAACTGCTCCTAAAGCAATTTAGAGCAGAGTATAATTCGACCGAACCGCAACTGGCGGTTCTGTTAGTGTATAGTCATATTTTAGATAAACTAATTGTTATTATTGGACAGTACCATAATCAAAATCAATATCTTTCTTGTCTAAATCCCCCTTGAAATTTTTAGCATAAGTCATTGTTAAATGTACGCTTTTATCTATCCACCAAGTTCCATCATCAGTATTCGTATCCCAAGTAACATTTATATCTCTGCTCAAATTCTCAAAAAACACCAAATTCCCAACAGCTACTGTTTTTCCGTTGATCTTGTAATATATTAAAGCAATTTTATTATCGAATATACCTGTCCCGTGCTTTACGATTGTTAAACTATAAGGCTTATTAGGACATTGCTCTTCAAGTATAATTTCAGGATTTAAAAATAAAACATAACAGATGAATAAAATTGGAACAATCATTAACCTTTTTAAAAATTTTCTATTGATATTAAACCGTTTAACAACCCATTTCATTTGGGATACACCCCCATCTTTTGAACGTACAGCTCAGGCATAGGCTTAAAAATAAAGCGTGTCATTCGTATTATAAGGCAGGGAGATGGTAAAACGGAAGAAATGTAAAGAGGGAAAAAAGCTGCTGACGAGGAGTCAGCAGCTACACATGCATCTATCTGTAGAAGTCCTTATCAATAATAATGTATTCAATATCAAGTCCGTTATTTCCAATTGATGAGGAAACGATCAAGACCAAGGGCCGTTTTTAATGAGCCATCATCTCATGGGCAATATCGTGTCCATCCATTTCTGACGGGTAATAGGTAGGCCAGTTTTTGACTTCATCAAGTAAAGCTTCACGGTCGTCACCCCAATACAGATGGTAATGATTGGATTTAGTCGGATAGATACTATGATCACTAAACTGAATATACTGAGGAAGTCCTTCAGCTTCTTTAGCAAGTTTGAATATGTATCTTACCCCTCTATTGCCCGCATCATATGTCAGAATTTCGTACCCGTCATAAATATACTGACCAGAATATTCTTTTCCATTTTTGAAGAACGTTACAGTATCTGGTTGAATTAAGATACGTTCAACATCTGTTTTATACCCTTTTTTATAATATTCTTTATATTCTTCAGCTGTCATGTCACCTTCATGTTCTGCTTTATAAGAAAATACTTCGTCAAGAGTACCATCTTGCAGGTATGAATATACAGATTGCCAGTCTCCTTCCCAGTCAGAAAGCGAACGATCCTTTACTTGACTGTTTTTAAAATCGCCTTCATAAATTTTTTCTGTTTCTTCATCATGTGCATGACTATGATCGTGAACATGTCCGTGTGTGTGACTTTCAGATGATTGCTCTTGCGTTTTAGAAGAGTCTTCTGCAGCTGCTGAGGATGATGCTGTTTTATTAGACTCACCTTTAGGTGAACCTGAAGTCTGACATCCTGCCAATATTAGTAATGAACCAATCGCTAATATCCCTAACCTCTTTGCAAATAAAATTCCCATTACGTACACTCCTTCTCTTCAAATCGAAATTATTACGATTTGTATTATACATTTATCTTATGCAAAGATCAAAGGGAAAATGAGATGTTTTCATGATTTATCATCTTACTTTCTGTCCTCTTGACTGTTCCTACAAAATACTAAAACAATTTCCTCGGTCTTTCATTTATGTACTTAAAGTTAAAGTGGGCTATCCTAGCGATTGAGTTATTTATAAACAGGAAAAACCACACCAGTTGGTATGGTTTTTCAGGTAGGCCCTAAAAAGAGACTCTATTGTTCGGAGTATACAGCTAGTTGCAACGGTAACCTACAGGGCCGTCCGATCCTGTGTAAACATATGTGTCAGAAACATATCCAATATTCACAATACCCCGGGAATCTTTCCACTGGATTTGGTCCCAAATGTTACTCGTTCCATACTTTCCGGTTACAGTTGTTCCATAAGCATAACAATAGTAAGGAACACGCGAGCCGCTAGGAATGGAAAGCATAATAGGATAATTTGTACCTGGACCGCTGCGCATATTGACAGGCGCACCGCTGCTTGTTGAGACAGTAAAGTACTGAACTGCAAGTGCATGACTGGAAAAGATGAACAATGATGCAATCATAACGGTTAACATACTCAACGTTTTTAGTTTAGTCAATTGAATCCCTCTTTCTATGAAAATATCACTATATTAGTTTTTTGATTTGCAGCTAAGACTACCAGCTGCATTTAGGAACAACCGGACCGTCTGAGCCTGTATACATATATGTATCAGAGACAAATCCAGGAACGATCTCCCCGCTTGCAAGCGTCCGCTCTGTGTAATTCCAAATATTACTTGTTCCATACTTTCCAGTTACAGTTGTACCGGTTTTGTAGCAGTAGATCGGGATGCGGGTTCCGCTCGGAATAGTCGTTACAATCCCCCAACTTGTACCTGGGCCGCTGCGCATATTTACGGGAGCACCGCTGCTTGTTGAGACAGTGTAATACTGAACTGCTTGTGCATGACTAGAAAAAATGAAGAATGACGCCAACATAACGGTTAATAAACTTGCCATTTTTATCTTTCTCAACTTATATCCTCCTCACAATAAATGTCCTGCGTCTGGTTTTCTAACATTCAGTTCAGGAATGATTCGGCAGACCATCTTCGCCCCTTTCGTTTACATATATTGATATCATATTACCATCAAACAGGTATATGAGAAGTGCCATTATTACTGAATTTTCCGACAGAAGAGAGGATGAAATTTGGGAATATAGGGATTGCAATGCAATCCGAAATAATGAGTGAAAGATATGTCACACACCAATTAAAAGCTTGATTACTAATCAAAATTTTTGATGATCCCTCGGTCAGTTTCCATCATGAGTGGTGCATCTATACTGTATTTATCCGAGAATATCCATCTTCTCCCGAGAGGACCTAATAAAATATAGACTCCTTCTTTATACTCTCCCATGAAAAGTAAATGATTTTTTGAGAAAGGTTCATCATTTCTTTGCCGAATTCCCAGCTTTAAAAGGTAATCAAAACATTCTTTAACATGATTTGTAGATAAACCAATCTCGCTTATCCCTATTACATTGTCGGGCGTGAATACTTTTGACTTCGTTTCCGGAGAGGTTTCTAATCGAGAAATAAACTCAACAATATTACCTGCAGGATCTTCAAAATATATCGATCTTGCCTTTGTATTTGAAAAATACGCTTCATCGTCACCATCTTCTTCAAGTAAATCAACCTTCTTTTTCAGCCATTCTTTAGCTTGTGCGAAAATATTCGAATGGATATTAAACGCAAAATGATAGTAATAGCGATTCACTTCGTCTTGGTGCAAGGTTAAAATGCTTTCTCCCACTTGAAATATGGCTAATGTATCAGTTAACGCCAGCCTTTTAAATTGAAGGATATCTTTGTAAAAGCTTACAGTTTGATTAAAATGTGAAACGAATATTTCAAGATTTTTTATTTTCACTATTTCTCCCCCCTCTCTTAATATATCTAAAATGAGAAACAAATTCTTTCTACATTTAGCTTATTTAAGCTATATCATTAGACTGAAATATAGAACCACCTGCACTTGTTTTTCATCCGCATTTCCGTAGCTTTAAGGATACATCGTATGCCTCTTCTATCAGCCAGCAGCCGTAGGATATCAATTTTTATAGCTTCAGTCACATTGTTATCTAAAAAACCACTTTTTGAACTCATCCGCCTTTCTTGTCATGTGTATCGAAACCCTAAAATAATAGCGGATTTTTTATAATACGAGTTTCTTGTCTAGGACAACCTTTTTTCTTCATCATAACTTATATTGTAAGACAAGATTTTTTGAAAGGGTGATTTTGATGAGCTGCAATAACGGTGGGTTTAGAATTGTGGACGAATTCATGTTCGGCTCTCGTCGCGGGAACAACGGTACCAATAGCTTCAATGGTTTTAATGGGGGCAATGGAGGCAACAATGTAGAAACAATTGTTTCTCCCACAAGAAATGTTGTAAATACGACAACCAATGAACGTACTGTTAGACGTGTTCAGCCGACTCACATTGTTAATGTTAATAGAAATGTTACAAGAGTAGAAAATTACTATCCAGTGACACAATCTACAGAGAATGAAAATATCGTTGAGGAATATGATTGTGGAAGTGACTTAAGAAATCCATGCTGTAAACCAGTAAAAAGATGCAATAGGTAATCATTCAGTAAAGATTCATTTTAGGCATCCTTATGGATGCCTTTTTTATTACCCTACCCTTTCAGATTTTCGGCTTTAAAATGAAGAGAAATGAGTTGGTTTCTTTTGAAGATAAGCAGTTAACAAAACGCTCGTATAAAAAAGGGGACTTGGAGCGAGTCCCTGAAAATGATAATAAAAAAAGAGAAGGTTTTCTTCCTCATTTCTTTGTGAACTTGTTTTTTTGCAAATGATCTTCTATCACTTGTAAAGCCTGTTTCTCGTCAACGCCATTAGCTCTTATCCTAATGTGGGTATTAGGTTTAATTCCTAGTGACATCACATCAATGAGGGACTTGGGTGTATTTTTCAGATCGACAGCTTGCCCTTGATATTCAAGATATATACTGGAGGTGAATTGACAAGCCGCACGTACTAACAAGGCCGCTGCACGGGCGAAGCCTGTACTCGCGATAATTGTATACTGTTTTTCTATCATTCTCCCTGCTCCTTAGGCCTGAAATTCCCTTAAAGAATTGGAATAAGCCATTTTTTTATTCTTGAGCCCTCTATTCTTTCTCTCAATCCGAAAGCGTAGTATCTTGTTGATTAGCAATATCGTTTTCGACCATAATTAATGATGACCAACTATTCGGTGAGGTACATATGGTTCTTCTTGAAACCTAACTTCTTCAGGCGTCAATTTAACTGCAAGAGCACCTACGGCATCTTCAAGGTGTGACATTTTCGCAGCACCGATAATAGGAGCTGTTACAGGCTCTTTCTGCAGCAGCCAGGCAAGCGCGGTATGAATACGGGGAACACCGCGTTTTTCTGCGATTTCCCCTGCTCTTTTATGATAAATGTAAACAAAGAAGGAATTGTTTAATTCATTCTAGCCTTACTGGTACTTATCCATGAAATCTTTCCGTCTTAGGTCTGCTTTTGAGTTTGTCCTCATTTTCGCGCAATTTTCCATCATAATCCTCAATTTTTTTATTTAATCTTTTTATTGTTTCATCAATTTCTTTCCGCTTTTCTATCAATCGCTGTCTTTCGTCAGCCAGGATATTTTTGCGGGCTTCTACTGTTCGGTCTCCTTCAGTAAATAACGTTGTATATTCAATTAACGCGTCTATCGTTAGGCCAGCATTTCGCATGCATTTGATGAATTCAACCCATTTGATATCTTCTTCATCATAATCGCGGATTCCGCTTTCTTTTCGTTTTACCGGCGGGATCAATCCAACACGTTCATAATATCTGAGCGTTGCGGCTGTTAGGCCAAACTGCTTTGCCACTTGCGTAATATTCATATTTTTCACCTCTTTATCCTGCTGTTTTTGAAGATAACACTTAAAGTTCACTTTAAGTCAAGAAGAAACAAATTGAAACTGCTGTATTTCTCAATCTCATTCTTCAGGAGATGTCGTGAATATTCCGCCGCACGTATACATTGTCATGGCGCAACAAAAGACAGTGGGTTGCATGTAGCCATTACTCCTAAAACGGACCTGTTCATGATGAATGGTATGATACATGATAAAACGAACGCATCGAGTCAATTGATTCGATGCGTTCGTTTTATATGATCGATCATACAGAATTTAATACTTAATTGTTAAAAGTGCTTACTCTTATACTTTTATAAAAATATGTTTCTTAAAAAAACTCTTGCCTTAAAGTGGACTTCAAGGTTTAAAGTGATGTTGAACACACCTGACAAACATCAAGTGACATGTTCTTATCTGGAAACTGACTATATGAAAGGAAGGTCTGTATGTGTAATCATCATAAAACTCGTGTATTAAGCGTACCAAATGCTAAAGCGAAATTTGAACAGACTACAATTGAAAGAAGAGAATTACGGGCGCACGACGTCTTAATCGACATTAAATTCAGCGGTATTTGCCATTCCGATATCCACAGTGCGTTCGATGAATGGGGCGGAGGAATTTTTCCGATGGTTCCCGGTCACGAAATCGCCGGAGTTGTGGAGGCTGTGGGAGCAGAAGTCACAACATTTGCTGTCGGAGATCGCGTTGGCGTCGGCTGTTTTGTTGACTCCTGCGGAGAATGCGAATACTGCCTCAGCGGTGAGGAACAGTTCTGCACTAAAGGTGTTGTCCAAACTTATAATTCACTGGACTATGATGGAAATCCGACGTATGGCGGGTACAGCCAAAAAATCGTTGTCACTGACAGGTTCGTTGTTCGGATACCGGACAGTTTGGAGATGGATGTTGCCAGCCCTCTACTGTGTGCAGGGATTACAACCTATTCCCCTCTAAAACACTGGAACGTCGGCCCAGGCAAAAAGGTTGCGATTGTAGGGGTCGGCGGGCTTGGTCATTTGGCGATTCAATTTGCGCATGCTTTGGGTGCAGAGGTAACCGTCCTGAGCCGCTCTATGAATAAGAAAGAGGAAGCCCTTGAACTAGGGGCTGACCATTACTATGCAACCAGTAATCAAGCTACATTTACTGAATTGGCCGGGCGTTTTGACGTAATCTTAAATACAGTATCCGCGAACCTTGATGTAGATGCCTATTTATCAATGCTTCGGATAGACGGAACCCTTGTGAATGTAGGGGCACCGGCCGAGCCGGACAAATATAGTGTATTCTCCTTAATCATGGGCCGCCGCAGCCTAGCGGGTTCTCTTGTCGGCGGAATTCCAGAAACACAAGAGATGCTTGATTTCGCTGCTCAGCATGGCATTGCACCTAAAATTGAGGTGATTCGTGCCGATGAAGTGGATGAAGCATATGAGCGTGTTCTTCGCAGTGATGTACGCTACCGATTCGTTATTGATATCTCTACATTATGAGTCGGAATAGTTGTAAAAGGTGAGGTAGCCATACCTATTGGCACCTCGCCTTTTGTTTACTGCACTCCGCTCCACAGGACGTGAAAATCATTTAAAAAGTCTATTTTTTAAAAAAGAAATAAGTTGAGAAGAGCGCTAATCCTTCTGCCTCGTTTTGGCGGCGATGTTACCATATGAAAACCATAAAATCTATAAAACAACCCCTTCGCAGGACTCTTGCGAAAACCATCTCAAGCAAATATTTTGAAGGAAAATGAACGTGCCTGTTATTCTATGGTATATAGGAATTCATAGGAGGTATAAATATGAGCAAAAAAATCGCTGTTCTCGTTACAGACCAATTCGAAGATATCGAATATACAAGTCCGGTAAAGGCATACGAAGAAGCTGGCCATAGCGTCGTTGCCATTGATTTGGAAGCAGGCAAGGAAGTTACCGGTAAACATGGCGAGAAAGTGAAGATCGACAAAGCGATCTCCGACGTAGATGCAAGTGAATTCGATGCCCTATTGATTCCTGGAGGATTTTCCCCAGATTTGCTTCGCGGAGATGACCGGCCGGGTGAATTTGCGAAAGCATTTGTAGAAAATGAGAAACCTGTTTTCGCTATTTGCCACGGCCCGCAGGTACTCATTGATACGGATCTTCTGAAAGGCAAAGACATCACTGGCTACCGCAGCATTCGCAAAGACTTGATCAACGCTGGTGCAAATTACAAAGACGAAGAAGTAGTCGTCAGCCACAACATTGTAACAAGCAGAACACCTGATGATTTGGAAGCATTTAACCGCGAATCATTGAACCTGTTGAAATAAGAAAAAGGCACAGACTGTTTGAGTCTGTGCCTTTTTTTATAGAGAAAGTGTAAGAATCTCTATTCCCCCTTCATTAAAAATGCCTCTTTTGTCTTTTCTAATCAGCCTTTGCGTTGACATTCTGAAAGGCTGCTGTAGCATCCCAAACGTTCAAGCCAAATTGACCTTCTGAGAATGCAGAATCTTCAGTATCTATGACTAGACGGTCATCCAAATATATTTTAAAGTGAGCGCCATGAGCCACAGTTTTCAAATGATATTTTTTATTTATATCTATTGGTGTTTGGTGTTCGGCAATAACAGAGGCAATCCCGTCCTCAAATTTAAAAAATTTCACAAGATCATGTTTCGCATCCACATTGGCTACATAACCGTTTTGGGCGTCTTTATCAGAACGAAACACAAGAGCCCCTGCCCCTTTTCCGTTCCCATCCTTAATGATTATATCGGATTCATAAGTGAAGTCAGCTCCTGATGCTGAGGACATCATGAAGGAATCGCCGTCTGATCGTCCTTGTTTTCCATCAATTGTGTCGGCCCACGTACCGTTTACAGTTGTCCAGCCAGTCAAATTGGATATAAACGGTGACGCTCCCCATGCTTTTTTTAAAGGATGAATCGTTAGGGAGTTTACCTTAGCACGGCCATTAATAGCATATAATTCAAGACCTTTGCTTGATCTATCCGGAAGAATGATGTCAGTCAACACCTGTTGCCCGTCATTACCAAATACTTCGACTGAAGAGCGGTCAACAAAAATACGCATTTTAATCTTTCCATTTACCGGCTTCAGCGGAGCTGCTTGCTTCCCAGTGTTAAAGGTTGGATTAAAGGTGACATTTCCGGATTGGCTTCGGTCAACGAACAGTTTGCCGCTCTTTTGATGATAACCGATTTTTGTATATTGATTTCTCCCTGTTCGAACCTTAAAACCGAATTCAGAAGCCGAACCTGGATTCACTTGAAACTCTGCATTCATTTCATAAGCATCTCCAGATATACCCGCCAATAGATTACTGCTTTCTGGCGATATAATCTTATTTTTCCACTTCTGCGCGGCTCCCCTGATAGATTGCAGCTCTGTTACTGGTGTTTGAATAACTCTGATCCCTTCAGAAAGCGCTTTCAATTTTACTTCTCTTGGAATAGTCGTTGCACTTCTCCATGGAGATGTAGGAACATCGTTGGCATATTGCCAATTGCTCATCCACCCTAGCCAAAGCCGCCGTCCATCTGAAGAAGGGACATCGGACCAAGAAACAGCCGCATAAAAGTCTTTACCATAGTCGGTCCATAATACTTTGTCTGACGGGTTTTCGTTCTTGAAAGTTGTTCCATCAAAACTTCCTACAAAATATTGCATGCCTGATCCTCCTGAAACCGCACCGTTTCCGACACTGACTTGCATCACCCATTTCTTTTGTTTCGGATTGCCGTCTACAGGAAGCTCAAATAAATCCGGACATTCCCATACGCCTCCATGACTTCCTTGTCCTTGACCAAACTCACTTGCATATGTCCACTGCTTCAGATTTTTTGATGTATAAATGAGAATTCGGTCACCAGCTGCCAGGACCATCACCCACTTTTTATCTTCTTCATACCAAAACACTTTCGGATCGCGAAAATCTTTTTTTCCCGGGTTTGGAATGACCGGATTACCTGAGTATTTCGTCCACGTTCTGCCTTTATCATTACTATAGGCGACGCTTTGCACTTGGCCGTCTTCATGATCCTGCGTATATATAGAGACAAGCGGCTTCTCCTTTCCGGTTTGAAAACCGCTTGTATTATTCCAATCGACCACTGCGCCCCCGGAAAAAATTGTGCCTTTTTCATCAGGTGACAGCGCTATGGGAAGGTGCTTCCAGTGAACTAAATCCTTGCTTACTGCATGGCCCCAATGCATCGGCCCCCATTGCAGACCGTATGGATGATGCTGATAAAACAAATGATACTCCCCTGCATAATATACCATTCCGTTTGGATCATTCATCCAGTTTGCCTCTGGTGTGAAATGATATTGAGGACGGTAATCCTCATCATAGTAGCTTGAATCGGCTGCACTTACTGGCAGTGCCATAGTAAACAGCATGGTGAATAGGATCACGACTTGAATAAGCTTCTTTTTCATTCTGATTCTCTCCTCTCTAACATATAAAAACATTCAAGAGAGACATCTGCACGAGTGATCCGTGATAAAAGCTGTATCGAATGATGAAGAGGTTATGAGAAAGACTTCGGCAGGTTCTCCCCTTTTTACCCGTTAAGCGCTTATGCCAGAAATCCAGCCCAATAGCCAAGAATACCGATCACAAATATGCCAACTATAATTAGGAGAGGATTTACTCCTTTTCGCAGCATCCATGCCACTAATAAAGTCAATCCTAAAGGCAGCGCCCCCGGCATAATGCTGTCTAAAATATTTTGCACAGTTTGAACGTCAACTTTTCCGTTATCATCTTTAATTCTTGAAACAACGATCGGGATGTTGATGGTGGTCCACTTGGAGACCAAAGCCCCCATCACAAATAACCCGAGGATGGAAGCACCTTCTGTCAGTTTTTGAATACGATTTCCTGCTAGATCCTGCAGAATCTCCATCCCTTTTACATAGCCATACTTTAAACCGTAATATTTTGTGGTTAATCTGATGGCATTCAGCAGAAAAAAGAACAGCAGAGGACCGGCTATGTTTCCGCCTAAAGCAAGAGAAGCCCCTAAAGCAGCCAATACGGGACGTACGGTTCCCCAGAAAATAGGGTCGCCCACACCCGCTATCGGGCCCATTAAACCGATTTTCATCCCGCTTATTGCTTTCCCGTCTATTCCTTTATTGTTCGCCATTTCTTCTTCCATGGCAGCTGTCACCCCAAATATGGGTGCGGACAGCCACGGATGTGTATTAAACCATTCCAAGTGGCGCTGTAATGCTGCGTTTCTTTTCGCTCCCGGACCGTACAATTTTTTTATCGCCGGTATCATCACATAGCAATATCCCATTGCCTGCACACGTTCAAAGTTAAATGAGCCGAGCAAGAAATTCGAACGGATAAACATACTGAAAATGTCTTTCTTTGTTAATCTTTTTTCTTTCTCCAATTTTCATCCCCCCTCGTTCTTATGCATCAAGATCGTCATCATCATCATAGACAGCTGCATTGCTGCCGTCTGCGGCTGCGGCAACTGCCCCGTGGGCGCTATTTTTTTGCATAACCTGCTGGTATAAAAGCGCCAGACAGAGACCAAGAGCGCCAAACCCTACTAAATTGAAATCGGTAAACGCTGCCAACAAAAAACCAATATAGAAAAATGGCTTAAGATAAGGGATATTCATCATATTGATCACCATTGCATACCCCACAACAACAATGATGCCCCCTCCTATTTGCAAACCTTTGGTAATGACTTCCGGAATATTTCCTAAGAACGCCTGAACAGCGCTCACACTGATTAAGGCCACAATCAAAGTCGGTATCATAACACGCAGCGCCTGAAACACCATGGCAGTAATATGCATAATTTCAATTCCTTTGATATTCCCCTCCCTGGCATATTTATCAGCACGGTGAATGAAAAAGACAGTAATCGTTCGGACAAAAATAGTAAGCGCTTGACCTGCAGCTGCCAAAGCAACAGCGACGGCAATGCCTTCACCAATGCCTTGATCAGCGGTAATCACTAAAATGGTTGAAATCACAGAGGCAATGGCTGTATCAGGCGCCATGGCGAGGCCGACATTCATCCAGCCCAGCGCCATCAGCTCCAGCGTTCCTCCTAAAATGATTCCTGTTTTTAGATCACCAAGAACAAGGCCAACCAAAGTGCAGGCAATCAGCGGACGGTGTGTTTGTCCTTCATCCAATACACTTGCAATACCTGTAATGGCTGCAATGATTAACAACAAAATAATTTGTATTGAAGTCATCATCTCATCCCCTTGATGATTTTGTTACATTTCTCAAAATCTCCATAAAGTCTTCACTGGCATCAGAAGGCAGCTGCCTCAATTCCAGCGTGACGCCTAATTCATTTAATGTCTCAAACGCCTCTATATCCTCTTCAGTTACGCTGACTGATTTGGTGATTTGCCGGCGATTATTCTCAAAACGCATCCCTCCGACATTTACGGTTTTGATAGGGACGCCTGCTTCTATGAGAGATACAATATCGGATGGGTTTTCAAACAGCAGCATCGCCGTTACCCCTTCGTAGCGCGGACTATGAAACGCCTTTGCCATTTTAGAAATTGATACGGCACTCGCCTTTACATTGGAAGGAGCAACAGAAAGGATCAGGGTTTTTCTCATTTCATCCTGCGCAACGTCATCTGACACAACGATGATTCGGTCTGCTGCATGGACTTTAATCCATCTTGTCAGGATTTGGCCGTGAATAAAGCGGTCATCAATTCTTGCCAATGTAATGTTCATCATAGTTCATCCTCTCTTTTTTCTTCACAAACTGTTTTTGCTTTTTCTAAATGTTCGCTGCAAACTTGAAAGCTTTGCTGGCTCATTTTTTTTAAGTGATTCAGCATTTCTTTGAGTTTCATGTGTTCTCTCAGGCTTAATACCTCCAGTAGTATCGGCAGGTTTATGCCGGCAGCCATATCCATTCTTTGATCCTTAGCGATGAAGGAAGCCGCTGCGTTATATGGTGTGCCTCCAAAAATATCAACTAAAAAAAGCACCTCATTTTCTTTCGGAATATCCTGAAGCGTCTGATGATATTTTTCTTGCAGCGTTTGGATGCCCTCTCCTTTAAAAAACGGCACCGCTATCAGATGATTTTCTTCACCGAATATCATGCCTGAAGATTCTTTTAATGCTATGGGAAAGTCCCCATGTCCGCTAATAATGACTGAAATCATAACACGTTTGCTCCTTTCCTTTTTCGTACATCCATTTATAATGCAAGTATCGTGCCAAAGAATCTGTGTTAAGCGTTTTCATTTGTTTTTCAGCACATGAAGAAAGCTGATTGAAACACATGTGAATACAAAAATAAACCTGTATTAAAATGGCGTTCCATTTAATACAGGTTTACGGAAAAAAACTGCTTTTAACACATGTGGCCATGTACTTCTTCAGCAAAAATGGCGGCTATAAATAATTTTTCATCATCGCTTATGTTCAGTCCCAATTTTTGTTCATAAGGGATTAATGTTCGCTCTGTCACCTCAAAAATCTCTTTCAGCTGATCGGTTATTTCGTCTTCTTCGGAAAAAGCAATCGGATTCTGTTTAATCACCCTTTCAAAGGCAAAAGCCGTATGCATAATCACTTTGATCATCACTGTGTTATTGAAAATGATGCCTAACTCATCTTGAATGGTCTGAAGCCACTCTAATAAGATTTCTATAATGTGATGGGGGTTCAAAAAAACCAGATACTTTTTCAAACTATCCTCGCAAAGCTCCCGTACAATGATATTTGCGCCCGATAATCCATTACTCATCGGGATGCTGCCTTTTGTGATCGCCTGTTGGATCATCTTCTCTCCTTCTCCTCCAATTAATACCTCCAAAGATACATGCGGAGCATTGATTTTAGGATCTTTTGTTCCTACTGTCGCAAGAATCTCATACTCTTTTTCGATTTCTTTGATGCTGTTTGCCAATTTAATCGATGATACGGTCAATATGTGGATGGGAACATCAGAGGCCTTGTTTACGATCGTTGTTAAGATGTCTTCCAGCTTTTTTGCCGTTCCGCTGCCTGTTGTGCAAATCGAAACCAACGCCCTCTTTTTGCCTGGTGAGGCGGCAGGCTGCCGATCCCATAACTCAATAAAATCCTTTGTGACCGAATCATATATGGCATGTAAATGTAAATTCAGATAGTTCACCTTTCTGACGGCGTCCAGCACCATTGAGGTCGTGACATTGCTGATTGTTTTGATTTTGATGCCTGTTTTTTCTTCAAGCTTGCTTTCCAGCATTGCAAGTGACCCCATATCAACAAGCATTAAAACACCTTCACCTTCATCTACCTGCTGTATTTTCCCCGCTAAGCGCTCCATAATTTCCGCAGGTGAAACAGAAAGGGGCATATCGACGGCCGCAATTGGGGTGCTTCCTAAAAGCTCCGTCGCTACTTCAACCATGGAACTCGCCATGCTATTTCCATGTGCGGCA
Organism: Bacillus sp. V26; assembly: GCF_034296245.1. Lineage (NCBI taxonomy): Bacteria > Bacillati > Bacillota > Bacilli > Caryophanales > Bacillaceae > Bacillus > Bacillus sp. V26. The sequence goes on along the minus strand of NZ_JAXKQF010000001.1, from coordinate 393,548 downwards.
ACCACAATCCCTACTCTTTTGTTTTCTTTTAACGTTTTGATGGAATGAATCAGCATCGTTAAGTAGATGACTTCTATTTCCGGGACGGTTACTCTGAAGTGTTCCTGAATTTTGTCTTTGAATATGAGCGCCACCTGATACTCTTTCACATGGGTATCACGGATTTCATCCGTTTCCTGCGCATTTAAAACATCAATTTGCTTACCGCGTTTTAAAAATGAATCGATATGCATACTTAAAAAATAGATAAATTTACGGTCAAATGTGCAATTCAGTTCTTGTTCAGCAACTTCTTTTAATTGCTTCGTCATTTGAATCACGCCGTCCTCAACAAATGTCAGCAGGCTGTCATTTCGGAACGCGCTTTGATTAAAAAAGCTTCTGACATGCAAATGAATATCCGTTAAAATATATTGGTTTATTTCCTTTTTGGACAAGCCTTCTTTGTTTAACACTTCGACTTTTTCTTCTATCAAATGATACAAATTAAATGATAGATCATCATCAATTTTTGTTGTTTCATCTTCTACTATCGGGGATATGATGGTTGTGATATTGACATATTCAGAAATCGTTTTGCTTCTTTTCATGTTTTTGCTGCTCGACATCCAATCTTGCTTGATTTCATCCGGGAGATCCCGAACGGTCAGTTCAACAACTTCATCTCTGTCAAGATTATGTAAAAATCCATGTGCACAAACTAACTGCACATTTGATTTCAGCTGTCCCACATTCCCAAACTTCGCAGAATGAATCAATGCATTATATACATCGATATGCACACTTAGATTCTTCTTAATACGCTCTGCTTCTTTCCCTAATAAAAACGTTGTGAGATCAACTCTCTCTTTAAGAGATCGTTCTCCCAGCGATGGAATATGAATCGTCATTGGAATTCTTCGCAAAAATGTTTTTAATAGAGCAGAATTAGGGTTTTCGGTAGTTGCGCAAATAAATAATACTTTCGATGTTCTTTTATGTTCAGTTTCTCCAAGACGGTTATAAGATCCGCTGTCGATAAAATAAAACAGCATTTCTTGTCCCTCAGGCGGAAGACGATGAATTTCATCCATAAACAGAATGCCCCCGTCGGCCTGCTCAACTAAACCGGCTTTATCTTCGCTGGCGCCGGTAAATGCTCCTTTCTTATGACCAAATAATTGAGAGAGTAATAATTGAGGATTGTTATAGTAATCTGCACAGTTAAATGTGATGAACGGAGAACCAGGATTCAAAATGTCAGAGTAAATCGCAAACTGGTAAATCCGGTTCGCAAAAAGGGATTTACCGGAGCCTGTCGGTCCTAAGAGAAGCATGTGCAGACCGTGCGGAGGATAAAAAACAGCTGCTTTTGCTTGAGAAATTGCTTTCTTCAAACTGCCTTTTGCTCCAATCATAAGTTCAAGAGGATTCGTAGAAATATTTTGATCGTTCTTTTTTTGATTTTCAGAAAGCCCCTTCAGCTCTTTAACTTCCATTATCTCTGTATTCCATTTTTTGTTGAATGCTCTTTCCACTACTTCCACTGGAATGTACCGCACGGGAAACGTTTTAATTTTTATCACCTTTTTGGACCGCACGAGATTGTTTAATTCAAAACTGACATTGGACCGCTCTATCTTCAATTGCTGAGCAATTTCCTTTGCTGAATTTCCCTGTACCTTTAAAAGATGATCTAAGCTGGAGTCATGAAAATTATGCATGAGCTGATGGTATATTTTATCAATTCTTTTCATCTATAACATCCTTTGTCCTTATTAGTCAAAATTGAAAAAACGGACATCAATTTTTATGCCTTGTACTGAGGATCTCATCTCATTCTATGGCCTTGCGTCCGCACTTGGATTTTCTTTTTCAATATTCTGTGAAATGTTTTTATATGCAGGAACAATAGCACCGTATCTCAACACAAAAGCTTGCACCGATTAAAAAATAATTTCGTTATTTGTCTAAACAAACACCCTTTTTTGGTGTTTTTGATCTATGATTCACTCAGGTTGTCCCCCTTCAAAAGTAATAATTCGTAAACAGTTTACCACTCTCCGTGAACATATTGGTGACAAAGTTCTGATACTTCGGAAAATACATCTTAAAGATCAGGGCAAACAACCCAAAACTTAATCTCTTGTCATTATAAACATGACTGAATGTAAACTCTCTATTCTTCTTATAACCTTATTATTTTAATAAAAAATAGTTGGATATATTATTAGAGCGGCAGAAAAGAAATCCTTTACACATCCTGGTGGATATTACACCTTATAAAAATAGATACATTAGTTACATTTAATTAAAAAAATCAATAAAATTTAATATAATATAAGTTTCCTGTTATAATGATAGATAAAAAATTCAGGAAGCTATGATTCCTAAACAACCAAGATAACTATATTTTTTATTGGAGGAAAACATAAAGTGACGGACGATTCCACTATGGACAATTCTCTGCACAAACGGAAATTGTCCAGAGGCCTTAAAAACAGGCACATACAACTCATAGCGATTGGGGGGGCAATCGGAACTGGTTTATTCCTAGGATCAGGGAAATCAATACATTTTTCAGGACCCTCTATTTTATTTGCTTACATGATCACGGGCGTATTTCTCTTTTTCATTATGCGTTCACTGGGAGAGCTGCTCTTATCTAACGCGGGATATCACTCTTTTGTCGATTTTGTAAGTGATTATTTAGGAAATATGGCAGCATTTATTACCGGCTGGACGTACTGGTTTTGCTGGATCTCACTTGCTATGGCTGATTTAACAGCTGTCGGTCTTTATACACAATATTGGTTTCCTGGTGTACCCCAATGGATGCCAGGGTTCATTGCGCTTATGATGTTGCTCATCATGAATCTAGCGACTGTAAAACTTTTTGGTGAATTGGAGTTCTGGTTCGCATTAATCAAAATCATCGCAATACTGGCACTGATTGTTATCGGTATTGTCTTGATCATAAAAGGATTTTCCACACAGTCAAACATCGCCTCCTTCACGAATCTTTGGAGTCACGGCGGCATGTTTCCAAATGGTTTACATGGATTTATCCTCTCATTCCAGATGGTCGTGTTTGCATTTACGGGCATTGAACTTGTGGGGCTTACTGCAGGCGAAGCAGAAAACCCAGAAAAAGTAATCCCTAAAGCAATTAACAATATCCCTATTCGAATTTTGCTTTTTTATATTGGCGCTCTTCTTGTGATTATGAGTATTTATCCATGGAATATCATCAATCCTGCTGAAAGCCCATTTGTTCAAGTATTCTCAGCGGTCGGTATCACAGCAGCCGCCAGCATCATTAATTTTGTTGTACTGACATCTGCTGCTTCAGCTGGCAATAGTGCTTTATTTAGTACAAGCCGGATGGTATACTCGCTTGCCAAGGATCATCATGCACCTGACCCATTGCAAAAGCTGACTGCCTCAAATGTACCAAGCAATGCATTGTTCTTTTCAGCCATTGCCATTCTTATTGGTGTTATTCTGAACTATGTAATGCCAGAGCAAGTTTTTACGCTTATCACAAGTGTTTCTACTATATGCTTCATCTTTATTTGGGGCATTATTGTGATTTGCCATTTGAAATATCGGAAAACAAGACCGGATGCAGCAAAGGTGAATACATTTAAAATGCCGCTTTTTCCATTATCCAATTACGTAACACTGGCTTTCCTGGTGTTCATACTGGTTGTGCTGGCACTCGCGAAAGATACGCGTGTTTCCCTATTTGTCACTCCAGTTTGGTTTCTCTTATTGATGATTGCTTATAAAGTTCGTCATACTAAGTGAAATCATAAAAAAGACAAGGGAGTTGTTTATCCCTTGTCTTTTTTGTGTGCTGCGAGGCACTGGATATTCCATGTTTTACGATCCCGCTCATGTAGTGTCATGATCTTTTCCCGTACAAATGTCTCCAAAATAAACGTATGCTGAAGATAAAAACATACCTGCCTCCGTGATTTAATCTCCATATTTATCAAAAGACTCCGTTCAAAATATGAACGGAGTCTTTTGGTAAGTGGCCGTGACATCAATTTAAACCAGTTTTAATACCAAACCCAACTAATATGATTCCCGTTATTTTTTGAAAAGCTTTCTGGAACTTGGGATTTTTCATCCATTTTTTTGCGTAATCAATGATATAAACGAGAAAGAGAAACCATAACACCGCTAATAGGGTGAGAATTGAAGCTAAAATAATAAGCTGCTGGTTTACATTTCCCTTCAGATTGATGAATTGGGGCATGATCGTGACATAGACCAAAACCGTTTTGGGATTAAGAATGTTACTGAGTGACCCTTGCATAAAGGAAGATTTATAGTGTCGTTTCGGAGAAATTGCTGCGGTTTTTGCTTGAGCTTGCATATCGTCTAAAGAAAACATATTTTTTGCAAAAAAACTTTTTATCCCTAAATAAATTAAGTATGCTGCTCCCAAATATTTGATTGTTGTAAAAAGAATCACCGACTTGGCAATGACCATTGATAAACCTAGAATGGCAATAACCGTCCAAAAAGATAGTCCCGTTGCCAATCCAAGAATATTATATCGGCCAGCCTTTGCGCCATATCTAAGGGTATTTTTCATAACAAGCATCGTATCTGCTCCTGGAATGATAACCATCATGGCAGCGATCGGTATGTATGCGAGTAAGCTGTGCATGTTCTTTCCCCCTTTAAATGAATCGCCTTAACATATAGTGACTACTAAAGTAACTCCCTACAAAAAGTGTATCAATACGTTTGGAAAAAATCAATATGGTTTGTTAAAATAGCGATTACAAAGGCAGCGACTGCTCTTTATATTGGAGGATGTATGAAGGAAAATATGTTAGACATTTTAAAAAACCTCAATTTTACCGAATATGAATCAAAAGCTTATCTGGCATTATTGCAAGAATCGCCTTTAACCGGCTATGCGGTAGCCAAAAATTCCGGCGTGCCTCGTTCAAAAATATATGAAGTCTTGGAAAGCCTTGTCTTAAGAGGAGATGTTTTTGTAAGCCACGGAAACACGCCTCAGTATGTCCCTGTACCCGCTAAAGAACTGATTAAAAACCGACGGCTCAAAGCGGAAGAGAATTTTGACCAGGCTGAAAAATACTTTGAAAAATTCGAGCAGACCGCAAATGACCGGGAAAATATCTGGAATATCACCGGACGCAGTGAAATTCTTGAAAAGGTGAAGGCTTGTATATTATCAGCAAAAAAAAGAATCCTCTTGGAGATCTGGAAAGAGGATTTCAAAGAGGTGGAATCAGAGCTGAGACAGGCGGCAAATAAAGGTGTCATTGTCACCATTATTGCCTACGGAGATATCGCATCTGATTTTGCTAATGTGTACCTTCATGATATGAGCAGTGAAATTACAGAAGAGTATGACGGACGGTGGCTTGTATATAGCGGAGATGATTCAGAAGTAGTAGCAGGTATTGTCTCTCTTGGCAACGATAGCCGTGCTGCATGGACGATGCATGTAGGTTTAGTCATGCCTATTACAGAAGTGATCATTCATGATCTGTATCTCATGGAAATTATGAAGAAGCATAGAGGGCTTTTAGAAGATAGTTTTGGAAAAAACCTCATCCAGTTACGACGCAAATTTTCAATCCACTCAGATTTTAAAAAACATTACTTGGAATAGAACACATGATATTTCCTGTATACCATGTAACCAAAAAACATGGCTTGTATCAACAAGTCATGTTTTTTTATGCAACTCCCCCATTAATAGGGTCTTTTCCGTTTATTTTTAAGCAATTGATCCTCTCCTCCCGCTCCTGATCACTTTTTTTAAAAAAATAATATCTGCGCAAACTATTTTTCAAACTGCCCCGTCTATCCTAGGTAACATCCTACGATATACGTATATTCAAAAAGGAGCCCTTTATTGCAATGAAGAAAAAACAAACAATAAAAGCGTTGCTTGTCATGTGTATAACTGACCATAAGCAAGATTTCTACAGGTTAGCCTTCAGTTATGTGAAAAATCAAGATGACGCATTAGATATTATTCAGGAATCTATAAAAAAAGCGCTCAGCTCAGTTGAAACGGTCAGAAACCCTGAGACGATAAAAAGCTGGTTTTATAAAATCTTAGTACGTACAGCTATTGATTTTTTGCGAAAACAAAAAAAGTTAAAGGTGATGGATGACGAAACGATTGAGTTTTTAAGCCCCGGAAAGGAAGATCACTATAAGGACACTGATCTTCATGAAGCGCTCGACGAATTGCCGTCCCACTATAAAACAATTATTATTTTGCGTTTTTTTGAAGACCTCAAACTAGAAGAAATTGCGGAAATTACAGGGGAAAACTTGAATACCGTCAAAACGCGCCTTTACAGAGCATTGAAGCTGATGCGCATTCAGTTGACGAAGGAGGATTCTTAATGGATAAGAGATTACAGCAATTAAAAGAAGAATATAAAAATGTCCAGATTCCTAAAGAACTGGATATCATTGTTGAAAAAGCCCTTCAGCAAAAACCAAAAAAGAAAAGAATCGTCATGTGGCCGACATCAGCAGCTGTCGCGGCAGCTATTTTATTCACTGCACTTGTCAACATCAACCCAGATGCAGCTCAAGCTATGTCAAAAATCCCTGTCATCGGCAAGATCGTCAAAGCCATCACTTTTATTGAGATCAAAGAAGAGAAAGATGAATCAAGCATCGATGTCAAAACGCCTGCTCTGTCGGGACTTTCTAATAAAGAGCTTGAAAACAGCATCAACCAGAAATATTTGAAAGAAAGCAAGCAGATGTATAAAGAATTTATACAGTCCACATCCAAAAATAAAAAAGGACATCTCAGCATTTACAGTGATTACGAGACAGTAACAGACACGCCAGATTTAATTTCTATTCGGCGAGATATTGAAAAAACACAAGCATCATCTCACACACAAAGCCGTTATATCACAATTGACAAAAAGAATGATATCTTACTTACCTTAAAAAGCTTATTTAAAGATGACCGCTATATCAAAGTCATCAGCCAAAACATCAAAGAACAAATGAAACAGCAAATGAAGGAAGATCCAAATAAAATCTATTGGGTCACTGACGAGGATGCAGAACCATTCAAACACATTCAGCCTGATCAAACGTTTTATATTACAGAAGACCATAAACTTGTGATTTCATTTGATGAATATGAAGTTGCCCCCGGCTATATGGGCGTTACAGAGTTTAAAATTCCGACCAGCGTCATCTCACATCTGCTCATGGGAGAACGTTATGTTCGATAACAGAAAAACATCCATGTCATCATCTGTCATGGGTGTTTTCCCTTTCGCAAAGGGACCTGACAAATATCAAGAAGGCGTAACCTTGCAGCCAAAACAACGAGAATATCTGCACATTATTGGAGGAATATCATGTATCACACGACACAGCATCACCGCTACATCACTGGACTCGATGGCCTTCGGGCTTTTGCCGTCCTGGCAGTTATCGCTTATCACCTAAACTTCAATTGGGCTAACGGTGGCTTCATTGGAGTTGATATTTTTTTTGTATTATCAGGCTACTTAATTACATCTATTATACTGCCGGCACATGGAAATAATATCAGCCTTGATTTTCGGGACTTTTGGGTGCGCCGAATTCGGCGGCTTCTGCCAGCGGCTTACCTTATGATCATTTCCGCTGTTATTTGGGTCGTCGTATGCAACCGGGAACTTTTGCACACTGTGCGCGGAGATGCCATCTCTTCTCTCTTTTACATGAGCAATTGGTGGTTTATTTTTCATAAACTCTCGTATTTTGATAGCTTCGGATCCCCGTCACCGCTTAAAAACCTTTGGTCATTGGCAATTGAAGAGCAATTTTATATTGTATGGCCGATGTTCTTGGTTGCTGGAATGTACATATTTAAAAACCGTGCGAAACTGGCGGCAGCGGTATCGTTGCTTGCGCTCTGTTCAGCCGTTATGATGAGCGTACTGTATGAACCCGGCGGAGATCCGAGTCGCGTGTACTACGGCACAGATACTCGTTCGTTTGAACTTCTCATAGGATGTGCTCTGGCTCTGATATGGCCGATGAAAAGGCTGTCTTCCAACAGGCTGCCATACAAACTGAAGCGCCTTTTGCATGTCACAGAACTTTCGGCGTTTTGTATTTTAGTTTTGTGTGTCTATTTTACAGATGAATACGAACCTTTTCTTTACAGAGGCGGAATGTTTTTAATAAGCATTACCGCCGCGGTTCTTATTGCATGTGTATCCCATCCGAGCAGTTTTTTGGGCATTCTGCTTTCATGGAGGCCTCTTCGTTGGCTTGGTACGAGGTCTTACGGTATTTATCTTTGGCACTACCCTGTTATTGTGTTAAGCACGCCGGTTCAAGAAATCGGAAACCCTGTTTTTTGGCATATCGCGCTAAAGATCATCGCTACATTTATACTCGCCGAGCTTTCCTATCATTTTATTGAGAAGCCGATACGGACAGAAGGGTTTAAGTCATTTTTCTGCCGGGCTTTTATTGATAGAATTCGGGAATGGAAAACGACATCTGTCATCGGCAAAATGTCAATTGGCTTCGTCATTCTCGCTATGCTTATTTTTGCAGGGGGACTGTCAGGGGTAGCGGGAGAGAAAAAACATCCGCAATGGACGTATAGCTCACAAGAAACAAGCGCTGACACAAACCAGACGTCAGAGCATAGAAAGTTGGCAGCATCCGATAAAGACGGAGAAAACAAATCCAAACAAAAAACAACAGCCTCAACTAAAGATCAAGAGGAATCGAAGGCAAAAGGACAGGAGACTAAGAAAAAAAAGGACGTAAAATCTCAGAAAGAACCGGCAGCTGCTGATAAAGAAGTATTAGCTATAGGGGATTCCGTCATGCTTGATATCGCCTCCAGCCTCCGTCAGTCTCTTTCACATGTCATAATTGATGGGAAGGTGGGAAGACAAATGTCTCAAGCTTTAGAACTGACACGGGAATACAAGTCTTTTAATCAGCCGAATAAAGCCGTCATCATTGAACTGGGAACCAATGGCTATTTTACAAACAGCCAAATCGATCAATTGCTTACATCTTTCTCAAAAGCTCATATCTATCTTGTCAATACGCGGGTTCCCCGGCAATGGGAAAGCAAGGTGAATGAAGCTTTGCAGCAGCAGGCTAACACGCATAACAATATTACGTTGATTGACTGGCATACAGAAGCTCTCCAGCATCCGGAGTATTTCACCCCTGACGGCGTACACTTGGTTCCTCAGGGGGCCGAAGCTTTAACCGCTCTTATCGTTCAGGCAATAAAATAGATTAGCAAAAAAGAGGTCTAAGCAGGACCTCTTTTTTTGCGATGGATCAATTCCAGCTGCGTGCAGCAAACTGCATTGATGACATGGACCAGGCATAAAACCTAATCTATTGGAAATTTATATTCTGCATTCTAAAATTATTCCTTCCGCTTCGTTCTCAAATTCACCTAATACGATAATAACCTTCGATTCTTTATTCATATTGCCACCCCCTTCGTTTATGATCCATTTATATTATAACATTTTTCAATTTATGTTAATAAATAGGTATAAGAAAACTCACAAACTACCGCCCTTCCTAACTTGAGAAATGGCTGACCTATATATGGTTCTCATCATTTTTATTTCTAGCTGTGAAGCTCTTATGTTTACCTATTGTTTACGTGAGGGTAAGCAAATATAGAATGGAGGGATCATCGTGGAAGCTAATGCAGAAAAAGAGATGAAAAAGCAAATAAATCGATACGAGCTTTTTTTCAAAAAACGATATAAAGTTCTCTATACAGTAAACGATTTTATCATTGGCGCTTTATTTTTAATCGGCAGCTTTTTCTTCTTTTACGATGAATTAATGTCTGCAGGGATATGGCTGTTTGCGGTTGGCAGCTTCCTGCTTTTAATCAGACCGACGATTCGTTGGTTCATGATTTTCATTACAGAAAACATCTTGAGCGTCTATATCATCATGGAACATCCTCTGATTAGCTTGAAGTCTGAGGAAGCGAACAGACAAATGCATAGCCTCAAATCGGATAGTCTAACTCAAACGGCAGGATGAGATGCAAGAATAAAAAGGAAAAAACGCTTGATTAAGTTTCTGGAAAATTAAACTCCAAGATACAAATATATAACTTTATAACTATTTGTTTATAAAAAACCAGAAAAAAACCTAAAGTTTTATATCTTTCGGACGATAATAATAACAAGGCCGGCACGATACTCCCTATAACATCCTTTTCAGTAGATTTCAATATCGTGCCGGTTTTCACATGCTAAAGCAATCCCGCCATCTCTGGCGGGATTTATTTTTACTTACATTCCAGTCCATACATCTTTTACATAACGTTTTTGATCTTGCAGCTTCTTCAGCCATTCTGCTGACGCTTCCTGACTTGCTCCTTTGCCAGCTTCATAAGCCGCACGCAGTGTGTTCTCTACTTCAGGAGCCATTTGTGCACCATCGCCGCATATATAAACGTGCGCACCTTTTTCGATCAGTGAAATTAATTTCTGTGCATCTTGTTTTAGCAAGTGCTGAACATATACTTTTGGTTCGTCTTCCATTCGTGAATAGCATCGATGGACTGTTACCAAATCGGCTTTTTCCGCCTTATCAAGCTCTTCTTTATAAAGATCGTCATGATCAGGACGCCGGCATCCGAAGTATAAATGAGCTTCGCCAAGCGCACTTCCTTCCTTCTTCAGAACGGATCTGGCCTGGATGAAACCTCTGAATGGCGCAATTCCTGTACCCGGTCCCACCATAATCAGCGGGGTTTGGGGATCATCAGGCAGCTGGAACCCAGATTGCGGCGTCCGAATGAAACAGGCAACCGTATCACCTTGACGGAGTCCGGCTAAGTAATTGGATGCAACACCCTTGTATTCCCCGCGTCCGCTCCAAGCTGAAGCCTTTACAACTCTCACCGTCATACTGACCCTATTTGCTTTGACCTTCGGTGAGCTTGAAATTGAATAATATCTTGGCTTTAGTGATGGCAAAAGCTCTAAAAACCGTTCAAACGGCATTTCACAGGCCGGATAGTCCTCTAACAGATCCAGCATTGTCACACGTTTTGTCAGAACATGTTCCTTGTACATTTCATCACTCGATACAAGTAATTCCAGCTCTTTTTTATGAGGCGGGCATACTGTATATGAAGCCAGCTCACGAAGCTGAAGCCTTGAAGCAGAATCCTGCAGCTCTACGTAGGATGATAATAACTCCGTCACTCTGATCGGCCGATCCAGCGGAAGGTGAGCCATATGCGGGCTGCCGTTCATTTTTATCACAGCTTGCGGCTGCAAATCGAATCGGTTGAGAACCCGTTGAACCAGATCTTGGCTGTTTTTCGGCAATATTCCGATGTGGTCGCCCTCTTTATACGTTTTTGAGTCAGGGAGCTCCAATTCTATATGACGCGTCGAACGCAAACTGCTTGCTGTCTGAAGCTCACGGTTTTCAAGAACGATACCTTCAAACGCGCCATACGCTTTAGCAAGCGGTGTCTCTGTTGCTTCACTGAGGAATGTAATGGATAGTGACGGCTTCGTTTCTTTCTCGGTTATTTCATTTACATGAAAGGCTTCCATTGTTTCCTTCCAAAAGCGGTTCTCCCAAGACTCGCGATGGCTTTCAAAGTCATCGGCCGCATCGCCTTCCCCAATGGATGTCAATCGTGATGCTCCTTTTGATGCCATCATGTCATCGATAAGGCGAGGAATTCGCTGATACGTGCTGGCCCAGCTCCGGTTTCCGCAGCCGAATACCGCATAGGAAACATCCTTTAATTGACCTTCCTCCAACTCTCCCAGCCACTCGACAAAGCCAGCAGCATTATCAGGCGGCGCTCCGTTATATGAGGCAGTCACAATGACAACAGCGCCTTGGTCGGGGAGTTTTCCAATGTAATCATCAAGAGGTGCAGTTTCCGCTGTAAAGCCGAGCCGGCGCCCGTAAGCTGCCAATTCACCTGCCATGCCTTCTGCGGTGCCGAGGTTTGAACCGTAAAGAACGAGTAAAGGAGTGCCGTGTTTAGGTTTTGTCTCGTTTTCCTTCGTTTCGTGCGCGGTGCCAGTCTGTTCTTTTTTCTGAACATTCATTTGGACCGGTTTCCTTGGTTTCACTGTAATTTTAAAATCATCCGGTTTAATTGTTAATGCCTCTTTGATTTTGAGCTCGTAACCAGTGTGATTCATCAATTCAAAGTGCTTTAACACCAGTCCGAGAACCATTGTCGCTTCTTGAAGCGCAAACTGCATCCCGATACACGCCCGCTGGCCGTTTCCAAACGGTTTATACGCATGGTGAGGAATATTCTCAGGGTTTTCAAACCGTTCCGGACGAAAATCTTCTGCATCTTCACCCCAAGCGTTTTGATCTCTGTGAAGTTTTGGGATCAAGACGGAGACGGGCTGTCCTTTACTGATAGGGTATTCGCCGCCTAAAACTGTATCCTCCTTGGCATAAAGAGAAAAAGCGGGCGCTGTCGGATACAGCCTAAGCGTTTCATTGAGAACCATCCGAACATATTTCAGCTGCTGAATGTGTTTATATTCAGGCGTGTCTTCCGTTAACACGCGATCGGCTTCCTCTTGAGCTTTTTTAAGTTTTTCCGGATGTTTAAGCAGACAGTAAATCGCAAAGGAAAGCAAGCCGCTCGTTGTTTCATGGCCTGCGATTAAAAACGTGATGATTTGATATCTGATGTTTTCATCATCCAGTGTCTCACCCGTTACAGGATCTTTCGCATAAAGCATGAGCGATAACAGATCCTTAATGTTTTGGTCCGGGTTTGCTTTTCGCTCTGCTATAATTCTGTCAACCAGCGAATTCATCACTTCGATATCCTTTTGGAACTGCTGTCTCGTTTTGACCATCATTTTATCCTGCAGGCCCAGTCTTTTTGTTTGATTCATTCCTTCTTTTAAAGCCCGGAGCATGCTGGTGATAAACGGATGCTGCGTATCACGGTAAAAGCTGTTAAACCGATAGTTAAATCCGCATAACCCGATGGTATCAAGCGTCAGCCGTGTCATATCGTCCGCCACGTCAATTTCTTCATTTGGATTCAGCCGGCTCCATTTTTGAATCAGCTGTGTCGCGATATCCAGCATCATAGAATGATAGCCTTTCATTGCTTTTTGACTGAAGCTCGGCAGCAGAATACGATGGGCTTTCTGCCAATTCGGCTCGTGCGTCCAGCTAGTAAACAACCCGTCTCCTCCGAACTCACGCACTTTCAGCAAGCCTTTTCCAAGGTTTTTGTCAAATCGGCTCTCGTCACACACTTCAGCAACGAGTTCATGGCCTGATACGAAAACGCCGGATACACCAGGAAAATCGAAACGGAAAATCGGCCCTAACTCATCAGCAATCCGCCATAAGGATTGGGAAAGCTGTTCCTTTTCCAAATGCGGGAGGTTTTTTAAAGGTCCGTATGTTTTCGGCTGAGGTATTGCACTTGCCTGTTTCATAAACATCTTCCTTTCTTTATTCTTCTGAAGTCAATGAATGAAGTTTAATCGCGTCCCAGCAGCATTGCTCCAATTCAGAAATCAAATCAGCATTCATCTCTATATCACCTTGTTGCACAAGCTGATACAACTTGAGAAATGCGCCTAATACAATCGCAATTAATACATTGGAGGGCAAGGAGCGGATCACTCCTTCTGTTTTTCCCTTGTTAAAAAAATCGTCAAGCATTTGAGTCAGGTTTTCTATCATTTTTTTGCTTGTTTCATTTAAATAGTGAGCATCCTTTTTCGTTTCAAGGAAAAAAAGCGCGTAGTCGCTCTCCTTCGTAAATTGAACGAGACAGCAAAATATGTGGCGAAAGCCCTCTCTGACAGGCATTTCAGAATAATTTCGCTTTACCTTTTCTGAAAAACGTTGAATGCTTTCTTGAAACAAAACATTGACGAGTGTTTCTTTGCTGTCAAAGTAGCGATAAATTGTGCCTGTACCCACTTCAGCTCTTTTTGCTATCATTGGGATGGTGGTGGCATCAAATCCTCTTTCCGTAAAAAGCGAAAGCGATGCCTTCATGATCAAATCGTATTTACTGATAAGTGCGGATGCCATGTAAACTTAAAACCTCCGATTCATTTAGGAATGAACATTCATTCCGGTTGTTCATAAATGATATCCACTCTGTCTCAAATCACCTCTTACCCATTCTTATGTTTATAGTTTATATGAAAAAAACTTTTTTTAATATAAATGCTATGCAAAAAATATAAAATTAAGAAAATATACCCAAATCCCTGAATGTCAGAAGTCTGGATATATTTCCCGAGAAATTTTTTATTTAACAGCGACAATACAAAGACACGAATCGCGTCTGATGACAGAAATGTCTCTAAAATGCTGATCTTGCAGCAATTGAATATATTTTTTCTCGTTTTTTTCTGCATTGTTATCAATACTGATGTAAAATCGGCCGTCAATTTGAAGCACTCGATAAATCTCTCTTAATGCGAGCCTGACATCAGTACAAGCCTGAACCGTATGTAAAGAAAATACTTTATTGAAGGTACGGTCTTCAAAGGGGATCCTTTCCGGATGACCATGGAAAATGCCCCCTTGATCTGTTTTCTTTTGCTTTTGGATTGCACGAGATACCTGTCTTACTTTTCGCTTAGAAGAGTCGATGCTTTTTATGCTTCCCTTTTCAAGTTTTCCCGTTATTGTCTTAAAGACAGAGCCGTTTCCGGTTCCAATTTCTAAAATTCTGTCATTTTCTTGTATGTCTATAGAATCAATCATCATATGCTCAATTATTTTAGTTTGCTTATATTTCCCAGAAAATAATTTCAATAGGTTCGCTCGTTTATAAAGTTTGTTTTCTAGCATTTTAAACACCTGCTTTTGGTTTCCTGTGCTTATTTATTATATTGAAAAAATAAACATTGCTTCATTTCTTATACAGAATGAAGATATCAACTAGACGGCAATGTGTTTAGAAATGTTTCAACAGAACTGAACATTTTCATTTTTTCCCGCAAAAAAAGGCAGAAAACAAAATGTTTTCCGCCCGCTTTTTAATGCCAATGATATGGGAACATATACAGCCTTTGCTGCTGCATCGCCGCCAGTCTCTGCTGACGGAATGGATTGCCATAGCCGTGTTTGAAGGAATGCGGCATGGATGCATAACCATGACCTATCGACGGCAGCCTTTTTTGTTGAAAGTTCATCATGCCATCACCTGCCCTTACATAAAGTGCTGCTTTTTTTATGATATGCAGGACGGCATTTCCTTGACAGCTTCATTCGCTACACTTGGTCCTTCTCCATCGTATAATGCATCAATAGTTCCATTTTAAGCATTTGTCATCTCTCCCTTCTGTATTTTGTTTCCTTTTATTAGCGCCAGTTTGTCAAATAAAGATGTTTCAGCTGAGATTCTTTCATTTCATCATAAATCTGCTCGATCTGCTGTTCTTGTTCGAACTCTTCCGGGCTTTTAAACCGCTTGTTAATCGTTAAAGTCAAAAAGAATAGGTTAATCGTCATATCGCTCACCCCCTTTCAAAGTCCCAAGCGGAATAACCCGCGGCATCTCCCTGCTGCGGGCACATAAAAACCGCAGACAAAAGAAGACACCCATGTCTCTACTGCCTGCGGGGAGTTGCGTATGTCCGACGATTCCGAATTTAATGCGTGCGATAAGCATCGGTTAAGGAAGGACACGGACTCTTCCACAGGCTGAATAAACCATTATAAATTCCTTGTACATTGCGTGAGCCACTAACTGGTCTGCGTCGTTGTCGCATTGTCATTTTGATTCAGCCTCCTTTGCTTTTTTTCTTACTTTGTAAGTATATCCACCAAATTCCATTTTGTAAACATCTTTTTCTAAAAATGGACGTAAATTGTGTGATTCATCGACTGTCTTTGTCCCTTGTTTATGATACCTGTTTCATTTCTTTTCTGGAGCGGTCTTTCTTGTGATATGCGATAAAATAGATGAATCCGACAAACACTGCTCCTCCAATAACATTGCCGATAAAAGCCGGAATGAGGTTTACGATAAACTGCCCCCACGTAAACGAGCCTGCAAAAATGGCAGCCGGAATCACAAACATGTTGGCGACAACGTGCTGAAATCCAATTGCCACAAAGGCCATGACAGGGAACCAGATGCCAAAAATTTTCCCTGCGCCATCTTGAGCACCGAAGGAAAGCCAAACTGCAAGACACACCAGCCAGTTACAGCCGATGCCGGAAACGAGAACCTTGCCAAAGCTCATATCAAGCTTGCCTTGCGCGACAGCGATCGTCTTTTCCAAATATGGCCCCGTTTCGGTTAAGCCGACAAGATGTCCGAAAAAGTAAGCAACAAACAAAGCGCCGATCAGATTCATAATGGTGACGATCACCCAATTAACCGCCAATTCCTTTAGTGATATTTTTCTCGAAAATAACGCCATTGCCACTGACATCATATTTCCTGTAATCAGTTCAGCCCCTGCAAGAACCACAAGTATCAGTCCTACAGGAAATACCGCAGCCCCGATAAAACTGGACAGGCTACCCCATTCTTTCGGAAGATCGCCGATCACCCTGATATCAAGCAAATAACCGAGTGCGATAAAAGCACCGCCTAAAAAACCCAGCACCAAGAGAGACAGCAGCGGAAGCTTTACTTTTTTCATCCCTGCTTCAATTGCTGCTTCTGCTATTTCATCTGGTTTCCGAAAACCCATACTACATACGCCTCCATTGTTTCTCCATTTTTACAGTTATAAAAGAAAAGCATCAAAAAAGGCAGCACTCAAATAACCTGTATCAATCAGGTGTTTGAATGCTGCCTAACTTGTGTGCATACCCATACAACAACATCAAGCAGAATTAAGATATTGATAGAGAATATATACAGTTCGTGCATACATTCCATTGCTTTTGTCCTTCTATAACTGCAGTAAAAACATCATATCAAATGTGACAATTTTGTGTCAATGGCAAATATGCTAGTTAAAAAGGACTTCTTTTTGGTCGTCAATTTTTCGGTCAAAGACAAAAACAGATACGGCGATATTTTCTTCAATTTTGATATCAGAAAACAAATGAACAAGCTTAGCCCCGATCAGCTCCTCCATTCCTTCCGGCGTTTTTTTAGAGTAAAGGTCTTGAATCAAGCTTGTCCGGGCCGCATGCACCATTTCTCTTCCCTCAGGCGTGCGGGCGATAAACTGCTCGCTCGCGCTCAGGTTGCCGTAGAGCGTCGACACAGCCATATTATCTACAAATACCGTGTGAATCCGTTCAGGTCCTTTGCCGAACAATTCCTTGCGAAGTTTTCGAATAATATCATTGAACTCATGAATTTTCTTTGACATGCTGATTACCCCTTCCGATTTTGCCTTAAAAAAGGCCGTTCCCGGTTCCCCTCAGGACATTTCACTTGGTTAAAATTTTCCTGTCATATTGTATTATAATAAATATCACTTTATAATAAAAGCAGTGTTGATGGATTTGTAATAGGATCTTGTTATGAGTCTATCGGTTTATAAAAATCAAGGATTGGTCTGTTAGTAAGACTTGCTAGTGAACTATTCCGCCATGTGTGTTTACACCTTCTGTGAATGAAAGACAGGTGTATCTATACATGGCTTTTTTGACTTCTTGAAAGAAAGATGGAGGGGAATATGAATATGATGGACGATAAGTCGATCAGTGTCCGCGTTGACGGAACAGAAATTCAAGCACGAGCAGGGGCCACAATTTTAGATATTTTAAATGAAAATGGGATTGAGTATCCGCAAATCTGCCACGTCCCAGAGGTTGATCCGATTCAAACATGCGATACATGCATTGTAGAGGCAGACGGCAAGCTGGTTCGTTCATGCTCTACGGTCGCTGAAAACGGAATGTCAATTGATCTTTCGGGAAATCGGGTGAAAGAGGCACAAACCGAAGCAATGGACCGCCTTCTTGAAAATCATTTGCTGTATTGCACGGTTTGTGATAATAACAATGGGAACTGTACACTGCATAATACAGCGGAAATGATGGGGATCGAGCATCAAAAATACCCTTATACGCCAAAAGAAGATCCTTCTTGTGCGGTTGATATGTCTCACCCGTTTTACCGATATGATCCAAACCAATGCATCGCCTGCGGTCAGTGTGTTGAGGTGTGTCAGAACCTTCAAGTCAATGAGACACTCTCTATCGACTGGGAACGCGAACGTCCGCGGGTTATTTGGGATGAAGGAGTTTCAATTAATGAATCTTCTTGTGTCAGCTGCGGCCAATGTGTCACGGTTTGTCCATGTAATGCACTGATGGAAAAATCAATGCTTGGCCAGGCTGGCTTTATGACGGGCATCAAGCAGGATGTCATGGAACCAATGATTGACCTTGTCAAAAATGTTGAACCGGGGTACAGCAGCATTTTTGCCATTTCTGAAGTTGAAGCGGCAATGCGTGAAACGAGAACGAAAAAAACCAAAACGGTATGTACGTTCTGCGGCGTCGGCTGTTCCTTTGAAGTATGGACAAAAGGCCGGGATATTTTAAAAATCCAGCCTGTTTCGGATGCTCCGGTTAACGCGATTTCTACATGTGTCAAAGGGAAATTCGGCTGGGATTTCGTCAACTCTGAAGAGCGGATTACAAAGCCTTTAATCCGTAAAAACGGGGCTTTTGTTGAATCATCTTGGGAAGAAGCCCTCGATCTAGTCGCAAGCAGATTAGGTGCAATTAAAGAGACATACGGCAAAGGCTCTGTCGGATTCATTTCTTCTTCTAAAATTACGAATGAAGAAAACTATGTCATCCAAAAATTAGCGCGTCAGGTATTTGAAACAAATAACGTCGATAACTGCTCTCGCTACTGTCAGTCTCCTGCTACAGACGGGTTGTTCCGTACGGTCGGCATGGGCGGTGACGCCGGCACGATTAAAGATATTGCCAAGGCCGGACTCGTCATCATCGTCGGCGCCAATCCGGCTGAAGGACATCCGGTGCTTGCAACACGGGTAAAGCGTGCTCACAAGCTCCATGGACAAAAATTGATCGTTGCCGACCTGCGGAAAAATGAGATGGCTGAGCGGTCTGATCTGTTCATCAGTCCTAAACAAGGCACAGACCAAGTATGGCTGATGGCCGTTACGAAATATATGATCGACCAAGGCTGGCATGATCAAGCGTTTATTGATGAGAACGTGAACTACTTTGAAGACTATAAAGAAACACTTAAAACCTATACGCTTGATTATGCGGAACGCATCACAGGCCTCTCAAAAGAAAGCATCATTCAAATTGCCGAGATGATTCGTGATGCTGACGGCACTTGTGTTCTTTGGGGAATGGGTGTTACTCAAAATACGGGCGGCTCTGATACGTCAGCAGCGATTTCGAACCTGCTTCTGGCAACAGGCAACTACCGCCGTCCGGGTGCCGGCGCTTATCCTCTGCGCGGACACAATAACGTTCAAGGCGCTTGCGACATGGGGACATTGCCAGGCTGGCTTCCGGGATATCAGCATATTACAGATGACGAAGCACGCGCCAAATTTGAAAAGGCTTATGGTGTGGAGATTGAAGGAAAACCAGGTTTAGACAATATTCAAATGCTTCATTCCATTGAAGAAGGCAAGATGAAGGCCATGTATCTTGTTGGTGAAGATATGGCACTGGTCGATTCGAATGCGAACCATGTGCATGATATTTTATCAAGCCTTGATTTCTTCGTGGTTCAGGACATTTTCCTGTCGAGAACGGCTCAATATGCCGATGTCGTCTTGCCTGCCACTCCATCTCTTGAGAAAGATGGAACGTTTACCAATACAGAGCGCCGTGTGCAGCGATTGTATCAAGCGCTTCCGACACTTGGAGACGCGAAACCGGACTGGTGGATTATTCAAGAGGTGGCAAACCGCTTAGGAGCCGGATGGAGCTACAGCCATCCAAGCGACATTTTCTCTGAAATGGCGAGTCTTTCTCCTCTGTTTGGAAAAGCCAGCTATGAGGTGCTTGAAGGCTGGAACACCTTCCTATGGGGCAGCTTCACAGGTGAAAGCACGCCGCTTCTGTATGAAGACGGATTTAATTTCCCAGACAAAAAAGCCCGTTTTGCACTGTCTGATTGGACTGAACCTGCCGCTTTCCCTGAAGAATATGATCTTCACATCAATAACGGCCGGATGCTTGAGCATTTCCATGAAGGAAATATGACAAATAAATCGAAAGGCATTCAATCCAAAGTGCCGAATGTATTCGTCGAAGTATCGCCGGAACTTGCACAGGAGCGCGGCATTTGTGATGGTTCACTGGTTCGCCTCGTTTCTCCGTTCGGAGCTGTTAAATTAAATGCGCTCATTACTGACCGTGTGCGAAAAAATGAACTCTACCTGCCGATGAACTCGACAGACAAGGATTCAGCGATTAACTTCCTGACAGGGCCTGCGGCTGATAAACGCACGAACACGCCTGCTTACAAACAGACGAAGGTTCGCATGGAGGTGCTTGGAGGCTGCGAAAGCGCACCGCTTCCTAAAACAAATCCGCGTAACAAGAAACGGAATCCGCAAAACGGCGTCGAGGCAGAAAGAAAATGGAACCGTCCGGGTTATGTCCATTTGACTGATTAAATGAAAGGGGGAAACGAAAATGGCCACTCCGATTACAACGATCAAAAAAGAAACAAAAACAGCGGAGCAAATCAAGCTTGAGAAAATCGAGGAGCTGAAGGAGCTGCTGACAGAAAATGAGGATGCCGTCTCGAAAACGATGACGTTAATGAGTGAACTTAATGAGCTTGGCATCTTTGATGCAGCAGCAAGCATGCTGAGGGCGAAAGAAGACATCGCCAAAATTGCGCTTGGCCAGGTATCTCGCGAGCCTGTCACAAACCTCATCAACACGATGATGGCGGCTGGAGGCGCTTTGACAAAGGCTGATCCTGCGTTTACAGGCAAGCTGTTAGAAAGCGTAATGGCGGGAACCGAACAGGCGCAAAGCTTTTTAAAAGAAGACAAGAAAGTCGGCATTCTCGATCTCTTAAAAGCGATGAACGACCCTGATATTAACAGAGCAGTCGGCTTCGGCCTTCAGTTTTTAAAAGGCATGGGAAAAGAGCTGCGGGAAGAATAACAAAAAAACAGCCATCAGTTGATGGCTGTTTTTTATTCGTCGGCTTCTTCCAAGCGCTTCTTATATACGAGTGAACGGTCGGCGCAAAAGAAAGCGCCGGCTAAAAATACGCAATCCGTCATAAACATAACTGATTTCTGGCCTAACGTTAAGCCCTGATCAGGAAGAACCGCGCCTATATATAAAAAAGTGCTGACTGCAAGCAAGGTAAAAGCGAAATGCTTGTAGTCTTCTTTTAATGATTTCATTCTATTCTTCTTCATAAAAGAATCACCTGCCAGATTCATAGTATACGACTATTATAATATACTCTGGCAGCTTACAGAGAAAGTAAATCTATCCATTTGTTATAAAATGTTAAGAGCCTGCTCGATATCTTCCAGCAAATCCTCCCCATCCTCTATTCCCACAGAGATTCTGATCAAGCCGTCTGTAATGCCGAGTTCAAGCCGGCGCTCTCGCGGAATAGAGGCATGTGTCATTCTAGCCGGAACAGAAATTAAGCTTTCTACAGCGCCCAGGCTTTCCGCAATTGTAAACAGCTCAAGTTTGCCTAAAAAGGCATCCACTCGCTCTTCACTGCCAATATCAAAGGAGATCATGCCTCCAAAGCCTGATCCTTGAGATTTCGCAAGCTCATGTCCCGGATGGTTTGGAGAACCAGGGTAATATAACGTTTGAACAGCAGGATGTTGCTCAAGAAAGCTCGCGATTTTCCGCGCGTTTTGATCGATTGCTTCCATTCTGAGCCCCAGTGTTTTGATCCCTCTCATTAACAGCCATGAATCCTGAGGCCCGAGCACGCCGCCTGTTGAGTTTTGCACAAAATGCAGCTCTTCTCCAAGCTCTTTCGAAGCTGTAATAACTAAACCGCCGACAACATCACTGTGTCCGCCGAGA
This sequence comes from Bacillus sp. V26, assembly GCF_034296245.1. NCBI lineage: Bacteria > Bacillati > Bacillota > Bacilli > Caryophanales > Bacillaceae > Bacillus > Bacillus sp. V26. Next base: position 371,546 of record NZ_JAXKQF010000001.1, on the reverse strand, counting down.
TATTTAGTCGCACTGTGAAGCACGATATCAGCGCCTAAAGTAAGCGGCTGCTGAAAATATGGTGTATTAAAGGTGTTGTCTACGATTAGAAGAACGCCCGCTTTTTTCGCAATATCTGCCATCAGTGATAGATCGGTGATTTTGAGAAGCGGATTTGTTGGTGTCTCAATATAAATTGCCTTTGTATTGGGACGAATCGCTTTTTCGACTTCTTCTCTGCTGCTTGTATCCACAAAAGTTGATTCAATGCCGAGACGGTTAAGCACCTTTGTCATCACTCGATATGTCCCGCCGTACACGTCATCAGTCAAAACAACATGGTCTCCGCTGTTAAACAGCATCATAACAGCTGTAATTGCAGCCATTCCTGAGCTGAACGCATAACCTGCTTCCCCGGCTTCGAGCTCTGTCACAAGCGTTTCCAGTGCAGTTCTTGTCGGGTTGGCCGTTCTTGAATATTCATAGCCGGTATGCTGGCCTGCTTTCGGCTGCTTGTACGTGCTCACTTGATATATCGGAACGGAAACAGCTCCTGTTTTCTCATCACCTGTGATCCCGCCATGTACCATCAATGTTTTTTTCTTCATATCAGATGCCTCCTTCGTATATATGTTTGCTGATATACCGATCACTGCTGTCTGGGAATACTGTGACAATATTTGTTCCGGCAGACGATTTTTTCGCTTCCTCCAATGCCGCATAAAGCGCTGCACCCGAAGAGCTTCCGATCAGCAGGCCCTCTTTTTCAGCCGCTTCTTTAACAAGTCTAAAAGCATTCTCATCTGTTACCGTATATATTGCATCAAAATGGCTTTCATCCATATAGTCAGGGATAAACTCCATGCCGATCCCTTCTGTTTTATGAGCATGAGGCTCTCCGCCGTTTAATATGGAGCCTTCCGGTTCGACAATTACTGTTTTGACTGCGGGATGTTTTTCTTTTAAGAAGGATGCTGTTCCCGCGAATGTGCCTCCTGATCCTGCCCCCGCGACAAACGTATGAATCTTGCCGTCAAGCGCTTTCCATATTTCAGGCCCAAGAGTCTTATAGTAAGTCGATGGATTTACTTGGTTTTTAAATTGCAAAACACAATAGGAATTATCAATTTCCCTCTCCAGCTGTATCGCTTTTCGAATGGCTCCCTGCATTCCGTCTTTACGCGGCGTATGCACGATTGACGCTCCTAGCGCCTGCATAATTTGCTGCTTTTCTTTGCTGAAATGTTCCGGAACACAGAAAATGGCTTTTAAACCATGTTTTCTGGCGTTAAGGGCAAGTCCGATACCTGTATTTCCGGCCGTTGCCTCTATAATGACTCCCCCGGGCTTTACTTTGCCTGAATCCAGGGCGTCACGAATCAGCATATCTCCCAGTCTGTCTTTTATGCTTCCGCCAGGGTTCATCATTTCCAGCTTGGCATATACAGCCACTCCTTCAGGAATATCAAAATTCTTCAAGCGGAGAAGCGGTGTATTCCCAATCAGCTCGGTAATGTCCGTAATAACTGTCATATATGTCCTCCTCCTTGATAGAGGTTGTTTTAGGGAAAACGGAGGAGAACACTCCCCCGTTTTAATGAATTCGTTTGATCACTTTTAACACAAGCTCTGTTGAGTGAACAGCGGCCTGCTCTAAAAATTGGTCAAATGATACATGTGATTCTTTTCCTGCGATATCAGATAATGCTCTGATCACAACAAACGGCGTTTTAAACTGGTGGCACACTTGAGCGACTGCCGCTGCCTCCATTTCTACCGCATACAGATCAGAAAATCTCGCACGCACCTCTTCGACCCGCTTCGGATCATTCATAAAGGAATCGCCTGTTGCGATCGTTCCTTTTGCAACTTGAATGCCGTCAAGCTCAGAAATCGCTTCTTCAGTAATGCTGATCAGCGTTTCATCTGCGGCGTAAGCAGCCGGAAGGCCTGGCACCTGTCCGTATTCATAATCAAAGGCTGTTACATCTACATCATGATGGCGAACGTCAGTAGAAATGACGACGTCTCCCACATTCAGTGTATGATGAAATCCGCCAGCTGAGCCTGTGTTAATCACATAATCAGGCTTGTAGCGATCAAGCAGAAGTGTCGTGCTGATCGCAGCATTCACTTTTCCGATTCCTGATTTTAAAAGAATGACTTCAGTTCCTTCATATTGGCCTGTTGTAAATTCACAGTGCGCGATCGTTTCTGTTTTTGCATTTTCCAGTTTGTTTCTTAGGATGGTTACTTCCTCTTCCATTGCTCCGATGACTGCTAGTTTCATCTATACACATTCCCTTCACTTTACCGTTTGATCGCCTCCATTATCCACACGAAGTCGTTTTGCTGAATGAATCGGACTGCAAAACCTTCAGCTGCAAACATCTCTTTCATCGTTTCCAATGTGGGATAATGCTCCGTCTTTAAATCATTCGCCAGCTGATAAAAGCCCTGAGAACGTGCTTTATCAATGGCTTGATTATACGCTTCCTCGTGTTCAAAGACAGTATCGGCAAACACTATTTTATCATGCATGTGAAGGTATTTGCCATATTGCTTTATTGCGGCTCGTTTTTCTTCGTCAGTCAAATGATGAAAAGCATATGAACTGACAATCGTGTCAGCCTGAAATGGCGGTTCAGGGAATGTCAGGAAGTCTCCGTCAACAATTTCCGCCCTGCCGCGGAGCTTGTCAGATGCTAACTTGCGCATCGCCGGAGACGGCTCGACTCCAAATACAGATTTCCCCGCTTCAAGCAGTTTCGCTGTCAAGTTGCCGGTCCCTGGCCCAAATTCTAATACACGAATCCCTGACCGGCTGACAATGGCATTCAAAATATCATCATAGCCTCTGAACGCCTCTTTATACTGAATATCAAAACCTTGAACTGTTTGATCGTAAGTTGCGGCCCAATCCTCAAAAAGAGGGATAAATTCACGTCCCATAGTTGTCACACTCCATATTTTATAATTCCTATAAGCATACTATGAATTAATGATGGAACAGTTCCTATCTTACCATATCTTCTTGAAAGTAGGTACTAAAACACTTTGTGTTTTTTATCCAGTCATATATTGCGCGTAGAGCGTAAAAAGGCTTATACTTCATATGACTTGTAAAGGCGGAGGGGTCGAAAGATGAATTTTCAATTAGATCTGATTAAAGACAAAGTAGAATTTTTCGAAGCGGCATCATTGCAGGAGCTTGAAAAGAAAATCAACACACAAATTGAAAACAATAAAGCAATCATGCTGCGTGTGAAATCTGTCTCGCATCAAACAGCTGTGGCAGACGGAAAATTTTTTTACAGCGCCGTTGTTCATTTTGCAGCTGAGGTGTAAAACAAAAGCAGCCGAAAGATTCGGCTGCTTTTGTTTATTTTAATTTTTCTACTTTTGTCGGCTTCCAGCCTTTTTCATCAACCCATGTAATCGTTACTTGATATTTCTCTCCGCTCGTTTTATCTAAAATCTTACCTTTGGCATCCTGAGGGCTGCCGTTATTTCCGAGCCAGAGAACGGTCATGTTATCTGTTGAAACACCGGTTGCATATGATATGGCTTTCAGCATCTCAGCCCAGTCTTGTGAGCTTGAGTCATAAGTGGCAGCATGCTCGCCCTTCTGCTCAGTTCCGACTGCCTTCCAGTCAGGATTTTCATACGTTTTTTCCACATCACTTGATGAGCCGCCTTCTGTGACTTTTGCGTCTTTAAGCGGGTCATCTGAATTTGAGTTTGAGTCTGAATCAGAATCAGAGTCATCACTTTTAGAAGAATCATCTTTTTTGGAATCTGAATCTGAGTCAGAAGATTTCTCAGAATCCTTTTCGCTGTCAGATGTATCTTTCTTACTGTCTTTTATATCCTCATCCGATTTCTTTTCCGTCTTTCCTGAAGCCGGAGATTCCTGTTTTTGCGCCGTTTCAGAATCCTTGCTGACATCTTTGCTAGAAGGACTGTTAATGAAGAGATTGGCTGCTACTACAACAATTAGAATAGATACGATTGCGATTAAGATGTTAAGCACTAAATTAGCTTTCCTGCGCTTATCACGGTTTTCATAACGAGATTGATTATTGCTCAATAATTCTGCACTCCTTTATCCCTCTTGGCTCAGCATATATTTTACCATGTGCTGAGAAGTTGTTCTATTTCTGATTGATTTCAATTTCGTGTACTTTTTTAACAATATCATAAAACACCGAATTTGTCAGAGCCTTATCCCCCGGCGTATCCATGTGCAATACGACAAGCGCGTATTTCGGCTTATCCGCGGGAAAATACCCGGCAAACCATTTTTCATAAAGCGTTTCTTTATCTTTTGAAAGCTTGCCTGTCTGGGCGGTGCCTGATTTCCCTGCTACAGTATACGAAAGATCCTGAAACCTTCTGCCCGTTCCGGAAGGAGATTCCACCACCTGCCGCAGCATTTTTTGAAGCTGCTGTGCCGTATATTTGTCTATTGTTTCTCCTTTAATCTTCTGATCTTTAAACTTGACGAGCGTTGTGCCGTTTTTGTATTCAATCTGCTCTGCGATTTTCACCTGTCGCTTTTCACCGCCGCGGGCGATTGTCGCCATCATATTAGCTACCTCAAGCGGCGTTACCTTTACATTTTTCTGCCCGATCGCTGTTTGCGCAATTGCTTTTTTGACTGATTTGTCTTTTTCATCCCCCCAAATCACGCCGCTTTTTTCATTATAGAATTGGCGGAAATCTGACTCGTGGTACAGTTTTCCTTCCCAGCCTGCCCGATCTGTAAGGGACAGCTTTTCTGACATGTCTTCAATGACGGAATGGTCTTTCTTCATTAATTGTTCGGCAAGACTTGTAAACGTGTAATTGCAGCTTTGTGCGAAACTTTCTTCAAAGGACAGGGTTCCTTTATCGTCTCCCGGTTCGCCGTACAGGTTTAAATTACAATTAAAGGTTTGACTCGGCTTTACCGCGTTATGCTCAATCGCAGCTGCCGCTATCACAGTTTTAAAAACGGAGCCGGGGTAGATTGGCGTCAGCATGTAATTTTGAAGCGTGTTTTGTCTGGACACATCGGCATCCGGTTTGCTTACGATGCCCAACACACTGCTCTTTTCGATGTCCAGCAGCACCGCTCCTCCTTTTTTCAGCCCCTGATCATCTAGTATGCCTTCTATCGCTTTTTGAATGCTTTGATCAATCGTTGTTTTGACTTGGAGCGGATAAAATGAGTTGGCCTCAGCTGTATATTTGACGTCCATGCCGAACAAAGGGTTTCCTTTTCCGTCCACATGATACAAAAGCTTCGTGTCCTGTTCCGGAAGCAAAAACTCATCAAATGTCCGTTCTAAACCAGTTGTGCCGATTTTCGTTTTAATCGGCAGGTTTTCCTTTTCAGGATACTTATTGCGGAGAAGCGCCGGATCTTGATTGGTTGTGCCTATCGTATGCGAGGCAAGACTGGGCTTGTCTTCATTCTCCATATATACGCCGTAAATGCCAGGATATTTCAAAGAATTGATTTTTGTGATAGATTCCTTCGAAAGTGTTTTGATTTTCTTTTGATGTAAAATAACTGGTTTTTTCGATTTTGCAAGAGTCTGATGCAAATCATCTTCAGACATGCCGAGAATCTCTGCGACTTTTTTAATCGGCCAGTCCTGCGTTAACAGAAAAGGGAACAAGACAACCGCAGGCTCGCTTGTCCCAGTCAGCGCTTGGCCGTTTCGATCTAAAAACGCTCCTCTGCCGTCAGAAATGAGCACTTCCTCCGTTCTCTGATTAACACTTTCCTGTATTAAATTAATTTTCTTTTTCGAAAATGATTCTGTGAAAAACAGCTGGATTTCCGCGAGCCTCAGCAAAAGCAGAAAAAACACGATTAAAAAAGCCAGGACAGCCAGCTTCATTCGTTTCGATAACTTCATAAAAAAACACCTCACCCACATTGTGGACGAGGTGTTTCTTTGCTAAACGGATATTATGAAATTTTCACAATTTTCACGAGCATTTCTCCGCCCGGTGTCTGAACTGTGACTTCATCATCTACTTTTTTGCCAAGCAGGCTTTTAGCGATCGGCGAGTCGTTTGAAATTTTCCCTTCAAACGGATCAGCTTCAGCGCTGCCGACGATTGTATAAGATTCTTCATCACCATCAGGCAGTTCGACGAAAGTGACGGTTTTACCTAAACCGACAACGTTAGAGCCGCCGTCATCTTCAATGATTTTCGCATTGCGGATCATATTCTCAAGAGTCGTTACACGGCCCTCTACGAATGCCTGCTCTTCTTTCGCTGAGTCGTATTCAGAGTTTTCGGAAAGATCCCCGAAACTTCTCGCGATTTTGATGCGCTCTACTACTTCTTTTCGTTTAACCGTTTTCAAATATTCTAATTCTTGTTCAAGTTTTTGTTTTCCTTCTACAGTCATAGGAAAAACTTTCTCTTGTGCCATGTCCCTTCACTCCTTCTGGTTGTCCCTCAACATCTTCGATTATGTATGAGAGCATAAACTAAAATACAAGAATGAGAACACAGGGCAGTCCTCGTTCTTCTCTCCCATATTGGTACTGTTTATCTTAAACTGAATCTTGTGGTTCTGCAAATATTTCGCGTTTATAAACAGGGAAAGAAGGGAATTTACACATCCCCTTCCTGCCTATACATAATATGGTCAGAGTTATTTATGTCTATGCTATGGTATTACAAAATCGCGTTTTGTTCAAGAATGGTTTGAATTTTTGTGACCATCAGATCAATTGCAACGTGATTTTGTCCGCCTTCCGGGATAATAATATCAGCGTATCGCTTTGTCGGCTCAACGAATTGATTGTGCATCGGGCGGACAACAGACACATATTGTTCAATGACAGAATCAATAGAGCGTCCGCGCTCATTAATATCTCTCATAATCCGTCTGATAATGCGCAAGTCTGCGTCTGTGTCAACGTAAAGCTTGATATCCATCAGGTCGCGCAGCCTTTTATCTTCAAGAACAAGAATGCCTTCAAGAATAATCACGTCTTTCGGCTCTACGTGAACCGTTTCTTCTGACCGTGTGTGAAGCTTATAATCGTAAATCGGCTTTTCAATCGGACGGTAATTCAATAGGTCTTGAATATGCTCGATTAAATAGTCATTATCAAACGCAAGCGGATGATCATAGTTTGTATTCAGCCTTTCTTCAAATGGAAGATGGCTTTGGTCTTTATAATAGAGGTCTTGCTGGATCATTAAAATCGAGTGCCCTTTGAATTGTTCATAAATTGAACGTGTTACACTCGTTTTTCCTGAACCGGAACCTCCTGCGATTCCAATGACTACTGGACTCTTACCCATGGGTGATTACTTCCCCTTTCTCATCATGTTGCTCGGATAAATCTTTTTGTCTAATTTGAATTTGACAATTTGCAGGGGATGGCGGGCAGCGTCTAGCTCATTTCCGTCTTCGTCCCAAATGGTTTCAATCGTATGTGTAAAGTTTTCGATTTCCGGACCGAAAAATTCTACTTCGTCACCTTTTTTGAAGAAATTGCGCTGCTGAAGAGTGACCATTTGTGTATCCTCATCATAATTCAGCACTAAGCCGACAAAATCAAATGTTGTTTTTTTGCCGTGTTCGCCAAACATTTGCTCTTCATAGCCTGGTGTTCCTTCGAAGAAAGCTGTCGCAGTGTCACGGTTGGCGCATTTATCAAGCTCTTCCAGCCATTCTTTTTGAATCACAAAGTTATCGGGATCAGCGCAATAAGCGTCAATCACTTTACGATATACGCTGACAACTGTCGCTACGTAGTGAATGGATTTCATCCGTCCTTCAATCTTTAAGCTGTCGATGCCCATTTCAATCATTTTCGGAATCGACTCAATCAGCTTCAAGTCTTTCGGACTCATTGCAAACGGAGCGTCTTCTTCACTGTATAAAGCAACGGCATTGGCACCGTCGGTTTGATATAAATCATAATCCCAGCGGCATGACTGGCAGCAGCCTCCGCGGTTGGAATCGCGGGCTGTCATGTGATTGCTCAAGACACAGCGGCCGGAGTATGCAATACACATCGCACCGTGAATAAAGGATTCGATTTCGATATCTACTTTTTCTTTCATTTCTCTGATTTCGAGCGCGCTTGTCTCACGGGCTAACACCACACGGTCAAGCCCTTCTTCCTTCCAGAACTGAACAGCCTTCCAGTTGGAGAGAGATTGCTGCGTGCTCAAGTGAACCTCAACATGAGGCGCTACTCTGCGGCAGGTTTCGATAATAAGCGGATCTGCCACAATGATGCCGGCAACATTGGCGTCACCGAGAGCTTTTAAATAATCTTCAAGCCCGTCAATATTCTCATTATGGGCAAAAATATTTGTCGTGACGTAAATTTTCGCGCCGTATTTTTTCGCAAATTCCACGCCCTCTGCGATTTCTTCAATCGTAAAATTATCCGCATTCGAACGAAGCCCGTATTCCTGTCCTCCGATAAAGACGGCGTCCGCTCCGTAATGTACAGCAATTTTCAGCTTTTCAAGATTCCCCGCAGGCGCGAGAAGCTCTGGCTTTTTCGTAATCACACGCTTACCATCAACTATTTTAGAAATCTTATCATTTACGGCAGTCATAGCGTAACCTCCTTTTCATTAATAAACCGTTTCTTTAAAGAAGAACCCGGTATCTATTTTTCTGTTTACTGGCTGAATGTTTTCAATACGTTCGATCCAGTCTTCTTTTTTCGCTTCGTAATCGTCACGGTTTTCCGCACACAGATCAATCGCTTCTCTGTACATGCTGGTGACTTCCACTAAGTATTCAGATGATTTCAGCACACCGTCGATTTTGAAAGAATCGACTCCCGCATCTATCAGCTCTTCAAGTTCATCAATGATGCAAACATCGTTCGGGCTCATGATATGTGTGCCGTTCTCATCTTCGAAAATCGGATATTTATTATGGCGTTCCTTATCATGCAGGAACATGCCGGATTCTTTTTTCTTTCTTTCAATGTCCATGACTTTGCCTTGGTATTCGAAATAGTTTCCGATCAAGGAACGCTTCGACTGGAACATGCAGGTCATTCCATGCACCTGGACTTCAATTTCAACTTCTGCATTTTCTTTGATCTCAACAATGCTGTCCATATTTAATTCTCTGGCAAGCACAGATCGAGCTGCGCCTTTACGTCCCCAGTAGTTGCATGTATAATAGTTGGTTCCTGTCGTTTCTGTGCTCCAATGAAGCTTCAGATCCGGCGCTGATTCACGTGCAGCCATAAGAACGGCAGGATCGCCGAATACAGCCGCATCAACGCCCGTTTCCGCTAAGAAAGCGAGATAATCGCCAAGTTCTCCCACTTTATCGTTATGAAAAATTCCATTTACGGCAACGTATACTTTTGCTCCTTCGTTATGGGCAATGTCTACCGCTTTCGTTACATCCTCACGGGAAAATTCCCCCGCTAATCTCAGACCGTATCTCTGTTCCCCAACTAAAAACGCAGTTGCCCCCGCCTGAATCAGCGGCAAAATGTCTGCCGTACTTGTCGGTGTGACTAAGAGCTCTGGTTTTTTCATGACGTTCACCTCTTCTTTTTACTGATCGCAAGCCCGTCCCCAACAGGGATAATCGCAGTTTGATAATCAGGATGATTCATCAGCCAATGATTATACTCATCGATTTTTGATACCAGCCTGCGCCTTCTTTTTGGTTCTATTTTGCTGTAATCCTCTGCCACCAGACCTTTAAACAGCACGTTGTCTGTTAAAATCACCCCGTCTGGCGAAAGCATCGGTTCATATAAGTGAAAAAAGTTTTGATATTGACCTTTAGCAGCATCAATGAAAATCACATCATATGGCGCTGTGACATGAACGGCTTCTGCTAATTCGTGCGCGTCCCCGTAAAACACATGGATTCGGTCATCAAGCTGAAAATCCTTTATGTTGTTAACAGCTTCCTCATGGCGTGTCTCATTGCGTTCAATCGTATATATTTCTGCAGACGGCAGTGCCAGCGCCATTCGAATGGCCGAGTAACCGATAGCCGTTCCGATCTCCAGTATTTTCTTCGCCTGTTTGACAGACAAAATTTGGATCAGCACTTCTATGCCCGCTTTTTCCATAATCGGAACATGATGTTCTTCCGCATATGCTTCCAGTTTCCTCACGTTATCCGGCTGAGGCTTCAATAATGCTTCTATATAGTCATTTATTTGTTCATAGCGGTCTGTCACAACAAACAGCCTCCCGTTCTAAAAAGGAGTGCCCCAGTCTTTGACACAGGACACTCTCTGAGCACAACTTGTATACGTTAGTAAACAACCCGATATATTTTATCATAAAACCTTGCGGAATGCGAATAAAAGGAGAGCTTTTGCTCTCCTTTTATTTCTGATTTTTTGCCGAAATATATTTTTCTTTTGCTTTATTATGTTCTTTTAATGTTTTCGTAAATACGACCTCACCGTTTGATTTTGCTAAAAAGTACAGATAGTCCGTTTTATCCGGATGAAGCGCCGCTTCCCATGACGACATTCCGGCATTGGCAATCGGTCCTGGCGGCAGACCGGTGTTTTTATACGTATTGTACGGCGAATCGATTTCAAGGTCTTTATAAAGCACCCGGTCTTTATGCTTTCCAGCCGCGTACAAGACGGTCGGATCGGTCTGAAGCGGCATCTTCTTTTTCAGCCTGTTATAAAAGACGCTGGAAATTTTATGGCGATCGGCTTTTTCAGTCGCTTCCTCTTCGATCAAAGAAGCCATCGTCAGCAGCTTATGCACAGAAAGCTTTTCTTTCTTCATTTCTGTTTTGTATGTCTTCACATAAGAATCTGTCTGTTTCATCATCTCAGTTATGATGTTCTCAAGCGATGTATCCGGATCGTTGAATGGATATGTAGCCGGGAATAGGTATCCTTCCAGCGGATGCTTTATATTTTTCTGAAAAACATCGTTTGTAACGGTGTCCGGAAATTCCTTTTTCAGCTGATTGATAAACGTTTTATCGTCCAGCTTTGCCATGACCTGTTTTTTTGAGTATTTCGTTTCCTCCGCAATGGCGTCGGCGATCTGTGTCAGCTGTTTCCCCTCAGGGACCGTGATTTGAAAGGCGTAGTTTGTTGCTCCGCTTGTCAGCTTCTTGATAATGGCATCCAGATCCATTCCTTTGTTCAGATGGTAGTACCCGGCTTGGAATCCGGAAGCTTTTTTATATTTCACATAGTACTGAAATGCCTTTTCACTTTTTATGACATTGTTTTCCTTCAAAATCGATGCGATCGCAGATACAGACGATCCGCTCGGAATGTTAATATTAACTGTCGTTTTATTGTTTTTTTCAACAGGTTCCAGCAGTGATTTCCCATATAAAAATGCTCCGCCTATGATGAGAAGCAGCACAATAATGGAAGACAGTACAATTCTTTTTTTATTTAAAAATGATTTTTTTTGCTGATTAATATACATAAGGTCTCCTCCCATCAGCTTTTATACTACATGATTCATGCTGTTTCGGCAATTTATTACAAAAAAAGGTCTCTTTATAAGCAAAAAAAAGCCGGAGCAGTATAGGCTCCGGCTTTTGGCGCGGTTTTACTCTTCGTCTTCTTCCGCTAAAAACGTGTTTAATGTCTCTTCGATCATATCCCATTCTTCATCGGTTTCGATCGGGAATAGTTCGCCGTCTTCACCATCTTCGTTTGGCGTAAAGCTGGAAGCAAGAATTTCTACTTCTTCATCATTCTTTGTTTCAATTGGGTAGTACAACACATAAGATTTGCCAAACTCTTCGTTTTCAAATGTAAACAGCACTTCGCAAAGCTGTTCATTTCCTTGTTCGTCAACAATTGTAATATTTTTTTCGCCGTGTTCCATTATATTCACCTCTGGCTTTAATTTAAGCTGTCAAGATATCCTTGCAGAATCATAACAGCCGCCATTTTATCAATGACTTTTTTTCGTTTCTGCCTGCTGACATCAGCGGCAATCAGCATTTTTTCAGCCGCCATTGTGGTAAGACGCTCGTCCCACAGCACAACAGGAACATTGTACGTGGTTTCAAGCACTTTCGCAAATGTTTGGCTGGCTTCACCTCTCGGGCCGACTGTTCCATTCATGTTTTTAGGAAAGCCGAGCACGATCTTATCTATAGTATAGTCTTTTGTCAGTTCAGATAAACGGGGTAATCCGTAATCGCCCTCTGCTTCATTTATCTTTATGGTCTCAATGCCTTGAGCAGTCCAGCCCATTTCATCGCTCAGAGCAACACCGAGTGTTTTGGTTCCTAAATCGAGCCCTAATATTCTCATTGTTTATTTACGCCTCTTTATGCTGTTCTAAATAAGACTTCACCAATTCCTCGATTAATTCGTCTCTTTCAAGTTTGCGAATTAAATTGCGAGCGTCACGATGCCTAGGAATATAAGCGGGATCACCTGACAGCAAGTATCCGACAATCTGATTGATTGGATTGTAGCCCTTTTCCTGAAGCGCGTCATACACAGTAATCAGCACCTCATTTACGTTAGTCTCGGCAGAATCATCGGAGAAATTAAATTTCATCGTTTTATCAAACGAGCTCACCGTTTTGCACCTCTTTCCCAAATTCGCAGGCAAAGTTCAGCCTGGGGTCCTAATCTTACCATCATTCTACACTACATGGGCAAATTATAAAACGGATTTCACCCAATCTTCTACAGAAGCCAATGCTTCTTCTAATTTTTCCGGCTGTTTGCCGCCTGCCTGTGCCATGTCCGGACGGCCTCCGCCGCCTCCGCCGCAAACTTCTGCGGCTTGTTTGACAAGCTTGCCGGCATGAAGGCCTTTCTCAATCAGATCCTTTGTAACACCTGCAGAAATATTGACTTTATCATTTTGCACAGCGCCAAGCACGATGACCGCAGAGCCGATTTTTGCTTTCAGTTCATCAACCATTGTGCGGAGATGGTTCATGTCTTTGGCGTTTACCTTTTCCGCAAGCACGCTGACACCATCAACTTCTTTTACTTTTGATAGAATCGCGCCTGCTTCAACGTTGCCGAGTTTCGCCAGAAGAGATTCATTTTCTCTTTGCGCTTCCTTCAGCTCAGCCTGCAGCGCAGCAACGCGCTTCGGCACTTCTTTGATATTTGTTTTCAGTTCGTCGGCAGTCTGCTTCAAAACTGAGATCTGGCTGTTCATTTCCACGTAAGCGCCTTGTCCTGTTACAGCTTCAATCCGTCTAGTGCCCGCTCCGATTCCAGACTCAGATACGATTTTAAACAAGCCGATTTCCGCTGTGTTGCTGACATGGCATCCGCCGCAAAGCTCAAGGCTGTAATCTCCGACTTGAACAACCCTTACAATATCACCGTATTTTTCTCCGAACAGAGCCATAGCTCCCATTTCTTTTGCTTCAGCGATCGGTTTCAGATCAATGCTGACCGGAATGCTTGCCCAAATCTTTTCGTTTACAATGACTTCAATTCGTTCGAGCTCTTCTTTTGTCACTTGTCCGAAGTGTGAGAAGTCAAAACGAAGGCGGTTTTCATTCACAAGAGAGCCCGCCTGATTGACGTGCGTTCCAAGAACATCCTTCAAGGCCTGGTGCAATAAGTGCGTTGCCGTATGGTTTTTAATCACGCCGCTTCTCATATGATCTTCAACCTCAGCTGTTACATGCATGCCTTTTTGAACGGTTCCGCTCTCGACAACACCTTCATGCACATGCTGGCCGTTCGGCGCTTTTTGCACATCTTTCACTTTTACCACTGCCTGCTCGCTGCGCAAAAAGCCTTTATCGCCGATTTGACCGCCGCTTTCCGCATAGAAAGGTGTTTCGTCAAGAATGATCTGTACAGTTTCGCCTTCATGTGCTTCTTCAATTAACTGGCCGTCTTGCAGAAGCACAATCACATTGGCATCAGCCTTTGTTTGAGAGTAGCCGACAAATGTGCTTTCTTCTGTTACGTCGCGTAATGCGCCGCCCTGCACCTGCATGCTGCCGACATCCTGACGTGCATTTCTGGCCCGCTCGCGCTGCTGGTTCATTTCTTCTTCAAAGCCTTTATGGTCAACTGTCATGTTCTCGTCTTCCGCATATTCTTCAGTCAGTTCAACCGGGAATCCGTAGGTGTCGTAAAGTTTAAAGACATCCGCACCTGAAATGACGCTGCTGCCCTTATCTTTTTCCTTTTTGATCATTTCTGACAAGATGGCAAGCCCTTCATTCAATGTTTCGTGGAAGCGTTCTTCCTCCGTTTTTATGACCTTTGAGATGAATTCTTCCTTCTCTTTTACTTCAGGGTAGAAAGCAGCCATGATCTCAGCAACAACCGGCACAAGATCGTACATGAACGGACGGTTGATGTTGATCGTTTTGGCATAACGCACAGCGCGGCGCAATAAACGTCTTAATACATAGCCGCGTCCTTCATTAGACGGAAGCGCCCCGTCACTGACAGCAAAAGCAACCGTTCTGATGTGGTCGGCGATGACTTTAAATGCAGTGTCTTTTACATGGTCTTGGCCGTATGCTTCACCGGAAATCGTTTCTGTCGCTTTGATGATTGGGACAAACAAATCAGTATCGAAGTTTGTCGGGACATTCTGGATGACAGATACCATTCTTTCAAGTCCCATGCCTGTATCAATGTTTTTCTTCGGAAGCGGTGTATAGGTGCCGTCCGGGTTATGGTTGAACTCAGAGAATACAAGGTTCCATACTTCAAGGTAACGGTCATTTTCTCCCCCAGGATAAAGCTCTGGATCATCTGGATCGTTCCCATACGCTTCACCGCGGTCGTAGAAAATTTCTGTGTTCGGTCCACTCGGCCCTTCGCCGATGTCCCAGAAGTTCCCTTCCAGGCGAATAATTCTTTCTTCCGGAATACCAATTTTTTTCGCCCAAAACTCATATGCTTCTTCATCTTCGGGATGAACCGTCACAGAAAGAAGCTCTTCATCAAAACCAATCCACTTGTCACTCGTTAAAAACTCCCAAGCCCATGTGATCGCTTCTTCTTTAAAATAATCGCCGATGGAAAAGTTTCCGAGCATTTCAAAGAATGTGTGATGGCGCGCGGTTTTACCCACATTTTCAATATCGTTTGTTCTGATTGCTTTTTGAGCGTTTACGATTCTTGGATTTTCCGGCACAACGCGGCCGTCAAAATATTTTTTCAGCGTCGCAACACCGCTGTTGATCCAAAGCAGTGAAGGATCTTCATGAGGCACTAATGACGCGCTCGGCTCTACAGCATGTCCTTTTTCTTTAAAGAAATCCAAAAACATTTGACGCACTTCAGCAGAAGTTAAGTGTTTCATTGTATTTCCTCCTCTATAAAAATCGAAATTCTCTTCAGTGACAGCAAAAAAGCCCTCCCCCTATGCAAACACACGTTTACACAGGGACGAGAGCTGTCTCGCGGTACCACCCTGATTACGGGCCTTATGATTCGCCCGTCACCTTTCATCCAATAACGCAGGATGTGCGGCAGCGATTAACTGCACTCAGGATTAGCTTCCTCCGATCTTCTGATAAAGCTCCTTTCAGCTTGCGGAGCTTCTCTCTTTAACAGGGCTTCGGCGTACTCAGATCCGTCACTCGAGATTCGTATGTATTCTACGAGAAATTATAGACAAGCGGCACGCCAATGTCAATGCTCCGTCCGCATCCGCAGAAAATGGATCATCATTACTTTTAAAACAGCCGCAGCAGGCACTGCCAGTATCATGCCGACAATCCCCGCCAGCTCTCCTCCGGCAAGAAGCGCAAGCATAATCACTACCGGGTGCATCTTGAGGCTTCTGCCGACAATAAACGGACTGAGGACATTTCCTTCCAAAAATTGAAGTACAAACACCGTAATGACAACGACAAGGACGGCCTTCACAGAAATCGTCATCGCAATCAAAAGCGCAGGAACAGCGCCGATAAAGGGACCGAAGTACGGGATGACATTCGTAATACCCGAGATAAGACCCAGTATCAGCGGATACGGAAGGCCAAATATCCAAAATGTAATACCGGCTACAGCTCCAAGAATCAAGCAGACGAGCAGCTGGCCGCGAATGTAATCACCGAGAGAATCATCTACATCAAGCAAAAAAGCGCTGCCCCGCTTCCTCCACGACTTCGGCGTCAAATACCACACCGTTTTTTTCATCAATTCGATGTCCTTGACCATATAAAACACGAGAAAAGGAATCGTTGCCGCAATTAAGAAATAGTCGAGCACTTTACGGATTCCGCTAATTGCCCCTTCGATTGTGCCGGCGAAAAACGCCTCTGTCTGCCTAATCATTTTGTCTATGCGCTGATGCATGCCGTCCGGCCAGTCATCTGTATGGTTATGCACATGGAGAAGGAGCCCATTGTACGTCTCGGCAAACATAGGTATATTTTCTGACAGATCCGTCAGCTGCACGATTAGAACAGGCACACCTTTATATAATGCCCAGCCCAGTCCGCCAAAAAAAAGGACGTAAATCACCAAAATGCTTAAAGTCCTTGGCAGACCTTTGTCATGAAGCCACTCAGTGACCGGAAGTAATAAATAAGAAATGAAAATAGAAATGATCAAGGGAATAAAGATCGATTTTATGACGAGCCACAGGGGAGACCATAACATATCTAGCATACAAAAGACATAGACTGTTAACAGGACCAATAAACAAATGGCCACCCATAACAAAAGCTGCACCGGTTTCTGGAGCATCTGCTTTCACCTCTTCTATATCTTTTGAGGATTATAGGGAATTATTCTCTTATGTTTTCTTTCCACCGACAAATGGAATGGATATTTTCCTGCGTTAAATTTTCAGAAAAGTTTGACCCTTCCGCACTAAGGTATGCATCATATCGTGTTGTTACTTTCCTCAAACTTGTAAGTTAGTTACATTTACACATAATTATTGAAGTTTCTGTTAGGAGGATTGCGATGATCTCATTTCAAAATGTAAACAAGCATTACGGAGATTTTCATGTGCTAAAGCAGATTAACCTGCAAATCGAAAAAGGTGAAGTCGTCGTCATTATCGGCCCATCCGGTTCCGGAAAAAGCACTTTGCTCAGATGCATCAACAGGCTGGAGACGATTAACGAAGGAACACTTACCGTAAACGGCACAGTTATTAATGACAGAAAAACTGACATTAATAACGTACGGCGAAATATCGGAATGGTGTTTCAGCACTTTCATTTATATCCTCATAAAACCGTGCTGCAAAATATTATGCTGGCGCCCGTAAAAGTACTCGGACAATCCGCTGAACAAGCAAAGGAAACTGCGCTGTATTACCTTGAAAAAGTCGGGATCCCTGAGAAAGCTAACGCCTATCCTTCCCAGCTTTCCGGCGGGCAGCAGCAGCGTGTGGCTATTGCCCGGGGACTGGCGATGAAGCCGGAGGTCATGCTGTTTGACGAGCCGACATCGGCGCTCGATCCGGAAATGATCGGTGAAGTGCTTGATGTGATGAAGAACCTCGCCAAAGAAGGCATGACAATGGTTGTCGTGACGCATGAAATGGGGTTTGCGAGAGAAGTGGCGGATCGTATTGTCTTTATTGATGAAGGTAACATTCTGGAGGAAGCAGCACCGGCTGAGTTTTACGCAAACCCGAAGGAAGAACGGGCACGCCTATTCTTGAGCCGTATTTTAAATCATTAAAAAGAGAAATGGGGGAGTTTGTATGAAAAAGATTTTATCGTTAGCATTGATTTCTTTAATCGCTGTTGCCATGCTTGCTGCATGCGGAAGCAAGGGGTCAAACGGAGAAAGCGCAAAGAATAGCAAAAAAGATACATTAGCTGCCATTAAAGATCAAGACAAAATTGTTTTCGGTGTTAAAACCGACACCAGGCTGTTCGGCCTGAAAAACCCAAGCTCAGGTGATATCGAGGGATTTGACATCGACATTGCCAAACAAATCGCTAAAGATATTTTAGGGGACGAAAGCAAAGCTGAATTTAAAGAAGTCACATCAAAAACAAGGATTCCGATGCTTCAAAACGGAGATATCGACGCCATTGTCGCAACGATGACGATCACTGATGAACGAAAAAAGGAAGTTGACTTTTCCGATGTCTATTTTGAAGCAGGCCAATCACTTCTCGTGAAAAAAGGCAGCAAGATCAAAAGTATTGAGGACCTTGGCAAAGGATCGAAAGTTCTCGCTGTAAAAGGCTCCACTTCCTCTCAAAACATACGCGAAAAGGCACCTGATGCGAGTGTATTAGAGTTCGAAAACTACACCGAAGCCTTTACAGCGCTGAAATCCGGTCAAGGTGATGCTCTCACAACGGATAATGCCATTTTATACGGAATGGCTGACGAGAATAAAAATTATCAATTAACAGGAGAACCATTCACGGATGAGCCATATGGAATTGCCGTAAAAAAAGGACAATCGCCTCTCGCAAAAGAAATTAACGCTTCTCTCGAAAAGATGAAATCGGACGGTAGATATGACGAGATTTATAAAAAATGGATTAAAGAAGAACCAGCTGAATAACGAACATCCCGGGGTGAGCAGGCGATGCTCATCCCGATTTTATAAGGAGAGTGAATAAAGCATATGAATGTGTCTATTCTATTCGATAACTTCGACATGTATATGGACGGTTTTTATCACACGCTGCTCGCAAGCCTGATCGCGCTGGCCGGCAGCTTTGCGCTTGGCGTTCTTGTCGCGGTGATGAGAATAACAGTATATAAGCCCTTGCAATGGCTCGGGACGGCTTATGTTGAATTTATCCGCAATATCCCTTTGCTTTTGATCACATTTGTCTTTTACTTTGGACTTCCAAATGCGGGTCTGAGGCTGGATGGATTCCAAGCGGGTACAGTTGCGCTCACAATTTATACGTCTGCTTTTATCGCAGAAGCCATCAGAGCCGGCATCCAGTCTGTTTCAAAAGGGCAAATGGAAGCAGCAAGATCGTCAGGCTTTACCTACAGCCAGGCAATGGTATATATCATTTTGCCCCAGGCGATCAAAATTGTGATCCCCCCCTTGGGCAATCAATTTTTAAACTTGGTCAAAAACTCGTCTATTCTCGGGGTTGTTGCCGGATTGGATCTCATGTATCAAGCGGATTTGGTGTCATCAAGCACGCTCGTCGTTTTTGATGTCTATATCTTTGTGGCACTCTTTTACTTAGTGCTGACGATACCGCTTAGTATCGGTGTTAACTATTTGGAAAAACGGCTGTAAAGAAGCTATTGATAAGGAGTGAAAACCATTGGATTTCATCGGAGCTTATTCATCTGAACATTTAGCTTTTTTATGGGACGGCTTTCTCGTCACACTGTACGTTGCATTTATTTCTATCATTCTGAGCTTTATTTTTGGGTTGATCGCAGGTACTCTCCGCTATGCGAAAATCCCTATTCTTTCTCAACTGATTGCCGTTCTCGTTGAAACGATCAGAAATCTCCCCTTATTATTAATTATTTTCTTTACATTTTTCGCCCTGCCGGAAATCGGGATCAAACTTGAAATTACAGCTGCCGCTATTACAGCCTTAACAATATTTGAATCCGCCATGCTTTCTGAAATCATACGGAGCGGCCTGAATTCAGTTGACAAAGGGCAAATTGAGGCGGCGCGTTCCTCCGGTCTTAGCTATACACAGACACTTTTCTCTATTGTGATGCCTCAGGCGCTTCGCCGGATGGTTCCGCCGATTGTAAGCCAGTTTATTTCTTTATTAAAGGATACATCGCTAGCTGTTGTGATTGCCCTGCCTGAGCTTATTCATAACGCGCAGATTTTAAACGGGCAAAGCGCTGACGGCAGTTATTTTTTCCCGATTTTTCTGCTGGCGGCATTGATGTATTTTGCAGTCAATTACAGTCTTTCACTTGCAGCCAGACGCCTAGAGGCACACCAGACATAAAAAGGATACTCTAAAGAGAGTATCCTTCATTCCTTAAAACATCTTCATCATTCTTTTTCTCATCCGCTTCATGCTTCGGTTATTCAGCATGTCAGATTGAGTTGCCATTCGGTACACGAGAGCCCCGGCTCCCAGCGCCAAAAGAGAAGTCATTGTCCGATTCATCCTGCGCATCTCCTTTCGTTATTAAAAATTGATGCTGCGTTCATCCTCAGAAAACAAATCATCCAGGCTGCTTAGCGTTCCGTCTTCTTCCACTTGATGAGTTTCAATCTTCCCTTTGACCACTGTCAGCTCAATGAAACAGCCCCAGCAATAATATTGGTTCACGCCGATTTTCCCGATATCCTTACTTTTGCAGTTCGGGCATATAAGCATATCTCACACCTCTATCCGTTCAGAACGATCTCGTCTTTCCGCACCTCTACAAGCGAATCCGCTCTTTGGATCTGGCGTTTGCACCCCGCTAAGTCAGAAAAGAAACCGTCCGAGAGTTCATATGCTACGATTATGCCCTTGTCCAAACAAAAGTATACATCTTCCAGCATCCCCAAAATATCACCCTCTTGCGATTTCACGAGCTTCATTTTCATCTGCTCATATGTGAAGCATGATTTCGGAAGAGGCAAAAGCTGTTCTGAATTGACTGCGGCCAATATCCGGTCATGAAGAATGCAACTGATATCACATGCTCGTAAAAGCGCATGATGGTTATGAAAAAGACGTTTTTGTTCAAGAATAAACCCGAGACAATTTCCTTCAAGAGAAAAACAAATATCAGAAATCGTCCCAAGATAAAAAGAAGTTTGTTCTGAATATACAGGAAATCCTTCTACCTCATGGCATGTTCTCAAAGTGTGATCAACCACCTTTTGTTGAACAGGCTTAGGTTTTGCTTTTCACCTTTGACACATACGATGAAATCACTTCCACCCCCAATGAAAAAAGCTCCCGCAAACACGGGAGCCCTTTTTACAGCTGTTCTTCTTTCATAAAATCGAATGGCGTAATGCCTTCCATTCCGATATTTGCGTCGTGCACGCTGAACGGGAGCTCTTTTTGCAAAGCCGCAAGCTCAGCATCCATTTCAGCCGCCTGCACTGACAGCCTGTTTTTTAATGAGGTCTGTCTGACAGTCGCGTCATTATTTTTCACGCCCCACTCCAGCGCTTCCTCTTCCCCGCATAAAATGAGAAATTTCTTCGCCCTCGTGATGGCGGTATATAGAAGGTTTCTTCTGAGCATTCTATAGTAGCCCTTCACTACAGGAAGAACCACGATCGGAAATTCACTGCCCTGCGATTTATGAATAGAGCAGCAATACGCATGAGTAAACTGACTGAAGTCTTTTTTCGTAAATGTCATTTCATTGCCGTCAAAAGAGACAACAGCCATGTCTTCTTTTTCTGTATTTTCCTTCGCGTAGAAAATTGAAGTGATTTCTCCAATATCGCCGTTAAACACATTGTTTTCCGGCTGATTGACAAGCTGCAAAATTTTATCCCCGGTTCTATAGACAACGTCACCGAACTTAATTTCCCTCCGCTTTTCTTTTGGAGGGTTTAAAATATCCTGCAGCATCACATTCAGCTCATTGATTCCGGCTTTCCCTCTGTACATTGGGGCGAGGACCTGTATATCTTTTGCCGTATATCCTTTTTTCAATGCATTCGCGACAACCTTCTCAACCACTTCTTTAATTTGTGAACCACCGCAGCGAATAAAGGAACGATCCTTTGTCGGGGCCGTCAGGTTGTTCGGAAGCAGCCCGTTTTTCATCTCGTGGGCAAGCTCGACAATCGACGATCCTTCCGCTTGCCGGTAGATGTCTGTCAGTCTTACGGTCGGAATCACCTGGGATGCCAAAAGGTCTCTGAGCACTTGACCGGGTCCGACGGAAGGCAGCTGGTCTTCGTCTCCGACAATGATGATTTGAATATGGTCAGGGATCGCTTTGAACAAATGATTCGCAAGCCATATATCAAGCATACTCGCTTCATCGATAATCAAAAGCTTCCCTTCAATCGGCTGGTCCTCTGTATGAGTAAATCCTTCCGCGCCATTCCAGCCGAGCAGCCGGTGTATCGTAACCGCCGGAAGACCCGTTGACTCACTCATTCGTTTCGCCGCTCTACCTGTAGGCGCGGCCAGCACAATCGGAAAGGCTTCATCTTTTTTATAATCCGACGGATCAAGCGAAGCACCGTGGAGTTCTCCATACAATTCCACAATGCCTCTGATGACCGTTGTTTTACCGGTACCCGGCCCTCCCGTTAAAAGAAGCATCGGTGACGACAGAGCTTTTTGTATCGCTTCCTTCTGACTCGGCGCGTACTGAACATTCATACGCTCTTCCAATTCCCCTAAAGCCAGAAGGAATTCTGATTCAGGAAACTGGTCGTCATATTCGGTTTGGCTTGCGATCTGTTTCACACGCTTTGCAACATTTTGTTCAGCGAAAAACAGCGACGGAAAGTAACATCGTTCATCTTCAATGACAATATCCTTATTCTCTCCAAGCGCAATCATTGCATTAGCGGCATCCATTTCTGTAATGCGCTGTCCATCTGCCGCTGACTGATTTAACAGCGTTTGGGTTTCGATAATCAGCTGCTTCGTTTCTATGTACGTATGCCCTTCTGAAAGGCATGTCGTTTCAAGCGTGTACAAAATAGCCGCTTTTATCCGCTCAGGATGATTCCCTGAGAGCCCCATTCTTCCGCCAAGCTCATCTGCTTTTCCAAAGCCGATGCCTTCCACGTCTCTCACAAGCTGATAAGGGTTTTCCTGAATTTTCTCCAGCGTCTCGGATTCATAGGCCTGATAGATTTTCATAGACAGCTGAGGGCCGAACCCAAATTGATTCAGAGAAATCATAATTTGCTCCAGTCCCTGATGCCGCTGCAAAGCACCGGCAAGGGTGTCAGCCTTCTTTTTTGACAGTCTGGGAACATCATAAAGGACTGAAGAATCAGCCAAAATTTTATTAATCGCACTGTCACCCAGTTTTTTCACAATCTCTTCAGCGGTTTTTTTACCGATTCCTTCAAACAGATCGCTCGACAAATACTGAATGACGCCTTCTTTTGTTGTCGGGATCTCCTTTTTGAAATGCTCAGCTTGAAATTGCAGTCCGAACTTTGGGTGAGTAACGGTTTTTCCGTAAAACGTGTAGGTCTCTTCTTCTTGAAGCGCAGGGAAGTAGCCCGTCACGGATACGACTTTATCTTCAATAGCTTCGGAGGTCTCTGTGACTTTCACTTTCAGAACCGTATATAAATTGGCGTCATTGTGATAAATGACGGTGTTTACTGTCCCTTTTAAAAAGGGCTCCTCCTCCATTTTCAGCTGATCCGGGTGCTGCTGCACGAGCCGTCCCTCCTCCTGAGCTTTTTATGATGGGTCGATCAGTTTTTTTGCATGAAGCGCCAGCATATGATCGGGCTGGATTTCGATAGCCTTGTCCAGCATTTCAAGCGCTTTTTCACGATTTTCTTTATAAGCATAAGCGACACCGGAATTATAAAACGCATCCGCGTGCCCTGGGTCTTGCTCTGTTACAGCTTCGAATTGGCTGAGTGCTTCGTCCAGCATGCCTTCGTTCGCTAAGCACATCCCGAATTGGAAACGCGCTTCTGCATCGTTTTCATTCAGCTCGACGGCTCTTTGTAAATATGGCAGAGCGAGCTTAGGCTGCTCAAGCTTTACGAGAACGGTTCCAAGCATGTAGAAAAGATCACCGTTCTCCATTCCGGCACGCAGCGCTTTTTCAAACATGTCTTTCGCTTCTTTGTACATTTCTTTTACAACATAGACATTTCCTGCTCCATAATAAGCAGTGGCTGCCCCGCTGTCTAAGTCAAGCGCTTTTTCATAAAACGCAAGTGCCCGTTCCAGTTCATTTACTGATGAAAGCAGGTTAGCAAAGTTAATATACGGAATTGCGTCTTCTTTGTTCTCTTCAATCGCTTTTGTAAAAGCCTCTGCCGCTTTTTCGTAATCGCCTTCCTGCATTGCCTCTATACCAGCTTGATTGTAGTCCACATACATCTTCCTTTCATTAAAAAACCCCAACTCGCTGTTGAGGTTTTTCATTTTATACATACCACAATTTTGTTCCGTCTTTATATACGTCATCGATGGTTCCGCCGCCAAGGCATTCTTCGCCATCATAAAAGACAACGGCTTGTCCCGGTGTGACAGCACGGACCTGTTCGTCGAAGATAACCTCCGCTTCGCCTTCCCCAGTCATTCGAACCGTGACTTTATGGTCTTCTTGACGGTAACGGAATTTGGCCGTGCAGGAAATCTCTTCGCCCTTCATGATATCCGAACGAACCCAGCTGATATTGGTTGCTGTGATTTTATCGGAGTAAAGGAGCGGGTTGTGGAACCCTTGATCCACGTAAAGGATGTTCTTTTCAAGATCTTTACCGACCGCAAACCACGGCTCGCCGCTTCCGCCGATGCCAAGGCCGTGACGCTGTCCGATCGTGTAGTACATTAACCCGTCATGGCGTCCTTTTACTTCGCCGTCCATCGTCATCATATCGCCCGGCTGTGCAGGGAGATATTGGCTGAGAAACGTTTTGAAGTTGCGTTCGCCGATAAAACAGATGCCTGTACTGTCTTTTTTCGTTGCCGTTGCAAGTTCTGCTTCTTTGGCAATTTCACGCACACGGCTTTTTTGAAGCTCGCCGATCGGGAACATGACTTTGCTTAGCGTATCTTCTGTCAGCTGATTCAAGAAGTACGTTTGATCTTTGTTTTCATCAATGCCGCGCAGCATTCTGACTTTGCCGCCGCTTCTGTCGACCCTTGCATAGTGGCCAGTCGCTAAATAGTCGGCGCCAAGTGACAGGGCATGCTCCAAAAATGCCTTGAATTTAATTTCTTTGTTGCACAGCACATCCGGGTTTGGTGTTCTGCCTGCTTTATATTCATCGAGGAAGTATTGAAATACCTTCTCGTAATATTGCTTTTCAAAATTAACGGCATAGTACGGAATTCCGATTTGATTGCAGACGCGGATGACATCTTCATAATCTTCCGTTGCCGTACAAAAACCATTTTCGTCCGTATCATCCCAGTTTTTCATAAAGATTCCGATCACGTCATAGCCCTGTTCTTTTAAGAGCAGAGCCGCCACAGATGAGTCTACTCCGCCGGACATGCCGACAACGACTCTTGTATCCTCCGGCCGTTTTTCCATTTCATTCACTCCAATAATTAAGTCCGCCTTATTGTGTCAGCCGCTTTACAACGGCAGCCACATGTTCGGCAGCGGTTTTCACTTGCTCAGCCGTATTGCCGAGACCGAAGCTGATTCGAATTGAGGACGTCAGCCGGTCGCTCTCTTCACCGAACATGGCAGTCAGAACGTGTGACGGCAGGACTGAACCAGCGGTGCACGCTGATCCGCTGGAAACCGCGACTCCCGCCATATCAAGATTTACCAGCAGGGCCTCCACAGATACACCGGGAAAATAAAGGTTCATGACATGCGGAAGGCTATGCTCTTGATCTCCATTGATCTCGAATGCCACACCGGCATCCTTAAGGGTGCCGGCAATGATTGTTTTAAACGATTGATACTTCTCGTTTTTTTCGTCCCGTTCTTCGCCCGACAGCTTGACCGCTTCTTTCAGCCCGACAATTCCCGGAACATTTTCTGTTCCGGCACGGCGTTTTCTTTCTTGCTCTCCTCCGAATAACAGCGGAGAAAGCTTTACATCCTTACTTGCATATAAAAAGCCTGTCCCTTTTGGCCCGTTGAGCTTGTGCCCAGAAACAGACAGAAGGTCAATATGGCTGCTTTTCACATCAATTGGAAAAAATCCGAATGCCTGAACAGCATCGGTATGAAAATAAGCCTTATGTTCCTTCAGCAGCTGGCCGATTTCATCGATTGGCTGCACAGTTCCGACTTCGTTATTTCCATACATCACTGTCACAAGGATTGTATCATCACGGAGTGCTTCTTTCACCTGATTTGCACTGACTCTGCCGTTTTCATCAACATCCAGATACGTCACTTCAAATCCGTCTTCCTCCAGTTTTTCACATGTGTGAAGCACGGCGTGATGCTCAATTTTTGTCGTGATGATATGTTTTCCCTGATCTTTTCTGGCAAGCGCAGTTCCCATTATCGCTAAATTATCGGCTTCCGTTCCCCCGCTAGTGAAAATAATTTCCTGTTCTGCCGCACCAATTTCAGCTGCAATCTGCGCTCTTGCTTCGTCCACCCATTTCCGTGATTCCCTTCCAAATGAATGAATGCTGGATGGATTGCCGAAATTTCCGGAGAAATGCGGTATCATTTTCTCCAGCACGCGATCATCCATCGGAGACGTTGCGGCGTGATCCAAATAAATCCGTTCCATTTTGTTTTACACCTCTGATCTAAATATAGAACATATAAGCTTCTTGCTCTCCATCTGTGTAGCTGGCAAGGTCCTCTAATGTTGTGCTGTCTAACACTTCTTTAACGGCATCCCGTATGCGGATCCACAGCTCCCGCTTGGCAGGCTCCTCGTCTTCGAGCACTTCCACAGGGCTGATCGGACCTTCAAGCACGCGGATGATGTCTCCAGCTGTAATGGCATCCGGCTCACTGCCTAATACGTATCCGCCGTATGCGCCTCTGATGCTTTTGACTAAGCCGGCATTTCTGAGCGGTGATACCAGCTGCTCTAAATAATGCTCTGACAAATTATTCGTCTGTGCGATGCTTTTTAATGAAGTCGGGCCTTCACCATGCTTTTTCGCGAGCTCGATCATAATGGTGAGACCGTATCTTCCTTTAGTTGATATTTTCAACATGAACACCTCTGTTATTTCATGATTTTCCACATATATAATGGTAATTTCTATATAATTCGTCCGTTTATTAAATAATAGACCAACTGCTATTATAGCATACCTTCTGTGAATTTTCATGGAAGCCGGCGGAAACGGGGCTTCCCCCTTTTCTAATTTCCGGTTTTCCGTTACCCTGTAATTAAGTAAGGAGAGATGATGATGAAGCCATTGGCATATCGGATGCGTCCGACGAAAATAGAGGATATTATCGGCCAGCAGCATCTGGTGGCTGAAGATAAAATTATCGGCAGAATGGTTCAGGCAAAACATTTGTCATCCATGATTTTGTACGGGCCGCCCGGAATTGGAAAAACCTCAATCGCAACAGCAATCGCCGGTTCAACAAGTATTGCTTTCCGCAAGCTGAATGCCGTTATTAACAATAAAAAGGATATGGAGATCGTAGCCCAAGAAGCCAAAATGTCCGGCCAGGTCATTTTGATTTTGGATGAAGTCCACAGACTCGATAAAGGAAAACAGGATTTTCTTTTGCCTTATTTAGAAAATGGCATGATTATTTTAATCGGCGCCACTACAGCTAACCCATATCACGCCATAAATCCGGCCATCAGAAGCCGAACGCAGATTTTTGAGCTAGAGCCATTAACACCTGAATTGATTAAACAGGCATTAGAGCGATCTCTTCATGATGAGCATCGGGGGCTTGGCACATATTCCGTTTCAATTGATGACCAGGCGATGGAGCATTTTGCCCACGGATGCGGAGGAGATGTCCGTTCCGCTTTAAATGCGCTTGAGCTTGCCGTATTGTCAACGAAGGAGTCTGCGGATGGCGTGATCCACATCACATTAGAGACTGCGGAAGAATGCCTGCAAAAGAAGAGTTTTTCTCACGATAAAGACGGTGATGCGCATTATGACGTCTTGTCCGCTTTTCAAAAATCGATCCGCGGCTCTGATGCCAACGCCGCTCTTCACTATTTGGCCAGATTAATTGAAGCGGGTGACTTGGAAAGCATCGCCAGAAGACTCTTGGTTATCGCCTATGAGGATATCGGCTTAGCCAGCCCGCAGGCCGGACCGAGAGTGCTGCATGCAGTTCAGACCGCCGAACGTATTGGCTTCCCTGAAGCGCGCATACCGCTGGCCAATGCGGTCATTGAGCTCTGTCTCTCGCCAAAATCCAATTCAGCTATTTTAGCAATCGATGAAGCGCTCGCGGACATCAGAGCAGGAAAAATCGGCGATGTCCCAAAACATTTAAAAGACGCGCATTATAAAGGCGCACAGGAACTTGGAAGAGGAATCGACTATAAATACCCTCATAATTACGAAAATGGATGGGTTGAACAGCAGTACCTCCCTGATCCTTTAAAGAACAAGCAATATTACAAACCGAAACAAACTGGTAAATTTGAATCTGCGTTAAAGCAAGTGTACGATAAATTAATAAAAAGAAAATAAAAAAACAGCCTTGAATATGCTTCAAGGCTGTTTTTTATTCATTATTTATCCTTCACGCGTTTGATTTCAATATCTTTCAAAAGATCCATGACAACATGACCGCCCATAATCAATCCCGCAACAGACGGCACAAAAGCATTAGAGGACGGCGGCATTTTGGCTTTGCGGATTTTCGCATCGTCATTTCCGACTTCTTTTCTGACGTCTTCCCGGATCACAATTGGGCTTTCATCGGAGAAAATCACTTGAACGCCCTTTTTGATGCCTTCTTTACGGAGTCTCGTACGAACCACCTTTGCAATCGGGTCAGTATGTGTTTTAGAAATATCTGCGATTTGGAAACGTGTCGGGTCTGTCTTGTTCGCCGCACCCATGCTGGAGATCAGCGGAATATCCCGTTTCAGACATTCTTTCATTAAATGGATTTTATAATGAATGGTGTCTGACGCATCAATTACGTAGTCAATGTTATACTCAAAGAATTGCTCATACGTTTCTTCCGTATAGAACATTTTTAACGAAATCACTTCACACTCAGGGTTAATGTCTGCAATACGCGCTTTCATTAACTCCACTTTCGGCTGACCGACAGTTGAAAGAAGAGCGTGAAGCTGACGGTTTACGTTTGTGATGTCCACATCATCCTTATCGACAAGCAGGATGCGTCCAACGCCTGAACGTGCAAGCGCCTCCGCTGCGAACGATCCGACGCCTCCAACTCCAAGCACAGCAACCGTGCTGTTTTTCAGCGTTTCAAGGCCTTCTTTTCCGATAGCTAATTCATTGCGTGAAAACTGGTGTAACAAGAACCTCACTCCACATTCGTAATCTGGTTTTCATATGATAAATGGCTATTACAGAAACAGCCGTTTTTTCTGCGCATAAAAAATAAAGTCCCAATCGTGCCGTTGCAGCTTTCCTTTGTTTTGAACCCGCTCTCAGCAGGTGGGTGCCCTCTTTTAAATCTTGTAAGTCCTCTTTACCGAATGAAAAGAGGCATGTACGCCATTTAAAAATGCGGGCTCCCAAATCAAAAAAATGTTCGGTCAAAACTAGGTGTACAACTAACACATCAGGACTTTATTTAACTTGTCAAAATCATATCATAGACGATTTTGATTTTCAAGAATCGAACTGCACATTCAGTTCTTTACTTTTGTTTTAATAGAAAGATGAAGTTCATCAAGCTGCGCGTCGCTTACTTCTCCCGGCGCATCTGTCATCAGACAGCTTGCACTTGCCGTTTTCGGGAAAGCGATCGTATCTCTCAGATTCGTCCGGCCGGCAAGAAGCATTACGAGACGGTCTAAGCCAAGCGCGATTCCGCCGTGCGGAGGAGCGCCGTATTCAAATGCCTCAAGAAGGAATCCAAACTGTTCTGCTGCTTCTTCTTTTGTGAAACCAAGCAGTGCAAACATTTTTTCCTGAATATCCTTTTCGAAAATACGGATCGAACCGCCGCCAAGCTCATAGCCGTTTAAGACGAGGTCATAGGCTTGCGCTTTCATGTCCTCAGGCGCTGTTTCAATCAGCTCAATGTCTTCACGGACAGGCATTGTAAACGGATGGTGCGCTGCGTAAAAACGGCCTTCCTCCGCATCATGCTCTAAGAGCGGCCAGTCAATAACCCATAAGAAATTGAAGAGGTTTTCGTCAATGAGTCCCCGTTCTTTCCCAAGCTTTAAGCGCAGGGCGCCGAGTGATGCGGCAACAACTTCGAATTTATCCGCTCCGAACAGCAGCAAGTCACCCTCAGCGGCATTAAGTGCTTCAATCAGCTTAGACTGCTTTTCATCATCAAAGAATTTGGCGATCGGGCCTTTCACTCCGTCCGCTTCGACCTTCACCCAAGCAAGTCCTTTCGCTCCGTAATTTGCGGCAAATGCGCCTAGAGCATCGATGTCTTTTCTTGAGTAATCGCCTGCCCCGCCTTTTACATTGATGGCTTTGACTACTCCGCCGTTTGCCACAGCTGATGAGAACACCTTAAATTCAGTATCTTTTACAATGTCAGATACATCTGTCAAAAGCATGTCAAAGCGAGTATCCGGTTTATCAGAACCGTATTTGTTCATCGCCTCGTCATACGTCATTCGAGGCAGAGGAAGCTTGAGTTCCACACCTTTCGTTTCACGCATAATCTTTGCCATCATATCCTCAGCCAATGA
Source organism: Bacillus sp. V26 (assembly GCF_034296245.1). Taxonomy (NCBI): domain Bacteria; kingdom Bacillati; phylum Bacillota; class Bacilli; order Caryophanales; family Bacillaceae; genus Bacillus; species Bacillus sp. V26. Next base: position 341,264 of record NZ_JAXKQF010000001.1, on the reverse strand, counting down.
CATAATGTCTTCCTGGCTCATAAAGGACATTTCAATATCGATTTGCGTAAACTCAGGCTGGCGGTCCGCACGCAAGTCCTCATCGCGGAAACAGCGGGCAATCTGATAATAGCGTTCAACGCCTGAGACCATCAGAAGCTGTTTAAATAGCTGCGGAGATTGAGGGAGCGCATAGAATTCACCTTCGTGCACACGGCTCGGCACCAAGTAGTCACGTGCGCCCTCAGGTGTGCTTCCTGTTAAAATCGGTGTTTCAATATCAAGAAACCCTTTTTCATCTAAAAAGCCCCGAGCAGCTCTCGTCACGTTATGGCGCAGCTGGATCGTTTGAAACATAGCCGGTCTGCGCAAATCTAAGTAACGGTATTTTAAACGCACGTCCTCTGATACATCATCCGCTTGATCAGAAATGGCAAACGGAGGCGTCTTCGCAGCACTCAATACAGTCACTGCATCAGCGTGAATTTCAATCGCGCCTGTTTTCAAATTCTTATTCACTGTGCCTTCTTCGCGCGCAACCACTTTTCCTTGAATATCAAGTACGTATTCGTTTCTGATGCCTTCCGCAATAGCAAGCGCTTCTTTTGATACATCAGGGTTAAAAACGACTTGAACAATTCCCGTACGGTCACGCAAGTCGATAAAAATCAATCCGCCGAGGTCCCGTCTTTTTTGGACCCAGCCTTTCAGCGTTACAGATTCGCCAATTGCTTTTTCAGTCATTTCGCCGCAATAATATGTTCTTCCAAACAATGCGTTCCACTCCTTATCCCTTTTGGTTTGCTTTCATCACATGTATCAATTCATCAAGAGCCACTTCAATCTGTTCGCCTGTTTTTGCATCCTTTACATTGATTTTGTTTTGAGCAAGCTCATCCTCTCCCAAAATCGCAATAAATCTGGCGTTGAGGCGGTCAGCTGTTTTAAACTGGCCTTTCATTTTCTTATTTTCGTAATCAATTTCACTGGAAATGCCTGCTTCTCTCAGTTTGTACACCAACGAAACGGAATAATCCTTCGCTTTTTCGCCAAGCGTCACGATATAGCAGTCAATCCCCTGATCGACAGGCAGTTCTCTTTTTTCAGCATCAATTGCGGCAAGCAGACGTTCAATGCTCATCGCAAATCCGATGCCGGGCGCTTCTGGTCCGCCGATTTGCTCGACCAATCCGTCATAGCGGCCGCCGCCGGCAAGCGTTGTAATAGCGCCAAAGCCTTCCGCATTGCTCATGATTTCGAATGCGGTATGATTATAATAATCCAGCCCTCTCACAAGGTTAGGATCAATTTCATAAGAAATGCCGAGATCGTTTAAATATTGCTTCACTTTTTCAAAATAAGCGGCTGATTCTTCATTTAAGTAAGTAAGAATAGAAGGTGCCGATTTCATCAGCTCATGATCCCGGTCCTTTTTGCAATCCAAAATTCTGAGCGGATTGGTGTGCAGACGTGACTGACAGTCTGAACAAAATTCCTCGATGCGCGGCTCAAAGTGTTTCACGAGCGCTTCTCTGTAGCTTTTGCGGCTGTCCCGATCGCCAAGACTGTTTATGACAAGCTTGACGTTTTTCAAGCCGGCCTTCTGATAAATACCCATCGCCAGCGCCATTACTTCAGCATCTATTGCAGGGTCTTTCGAACCAATCGCTTCGATTCCAAACTGATAAAACTGGCGGTAACGGCCTGTCTGCGGACGTTCGTAACGGAACATCGGCCCGACATAATACAGCTTTGTCGGCTGAACAGGATTCGCAAATAATTTATTTTCATTAAAAGCGCGAACTGCTGCAGCAGTTCCCTCGGGGCGAAGCGTCAGGCTTCTGCCTTTGCGGTCCTGGAAGGTGTACATTTCTTTTTGTACAATATCCGTAGACTCCCCGACGCCTCTGGCGAACAGTTCTGTATGCTCAAAAATCGGCGTGCGGATTTCTTTATATTGATAAGTTCGGCAAGTGTCTCTCATGATTTGTTCAACATACTGCCAGCGCTCTGATTCTCCGGGCAGAATATCTTGTGTTCCTCTTGGAATGTTATATCCCATGTGTAGACCTCCTTATGTATCCCTTATAAAATATACATTTATCGTCAATGATGAAAAATAAAAAAACTCCCGTCTCTACTATACACATATAGTAGGGACGAGAGTTATACCCGTGGTGCCACCCTAGTTGGAATATTTTCGTATTCCCGCTCGATCCTTTAACGCAGGTTCACGTTCACTGCCTAATGACGGTATCACGCGTTCAGCAGGAAACCTCCGGAGTGTTGTTTCGAGAAAGACGCAATGGGAGCCGCTTTCAGCCTGGGGCGGTTCCTCTCTAGCCATGCAATCTGACCTACTCTTCTCCATTATTGGTTCAGTTTAATTATTATTTATTATGTACTCGATTTCTATTATAATAATGGCATTGCTGTACTCTGTCAAGCTTTATTCCGGTTGTTTTTCTGCTGTGATGCTTCTTTGGACATAAGACCAAATTCCGTTGCCGTTTCAGTGAGATAACCGATTGTATCAGGATCGGCATGATCACTGAAATGCAGGTTTCCTTCGCCGTCGTGAAATGCACGTCCCATTTTTGGATGATATTTCATGATTTGCACACCTTTTTCATTGGATTTATGCCTAGTATAAACAAATCATTTTATTTTTATTTAAAAATCAGAAAGGACTTTACGATATTAAGAAAGAAAGCTTTTTTTATGATCATTAGAAAGGAGGACACAATGAGCAAGAAACACTTTGTCCTTATTGTATGTATTATCGTCGCCGGGGCGCTTTTCCCGCCTTTTTCTGCCGTTACAGCCGCTCAGGGAGAAGCGGTCATCGCAACAGATGAAATGAACGTCAGAAGCGGCCCGGGGCTTAGCTACGGCATCATGGCGGAGGTGAAAAAAGGAGAACGCTACCCCATCTTGAAGGAAGACGGAGACTGGGTGCAAATACAGCTTGGTTCCGGAGATAAAGGGTGGGTTGTCTCCTGGCTTATTACTAAGGAAAAACAGTCAGGCACAAGCTCTACAGACAGCAGTGAAACTGTAACATCAACAGATCCCGATTTACGGATGAGAACAGGCCCTGGTACTTCATACGAAGTCATCGGCAAATTCCCGCAGGGCAGCCAAGCCGCAGTGATTGACAAGAATTCCGGCTGGATCAAGATATCATATCGAAATTCCACCGGATGGGTATCTTCCGAATACGTCACTTCAGGCAGCGGCAGTTCAGCGTCTGAGGAAAGTGATCAGACAGAATCATCTGGTTCAACAACGGGCACGGTTGGCGTTTCTTCACTAAATGTCAGAGGGTCCGCCTCACATGATGCAGCAATTATAACAAAACTCTCGCGAGGAACGAAACTTACAATCCTCGAAGAGAAAAACGGCTGGCTCCATATTGAAGTGAATGGGCTAAAAGGCTGGGTCGCAAGCCATTACATTGTGACCAGTTCTGACCCAGCTGAAGATTCAGCTGATGTCAGCAGTTCAGACAGTACAAAAAAAGCCTATATCGTATACGGAGGAACGAATTTAAGAAGCGATGCCTCAACATCAGCTTCTATCGTTAAACGCGCAGCCAAAGGCGATGCGTACTCCATTACCGGATCAAAGGGCAGCTGGTATGAAGTAAAACTTGACAATGGGCAGACCGCTTATGTCGCCAACTGGGTGGTACAGACGTCTAAAAGCGTTGAAGAATCCGGAGAGCCGCCTGTCGCTGATTCCGCTTCCGGAAGCGGGTCGCTGAAAAACAAAGCGATTGTTGTCGATCCGGGGCATGGAGGAAAAGACAGCGGAACAATCGGCTATTCAGGCCAATTCGAGAAAAAACTGACGATCAAAACGGCGAAACTGCTGGCCAGCAAACTTAGATCAGCAGGAGCAGACGTGTATGTGACACGGCAGGATGATACATTTGTCAGCTTACAGTCACGAGTCTCGACGTCTCACTACCGCAATGCAGACGCCTTCATCAGCATTCATTACGACAGCTTTGCGGATACTTCTACAAGGGGAAGCACAGCTTATTACTACAGTCCTGCAAAGGATCAGGAACTGGCATCAGATGTACACTCTGAAGTGGTTAAGCGATCTTCAATTCCTGACCGCGGCGTACTGTTCGGAGATTATTATGTGCTCCGTGAAAACAAACAGCCCGCTATGCTGTACGAGCTAGGATATGTAAGCCATCCGCAGGAAGAAGCCATTGTACATAGCAATTCATATCAAGAAAAAGTAACAGACGGAATTGAGAGCGGGTTGGAGAAATATTTCCAATAAAAAAAGCTGCCTTTTGGCAGCTTTTTTATTTTGAATCCATAATCAAAGTAACCGGTCCGGAGTTTGTGAGCTTTACATCCATCATGGCTCCGAATTTACCGGTTTCTACTTTGATTCCTTTTTCACGAAGCAGGTCATTCCATTTTTCATAAAGGCCCAAAGCCTTATCAGGTTTTGCTGCGTTCATGTAGTTCGGGCGCCGTCCTTTTCTCGTATCTCCGTAAAGCGTAAACTGTGAAACAGACAAAATCTCCCCGCCTGTATCCAGAAGCGACAAATTCATTTTTCCATCGCTGTCATCGAAAATGCGAAGATTCACCATTTTATCCGCTAAGTAAGCGGCGTCCTCTTCTGTATCATCGTGAGTGATGCCGACCAGGACCATAATGCCTTGTCCAATTTGGCCGATCACATCTCCATCAACGGTTACACTTGCTTCTGTTACTCGCTGAACGACTATTTTCATTTTGTGACTCCTTTAATTCATGACGCGGCGCACAGAATATATATCCCTTATTTGCTTAATGCGCTCGACGACTTTATGCAGATGATTGATGTTCTGGATAAAAATAGCCATATGAATGGTTGCCACTTTGTTGCGATCCGATTTGCCAGAGACAGAAGAAATATTTGTTTTCGTTTCATTCACTGCCTGAAGCACCTCGTTAAGCAATCCGCGGCGGTCATACCCAAGAATCTCGATCTCAACATTGTATTCCTTGCGTTTTTGCACCTGTGACTCATGTTCCCACTCTACGGGGATCAGCCGCTCCTGTGCTTCATTCGTTTTGACATTCGGACAGTCGTCGCGATGGACGGAAACCCCTCTGCCTTTTGTAATGAAACCGACAATATGGTCACCAGGCACAGGATTACAGCATTTCGATAATCGCACAAGAAGATTGTCGATCCCCTTGACGCGAACGCCAGCTTCCCGCTTTCTTCCTTGCGGATACGGTTTAGGCTCCGCAGCGACATCCTGAACGATTTTTTCTTGCTCTTCCTGATCGCGCTGTTTTCTTTCTTTTTCCGTCAGCCGGTTCGCCACCTGCAGTGCTGTGATGCCATTGTAGCCGACCGCTGCGTACATGTCTTCTTCATTTGAGAAATTAAATTTATCAGCAACTTTTTGGATGTTCTCCGGTGTCAGGACGTCCTTCACTTCAAAGTCCAGATTTTTAATTTCTTTTTCTACCAATTCACGGCCTTTTTCAACATTTTCTTCGCGCCGCTGTTTCTTAAAGAATTGACGGATCTTATGCTTCGCCTGTGAGGTTTGAGCAAGCTTCACCCAATCCTGACTCGGTCCATAGGAATGCTTGGAAGTAAGAATTTCAACGATATCACCTGTCCGGAGCTTATGGTCAAGGGTCACCATTTTTCCGTTGACCTTCGCACCGATTGTTTTATTGCCGATTTCAGAGTGTATCCGGTAAGAGAAATCAATCGGGACAGAACCGGACGGAAGCTCGATGACATCTCCTTTTGGCGTAAAGACGTACACCATATCCGAGAACAAATCGATTTTGAGCGATTCCATAAATTCTTCGGCATCTGTTGATTCATTTTGGAATTCCAAAATTTCGCGGAACCATGAAAGCTTTTTCTCAAATGTTGCGCTTTCACTTGCTGCTTTTCCTTCTTTATAAGCCCAGTGAGCCGCAACCCCGTATTCCGCGATTTCGTGCATTTCAAAGGTGCGGATCTGCACTTCCAGCGGGTCGCCTTTAGGTCCTATAACTGTTGTATGAAGCGATTGATACATGTTCGGCTTCGGCATTGCGATATAATCTTTGAACCTGCCGGGCATCGGCTTCCAGCAGGTATGAATAATGCCGAGCACCGCGTAGCAGTCCTTTATGCTGTTCACGAGAATCCGGACAGCAAGCAGATCATAGATTTCATTGAATTGCTTATTTTGCAGCACCATTTTTCTATAGATACTGTAAATATGTTTCGGCCGGCCTGAGAAGTCAGCCTTGATGTTGACTTCTTCGACACGTTTTTTCACCTCATTGACAACCTCGTCGACATAAAGCTCGCGTTCTGCGCGTTTTTTCTTCATGAGGTTGACAATTCTGTAATATTGCTGAGGATTCAAATAACGGAGCGCCGTATCTTCCAGTTCCCATTTAATCTTTGAAATCCCGAGGCGATGAGCCAAAGGAGCAAAAATTTCCAGCGTCTCATTAGAAATTCTGCGCTGTTTTTCTTGGGGAAGGTGTTTCAGCGTCCGCATATTGTGAAGACGATCCGCCAGCTTGATCAGTATGACCCGGATATCTTGAGCCATAGCGACAAACATTTTGCGATGATTTTCCGCCTGCTGTTCCTCTTGAGATTTATATTTAATTTTACCGAGCTTCGTTACACCGTCCACAAGCATTGCCACTTCCTCGGAGAATGCTTCCTTCAGGTCATCAAGCGTCACATCAGTATCCTCCACTACATCATGCAGAAATCCGCCCGCGATTGTGGATGGATCCATTTCAAGATCAACGAGAATTCCCGCAACCTGAATCGGATGAATGATGTAAGGCTCACCTGATTTGCGGTATTGCTCGCGATGAGCGTCTTCAGCGTACAGGTATGCTTTTTCGACAAATGCGATATGCTCATCGGATAGATAACTGCGCGCTTTATCAATAACTTGCTCGGCAGTCAATACTTGTTCGTTCGCCATGGAATCACCTTTTTTAAAATGTAAACTGTATTGTAGTTTATTATCAAGAAAAAAACGATAGATGTAAAGAGCAGAAGTTCAAATCACCAAATAATATATCAAATAAATGCAAAACAATAGGAAAAAAGCACCCTGTATCGAGTGCTTTTTCCTTTATGAGGTTATCTTTAGTATTTCATTAGTGTTAAGATGTCATAATTATCAAGTTTATTTCTGCCGTCAAGGTAAGAAAGCTCGATTAAGAAAGCGATACCAGCTACAATGCCGCCAAGCTCCTCAACTAGTTTGATTGTCGCTTCAATTGTGCCGCCTGTCGCAAGCAGGTCATCTGTAATAAGCACACGCTGGCCTGGCAAAATCGCATCTTTGTGGATCGTTAATACGTCTTTGCCATACTCCAAACCGTAATCCACTTTGATGACCTCGCGCGGCAATTTGCCTTCTTTGCGAACCGGTGCAAAACCGACGCCGAGCGCGTAGGCAACCGGACAGCCGATAATAAAGCCGCGCGCCTCCGGGCCGACAACCAAATCAATTTGTTTTTCTTTCGCATATTCAACAATTTGATCTGTTGCATAGCGATAGACATCGCCTTTATCCATCAGTGTCGTAATATCTTTAAATTGCACGCCTTCTTTCGGGTAATCGGGTACAATTGTTACGTATTGTTTTAAATCCATCTGTTTTATGTCCTCCTCGTACTTTCATAAGCCTCTGAATCTTGTTTCATCAGCTTATTCAGCCATTCCTTCAGCTCTTCAGTCGCAGAATAATTCAGCTTTTGATCCAGCTCCATCAGCTGCTGTTTTGCTTGATATGTTTGTGAGTCTGTTAAATCGCGTTTTTTCGCTCCGCTTATCACAGACAGCACACCATTCTCTATTTTAACAAAACCGAGATCAAAAAACACCTTTGTCATGAAATTGATTGTTTCAACGGACCAGCCTTTATGCCTCGCAAGCTCTGAACCGTGTTTTTTCAAGTCAAAAGCGCCTCTTTTCAGCAAGAATGCATAATACCATTTAAAGTGGTCTCTTGCCGGAAAAGATGATAAAAAGTGTTCCTCATGATTGAGAAAGATGAAGTAAATCCGCTCAGGCGCTTTGCCTTCCAGCAAACGTGCGAGCATGTCCAGCGAAGGCGGAGAATCCAGTAATACAATATATGCACCGTCAAGTTCATATGCCTTCGCTTGGTCTTCAGAACTGATAACGTGCACGTCATGGCGAAGATCTTCAGAATGAAGAAGCGTTGCGGTTTCTTCTTTGAAGGAGACAATGACTCGTTTATCAGACGGAAGGGCGGTAACCGTATCTTTCCACGTGCGTTTTCCTCTTAAGTCAAACAGCTGCCATTCAGCAACAGCCGCATCCTTGATCATCAGCTGCGGTTTTTTTCTGTTATTCCATTCATTGATCGACATTTCACCAACAATCGAAATTTTTGAACCAGGCACAATACTTTCCTCAAGCTCGCCTTTGTTAAAACCGACACAGTCAAGCTGGGATGAATCGTTTCTAATCGTCATTTTGACATGATTTTTATTCGCCCCGATTTTGCGGACATCTTCCAGCACTGCGTTTTCTACCATCACATGCGGTTTCGGGTTCAGCATGCCGAAGGGAGAAAGCAGATTCATCTCTGTGATGCTTTCAACCGTAATATCCTCCACGCTGCATACGAGGTCTACTTCCTGTACAGGAATAAAATCTTCTTCTGTAAGCGTATTGTCAGCTATCTCATTCAGCCTGTTCCGCAATTCCGGCACATCTTCGGCATTCAGCGTCATGCCAGCCGCCATTGGATGGCCTCCAAAGTGCGGAAGAATATCTCTGCATTCAGAAAGGCTTTCAAACAAATTAAATCCCCTGATGCTTCGTGCCGAACCTTTGGCGATCCCTTTTTCTTCATCAATTCCAAGAACAATGGCCGGGCGGTAAAAACGGTCTACAAGCTTTGAAGCTACAATTCCGACGACTCCGGGATTCCACCCTGCTTTTGCCACGACAATCGCAGTTTGATTAAGCCCTTCTTGTTCAACCATTTCAATCGCTTCATCCGTCATTTTGCTGACCATCTTTTGCCGTTCTTTATTAAGCTGATCGATTTCAGCGGCAAGCTCTTCCGCTTCAAACGGGTCCTCGGACATAAGCAAATGAACTGCAGGATCGGCCTGTTCAATTCTTCCGACTGCATTCAGTCTCGGTGCGAGCTGGAATCCGACGGTTTCTTCGTTCGCTTCTCCGATTTCTCCGCCTGAGAGCTTAATCAGTTCTTTTAAGCCAAGCCGGTTCGTCCGCCGGAGCTTTTCGAGACCTAATGTTGCAATTAATCTGTTTTCATCATGCAGCGGAACTAGATCGGCAATGGTGCCGATTGCCGCCAGGTCAAGAAGTTCATCTGGCAATTCGCCCAATAATGCGTGGGCAAGCTTAAACGCCACGCCCACTCCTGCAAGCTCCTTAAAGGGATAGGTGCAGCCAGGCTGCTTCGGGTGAACGATCGCATGGACAGCCGGAAGCTCTGGTCCAGGCTCATGGTGATCGGTAATGATGACATCTAAGCCAAGTTCCTTTGCTACCTTCGCTTCATGGACAGCGGCAATCCCCGTATCAACCGTAATAACGAGTGAGAAGCCTCGTTCTTTAATCGAGCGAAACGCCTGTTCATTAGGGCCGTAGCCTTCTTTAAACCGGTCAGGTATATAAAAATCAACTTGCGCCGACAGCTTTTGCAAAGTGTGCAGCATCACTGACGTACTGGTAACTCCATCGGCGTCATAATCGCCATATATCATAATCTGTTCTTGTTGTGAAATGGCCTGTTTTATTCGTTCTACCGCTTCTTTCATCCCCTTCATCTCATAGGGATCATAGAATTCGGCATCCTTTGTATGTAAAAACAGCCTCGCGTTTTCTGCCGTATCAAAGCCTCTTTTTACAAGCAGCGACGCAACAAGAGGTGTTATGTCCAATTGTTCTGTGAGTGATTTGACCTTTTCCTGATCTGGTCGCTGGATTTCCCATCGCATTTTTGACGCTAACATAAATTCACCCCTCAACCACCCTATTATACTAGAGCAGGCTGAGGGGTTTCAAATATAATTCGAAAACTAGTCTTTTTTCTCAATCATGGCGGATGCATCCTGTGTGTCGGCTTGAACATCATTCAAATGTGCATCCTCTTGGTTATGTATCACATCCTGTGCGGTTTTGGTTTCTTTCCGCAACGCTTTTATTTCTCTCTTTAATTTCATGACTTGAAAAATCCCAGCAGAAAAAACGATCAGCGCCCCCATCAGTACTGAACCTAAAATAACTAGAATAAGCGGCCACTCTGATCTGCCAAACAGGTAATCAACTTCTACGGACCTTACATTAATGACTGCGAAAACAGCGACAAGCAACGTAAAAATAAGTGCAAATATAATCGTCCATTGTTTGTTCATTCGATTACCCCCAAACTTCACTTATTGAGGTTAGTTTCCCTATTCACATTGGTTTTAAACATGGCTTGACGCGAGTCAAGCCCCCAGTGCGGTTAATTTTTCACGGATCAGCCTCTTCAGTCCGTCTCTCTCTCCAGAGATGACGAGTGTATCTCCTTCTTCTATCACTGTTTCAGACCCTGGATTCAATTGCTTTTTCTGATTCTTCTTTAATATAGCGATGACTGTCGCTTGATATTCCCGCCGCACGTCCAAATCACCGATTGTCTTGTGAACGGCTGGTGCTCCTGCTTCTGCTTTAAACCATTCTATAATCAAATCGTCAAGAGCCACTTCCACGGTTTCTAACGCTTTCGGTTTATATGCCATCCCGCCCAGAATCGCAGAAATCTGCCTCGCTTCCGCATCATCAAACTGTACGGATGTCACACATTCTTCATGATCATTTTCGTCAAAATAATACAGCTCTCTCCTGCCGTCGTCATGAATGATAATTGATATTTTATCTTGGTTTCTGGTGACAATCTCAACTTTTTGCCCGATACCCGGCAGCTCCGACTCGCGAACCTTCATACCCACACCCTCCCACATATATGAAAACCTGTCACAAATCCTCTTCACACCATTTATATGTTTAATTGTAAGCGTATGTCATTATAGCAAATGTCTATTTTAAGATCAATCAAACGCCAAAAAATCAGGCTGCCCATAATGGACAGCCTGACAGTTACTCTATTGTTCCGTACCTTTTTTTAATTCTTTCCCTTTCCAAACAAGCCAAATTTGCGCGGCAATGTAGAGGGATGAATAAACACCTGTTAACAGCCCAACCAATAGAGCGATTGAGAAGTTTGTAATAGATGATGCTCCAAAGATCAGCAGAGTTATGACAACAATCACTACAGTTAATACAGTATTAATGGATCTTGTAAAGGTTTGCTGCAAGCTTAGGTTTACGATATGGTTCAAATCGGCAAACGTTTTCGGCTTGCGCTTTTTCATATGCTCGCGAACCCTGTCAAACGTAACGATTGTATCGTTAATCGAATAACCGACAATCGTCAGAACGGCTGCAATAAAGGTAACATCTACCTCCAGCCTTGTAATGCTGAAAAATGTGACGATAAAGAAAGCATCATAAAGCAGTGAAACAATCGCAGCAATCGCCATTTTGTACTCGAATCGGATGGAAACGTAAATAATGATTCCGATTGAAGCAATGGCTACTGCGTACAATGCATTTCTCGCCAGCTCTTTACCAACAGTAGGTGACACCGTGCTGACATTCGGCTCGGATCCGTACTTGCCTTTAAAGTAATCTTTCACTTTTGCAATGGTTTCTTTATCAGGCACTCCCACAAAGCGGGCAACACCAATATTGCTCTTTTCGCCTGACAAGACAACCGTGTCAGGTTCCATGCCAAGTGATGCAAAGTCCTTCTCTACCTGCTCTGTCGTGAGCTTATGGTTACTTTGCACTTCAATCCGTGCGCCGCTCGCAAAGTCAATGCCCAAATTCAGCTTAAATACAAGCAGAATAATAATCCCGGCAATGGTAACTGCACTTGAGAAAATAAAGAAAAATTTTCGTTTGCTCGTAAAATCCCATTTTTGGAACGGCGTATACGGTTCTGTATTTTCATCTGTGTCCTGGATGTCCACAATATGTTTCTTTTTGACGCCAAACCAGCCTTTTTTCCGGTCTAACCATCTGCTTTCCACAAGAAGCGAGAGCAGAAATCTTGATAAGAAGACTGCGGTAATAAAGCTTGTCAGAATCGACAGAATCAGCATTGTCGCAAACCCTTTAACAGAGCTTGTCCCAAAGACAAAGAGCACAACCGCTGCAATAATGGTTGTAATATTCGCGTCAAAAATCGTCGCAAATGACCGTCTGTTTCCTGAGCGAAAGGCAGAACGGACGGATTTTCCTAGCTTAAGCTCTTCCTTAATCCGCTCATAGGTGATGATATTGGCATCTACAGCCATCCCGACCCCTAAAATGAGTGCGGCTATTCCCGGAAGAGTGAGAACAGCGTTCATCCAGTCAAAAATCTGGAGCGTAATGTATACATAAACTGATAGCGTAATCACCGCAATCAATCCTGGCAGGCGGTAATAGAAAAGCATAAATAGGAAAATAATAGCTATTCCGATAATGCCTGCAAACACCGTATCGTGCAAAGCCTGCTGTCCAAATTGTGCGCCTACTGATGTTGAGTATTTTTCAGTCAGTTTAACAGGCAGCGCCCCTGCATTTAAAATGCTGGCTAAATCTTTCGCTTCCTGGACTTTGAAATGCCCTTCGATTTTTACATCTTTTGTGTTTAATTCCTGGCTTACATTCGGAGCGGAAACATATTTAGGGTTCTCTTTCTGAACTTCTTTTTTATAAGAGTCGCCTTTTTCGTAATCCAGCCAAATAACAAGCTGGTTGTTTGGCGCCATATTCATGACCTTTTTCGTCACTTCTCCGAATTTATCAGCGTCTTTCAATTTGATAGTGACAATCGGTTCATTTGTTGTACTATCATAAGTTTGTTGTGCGCCGTTTTCGACGAGATCCGCACCATTCAGCAATTCTTTATCATTTGCATCTCTGAAAGAAAGCTGAGCCTCAGTCGCCAAAATTTCCCGCGCTCTGTTTTGGTTTGTCACACCAGCGAGCTGAACACGAATCCGGTTATTTCCTTCAATTTGGATGTTCGGTTCACTGACACCGAGGACATTCGCCCTGCGGTTCAAAGCCTCTACTGTGCTGACCAGAACGTCTTTTGTGATTTTGTCACCTTTTTTTACGGGCTGTACGTCATACAGCACCTCAAATCCGCCTTGCAAATCCAATCCTAACGTAATATTGTTTGCAGCAGGCTTTGTAAAGTAGCCCAGCCCCGTGCCAATCAATAGAACGAAAAGGAAAAACGCAATCAAGCGTCCTTTTTTCATTATGTATATCCTCCCTTAAACCTATGCAGATCAACTGCTACCTCAGTAGTTCTTCCAATGCTTCCTGACCTTCTTCACTGCCCAGCCAATTAGACGTTTTAAATGACTCAACAGTTGCATAGTTCATAAATTCTCCAATTTTCACTGATAAAATATCCCTTGTCAGTTCATAGATGTGCAGCTCCGATTTCTTTTTCCACTTCTTGTTTTTTAAGTATGACCACAAACTATCGAGCTCAACATCATCATATCCCAGAATCTTAAACTCTTCCAGTTTGCTGTAAAGAAACGGCCTTACGTGGTCTTTATACAGATCGGCTGGATGCTTATCCACGAATTCCACGCTCCTTTTTTATTGTTTTTCAAGAAGACTTGTCATGCTTGGACGATATATACGCATATCTTTATTGTATATGATTCCAGGTAGTTTGAGAAGGCAGGGGGTAAAAATGGCGAAACAGACGTTTTTAAAGGGCACTCTTATCCTTATCGCAGCAGGGATGGTCACAAGAATGCTCGGCTTTGTCAACCGGGTGGTCATCGCCCGTTTTATCGGCGAAGAAGGGGTAGGGCTCTATATGATGGCGGCTCCTACCTTTTTCTTAGCCACTACATTAACTCAATTCGGTCTTCCCGTCGCGATCAGTAAGCTTGTCGCTGAAGCCAGCGCACGCGGAGATCATCAAAAAACGAAAAATATTTTAGTCATGTCTCTTACCATCACTGGGATTCTCAGCCTGATTTTCACACCGCTGTTTTTATTTTTCGCTCCGATAATGGCGGAAACCATGCTGACAGATCAGAGGACGCTGTACCCCCTCTTGGCCATTACTCCGGTCGTGCCGATTATCGCCATATCCAGTGTGCTGAGAGGGTATTTTCAAGGAAAACAAAATATGAACCCGCTTGCCGTTTCACAAGTCCTAGAACAGGTCGTCCGCATTTCTCTCGTGGCTGTATGTACGACGATTTTTCTCCCTTACGGAATTGAATATGCCGCAGCGGGAGCCATGCTTTCTTCAGTTGCAGGAGAGCTGGCATCACTCGTTTATTTATTCATTTGTTTCAAATTCAAAAAGACAATGAAAATCAGAAAACATTTTTTTCAATCGATTAAAAATGGAAAAGAAACTTTATCTCAATTAATGAGCGTCTCACTTCCTACAACCGGCAGCCGTTTTATCGGCAACCTGTCTTGGTTTTTTGAACCCATTGTTGTCGCGCAAAGCCTTGCAATTGCCGGAGTGGCGACAGTTGCGGCTACAAAGCAATACGGGGAACTGACCGGCTTTGCCATGACGCTGCTGACTCTGCCCAGCTTTATTACATATTCTTTGTCGACCGCGCTTGTTCCTGCGATAAGTGAAGGAATGGAACAGAAAAAACTTCAGGTGGTTGAATACCGATTGGAGCAGGCCATGCGGCTGTGCCTGCTTAGCGGGGGCATTTCCGTTGTGATTTTATATGTGTTTGCGGACGAGCTGATGAGCGTGATGTATGGGTCCTCAGGCGCAGCTGTGTTTATAAAAGTCATGGCTCCGTTTTTTCTGCTTTATTATTTCCAGGGTCCGCTTCAGGCTGTGCTGCAGGCGCTCAATTTAGCAGGAGCCGCAATGATGAACAGCTTGATCGGAGCCCTTGTAAAAACAGGCCTTATTTTCGTCCTTGCCACGAGACCGTCTCTCGGCATCATGGGTGCTGCATTAGCGATTGTAACTGGCATGGTGCTCGTCACCCTTTTGCATGCAGCGACAGTGAGCAAAGTGCTGCCGATCAGCATCAAAATAAAAGAGTACGTGCTCTGCTTTGCTGTTATTTTTATATGCGGGTTCCTCAGCTCTGCTGTCAAACAATATGTGCGTTTCGGAGAGTCGGAGGCTGTGAATGTTGCCGGATGGATTGCGATAAGCGCTGTTTTCTATATCATCTTGCTGCTCGTTTTCCGTTTAATCAAAAAAGATGAGCTTCGCCGCATCCCTATTATCGGACGCCTGATCGTCCGATGAAAATCAGGTGCGGTGCCCATCTTTTTCATCAATAAAAAATTCGCCGTCAGTAAACGAACAAAATGATATAGCTGAAGGATTCGTATATCCCTGTTTCAATAAATTCTCCTCAAGCCACTGGTTATCTTTGCCGATCCGAGCCAGGTTCTCAGTTTGAATGTCACCGTCAATGATAAGCGGCATCTCCAGCTGTCTATGTTCATCATTGTTTTGTTTTTTTACGACAGTCAGTTTGCCTGACGGCTCTAATATAGCAAATGATACATCAGCCACTCTGTCGATATTATTTTCTCTTAGCTGAACCATCAAATCATCAAAATTATAACGCTGTGATTTCATGGCGTTTTCGTCAATTCTTCCGTATTTAATGATAATGGTGGGCTTGCCGTCAAGAAGCTGACGTACGTTCCGGTTTTTTAAGGATATGTATGCAAACGTCACTTGGATCATCATTAGCACAAGCATTGGCAAAATGGTATGAAACAGATGGTCCTCTACGTTTTCTATGGCCAGGACAGCAATTTCTGCCATCATGATAAAGACAACGAGATCTAATATACTAAGCTCTCCGATCTCCCGCTTGCCCATGAAACGAAAAATAATCAGGATCACAAAATATAATACGACTGTGCGAAACGTTATAGTAAGAAGCTCTTCCATCATGCACCTCCAACTCATCATAGCATGCAACAAAACATACGATTTATGTAAGAAAAAGTGATCGTATTTCATAAAGCTTTTACGTCTAATTCACGGAACGAGGGAATACATTTTTACAAAGACGAGCCATCAGCATGTCTGAGGCTTTGTTTAAAAAGAACAGAAGCCTTTATAGATAGGCAGGGAGGAGAAATTCATGGAGGAAACGAAACAAGTTGGAAAAGGCATACTCTACGGCTTAATCGCTATTTTTTCAGCCATGCTCCTAACGAGTTTAGCCGTTTCACTTTTACTGACAGCAACCTCGCTTGAAGAATCATCATTCAACTGGCTGATCACCGCCGTATCATTTCTTTCTTTATTTATCGGCGGATTCATATCTGGCGGGAAAGGGAAGGAAAGAGGATGGCTGATTGGGGCATTGACTGCTTTAAGCTTTTCCTTGATTATTTTACTGTTTCAATATCTGGGATTCGGAAAAACATTTACAGCAGAACAGTTGCTCTTCCATCTTGGCTTTTTAGGCGTATGTATGCTTGGCGGCATTTTCGGAGTGAATTTGAGAGGAAGCAGATCTTCCTAATAAAAAAAGAGCGGGGGTTACCCGCTCTTTTTTGTTTGCTATGTATGAACTCCTGCTGTTATTCAGCAGCAGAAGTTTCTCTGATCGCGCGGCGGTCGAAAGTAAGACGTGTGTTATCACCAGTCTTAATGACGACTTTGCTTTCGTCGATAGAGTCAACTGTACCGTGCAATCCACCGATTGTCACGACTGAATCGCCTTTTTTCAGTTCCTCCTGCATTCGACGCACAGCTTTTTGCTGCTTCTGCTGCGGACGGATCAGCAAGAAATAAAGAACCGCAAACATTAAAATAATAGGAACTAATGTACCTAAAGTACCTGTCATCTTTTTCCCCCCTTTCTGAAACAAACTTGCCATTATGGCTTTTTATATTAGAAGCTTTTCGCATTTGGCTTGTTATAGCCGTAACGCTCAAAGAACTCTTCTCTGAAATCACCCAGACGATCCTCGCGAATAGCCTGTCTTACCTGCTCCATTAAGTGTAACAGAAAATGAAGGTTATGGTAAGTTGTTAATCGGAGTCCAAACGTTTCATTGCAGCGAATCAAGTGTCTGATATACGCCCGTGTGTAATTTTTACATGTGTAGCAATCACACTCTTCATCAATCGGACGGAAGTCTCTCTCAAATTTTGCGTTTTTCATATTGAGCCGGCCTTCAGCAGTAAACACCGTGCCGTTTCGTGCAATACGGGTAGGCAGCACACAGTCAAACATGTCTACTCCGCGGATCGCTCCGTCAATCAGAGCATCCGGAGAACCAACTCCCATCAGATACCTCGGCTTATCCTTCGGTAAAAGCGGTGTCGTAAATTCAAGCACCCGGTTCATAACGTCTTTCGGTTCACCAACGGACAATCCACCTATAGCATATCCCGGAAAATCAAGGGAAATCAAGTCTTTCGCGCTTTGTGTGCGCAAATCTTCGTATTCTCCCCCCTGAACAATACCAAACAGGCCTTGCTCGTCCTGCCGGGCATGGGCATTCAGGCAGCGTTCAGCCCAGCGGCTTGTCCGCTCAACTGACCGTTTCATGTAATCGTATTCTGCCGGATATGGCGGGCATTCGTCAAATGCCATCATAATATCAGAGCCGAGTGCGTTTTGGATCTCCATCGCTTTTTCCGGAGATAAAAACAGCTTATCTCCATTTAAGTGATTGCGGAAGTGAACGCCCTCTTCCTCTATATTACGAAACTTGCTTAATGAAAAGACCTGAAAACCGCCTGAATCTGTTAAAATTGCGCGGTCCCAGTTCATAAATTTATGGAGTCCGCCCGCTTCTTTTACAATATCCTGTCCCGGGCGGAGCCATAGGTGATATGTGTTGCTTAATATGATGCCCGCGTCCATTGCCTTCAGCTCTTCAGGCGCCATTGTTTTGACGGTCGCCAGTGTGCCGACCGGCATAAAAACAGGCGTTTCAAAGGAGCCGTGGGGAGTATGCACTCTGCCCAGGCGCGCCCCAGTTTGTTTGCATTCTTTTATAAATTCATAGCGTATTGGTTGTTCAGCCACTTTTTATGAGGCCTCCTGTTCTCAATTTATATAATCAGCATTGCGTCGCCGAAGCTGAAGAAACGGTATTCTTCTTCAACCGCATGGTTATACGCACGCAGAACGTTTTCTCTGCCTGCAAGCGCACTGACCAGCATAATCAATGATGATTTCGGCAAGTGAAAGTTTGTAATCATTCCGTCAATGGCTTTGAATTCATAGCCCGGATAAATAAAAATAGATGTCCATCCGCTTGATGCTTTAAATCGCCCATCATGTTCACCGGCAATCGTTTCAAGCGTGCGGGTTGAGGTCGTGCCGACAGAAATAATCCGTCCGCCCTTTTCCCTTACGCTGTTTAAAGCCGCGGCCGTTTCTTCTGACATTTGATAGAACTCTGCATGCATATTATGCTCTTCCACTTCATCAGCACTGACCGGACGAAACGTTCCGAGACCGACATGCAGTGTGATGAACTCAATCTGAACGCCTTTGTCCTTCAGCTGCTGTAAAATGTCTTCCGTGAAATGAAGTCCGGCTGTGGGCGCAGCGGCAGATCCGATTTCTTTTGAAAACACCGTTTGGTAGCGCTCTCTGTCATCAAGCTGTTCCTTAATATATGGCGGAAGCGGCATTTCTCCGAGTGATTCCAGCACCTCGTAAAAAATACCGTCGTATTGGAACTCAACTTTTCTGCCGCCATGCTCCAGCTCTTCCGTGCAGACAGCTTTTAATCTGCCGTCCCCAAATGTTACAACGGTTCCTTTTTTTACCCGTTTTGCCGGTTTGACGAGCGTTTCCCACCTGTCACCGGCTTCCTGTTTCAGCAAAAGCAGTTCTACTTTTGCCCCCGTATCCTCTTTTGTTCCAAATAACCGGGCAGGCAAAACGCGGGTATTGTTCAGCACGAGACAATCCCCTTCTTTAAAGAAACTGATGATCTGTTTAAACGAGCTGTCTGTCAGCTCTCCTGTATGTTTATCAAGCACCATCAGCCTTGAAGCGTCACGCTGTTCCAATGGCACCTGTGCAATTAAACGTTCCGGAAGTTCAAAATCAAATAAATCAACTTTCATAATTTCACCTTTATCCTAGTCTTTTGTTATTTCATTCTGCCGAAAAGATTAAGCAAGATTGATAATACCACACTTATGATAATACAAGTGACAACCGGGAAGAAAAACGTCACATTTCCTTTTTTCACAAAAATATCTCCCGGCATCTTGCCGACAAAATGCAAAACCGCTCCGATAATAAGCAAAACAGCACCAAGAATCATAATGATCTTAGGAAATTCAGTCATATCGGGGAGCCTCCATTTGAAAATGATGATAAACGGCCGGTGTGACGATCCTTCCCCGCGGCGTTCTCTGGATAAAACCGATTTGCAGAAGATACGGTTCGTACACATCTTCAATCGTATGCGGTTCTTCGCCGATCGTGGCTGAAATCGTATCAAGCCCCACCGGACCGCCGTTAAATTTTTCGATCATTCCCATCAGCAGCTTGTGATCAATGTGATCCAAGCCAAGACGGTCGACTTGAAGCCGCTCCAAAGCGTCCTGAGAAATCTCTTCTGTAATCCGGCTGTCGCCTAACACCTGTGCAAAATCCCGGACCCTTCTCAGCAGGCGGTTGGCCACCCGCGGCGTTCCTCTTGATCTTCTGGCAATCTCAAGCGCTGACGGCTGATCAATTTCAACCTCAAACACATCAGCCGTTCTCGTAACAATATCAGCAAGCTCTTCTTGTGTATAATACTCAAGCCGCGACATGACGCCGAATCGATCTCTTAACGGCGCCGTCAAAAGCCCTACTCTTGTCGTGGCGCCGACCAGTGTAAAAGGCGGGAGATCAAGACGGACCGAACGGGCAGAAGGCCCTTTTCCAATGACAATATCAAGACAAAAATCTTCCATTGCCGGATAAAGCACCTCTTCAATGGATCTGTGCAGCCTATGTATCTCATCGATAAATAATACATCCCCCGGCTCGAGCGCCGTTAAGATCGCAGCCAAATCACCCGGCCTTTCAATCGCAGGTCCCGAAGTCGTCCGCAACTCCACTCCCATTTCGTTGGCAACGATGGAAGCAAGCGTCGTTTTTCCAAGCCCTGGCGGACCGTATAAAAGAACATGATCAAGCGTTTCCTGTCTCATTTTTGCGGCATCTATAAAAACACGCAAATTCTCTTTTACCTTATGCTGCCCGATATATTGAACCAGGCGCTGAGGCCTCAGGCTTTGCTCTATCACTGATTCATGGTTGTCTGCTTCACTTGAGACGAGCCGTTCATCCATGAACATCACCTTACTTCAATAGTTTTTGTAATGCTTTTTTTACGTACTGGTCTGTTGTCAGACCAATATCCTCTTTTAAGTGAGGAAGTACCTTTTTGATTTCTTTTTCGGCATAACCAAGTACCCTGAGGGCCTCGAGTGCTTCTTCAAGCGCCGTTTCTGCCGTTTGTTTTTCAAGTCTTTCTTCATGATTGAACAGATTTTCAATCATTTCAGGCACGACGTCAGCCAGCTTTCCTTTTAAATCAAGGATAATCTGGCGGGCAGTTTTTTTGCCGACACCCGGAAACTTGACTAAAAAGGCTTCATCTTCATTTTCAATTGCTTGAATGACCGCTCCCGGGTCACCTGATCCCAAAATGGCGAGTGCCCCTTTTGGACCGATTCCGGTCACATTTAACAGCTTTGTAAAGAGCGCTTTTTCCTCCCTTGTTGAAAAGCCGTATAGTAAAAACGCATCTTCTCTTACATGATGGTACGTAAAAATGGTTTCTTGACTTCTCTCCTTATATATAAACGGATTTGGCGTAAAAATCTGATAGCCGATGCCGCCGTTTTCTATCACAATATATTGGGGAGATACATAATCAATCGTCCCTTTAACAAATTCGATCACGAAAATTCACCTCTTTGACTGTTCTTCATTGTACCATAAAAACAGCCAAAGGCTTAAAGAAAAGTTAACATATGTTCGCTTCTCATTCATTGTTCCACGAAAAAAAAGACATGAGCACATGTCTTCAATCAGCAGTGGTCACCCGCTGTACGTCTTGATATGTTCTATGACATCTTCAAACTCCGCTTTCGTCCGAAACGGAATGCCTTTTTCGAGATTTTTTTGCATATGGCTCTCCAGTCTTTCTAAGTCAATTTGAAAAAAAGATTGAATCGGTTCAGAATCCGACTCCGGCCGTCCATGAAAGGTGGAAATTACTCCGCTGTCAGAAACGCCGATATACCCATTCACCTTGCTGAGCGGAGAAATATCGTCCACCTGCTTCCGAAATAGAACGTACCCATTTTTATGTTCGACAAGCGTCCATCCCGCATAATCCGCCCAAAAGTCATCCATGGACAGCACCTTTTCACGCTTATGCTCGATGCTGACCTCTCCATCCAAAAACACTTTTTCAAGCTGCACATGCACCTGCAGCGGTTCATAGTGCTCCACTTCCGCCCCTGACGCGCGGGGAGCACCCATTAGAAAAGCTGCGGCTGAGCATAAAATCCCCAGCAACAGATACGCAGTGCTAAATCGTTTCACCCTTTACACCTCTTTGCACACGTTTATGACTAGTCTGACCAAAGAGGCTACTGCTTAACCGTTTCCTCAAAATTTGTTTGCACATTTTTCCTGACAAGCCGTTCCTCTGGATACATATCGGCGTGCCGTTCTGAAATCGTCAGAAATTGTGTCAGGAAAGCACTGAGAAAATATAATGCCGCAAAAATCCATATCACGCCGCCTGCGCCGAGCGGGCCGATAAAAAGGCTCACGATGCCGGGAGCAATAAAAGCGCACAGACCCGACCCCAGATTTAACACAGACATGGCAGCACCTTTGTTATCAGGCGCAAGCGTCGGCAAAAGCGCGCTTAATGGAACATATCCGGCCAGTGCCGCACCGTAGCAGCAGGCAATGATCATCAGCACCCAGTACTGATGCCCGATCAATTGCGGCGTGTAATAGAGCGCCAGTGTAAAAATGCCGCAGCCGACTCCGCCAAACCACATGACAGTATTGCGCCAGCCCAGTTTATCTCCGACCGCGCCGAAAATGATGTTAAATACAATGTTGACAAAAAACAGCGTCCCCCAAATTTGCAGCCATTCTGAAACAGAATAGCCGTAACGCGCCAAATAGGTCGGAAGAAATATCGCAAATCCGAATTGTCCGATAGCATTAATTGTCTTGACTACGCCGCCGATGCCGACTTTAGGATTTTCAAACATAATTGTAAACGCCTTCGACAGCTCTTTCCATTTCGGCTGATCTTGTTTTTGTACAGGCATAAATTTATCTTTATTAAAAAACAGTGCGAGAACTCCGCCTGCTGCCACAAATAGTAAAGCGCTCCAAAGCGTATTGATTTCTCCAATCGCCGGAACCGCATAGCTCGAATAAAACGGTCCAAGCACGTTCAGGCCGCACGTAAACATAAACCAAAACCAGCCGACGGCTTTACCAAGGATTTGCTGAGAGGTGCTGTATGATACCCATACAAGAAACGAATATGCAAACAGCGGGTATCCCAAGCCCCTGAGCGCGTAGCTGCCCAAGAGAGCCGGATAGTACATATGAGGAATCGCCCAGCCGATAAAAGCAACCGAACCGAGGATAAAAGCAAGTAAACCGACCGTCATCGTCTTCCTTGGCCCCCAAGTCTGGACAAAGGTTCCTGATAGCCAAGCCGAAATCGTGACAGCAATGCCATACACCGTAAACAGCGTAGCAGATTGCTGCATACTGAGACCGTGATCAACAAGAAAAGGAGACAGCCATCCTTGCTCGAGTCCGTCTCCAACCATAAAGATGACCACACCAATATAACCCCAAATCATGTGAGAAGGAATTCCGATTTTGTTTAAAGCATTTCCTTTAGCATGTGCTGTATTCATGATTTCCACCGCCTACTTTTTATAAAGTATCAATGGAATGTATATACCCAAGCTTGCTGTATTGTAATCCCTTTATCTGAATATTAAAAAACAATTTTTTCAGTATGTTCAATGCTGACAGGCATGCCTAAAGCGAGTGACTGCTGAGCCGCCCTTGCTATTCGTTCCGCCTGAAAGCCGTCATCGCCGGTGCAGGCAGTCTCCCGATTGGTTTTGATCGCGTCTGCAAACTGAAGAATCTCTTCTGTGTAGGCTTCCTTATAGCGTTCAAGAAAAAAGAAATGCGGTTTATCCTTCATGACAAAGTCAGCGGTTGACACTTCTACCGTCGTCGGCCTGCTGTTGTCTGCTGCTGCCGAGCCTTTCGTGCCGAAAACCTCGACCCGCTGGTCATATCCGTACACAGCTTGACGGCTGTTGTCTATCACACCCATGGCACCGTTTGCAAATGTCAAGGTAATGACAGCCGTATCAATGTCCCCCAGCTCTGCAAAGGACGGATTCATCAAAGCCGCTCCTTTTGCATACACTTCCGTCACTTCACTTCCCATGATGTATCTGGCCATATCAAAATCATGAATCGACATATCGATAAATAAGCCGCCTGATGTGCGGACATAATCAACATTCGGGGGGTCAGGGTCCCGTGACGTAATTTTTAATAAATGAGGCGGGCCGATTTCACCATTTGAGACAATGGTTTTGATTTTCTTAAAATGAGGGTCGAAACGGCGGTTAAATCCGACTTGCAGCTTAACCCCATGTTTCCGCACGGCCGCAAGTGCCTCCTTCGTTTCATCAGGAGAAAAACTGATTGGTTTTTCACAAAAAATATGTTTTTTCGCCTCAGCTGCTTCTCTGATGATTTGCGCATGTGTATTTGTTGGCGAACAGATAAAAACAGCGTCAATATCAGGATCAAGCAATAAATCTCTATAGTCAGCGGTTATGTATTCAATGTGGTGACTGGCGGCCCAATCCTGTAAACAGCTTGCAGAAATATCAGAAACCGCTTTTATTTTCATATGAGGAATCCGATGTATATTTTGAACATGAAGTTTGCCGATGCGCCCTGCACCGATAATTCCTGTCACCATCTGTTTCGTCATAGCGTGTTCCCCCTTGATAGTTTACGAAAGCGCTTTATTTAAAATTAATAGTATCCCATTTGTAAGCGCTTTTCAAGGAGTGGAATAAACGTTTTCATGTCTCTTTTATCACAATCAAAGCTTATAGGTAGCCTTCTTTCCCAAGACCAGATACACTATATTTAGGCTCTTTTTCCTGAACAGTTTTGGATTTTCCTATAAACAACTGCATAAAATAGAGCAAAGAAGGTGAATGAAATGCTGACAAAAGCAGAGGCACTGGCCCATTCAGTCATATACCGCCAAAACAGCAGATTTGATAAAGTCAAAGAGAAACCCGAGGAATTAACATTGATCGGCAAGGGACGAAGCGCCTATGTGTTTGCCATAACAGAAGGTGACCGGAAAATGGCGCTGAAGGTATTTTTTCCGGAGTATCAAGCGACAGCCGTCAAAGAAGCAGCGATTTATGAAAAATTAGCCGGATCCGCATTCTACCCTGACATTTATGAAACTGGTGATTCATTTATTTTAATGGAATATATTAAAGGCGATACCTTTTACAACTGCCTGAAAAAAGGCATCGCGATCAGCGACAATATGATTCAGCAGGTAGAGGACGCACTTTCTGACGCCCGTGCAGCCGGCCTCAACCCGTCTGACATTCATTTGCGCAATCTGATTCTGACAGAATCCGGAGCAGTGCGGGTCATTGATGTTGCGAGATTTGAACAGACGAAAACGTGCACGCAGTGGGACGATTTAAAAACGGCGTATCATACGCTTTATAAAAAGCCGATTTTCCCGAAAAAAATCCCGGGCTTTTGGCTTGAGGTTATTGCTTTTTTATATAAAAAAGATTGGTTTCAGAAGCACTTTGCACAACGGAAAAGAAAATATTCTTCATAGAAAAGGCAGCCGCATATGCGGCTGCCTTTATCACTTTATTTTTACTTTCTGACAGCAGAAATTAATTTCATTTGTTCAGGCGACAGCTTGATGCGATACCCTCTCACACTCAAATAAACCGCTTCTGAGTTCTTTTCGCTGGAATGACAATATGTGTTTTCCATTTCTGTCTCCTCCACCCTTTATCTATTTTCTTTTATCATACCTGCACTTTATTGAGGAAATTTTAAAGAAATGTAAAGATCGTATAAAATCCGTGATGTGGTAAAATGGGAGAAAAAAGGGAGATAGTCACATCAAAACACGCAGTAAAGTCCTTCTTATAATATTCTCATGTCTTCTGTTTTTTGGCGGTGCCGTCTATTGGATGTTTTTTTCACTGAAAAATGTTCCGAAAGGCATCCTCGTACAATCAGTGGAATCGCCTGACGGAAGCTATACGCTAAACACTTATGTATCCAAAAATACCTTAAGCTCAGATGCCGCCAGAGGCGAACTCGTGAATGAAAAAACACTTGTCAAAAAAACAATCTATTGGAATTATCCTGACAGCAGACCATCTGTTACATGGTTGAACAACAATACAGTAAAAATCGGCAGCCAGACTTTACATCTCGATATCGATGAAACTTATGATTGGCGGAAGGATGATCTTTGGATTCGTGAGGAACCGCCGCAAGCATCAGTGAGGTGAGATTATGAAAGACCTTATCGCTTTGCCTTTTATATACGCAATGGCAGAGCTTGGCTATTTATTTCTCAAAGACTGTTTCACAATTGGTGTCCACATGCCTTTATAAACAGAAGCGCGGCGTACTTCATACGCTGCGCTTTTTTCACCCCATTCTCCCCTCTCATGATCATTACACGTTAAATAATGTGACAGATTGATTGTAAAAATAGTTCAATTAACCCAAAATCCTCTTTATAAAAGCAATCGAAACGACGTGAGGAGGAAGCTTGATGGCAGATTTTGTTGCTAGTTTAAACGCGGTCTTATGGAGTACACCCGTCATTTATATTTTATTAGGAATTGGATTGATCTTTTCTATTATGACCCGTTTTTTACAAGTCAGACACATCAAGGAAATGATTGTGCTGATGTTTCAAGGCAAGAGCTCAGAGGCAGGGGTATCTTCTTTTCAAGCATTATCAATCGCGCTGTCCGGCAGGGTGGGGACCGGAAACATTGCAGGTGTGGCAACAGCAATTGCGTTCGGCGGACCCGGCGCGGTGTTCTGGATGTGGGCCATTGCTTTTATCGGTGCTTCAAGCGCCTTTGTTGAATCTACTCTTGCCCAAATTTATAAAGTGAAACAAGGCGGCCAATATCGAGGCGGACCCGCTTATTATATAGAAAAAGGATTAGGCATTAAGTGGTTTGCTGTTTTATTTGCGGCTGCGGCCCTTATTGCAATGGCTCTCCTTATGCCAGGGGTCCAGTCCAACTCCATTGCAGCGGGCGTCCAAAATGCATTCGGCATCTCTCCTGCCATTACTGGCTGTTTTCTTGTTCTCTTATTAGGTTTTATCATTTTCGGAGGTGTAAAACGCATCGCCAGTGCCGCACAAATGATTGTCCCGTTTATGGCAGTCGGATACATTCTGCTCTCTCTGATCATCATTGTGATGAATATTTCTGAACTGCCTGCTGTCATTTCTTTGATTTTCAGAAGTGCTTTTGCATTAGATTCCGCATTCGGCGGTCTCATCGGCATGGCCATTTCATGGGGCGTCAAACGAGGCATTTATTCAAACGAAGCCGGGCAAGGAACAGGCCCTCATCCTGCTGCCGCCGCAGAGGTATCTCATCCGGTAAAGCAAGGATTGGTTCAGGCATTTTCTGTTTATATCGACACTTTATTTGTATGTTCCGCTACAGCATTCATGATTTTATTTACCGGTATGTACAATACACAGGCTGCCGACGGTTCATTTATTGTCAATCACCTGAAGGGTGTAGAAGCTGGACCGGGCTTCACTCAGGCCGCCATTGACAGTGTGCTGCCCGGCTTTGGTGCAGGCTTTGTCGCTATTGCTTTGTTCTTCTTCGCTTTTACAACCATTATGGCTTATTACTACATCGCTGAAACAAATATCGCATATTTAGCGAGAGGCAGAGAAAGCAAGTGGGCAATGCTCGGCTTAAAACTGATCATTTTAGCCGCGACATTCTACGGTGCTGTCAAAACCGCTACACTTGCTTGGGCATTAGGTGACGCGGGACTTGGCATTATGGTTTGGCTGAACGTCATTGCCATTGTTTTGCTCGCCAAGCCGGCGCTTATTGCGTTAAAGGATTATGAGCAACAGAAGAAACAAGGCTTAGACCCAGTCTTTGATCCTAAAGCTCTCGGCATCAAAAACGCTGATTTCTGGGAGAAAGAATACACACACGAAAATGAGCGCGTCTCTTAAGATGAAAAAAGACCGGCCTGAGATCACTTCGCGCCGGTCATTTTTATATTACTGGTAATTTGTATACACTGCCTGAACATCATCATCATCTTCAAGCGCATCGATCAATTTTTCCAGTTTTTCAACAGCCTCATCATCAGCCTCTGCATATGTTTTCGGAATCATGGTTACTTCAGCTGAATCGACTGGATAATTTGCTTCAAGTGCTGTTTTTACCTCTTCAAAACGTTCAGGCGCTGTTAATACCTCAAAGTATTCACCCTCTGTCTGCAGCTCTTCGCCGCCCGCTTCTATGACATCAAGCATCAAGTCATCCTCTTCTATTTGCCGATGTGTGCGGTCAATTGCAATGTACCCCTTCCGTTCAAATAAAAATGCTACACATCCGCTTTCTCCGAGACTTCCGCCGTTTTTATTGAAAGCTGTCCGCACATTTGTCGCCGTACGGTTTTTATTATCAGTTAAGCACTCCACCATAACGGCAACCCCTGAGGGACCGTAGCCTTCATAGGTGATTTCCTCGTAGCTGTTGCCGCCCTGGCTTCCTGCGGCTTTTTTTAGGGCACGGTCTATATTATCATTTGGCATATTGGCGCCTTTTGCTTTTTCAATCACAAGCCGCAATGCTGAATTTGCTTCAGGATCGGCTCCGCCTTGCTTTGCTGCCACATAGATTTCTTTAGCAAGCTTCATAAATACTTTTCCGCGCTTTGCGTCTTGCGCATTTTTTCTTTTTTGGATGTTTTTCCACTTAGAATGGCCAGCCATGCTTTCACCTTCCTTGATATTTCTATGTACACTTTAATGGGTATTGCAAGCCGTTGTAAAGAAAAAGACCGCCGGGAATCACTCTCCGGCGGCCTTCTTAGTCCTAGCGTCTGTTCATTTTATGAAGTCTTGTGAACAGTCCTTTATCTGTAGATACTTGAACGTCACGGCCATCCGCATAGTTTCGTGCGGCTTTTTTGACATTTTGCCTGTCAGACTGTGTGAAATCAGCGTGGCTTCTGACTGCGATGACTACTTTGTCATCCGTTACCATCACTTGTGTGTCGTTGACGTTTTTGACTTGTTTCACACGATTGGCGATTTTTGCGGCAAGTCTTCTGTTCTCTTGGTTGTCATACCCGTTGTTGTTCGTCCCATTTCGGTTCATGTTTCTGTTATTTGTGTTGTTATATGTTCCGTCAGTTGCCAATGGGACGCGATCATCTGTAGTAACACGGTCGTTTACATTGGTTGTGTTTCGGTCACGGCCGTTCTGGCCGTTCTGGTCCTCCATCAATTCAGAGACCGGGCCGTCGTGATCCATCCCGTCTCCCTGTCTGTCAGCGTCATTCTCATTTGTATAATATCCGATTGGACGGGTATTGCCGTTATTACCGTTATTACGAGTATCATTAAGGGCATCATTATTTGCGCCGCATGCTGTTAATCCGGCTGTCATCAAAATGAGGCCTGCAATTGTTAACTTTCTACCCAATGGAAAAACCCCCCGAGGACTGATTGAGCATGTTGTGCTCGTTTTTATCATGTGCATCAGGGAGATATGTTAAGCGTGTCAGTTATGACCATTCGACGATTGTAAGGCAATACAAAAAAAGGAACGATTTACATCGTCCCGAACAATCATTCACTTTCTTCTTCCGGCCGTCCAAACATCTGGTTTGTTGAAGGCTGATTCGGCATGGAAGTTCCGGCTGGATACGGATTCGGATTTGCTCCTCCGTAAGGCATATAAGGAGTTCCATATGCTCCTCCCTGATAACCAGGTGCTGAGAAGTATGGCTGCTGATCATCGTCACACCCGCAATCATCATGATCCTTAAATGGCGGCATATAACCATGTGCCACATTTGGCTGATGAGCCCCCATCACTTGAGGAGCGCCATAATAAGGACCATATGGCATATGCCCATAAGGAGATCCATAAGCAGGCGATGCATATTGAGGCGCGCCGTGCGAAGGCTGATATCCGTAATGCCCGTGGTGGCTGTTTTCATGATGCTGGTTATCATATTCACCCGGATCATATTGCGAAGGTGATACAAAACTTGGCTGGAAGCCATAAGGCTGATGCATCGGAAATGCATGTGCAGGATAGTATGGGTAGCACAGGCCGGATCCAGGCAGAACAGGTGAGATAGGAACCGGACATGGCACAAAATGGGCTGGATACGGACAGTATGGCTGAACTGCCGGCATATTCGGAACAGTGTGGTGGATGTTTTCTTCTTCCATACCGCCTACATCTGGCGCCTTAGGCGTATTAGGCATATTCGGATAATTTGCATTCTCCATATTACTCATTGCCTCCTGTTGTGGAAATTGATCTTGCATGTCATACATATGATCTATATTTCCGTCATGATGCTTTTTAGGCTCCTCCGGTTTAGGAGGTGACCAAGGCTGAAAAAGCTGATTCATATCATAATAATCGTTCACATCAGCTTCAGGATACACATTATCATGCAAATTCGGCATCGGCGGGACAAAAGGAACAGACTGCTTTTCTTTCGGTTTTGTGTCTTCTACGTCGACAACGGATTTAGGCTTCTCCTTGGAAAATGGGTGTTCTTGCTTCTCATCCCCGACTGCCGCCGGACTTTTGCCCGCTTTTATCTCTTTTCTGACTGGAACACCCCCAGACGGCACTTTTATTTTCATTCCAGGCATGATTAAATCTGGATTGCTGAGCTGCGTATTGAGCTTTTTTACTTCCTCAACATCAACTCCGTATTTTTCAGCTATTTTCCAGAGTGAATCGCCTTTTTGAACGATATGGATTTTCAACGTTTTCCCCTCCTATGCAAAACGTGAACAGTTCAGTTGTGATTACAATATGTTTCTTCACAACATATGCCTGATCAAAAGAAATTATGAATACAGGAGGGGAAATATTTCTGATTTACGTGATGGTTAGCATTCGATTCAGCGCAAGAAGGGCATCGTCCTGAATGACTTTCGGCACTTTGATCACACCTGCTGGTTTTCCTTTTTCTATTTGTTCTAAAGACCAGAGCAAATGCGGGAGGTCAATTCGATTCATCGTCAGACATGGACACATATCCGGATTGAGTGATTCAATTTGTTTGTCGGAATGCTCTTGAATCAGTCGCTGAACAAGATTCATTTCTGTACCGATTGCCCATTTGCTTCCCGGCTGAGCGTGGCTGATTGTATCAATAATATATTTCGTGGATCCGCTGTCGTCACTTTGCATTACGACTTCATGGGAGCATTCAGGATGAACAATGATCCGGATGTCAGAATCTCGTTCTCTCAAATCATTTATATTTTTCACGGTGAATTTTTCATGAACAGAGCAGTGGCCTTTCCAAAGAAAAACCTTGATATCGTTTTGTTCTGCCTCGTTCTCTAATTGATCTTGAATCGGGTCCCAGACAGCCATGTCCTCAAGCGGGATACCCAGTTCATAAGCGGTGTTCCTTCCTAAATGCTGATCAGGCAGAAATAAAATGCGTTTTTTCTGTGTAAACGCCCATTCAAGCACTTTTTTGGCATTGGATGAGGTTACAGTCGCTCCGCCGTGCTTTCCGACAAATGCCTTGATCTCCGCTGTAGAATTCACATAGGTTAATGGTATGATCGTGTCGCCGAATATATGCTGAAGTTTCTCCCACGCCCTGTTCGTCTGCTGCATGTCAGCCATATCAGCCATAGAACAGCCCGCTCTCATATCCGGCAGGATGACCGTTTGGTCCGTACCTGTCAGCATATCAGCGGTCTCTGCCATAAAATGTACGCCGCAAAATACAATATATTCCGCATCCTTATTTTTTTCCGCCATTTGGGCAAGCTGGAGTGAATCGCCCGTTTGGTCAGCAAATTGAATTACTTCATCCTTTTGGTAATGATGGCCTGGAATAAACAACCTGCTCCCGAACTTTTCCTTAATGGCTGCAACACGTCTCTCCATCTCTTTCATTGACAGCCCTTTATAATGGTCAGGCATCATTTCAAATTGTTTGATTGCATCAAGAATTGACATAACCGCATTCCTCCACTGACTGATTTGTTAACGCCACATCCATGCTGATATCTAAGCTTCTGACCGAATGAGTCAGAAATCCTAAGGAAATATAATTCACACCCGTCCCTCTAAAAGCGGGCAGAGATTCTAATGTAATTCCTCCGGAAGCTTCGGTTTTAATGTGATCCGGTGTGATATTTGCAAAATGGCGGACAGTGTCAGGCGGGCAATTGTCAAACATAATGACATCAGCTTCAGCAAGAATGGCTTCTCTGAGCTGCTCCTCAGATTCAATTTCCACTTCAATATTCACCATGTGCCCTGCTGCCTGCCGCGCTTTTTCACACGCCCTTACAATGGAACCGCAAGCTGCAATGTGATTATCTTTGATCATGATTCCGTCGTACAGGCCGAATCGATGGTTATATCCTCCTCCGACCCTGACCGCATATTTTTCGAGCATTCTTAACCCCGGCGTCGTTTTCCTTGTGTCACAAATCCTAATCTGTTCATCATCAAGCTGTTCAACAGCCTGCCTTGTCATCGTCGCAATACCCGACAGCCTTTGAATAAGATTTAATACTACCCTCTCTCCAGAAAGAAGAGCAGCGGCCGGCCCGCGTAAGACGGCAATCACATCACCCTTTCGCAAATGATCTCCATCTTTTTTGGGTAAAAACGTCTGAACCTTTTCATCTAATAAAGCAAAGCCTTCCTTAATCACCGCAGCTCCGGCGAAAATGCCGTCTGACTTTGCAACAATTGAGGCCTCACAGTTCTGTCCTTCAAAGATGGACTGTGATGTAAGATCTCCCGTCCCTATATCCTCATGAAAAAAGTGATTCAGCAACTTTTTCAGCTGTAAATGATTCATTTCTCCAAATCCCTTCGTTTTTTCTCATTTTGGTTCCCTTTTTTGTATGGACAATTTGTTTGCCTTGCCAGCCTGTATCAGCCTGAGGGATATCAATTCGAAAATGCGCCCCCCTGCTTTCTTCCCGCAATAGAGCAGACGAAGTCATCAGCTTTGCAACCTGCCACAAGTGAGAAAGCTCCAGCTGCGGAATTGTGATATCCTTCACATTTATCTTCTGAGATGGGAGCCCACAAAGCCAATTGCTCATCTCAATCAGTCTGTCTTTTTCTCTTACTATGGACATGTCGCTTGTCATTCTGTTTTGCAGTTCAGAAAGCTCGATATTCGGCACCTCATAAACTCCGCTGGTTTCACCGTTGAATTGACTATACCTGTTATCAGCCGGTTTTCTCATGATATGTTCTGCTGCTCTTTTACCAAATACAAGTGCCTCCAGCAAGGAATTGCTCGCAAGACGATTGGCTCCGTGTAAGCCGGTGCATGCTGTTTCCCCTATCGCGTAAAGCCCGGGTACAGTTGTTTCTCCCCACCGATTGACTGAAACGCCTCCCATTAAGAAATGCATTCCCGGCGCAACAGGTATTTTTCTTTTACGAATCTCAACCCCTGCCTTTTGGCAAATAGAGGTGATTGTGGGAAAACGCACTTCGAAGTCAGAAATAGCGCTGCAATCGATATACACACGTTTTCCTTTTGCTATTTCTTCATGAATCATCCGCGAGACGACGTCCCGTGGTGCTAAATCCTCCAGCGGATGCCGTCCGGCCATAATACGGCGGCCGTTTTGGTCTGTTATAAAACCGCCCTCACCTCTGACTGCCTCTGAAACAAGCCCACACGAGACGCCATTTTTGACAAGAAGTGTAGGATGAAACTGGGTAAACTCTAAATCAGTTAATTCCGCTCCGGCCCGGTAAGCAAGTGAAAGACCATCACCCATGACAGATGGATCGTTCGTATGGTGCTGAAACAAGCTGCCGCATCCGCCAGCTGCCAGCACAACCTCATCCGCATGCCGCAAATTGATCCGGCCGCGGCTGTCTTTCGTCACTACACCGGCACAGCGCCCATTCTTCATCAGCAAATCAACCGCTGTTTCATTCTCGATGACTTCGATTTGGCTATTGATTTGTTTCAGCAAGTAATCAATGAGCATGCTGCCTGTAGCGTCTCCGCCTGCATGAAAAATGCGGTTGTGCGTATGGGCTCCTTCCCTGCCGAGGCTGACTTTGCCTTGTTTATCCCGGTCAAATGGAAAGCCATTCTCCAAAAAATTCTCAATGATGGTTTTTCCATCAAGTAAAACGTCTGATACGATGTTTTGATCGTTATGTCCGCAGCCTGCATATAACGTATCCTCCATATGAGACGCAATCGAGTCATCTTTTGCATAAGCCGCCGCAATTCCGCCCTGTGCATGTCTTGAATTGCTGTTTTTTGTGCTTTTTTTCGTGATGACAGTCACCTGGTATGATGGCGGAAGTGCAGAAGCCAGGGCAAGTGCCGCCGCTCCTGAACCAATGACCGCAATCGTCTTTATAGACATATGCCACCTCCTGTTGTTTACACCTGTCTTGACACCTATATTTACACAACGATAAAATAAACTCAAGAGTTTTTTATGAAGAACAAATGGAGGAAAGACCGGATGATTTATTTAGATTATGCAGCAACCACGCCAATTTGCGAGGAAGCACTGGACGTATTTCAGAAGCTCAGCATTGATATGTACGGGAATGCCAGCAGCTTGCATGACGCTGGGGGAAAAGCAAAGCATATACTGGAGTACTGCCGGGGGAAAATAGCTGACATAATCGGCGGAGAAACAGACGGTATATATTTTACAAGCGGCGGCACTGAATCCAATTTTCTTGCCATTCAATCATTGTTAAACGGCTTGCCAAAAACAAAAAGACATTTTATTACGACTGCCATGGAACATCAATCAATCCATAACTGTGCTGCTTTACTGCAGAATCATGGCTTTGACGTGACAATCATTAAGCCTAACGAGTACGGACTTATTACCGAGGAAATATTGGCAGCTCATATACGCCCGGACACAGGCCTGGTTTCTATTCAGCATGCCAATTCAGAAACAGGAATTATTCAGCCCATTAAACACCTGTCATCTTATCTTCACAACAGGCAAATTCTTCTTCATTGTGATGCGGTACAAACATTCGGCAAACTGCCCATCCATACTGAAGAAATGGGGGTGGATGCTCTTTCTGTTTCCAGTCACAAAATTCACGGCCCTAAAGGAGTCGGAGCTGTCTATATTCGGCCGGACGTCAATTGGAAACCGGTGTACCCTCACACCGTTCATGAAAATGGGTTTCGAGCAGGCACGGTAAACGTACCGGGTATCGGAGCCTTTACAGCGGCTGCGGAGCTGATCGTAAGTGAAATGGAAAGTCAGATATCCCACAATCAAACGCTGAGACAATACTTTTTAGAACAAATCCGTATTCGGTCTCTCCCTGTAACCCTTGCGGCAGATGGTGCAAACACAGAATGTCTGCCCCATATTATCGGGTGTTTTTTTGGCTCATTTGAAGGACAATATGTTATGTTAGAATGTAATCGGAATAATATTTGCATTTCAACGGGCAGCGCTTGTTCTGCAGGTTATCACGGGCCGTCTGAAACGATGAAAGCGTTAAGAAAAACAGAACAAGAAGCCCTGCAATTTATCCGCATCTCTTTCGGAAAAAACACAACAACTGAACAGCTGGATATGTTATTACATACGTTTACAGCGCTTTTGGAACAAAGGAAAGGAGAATATCATATTGACCGAAGAATTAAAGCTCTTGGGCGCCAATAGGCGTGAGCAGCTTCTTTTGTGGCTGAAGGAATCCACATCGCCGCTGACAGGAGGAGAGCTCGCCAAAAAAGCAAATGTTTCGAGACAGGTGATCGTTCAGGATATCTCGCTTTTAAAAGCGAGAAACGAGCCGATTATCGCCACAAGCCAAGGCTATGTCTATCTGGACGCCGCCGCTCAGAAGCATCAGCAGGCAGAAAGAATCATAGCGTGTCTGCACGGGCCTGAACGGACAGAAGAAGAATTGCAGCTCATCGTGGATGAAGGGGTAACTGTAAAAGACGTAAAAATTGAGCACCCTGTATACGGAGATTTAACTGCAGCGATCCAAGTCGGCACACGAAAAGAAGTCAAACATTTCATCAAAAAGATCAATTCCACAAATGCCGCCTATTTATCACAGCTGACAGATGGAGTGCATCTTCATACACTGACAGCACCCGATGAACATCGCATCGATCAAGCCTGTCAAGCACTCGAAGAAGCCGGTATTTTGATTGAAGACTAAAAAAAGCCCTAATAGGGCTTTTTATAATTGATAAGATTGATATGTACCAAGCAGCTTTACTTTGCATCCGAGCGCTTCAAGCTCCTGCATAGCCCCAGGGATTAATACTTCATCAAACGCCTGTTCAATATCAATAATAAAGAAATAATTCCCTAACCCGGTTTTGGTCGGGCGGGATTCGATTTTTGACAGGTTTAAGTTTCTCCAAGAAAAAGCAGACAGCACTCTATGCAGCGCTCCGGACTGATCATCCTGCGGAAGCATCACCATCAGTGTTGTTTTTGGTCTTGAATTCAATTTTGAATTCACTTCAAATGATATATTTTCATCAGGAGACAGAATGACAAATCGCGTATGATTGTCTCTATAATCCTGTATATCCCGTTTTACGATTTTTAATTCGTATGTAGAAGCCGCCATTTCATTGGCAATCACCCCGATATTCAGCTCGGGATGGTCACTGACAAACTTTGCTGCCGCACCGGTTGAATTAGCGTATTCATACGGCACGGAAGAAAAATGCCGATGGAGAAATTTATGGCACTGCGCAATCGCATGTGAGTGAGAATAAATTTTGTCTAGGTCCTTCCATGCATTCTCTCTGGAAGGATGAACGAGTAAGTGCTGATGAATCGGCAATGTCATTTCACCTACGATGGGCAGAGGCTGTTCATGTATTAAATAGTCTATTGTTAAATTTACTGATCCTTCTAATGCGTTCTCTAAAGGAACAAAAGCAAAATCAACCTCACCTGAAACTGCCGCATCTATACATTCCGGTATCGTGCGGTAAGCAACATGCTCGGCGCCATGTTGGAAACAAGAACTGACTGCTAGATGTGTGAATGTAGCTGCTGGACCTAAATAACCGACTTTCATGACGATATTCTCTCCCCTTACGCTCCTGAACCTAATATTTCAACCTTTTCTACAAAGTCAAACTTTCTCATCTTGTTCATTAATGTATGAATATCCTCTTCCATTGCAGATGTACTGATAGACAGCGTTACGTTTGCTCTCCCTTGAAGCGGGATGGTCTGGTGAATGGAAAGAACGTTGCTTCCAGAGTCAGCCACCGCCTGAAGGAGCTGAGATAACGCGCCTGAGCGATCCTCTAAATGAAAGAAAAGTGTGATAATTTGTTCTTTAACCATTGTATAAAAAGGAAAAACGGCATCTCTGTATTTATAAAATGCACTTCTGCTTAAATCCACCTTTTGAACGGCATCTGCCACTGATTCTGCTTTTTTTCGATCCAGCAGTTTTTTGACTTCCAATGTTTTTCTCATCGCATCAGGCAACACATCTTCACGGACAAGATAAAACGTCTCCTCTTTCACTTGCATCCCCCCTTTTGAAAATAGAGAGCCTGATATCCAGGCTCCCACCCATCATTAATCAATAAATTCAAATTCGAATTCAAGAAGTCTGATAATGTCTCCGTCTTTGGCCCCGCGTTCTCTGAGTGCTTCATCAACACCCATTCCGCGCATCTGTCTTGCAAATCGTTTAACAGATTCATCACGTGAGAAATCAGTCATCTTGAATAACCGCTCAAGACTGTCTCCTGAAAGCACAAAGACTCCGTCAGGATCTCGCGTAATGCTGAATGGCACTTCTTCATTCTCCATCGTGTACATAACGCGGTTTTGCGTAAGCTCTTCCTCGTCATACAGCGGGAATTCCGGAGTGTTTTCCAGCTGATTGGCAACTTCATACAGAAGCTCACGAAGACCTTCTCTTGTCACTGCACTGACCGGGAACACCGGATAATCATCCGTCAGCTTTTCTTTAAACCCTTCAAGATTTTCCGCCGCCTGCGGCATGTCCATTTTATTTGCGACAATAATTTGCGGGCGCTCAGTGAGACGCAAATTGTACTCGCTCAATTCCTGATTAATCGTCACATAATCCTCATACGGATCGCGGCCTTCCAAGCCGGACATATCAATGACATGAACGATAACACGGGTCCGCTCAATATGACGCAAAAATTGGTGGCCAAGCCCAACGCCTTGATGAGCCCCTTCAATCAGTCCAGGCAAATCGGCTATAACGAAGCTCCGTCCATCATCTGTTTCGACCATGCCAAGATTCGGAACAAGTGTCGTAAAATGATAATCCGCAATTTTCGGTTTTGCAGATGAAACGACGGACAACAAAGTCGATTTTCCTACACTTGGGAACCCGACAAGCCCGACGTCTGCAAGCACTTTTAATTCAAGAACAACATAGCGTTCTTTTCCCGGTTCACCGTTTTCTGAGAGCTGTGGTGCGGGGTTCGCCGGTGTGGCAAAGCGTGAGTTCCCTCTTCCGCCTCTTCCGCCCCTTGCGATGACAGCCTGCTGTCCATGTTCGGTTAAATCGGCAATAACCTGTTTTGTATCATCGTCTGTCACAACAGTGCCAGGCGGAACTTTAATGACCATATCATCAGCATTTCGTCCATGCTGGTTTTTTGACATGCCATGCTCGCCGCGAATCGCTTTAAAGTGTTTTTTATATCTAAAATCCATAAGAGTACGGAGACCTTCGTCCACTTCAAAAACGACGTCGCCGCCTTTTCCGCCGTCGCCGCCGGCTGGGCCGCCTTTCGGCACATATTTTTCACGGCGAAACGCAACCATCCCGTTGCCTCCGTCGCCGCCTTTTACATACACTTTCACCTGATCTACAAACATAATGTCCTCCGTTCTAAACCGTTAAAAAACTCCGCTAGTTCAACCCAATTTCAATCAGACATTCGTGACTTGTGATCTCAAAACGCATGATATCAAAGTCCTCATATCCATTTTGCCGAAAATCGTCAAAGGCAGATATATTGGCAAAAGTGCCGTGAAAATCAAGGTACAGAATCAGCTGTCTGTCAGGATGATCGGTTTGAAGCGAAACGGTTAAATGATTTTCACTGCCTCTAGTGACTGCTTGTTCAAACAGATCAAACAGCTTTCTCATCAGTTTCGTCAATTTTTGATCATAAGCTGACAAATCCTTAATTTCCCCGAGAACTTCATATTCAAGTGTCATACATTGGGCTTTCCAATTAAACGTAAGAAAATCAAACGCTAAATGCGGTGTTTTCAGGTTTGAGAGCTTTGATTCGTGCTTAGCGTCTATCACCATTTCTTCAATGATTTCAAAGACGCGGTCATACTTCTGCAAGCTTAAGTTTCCTTTAATAAGCTGCAGCTTATTCATCCAATCATGCCGGGAATGGCCAAGAAGATGAATCAGTTCATTTGTTAAAGCCGTATCGCTTATATTTTCTTCTTGATTTTTTGAAACATCCTTCATTTTCGCACTCCCAATCATTTGATTTCTTATTTAGGAGTCTGTATAAGTGTGTATTATGAATTATAACAGAGAAGGCTTTGATAGAAAAACAATTGTTTTTCCCAGAAATATCATGTTCCTTTTTTCTGGCTTCGGTTGATTTTCAGCCAGGCAGAACATTTTATGTATTACTGCTTGGGGAACATATCCAGTGGGTTTGAGACATTCGTTCTCATTCTTGGCGGGGTCTGCTCGCACATACTCTGCATAACATTCTTGATGCTTACTCCGCATATTGCAAAAAAAACTCCAGTCATCATCGACCGGAGTTTTTGAATCATTATTGAGCTACAGGATATACGCTCACTTTTTTGCGGTCACGGCCGAAACGTTCGAATTTAACAGTTCCGTCGATTTTCGCAAAAAGAGTGTCATCTCCGCCGCGGCCCACGTTTTCACCTGGGTAAATTTTTGTTCCGCGTTGACGGTAAAGGATAGAACCGCCTGTTACGAATTGACCGTCAGCACGTTTAGCACCTAAACGTTTAGCCTCAGAGTCACGTCCGTTCTTTGTAGAACCTACTCCTTTTTTAGAAGCGAAAAACTGAAGATCTAATCTAAGCATGTAGCTCACCTCCTATATTATGTTTGTGGTCACACGCAAGTGATCTTTATAATCCCGCTCAATTGTCTCTAACGAAACAATCATGCCTTCAATCAGCAACTGAGCTTTTTGGCGCGCCTCCGGATCAAGAGATCCAGGGAATTCAAAGTAGAAATAACCCCCGTCTTCTCCTATATCAAGAAGCGGCTCGAAGCCCGCCAGCGCGATGACCGCGTTAACGGATCCAAACACAACGGCTGTTACTCCGGCACAAACGAGATCTTGTCCATGTTCAGCAAAGTCGGCGTGGCCCGTCATTTCAAAAGACAATAAGCTTTTGTCAGTACGGGACCGTCTGATTGTTGCCTGAATCATGCTTACGCGTTGATTTTTTCGATCGTCACTTTAGTGTAAGGCTGACGATGACCTTGTTTTTTATGAACGTTTTTCTTTGCTTTGTATCTGAAAACAGTGATTTTTTTCGCGCGGCCTTGTTTTTCAACTTTAGCCGTTACTGTTGCGCCTTCAACTGTAGGGTTGCCGACTTTCACATTGTCTCCGCCAACAAACAAAACGTCTTCAAAAGTAACTGTTTCACCTGCTTCAGCAGCAAGTTTCTCGATGTAAACAGTTTGGCCTTCTTCAACTTTAATTTGTTTACCGCCTGTTTTAATGATTGCGTACATTCTCTGCACCTCCTATTAGACTAAGACTCGCCAGATACCAGGGGGCTGTAAAACAACTCTTAACACCTGTACTGAGCGGTTGTAGCATTGGTGCTACATCCATAACATTAAAAAATATATCAGAATACAAGGCGTTTGTCAATCGATTTTAATAAGTGAGCAGCAGCTCTTCCATGGAGGAATTTGTCCGTTTATCAGCAAAGTAGGCATGCAGCACTTCATTCTCATCCAGCTGGCTAAGTTTCTCGCCGGATTTTTCTATAATAATGGGATGCTTGCAGCCTCGTTTGAATTCCGCCATGACATGATAGACTTTGTCCTCAGCATTAACGGTAAGCGGTAGCAATTTTTCAAGCTCACGGTTTTTCCCATAATATCTTTCCAGGAGAAACCTCACATGGATGTAGTGTCTTTGCCTGTACTCCTCAAACAAAGAAACAGCCAGAAAGACAAACAAAACCCATGCGCTGATTTGCAGAGGA
The DNA here is from genome assembly GCF_034296245.1 of Bacillus sp. V26. NCBI lineage: Bacteria > Bacillati > Bacillota > Bacilli > Caryophanales > Bacillaceae > Bacillus > Bacillus sp. V26. The sequence goes on along the minus strand of NZ_JAXKQF010000001.1, from coordinate 300,575 downwards.
ACCGCAAATAAAACCCAGCATGCGAGAAGCAGGCAGCACACAAGTGAAGTCTTTAGATTCAGCCGGTGCGCTTTTTGAAAAGACAGATGCTTTGAAAAAATTAAAAATAACAGCTTGCCGCCATCAAGCGGCCAAATCGGCAGCAGATTCACAAATAAAATAGCTAGATTATAAAATGTAAACAGTTCAAAGGTCTGCTGATCAATTATTGAGAGGCCTGCAATTATCCAAGCCGCAAGCTGGAGCCAAATGTGCTGAAGAGGTCCGGCAATAATAACCGCAAACTCTTCCTTTAACGGCCGATTTCCGTGCTCTTCCACTTCAACTGTTCCTCCAAATGGTAGCAAAAAAACACGCTTGATTCTCCAAGAAAAAAACACGGCCAGAGCGGCATGCCCCAGCTCATGGATCAGAACAATCACAAGCAAACACAGCAATGCTTTCATATGCCCTGTAATCAGCCCCAGCGCCATGATAATCCAAAGAAAAGGATGAACATGAATTTTCAAGATGAGGTCAAGCCATTTATTCAAATGAGATCACCTGAATCGGATCAATAAATTTGTCGCCGTCTTTCATGGCAAAGTAATAGAGCCCTTTGTTATGATCATCGAGTTTAATCGAACCGAGCTTTTTGCCTTTATCTACAAAATCATATAAAGCGACATCCACGTCTTTCAGTTCACCATAAATGCTGTAGGTATTGTCAGCATGCTGCACTTTCACTGTCAGCCCTGTCTCACCGTCTTTACTGACTTCAACAACATAGCCTTCTTTTATACAATCGATTGTATCGCTGCTTGTTTCGACTTTAATGCCTTCCCCGTTGTCCTGAAAATCCTGCTGAACTTTACCAGACGCGGGTGCAACGAGATCCTGCCCCACTTCAACCTGCTGTTCCTTATTTTTCTTTTCAGGAGCGAGAAATGCAAGCGGGCTGCCAAATTTCGTTTCAAACCAATGGCTTGCTGAAGCAAATTGAAATTCTGTTTCGAAGGTTTGTGCAACGACCGGCTTGATCTGGCTGACGGGTCCAATATTTGTTTTATAGGCTATGGCAGAAACAAGAACAAGGCAGGCCGATAGAAGACATTTCAGAATAATTGAGTCTGTTTTCACCAAAGGGTGTCTTCCGCTGAAATTCGAATTGCCATCTTCATATACCGGAAGGGTTCCATGTTTTTCCTGATCAGACACCATGACCCAAGACGGCGGTTTTTGCTTTTCGGAACCTGTCTGAGTAGGGAAACGTTTTGAGCCGGAAACCTGTTTCCTTCTTTTCTCTAATCGTTTTCTGATTTCATCTGCTCTGTGACTCATTGCCATCATCCTTTGCATTCGTTGGGTTTGTACATCATATGTCTTGTCCACGGCAATTATTCGATTTACCTTCAGCACAGAGCAGTCAGAAACAAAAAAACCTGACACAGCATTTGCTTTGTCAGATTCTTCTCTTTTATTCTATGAAATTATGATCTTACTCCGAAAAATGACTTAATCTTAGCCATCATTCCCTTGTTTTGCTCTTCAAGCACCTGCAAAGGAACAGATTCGCCTAAAATGCGGCGGGCAATATTGCGATATGCGATGGAAGCGCGGTTTTTAGGATCCATTGCAATCGGTTCGCCATGGTTAGATGCCTTAATCACTTCATCATCATCGGCAACGATACCGAGCAAATCAATCGACAAATGCTGAACGATTTCATCGATATCCATCGTGTCACCGTTTTTCATCAGGTGATTTCTGATTCTGTTTACGACGAGCCGCGGCGGTTCAATATTTTCTTCTTGCTCCAAAAGCCCTATAATGCGATCAGCATCTCGCACAGCTGAAATTTCAGGCGTTGTGACCACTACCGCCTTGTCAGCCCCGGAAACGGCGTTTTTGTATCCTTGCTCAATTCCTGCGGGGCAGTCTATGATGACATAATCAAATTCCTGCTTGAGCTCTTGGACCATAGTTTTAATTTGTTCAGGAGCAACAGCCGTTTTATCACTCGTTTGAGCAGCGGGCATTAAATAGAGCAAATCATCAAAACGTTTATCCTTTACGAGCGCCTGATGCATTTTACATCTGCCCTCTACAACGTCTACGAGATCATAAATAATTCTATTTTCAAGACCCATTACTACATCCAGGTTGCGCAGTCCTATATCAGTATCTACTAAACATACACGCTTCCCTAAAATGGCTAAGGCGGTACCGAGGTTAGCAGATGTTGTTGTTTTACCTACTCCGCCTTTTCCCGAAGTTATTACGATAGCCTCACCCAATTCACATTCCTCCCTCAAGCCTTGTTAGATCAGGTCTTAAATGAGCCAAATGTTGAAGGCGTTCAATGACCATATTTCCGTCTGTATCTAAATAAGCACATTCCATTTCGTTCCCTTTTTGAATGTGGTCTGGGGAGCGATTTAACACGTGATTGATTCTTAACTGTGTCGGCAGCATTTCAGAGGCAGCAATGACCGCATGATTATTTCCGTTAAATCCGGCGTGGGCAATCCCTTTCAGCGAACCCAGAACAAAAATGTTTCCGCCGGCTCTGACTGTCCCGCCCGGGTTCACATCTCCGATTAGAAGCAAATCGCCCTTCACCTCGAGCACTTGGCCTGAACGGACAATTTTTGAAACAGAAATAATTTCAGCTTCCTCTTTCATACGTTGTGCTTCTTTTTTAGTAATGACTTCACTCTCAATAGAATGAACAAACAAATCTTTCTTTGACGCAATTAATTCGGTCAGCTGTTCCTCTTGCTCCTGATATAAGCAGCGATTGCCCAGCTTAATGTGAACGCTGATTTTCTGGCCTTTTCCATCTGTATATTGTTCAATTGACAGCATATTCTGAAGACCATCGAGAAGCTCATCAAAAGAACATGCATCATCAAGATGCAATGTCAAACCATTCTTTGTTCCTTTTATCGTTACATATTGCTGCTTTTTGGTCTTCACAATATTCACCTCAACAACATACTCATTTCGTCAAAAAAAGATAAAATCCTTTTTACTCATCTCTCAATTCTTTCTTTAGACTCATAAAAAATAATCTAAATGGGAGAACCAGGATGAGTGCGCTTATCATATTTAATAAAACTGTCGGTATAAACCGGTCTAGCACAAAGCCATTAAACGTCATAATGTCTTTGTGAATCAGCGACTGAATGCCGAATACATAAAATTCAAGCAGGCAAACAGCGAGAACAGCAATCAGGATGACGACAAATGCGTTTGTGTGCAGCACTTTAAACGCTTTTGACGCCAAATAGCTTAGCCCCGCAAAGCCAAACATATAAACACCTAATAGACTTGTATAATTCATATCATATAGAAAGCCGAAAATAAAACCGTAGATCACCGCGTGTTTTTGATTGATAAAAGCCGACATAAAAATCAGCACAAGCATCAGAAAACGCGGGACGAGCACCTGGTCATCCGTGACGAACGGGAAATGCACCAGATCAGTAAAGATGCTTTCCGCCGAAAAAACCAACATCATAACGAAAGGGAGAAGGAAACGTTTCACGATCCTTCCTCCTCTGTATCGACAGTCGGCACATCACGATTAACAACGATCACATTATTTAAATCAGAAAGATCAGCCGCAGGTTTTACATAGGCAACTTTCGTTAATCCATAAGAGTCAGACTCGATCTCAGTCACTTCACCGATTGTCAGCCCTTCTGGAAATACGCCTCCTGTGCCCGACGTTTCAATCAGATCGCCTTTTTTCACGTCTTGTTTATCCTTGCGTTCGATTATGGTCATCTTCAGCCGTTTTTTGTCTTTATCATAGCCTTCGATTAAACCGTAGCCTTTGCTGCCTTTTTTCCCGGAAATGGTTGTTGCGACTCTGTTATTCCGGTCAGTATCGCTTAAAAGCTGGACCGTAGACGTAAAGTTATTAAGGCCGGAGCTTTTAATCTTCCCGATTAATGCGCCTTTTTCGTTCGTTACAGCCATATCTTTCGCTACGTTTTGCTGAGTCCCTTTGTTAATGGTCACCTGCTTCGCCCAGTTATCAGGACTTCTGGCAATGACTGTCGCCAAAATCGGCTTGTAATCTTTTATTGATTTCACATGGCCGAGTTCGTCACGCAAGGATTTGTTTTCGTCTTCAAGTTCTTGGAGCTTGGCTTCATATTTTGTCTGTCCGTCAAGCTTTTCTCTCAGACGCTCGTTTTCTTCGTATGTGTTTTTTAAATCACTAATGTTCTCAAATATCCCTGCAAAAAATTCGGCAGGCGTATGAAAAATGTTTTGAAATACTCCCGTCGTATCACCGATCAGTTTCTCAGGCCAGGTGGTATTACGGCCGTCCTTCAGCGAAAATCCAATCATAGCCACCAATATGATAATACACAGAAGTAATAGCATTAACCGTTTATTCGGCATCGTGTTACACCTCTTCTATTGAACTCCCGATTATCTTGTTTTTCCTTTGAAAAGATGGATGTGCTCCAGTGCTTTTCCTGTACCGATCGCTACACAATCAAGCGGGTCTTCAGCGATAAGAACCGGCATTTTTGTTTCTTCGCTGATGACTTTGTCCAGATTACGAAGAAGCGCTCCGCCGCCGGTTAACACAATACCTCTGTCCATGATATCTGCGGCAAGCTCAGGCGGTGTTTTTTCAAGTGTGCTTTTCACTGCCTCTACAATGGTTGACACAGTGTCACGCAAAGCATTAGAAATTTCTTTTCCAGTAATTTCGATCGTTTTCGGCAGGCCAGTCAGCAAGTCACGGCCGCGGATTTCCATTTTATCGGATTCTTCTGCGGATTCAGCAGAGCCGATATCCATTTTAATTGCTTCAGCAGTGCGGTCCCCGATCATCAGGTTGTATGTTTTTCTGATGTAGTTGATAATCGCATCGTCCATTTCATCACCGGCAACGCGGATGGATTGAGATGTTACAATACCTCCGAGGGAAATAATTGCAACTTCTGTCGTTCCGCCACCGATATCAACAACCATGCTTCCAGTCGGTTCCCAAACCGGCAGATTGGCGCCGATAGCCGCAGCAAACGGTTCTTCGATCGGATACGCGTCACGCGCTCCTGCTTGTCTTGTCGCATCGATAACAGCACGCTCTTCAACCGCAGTAATGCCGGATGGCACACAAACCATCACGTAAGGTTTTCTGGCAAACATGCCTTTATTTTTAATGGCTTGATTGATGTAATATTTCATCATGGTAGCCGTTGTTTCATAATCAGCGATAACGCCGTCTTTCATCGGGCGAAGAGCCACTACGTTTCCAGGAGTCCGTCCGATCATATTTTTCGCATCATTTCCGACAGCAACAATCGATTTCGTATCCGTTTGCAGAGCAACGACTGACGGCTCTCTCACAACAATTCCTTTACCTTTTACAAAAACAAGCGTATTCGCAGTTCCAAGATCTATACCAAGGTCTCTTGTACCAATTCCAAACATATGTATGTATCTTCCTTTCTTAAAGCAAAAATACCCTAAAGGGAAAAACTCATAAACTCTATTATAGCTTAATTCGACGAAAAAAAAAGTGTTACAAATATCCTTTTTCCTTTAAACTCACAAATTTTTTGTCGCCAATCACCAAATGGTCAAGCAGCTCGATGCCAATCAGGTTTCCGCATTCAAACAGCCGTCTTGTCACTTCAATATCTTCCCTGCTCGGCGTCGGATCCCCCGAAGGATGATTGTGGATACAAATAAAGGAAGCAGCAGATCGTTTGAACGCTTCTTTAAATACCTCCCTGGGGTGGACAATAGATGAATTCAGACTTCCGATAAAAACAGTGCGTTTATGGATGACTTGGTTTTTTGTATTTAAATATAAACAGACAAAATGCTCCTGGGTTAAAAAGCGCATATCCTCCATGACCAGATTTGCGCCGTCTTCCGGGGAGCGGATTACAAAATGTTCTTCATTGGCTAGTTTATGAATACGGCTTCCTAGTTCAACTGCTGCCAGTATTTGCACAGCCTTCACCAGGCCGATTCCCGGGATGCTGGACAGCTCCTCAACGGAAGCTTCTTTCAGCAGACGCAGCCCGTCAAACGAGCGCAGAAGCCTGTTTGAAAGGTTCATAACAGATTCGTTCTTTGTGCCTGTCCGCAATAAAATAGCCAAAAGTTCGTTGTTTGCTAAGTTCTCGGCTCCGACTTTCAGCAGCCGTTCTCTAGGTTTTTCTTTCTTTGGGAAATCTCTGAGTTTTAATGGCAGATCGTGTATGATCAAGCCCTCCTTTTCTTTCCCTTCCCGTTTATAAAAATCGTCAGGCTTCTACATCAAAATCCTTCAGAACTCTCATTGTTTTTGATATAGGGAGCCCTACGACTGAATAATAATCTCCGTCTATTTTTTTTACAAAAAGTGCGCCTTTTCCTTGGATGCCGTAAGCACCTGCCTTATCCATCGGCTCTTTCGTTTCAATATAAGTCCAAATATCTTCTTCACTGAGGGGCCAAAACACAACCTCTGTCTTATCATAGAACGTTTCGCTGTGATTTGCGGCTTGAATACTGACAGCGGTTATCACTGAATGACTACGGCCGGAAAGCCTGCGAAGCATAGCAGCGGCTTCTTCTTGATCTTGCGGTTTGCCAAGGCACTCACCGTCAAGACATACCATTGTATCAGCACCGATTACGATTGCGTCCGGATTGAGATCGGCCACAGCCTTAGCTTTTTGTTTTGCCAACCATTGGACGTTTTCTTCAGGTGAAAAGTTTCGATTTAATTTTTCCTCTACTTCACTGACAATAATGGTGTAGGGAATATGAAGCAGATCGAGGAGTTCTTTTCTTCGCGGAGATTGTGATGCAAGTATAAGCGGCTTAGCCATGTTCGTCATCCTTTCAGGGTTTGCTTAAGAAAAAAAGATACTCATTTATCCTACCAAATCATGAGGCTCGCCACAATTTCAGAAAAATAACTTTTTCATGACAAAATAAAAAAAGCCTGTCACTAAGGACGAAGGCTCAGGCACTTTCTATTATTTAATTACGGCTAAAAGCTGCTGCTGAGCCTTCCATCCGGCTTCAGCACTTGGGTCCTCTAATTCCTTTAACGCCTGCAAAACTGCTTTTTTCTCTCCCGTTTCAGCCGCTTCTGATTCACCGAGCGACTTTTCTATTTTTTTAACACTTGCTTTTGTGATATCTTCTCCGAGAATCGCCTTCGCAGAGAGCTCTGCTGTTTTCTTGAAAGAATCTGTCATATCCGACTCTATTGATAAGGATAATTCCTTGCCTCCCCAAGCTTCAAAATCGCTGTCGATCAAAAGCTGCCCTAACTGCTGTGATACAGCCTTATCATTTGCTAGTCCCGCAATGACATACGTGTACCCGTCATCCTTCGACAGGGAGACGGCGGAATATCCTTTTTCAGTCAGCTGTTCAGTTAACGTCTCAGCACCCTTTTCATTTGAAAACTTTCCTGCTTGAACTGCATATGTTTTATATGTACCTTCCGTTTGTGCCGCTTGTTTTTCTCCGCCGGTGCTTTGTTTCTCCGCAGATGTATCTCCTGCTTTTACCGTCTGGCTGCCTAAAGAATCATCTAAGGAGGCTGGCGCCGACGCTTCTTTATTGCCTGATATATTCAATGCGAATAGCCCTAAGCCTGTGCCTAAAACCGCCGCAAAGGCAATTGTCGCCGCCACTCTTTTTACCGGCTTGGCCGACCCTGACTTTCCTTTTGAATAGAGCTTCGATTTCTTCTTTTGATAAGGCGGTACAACTTTGGGGTCATCTTTAAACACCTTATCCTCGTCTGAATCCCAGTTGAATTCATCTTCATCAGTATGTTCATGGGATGCCGCAACCTCCTGCTCCGCCTTTCTCTTTTCCTCCCAATTTGAAAACGTCATGTTTTTTTCTTGCTCTGTCTCCGGTGTCTCTTGTTCGTAAACTGTTTCTTCTTTTCCATTAATCGTCACCTTAAGGGCTTTTTCTTCCGCTTTACTGATTTTTTTTTGCTTCCTTTTTTTCAATTCTGCTTCCTCCCTTCATTTGTGTGACCGTTCTTGTGGCTTTTCATGCTACACACTTTAGCACAGGCGAAAAAAAAAAGAACAAGACTTTTGTCGTCTTGTCCAAAAAACGTTCGTCAAATTTTTCATCAGTCAGCCTAACGCCGTTTTGACATAAAAGGAAATGATAGAGTCACCGTATAAATAAGCGAAAATACTTCCTGCCGCAATTGCCGGGGCAAAGGGAATCGGCTGTTTTCTGGCCAGCCTTCCGAACAGTACAGCGGCAGCTCCGTACAATGCGCCTATAAGAACAGAGAAGAAAAAAGCGGCAGCAAGCATTTTTACACCAAGCACAAGGCCAATAACGGCAAATAATTTAATATCCCCTCCCCCTATTCCTCCATGAGTGATGACGGCAATAAAGGCCAGTAAAAGAAAACCGGCAGCCGCGCCTATAAAGCCTTCATACCAAGAAAGAAGCGGAGAAATAATTCTGCCAGCCGCCAGAAAGGGAAGAAAGAATAGCAATATGCGATTTGGAATCAGCATAAAGTGAATATCTGTCACAGAAACAATAATTAGAAGAGATAGAAACACCAACGCAACAATCAGTTCCCAAGACAAACCGAAACGAAATCCCGCGGCTGCAAATAAACACGCTGTCGAGAGCTCTGCCGCCGGGTACATAAGAGAGAGCTTTTGGCCGCAGCTTTTGCAGTTGCCTTTTTGCAGAATAAAAGATAAAACAGGGATTAATTCCGTCGGGGTTAGGGTTCGACGGCAAAAGGAACATGCCGAACGCGGACTTATGATGGATATGTGCAAGGGGATACGGCATCCAACCGTATAATAAAATGAACCGAGGATAAGGCCGAGGACAAAAAGAATCGGAATCATAGACAACACACCTTTACTCTCTTTAGGATTATGCTATGGATTGTAGCACAGCAAGCATATTGATCTATAATAAGCAATTTTAGATTTTGACAGAAAAAATCCCGGCAGAATATTATTATTGATTCTGCCGGGCCAAAGTCATTACAGCATTCTTTTTCGAATGTCAGAAATAAAATAAAGTGATCCCGTAATGAGTACGATATCATTTGAACCTTTTTTGCTTTCTATTAATTTGATCACATGCTCCGGATCTTCATTCCAGCTTTTGCTGCTGATTTCACTAGCATCATACAGATCTTTCGCAAGAGAAGCACGCGGAAAATCAAAAGAAGCAAAATGAATCGAGTTCGCGATCGTTTCCAGTTTCTTAATCATGTCATGATACGGCTTATCCTTTAACGCACTGAACACCACACAAATGTCGGAATCCGGGAAACGCTGCTTCATCGTTTCAGTCAGCTTATCGATCCCTTCTTCATTATGGGCGCCGTCTAAATATACCGGCGGATGTTCCTGAACCAACTCTAATCTGCCCGGCCAAGCAGCCTTTACGAGCCCGCTTCTTAACGCAGCATCACTCATTTCAGCAATGTTTTCCCTGTTAAGCCACTCGGCAGCCAAAATGGACAATGCCGCATTTTGTCTTTGATGCGTACCGATGAGTGATGTTCGAATATCTTCATAACACGTTTCTCCGGTTTTTAAAGAAAACTGTTCTCCTGCAGGGAGAGCCTTTTCATTATAAATCCTGCTTGTATCATGCAATGACTGAAAAGGAGCAGATTTTCGTTCAGCTTCATGCCGGATTACCTGTAAGGCTTCCGGCTGGGTAACGGCTGTCACGATCGGAATGCCTTCTTTTATAATCCCGGCTTTTTCGCCTGCGATTTCTTCAATGGTGTTTCCTAAGATGTTCATATGGTCGTGTCCGATGCTTGTGATGACAGTTAAAAGCGGTTCGACAACATTAGTAGAATCGTACCTTCCGCCCAGACCTGTTTCAAAAATAACAAAATCAACCTGATGATACGCAGCAAAATATAAAAATGCACAAGCCGTCATAATTTCAAATTCTGTCGGCTGACCGTGTTCAGTTTGATCAAGCTCTTCAACGATCGGTTTCACCTGATTAACGAGTGTGACCCACTCCTCATCTGTAATAGGTGTGCCGTTTACGCTGATGCGCTCATTAAATGTGATGATATAAGGCGATGTAAACGTACCGACAGTGTATCCCGCTTCTTGCAGCATAGAACGGATAAAAGCGACAGTTGATCCTTTTCCGTTTGTTCCCGCCACGTGGAGCGCGCGGATTTTCTTTTCAGGATGGTCCAATCGCGCCATCAGCTGCTTCATTCGATCAAGACCGGGCTTCACTCCGAATTTTAGACGGCTGTGAATCCAGCTGCGCGCTTCTTCATATGCAGTAAACAATGATAATCCCCTCTTTTATAAGACAAGGCGGTTTCTCAAGAAACCGCCTCGGCTTTTCATTAGCCCTTCAGCTCAGCCATTCGTTTTTGAACAGCGTCACGCTTTGCCACATAATCTTTCTCTTTCTCACGTTCTTCATCAATTACGTGCGCAGGCGCTTTTTTTATAAATCCTTCGTTTCCAAGTTTCTTTTGGACACGCTCGACTTCTTTCGTCAGCTTATCGAATTCTTTTTGCAGACGGGCGATTTCTTCATCGATATTAATTAAACCTTCAAGCGGAAGTATGACCTCTGCTCCTGTGACAACTGCCGTCATTGCTTTATCAACAGCTTCAATATCTGTACCGATTTTCAGCACGCTCGGATTTGTAAAGCGTTCCACATAAGAACGATTTGCTTCGAGACGGGCTGCGACCTCGTCCGTGCTCGCTTTAATGTACAGTTCAACTTGCTTGCTCATCGGTGTGTTTACTTCGCTGCGGATATTACGCACAGAACGGATCAGCTCAACGAGAAGCTTCATGTCAGCAGCAGCTTCAGTGTCTGTATGCTCGGGCACAACAACAGGCCATGTGCTTACAGTAATGGATTCTCCTTGGTGAGGCAGGTGCTGCCAAATTTCCTCCGTTAAGAATGGCATAAACGGATGGAGCAGGCGCATCGTTTGATCCAGAACATAAGCAAGGATGGAACGGGTTGTTTTCTTAGCAGCTTCGTCTTCTCCGTATAGAGGAAGCTTCGCCATTTCAATATACCAATCACAGAAATCGTCCCAAATAAAGTTATATAAATGGCGGCCGACTTCACCAAATTCATATTTATCAGCTAGCTGTGTCACACTTTCGATCGTTTCGTTTAAACGCGTTAAAATCCACTTGTCAGCTACTGATTTCTCACCTGAAAGATCAAGCTCTTCATATGTCATGCCGTCCATGTTCATTAACGCGAAACGAGAAGCGTTCCAAATTTTATTGGCAAAATTCCAAGTCGATTCCACTTTTTCATAGCTGAAGCGAAGATCTTGGCCAGGAGAGCTTCCAGTCGCCAGGAAATAGCGAAGGGAATCGGCTCCGTACTTGTCAATCACGTCCATCGGATCGACACCGTTGCCAAGAGATTTACTCATTTTTCTGCCTTGCTCATCACGGATTAAGCCATGGATTAAAACATCTTTAAACGGACGTTCGCCAGTAAATTCAATCCCTTGGAAAATCATGCGTGACACCCAGAAGAAAATGATGTCGTAGCCTGTAACGAGAACGTCAGTCGGATAATAGCGTTGAAAGTCTTCAGCTGTCAAATCAGGCCAGCCCATAGTGGAGAAAGGCCAGAGCGCAGAACTGAACCATGTATCCAGCACGTCTGTATCCTGCTCCCAATTTTCGCTGTCCTCCGGCGCTTCAAGACCGACATATAACTCGCCTGTTTCTTTATGATACCAGGCAGGGATGCGGTGGCCCCACCATAATTGACGGGAAATACACCAGTCGCGGATATTTTCCATCCAATGCAAATACGTTTTTTCGAAGCGCTCAGGAACAAAGTTGACTTTTTCTTCTTTCTCCTGCAATTCAATTGCTGCATCAGCAAGCGGCTGCATACGCACAAACCATTGGGTAGAAAGATATGGTTCAACAACCGCTCCGCTTCGTTCACTATGTCCGACAGAGTGCAGATGGTCCTCGATTTTGAAGAGAACGCCTGCCTCTTGTAAATCTTTAACGAGCTTTTTGCGGCATTCAAAGCGATCCATGCCTTGATATTGCAGCGCATTTTCATTCATCGTGCCGTCTTCATTCATGACCAGAATACGCTCTAAGTTATGGCGGTTGCCCAGCTCGAAGTCGTTCGGATCATGAGCAGGCGTAATTTTCACCGCACCTGAACCAAATTCCATATCAACATAGTCATCGCCGACAATCGGTATTTCACGATTTGTGATAGGCAGAATAACCGTTTTTCCGATAAGGTGCTTGTAGCGCTCATCTTCAGGGTGAACCGCAACGGCCGAATCACCAAGCATCGTTTCTGGGCGTGTCGTCGCGATTTCAATTGAACCTGATCCGTCAGCAAGCGGATAGCTCATATGATAAAACGCGCCTTGAACATCCTTGTAAATGACCTCAATGTCTGATAAAGCTGTTTTTGTTGCCGGGTCCCAATTTATGATGTATTCGCCTCTGTAGATCAAGCCTTTTTCATAAAGTTTGACGAATACTTCGCGAACCGCTCTGTTTAAGCCTTCATCAAGCGTGAAGCGCTCACGGGAATAATCAAGGCCAAGCCCTAATTTCGCCCACTGGCTGCGGATGAAGTCAGCATACTCTTCCTTCCACTTCCACGTTTCTTCAAGGAATTTCTCACGGCCTAAATCGTATCGGCTTGTGCCTTCTTCACGAAGTTTCGCTTCAACTTTAGCCTGTGTCGCGATACCGGCGTGGTCCATCCCCGGAAGCCACAGTACATCATAGCCCTGCATGCGTTTCATTCTTGTTACAATGTCTTGCAGCGTGGTATCCCAAGCGTGGCCAAGGTGAAGCCTCCCTGTTACGTTTGGCGGCGGAATAACGACAGAGTACGGCTCTTTTGTCTGATCGCTGCCTGCTTCAAAAAACTTACCTTTTAGCCAAAAATCATATCGGTCTTTTTCAACCGCAGCCGGATCGTATTTCGTCGGCATTGTTTGTTCATTCGTTTCCATCATAACCCTCCAGCTTGTTTAAAATGGCTGAGAACGAAAAAAGAGCCCTTCATCCTTGGGAAAAGGACGAAAAAGCTCTTTCGCGGTACCACCTTTTTTCATGAACCTTGTCAGTTCATGCGCTTCAACGGATAACGGGGGTTTCCCGAATTTCTCTACTCTTCTTTCAAGAAATTATGCTCCCGGGCGACCTTCCAATCAGACAACATAAGAAGCCTTTCAGCAAGCGGCTTCTCTCTCTGCATGCGTCTTTCTTGTACTCTTCCCGTTCTAAGCAGGTGTATCTATCAGCTCATTATATACTTTATTTATGTTCTTTATTATAGTAAAAGTGTTTTTGATTCGTCAATCATCTTTTCCAAAAATACTGCGTCCTATACAAGATGGGCAGGCACCTATTGACCAAGTATACATATGATGCTTGTAAATGCGTAGAGGAGGATGCACCGTGAAGAAACGTTTCAGCTCTTATTCCCTGCCGCCGTGGGTCAGGCAAATTCGGCTTGTATCCGCGCAAGTGATTATCCCGATTACGATTTTCCAAGGTATCAGAACCATTTTCTTTCCGACAACTTTTGATGTCTTGCTGCTCGCAATATTGATTCTGTTAGCCTGTGCGCTTCATTTAGAATGGATATAAACAAACAAGTCCGCGCCAATTAAGACGTGGACTCGTTTTCCGCCTGAAATTTTTTCTCTTGTTCAATTTGATGGATTTTCATCACAAACGGCTCAATATTTTTCATTTGCCAGTATGCCTTTAATAAGTGTGTACATTCATCTTTTTCACGCTGTCTTTTCCCGGTCTGATAGCGGTTCAGCACTTTGTACACTGCTGCCGGATAAGCCATGTAACTGAGAAAAAGACTGATTTCAGCCTCATGCAGAGGAAATGCTTTCGTATATGCATAAAACCAATCGACACACTCCGGACAAGCTTTTGGAAAACCGCTGAACATTCGTGTGTAAAAGCCGAGCAAGTCGTTATGCGGCGGCCCCACAGACGCTCTCTCAAAATTCGTAAAGTATCCGGTCCCTGCATCATTATACAGAAAATGGTGAATAGACAGGCTGCCGTGGGTAATGACAACCCTTGAGGAGCCTTTTTCTTTTGCCGCTTCATACCAGTCCTTAATCCGCTCAAGCGCAAAGTTTACGGCAGAAATGGTTTCTGAATAATAGGTTACAGCCTGCAATTCAAAGGGGGAAAGGTACCATTCTTTCTCAGCTCTTTCTACAAACTGTTCATAAATGATCTTTTCATTTTCCCATTTTTTTCTCGTTTGTTCATAGTGGCGTTCAATGTCTTCACGCCTGACCTTGATTTCCTGCGCAGTTCTCTCGTGAAGGCGGGCTGTTTCTCTAAATAGATAGGCATGTTTCTGATCCTGCTCTTCCTCTTGGTCAAATTGGAGCCAAGGCATTAAGTAAAAGGAGTCTCCAGTTTGTACGCCCCCGGAGAAAAACTCTCCCCCAATTGTTCTGTAAATGGGAACAAAGGAATGAAAGCCTTTTTCCTCAATTGCCACCATTTGATCTGTAAAATGTTTGCCGCGAACCGATTTCATTTTTTTCAGCGCAAATACCCCATAATCTGAATACACTTTCCACACACGAGAACTGACTGGCTCAATAAATTGAGCCGTCAGTCCGTATTCCTGAAGAACCGATTGGACATCTTCCATTCCATTCACCACATTTTCCGATCGCTTACGGCTTACGCATGGCTGCTGTTGTATTGAGGGATATAAAGAATCTGCCCTGCTTTCAATTCATCATCCAGCGCCAAAGAATTCATCCTGATCAGCTGCTGGGAGGTAATGTCGTACCGTTCGCATAAACGTTCAATGGTATCTTCCTGCTGAACAATACAGATTTTCATTCTAGAAAACTCATCTTCTTCTCTTGTAAAGAGTTTTGTTAAATAAAGAGAATTATGATTTTCCTTTGTTTCAGTTTCCTTTGTTTGAGCAGCAGGAACAGCCCCGGCAACAGCATCTGTTTCCTTCCTTTCAGGTTCGGAAGTGTCTGGCAGCTGGTAAGAATGAAAAGACGCCTCTTCCTCAGGTTCTTCAGGTGAAGGTGTTTTTCTCACTTCAATTTCAAAGCTTTCTTTCTTCTGCTCTTCTTCCTCCAGCAGCTTAGGCGCTGAATAAAAGGAATGCTCTTCTGAATCTTGTTCCGGCAGGAAGGTACGGTAGGCCGGCGTAAGCTCTTCTTCCTGAGATTCCCCTTCAGCACTTATCTTTTGATTAAAATGCAGGGTTGGAGCTGCTGCTTCTTCCTTTAAAAGTGCAGCTGGCGCTTCTTCCTGCTCTCTGCTTCCTTCTAAAGAAACAACGTCTTCACGTATAGTTTCCTGGACTTCCTCCAGTTGTTCTGCATCATGTCGGGGTGCAGGCTCTATGTGATCCGATAGCTCCGATTCTGTTTTTTGGGATTCTTGACGCAGAGCATGCTCAAGATTAGGAGAATCTGGATTTTCTGTTTTTTCTTCACCACGCTCAGCCTCTTGCTGAAGCTCAGCTTCTACAGCAGGTGATATTTCCGCCGCTGAAACAAGCGGTTCTGACAGTTCAGCCTGCTCTTCTTCCGTCTCTGCTTTTTCGCGGATCTCTATTCCTGAAGCAGCCTTTGGGGAATCTGCTTCTATTGTTTCCGCTTCCTCACGAAGCCTTGCCTCTGAAAGAATAAGCTCCGGCGGCTTCGCTTCTTCCGCATTTATATCTTTGCTGCCCTCTGGTTCTAAAGCAGCTGATTCTGATCGTACAGTTTCTTTCTCTTCATTCGCCTGCTCTTCACGAAGCCTCGCTTCCGAGACAACAAGCTCTGACGGCTCGGCTGGCGCTTCTTCCGCCTTTATATCTTCGCTGTCCTCTGCTTTTAAAGCCAATGGCTCTGACCGCTCAGCTTCTTCCTCTTCATCTGCTTGCTCTTCACGAAGCCCCGCTTCCGAGACAACAAGCTCTGGCGGCTCAACTGACGTTTCTTCTGCTTTTATACCGCCGCTTTCCTCTGCTTTTAAAGCCAATGGCTCTGACCGCTCAGCTTCTTCCTCTTCATTTTCCTGCTCTTCACGAAGCCTCGCTTCCGAGACAACAAGCTCTGGCGGCTCAGCTGGCGCTTCTTCCGCCTTTATACCTTCGCTGTCCTCTGCTTTTAAAGCCAATGGCTCTGACCGCTCAGCTTCTTCCTCTTCATTTTCCTGCTCTTCACGAAGCCCTGCTTCCGAGACAACAAGCTCCGGCGGCTCAGCTGACGCTTCTTCCGCTTTTATACCTTCGCTGTCCTCTGCTTTTAAAGCCAATGGCTCTGACCGCTCAGCTTCTTCCTCTTCATTTTCCTGCTCTTCACGAAGCCCTGCTTCCGAGACCAGAAGCTCCGGCGGCTCGGCTGGCGCTTCTTCTTCGCTGTCCTCTGCTTCTAAAGCAAATAGCTCTGGCGGCTCAGAAAAACCTTCATCAGGAGATTCATAGAAAGGAATGTCTTGCTCCCTGTCTGCTGTGTCATCAAGAAGGCCTTCTATTGCTAAATCAGCCTGGATCGTCAGGATGCGCGAGTCTGTTAGTTGATAGTCAAATGCATCAATAAACACAAAAACTTCATGTAGATGACTGACTTTATTTTTCGGGATGGTAATATCGACAGGGAAACAATGAGTCAGTTCCGCAGTTCCATCCTCTCTCGTTCTGACCTCTTCGACAAACCGCTTATCGGTATAAAACTCTTCAGTATTTTTGCTCTGATCTATGTTGTACTCACCTGTAAGTTCAAGCGATCCTCTGATTGAAACGTAATCATTTACTTCCTGAACCCTAATATCAGGATCTAATGAAATGGAAAGCAGTTCAGAAACTTCCTGTCCTTTTTGGAAACAGATCGATTCTTCTACAGAAAATTGCAATCGATGATTTTGCGGCAAGTTCATATCCTCCTTTCATCTAATCCTTAAAATTAGATGTCACTAAAGGTGTATGTATGAAATGGAGAAAATATGAATGGGGAAGCATAGAAAAACCGGTACAAGGATGTCCTTGATACCGGTTTTTATCGTACGTACTTATCCGCGGCTGATCTCAGCGAATACGTTCTCAGCTGCCTGAATTGTTTTTTCGATATCTTCATCAGTATGAGCCGTCGAGAGGAAAAGCCCTTCAAATTGAGACGGCGGAAGGAACACACCTTCGTTTGCCATTCCTTTATAATACTTGGCAAACAACTTCAAATCCGATGCTTTGGCTGTTTCATAATTGATGACAGGTTCATTTGTAAAGAAGAAACCGATCATTGAACCTGCGCGGTTAAAGGTATGCGGAATACCGTGCGCCTCTGCCGCTTTTGAAATGCCTTCTTCCAGCCTGTCGCCTTTTTTCATAAAGGTCTTGTATGATTCAGGCGTGAGCTGCTTTAATGTTTCGAGTCCAGCCGTCATCGCAAGCGGGTTGCCTGACAGCGTACCTGCCTGATAAATCGGACCGCTCGGAGCGATCCGCTCCATAATTTCGGCTTTACCGCCATAAGCGCCGACAGGCAGTCCGCCCCCGATCACTTTTCCTAAGCAAGTCAGATCAGGCGTTACGCCGAAATAGCCTTGGGCGCATTTGTAATCGACCCGGAAACCAGTCATGACTTCATCGAAAATCAGCAGCGTGCCGTACTGTTCAGTAATATCACGCAATCCTTGCAGGAAGCCTTCTTGCGGCGGAACTACTCCCATGTTTCCGGCAACCGGTTCTACGATGACGCCTGCAATATCTTCACCGAACTGTTGGAATGCAAGCTTTACACTTTCTAAATCATTGTACGGAACGGTGATGGTGTTTTTCGCTATTCCTTCAGGTACGCCCGGACTGTCAGGCAGACCGAGTGTTGCCACTCCTGAACCCGCTTTAATCAGCAGAGAATCTCCGTGTCCATGGTAACAGCCCTCAAATTTTAAAATCTTATTGCGGCCTGTATATCCTCTTGCCAAACGAAGCGCGCTCATGGTCGCCTCGGTTCCTGAGCTGACCATCCGTACAATTTCTACTGACGGCACTCGGTCAATGACGAGCTTCGCCAATTCATTTTCCACCTCAGTCGGAGCCCCGAAGCTTGTCCCGTATTCAGCCACTTTTTTGAGGCTCTCTACAACGCGGTCATTTGTGTGTCCTAAAATTAAAGGCCCCCATGACAAGACGTAATCAATATACTCATTTCCATCAATATCATAGATTTTAGAGCCTTTTCCGCGCTCCATAAAAATCGGGTCCATGTCTACCGATTTAAAGGCGCGAACGGGGCTGTTTACACCGCCCGGCATGAGTTTTTGCGCTTCTTTAAAAGCCGCTTTTGATTTTTCATAGCTTCTCATCTGCCTCAACTCCTGTCAACTGAATAAAATTACTCCGCAAGCCATTTTGCTGCGTCTTTTGCATGATACGTGATAATCAGGTCGGCACCCGCACGCTTCATGCTTGTCAAAATTTCTAAGACAATCTCTTTTTCCTTGATCCAGCCGTTCTGAGCTGCAGCCTTCACCATAGAATACTCTCCGCTTACATTATAAGCCACAAGCGGCAATGTAAACTCATTTTTCACATCCCGCATGATATCCATATAAGAAAGTGAAGGTTTCACAATCAGGAAGTCCGCGCCTTCCTCAACATCTGATTGGGCTTCACGGAGTGCCTCAAGACGGTTGGCAGGGTCCATTTGATACGTTTTGCGGTCGCCAAATTGAGGCGTGCTGTTTGCTGCATCACGGAACGGACCGTAAAACTCACTTGAATATTTCACAGCGTAAGACATGATCGGAATATTGATGAAGCCTTCTTTATCTAACGCTTCTCTGATAACCGTCACAAATCCGTCCATCATGTTAGAAGGCGCAATGATATCCGCTCCGGCTTTTGCTTGGCTGACAGCTGTCTGTGCCAATAGCTCCAAGGATTCATCATTCAAGATCTGTCCGTCTTTGACGAGACCGCAATGTCCGTGATCTGTATATTCACATAGGCATGTATCAGCGACGACAACCATCTCAGGGAAGTGCTTTTTAATTTCGGCAATTGCTTCTTGCACAATCCCATGGTCATGGTAAGCTTGCGTTCCGCAATCATCTTTTTCTTCAGGTATGCCGAAAACAATGACGGATTGAATTCCGAGACTGACCAGCTCAGCCACTTCATCCTTTAATAGATCTAAAGATACATGATAAACATCAGGCATTGAAGGAACAGCTTTTTTTCCTTCTAAACCTTCAACGACAAAGATCGGATAAATAAAATCAGATGGATGCAGACGAGTTTCTTTCACCATCTCTCTCATTGCTATTGATGACCGCAAACGGCGGTGTCTGTTAAATGATTGACTCATATTCTATCTTCCTTTCTAGACATGCGGCACATTAAATCAAGCATGCCGTCAATTGTAAATGTATCAGGCATATACGACGTGATTCCGTACGACAGCAGAGCGTCCCTCGTTAGCGGTCCGATGCTGATGCAGGCCGTCTGGTGTGCCGGCCATTTTTTTATTCCTTCTCCCAGAACATGCATAAATGTATGTACGGTTGATGAGCTTGTAAATGTCACATAATCAAATGAATACTGATTCGCGGCATTTTTTAATTCCTCGATGCCATCTTCATCAGGAACAGTTTTATATACGACCCATTCCTGCACTTCAAAGCCAAGAGGCGTAAGCTCTTTTTTTATCACATCGCGAGATAAATTGCCTTTTATGACTGAAATCCGTTCTGACGGTTCGGCATGCTGCTTAAGAGCGTCCGCCAATTGTTCTGCAATATAGTCATGAGGCATTACATCAACCGATACGTTGTACGATTCTAAACGGTGTGCGGTTTTTTCACCAACAGCCGCAATTTTTTTATGACCGGGAACAATAAGCTGATTTTCTTTCAGATAAGAAAAAAAGAAATCCGCTCCATTTACACTCGTAAACACAAGCCAGCCGGGTATGGTTAGATCTATTCGCACCTGTTCTGCCAGATCATTCGGCAGAGCTCGGCGAAACGTGATCAATGAAGCCAATACCGCTTTTCCACCAAGCTGCTCCACTTTCTGCCGAAACGATTTTGCCTGCGTCTTATTTCGGGTGACAAGCACTGTTTTTCCTTTCAAAGGAAAATCATTTACCATCCTCATCCAGCTCCCGTTTTACGCGATCAATTAAATCTTTAGCGCCTTTATCAGTCATGAGAGCCGCACAGCGCTTTCCGACTTCCTCCGGATCGTTTCCGGTGACGGTTTCTTTGAAAATGATTTTTCCATCAGGCGAAGCCACAAGCCCTGTCAGTTCAATTTCATCCTGGCCGTTTATCACCGAGTAGCCGGCGATCGGCACCTGACAGCCGCCCTCCATCGCGTTTAAGTAGGCACGTTCTGCCAGTACAGTCCGTTTTGTGTACTCATCCGTAAACTGAGAAAATAACGTTAAAAGCTCTCGATCGGATTCGCGGCACTCAATTGCAAGAGCGCCTTGGCCAACAGCCGGAAGACAGCGCTCAGGCTCAAGAAATTCAGTTACGACATCCTGCTTCCAGCCCATTCTGGAAAGCCCTGCTGCAGCTAAAATAATTGCGTCATAATCTTCGTTTTCCAGCTTTTGAAGTCTCGTATCTATATTACCTCTAATCCATTTAATTGTAATGTCAGGACGCTCAATCAAAAGCTGCGCGCTTCTTCTTAAACTGCTTGTGCCGATTACAGCACCTTCCTTCAATTCAGAAAGCTTTACACGATTCTTTGAAATAAGAGCGTCACGAGGATCTTCCCGTTCAGGAATACAGCCGATCACAAGGCCTTCAGGCAAAACGGCAGGCATATCCTTCATGCTGTGAACCGCCATATCAATGTCTTCGTTTAAAAGCGCTTGTTCGATTTCTTTGACAAACAGCCCTTTCCCTCCCACTTTTGACAGGGTAACATCAACAATCCGGTCACCCTTTGTGACGATTTCTTTTATGTCAAAAGCAAAAGAAGGATTGATTTCCTTCAGTTTGCGAATCACCCATTTTGTTTGGGTCATAGCGAGTTTGCTCCGTCTGGAACCTACTTTTATCGTTCTCATTTTTTCTTTCCTCCCGAATCTGCTTGGGCACATTATTTAACTGAACCAATGGAATTGAGACAGGCTTCCGAGCAGGAAATAATTGATCATCAGCACGAGAAAACAAGCCGTATTCCACAGTGCGGCGACCTTCCCCTGAAGCTCTTTAATCAGCCTGATATAGAGATAATAGCTGTAGAGAAGCAGGACGACAAACGAACCAAGCACTTTGGCGTCGAACCAATACAGCGTTTCTAGAGACACATACGCCCAAATGACGCCAAGAATCAAACTCAGCAAAAGCATCGGAACTCCGATGACATTCAGAACATACGCCATATAATCAAGCTTAGACAAATCTTCTATTCTCAACAGCCACTTTCCCCATTTTTTCTTTTTTAACAGATGATATTGAAACAAATAGAGCACAGAAAATACAAAAGAAAGGGAAAAAGCGCCGTAAGAAAGAATCGCCATTGTAATATGAATCACTAACAGCTCCGATACGAGCTGACCCGAAAAAGCCGCTGACTGCTGCTCCGTCGGTGAAAATGTATGAATGGCGATCATAGCAAACCCTATTACATTTGTAAAAAACACAATAAAATCAACACGCAGCAGCTTTGTCAGTACAAGTGACAGTGTGACAAGCACCCAAGCATAAAAATAAAGCGCCTCCGTCACATTTAATACCGGAAACCGCCCCGTCACCCACATAAAGTAGGCTAAATACACGGTTTGCAGAGTCCAGACAATAGAAAGCAACCAGAAGGCCATTTTCCCAGCCTTCCGGTTGTGTTGAAGAAAATCTATAAAATAAAAGAGTACACTTAATGCGTAAATGACGATTGTCCCTTCATTAAGTCTTGCCATTGCAGTATCAATCATTCAGCTTTCACTCACTTACAAGTGGGGCAAACCCCGCTCTTGATTCAGCCTTCTTATAAGAATGGACCTTTTGGCTGCCTTCAACGCTTTTGATCATTTGCCGGCCCGCAGCTTCTTCTATATCAAAAATCTGCATAAACAAAGCCAGCTTTTCTTCAGAATCAGCCTCTGCCGCAAGTTCTTTCACCTTTAATATCGGGTCGCGGAGCATTTGATTAATGATACTTTTCGTATGTTTATTCAAAAGTTTTTTCTCTCTTGTCGTCAAATGAGGCAGCTTCCGTTCGATGCTGTCCATCGTTTCAGACTGGATTGCCAGCGCCTTTTCACGCAATGCGGAAATGACGGGCACTACACCGAGTGTATTCAGCCATTGTTTAAATTCAACAATGGTTTCTTCAATTAACAGTTCAACCTTCTCAGCGGTTTCTCTCCGCTCTTTCAGGTTCGCTTCTACGATCCCTTCAAGATCGTCTATATCATAAAGGAAGACGCCTTCTAGATCGTTCAAAGCGGGATCCAAGTCTCTTGGCACGGCGATGTCCACCATAAATAAAGGACGGCCCTTGCGAAGCTTGTTCGCGTTTTCCATCATTTCTTTAGACACAACAAAATCACTCGCACCGGTAGAGCTGATTAAAATATCGGCTTCTGCAAGCGCGCTTTCAAGCTGATTTAAGCTTCGCGCTTCACCGGAGAAACGGTCTGCAAGTTCTTTCGCTTTCAAGTATGTTCTGTTAATGACGGTCACTTTTCCGATTCCCTGTCCGTGCAGATTTTCGGCTGCAAGCTCGCCCATCTTTCCTGCACCAAGGATCAATATATGCTTGCTTGAAAGGTTTCCGAAGATTTTTTTCGCAAGCTCAACGGCCGCATAGCTAACAGACACTGCATTAGAGCCAATGTCTGTTTCGGCATGAGTCCGTTTACCCACTGTAACCGCCTGCTTAAACAACTCATTAAAAATCGTGCCGATCGTTTTTTCTTGCTGAGCTGTTTTGAAGCTGTCGCGCACCTGGCCGAGAATTTGCGTTTCACCGATCACCATAGAATCCAATCCGCAGGCTACACGGAACAAATGCTCAACAGCCGCATCGCTTTCATAAAATCTTAAAAACGGCGACAGGTCTTCTTTGCTTAAGTGAAACCAGTCAGCTAAAAATTTCTTTATATAATAACGGCCGGTATGGAGCTGGTCGACTACCGCATAAATTTCAGTGCGGTTGCAGGTAGATACGATGATATTTTCGAGAATGCTTTTCTCTGCTTTTAGCTGCACCATCGCTTCTGCAAGCTCATTCGGCTGAAAACTTACTTTTTCACGTATCTCAATAGGGGCGGATTTATAATCTACTCCCACAACAAGTATATGCATAGCTTTCCTTACACCCCCAACACCCAAACTTTAATTTATAATCATTCTAACATAGAATTCATTATTTATAATAATTATAACATAGTTTCTTTCGCAAAATGTGAACAGATTTCAAAAATCTTGTGCTATATTAGAAAAAGCTTCACGAACAAAATATGTTCCTATTGACAATACCAAAAACAGCAGAAAATTACTCAAAATCAGCTCTAGAAAACAAGAAGGTGATATGCATGAAACAAAAATCAATTTTATTTCCTTGTCTGCTGCTCGCCGCATCCGTTTACGCATGGCTTGAAAGCGGCCAAGCCGAACTGTTTTCAGGACAGGATCAATGGCCTGTTCTTCTTATGCTGTTAGGCGCAGCCTTTATATACCAAGGAAAAAAAGAAGCTGTCTCCCCCCATTTCTTTATCGGCTTGCTTCTCTTCGGAATCGGTTTGCACTTTTTCGCTAAGCCAAAGTGGACATGGTGGCCGGATGATTTTGAAATGCTACTCTTCATGGTCGGCTTCTCACTGCTCGTTTCAACCGTTCAGAAAAAAGAATATGTATATGAAGCTGTTTCGATGATTTGTTTTTCCCTGTTTCTTTACTTTTTCAAACAGATTATGGCATGGCTCGAGTCTGCGCATATTCCCACGGCCCTGCTGAAAGAGTATTGGCCGTTTGTATTTATCGGAATCAGTTTATTGTTATTATTGATAAAACGAAAAAAATCTATACGATAAATAAAACCGGCAGAGAGTATTCTCTACCGGTTTATCATTTTTTTGATCACTCCCCAAGCTTCGTCTTTCCCCTTTTTCGTTTCTGAGGAGTAGAGAATCAGCTCGTCTTCCGGATCAATATTTAATGTCTGTCTTACAACCTTCGCGTGTTTGTCCCATTTTCCTTTCGGGATCTTATCGGCTTTTGTAGCGATAATAATAACAGGAATGCCGTAATACTTTAAGAATTCATACATCTGCACATCATCATTAGACGGTGCATGCCGCAAATCAACGATCTGCACCACTGCTTTCAATTCCTCGCGTGTCGTAATGTAGGTTTCAATCATTCTTCCCCAAGCTTCACGCTCGGATTTTGACACTTTGGCAAAACCGTAACCCGGTACATCAACAAAATGCAATTCGTCATTAATAATGTAGAAATTTAATGTTTGTGTTTTTCCCGGTTTTGATGATGTTCTCGCAAGATTTTTACGATTAATCAATGAATTGATAAAAGATGACTTTCCAACGTTCGATCTCCCGGCCAGTGCAATCTCCGGAAGCCCCCCTTCAGGGTACTGTTCAGGTTTAACTGCACTGATTACGATTTCTGACTTTGTGACTTTCATTTCTTCTCTCCTACTAAGGCATGTTCCAAAACGTCGTCTAAGTGGGATGCCAATATAAAGGTGAGCCCCTCTCTGACGCTTTCTGGAATATCCTCTATATCTTTTTCATTATCTTTAGGCGCAATAATGGTCGTCAATCCCGCTCTATGTGCCCCGAGTGCTTTTTCTTTCAGTCCGCCGATCGGAAGCACGCGTCCGCGAAGCGTAATTTCGCCAGTCATTCCGACTTTACGCGATACAGCCCGTCCTGTTAAAGCAGAAACAAGCGCAGTCGCCATTGTGATACCGGCAGACGGACCATCTTTAGGCACCGCACCCTCAGGAACGTGTATATGAATATCATACTTCTCATGAAAGTCAGGTTCAATGCCAAGTTCTTCTGTTTTTGAACGCACGTAGCTGAAAGCCGCCTGAGCAGACTCTCTCATGACATCACCAAGCTTACCCGTCAGGATCAATTTTCCTTTCCCTGGAGAAAGCGATACTTCAATCGACAGCGTATCTCCGCCGACAGTTGTATAAGCCAGCCCCGTGACGACGCCCACCTGATCTTCCGTTTCTGCTTGTCCGTATCTGAAAATTCGTTTTCCGATAAAGTCATGAAGATTTTTCTCCGTAACTGTAATCCGTTTTCTATCTTCAGAAACAATGGCTTTTGCGGCCTTGCGGCAGATGGCAGCAAGCTGGCGTTCGAGGTTTCTCACACCTGCTTCTCTCGTATAATAGCGAATAATATCAAGAATGGCCTGATCACGCAGCTGCAGGTTGCTCTTTTTGAGCCCATGCTCCTTGATCTGCTTCGGAAGAAGGTGATCTTTCACAATTTCAAGTTTTTCCACTTCCGTGTAGCCCGCAATATTAATGATTTCCATTCTGTCTCTAAGCGGTCCCGGGATTGTCGCTAAATTGTTAGCCGTAGCGATAAAGAGCACTTTTGACAGATCAAAGGTCTCCTCAATGTAGTGGTCGCTGAAGGTGCTGTTTTGCTCTGGATCAAGCACTTCAAGCATTGCGGATGACGGATCGCCTCTGAAATCAGAAGACATTTTGTCAATTTCGTCTAATAAGAAGACCGGATTCAGCTTGCCGGCTTTTTTCATGCCTTGAATAATACGTCCAGGCATTGCCCCGACATATGTCCGTCTGTGCCCGCGAATTTCTGATTCATCACGCACCCCGCCAAGTGAAATTCTGACAAATTTCCGATCCATACTTTTAGCAATCGATTTGGCCAAGGACGTTTTTCCGACCCCTGGAGGTCCAGCCAAACAGAGAATCGGACCTTTTAAGGATTTTGTCAGCTTCTGAACAGCCAAATACTCTAAAATACGCTCTTTCACTTTTTCAAGTCCGTGATGTTCTTTGTCCAAAAGATGTTCAGCCTCTTTTAAATTAAGCTTATCTTCTGTCTCATCCGTCCATGGGAGAGCGACCAGCCAGTCAATATAATTGCGGATAACAGAACTTTCGGCAGAACTGGACGGAATTTTTTCATATCTGTTTAATTCCTTAAGAGCCGTTTCCTTCACATGGTCAGGCATGCCCGCTTCTTCGATTTTTTCGGTCAGCGTTTGAACTTCACCTGTTTTGCCTTCTTTATCGCCAAGCTCTTTTTGGATCGCCTTCATCTGTTCGCGCAAATAGTATTCCTTTTGCGTACGCTCCATTGAACGTTTGACGCGCTGGCCGATTTTTTTCTCGATCTCAAGCACTTCTTTTTCATTGTTGATAAAATCAATGACCTTGTTCAGTCTGTCTTTGACATCAGCCGTTTCTAATATATCCTGCTTATCCTTTAGTTTAAGAGGCAGGTGAGAAGCAACAATGTCTGCCATTCTGCCCGGCTCTTCGATATCAGTAACCGCGGCATACGTTTCGGCTGAGATTTTTTTAGAAATTTTTATGTACTGATCAAAGTGGTCCAACAAAGTCCGCATCAGCGCTTCGTCTTCTGTATCTTTTGAATCATCTTCAGAGATCAGCTGAATGTCTACTGATGTATAATCTTCATGCTCATTGTATTCAATGATCTGGGCGCGCTGTATGCCCTCCACCAGCACACGAATCGTACCGTTCGGAAGCTTCAGCATTTGTTTAATTTTCGTATAGGTGCCGACAGTAAAAATTTCGTCTTCACCCGGTTCGTCTATCGAAATATCCTGCTGAGTAGCTAAAAATATCATATGATCATGCATCATTGCCTGTTCAAGGGCCTGAACCGACTTGTCACGTCCTACATCTAAGTGCAAAACCATTGTCGGGTACACTAATAAACCTCTTAAAGGGAGGAGCGGGATGCTGCGTTTTAATTCTTCTGCCATGTGACTGACACCTCCGTGACTTTAGTATGAACCATTATAATACAACTTTTTCATCCTTGTACAATAAACGGCATGGTTTCATTTTCTATAACACAGTCTCCTCGTAGTATACCCTTTCTTTCTGATCTGAAAAAGGAAAAGATGTCCTTCATGAAAAAAACCCTATTTTTAAAATAGGGTCAGACCGATTCTTTATTCATTTGCATGTTAAACGGTTTTTGTTCAGTAGGCGGGTTCACTAAAATTTCATCAAGCACTTCCTGGAACGTTTTCACCGCCACAATTTTGATCCCTTCAATCTGTTTTAAGATCGATTGCTGATTTTCATGCGGGATAATAACTTTTTTGGCACCGGACTGTTTTGCCGCTTTAATTTTCGGGATCACGCCTCCAATCGGTTTTACAAGTCCGTTTAGACTGATCTCGCCTGTCATGGCAACCGTGTTGTCAATCGGAATTTTATGAACGGCTGAAAAAATTCCCGCCGCCATGGCAATACCTGCCGACGGCCCGTCAATCGGAATGCCGCCGGGAAAATTAATGTGGATATCATAGTCTGAAGGCTTCATTCCCATTGTACGCAGTACGGTTAGCACATTCTCAACCGAGCCCTTTGCCATGCTTTTCCGGCGAATTGATTTTGATTGGCTGCCGATGCTCTCTTCTTCTGCTATTCCGGTAATGTTAATTGACCCTTTATCCTGAGCCGGTGTTACGTTCACTTCGATTTCCAGCAGCGAACCGCTGTTAGGGCCATACACTGCAAGCCCGTTTACGATGCCGATTTGCGGTGCAGAGCCGATTTTCTGCTCGTGTTTAGGGGTAAGCTGGCTGGAATGAATCACCCATTCTATATCCTCAATGGTGATGTCCTTCCGATCTTCGGTCACCGCCATTCCCGCCGCGATTTGAATCATATTGACGGCTTCCCGGCCGTTCCGCGTATAGCTGGTCAGCAAATCAAGCCCCTCTTCAGAAATATTCTTTTCAATCTTATCCACTGCTGTTTTGGCAACTGATTTCAGCTCATCTTTCTCAAGCTCGCGGAAAAATACCTCTAAACAGCGGGATCGGATTGCCGGAGGGATTTCATTAGGCATTCTTGTTGTCGCACCGATCAGACGAAAATCAGCCGGAAGCCCATTTTGAAAAATATCGTGAATATGGTTCGGTATTTGTGTATTTTCTTCGCTGTAATAAGCGCTGTCTAAAAAGACTTTCCGGTCCTCAAGCACCTTCAGCATTTTATTCATTTGAATCGGATGCAGCTCCCCAATTTCATCAATAAACAATACACCGCCGTGGGCATGCGTGACAGCCCCCTGCTTCGGCTGCGGAATACCCGCCTGTCCCATCGCTCCGGCCCCTTGGTATATCGGATCATGTACAGATCCAATGAGCGGATCGGCAATTCCTCTTTCATCAAATCGAGCCGTTGTCGCATCGAGTTCCACAAAAACAGCCTGCTCTTTAAAAGGTGATTGCTTATGTTTTTTGGCTTCCTCTAACACAAGCCTTGCAGCAGCTGTTTTTCCGACTCCCGGCGGTCCATAGACAATGACGTGCTGGGGATTCGGTCCGCACAATGCCGCTTTTAACGCTTTAATCCCGTCTTCCTGACCGACGATATCTTGAAAGCTTTTAGGGCGCACCTTTTCAGATAACGGTTCGGACAGGCTGATAGCCCGCATTTTGCGAAGCTGCTCCATTTCCTTCTTTGATTCCTTATCTATCGTGACTTTTTGTGTCCTTTGATTTTTAAGCAAATTCCAAAAATACAAACCAATGATAATCCCAAAAAACAGCTGAATAAATAATGCGATCCCTGTCCAACTCATGGTGGTCCCTCCTGAAAAACAATTTATGTATCCAATTCATTCCTCTGATTGCTAGTATCTCCCACAAAAGAGGGGAATAAACGTTTTCCGGAAGAGTTTACACAACAAAAAACCTCCTGAATGTTACCACTCAGGAGGTTCATTTTCATTTTTAAGCAGACGTTTTATCTTGGCTAACCTCAGTACCGTCCTTTAACAAAAGGCGAGGCGGTTCTCCATGCGTTACAGTCGCCCCAGTAATCACACATTTTTCAATGTCATCACGGGAAGGCAGGTCAAACATCACATCAAGCATAATGCCTTCAATGATGGAACGGAGTCCGCGTGCTCCTGTCTTACGCTCAATTGCTTTTTTAGCAATTTCAGACAGCGCTTCTTCTTCAAACTCAAGCTCAACATTATCAAGCTCAAGCATTTTCTTGAATTGCTTCACAAGAGCGTTTTTCGGTTTTGTTAAGATCGCAACCAACGCTTCTTCGTCAAGCTTTTCAAGGCTTGCAATAACCGGAAGACGTCCGATGAATTCCGGAATTAATCCGAAACGGAGCAAGTCTTCTGGAAGCACTTTTGAAAGAAGGTCTTCTTTCTCCAGATCTGCAGCCTTATTATCTGAACCGAAGCCAATCACTTTTTGTCCTAAACGGCGTTTGATGATTTGTTCGATACCATCGAAGGCACCGCCGCAAATGAACAAAATGTTTGTTGTATCAATTTGAATAAACTCTTGATGAGGGTGCTTACGTCCACCTTGAGGCGGCACGCTCGCCACAGTTCCTTCAAGAATTTTCAGCAATGCCTGCTGCACGCCTTCACCTGACACATCACGTGTAATAGACGGGTTTTCAGACTTTCTTGCCACTTTATCGATTTCATCAATATAAATAATGCCTTTTTCCGCTTTTTCCACGTCGTAGTCAGCAGCTTGGATGAGTTTCAAGAGAATATTCTCTACATCTTCACCTACATATCCAGCTTCTGTCAGGGACGTAGCGTCAGCAATCGCAAACGGCACATTTAAAATACGGGCTAAAGTTTGCGCAAGAAGGGTTTTACCGCTTCCTGTCGGGCCGATTAATGAAATGTTACTTTTCGAAAGCTCGACATCGTCCACTTTGCTGTTGGAGTTGATGCGTTTGTAGTGGTTATACACCGCAACAGCAAGTGATTTCTTCGCCTGATCCTGACCGATTACATATTCATTCAGAATTTCACGAATTTCCTGCGGCTTCGGCACATCTTTAAATTCTACTTCTTCTTCTGTTCCGAGTTCTTCCTCCACAATTTCAGTGCAGAGTTCGATACATTCGTCACATATATATACACCAGGTCCAGCTACAAGCTTACGAACCTGATCTTGTGTTTTTCCACAGAACGAGCATTTTAATTGTCCTTTTTCCTCGTTGAATTTAAACATTCTTTCACCCCTTAATCTTGTCTCACTTTTTCTTTTACCGGCAGAGCAAAAGAAAATGATTCTTGAAACGAAACGAGTATGTATTGCATTTTACCATACTTTCCAAAAAGACGGTAACATTGTGTTTCTGACTTGCACATTCTATATGTATGACAAAAAACAGCCTGCATTAACTATATTGCCCCAAGAAAAAGAGATATATCATAATTGTACAAAACAAGGCACGAATCATTCGCGCCCTGTTTTATTATTACTATTATTATGCACCATATTAACGGTTTTCTACAAGAAAATCAATTGCTTTGCGAACTTTTAAATCTTCTTTCATCGCGTCAGTAGAACCGATGGCTTGTTTGATATTTTCAACAGGCATGTTGTATGCTTCAGCCATTTTAGAAAGCTCAGCATCAACTTCCTCATCTGTTACTTCAAGGTTTTCCGCTTTCGCAATCGCCTCAAGAGTCAGGTTTGATTTTACGCGTTTTGCAGCATCTTCTTTCATTTGCTCTTTTAACGCAGCTTCATCTTGGCCTGAGAATTGAGTGTAAAGCTCAAGGTTCATGCCTTGCATTTGAAGACGCTGTTCGAATTCTTTCAGCATGCGGTCAAGCTCAGTGTCGATCATCGCTTGAGGAACATCGATTTCAGCGTTTTCAGAAGCTTTCAGAACAAGCTCTTCACGCAATTTAGCGTCAGCTTCGTTTTCTTTTGCTTCTTCTAAACGTTTCTTCGTTTTTTCAGTCAATTCAGCAAGTGTTTCCACTTCTTCATCGATATCTTTTGCGAATTCATCATCAAGCTCAGGAAGCTCTTTCGCTTTGATTTCGTGAATTTTCACTTTGAAGACAGCTGGTTTGCCGGCAAGATCTTCAGCGTGGTACTCTTCAGGGAATGTTACTTCAACATCCTTCTCAGCACCTGCTTCAAGGCCAACTAACTGATCTTCGAAGCCAGGGATGAATGAACCTGAACCCACTTCAAGTGAATAGTTTTCAGCTTTTCCGCCTTCGAATGCTTCGCCGTCAACGAATCCTTCGAAGTCAAGAACAACTGTGTTTCCTTCTTCAACAGCGCCTTCTTCTTTTACAACAAGCTCAGCTTGACGCTCTTGAAGCGCTTTTAGTTCGTTTTGAACATCTTCGTCAGTTACAGCTGTGTCGTCTTTTTCGACGCCTAAGCCTTTGTATTCGCCAAGCTTCACTTCAGGTTTCACTGTTACTTTTGCAGTGAAGATTAAGCTTTCGCCTTTTTCGATTTTTTCAACATCGATTTCAGGACGGTCTACAGGCTCGATTCCAGCTTCTTCAACCGCTTTAGGGTATTCTACAGGAAGAAGAATATCCAAAGCATCTTGGTAAAGAGCTTCTACGCCAAAGCGCTGTTCGAATAAACCGCGTGGAATTTTCCCTTTACGGAATCCAGGAATTGAAACTTGCTTAACTACTTTTTTAAATGCATCATCAAGTGCCGTTTTAAATGTTTCAGCATCAACTTCAACCGTTAAAACGCCTTCGTTGCCTTCTTGTTTTTCCCATTTTACAGACATGTGTTTCCCTCCAAAAATCTATTCAGGTTGTGTCGGTCTTCCATTCTAAAGCAATCATTCGGCTTCGTCCATCAAAAACGAAGCTGCCAAAGATCAGAATCATTATGTATACATTTTAATAATGAACTGTAAAGCCTGTCCAACCGTATTTCTTATAACCCGTTATACACAAATACAACCATTATATTATAACATAACACATACCGCTTTCAACTATATGGCGTGATTTACAAATAAGAAATTTCTTCAATATCTTTAATCATTGTGCACGCTTCATCAAGTTCTCTGTCGGTAAACTCATACATCATATGCAGCTCTTCTCTTTCAATCTCAATCCCATGCATTTCATAGCCGACTTTATGCAGGGCCGCCGCCCAAAGATTGGCAGACAGCAATTTTGGCTGAAATGGATATAAAACATACAAATGTCTTCTCCACAGTTCTTCTACCGCTGCATACAGGGTTGGATTTTCATTCCCAAGCGTTTCATCCAGCACACGGAGAACGCGGTGCAAAATCGGGGAGGCGTCAGGCGGGACAGTCTCGCTCGGCTCGATTGTCATGGAGTCGCCGAATTTTGTAATGTGGACCGGTTTGCTGTAGTCGTGTTCCGCCATTAACATCACGATCATCGTCTTAATAATCGGGTGAGCAGCGGGATCTTCAAGAATTGTTTTTAACAGCCCCGTATACTTTGCTACATTGCGGTCTTTCAATGAATGGATCAAATTCATTTGTTCCTCTGGGCTGGCTAACACTTTCTCCGTGTCGATCACATCTTCATACTCTTCGGCCCAAGCCTCGTCTTCTCGCTCCGGGTCGGTCATTTTGCGGCTGAAATCAAGCAGCTTATAAAATTGCTCGGCGCTTTCCGCAGGCAGCTGATTTTCCTCCAGGACGGCTTCAATCGTGCTTTTTACTTCTTCGTATTTCTTAAGCTGAATTAAGATCGTCATGTATACTTGTAAAACTGTAAAATACTGGCCGTATCCTTCTTTCAGCATCTTTTCGCATACACGTTTTGCCTCTTCCAATTCGCCCAGCTCCAAAAAGCAAATGGCCATGCCCAAGTGAAGATCTGATTCAGTATCATCATATTTCATTGCTTCTGAAAACAGTTCCAGTGCCTCTTGATACTTTTTCTCCTTCAGCGAGGACATTCCTTTTTCCACCAGACGGTCTTTCAAATGAGGAAAAGGAATAATTTTTGCGTTTTTCTTGTCATGCGTCATACCTATATTCCTTTCAGGCATTTATTTTGTTCAAGTGTATCAACACCTGTACACAAAAACAAGAAAGGAAAGGTTCTGCCAGGCAAAAAAAGCTGCCGGACAAATTGCCGGGCAGCTTTTTTTAAGCTTGAAGCCAAGAGCTTCTCTGCGACTCAAATTGCTTAATTTCATCTTCAAGTAAAAGCGTTAATGAAATTTCATCATAGCCGTTGATCAGCATTTCTTTCCAATGCGGATCGACTTCGAATGAGATCTGATTGCTTTCGCTGTCGTGAATAAGCTGATTTTCAAGATCGACTGTCATTTGCAGTGACTGATTTTCGTATTGTCCGACAAGCTTTTTCCAATTGTCATACGGCATGCGAATCGGCAGCATACCGTTTTTAAAGCAGTTTTGGTGGAAAATATCAGCAAATGACGGTGCGATAATGATTTTAAAGCCGTAGTCATCAAGCGCCCACGGTGCGTGTTCACGCGATGACCCGCAGCCGAAGTTTTCTCCCGCTATTAAAATGGACGCCCCTTCATAAGCCGGCTGGTTCAGTTCAAATTCCGGGTTCGGTTCACCATTCGCATCGTATCTCCAGTCAAAAAATGCAAAACGGCCGTAGCCCGTTCTTTCAATTCTCTTTAGAAATTGTTTCGGAATGATCTGGTCTGTATCAACATTAATACGATTTAATACGGCCGCTTTCCCCGTATGTGTTTTCAAAGGTTCCATCTCGTGCACTCCTTACACAACTGTTTTTTCCTGATAAAACTTTCTGACATCCACGAAATGGCCGTGAATGGCGGCCATCGCAGCCATCGCAGGGCTGACGAGATGTGTTTTCGCGCCTTTTCCTTGTCTGCCCTCAAAGTTACGGTTAGAGGTTGACGCACAGCGCTCTCCTTCAGGAACAACGTCATTATTCATGCTCAAACACATGCTGCAGCCTGATTCTCTCCATTCAAATCCAGCGTCTAAGAAGATCTGATGAAGCCCTTCCTTTTCAGCCTGAAGTTTTACGCTCTGAGATCCAGGCACGACGATTGCTCTAACACTTTCAGCCACCTTTTTCCCTTTGATCATATCGGCAGCCTGGCGGAGGTCAGTCATGCGTGAATTTGTACAGGAACCGATAAATACGTGCTCCACTTTAATGTCTTCAATTTTCTGATGAGGAGTCAGCCCCATATATTCATAAGCGCGTATCGCTTCTTTTTTGTCGTCTTCCGCTGAAAAGCTGTCCGGCGCCGGAACTTCAGAATCGACAGGAAGAACCATC
This sequence comes from Bacillus sp. V26, assembly GCF_034296245.1. Taxonomy (NCBI): domain Bacteria; kingdom Bacillati; phylum Bacillota; class Bacilli; order Caryophanales; family Bacillaceae; genus Bacillus; species Bacillus sp. V26. The sequence continues at coordinate 266,302 of NZ_JAXKQF010000001.1, read as the reverse complement.
CCCGGGTTGATCCCCCATGTCACCATAGGAGAAATTTCATTGCCGTCAAGCACAATTGATTTATCGTAAACAGCGCCTGGATCAGTGCGAAGTGCTTTCCATTCTGCTACGGCTTTATCAAATTCTTCTCCTTTTGGCGTATACTTGCGGTTTTTGCAATATTCAAATGTCACTTCGTCAGGCGCAATCAAACCTGCTCTTGCTCCGGCCTCAATTGACATGTTGCAAACGGTCATCCGCTCATCCATCGTCATGTTTCTGAATACTTCCCCAGTGTATTCAATAACGTAACCGGTGCCGAATTTCACGCCGTATTTACCGATAACAGCAAGAATGACATCCTTTGCCGTTACCCCTTTTTGCAGTGTCCCGTCTACACGCACCTCAAGCGTTTTCGGACGCTGCTGCCAGAGTGTCTGTGTAGAAAGAACATGCTCAACCTCACTCGTTCCGATTCCAAATGCCAGGGCGCCGAATGCACCGTGAGTGGAAGTATGGCTGTCGCCGCATACGATCGTTTTTCCCGGAAGCGTTAAGCCAAGCTCGGGCCCGACTACATGGACAATCCCCTGATCTACGCTGTGAAGATCGGCAAGGCGTACGCCAAACTCTTCGCAGTTCCGCTCAAGCGCTGTCACTTGGCGTTTCGCAACTTCATCCGTTATCTCAAAGCGATTGACGGTTGGAATGTTGTGATCCATCGTTGCGAATGTATTTTGCGGTCTTCTGACCTTTCTTCCCTTTTGTCTCAACCCTTCAAATGCCTGAGGGGATGTCACCTCATGGATGAGATGCAAATCAATATAGAGAAGATCCGGTTTTCCCTCACCATGTTTTACAATATGCTGATCCCAAATCTTTTCGATGATCGTTCGAGGCATCATCTTTATTTCCTCCCTCTACCTATGAACTAAGACCGCTTACACCATAAGCTGTCATACGTTAGAAATTGTATTTTCACTCATTAATGCCGTCTTTACTTCCTCTGTAATGGCCTGAGTGCTGCTGTATTCTTCGCCTCTTGCCAAGTCTCTTGTTCTTTTTCCGGAAGTAAGAACCTGATTGACTGCATCTTCTACAGCTTTCGCTTCTTCTTCAAGCCCGAAAGATGTTCTCAAAAGCATTGCCGCTGATAATATCGCCGCGAATGGATTTGCCATCCCTTTCCCTGCTATGTCAGGTGCTGAGCCGTGTACAGGCTCGAACAGATGGAGTCCTGAGCTTGATAAGCTGGCTGACGGAAGCATCCCGAGAGAACCTGTTAGCATGGACGCTTCGTCGCTTAAAATGTCACCAAACATATTTTCAGTCACCACGACATCAAATTGATTCGGTGCATAAATCAGCTGCATAGCCGCGTTATCAACGAGCATATGCTCAAGTTTCACATCAGGATAGTCTTTTGCGACGTCTTCAGCCACTTCCCGCCACAGCCTGCTTGATTCAAGAACGTTCGCTTTATCAACAGAGGTAACCTTGCCTTTTCTGGCAGCCGCCATTTTAAAGCCCTCTCTGATCACGCGTTCAATTTCTTCCCTCTTATAAAACAGTGTGTCTACCGCTTCTTGCTCACCTTCACTGTTTACATAGCGTTTGCTCGGCTGGCCGAAATACAAACCGCCTGTCAGTTCACGAACGATAACGAAATCAACGTTATCAATATATTCTTTTTTCAAAGGCGAAGCGTCAGAAAGGCTTTCAAACACTTTCACAGGCCGTAAATTCGCAAACAGGTCAAGCTGTTTTCTAATGCTGAGCAAACCTTTTTCGGGTCTCAGCTCCGAAGGGTTTTGATCCCATTTCGGGCCGCCGACAGCACCAAGCAAAATAGCATCAGCCTTTTTACAAATCGCAATGGTTTCCTCTGGGAGAGGGTCGTTGTGTTCGTCAATTGCCGCTCCTCCAATAAGGCCGTATTCAAATTCAAATTCATGGCTGAAGCGTTCGGCAACACTTTTCAGCACGTCTGTCGCTGATTCTAATACTTCAGGGCCGATCCCGTCTCCGGGCAATAGAGCAATCCGTTTCTTCAAATTAACCGTTCTCCTTTCTTTTATGATCCGACAGCTGTATGGTTTTGCAGTCCGTTCATATTAGACTGGAAAACCAATTGACGGTTGACTGCGTTCAGATAGGCTTTCGCCGAAGCTTCTAATACGTCTTGCGCTATGCCCCGCCCTGCTGATTCTTTTCCGTTTACTACTACTCTTACATAAACCTGGGCAAATGCGTCTTCGCCTTTTCTATTGGACTGAATGCGGTAGTCTAAGAGCTCCACATCTTTATCAATACAGCGTTCAAGGGTATTGTATATCGCTTCCACGCTTCCGGCTCCTGTTGCCGCTTCCTGAATAAGCTGGGCGTTTTCTTGATTTTTCAAAGAAACCGTAGCCGTAGGGACCTGAGATGTTCCATAATGAACTTGCAGAGAAAGAAATTCATACCCAATCTTGCGGTCTGTTACTTTTTCTTCTAAAATAAGAGAGACAAGATCCTCATCAGTGATTTCTTTTTTCTTCTCAGTCAACTCTTTAAACATCGTAAAGAACTTATTAATCTCTTCACTATCAAATTGGAATCCCAATGCAGTCAGCCGGTCTTTAAATGCATGGCGTCCTGAATGCTTGCCTAGGACAAGCGCATCTGCCGTTACACCGACAAGCTCTGGTGAAATAATTTCGTATGTTGATTTTTCTTTTAAGAAGCCGTCCTGGTGGATGCCTGATTCATGAGCAAATGCATTGTCGCCCACTACCGCTTTATTTCGAGGAACAGCCATACCTGTGAACTTGCTTACTAAATCACTAGTGCGTTTTATTTCATTTAGCGTAATGCCTGTTTCGACTTGATAGAAATCTTTTCTGATATGAAGGGCAACTGCAATTTCCTCTAATGCAGCATTTCCGGCTCTTTCACCAATTCCGTTAATCGCACATTCAATTTGATCAGCGCCATTTTCGATCGCTGAGAGAGAATTGGCGACTGCCATTCCCAAATCATCGTGGCAGTGAGCTGACAGCTTTGCTTGATGAATGTTTGGAACGTTCTCTTTCATATATTTAAAGATATTCCCGTATTCTGCCGGAGCCAAATAGCCGACTGTATCCGGAAGGTTGATGACACTAGCCCCTGCGTCAATCACTTTTTCTACGATTTCCGCTAAAAACGGCAGTTCAGTTCGGCAGGCATCTTCAGCAGACCATTGAACAATTGGGAAACGCTCTTTTGCGTATTTCACCATTTCAACCGCTCTTTCGATCACCTGTTCACGCGTCATTTTCAGCTTGTGTTTTAAATGAATGTCCGATGTGGCAATGAATACGTGAATCCTTGGCTGAGCACCGTCTTTTAACGCTTCCCATGCAGCATCAATATCACCTTTTACACAGCGGGCAAGACCTGTCACAGAACAATTTTTTATGGTTCTTGCGATTTCCTGCACAGCTAAAAAGTCACCTCGGGACGAAGCGGGAAATCCCGCTTCAATGATATCTGCCCCGAGTCTTTCGAGCTGCTTTGCTATGGCAAGTTTCTCCTGTGTATTTAAGTTTACTCCAGGGGATTGTTCACCATCACGAAGCGTCGTATCGAAAAAATTAATTTTGCGCAACGGAGACCACCGCTTCCTTCTTCTTGCCTTGTTTGACAAACGGCATCATTTCACGAAGCTTTCTTCCCACCACTTCGATTTGATGTTCGTTTTCGCTCGTATTGATTGCGTTGAAACGAGGACGGTTTACTTGGTTTTCTACGATCCATTCTTTAGCAAATGTTCCGTCTTGGATGTCTTTTAAGACTTCTTTCATTGATTCTTTTACTTTTGCGTCTACAACACGCGGCCCGGATACGAAATCTCCCCATTGAGCAGTGTCAGAAATAGAGTATCTCATGCCTTCCAAGCCTTCTTCATACATAAGGTCAACGATCAATTTCAGCTCATGAAGACATTCAAAGTATGCAAGTTCCGGCTGATAACCAGCTTCAGTTAATGTTTCAAATCCAGCTTTTACAAGGGAAGTTAATCCTCCGCAAAGTACAGCTTGCTCACCGAACAGATCCGTTTCTGTTTCTTCTTTAAATGTCGTTTCCAAAACGCCTGCTCTTGCTCCGCCGATTCCTTTTGCGTATGCCAAAGCTTTATCTTTCGCTTCACCTGTCACATCCTGATAGATCGCGAACAACGCCGGTACGCCTGCTCCTTGTTCGTAGGTTCTTCTGACCAAATGTCCAGGACCTTTAGGCGCTACCAAGAATACGTCAACATCTGCCGGTGGAACAATTTGGTGGAAATGAACGTTAAATCCGTGAGCGAAGACCAATGATTTGCCTGCAGTCAGCTCATCTTTGATTTCAGCTTCATATACTTTTTGCTGCTGTTCATCCGGAAGAAGAACCATAATGATCTCAGCTTGAGCCGCAGCTTCTTTTACTGAAAATACTCGATGTCCGTCTTCTTGCGCCTGAGTGAAAGATTTTCCTTGTCTGACACCGACAATCACGTCAATTCCGCTTTCTTTCAGGTTCAGCGCGTGTGCATGCCCTTGTGAGCCATAACCGATAATCGCTACTGTTTTCCCAGCCAATACGTTCTCTTTGATATCACCGTTATAATATACTTTTACCATTTCAATCTCTCCCTTGTTTTGTTTTATACAATAGATATTGTTTTATTGGATGACGACTTTTGCTGAGTGCCTCTCGCAAAAGCCGTTGTACCTGTTCTCGCAATTTCTTTGATTCCATACGGTTTTAGTAATTCAATCAGCGCTTCAATTTTGTTAGATTCGCCAGTCACCTGTACAACGATGCTGTCTCTGCTGACATCAACGACAGAAGCTCTGAACGGCTCTATCATTCCGTGAATCTCTGTCCTCGTTGACGGTGCGGAAACGACCTTGATTAAGGCCAGCTCCCTTTGGACAATTGATTGATTTGTGATGTCAGTGACTTTCAGCACATCAATTTGTTTGTTAAGCTGTTTTGTCAGCTGTTCAACATCATTTTCTCCTTCAACGTGAACGACAAAGGTAATTCTGGAGACGCCGCTTGTTTCTGTGTGTCCAACTGTAATGCTTTCAATGTTGTAGTGTCTTTTTGTAAATAGACCGGTGATTCGGTTTAACACGCCGGAGCGGTTCACCACCGTCAATGTGATAATTCTTTTCAAGGTTTCACCCCCACCATTTCATGCAGCCCTTTCCCCGGAGCCACCATCGGGAATACTTTTTCTTCGCTGGCGACCCGAACGTCAATGACAACCGGTTCTTTTGATGTCAATGCCTCTTCCAGCTTTTCCTTCGCTTCTGCATCAGAGGAGATTCTGATGCCTTTAATGCCGTATGCTTCTGACAATTTGACAAAGTCCGGCTGCGAAGCGAATTTAGACTCTGAATAACGCTCTTCATAGAAAATTTCCTGCCACTGTCTTACCATTCCGAGACAAGCGTTATTCAAGATCACAACCTTAACCGGCAGATTCAATTCGCGAATAACATCAAGTTCCTGTAGCGTCATTTGAAAACCGCCGTCTCCAAGCACCGCCACCACGGTTGCATCTTTATCGGCCAGCTGTGCGCCGATCGCTGCCGGAAGGCCGAAACCCATTGTTCCAAGACCGCCTGATGTCACCCATTTATCTGCCTTTTGGAACGGATAAAATTGCGCTGACCACATTTGATGCTGGCCGACATCCGTTGCGACAATGGCTTCCCCCTTTGTAAATTGATGAATGTATTCAATCAGTTTTTGAGGTTTAAAGCCTTCTTCTTCATTGTCTACATACCAGAGCGGATACTCTTCTTTCCACTCGGCAAGCTGTTTTTTCCATTCGCTTGAGTCGCCTTGTTTGCCGTTTTGTTTGATCAGCTCTTGCAGGACAACTTTGCTGTCGCCGACAACCGGAATTTGTGTTTTCATGATTTTTCCGATTTCAGCCGGATCAATATCAATGTGGGCAATCTTTGCGTTTCTCGCAAAATGTTTCAGGTTTCCTGTGACGCGGTCATCAAAACGGGCGCCGATACTGATTAAAAGATCACAGTCATGAAGGGCCATGTTCGCTGTATAAGTGCCGTGCATACCCGCCATCCCCAAGAAAAGCGGATGGTCTGCCGGGAAACCCCCAAGTCCTAAAAGCGTGTGTACAACTGGAATTTGCTGCTGCTCGGCATAATTTTTTAATTCTTCTGACGCTTTTCCGTGCAATACGCCCGCACCGGCTAGGATAACCGGTTTCTTTGCGCTGCTTACGGCTTCCACAAGCTTGCGGATCTGCAAATAATTCGGCTCCGTTGTCGGCTGATATCCCGGGAGATTCATCTCGTGATCATAACTGAATTCCCCTTCAATTGCTGCAACATCTTTCGGAATATCGATTAGTACAGGTCCCGGTCTTCCCGTTGTCGCAATATGAAATGCTTCTTTAATGATGCGCGGCAGATCTTCCGGCTGGCGGACCTGATAGCTGTGTTTTGTAACCGGCATTGTAATTCCTAAAATGTCCGCTTCCTGAAAAGCGTCGCTGCCGATAACGGAGGTTGCCACCTGCCCTGTAAAGACGACTAAAGGCAGTGAATCAATCATGGCATCCGCAAGTCCAGTAACAAGGTTTGTCGCTCCCGGTCCTGATGTCGCAATAACGACCCCTGGTTTTCCAGAAACTCTCGCGTATCCTTCTGCTGCATGAATGGCGCCTTGCTCGTGTCGGGGAAGGATATGTACCATTCCTGAATTGTACAGTTTATCGTAGATTGGAAGTACAGCTCCGCCCGGATAACCGAATATCATTTCTACTTTTTCTTTCTTTAATGATTCAATCAGCATTAACGCTCCGCTCATCGTCTGTGTACATTTGGCAGATGCTGAATCCACCTGTACATTAGTCCCCATTTTTAGTTCCTCCTTTTGGATTTTCATCCTCTAAAGATCATCATTTATTAGCTTTACAGCTGATTATTCAATAAAAAAAGCCCTTCCGCCCACAATCAGCCGCGCAGTGAATGCGATAGCCAAAAGGGGCGAAAAGGCTCTTCTTTCCGCGGTACCACCCTTGTTTACGGCCTTTTATACGGCCGTCTCATGGATATTCCTATCCGTTTTAATAACGAGTAAACATCATCGTTCACCCGGCCAAGTCCTACTATGATTTCAGACTGGCACTCTGAGGCGAGTTCACCTTGTAAAGCTTCGCCGGTTCTCAGCTAATCCGGTTCTCTGTGGAAAGCTTTTTCAAGGCTACTTATCCTCATCTGCGCTTTTCATATTCAGTCTCTTGAACAGCTTTTCTGCCGTCCAAGAAGATCGTTTGTTTTTCATTTTTCAGAATCATATTGCAATCATTTGTGCTTGTGAAACTTGTGTTTATCTTTTGTTGAACTCATATTACGCCGCTTTGGACGCAGTGTCAACAGCATTTTTTAAAATTATTAGACAATTTAGATTAATCAAACTATACTGTATACGCTTTCATTATTGGTATATAAGGCATTTCAAAAGATAAAAGTTTTTGTAATTTTTTTATTAATCTATCAAGTTTACACTCGAATTTTTCATTTTCATATAAACATGTCATATAATATGACGTGTTTTTGTTTCGATGAGACGTATATATGAAAGATCTTCTGGCAAAAAAACAATTTCAGTTCGGATAGGCTCTTTCATTATTTTTCGTCATACACTGGTGTTATCTTGCAAAGAAAAGGTGATACGAGATGAATAAATCATTAGCAGACATCCAAGGATTCCCCGGGGGTTTTCCAAGCTTTCCCCAGCCATTTTATCCGGCAGCTCCCAGCTTTTATCAGCAAGGCCATCAGCCATTTGGAGGCTTTGGATACGGACAGCCGTACAGCCAGGCATACAGCCCGCTAAGCACCCCCTCTGCTATGTACTCCTCATTTCCATATGCTTCAGGATTTTACGGACAGCAATTTTCAGGTGCCGGCTATAGCGGCCATGGCGGCGGTTTCAGTATTCCCGCAACGCACGCCGGAGGATTCAGCGGAGCATCTGGTGTACACGGAGGATTTCGATATTAAATATCATCAGGTGCCGAACATCTATGTTCGGCACTTGTTAATTTATTCATCTTAAATAATGTTAATAGACTGTGAGGTTTCCTATCTAACTATTTGGAAGCAAAAAGGATATATTTTAAGATAAATGATAAGTATGTTCAGAGTTACGGTTTTTGAGGAGGAATTCATTTTGCATATTAAAGTAGATGATTTGACCGGACATCAAGTGATCGAATTAGTCAGTGAGCATTTACATAGCATGACTCTCATGTCTCCGGCTGAAAGTATTCATGCCCTGGACATAGAAAGGCTGAAAAAACCTGAGATTACATTTTGGAGCGCATGGGACGGCAATGAATTGGCCGGCTGCGGAGCACTAAAAGAACTGGACAGCCGGCATGGAGAAATTAAGTCGATGCGAACCTCTTCTTCCCATTTAAGAAAGGGCGTTGCCAGCAAGGTTCTTCAGCACATTATAGAAGAAGCCAAGCGGCGCGGCTATCAGCGATTGAGTTTGGAAACGGGGTCGATGACTTCTTTCGAGCCGGCAAGAAAACTTTATGAAAGCTTCGGTTTCCGGTATTGCCAGCCGTTTGCAGACTATATGGAAGATCCGAACAGCGTGTTTATGACAAAGGAATTGTGAAATATAAAGGATAGATAAGTGCGGGATTATGTTTCTGTCTTATCTATCTTTTTTATTTCCTCCTGTCTTTCGCCTGAATGCTGTTGGCTGCACCAAGTGTTTTCTATTTTGTTTATTTTAAAACGTAACGGGAATTAAAGACGACAAGAACGATAAAATTTTATTTTTACAGAGGAGGAGATTAATATGACAAAAAGTGTAGTTGGTGTATACGAAACTCCACAAGAGACCATTGCAGTGATTGAAGGCTTACTAACAAAGGGGTATGATTCTGACGATATTTCTGTTGTCACAAATCGCCGGGATACCGATTATCTCGAATCCCGTACAGGGACAGAAGTAAATCAAGCCCTTGAAGCAAATGATAGCGATTCTGAATCCTTTTTCGATAAACTGAAAGATTATTTCACAATGGATGATACTGGCGCGCACAGCAAAGCATTATCAGACCTGGATATCTCAAATGATGAAATAGACAAGTATCAAGAGGATCTGGATGACGGAAAGCTTCTCGTAGCCGTCGATACAGACGCAGACTTAGATGCGACTATTGATAACGGCAATGCCCTTTCAGGCGGCTTTGCCAATACAAATGAGACAGTAGATTATACAACAAAAGAAGAAAAAACCATGCCGCTTCGAGAAGAACAGCTGAACGTGGATAAAGAAGATATCCAAACCGGAGAAGTGGAAATCGGAAAAGAAGTCAAAACAGAACAAAGAGATATGGACATTCCGGTAAGACATGATGAAATTTACGTTGAACGCCGTCCGGTGGATGAAAACACGGCAGACGCTTCTCCCGTAAATGACTCAGAAACGGTCAGAGTTCCTATCGTTGAGGAAAAGCTTGAAGTGACAAAAAAACCCGTTGTTACGGATGAAGTGGTTGTCGGAAAACGGACTGTCGAAGAAAACGAACATATTTCCGAAACTGTGAAAAAAGAAGAACCTCGTCTGAATAAAGAAGGAAATGTCCGCGACCTGGATGATGACACGTTAAATAAATAAAAATCATCATAAACAAAAACCTCAAATCCTTTAAGGATTTGAGGTTTTTTCTTGGTACGTCCCAGGAGAGATTCGAACTCCCGACCGACGGCTTAGAAGGCCGTTGCTCTATCCAGCTGAGCTACTGGGACACGTTTTGTTTTTTTGTTTTCGCTTTAACTATCAGCGACAAGATTTATTATATATGGGATACAATGATAAGTCAACGGTTTTTTAGAATTTTTTTCATGAGGAAGAAAATTTTCTTCCTCATGTGATATTTCATAGGGTTACCCGGTGTTGCAAATCAATGATTTCATCGCCTGCTTGGTTATAAAAACGCACTGTTGCTGTATCATTTTCTAAAGACAGTATAGCATAGCTTTCTGTGCTGCGCACTCTTGGAAGGCGGATGCTGCCGGGATTAATCAGCAGTTTTCCGCGCAGCATTTCGCTTCCTGCGATGTGTGAATGCCCGAAGCAAATGATATCCGCTCCGAGCTCCTCTGCACGATAGTATACGTTTAGTAAGGTCTGTTTAATACCATGAAGGTGACCGTGCGTAACCAATATTTTTTTGGAACCGGCCGTCAGCAGGAGCTCGTCCTTAAAATCGCCGAAAAAATCACAATTGCCTTTTACAACGGAATAAGGCTCTAACGCCGGATGGCCGGTTTCAAGCTCAGAGTCTCCGCAATGAATCATGAGATCAACATCCGCTTCATGACGTTTCGCTATGGTCTGAAGCTCCTCTTCAAGCCCATGGCTGTCACTGATAATCAGCACGTTCATATATAAGCTCCCCCTTATGCCTCCAACAGCTTCGACAGCTTTTTAAGTGCGTCAGCCCTGTGGCTGATTTTATTTTTTTCATCACTTGTCAGCTCAGCCATAGTTTTATCTTTATCTTTGACGATAAAGATCGGGTCATAGCCAAATCCGTATTCCCCTCTCGGCTCTTCGGCAATATACCCTTCAACATGACCTTCGACTGTTTTTGTTTCCTCTCCCGGAATACTTACGGCAAGCGCGCAGCGAAAACGTGCCGTACGCTGTTCTTTTTCGATGCCTCTCAGCTCGCTCAGCACTTTATCGATATTCGCCTGGTCATCTTTCTGTTCCCCTGCATAGCGTGCTGAATAGACGCCGGGACGGCCTCCTAAATTATCAACGGACAAGCCGGAGTCGTCTGCAATCACCATTTTGTTCACTGCTTTCGCCACCGCTTCCGCTTTTAGAATCGCATTTTCTTCAAACGTATGGCCTGTCTCTTCAATTTCATCTGTAAACCCGATTTCAGCTAATGATTTTACCTCGTACCCTTTCGGCTCAAGGATTTCTTTAAATTCCTTCACTTTTCCCGGATTGTGAGTTGCAATAATTGCTTCTTTCATGATGATCAAGCCTTTCTGTCATTATTTCAGTTCTGGAAGAGAATCGCCCAGTACTTCTTTTTGCTTGTCAATCAGTTCCTGAATGCCTTTTTCTGCAAGACCGAGAAGCCCATTCAGATCCTCACGTGAAAAGGTTGCCTCTTCCCCTGTTCCCTGAAGCTCCACAAAGCGGCCGCTGCCTGTCATGATGACATTCATATCAACTTCAGCAGCAGAATCTTCTTCATAATTTAAATCTAACAAAATTCCCTGCTCTTTATCAATTCCGACAGAGATCGCTGCCAGGTAATCAGTGAGCGGGTTTGTTTTAATCGTTCCTGCTTTAAGAAGCTTGCCAACCGCAATCGCCATGGCAAGAAATGCTCCGGTAATGGAAGCCGTTCTCGTTCCTCCGTCCGCCTGAATGACGTCACAGTCAATCCAAATCGTACGTTCGCCCAGTTTCTCTAAATCAACGACTGCCCGAAGCGCGCGGCCGATCAAACGCTGAATTTCCATCGTTCTGCCGGAAATTTTCCCTTTGGAAGATTCTCTGATCGTTCTTTGATTTGTAGCCCGCGGCAGCATGCTGTATTCAGCTGTAATCCAGCCTTTGCCTCCACCCCGCAAAAACGGCGGTACGCGATCCTCTACAGATGCGTTGCAGATTACTTTTGTATTCCCCGCTGTTATTAGAACAGACCCTTCCGGATGGCTGATAAAGTCCAAATCAAACGTGATTGGACGCAGCTCATCATGTTGTCTTCCATCATGTCTCATGTTTTACCTCCGATTGTATGTACATAAACCATTTTTGTCCCGGAATTGAATAAAGAAAGAGGCAGCCGGAACGCTAACCTCTTTCTTTCTAGTATATCAAAAATTCCAATTTAAAAACTACCCGTATTCACTTGAGACGGTCTGGATACCGCTTCTGAAAGCTTTTCGCCTTTTTCGTTCACAAGCTCGGCTTTTCCGTTCACTTTAACGGATACGCTTTTTACATCCGGCTGCTCTGTTAAAGTCAGCACAATGCTGTTGAGCACTTCTGAAGAAATCATTTTCGTCTTTTCATCGGCGCTTCCGAAAATGGATTGATTAAAATCTAGCGTTACACGTCCATCTTTGATTTTCGGCTTACTGACCAATTTCACATCTTCGCTGAAATCCGTTAACAGGCCGCTCGCCTTGCTCGGGCCCTCAGCCAGTTCATTAATAGCCGCTGTAATGTCGTCTGTTTTAGAATTGTCAATTCGTTTCGTTACCGGCACGTAATACTCACTGTCATCGGTTTCCGCTAAATAGTAGACTGTCAGCGGATGTGTAGCAGTGAGATCATTGACGCCTGCTGTTTCCAAATTAATCCCGTCCTTACGACTTAAATCGTCTGAGATCGGCGTGCCGCCTACAGGCATCTCCTTAAGTTCGTGCCCGTTGATTCTCAGCTTCACTTTGTCTATTGAACTGAATTGAGTCAGCGTCCACGTCACCGATTGAACGATTTTCTGTTCATCTTCCTTCTTATAGTTTTTAAATTCCTTTGAGAAGTCCGCTATAGCAGTGCCATCTTTTTTGATGTCTACGTTAACAGTTGTGTCAGCCGGCAAAACGGCTCTGAAGCCATTCGGCAGAATCTCTGACACAGGTCCGCCCTGCACAAGGTATTCAAGCGCCTGCTTAGCCGTTCCTTCACTTTTCGGAAGAGGCATCGTTTGCGCAACGACATAACCGTTTTTATCAATAAGATAAAGCTCCCTCATCACTGTAGAAGAGTCCTGATTCGCTTTTTCGGTATCACTTTTTTCATTTTTTGTTTTTTCGGCTGCTGTTGTATTTGAATCGGTCCCCGCTTCATCATTTACGTATGTAACGTCTTGAGGCGGATCGATTTCCTCGGCTGTCTTATCGGATTGAAATAAACCGCACCCGGATAAAAGCAAGGCAGAGGTGAGACAAGTGGCACCAATGACTGCAGGTCCTTTTTTCAGCATACTTTTCCCTCCTAAGGCTGTTTGTACTACTATGTATACGAGCCTCAGCGGGAAATAGACCGATGAATTCCATTAAAAACACAAAAAACCCGCAACACGCCGTTGCGGGCAAAACTATCTTCTAATTGGTTCTCGCAAAGAGATGCATTCTACGTGACCTACTTCATGGCCAAACCAGTCATCTGCTATTTTCGCAAACTGATCCCGTTCTCCTGTAGTCAGGAATTGATGATCTGGGGTAAACGGAGATTGATTCAGCAGTCCTTTATACGATAGAATCGTACTCACTTCCCGGGCTGTTTCATCGCCTGACGAAATAATATTCACATGCTCCCCCATATATCTTTGAATTGCGTCTTTTAAAATAGGATAATGGGTGCAGCCTAAAATCAGCGAGTCAATCGATGTATCTTTTAACGGAGATAATGATGTTTTGACAATCTCGTCTGCTGTTTTGTCCAGAAACTTTCCGCTTTCCACAAACGGCACAAGCAGCGGACAGGCAAGATTTTCGACCTTCAGTTCGGCATTTAATGCCAGAAGGGCTTCTTCATAAGCATTGCTCTTAATGGTGTTTTCTGTGCCGATTACACCGATATGCTGATTTTCCGTCACTTTTATCGCAGCCCGAGCACCAGGCTGGATCACCCCGACCACCGGAATATCAACGTCGCGCTGGATGTCTTCCAGTGCAATTGCTGTCGCGGTGTTGCAGGCGATCACCAGCATCTTAATGTGGTGGTTTTTCAACAGATAATGTGTCAGCTCCCGCGTGTATTGAAGCACTTCTTCTTCAGGACGCGGCCCGTACGGACACCGTTTTGTATCCCCTACGTAGATTATATTTTCTTTTGGTAGCTGTCTCATGATTTCCTTTGCAACGGTTAACCCGCCAACCCCGGAATCAATGACTCCTATTGGTTGTTCCAACAAAATCGCCTCATTTTCTCTTCATTTCATGCTGCAGTTTCATCAATGATTTTTCGAAGATGGCTATTTCTTCATCTGTAAACGTTTCGAACATATCACGCAGGTATTCCTGCCTTTTTGTAATGACCTCTTGGATAATGCGTTCCCCTTCAGGCAGAAGGTGTATCCTGACGACACGTCTGTCCGCCGGATCCTTTACCCGCTCGACAAGCTCATTTTTTTGCATACGGTCGATGAGATCCGTCGTCGTGCTGCATGCCAGATACATTTTCCCCGATAGTTCGCCGATTGTCATGTCTCCTAATTCATAAAGCCATTGCAGACCGACAAATTGCGGCGGCGTGATCGCGTATTGGTTTAGGATTTCTCTTCCTTTTTGTTTAATGATCGCGGCAATGTGGCGGAGCGACTTTTCAATGTCCGCAACATGCTCCAAAGGTTTTGATGTCATTTGTCCATCCCTCACTCAAGGATCTCTTACGCACAAAAGCGTTCCGTGTCTATTTTCCTTCTTTTTTAAAGAAAATGCAAGACTCGCGGGACGAGAAATAGAGGGACATTAGGCAAATGAAAGCAAATTGAAAATCTCGTTTTATATCGTATCATCCTGGTTTAATATAGGAATTTGGAACTTTTCAAACAAACAGCAATAACCGGCTCCCTCCTGAAAAGAAGGAATACCGGCAAGGATTAAAGCTCTAGCTCACCCATTCTAAGAAGCTCAACAACGGCTTGCGAACGCCCTTTCACACCTAATTTCTGCATGGCATTTGAAATATGGTTTCGAACGGTTTTCTCACTGATAAATAGCTCGCTTGCAATCTCCTTTGTTGTCTTATCTTGAACGAGCAATTCGAACACTTCTCTTTCTCTTTTCGTTAGCAGCGGCTTCGATTGAAATTCTTTCTCCTTCAAGTATTGTAACCCTCCTTGCTAAGGTGAGAGCGAATCTGAAACGAATGGGTTTTGATATAGTCAAGATATCATATGTCAGGAGGGCGCAGGAGGTGACGTTTACAGAAGAATTAGTTTATGGTGTATGGAGAAGCTTTTCTTTCTCCTCATTCGTCCAGCTGACAGCCTTTCCGCTTTCCTTTGACACTTGAACCATGACAACAGCTCCGGTGAAGCAAGGCTCCCCTACGCTATTTTCTCCGAGGTAATGCAAGGTGAGGGATGAACTGCCGACAGCGCTTGTTTTTACATAAATACGCAAGTCTTCATAAGGCATAACTTGGCGCAGATAATCACATTGCTGACTGGCGACGACTGTCATGGTGTGCTTATGTTGTTTCATCATATTCAGATTTTTAAAATAAGATATCCTCGCTTCTTCAAAATAGATGAAAGGGATTACATTATTCATATGCCCAAACATATCTGTCTCAGAAAATCGTACAGATACTTCATTAAAAAAAGAAAAAGATTCTTTCCATTTTTGAAACGGCATGTCAATGTAAGCAGGAAGCTTCATTTCACTCATCTCCTTATTGTTAAAAAAACCTCTCCCATGCGGAAGAGGTTTTTTCATCTTATACTCTGTCGCTTCCGAAGAAATTGCGGAATGCTTGTAAGTTTGTATCCCTGTTTAAGGCAGCGATAGAAGTGGTAAGCGGAATGCCTTTCGGGCAGGATTGAACGCAGTTTTGCGAGTTGCCGCAATCTGCAAGGCCTCCTTCATCCATCAGCGCTTCCAGCCGGTCGGATTTGTTCATGGCTCCTGTCGGATGGGCGTTAAACAGACGGACCTGAGACATCGGAGCAGGCCCCATGAATTTCGATTTGCTGTTTACATTCGGGCAGGCTTCCAGGCAGACACCGCACGTCATGCATTTTGATAATTCATATGCCCACTGGCGGCGTTTTTCCGGCATTCTCGGTCCCGGTCCTAAATCGTACGTGCCGTCGATCGGTATCCACGCTTTTACTTTTTTCAGAGAATTAAACATTCTGCTGCGGTCAACCTGCAGATCACGCACGACCGGGAATGTTTTCATCGGTTTTAAGCGGATCGGCTGTTCAAGCTGGTCAACAAGCGCCGTACAAGACTGGCGGGGCTTTCCGTTTATAACCATTGAACATGCGCCGCATACTTCTTCAAGACAGTTCATATCCCATGTGACAGGAGTTGTCTTTTCACCTTTCACGTTAACCGGATTCCGGCGGATTTCCATTAATGCGGAAATGACGTTCAGGTTCGGGCGGTATGGTATTTCAAATTCTTCATCGTAAGGCGTGCTGTCGGGTGTATCTTGACGTGTAATAATAAATCGTATGGTCTTTTTCTCACTCATGATTATTTCGCCACCTTCTTCTTCGAGTAATCCCGTTTCCGAGGCGTTATCAGTGATACATCGACATCCTGATACTCAAACTCAGGCGCTTCATACGGGCTTACATGTTTAGCCATTGTTGTTTTGAGCCATTCATCGTCATTACGCTCAGGGAAATCCGGTTTATAATGGGCGCCCCTGCTTTCATTACGGTTGTAAGCACCCAGTGTAATCACCCTGGCAAGCTGAAGCATGTTTGAAAGCTGGCGTGTAAACATAGCTCCCTGGTTGCTCCATTTTGTCGTGTCATTGATGTTAATCTTTTGATACCGCTCCATTAACTCCTGAATTTTGTCATCTGTTTTCAACAGCTTGTCGTTATGGCGGACAACCGTCACATTCGCCGTCATCCATTCCCCGAGCTCTCTATGGAGGACGTACGCATTTTCGTTTCCGTCCATATTCATAATCTCAGCCCATTTTTCTTCTTCTTTTTTCACGTGGGCATCGAATATCGATGAAGACATATCCTCTGCGGAAGATTCTAAGCCGTTTACATATTTCACAGCATTCGGTCCGGCTACCATTCCTCCGTAAATCGCGGAGAGCAGGGAGTTTGCTCCCAAGCGGTTGCCGCCGTGCATGGAGTAATCACATTCTCCAGCGGCAAACAGCCCCGGGATATTTGTCATTTGATCGTAATCTACCCATAAGCCGCCCATTGAATAATGAACCGCAGGGAAGATTTTCATCGGAAGTTTGCGCGGGTCGTCTCCCATAAACTTCTCATAAATTTCAATGATGCCGCCGAGCTTAATATCAAGCTCTTTAGGATCTTTATGAGACAGATCGAGATACACCATGTTCTCGCCGTTGATGCCGAGCTTCTGATTCACACACACATCAAATATTTCGCGTGTCGCAATATCACGCGGCACCAAGTTTCCATATGCGGGATATTTTTCCTCAAGGAAATACCACGGCTTACCGTCTTTGTATGTCCACACACGTCCGCCTTCACCGCGTGCCGATTCACTCATCAGCCTTAATTTATCATCCCCCGGTATAGCTGTCGGGTGGATTTGAATGAATTCTCCATTTGCATAATACGCTCCCTGCTGATAAACGATCGATGCAGCAGACCCTGTATTAATCATGGAGTTTGTGGATTTACCGAAAATGATTCCCGGTCCGCCTGTCGCCATAATGACAGCGTCAGAACGGAAGGATTCAATTTGCATGTTTGTCAGGTTTTGCGCGACAATTCCGCGGCAGGTTCTGTCATCATCTAATATAGCGCCAAGGAATTCCCAGCCTTCGTATTTTGTGACCAGACCGGCCACCTCGTATCTGCGCACTTGCTCGTCCAAAGCGTAAAGTAGCTGCTGGCCAGTCGTCGCACCTGCATAAGCTGTTCTGTGGTGCTGTGTACCCCCAAATCGGCGGAAATCAAGCAGCCCCTCAGGCGTCCGGTTAAACATGACGCCCATCCGGTCTAATAAGTGGATAATTGATGGCGCCGCTTCACACATCGCCTTAACCGGCGGCTGATTGGCAAGAAAGTCTCCCCCGTATACAGTATCGTCAAAATGTTCCCACGGAGAGTCGCCTTCCCCTTTTGTATTGACTGCTCCGTTGATGCCGCCTTGGGCACAAACCGAATGAGAACGTTTCACAGGAACGATGGAAAACAGCTTAACCGCCATTCCTGATTCCGCTGCTTTGATTGTCGCCATGAGGCCGGCAAGACCCCCGCCGACTACAATAATGCTTGTTTGACTCATGATAGCCCCTCTCCCTCTAGTAATCTAGTACTCTTATACAAATGCAAAAATCGCTTTTAAGCCTACGTATGACAGTGCAACAAAGATAATCAGCGTAACGTACGTCGAAATTCTTTGAGAACGTGGCGTTACAGTGATGCCCCACGTGACAGCAAAAGACCATAAACCGTTCGAGAAGTGGAAAATTGTCGATAAAACACCTACAATGTAAAAGCCCAGCATAGCCGGCGAGCTCAAGATATTCGCCATCATGTCGAAATTGACCTCAGCGCCCATCTGTGCAGCAATGCGGGTTTCCCACACATGCCAGCTCACAAAAATGAGAGTGATGATACCGGTTACACGCTGCAGGACGAAGAGCCAGTTTCGCATATAGCTATATTGTCCCGCGTTATTTTTCGCAGTAAACGCTATGTACACACCATAAACTGCATGATAAATTAAAGGTAAGAAGATAATAAAGATTTCCAGAGCATACCTGAAAGGCAGACTATCCATAAAATGAGCAGCATTATTGAATGCTTCCGCGCCCCTTGCGGCAAACTGGTTGACGACTAAATGCTGAATCAAAAAGATGCCGACCGGTATGACGCCAAGCAAGGAATGCAATCTTCGAAAATAAAACTCTCTGTTCCCAGACATTACTTTACCCCCTGTTTGATAAGTGCGAAATGTGCTAAATCTCTTCCCCCACTTCTTTCAATTGTAAGCACTTTATTAAGATTTATTGACAATTTCATTTTACTCCTACCACAAAAGGGCGTCAAGAAAACGCGTACATAAATTCTAATTTTCCGAATTGATTAGTTGATTCAAAAATTTTATTTTATCAATATATAATTCTTTCTTAATTTTTCATAAGAAATACAGGATCATTCTGTAATCCTCCCCCCTGTTTGGGCTATAATATACGAAGGAGAGAGGGGAGACAGATATGAAGTCTAAATATGAAGCATCTATACACAATTTAAAAGAAATTGAAATGAACGCCTATGCCTATGAACTGATACGAGAGATTGTTCTCCCAGACATGCTTGGCCAAGATTACTCTTCCATGATGTATTGGGCAGGGAAACATCTCGCCCGTAAGTTTCCTCTTGAATCATGGGAGGAATTTCCGGCTTTCTTTGAAGAAGCAGGCTGGGGAACCCTCACAAACGTTAGCGCAAAAAAACAGGAACTGGAATTCGAGCTCGAAGGGCAGGTTATTTCCAATCGGCTTAAATATCAGAAAGAACCGTGCTTTCAGCTGGAAGCTGGCTTCATCGCCGAGCAAATTCAATTGATGAATGATCAGATTGCCGAATCATATGAACAAGTAAAAAAGAGAGCCGATAAAGTGGTTTTGACTGTCAAATGGGATATGAAAGACCCGGTGTAATGAAAAAGGCGGTGACTGCAGGAGTCCCGCCTTTTTGGTTGTCATCACACAGCTGAAGGGTGTTTCGAGAGCTCGAATGCATCGTGCAGTGCTTCCACCGCTTTTACCATGTCATTTTCGCTCACTACTGTTGAAACTTTGATTTCAGATGTGCTGACCATTTTGATTAATATGTTTTTTTCCGCCAGTACAGCAAACATTTCAGCCGCTACACCAGGGTTTGATACCATGCCTGATCCGACAATGGATACTTTGGCCAATTTGCTTTCTGTCTCGATTTTTTCGAATTCCAGCGCATCTTTGTACTCTTCAAGTACGGCAACAGTCTGGTCCGCATCTTCGGATTTAACAGAGAAGGAAATTCCGGTCTCATGGTCTCCCGCCTGCGTTTGGATAATGATATCCACGTTAATGTTTCTTTTTGCAAGAGTTGTAAAAATAGTAGACAAAGTGGTCAGGCCGCTTGTCAGCCCGTAGATGGTTACTCTTGTGATTTGATCTTCGAACGCGATGCCTCTGACGATAAGATTCTGCTCCATGGATGATTCCTCCTCAATTAATGTTCCCGCTTCTGTTTCTGTACTTGAACGCACTTCTAACGGCACTTGGTAATTTTTCGCGAATTCAACCGCTCTCGGATGAAGAACACCCGCGCCTAAGTTGGCAAGCTCCAGCATTTCATCGTAAGAGATGCCGGCAAGTTTTCTCGCTGATTTCACATAGCGTGGATCGGTTGTAAACACGCCGGGCACGTCCGTATAAATATCACATTTATCCGCTTTTAATGCGGCAGCCAAAGCCACTGCTGTTGTGTCTGAACCGCCTCTGCCCAATGTCGTGATTTCACTGTCGTCTGTCATGCCTTGAAACCCTGCCACAACAACGACTTTTCCTTCCTGAAGCTGGCCTTCTAACACGGATGTGTTCATATCCGTAATTCTGGCGTTGCCATGGACGGCCTCCGTGCGGATCCCCGCCTGCCATCCTGTATAGGAAACGGCGTCATAGCCTTTTTCCTGCAGCGCCATGGAAAGCAAGGAAATGGTGACCTGCTCGCCTGTTGCCAGCAGCATATCCATTTCACGTTTGCTCGGCTGATCAGTGATGTCTTTTGCAAGGCTGACCAATGCGTCAGTGGATTTCCCCATAGCTGATACGACAACAACGACTTGATGGCCTTTCTGTTTTTCCGCAATGACGCGATTTGCTGCATTTTGAATTTTTTCGACTGAGCCGACGGAAGTACCTCCGAATTTTTGTACAATGAGACCCATGTATAACCACCCTTTACATTTTGGTTCGTGCGGGCGAGGAGAAAGAGTGCTTTGTCCACAATAAAAAAAGCAATGAGAGGAATTGCTCTCATTGCTTATCAATTAATCATCACGATGATTATGAACAACGAGATAGCCCTCCAAGAAAATGATTTCTTGACAGCCTTACATTTATTCAATGCACGGCCAGCAAATAATACCGATGGGGTTTTATTTACTTCGGCGACGCTCCCCTTTCAGCCTTTTTCTCAGAATCCATCTTTCTCCAAAGGCTTACTCTTGAAGTTCGCACCTCTATCTTCACCATATTACACGATCTAATTATGAAATTAGTTCACATTTTATCAGAACTTTTTCAAAAGGACAACATTATTTTTGCAATTTATCATAAAGCAGCTGTGCCGCCGCCGCGGGTACACCCGCTTTTTTGATGTCCTCGAGGCTTGCTTCCTTCATTTTTTTGACGGAACCGAAATGCTTTAACAGCATTTTCTTTCTTTTTTCTCCAATTCCGGGTATATCGTCTAGCACAGACTGGAACGCGCTTTTCCCGCGGATTTGCCTGTGGAAGCTGATCGCAAACCGGTGCACCTCATCCTGAATGCGCTGAAGCAGGTAAAATTCCTGGCTGTTTCGTTCAAGATAAACCGTCTCCAGCGGATCGCCGATTAATAAATTGGAGGTTCTGTGTTTATCATCCTTCGCCAAGCCGGCGATTGGGATATCCAAGCCCAGTTCGTTTTCTATGACGTCACGGGCCGCGTTGATCTGGCCTTTCCCTCCGTCTATAATAATCAGATCAGGGAGCGGCAGATTTTCGCGAAGCACTCTCGTATATCTTCGTCTGACAACCTCTCTCATTGAGCCGTAATCATCAGGCCCTGTGACAGTTTTGATTTTGTATTTGCGGTATTCCTTTTTGTATGGTTTGCCGTCGATGAAGACAATCATCGCCGAAACCGGGTTTGTCCCTTGTATATTCGAGTTATCGAACGCTTCGATTCTGTGCGGGGTATAAATATTTAAGGCGTCACCAAGTTTCTGCACAGCACCGATTGAACGCTCCTCGTCACGTTCGATTAAAGAGAATTTTTCTTTAAGCGCGATTTTTGCGTTTTTATGTGCCAGCATAAGCAATTCTTTCTTCGACCCTTTTTTCGGCTGATGGACGTTTGTTTCCAGCAGCTGCTCAATCATCGATTGATCGACGCTGTCCGGCACTAAAATCTCCTTCGGCAGAAAATGGTTGTTTTTTGAATAAAACTGACCGATGAAGGTAAGGAACTCTTCATCTGCTTCCTGATAAAGCGGAAACATACTGACGTCACGTTCGATGAGCTTTCCTTGCCGTACGAAAAAGACCTGTACGCACATCCAGCCTTTATCATAAGCGTAAGCGAATACGTCACGGTCGACTAAGTCGTTCATCGTCATTTTTTGTTTTTCCATCGTTGATTCGATATGGGCAATTTGGTCACGAAGCTCCTTTGCCCGTTCAAATTCAAGGTTCTCAGCCGCCTCAAGCATTTTCTCTTCAAGCTCTTTTTTAACATCGTTATAGCCGCCCTTTAAGAAACGGGTAATATTCTCAACCAGCTCTCTGTTTGTCTCTTCAGAAATGTCCTTTACACACGGAGCAAGACATTGTCCGAGGTGATAATAAAGACACACTCTGTCGGGGAGCTTTGAGCATTTTCTGAGAGGGTAGAGACGGTCGAGCAGCTTTTTCGTCTCCCTTGCGGCCTGCACATTCGGATACGGTCCGAAATAGCGCCCTTTGTCTTTTTTGACATTGCGGGTGACAATCAGCCTTGGGTGGCGTTCATGGGTGAGTTTTATAAAAGGATAGGTTTTATCATCTTTCAGCATGACGTTATATTTCGGATCATGCTTTTTAATCAAGTTCATTTCTAAAATTAGCGCTTCAAGATTGGAGGACGTCACGATATATTCAAAATCCTCGATTTCCGTCACAAGCCTCTGTGTTTTTGCGTCATGGGACCCGGTAAAGTAGGAGCGCACTCTGTTTTTCAGCACTTTTGCTTTTCCTACGTAGATCACTGTCTGCTGACGGTCCTTCATTAAATAACACCCGGGCTGATCGGGAAGGAGGGCGAGTTTTTCTTTCAGTTGTTTGTTCATATGTTACCCTTCCTTATATTTAGTCCTTTGTTTCCAGTTTAACACGAACAGGTGTTTTTCTCCATGGTTCACGATTGGCGAATAAAAAAAGCGATCCCTCAATTGGAATCGCTCTGGCATGTAAGCAGCCGAAAATTAAAGATGTTTGTTTACAAGCTCTTGAAGCGCTTCTTTCGGTTTGAAGCCTACAGATGTTTCAACAACTTCTCCATCTTTTAAAACAAGAAGTGTCGGGATGCTCATAACGCCGTATTTGCCTGCTGTTTCTTGGTTCTCATCTACATCGATTTTTACGATTTTCAGTTTGTCGCCCATTTCTTGATCCAATTCTTCAAGAACAGGTGCAATCATTTTACAAGGTCCGCACCAAGGAGCCCAGAAATCAGCAAGTACGACGCCTTCGCTTGTTTCAGCTGAGAAAGATTGATCAGTTGCTTTTACGATAGCCATTATTGAATTCCTCCAATTGTGAAATGATGATTTTTAGTATAGCATCTCCCATTCGTTCACGCTATTTAAATGCTTATAAATTATTTTTTCCTGATCACAATCGGTTTACTCATAGAATGGGGCATTAAAACACGAATCTGATAATCGCTCCGATCACCACGATTGCGCCGATGATCATTAAAATTGTACGAAGCATAGGACAACATCCCTTCTATAACCGTCATATACTTTACCATGCCCTTTTGGAGCTGTTTCAAAACAAAAAAGAGCGCTGTCCTCTAGTGGATCGGCGCTCCTTTTTTTGGTTAAGAATCAGTCCGTAATGTGAGTAAGACAACTGCCATTGGCGGCAGCTTTGCTTTCAATTTGTTTTTATTTACAGAATAACGGCTGAACGATTCAGGTTTTACGTGCTCCGGATCATCAAACGTGTTATGGGCGTTCATCTTTTCAGCAGTCAGGATAACGCCGGAATGATCCACAGTCTTGTCAAGACCTCTCAGCTCGATCTCCACCTCTGCTTTATTTTGATGATCAATGTTACAGATGCTGACGTTTATATCGCCCTCAGCATTTCTTGATGCTGACACACTGATTTGAGGCAGCGTTTCTCCCTTCCATTCATAGTTAGCGGACGTTGTTTCAGTATCTAAAAAAGAGGCATCCTGATGTACCTTAAACATATCAAACACATGGTATGTCGGCGTTAATAGCATCCGTTCTCCCTCAGTCAGAATCATAGCTTGAAGAACGTTTACCGTCTGCGCGATGTTGGTCATTTGCACCCGGCGGCAATGCTGATGGAAAATGTGAAAGTGAGAAGCTGCGACCAGCGCGTCACGAATCGTGTTTTGCTGATACAAAAAGCCTGGGTTCGTTCCTGGCTCAGGGTCAAACCATGTGCCCCATTCGTCAATAATCAGTCCGACCCGCTGTTCCGGATCATACCGGTCCATAATTGTGCCGTGTTTTTCAATCAATTTATCAATGTATTTGGCCTTTTTCATCGTGATGAACCATTCGTCCTCTGTAAATTCTGTGGCCGATCCTTTGCCCTTCCAGAAATCTCCCGGAATCGTGTAGTAATGAAGGCTTAGCCCATCCATCAGGCCAGCTGCTTTTTTCATAAGCACGTCCGTCCAATTAAAATCATCGACGTTTGCACCGCCGGCAATTTTATAAATTTCATTGCCGCTGTAATTGCGGACATAAGTTTGAAAACGGCGGTATAGATCGGCATAGTACTCAGGGTGCATGTTGCCGCCGCAGCCCCAATTTTCATTGCCCACCCCAAAATATTTCAGCTTCCAAGGCTCTTCTTTTCCGTTTTGTTTTCTCCAATCCGACATTGGCGTGCCTTCTTTAAAGGTCATATATTCGATCCATTCCGCCATTTCCTGAACTGTTCCGCTTCCTACATTGCCGCAAATGTAAGGTTCGCACTCAAGCAGCTCGCACAGCATCATAAATTCATGTGTCCCGAATTCATTCGATTCAACTGTGCCGCCCCAATGAGTATTGAGCATCGTCTTGCGGTCACCCACACCGTTAGCCCAATGATATTCATCCGCAAAGCAGCCCCCCGGCCATCGGAGGACAGGAATACGCAGCTGTTTCAGCGCTTCTAACACATCTTTTCTTATACCGTTTATATGAGGAATGCTTGATTCCGTTCCGACCCAAATCCCTTCATAAATCCCTCTTCCTAAATGCTCAGCAAAATGACCGTATATATTTTTGTTGATCGTTCCTTTTACAATATCCGTTTGAATCACTGCTGTATGTTCAGACATGCTTGATCATTCCTTTCATACAAATATGAAAAGCACCACAGTCAAATATAGGATCTGTGTTTTGTCTGAGGAGCCAGCATGAATGTAAGCGCTTTTAAAGTAACCTTATTATATATGTCCGTACATGTCAACGAATTTTTTTGTTACTTATTATTTGTACGTATGTATTCAAAAACCCCGAACTTTTGCAGTCCGGGGCTTCCCTTTATGAGTGAATATTCAGCTGTTTGAATTCTTCAGTCAGTAATGGGACGACTTCAAATAAATCGCCTACAATACCGTAATCAGCTATTTTAAAAATATCGGCTTCAGGATCTTTATTGATGGCGACAATTACCTTGCTGTTCGACATACCCGCCAAATGCTGGATGGCACCGGAAATTCCGCAGGCGATATACAAATCGGGAGTGACAACTTTTCCGGTCTGTCCGATTTGAAGAGCATAGTCACAATAATCAGCGTCACACGCCCCGCGTGAAGCGCCGACTGCTGCGCCCAGCACCTCGGCAAGCTCCTGCAGCGGCTGAAAACCTTCTTTGCTTTTTACTCCGCGGCCGCCCGCAACAATGATTTTCGCTTCAGAGAGATCAACGCCGTCCGCTGTTTTTTTGACGATCTCTTGTATGACGGTACGGAGATCCGTAAGGGAAACTTCGATGCTTTCAATGCTGCCTGCCCGGCTGGCGTCTTTTTCTAAGGCTTGAATGTTGTTTGGACGAATCGTCACAAGCGTCATCGGATCCGTTGAAATGACACGTTCAAATGCCTTCCCTGAGTAAATCGGTCTTGTGAAAACAACGTTCTCTCCGGCAACGCTTACATCTGTAGCGTCAGAAATCAATCCCGTTTGGAGCCGGGCTGCAAGCTTCGGCGACAGATCCTTCCCCATTGCAGTGTGTCCGCATACGACCGCACCAGGTTTTTCCTTTTCAATAATGGTTCGCATCACTTGGCTGTATCCGTCTGCCGTATATGCCTTGAGTTTTGGGTCCTCAGCTGTGAGAACTTTGTCTGCACCGTAGTGGATCAGCTCCTCTGCATGCTGTGATATGTTTTCTCCTATAAGAACACCGATCACTTCTCCATCACCTGAAATGGTTCTTCCAGCGGAGATCGCTTCAAAGGTGACATTTCGCAGTTCTCCGTCACGAATTTCTCCGAGTACGATCACTTTTTTTCCCATCCTAACATCCCCCTGTTTCTTTGAATGTGCAAGCGCTAAATGACTTTCGCCTCGCTGCGGAGCAATGATAAGAGCTCTTTTGCCTGTTCGGCAGGCTCACCCTGCAGAAGCTTCCCGGCTTCTTTTTTCGGCGGCAGAAAACGTTCAATTGTTTTCATTTTTGGTTCAGCATCTTCTTCATCCAAGTCCAGATCATCCAGCTCAAGCTCTTCAAGCGGTTTTTTCTTGGCTTTCATGATTCCCGGAAGCGATGGATAGCGCGGTTCATTTAAGCCTTGCTGAGCTGTGACCAGCAAAGGAAGAGTCGTTTTGATTTTTTCAACATCCCCTTCAACGTCCCTTTCCGCTTCTGCGTCACTTCCATTGATGTCGAGTTTGGTGATCGTCGTGATGCACGGAATGTCCAAAAGCTCTGCCAGGCGAGGCGCCACTTGTCCTGAGCCTCCATCGATCGCGACATTTCCGCCGAGAATAAGGTCAAACTCCTGTTCCTTCATATAGTGGTATAAAACTTGAGAAATGGAATACTGGTCGGGTTCTTCGAGATCATCTTCTATGTTGATTAAAACGGCTTGGTCACACCCCATGGCAAGCGCTGTACGCAGCTCCTTTTCCGCTTCTTCGCCGCCGACAGTGACAACGGTGATGGTGCCGCCGTGTTTTTCCTTCAGCTGAATGGCTTCTTCAATCGCGTATTCATCGTACGGATTGATAATCCATTCAGCCCCGTCATCCTGAATCTTCCCTGCGTCAATGACGATTTTTTCTTCTGTGTCAAACGTCCGTTTCATCAGTACAAATAGATTCATGATCATATCCCCTTTTATTCGCCTTTGAACTGAGGCTTTCTTTTTTCGAGAAATGCCTGAATGCCTTCCTTGGCGTCCTCCGACTCAAACGCTTCTCCAAACCGCTTTGCTTCAAGCTTTAAGCTGCCTTCATAGGAATACACCTTGTTTGTATAGAGAAGCTCAAGCAGAGACGCCATCGTTTGCGGACTTTTTTCTGCAAATTTGCCAGCAAGCGTTTTCGCTTTTTCAAGCACTTCTCCTTCATCTTTTGCTCCGATTGTCACAAGTCCGAGGTCAAGCGCTTCTTTCCCCGATATCGGTTCTCCTGATCCAATGAGCTCCAATGCTTTTGCTGTACCAACGTATCGCGGGAGCCGCTGTGTACCTGCAAAACCGGGAATAATGCCGAGGTTAAGCTCAGGAAGCCCCAGCTTGGCATCTTCTGCCGCAATTCTGATATGGCAGGCCATTGCAAGCTCCAGCCCGCCGCCGAGGGCAGCTCCGTGAATCGCTGCGATAATCGGTTTTGGAAAGCTCTCCATTCTCTCCATCAGCTGCTGGCCGCGTTCAGCCAGCATTGAGGAATCCTCACTGTTTCTCAGTGATGTAAATTCTTTAATATCAGCGCCTGCGGAGAAGAACCTTCCTTCCCCGTGTATAATAATGCACCGCACGCCGGCATCTGTCTCACACTGATCAAGACAGGAGGACAGCTCTTCTAATATCCGGCTGGAAAGCGCGTTTGCCGGCGGATTGTGAATCGTCATAACTGCAACAAATTGATCAACTGCGAGTGATATTGCATTCATAGGACAGAACTCCTTTACTTATTGTGAATTCCGGACACCAGTAATTCTAAAACACTGTCTGACAAAGCAGCCAGATCATACTTTTGATCATTCATCACCCAGGTCGTCACGGTTTCGTCAATCGTTCCAAAAATCATTTGCCGGGCGAGGCGGACATCGAGGCCTTCTTTTAACTCGCCTGATTGTATTCCTTCCGTCAGAATGCCGTCTAAAATATTTAAGTAGCCTTTTAATATTTCATTAATTTTCTGCCGCAGCTCCAAATTGGATTGGCGGAGCTCAAGCTGAGTGACAATGGCGAGGTTATGGTCGCCCGCCAAAAGTGAGAAATGTTTTGAAATCACGAGCGCCAATTTCTCTTTTGCTGTTGCCTTTTCTTTTATGTCCTCTTCCATCCGCTCAATGAATTGGCCCATTTTTTCTTTAAACAGAGAAATTAAAATGTCTTCTTTATTTTTAAAATAAAGATAGATGGTGCCGTCCGCTACTCCGGCTTGTTTGGCGATTTTAGATACCTGTGACTGGTGGTAGCCGTTTTCCGCAATTACTTCAACTGCTGCATCAATAATCTGCATATACTTTGGCCGTTTTTGCTTCAATTTTCATCGTTCCTTCCTATAGAAATGAATGACTATTCATTCATAATTTTATGATAAGAAGGATTTTCCGGTTTGTCAAGTTTATTCATAAATGTTCTCTTTTTCTGGCTCTAATTTGTTACTTGATATGATGATTTTCGGTTTCTTCTTCAAGTAAACGCCTTCTTAAAATTTTCCCAACCGCTGTTTTCGGAAGCTCTTTTCTGAATTCATAGGCTTTCGGCACTTTATAGGGTGCGAGACGGGCTCTGGCGAAAGCGTCCAGTTCTGCTGCGTCGGCTTGTGCGCCTTTCTTTAACACGACAAACGCTTTTACCGTTTCCCCTCTGTACGAATCAGGCACGCCTGCAACGACAATTTCCTGAATCGCTTCATGTTCGTACAGCGCTTCTTCAACTTCCCGCGGGTAAATATTATAGCCGCCTGCGATAATGATGTCCTTCTTCCTGTCGGCAATATAGAAAAATCCATCTTCATCCATATAGCCCATGTCTCCGGTGAAGAGCCATCCGTCCTTTAAGACAGCAGCCGTTTCCTCCGGCTTGTTCCAGTACCCCTTCATGACCTGCGGGCCTTTTACGACGATCTCACCATGCTCATACGGGGCGGCAAAATGGCCAGTCTCGTCAGAGTAAATGGCTGCGTCTGTATTAGGCCAGGGACAGCCGATACTGCCGGGTTTGTTTTTTCCCCAGATAAAATTAGCGTGTGTCACCGGAGATGCCTCGGATAAACCATATCCCTCCACAAGCTTTCCGCCAGTCACCTTTTCAAATTGCTGCTTCACCTCGACAGGGAGAGCGGCTGATCCGCTGAGGCAGCTTTTAATGGATGACAGATCGTATTGCTGTAATTGGGGATGATGCAAGAGGCCAATGTAAATCGTCGGCGCGCCGGGAAACAGTGTCGGTTTTTGTTTATCGATGATTTTGAGCGTGTGCAGTGGATCAAACTTGGGAAGCAGGATCATTTCAAATCCTAGTTTAATCGAATAATTCATCACTGCTGTCAGCCCATAGACGTGAAAAAATGGGACAATGCCAAGCACTTTTTCATCGCCTTCCTTTACGTTGTACATCCAAGCCGCACACATTTCAGTATTGGCTAAAATATTTCTGTGCGTGAGCATGACTCCTTTGGGCGCTCCCGTCGTTCCTCCGGTGTATTGCAGAACGGCGATATCATGCTCAGGGTCAATGTCCGGAATTGTGATCAGCTCTGTTTTTTCCCGCTTCATGCTCGAAGCAAAGGTATGAATATTGTCGTTTTCATCATAGTCAATGTGCACTTTTTGTTTTTGCGTAAGCGGATAGAGAATATTTTTTGGAAACGGCAAATAGTCTTTTATACTCGTCACCACTATCTGATCTACGATTGATAACGTTTTCATTTTTATTGCCTTCGGGAAAAGCAAATCTAAGGTGATGATCACCCTGGCCTCTGCGTCTCTCAGCTGATATTCGAGCTCATGCTCAGTGTAGAGCGGGTTTGTCTGCACCACGATACCGCCGGCAAACAGCACCCCGTAATAAGAAATGATGGATTGCGGACAGTTGGGCAGCATGACAGCCACTCTGTCTCCTTTTTGCAGGCCATTTTGCTGCAAAAAAGCTGCGAGTTTAAGAGCATCGGTCAAAATATCATGAAAGGTGAGTTTTTTTCCGAAAAAAGATACGGCTGTTTTGTCAGGGAATCGTGCGGCGGAGTCTGTCAGGATGGATTGCAGGGTTTGGTTCGGCAACGGAAGCTCATGCGGGATATCGTCGGGATACTCGGCAAGCCACGGCTTTTGAGACTGCATAAAACCTCCCCTTTCGATTTTAGCGTTCACCCTATTATTATAGCAGATGGACGGCAAAAAAAAGAAAAAGAAAGGAAAATCTTTCTTTTTCTCATCATACGAACAGATATATAAGACCAATCAACAAAAAGATTCCCGCCGCGGCGAGCAGTATTTTTGCAAGCTTTTCCATCTATTCTCCGTCCCCTTATATTCCGGCTGCCACAACAAATGAGAGCCCGACAGAAATGACAAATGAAATAAAGCCGACAGCCCGGTTATCATTTTCAATTTCTTGATCAATTTTAAACCGCGGTGTCAAAAACTCAAAAATGAAGTAGCTGATCAAAAGCATAACAAACCCGTACACACCCCAGCCGATCATTTGCAGCAGAGAATTGTGCTGAGAGATGGAGTGCTGGAACACATTTGCTATTCCTAAAATTTTCCCGCCTGTTGCCATTGCCACAGCGAGATTTCCATTTTGAATCTCTTCCCAGTTTTTATAAGCTGTCACCAGCTCAAACACAGTCAAAAAGAGGACGAGGCAGAGAACCGCGACACTGTAATACGCCGCGATTTCCACAAGCTCGTTTTCCCAAAAATCACTCATGGCCATACTCCCTTTTATTTTAGTTCAACAATTGTAACGCCTGATCCTCCCTCACCAGCTTCACCGAAACGGGAGTTTTTAACGCTGCGGTGATTTTTCAGAAGATCCTGCACGCCTTTTCTTAAAGCGCCGGTACCTTTGCCGTGGATAATGGACACTCTTGGATATCCCGCTAACACCGCGTCATCCAAGTATTTTTCAACACGGCTGAGGGCATTTTCATAGCGCTCGCCGCGAAGATCAAGTTCAAGCGATACGTGGTAATCTTTGCCCTTAACCGCTGTAATGAGTTTTTCTTTTTTTGGTTCCGGAGCCGATTTGATAAATTCCAGGTCTTTTTCTTTCACTTTCATTTTTAAAATGCCGATTTGAACATTCCATTCATTGCCGCCGGTTTTTTCAAGCAATGTTCCTTTCTGCCCGAAAGTAAGGACTTTTACTTCATCCCCCGGCTTCAAGACGCGTTTTTGCGTTTTCGGTTTTTCCGGTTTTTTGGACTTTTCAAAGGTCGGCATAGCGCCTTCTAACCGTTTCTTCGCGTTAATCAGCTCGTGATCCTTGAAGGACTTGTGTTCTTCTTTAATCGAGCGTAATTCGTGAATGATGTCTTCAGCTTCTTTTGTGGCCGCTTTAACTTTTTCAGCCGCCTGCTGTTCGGCCTCTTCCATCAATTTGTCTTTTTTGCTGTTCAGTTCAATGATTTGCTGCTGCAGCTCTTTATGCAGCTTTTCGGCTTCTTTTCTGAACGCCTCTGTTTCAGAAAGCTCTTCTTCCGCCCGTTTTTTGCTTCGTTCAAGAGACGCAATCATCGTATCGACCTCATTATGCTCGGCCGTCATTTCTGATTTCGCCTGCCCGATAATATGGTCCGGAAGCCCGAGCCGTCTAGAAATTTCAAAGGCGTTGCTTCGTCCCGGCACACCGATTAAGAGCCTATAGGTTGGTGAAAGGGTCTCAATGTCAAATTCGACACTGGCGTTCATGACGCCTTCTCTGTTATAGCCATACGCCTTTAACTCAGGATAATGCGTCGTCGCTAATACTCTGGCATTGGTGCGGTGGACTTCATCCAAGATGCTCATGGCGAGTGCCGCGCCTTCTTGCGGGTCTGTACCCGCTCCCAGTTCATCAAAGAGCACAAGGCTGTTTTCGTTGACTTGTTTTAAAATGCCGACAATGTTCACCATATGGGAAGAAAATGTACTTAAGCTTTGCTCGATCGACTGTTCATCGCCGATATCAGCGAACACATGCTCAAATACAGCGGCTTCCGATCCTTCATCTGCCGGAATATGAAGACCCGATTGCGCCATTAAGGTCAACAGCCCCAGTGTTTTTAATGTAACTGTTTTCCCCCCGGTATTCGGTCCTGTAATCACGATCGTTGAAAAATCGCCGCCCAGCTCGATGTCATTGGCGACCACCTGATCAGACGGAAGCAATGGATGGCGCGCTTTTTTCAGACGGACAAATCCGCTGTCATTCATGGTCGGTTTTGTAGCTTTGACCGCTTTTGCGTATTTCGCTTTTGCAAAAATGAAGTCAAGCGTCTGCAGGACTTGCAAATCTTGAAAAAGCTCCTCTGTGTGCTCCGCCGTATGCTCTGTCAGCACGCGTAAAATCCGTTCAATTTCTTGCTTTTCTTTTACTTTCGCCTGCTGCAGCGAGTTGTTCATATCTACAATCGCCTGCGGTTCAATGAACAGGGTTGCACCAGAAGAGGAGGTGTCATGCACAATGCCTCCGTAGCTTGATCTGTACTCTTGTTTGACCGGGATCACAAAGCGGTCATTTCGGATTGTAACAATCGTATCAGACAGCATTTTCGAAGCAGAGGAGGAACGCAGAATGGACTCTAACCGGTCTCTGATTCTCGATTCGAGCGTTCTGAGCTGCGTGCGGATTCCTCTTAACGTTTCTGACGCGTGATCAAGCACTTCGCCGTGATCATCTATGCAGGAATTAATTTCTCGTTCTAAATCGGGCAGTGTAATGAGCTGTTCAGTATATTGCTGCATCAGCGGAATGTCGACTCCGTCTTCAGCCATTTGTCCGAGAAAGTGTTTCATTTGTTTGACTGCGTAAAGCAGCGCTGATATTTCAGTGAATTCCGAGGGACTGAGAACGCTGCCGATTTCCGCCCGTCTTAATGCCCCTCTGATATCGGTAAGGCCGCCAAACGGTGCCTGGCCTCGCAGCCGGATGATCGCAGAGGCTTCATCTACCTCATCCAGCTGTTTTTTGATTTCGTCAATCGAAGCAGAAGGCTTTAGCTGGAGAAGCATTTCTTTTCCGAGCGATGAAGCGGCGTGCTCGATTACCTGTTCTTTCACTTTATGGAATTCAAGAGATGATAATACTTTTTGCTGCACGGTTGTGTGAGCCTCCTTACTTAATCGTTGCGCTTCAGGAATGCCTGTACGTCTTCAAGCGACCGGGCATTCAGGACGTTTTTCGTTTCCGTCCAGCCTTTGCGCGCGGCAGTGACGCCGGTTTTCATATCGTTTAACATCTCGATGTTATGGGCATCGGTATTAATGACCAATGTAACCCCTTGTTCATTTGCTTTGATTAAATGCTCTGTCCGCAGGTCGAGACGCGCAGGGTTAGAGTTGAGTTCAAGCGCCGTATTTGTTTTCTTCGCGAGCTCAATCAGATTGTCGATATCGATTTCGTAACCGGCACGTCTGCCGATGAGGCGTCCGGTCGGATGGGCGATAATGTCAACATGCTTGTTGGTCAGTGCCGTCTCAAGCCGCTTCATAATGACGTGCTCCGGCTGATTAAAGCTTGAATGGATGGATGCAATGACCAGATCCATTTCCGCCAGCACATCGTCATCATAATCAAGTGTGCCGTCAGGAAGAATATCCATCTCAACGCCTTTAAAAATACGGAAGTTCTCAAACTCAGCATTCAGCGCGTCAATTTCTTTCGCCTGCTGCTTGAGCCTTTCAGCAGTCAGCCCGTTGGCGACCTTTAAATATTGCGAGTGATCAGTGATGGCCATGTACTGATAGCCTTTTTCCATGCATGCTTCAGCCATTTCCCTGATCGAAAAGGCGCCATCGCTCCATGTGGAGTGCATGTGAAGATCACCCTTGATTTGATCGTGCTCTATGAGTTCAATGCTGTCGTTGTAGGTTTCCACCTCTTGCCCGCTTTCACGGAGTTCCGGCGGGATCAGCGGCAAGCCGAAGTGTGCGTAAAATTCCCGTTCGCTCGGGAAGGTTTTGATTTCTCCTGTTTCAACCGTCTCGACGCCGTACTCACTGATCCGTTCACCGCGTTCTTTTGCAATTTGCCGCATTTTGATATTGTGGTCCTTCGATCCCGTAAAATGATGAAGAGTTGTCGGGAATTGTTCTTCCGTCACGAGACGGAAATCGACACTTGTTTCATATTCAAAGGAAAGAATGACCGATACCTTCGTGTCCCCGCTGGCAATGACGCTTTTGATGTTTGGCAGCGCAAGCAGCTGCTCTCTTACTTCAGCGGGATGATCCGTCGCAATAATATAATCCAGATCTTTGACGGTTTCGCGTGCTCTGCGGAGACTTCCGGCACGGGAATATTTGATGATGTCTGTCAATTGAGAAAGATGCTCTTCAATTTCCCGCGCGACCCGGAGCGCATAGCCGATCGGAAAACGTTCAGGCTGTTTTCCGGCTTCTCCGAGCGCCTGTAATATTTTTTCTTCTGATTTCTTGCCGAATCCCGCAAGCCCTTGGACTTTCTGCTGTTCGCAGGCTTCCTTCAATGATTCTGCATCATGTACGCCAAGCTCTTTATACAGCTTTGCGATTTTTTTGCCGCCGAGCCCCGGAAGCTTCAATAAAGGCACCAGCCCTTCCGGCACCTCCTGCTGCAGTGATTCGAGCGTACTTGACTTTCCTTCATCTATATATTCTTTTATGACGCTGTACGTGCCTTTTCCGATACCGGACAGTGACATCATGTCGTCCATTTCTGATAAACTGCGGTCGTCCTGTTCAAGGGCTGCCGCTGCTTTTCGGAATGCGGAAACTTTAAACGGGTTGTCCCCTTTCAGTTCCATGTAGACTGCAATGGTTTCCAGCAGCCGGATAATATCTTTTTTATGCATAGAATACCCCCCAGACGTTCACATATGTTTCCATCATACTTGAAAAAAACTTCTCCGGACAAGAGAAGTTTTTTATCCTCCGTATTGCGTCCAAAGCTCCTGTAAAAGCCCTGATAAATACGGTGTATGGTTGATCATGACATTTGCGAGAGACGATTGCCCCATCATTTGCTGTAAGCCGTCTATCGGAAGTACGGAAGCAACATACAGCAGCACAAATGTAAATAAATAGACTTCCAGAAAACCGAGAACGGCGCCGAGCATTTGGTTGATTTGTTTAATCACAGGAATGCCCGCTACAATACTTAGGAATGAGCCGATGATTCTCAGTAAGATTTTAGCGATAATAAATAGAACGACAAACGCAATCGCATTATAGTAGGCTGCTTCCAGATTTCCCGAGAAAAAAGAAAACGCCGGCTGTCCCGCTGAAAAATCGGGCGCAGGAATCCACTTCAAATGCGGTGCGACATTTTTATAGAATAAAGACGCAAACGCGATCGAAAGAATAAAGCTCGTCAAGCGGATAAACTGGAGGATAAAACCGCGTTTTAATCCCAGTAAAGTCCCCATCAGGAGCAAGATTAAGATGATGATATCTAGCATAGTTGTTCAATCCTTTTCTTTAAGCTGATGCTCCAGTTTTTCATATTGCTCTTTTAATTTCACATAGTCGTGCACCACATTTACCGCTGTCAGCACTGCAAGTTTATTTATATCAAGATATGGATTTTTTTGATTGATTTCTCTCATTTTATCATCAACAATTCCGGCCACATATCTCATATGGGCTCTGCTTTCTTCACCGATAATCGTGAAGTGCTGGCCGTAAATGTCAACGGTTGTTTTTGTTTTTTTGCCGTCAGACAACGTTTCTCCTCCATTCCGTGAGAATCCTAGTTCCTATCATAACACGTTTATTAAATGAATGGAAAGACGAGCCTCCCGCTGTTATGATACACTGGTAGATACAGCGAAACGTGTAAAAAAAGGAGATTATTACGTGTCCCATTCTGTGATAAAAGTACCAATGTCTGCTATTGACCAAATGAAAACAGCGTATAACAGTTCACTTACTGCATCTGTGCCGCAGGGTGCCATTTTCCAGGCAAAACCGGCAGGCTGTACCATTACAGCTTATAAGTCAGGGAAGGTATTGTTTCAGGGCAAAAACGCAGAGGCAGAATCTGCCCGCTGGGGAACTGCTGAGCCGCAGGAAAAGAAAAAAACGGCAAAAAAGCCGGCTGATTTACGCTACGCCCCTCCAACAGACATCGCAGGCATGTCTGTCATCGGCTCTGACGAAGTCGGAACCGGAGATTACTTTGGCCCAATGACGGTTGTCTGCGCATACGTTGACAAAACAAAGCTTCCTTTAATGAAGGAACTCGGTGTGAAGGATTCTAAACACCTAAAGGATCCGCAAATCATTGAGATCGCCCGAAGCCTGATCAAAACCATTCCGTACAGCCTGCTCGTTTTAAAAAACGAAAAGTACAACAGCATGCAGGAACGAGGCATGAGTCAGGGAAAAATGAAAGCTCTCTTGCATAATCAGGCCATAACCCATCTTTTACGAAAAATGGACGGAGTAAAGCCTGAGGCGATTCTGATCGACCAATTCGCCGAGCCCGGCGTCTACTACAACCATTTAAAGGGAAGAGACATTGTACAGGAGCGCACCTATTTCAGCACAAAAGCCGAAGGCATTCACCTGTCAGTCGCTGCTGCATCGATTATTGCAAGATATTCCTTTTTAATGGAAATGGATAAGCTTTCGCGCGAGGCAGGAATGACACTGCCGAAAGGGGCCGGCCCTCATGTAGATGAAGCGGCCGCCAAACTGATCATCAGAAAAGGGGCATCCGCTCTCCGAACCTTTACAAAACTCCATTTTGCCAATACGCAGAAAGCGCAGCGCCTGGCGGATAAAAAACGTTCATAGAAAAAAGCTTGCAGAGAATATCTGCAAGCTTTTTTATTAGCCTCTCAATACGGCCTGATAAGTGTTTTCTAACGCTTTCAGCACTTTGTCGTGCGCTTTTGCCACTTCTTCTTCAGTCAGCGTTTGCTCTGGGTTTACATATTGGAGTGAGAAAGCGACTGACTTTTTGCCTTCCTCCATATGCTCTCCTTCGTAGACGTCAAAGACGGTTACTTCTTTCAGCAGTTTGCCGCCCGCCTCTTTGATGACGCTCTCGAGCTGGCCGCTTGTCACTGATTGATCTGTCACAAGCGCGATATCACGTGTCACAGACGGATATTTCGGAATCGCCGTGTACACGAGCGGCGCCGTGTCTGCTGTGAGCAGCGTGTGAAGATCAAGTTCGAACACGTACGTTTCTTTAATATCCAGTTCTTTTTCCAGTGAAGGGTGGACTTGGCCAATAAAGCCGATAAGAGAGCCGTTTAAAAGAATGTTCGCAGTTCTGCCCGGGTGCAGCTGTTTTCTTTCTGATTGCACAAATTCAATGCTGTCCAGGACGTTCAGTTTATCTAACAGCCCTTCAACAATTCCTTTTGCGACAAAGAAATCGACCGGTTTTTTCTCGCCCTGCCATAAATGCTTGCGCCATAAACCGGTTACCGCACCTGCCACGCGCTCCGTTTCAACAGGTTTTGTATCCTCTTCCTTCGTCAGGAAAACGGAACCGACTTCGTACAATGCAACCGAATCAGTTTGTCTTGCCAGGTTGTAAGAAACGGATTCAAGCAGATTCGGAACAAGGCTGTGTCTGAGAATGCTTCTTTCTTCACTCATCGGAAGCGCAAGAACAGTATTAAACGATTTTTCAATCGCAAATGCCGCCGCTTTTTTCTCGTTTGTTAAAGAGTAGGTAATCGCTTGTGATAAGCCGGCTCCTTCAAGGAAACGTCTGACTTTACGGCGTTTTGTCTGGTAAGGCGTCAATCCGCCTGTTGTTCCCGCTGTATCAGGAAGTGTGGACGGAATGTTGTCGTAGCCATACAATCTTGCTGCTTCTTCAATCAAATCCTCTTCGATGCGGATGTCACCGCGGCGTGACGGAACAGTCACAACAAGTAAGTCATTTGCTTCTCCGACAGCAAAGCCAAGACGCTGATAAATGCTGATCAGTTCTTCTTTGCTGATCGTCATGCCGAGAACGCTGTTCACCTTTTCAGCCGATACATGAACGTTGTTCGCTTCGATTGTGAGATGGTCTTCTTCAACAGTTCCGGCAAGCACTTCACCGCCGGCATACAGGTGGATCAGCTGTGCCGCACGTTCTGCCGCAAGGCGCACACGCGCAGGATCAATGCCTTTTTCGAATCTTGCACTCGATTCACTTCTCAAACCAAGATCTTTTGAAGCCTTGCGAACCGTCTGCCCGTTGAAGAACGCAGCTTCAAGCAAAATCGTTGTTGTGTCTTCCCGAACTTCTGATTCTGCTCCTCCCATAACACCAGCAACGGCTTGTGCTTTCGACCCGTTTGTAATGACAAGGTGATCGGCAGACAGTTTTCGTTCCTGATCGTCGAGTGTTAAGATTGTTTCATTTTCAACAGCTTTTCTGACTACAACTTCCTTAGAGCCGAATCTGTCATAATCAAACGCGTGAAGCGGCTGTCCGTACTCTAATAAAACAAAGTTTGTGATATCCACGACGTTGTTGTGCGGGCGAATGCCTGCATTCATCAGTTTCGTCTGCATCCAAAGCGGTGACGGAGCAATTTTTACGTTTTTAATGATTTTTGCTGCATACAGCGGATTTGCTTCCTGGTCTTCAACTTTGACAGAAATGTAGTCTGACGCTTGTTCTGAAGCGACTGGGTAATCCGTTTGCGGAAGCTTTACCTCTGT
The DNA here is from genome assembly GCF_034296245.1 of Bacillus sp. V26. Taxonomy (NCBI): domain Bacteria; kingdom Bacillati; phylum Bacillota; class Bacilli; order Caryophanales; family Bacillaceae; genus Bacillus; species Bacillus sp. V26. The sequence goes on along the minus strand of NZ_JAXKQF010000001.1, from coordinate 227,557 downwards.
GTCTAAAATCGCTGCAACCTCATAAGCAACACCAAGCATGTTCATCGCATCGGCGCGGTTCGGTGTTAAACCGAGCTCTAAGACAGCATCGTCAAGCTGTAAAGCAGCTAACGCATCACTTCCTGCTTCAACCTCATTTGGGAAAACGAAAATGCCTTCCGCATATTCCTTCGCCACAAGCTTGCTCTCAATACCGAGCTCTTGTAAAGAACAAATCATGCCGTTTGATTCTTCACCGCGAAGCTTGGCTTTTTTGATTTTGAAATTGCCCGGCAGCACCGCTCCGACTGTAGCGACTGCAACTTTTTGCCCTTTATCCACGTTTGGCGCGCCGCAAATGATTTGTACGGGTGCCTCAGCTCCGATATCTACAAGGCACTTATTCAGCTTATCGGCGTTTGGATGCTGTTCGCGCTCCAGCACATGGCCGATGACAACGCCTTTAATGCCTTCTCCCTTATACTCAATTCCTTCAACTTCAATACCGGCTCTTGTTATTTTCTCAGCAAGAACAGCCGGATCCATACCTTTTAAATCAACATAATCCTCTAACCATTTATAAGAAACAAACATTCTAGCATCCTCCTCTTACGCCTGTTTAAACTGCGAAATAAATCTGACATCGTTTGTGTAGAAGTGGCGGATATCATCGATGCCGTATTTCAGCATCGCGATGCGCTCAACACCCATTCCGAACGCAAAGCCCTGATATTCCTTCGGATCAAAGCCGGCCATTTCCAGCACATTTGGGTGAACCATGCCGGCGCCGAGGATTTCAATCCAGCCTGTTCCTTTACATACAGAGCAGCCATTTCCTCCGCACTTAAAGCACGTTACGTCTACTTCTACTGAAGGCTCGGTAAACGGGAAGAAGCTTGGGCGAAGTCTGATTTCACGGTCTTGCCCGAACATTTTTTTCGCAACCAGTTCAAGTGTTCCTTTTAAATCACTCATGCTGATGTTTTTATCAACAACAAGCCCTTCAATCTGCATAAATTGGTGAGAGTGCGTCGCGTCATCATTATCGCGGCGGTATACTTTTCCAGGACAAATAATTTTAACAGGTCCTTTACCTTTGTGCTTTTCCATCGTCCGCGTCTGAACAGGAGAGGTTTGCGTTCTCATCAGCATTTCCTCTGTGATGTAAAAGCTGTCCTGCATATCGCGGGCAGGGTGTTCTTTCGGCAGATTGAGCGCTTCGAAGTTGTAGTAGTCCGTCTCGACCTCAGGGCCTTCTTCAACGGTATAACCCATGCCGATAAATAGATCTTCAATTTCTTCAATGACAACAGTGAGCGGATGGCGTCCTCCGATTGCGACAGGATTACCCGGGAGCGTGACGTCAATTGTCTGTCCCGCAAGCTTCTGTTTCATTTCTTCTTCCTCAAGCTTTTCATTTTTAGCTGCAATCGCATTGGCGATTCGTTCTCTTACCTCATTGGCAAGAGCGCCCATTTTCGGACGCTCCTCCGCAGAAAGCTTGCCCATTCCGCGCAGCACTTCTGTGATCGGCCCTTTTTTTCCGAGATATTGAACCCGAATATCATTGACAACCTTCAATGAGCTTGCCGCTTCTACTTGATCTAAAGCTTCTTGTTCCAGCTGTTTTAGCTTTTCTTCCATTTTGCATCCTCCTTTTATGTAAACAAACCGTTATATGTCTTTGGAAAACAAAAAAACCCGCCCCTTATAGGACAAGGGACGAGTTGTGGCCGCGGTACCACCCTTATTTCAGACAGACTGATGCTGTCGTCAGCTTCATTGACATAACGGAATCAGATTCCGGTTCACCTTTACGCGCAACGTGCGCGGTCCCGGTGACAACTCGAGAGGTGAAACCAATTTCCGGCTGCATTAAAAATGCTCTCAGTCTGCGGCATTTTCTCCCTGGAAGGCAGTTGATGAGAAATCGAGATCCTCTGTCACGGTTTTTCAAATATTATGTTCTATTATAGAGAAATCCAACGCTTCGCGCAACACTATCCTCGCAAGTGGTACATCAGGATAGCCGCCGCAATTGCAACGTTCAGTGATTCAGCCTGCCCGTACAGCGGGACGTACAGGTTTAAATCTGTTTTTTCCAGCAATCCGGCATCCACCCCTGCACCTTCATTGCCGACGATTAAAGCAAATGAACCGGATGGTGAGATGTCCTGGTAAGGCGCCCCGTTTTGCAGTGCTGTGCCGTACACTTTTACGCCCTCTGCTTTTAATTCATCCACGTATGATTGTAAATTTCTTCTCACAACAGGAATGTGAAAATGGGAGCCTTGCGCGGATCGCAGCGTTTTTCCGTTAAACGCATCCGCCGTGCCGTCACCGAGCACAACCGCATCCAAACCGGCTGCGTCCGCCGTGCGAATCATCGTGCCGAGATTCCCCGGATCTTGAACAGCGTCAATCAGCAGCACACGTTTAGGCGGCGCGAGATATTCTTCCGGCATATTGCAAACAGCGGCGATCCGCTGCGGTGTTTCCGTTTCTGTAACAGCTGAAAACGCGTCTTCGCTCAGCACGTAGCACTGGATGCCCATATCAAGATTCGGCGGGATGTCCGCTTCATCCTTGACAAGAATTTCTTTCACCGCGCCCGGGCTCTTTAAGGCTTCTTCAACAAGATGTTCTCCTTCAATCAAATAGGTATTCGTTTTTGTTCGTTCTTTTTTTGTGTGAAGTTTTTTCCAATCCTTCACTTTTTGGTTTTTTGCCGATTCTATTTGTTTCACTGTCTGTGTGGCTCTCCTTTTTTTAACATGATGTTATTATATCGCAAGAACAGCACATAATAAACCGGGTGCAGGGTTAGAATATACGTATTACATTTTAGAAAAAAAGGAGCGCTTCATATGGATCTTAATTTACGTCATGCCGTCATTGCCAATGTAACCGGCAATGATCAGGAGCAGCTTGAGCACACAATTGTGGACGCGATTCAAAGCGGTGAAGAAAAAATGCTTCCGGGACTCGGCGTTTTGTTTGAAGTCATTTGGCAGCACGCATCTGAGAGTGAGAAACAAGAAATGTTAAAGACGCTGGAAGGCGGATTAAAACCTGCCCAATAGCACATCAAAACCGGGTGACAGCGCCCGGTTTTTTTCTTATATAATAAAAACATGAGGGGGGTCGCCGCCATGTTTTTACAACCGCTGTTAGCGAAAAAAATCATTGCCGAAGTGAAAAAAATGTACGAACGTGAAGTCATTATTGTCAGCACAGACGGCCTCATTATCGCAAGCACAAATGATGAGCGAGTCGGGCTATTTCATGAAGGAGCGCTTATCTGCGCGAAAGAGAAACGCAATGTGATCATTACAAAAGAAGATGAAAAGAGGCTCAAAGGGGTAAAGGCGGGGTTAAACCTCCCCGTATTTTCTGAGCGTGATGTCATCGCCGTGTTCGGACTGACGGGAGAACCTGCTGAGATTCAGCCGTACGGGGAGCTGCTCAGGAAAATGACAGAGCTGTTTATTAAAGAATCGTGGCATTTGGAGCAGACCCAGTGGCGCGAGAGAATGCTGGAATCCTTTATGATCGACTGGCTGCAATTAAAAGAATGGTCTCCGGGTTTTCTCGAAAAAGCGCAGCTTCTTGGCGTTGACCTTACCTCCCTCCGCCAGATGATCCTCATTCAAGGGCACGAATGGTCACCCGGCGATATTGATCAAATGACACGCGCCTGGAAATCAGTGTTTCCATCCGATTTATTCATCAGATGGGGAAATGAACGTATTCTGATTAATCACGAAGTGCCGAAACATGAACAAAAGGAGCAGCTTTTGCGGCAAATTCAGCTTATTTGTTCATTGGCTGAACGCCTCGGAAACAGCCGCGCAGCTGCCGGCGTTGGGAGGGCTGTCAGCGGCTCCGGCCTGCCGCAGTCATACGAACAGGCAGAAAAAGCGCTGGCCGTCAGCCTCAAACGCAAAACCGCCGTATGCGAGGAAGACCTGAAGCTTGACATGTGCCTGACTGAGATCAGCCCGGGGACACGACATGAATTTCCGCAAAGAGTGTTTCAGGAAGCGCTCCGAAACGAAGAGCTTATGATTACGATACGAACTCTCTTCCATTACGATTTGTCCCTGAAAAAAACGGCTGAAGAGATGCATATTCATATCAATACGCTCCGCTATCGCCTGTCAAAGGCTGAACAGCTGACGGGTTTAAGTTTTCAGCGCACAGAGGACATCGTCACGATGTACGTTGCGCTCTATTTTTTAGATCAAGATACAAAATAGAGAGAGTTTCAGTTTCATATTTTGTATGTTTCTCCATAGAAGGCTTCTCTTTTTTTCTTTTACAATAGATTGAAAGCGTTTTTTGACAGGGGGATGGGTGAACATGATCACCAAAGATGTAAAAGAACAGCTGATCCAAATCGTCGGACCGGAAAACTATGATGACTCGAAAGCCGGCCGTCTCGTGTATTCATATGACGCGACACCGCAATTTCAGTCTATGCCGGATGCAGTGATTGCGCCGAGAGATCCACATGAAGTATCACGTATTTTAAACATTTGCAGTGAGCACCGTGTACCGATTGTTCCGAGAGGATCGGGGACAAACCTGTGCGGGGGCACGTGCCCTACTGAAGGCGGGCTTGTTCTTCTCTTTAAGCATATGAATCAGATCCTTGAGATTGATGAAGAAAATTTGACGGCCACAGTCCAGCCTGGCGTTATTACCTTGGATATAATCCGTGCGGTTGAAAGCAAGGGGTTGTTCTATCCGCCTGATCCGAGTTCTATGAAAATATCAACCATCGGAGGAAACATCAACGAAAATTCCGGCGGTCTCCGCGGCTTAAAATACGGCGTCACCCGTGACTACGTCATCGGGCTGGAGGTTGTTTTGGCAAACGGAGATATGATCCGCACTGGGGGAAAACTTGCAAAGGATGTAGCCGGGTATGATCTCACGCGCCTTTTTGTCGGCTCAGAAGGGACACTCGGCATTGTGACAGAAGCGATTCTCAAACTCGTGCCGAAGCCAGAAACAAAGAAGACGCTGCTCGCCCTTTATGAAAATATTGATGCCGCTGCTCAAACAGTGTCAGCCATTATTTCCGGTAAAATCATACCGGCTACGCTTGAATTTCTCGATCAGCCTACCCTTTTGGTGATTGAGGATTATGCCAAAATCGGCCTTCCGACAAATGCGAAAGCAGTTCTTTTGATCGAACAGGACGGGACAGCTGAGACCGTGGCTCGTGACATGGAAAAAATTGAGGCAATTTGCAAAAAAGGCGCTGCCGTCTCCGTTCAAACTGCGCAAACAGATGAGGAAGCATTCGCCCTCACTGAAGCCCGGCGTTCAGCGCTTTCTGCACTTGCCCGCTTAAAGCCGACCACCATTTTGGAGGATGCGACTGTACCGCGGTCAGAAATCGCGAATATGGTAAAAGCCATTAATGACATTGCCGCAAAATACGATATTTCGATCTGCACCTTTGGCCATGCCGGGGATGGAAACCTTCATCCGACATGCACCACAGACATAAGAAATAAAGATGAAATGCAGCGAGTCGAGCAGGCTTTTGCCGAGATTTTTGAAAAAGCGATTGAGCTTGGCGGCACAATTACCGGGGAGCACGGAGTCGGGGCCATGAAAGCGCCTTACTTGGAAATGAAGCTGAAAAAAGAAGGCATCGCCGCGATGAAAGCAATGAAAGCGGCATTTGATCCCAAAAATATCTTAAACCCGGGCAAAGTGTTTGCGAAAGATGCCAGAAAACGTGTGGTGACGGAAAGATGACAACAGAAAAAGAAATGAAACAGATCCAACATGAGTTTAAAGAGCGTATGGATGAAAGCGAACTTTTGAATTGTATGCGCTGCGGTTTCTGTCTGCCTTCTTGCCCGACCTATATCGAATCCGGTTTTCAGGAATCTCACTCGCCGCGCGGGCGAATCGCCTTAATGAAAGCAGTCGCCGACGGTGTGATTGAACCGGATGAAGATGTCGAGCGTTCACTGTCTCTTTGCCTCGGCTGCCGCGCGTGTGAACCGGTATGCCCATCAGGCGTTAAATACGGACAGCTGCTGGAGGAAGCAAGAGATATTATCCACCAAAATAAAAAGCACTCGCTCAGCGCGCGTGTTATGAGAAAAGCGGCTTTTCAGGAGCTCTTTCCGCATCAAAACCGCATGCGTTCGGCTGTGAGTCTCATTGGTTTGTACCAGCGGTCAGGGCTGCAGACGGCTGTGCGAAAAACCGGCATGCTCCGCATTCTGCCTGAGCATTTGCGCACGATGGAAGCCGTTCTTCCGGATGTGCCTAAACGTGAAGAAATGAAGCATCGGCCGCGTTTACTGCCGGCGGCCGGCCCAGCTAAAAAAAGGGTTGCCTTTTTTTCAGGCTGTTTAATGGATACGATGTTTTTGCCGACAAACAATGCCACGCTGAAACTGCTGCAGCTGGCAGGCTGTGAAATTGTCATCCCGCCTGAGCAGGCATGCTGCGGCGCACTGCATGGACACAGCGGCGAAAAAAATGCGGGAAAAGAGCTTGCGAAACAAAACATCGCCGCGTTTGAAGCGTTAGACGTAGATGCTGTCATTACAAACGCGGGCGGATGCGGAGCTTTTCTCACTGAATACGGCCATTTGCTGAAGGATGATCCCGAGTGGTCGGAGCGGGCTGTTTCATTTGTGCAGAAGCTAAAAGATTTTTCATCGGTTTTGATTGAGCTTGATTTTCACCAAAAAGACTTGCAGCTTGAAACACCTAAGCTGATTACCTATCAAGATTCATGCCACTTGAGAAATGTAATGCATACATCTTCGGAGCCCAGAAAGCTTCTTCAAAGCATCAAGGGAGCTGAATTCAGAGAAATGGATAAAGCGGACAGCTGCTGCGGATCAGCGGGAATTTACAATATTGTTGAAGCAGACATGTCAATGAAGATACTGGACAGTAAAATGGCTGCTGTCAAAGCAACCGAAGCAGCGGTCATTGTAACCGCCAATCCAGGATGTCTTTTGCAGATGAAGCTCGGCATTGAACGAGAGGGATTAAACGGCAGGGTCCGAGCTGTTCACCTTGCTGATTTGCTATTAGAAGCCGCCGGATCGCTAACATCATAAGAAAGCCCAAAACAATTTCTGTTTTGGGCTTTGTGCTTTATTCCATCGGACTGCAAATTTCAATATAATGTCCATCAGGATCGGCGATATAAGCGACCGTCTGTCCCCATGGCTTCACTTTAGGCTCCGCGATAATGGTTACGCCGTGTTCTCTTACTTTTTTGATGACCGCTTCTACACTTTCAGTGACAAACCCGATTTCAAATGTTTGTGAAGAAACGGGTGTTTCCGGTATATCTAACGGCGTCATTTCCTTGACACTTTCTCGTGTATTGAGCGCCAAAATGGTGGAGCCGGTATCAAACTCTACATATGTGCCGTGTTCCGCGCGGATCGGCAGCCCCAAAATATGCTGATAAAAATGAATCGAGCGCTGGCTGTCCAATACATACAGGATGATATACTTCATTGATAAATTCATTTCTTTTCCTCCTTAAGGTTTCCATTTTTCCTTTTATCCCGGTATAGAGGCTTCCATTCTTAAGCTGGGATCTCTCCACATCTGCGCCCATTTTTTCACTGCCGCCACGATAATGATGAAGCCTAACAGCAGCATGATGATAGACAAAACGCCATTCAGGACACTGTAACCTGCAGCGTCTGGATTGAGATACACATAGCGCACCATCCAATAGCCCGCGTAATTCACAGTCACATATAAATAGGCGAGCGGAATGAGGCAGGTGAGGATGTAACGGCGTTTGTCGGCGATTTTCAGCACAATGGTTGCTCCGATAATCAGACCCACTGAAGCCATCAGCTGATTAGAAACACCAAACAGCGCCCAAATGGATCCGATATCACCTGAGTAAAGCAAATAGCCCCACATAAAGCAGGCAAGCGCACTGGCAAATACAGATCCGGGAATCCAGTCCGTTTTCTTCAGCGGCTTATACGCCTCTCCGAAGAAGTCCTGAATCAAATAGCGTGCCACACGCGTGCCGGCGTCGATCGCCGTTAAAATAAACACCGCTTCAAACATAATGACAAATTGGAAAAAGTATGAGGCCAGATGGCTGAAAAACGGAATTCCGGTAAAGATATAAGTCATTCCTACCGCAAGCGTGACGGCTCCCCCTGTTCTGCCTTCTAAGTCCAAACCGATTTCCCTGCTCAGTTCAGGCAAATGCACAACATCCATGCCGAGCGTACGGAAAACCTCAGGCGTGCTGTTGATCGCAAAGTAATCTGCAGGCTGCAAAGCAGTCGCCGCAATCAGCGCCATAATGCCGACAAGGCACTCAACAAGCATTGCACCGAAAGCAACCGGCTTCATATCACTCCATTTATTAAGCATTTTCGGCGTGGTGCCGGAACCGACAAAGGCATGGAACCCCGAGATCGCGCCGCAGGCTATCGTGATCGAGATGAATGGCCAGACAGGACCCGCAAGCACAGGCCCGCCGCCTTTTACAAACTCCGTAAAAGCCGGAAATGGAATGGACGGATTCACAGCAAACACACCCGCAATTAAAGCGACAAACACACCGATTTTCATAAAACTGCTTAAATAATCGCGCGGTGCGAGCAGCAGCCAGACCGGCAGTGCCGCTGCAAAAAAAGCGTAAATCGGCAACGCGATTGCAAACGTTTTCGTATCAAGGGTTAACAGATCACCAAATGCGGTAGTCTGCACCCAAGGGCCAATAAACACTCCGGCCATTAAAAATAGAAAACCGATAGAAGACGCCAGCTTTAAATTCCCTGTTTTCTTATAAAACAAGCCGACGCCCATCGCTATCGGAATCGTAATCCCTACAGCAAATGTCCCCCACGGATTCCGTTCAAGCGCGTGCAGCACAACCATCGACAGTCCCGCCATCGTTATGGTAATAATAAATAGCATGGACAGTCCCGTACAAAAGCCGGCAACAGGACCAAGCTCATCCTTCGCCACTTCCGACAGCGACTTTCCGTTTTGACGCATTGACGCGAACAGCACAACAATATCATGGACGGCTCCCCCTATCACCGCCCCGATTAACAGCCATAATAATCCCGGCAAATAACCGAACTGCGCCGCGAGAATCGGTCCGACCAGCGGCCCGGCCGCCGCAATGGCCGCGAAATGATGACCGAATGAGACCCATTTATTCGTAGGCACATAGTCTTTTCCATCCTCAAGCGCATGTGCAGGCGTTGGCTTATCATCAGTCACTTTGAGAACCTTCACCATCATAAATGTTCCGTATAAACGATAGGCGATAGCCAATATACACATTGACGCTATCACAATTGTAACCGCATTCATTTCTCCCCAACCCCTTTGCTGTTTTTCATAAATATATCATAATTTCAGAGCAAAAAGCGGTCATTTTTTCCTATTCAAAAAAGCCGGCTGGAATGGGCCGGCTTGAGGCAGTTAGTTTAGTTCAATGTCTCCAGAGGTTGTACGAACTTTTAAACGGTTAGAGGGGCTATCACCTACATAACCTACAACACGGTGCTCTGTCTTTTCTTTATACAGGATGTGGTCGAGATTGACCGTAGCATCACCTGAGTCAGCCTGAAAATCCACTGCCAAAGATGCAGGTTCTTTCTGATACCCTACTGACACACTTCCGCTCGTAGTGACGATGTCGACCTCTTCGTTCTGATGATCCTGAAGAAGATCAATATCCCCGGAAGTTGTCTTATAGTTCACCTTTTCAGCTGTTGTGTGGCTGCTTTTTATTGATCCGCTTGTTGTCTTTACCTCACCTTGGCCGAATGAATTTTGATCAGCTTGAACATCTCCGCTCGTTGTTTTTAGCGTCAGCTCGTTTTCGATGCGTGTATGCTTCAGCTCAATATTTCCTGATGTAGAGTCAGCAGCTGATTGATCCGTTTGCACATTTTCTATCAGAATATCGCCAGAGGTTGTCGTTACGGTTATCTCATCATACTTCTTTTTCGGAATCGTGATTGTGATTTTCATATCCTTTTCGCTGCCCCACGGTATAAAAGAGATGATATTCTCGCGTGCTATTTGATTGATTGTTAATGATTTGCCATCTTGGGTCACATCGAACAGCTTTTTGCTTTTATCACTGACTTGTCCTTCAGCAGCTACCTGAATATCATCCGTTTGCCCGCTTTTGACCTCTGCATTCATCGAGCTTGTTGCTACCTCAATTTTTTTAATATCTGCAGGATCATAAGTTTCGGCAGCTTTCACCTCTTCTTTTGTAAAATCCGAGGCAGCTGCAGAGATGACAGCTCCGATTGCCCCGACTGCAAATACTGCGATCAATCCTATTATGATTTTTTTCATGTCTGCGCCCCCGTCACCAGCTTTAAATTATATCTGACATATCGTAAACTCACGCTATACAGGAGCTTTCCTATATGCCACAGCCCTATACAAGATAGCAGTCCCAGACTGCCAAACATGAGTGATATAAAGAACTCCAGCATCATGTGCGTATTCATTTGAAACATCACCATGCCGACAAACATAATTGGTGATACAGAGAGTGCAAGCGCTGCCCCGCAGAAACCTACGTACACTCCAAAAATGCCAATAGCTGGTCCCAGCACAAAAATCAAATTCAAGATGCTTATCGCTGCTGCTGAACATGCCATCTGGAAGAGGTTCTTCTTAGGGCGCTGCACTGCTGGAGCAGTTTCCGTCACATTTGGCATCAATTCCTTTGCAATTTGTTTTGGGGAGCCGAGTTCCCTGATAATGTTCGCTTCCGGCCTGCCTTCTTTCATTCCTTCGGTAATATGTTCCTCAAAATCAAATAAGATCTCATTCCGCTCTTCTTGAGAAAGCGGCTGTAACGCTTTACTTAACTCCTGTAAAAACTGTTCTTGATTCATCGTTCTCCTCCCCTTGCCGCATCAATGATTTGGTTGACGGATGCTGTGAACTGATCCCATTCTGCCAGCAGCAATTTCATTCGCATGACACCAAGCTTTGACAACGTGTAATATTTTCTGGCAGGCCCTTCAGAAGACGGAGCCATATATGTTTCTAAATACTCCTCTTTCGTCAGTCTTCTTAGAAGAGGATATAAGGTGCCTTCAGCAATAGCCATATACCGGGAAATGTTTTGAGACAGCTCATATCCGTATTGGTCTTTTTCAGTAATACATACAAGCACACATAACTCTAATGCTCCCTTTTTAAATTGAGCATTCATGATCAAATCCTCCCTGCGGCCCTTAATTTTGTTTATATTTTCCACCATCCCTCACATGGTAACATCCGCTACTGAACATTACAAGGTACTGAATCATATTTACTAAGAAAAAATAAAAAACCGGAGACAGATCTCCGGCTCATGTTGTTATTATGATTGTTTTTGCAGACGGATCACATTCCATGAAAGCGGCGTGAAATGTGCGGTTAAGCCGTTTTCGCTGACAGACGATGTTCCGTTGGAATGCGGGACGACATTTTTTCTGTTATGCTGGTTTGTCGCTTTAATATCCTGATGCTCAAGTACGATATGCTCTGCGATTTGATACGATTCAAAGCCTCTGAGCGAAATCTCCGTCTCCATCTGATCCTCAGCTTTGTTTACCGCAAAAATGGTGAGTGTTTCTTCCTCTTCAGAATATACGACAGCGGCGTCAACATACGGCACATCAGTAAAATCAGAGCAGTCATACTTCGGTGAAGAAATAAGCGGTTTTAGCGACTCTCCTCGACCGTAGACAGAAGCATGCATGTACGGATAGAAAATCGGCTGCCTCCATGCTTCTCCGCCTTTTTCCGTCATGATTGGCGCGATGACATTTACAAGCTGTGCAAGACACGCGATTTTCACACGGTCTGCGTGCTGCAGCATCGTAATGAGCAGAGAGCCGACCAATAAGGCATCTTCAAAGTTATAAATATCTTCTAAAATAGGCCGCGCAGTAATCCACGGTTCTACTTTTTTATCAGCTTCATTTGAGTGATACCATACATTCCATTCGTCCAGAGAGAGATTGATTGTTTTCTTGCTGCGTGTTTTTGCTTTTACATAGTCACAGGTTGCAGCAACAGATTTAATAAAATGATCGAGATCCATGGAACGGGCCAGATAGTTTGGCAGATTGTTATCCCGGTTTCCGTAATACGTATGGAGAGAAATATAGTCGACATGCTCGTACGTATGCTCCAGCACCTTTGCTTCCCAATCGATAAACGTCGGCATGCCGCTGTTTGAGCTGCCGCAGGCAACAAGTTCAATTGATGGGTCAACCCATTTCATGACCTTTGCCGTCTCCGCTGCAAGCCGTCCGTATTCGTCAGCTGTTTTGTGGCCGATCTGCCACGGGCCATCCATTTCGTTACCCAGGCACCACGTTTTGATGCCGTACGGCTGCTCATAGCCATGCGATCTTCTCAAATCACTCCAGTAAGAGCCTTTCGGATGGTTGCAGTATTCTACGAGATTGCGGGCAGCATCTATCCCTCTCGTGCCGAGGTTAACAGCCATATTGACTTCTGTGTTCACCTTTTTTGCCCAAGTTAAAAATTCATTCGTTCCCACTTCATTGGTTTCTGTCGTTTGCCATGCCAAGTCAAGGCGTCTCGGGCGGTTCTCGACAGGTCCGACGCCGTCCTCCCAATTATACCCTGATAAAAAGTTTCCGCCCGGATAGCGGATGATCGGAACCTGCAATTCCTTGATTAACGCCTGAACATCCTTGCGAAACCCGTTTTCATCAGCCTGAGGATGATCAGGTTCATATATGCCTTCGTATACAGCACGCCCCATGTGCTCGATGAACGACCCGTAAATCCGTTTGTCGACTTCACCAATTTTATATTCTTTGTCCACAATCACTCTCGCTTTTTTCATTACACGTTTCCTCCTTCATTATCCTTTGACTCCGCCTACTGTCAGGCCGGAGATAAAGTACTTTTGGAAAAACAAAAAAATGATAATCACCGGCAAAATGGCAAATACTGAGCCGGATATGAGCATGTCATAGTTATTTCCGTAAGGGCTAAGCAAGCTGGACAGCCCGATTGGAAGCGTAAACATTTCTTTCGACCGAAGCACAATCAAGGGCCATAAGAAGTTGTTCCAGCTGTTTAAAGACTGGAGAATAATCATCGCACCGAATGCCGGTTTCATCAGAGGCGCCATAATCCTGAAAAAAATGCCGAATTCCGTACATCCGTCCATCCTTGCTGAATCCAGCAGGTCTTTCGGAAGGCCGAGTGCATATTGCCGGAAAAAGAAAACAGCTACAGGCGAAACGATAAACGGCAAAATGACACCCGTATACGAATCGATCAAATGCAGTCCGACTGTAAGCTTAAACAACGGGAGCATCATCACTTCCAGCGGAACCATCATAATAATCAGCACAAGAACAAAAATGATATTTCTGCCTTTAAATTCATAAACCGCTAGCCCGTATCCGATCATCGACGAGAAAAACAAGGTTAGCACTGTCGTTAATAGACCAAGCACAAGGCTGTTAAAAAACCATTTAAAATAAATGCTGCCGCCGTTAAACAAAAATGTATAGTTATCAAGACTCATCACTTTTGGATCAATGTCAACATTCAGCCCCACCCGTAAAAGCTCAGATGATGGCTTTAATGATCCTAAAAGCAGACAGAAAATCGGGAAAATATACAACAGGCTCAGCATGATAAAAAATAGAGTAAGCGCGATTCTGTACACCCGAAACTGAGGACTGTGCCGCAACATTTACCCCTCCCCCTTAAACGAGCCTGACAGTTTTAATGAAATCAGGCTGACAACAAGTATGACAATCAAAAGCACAATGCCAATGGCCGCCCCGTAACCCATTTCATTGTAAGCAAGGCCCTGCTGATACAAATATCCGACAAGCGTCAGTCCGATATTACCCGGGGAATTATTTTGCCAAAGGACGTAGCTTTCCTCAAACATCCTGAACCCGCCAATGATGCTGATGGTTAAAACATAGACGGATACAGGCTTCAGAAACGGCAGCGTAATGTGCATAAATTTTTTCATCGTATTTGCTCCGTCAATATCAGCGGCTTCGTACAGCTCTTTCGGCACATTTTGCAGTCCGGCCAAAAAGTAAAGGATGTTGATTCCCATCCATCTCCACGAAGCAAGCAGCACCATCAAAAACATGCCGGTATGTTCATTGTTCATCCAGTTCTGCGGTGAAAAGCCGAGTTTCAATAAAATCGAATTGGCTAAAGATGTTTCCATCTCTCCAAAGATCAGCCGGAAAATGATACCAGCCACAATGGTAGAAGTCAGTGCAGGTATAAATAACGCTGATTTGAAAATGTTTCTGAATTTGACCAGTTTCGAATTCAAGAATATGGCTAACAGTAATGGAACTGGAATCAGCACAATCAGCGTCCAACACGTATATTCCAGCGTATTAAAAAGGGCTGTATAAAACGTCGGGTTGTTAAGAGCGGTGTAATTGGATAACCCGACAAACGTCACCTCTCCAGGCAATATTCTTTGAAAGCTCATGATGAAGACACTAATGATGGGGTATAGAAAAAAAACAAGAAAGGATAAAACAAATGGCGCTGTAAACAGATAAGGCGCCGCTTTTTTCGAATAAAAAATACCTCGCCAGCCTGATTCTTTCGCAGCCGAAGGAACGGGATGAGCCGTTCCCGTTTTCACAGGTTTCATGAGAACCTCCCCGCTTTCACTTTTTGAATGGGATTCTATTTCTGTTTCAGTTCACCTGCCGCTCTGTCCAAGGCTTGTTTTGGCGTCTTTTGCTGAGATTTGAGCGCGTCGAATAATACGCTTCTGTTGACAAGGTCTGAAGCCTTGGCAAAATCCTCATGTAAATAAATCGGATTGATTTCATCCTTGATATCGAGCAGCATTGAAAAAATGCCTGTTCCGTTTTGGAAGTAATCCGTGTATTTGTTTTTCTCTTTCAATTCCTTGGAGCTCCAGACATCCCAGCGAAGCGGATCGAACCCGAGCACACTCCACAGCTTTTTGTTTCCTTCTTCAGAACCCTTCGCAAAGGCGAGAAACTCTTTCGCTAATTCGACATGTTTGGCCTGCTTTGGCACAACGGTGGCTGTGCCGCCCAAACCTGCTGAACGGTCGCCTCCTTCTTTCCATGCCGGAAGCGGCCGAATGGCAATCTTCCCTTTCAGATCAGGCATATAATCTATGAATCTTCCCATATACCAAATCGGCATCAGAACAGAAGCCGCTCCGCCTTGGTTCATAAAACCGTAATATTCTTCACTGTGATGCCCGCCGCCTGGTGCAGCGATCATTGTTTTATCATTAATCAGGTCTTTTAAATACTGAAGCGTTTTTACGTTGGTGTCATTATTCAGAATCAGCTTTCCATTTTTATCAAAATACCCTGAGTTTTGCTGTGAAATCATTGATAAAAATGTTGCTGAATCATTTGTTTCCACCGTTCCCATTGGCTTTCCGGTCGCTTTGCGCACTTTCTGTCCGGCTTTGCGGTAATCATCCCATGTTTTAATATCATCCGGGTTGATGCCGGCTTTTTTCATAATATCCATGTTATAGAACATAACTGTCGTTCCTACATGAGTATCCAGTCCGTATAGCTTGCCATTTTTGCTGTACAGCGTAAGACGCGCCTCTACGAATTTATCCCGGTCCTTTTCAATAAGCGGGGACAAATCGGCAAGCGGTACATCGGTGCCCTTCAGAAAGTTTGAAAACCGGGCCAATTCTACATCTGCAATGTCAGGCACGCCTTCCCCGGCGATTAAGGAAATCGACAGATTATCGTGCATTTGGCCATACGGATAGACGACCGTATTCAGTTTAATTTGACGGTCAGGATATTTCTTATTCCACTCTTTCACCATTTCCACATAAAACTGCTCATGAAGTCCGTTAAATGTCCAAAAAGTCAGCTCCGTTTCACCCGGTTTACCGGATGACCGTTCCGCTGAACACCCAGCGATAAATAATGTCAAAACCATCATGAGCGCAAGAAAACAGACAGTCATCTTTTTCATCTATGTTACCCCTTCCATTCGAGGTGCGGGCTATTCATAAAGACCATGATTGACAAGCGTTTTGTTTTCATTGATGAGTCTTAATCCGGTGCAGCGGTCTCTTAAGGTGTGTGCGTGTCTGAAGGCATTTTTGACGGAATCCTGCCCGACACCGATTTCGTCAAAATACGCAGGACCTCCGGCAGATTTCAGCCAGCCGGCCAGCTTTTTTCCTTCCGGCAGCGTTTCATAAGCCGATTGAATGACTTCCCGCTGACGCGGAGAAAACTCGTTCAGCCCTTCAGCCTGGATGAGCTTTCTGTACGTGTCAGTCAATAAAACGGCCGCACAGCCCACTTTTGCCCCATGGAGAATCTGAGGCCGTTTTTTCTCCATTAATTCCATCTCAATCCAATGGGAAATATGATGCTCCCCTCCTGAAGCAGGACGGGAATGATCCAAAGCCAGCATGACAAGTCCTGATACAATCAAGGACTCCATCAGGACCCGGATGCCCGTTTCCGTTTTCATCGCAATGTCTTCGGCGTGTTCGATACAGGCATCAAGTGCTTCTTGTACGAGCTTTGCGCCTGTTGGTGAATATGGCTCACCAGCGAGCTGATGAGAAATGTTCCAATCAGCCAGAGACGTCATTTTGCCTAGCATATCCCCAAATCCAGCCGCCACCATAGGCTGCGGCGCCGATTTTAAGATGTCAAGATCAGCGAACAGCGCGGACGGGGCCTTCGTTTGGATGGTGGTTTTCGTACCGTATAAAATAATGGGCGCACCGGCTGATGTAAATCCGTCAACGGATGGGGCGGTCGGATAAGAAATAAACGGCAGACCCCTCTGGAAGGCGGCAAAACGCACGATATCATGGATAGTCCCCGAACCGACTGCGATCATGATATCTGTTGATTTTTTCGTATGGACCAGCACATGAATGAGTGACCGTTCATCTGCCGCCACATCTCCTGCTTCATTTTCCGGAATGATCAGACACTCCGCCTGAAGCCCTTCCTTTATCAAGCGGTCTTCTAACTCGATCCCCGCTATGCGGTGCGTATTCCGATCACAGACAAGGACGATACGCTGATCATTCTTTCTTTTTACATAATCCAACAACCGATCGGCTGCTTGTTTTTCTAGAACAATTTCTTCTACTTCTACAGGAAATGTCATCTCCCCCGCGTGTTCAAAAGCACGCTGAACGTCAGCTGCGATATGATTCATAGCAGAATCCCCTCCTCAGCCAGTTTGGTTACATCCTTAATGGACTCCAGTACATAATCCGGCGTATACAAACGCTGTTCACCCGGTTTCGCTGAACCAGTCAGCACTAAAGCGTTCTTCATGCCATACAGCTTTCCCATTGCGATATCAGATTCAATGCTGTCCCCTATAATCATACATTCATGTGCAGAAAGCCCCAGCGCAGTACAGGCAGCCTCCGCCATCAGCCACGATGGCTTTCCGACGACAAGCTCCGTCTTCGCCTGAGCAGAAGCTTCTATCGCCCCAATCATTCCGGCGACGTCGATGGCATTCCCGTCCTCATTAGGAAAATAGCGGTCTTTGTTCGTGGCAATTATACGAGCGCCTGCGGCGGCCGCTTTAAAGGCTTGATTCAAGTCTTCGTAGGTGAGTGTTTCATGAAGCGAGATGACAAGCCAATCCGCCTCCTTCGGTTCATCTGCTGTCTGGACGCCTGCCAGCCTCAGTTCGTCAATCAAGCCCTGTTCTCCAAGCACCCATACCTTTGAAAAACGATAGTTCCTTTTTAAAAAGGCTGCTGTCACACTTGATGACAGGACAATTTCGTTTACATCTGCATCTATTCCGGCACCAAGCAGTTTTTTTCTGCACATGGCACGGGAGATATTTCCCCGGTTGCTCAAAAAGACGATTTTCTTTCCCATATTTCGAAGTGTACTGATGGCTTCTCTTGCTCCATCGATCAGTTCGTTTCCTCTGAATACGGTACCGTCCAAGTCAATCAGAAAACCGGCCGGTGATACTGCGGGATTATGACTGGCCATAATACGCATTTGCTCCGTGTTTTCGATAAAAGTGCTTTTCGTGGAGAACAGTATTGATCGGGTTGACATTCTTGTTCAGCATCATAGAGTGATACGCCATTTCCGCAACCGTTTCTAACACCACCGCGTTATGAATGGCGTTTAAGGCATCTGTGCCCCAGCAGAACGGGCCGTGGTTATTAACGAGCACGCCCGGCACCTGCTCGTATTTATGATGCTGAAAGGTCTCCGCGATCACTTTGCCTGTATTCAGTTCGTAGTCATGAATGATTTCTTCATCGTACATTTCACGTGTACACGGAATCGCACTGTCGAAATAATCGGCATGTGTCGTTCCTAAAGGGGGTATGTCCCTTCCGGCTTGCGCCCAGCTTGTCGCCCATTGAGAATGGGTATGGACAATCCCGCCGATATTTGGAAACGCGTTATACAAATAAACATGAGTGGGTGTATCAGAAGAAGGTTTGAGCGAGCCTTCTACGACCTCACCTTCCAAATTCAAAACAACCAAGTCATTGGCTGTCAGCTCGCTGTATTCGACTCCGCTCGGTTTAATGACGATTAACTCTTTTTCACGGTCAATACCGCTCACATTTCCCCACGTAAAGGTCACCAGCTGATGCTCTTGAAGCTTCAGGTTGGCAGCCAGCACCTCTTTTTTTAACGTTTCAAGCATGCTCATCACCCTTTATGAATTCTTTTGTGCGGCAGATGAAAATTGAAGATTTTTTATCGTTTTCAGACGCTTCATGACATGATTCTCTTTTCCGAAATATTGAACCAGCTCTTTATATTCAGCGTATAGATTTTCATATACGGCGGCATGCTCAGCATTTGGCGTATAGGAAATATCTTTCAGTTTCCCCATGTACGCCGCTGCCTCTGTGACGTCATCATAGCCGCCGTTTTCTTTACCGGCCGCAAGCGCGCCGAAAATGGCAGATCCTAAAGCAGGGGCTTGCGGTGAACCTGAGATTTTAATATCCATGTTTGTGACATCCGCATAAATCTGCATGACAAACGGGTTTTTCTCAGCAATACCGCCAGCTGCGTAAAGCTCTTCAATTGGCACTCCGCTTTCTCTAAATGTTTCAATAATCATCCTTGTGCCGTATGCTGTTGCTTCAACTAACGCACGGTAAAGCTCTTCGGGTTTCGTCAGCAGCGTCATGCCAAGCAGCATCCCCGTTAGATCAGCATCAACAAGGGTTGAACGGTTTCCATTCCACCAATCCAGGGCAAGCAGGCCGCTCTCCCCCGGCGCCTGCATGTTTGCCTTCTCGCTCAGCAGCTCGTGAATGCTGACATTTTTTTTCTCCGCTTCGTCTTTATAGGCTTGCGGGACACACGTTTTCACGAACCATTCAAAATGATCGCCCACACAGGACTGTCCGGCTTCATACCCCGCAAATCCCGGAAGAATGCCGTTGTCCACAACCCCGCACATGCCGGGCACAATGTTTACCTCGTCTCCTAAGAGAACGTGGCATGTTGAGGTTCCCATAATCATCAGCATTTTTCCTGGTTCTGTGATACCGACAGCAGGAACAGAAACATGAGCGTCAACATTCGCAACAGCAACTGCTGTGCCCGGAAGGAGACCCGTCAGCTGTGCCATTTTTTCCGTCAGTCCGCCTGCTTTTTCCCCTACTGAGTGAATCGATCCCGCTAACTTGTCTTTTGTAATCGTTTTCATTATAGGGTGAAGTTTTTCAAAGAAATTCTCTGAAGGATATCCCGCTTTTTCACTCCAGATCGCTTTATAACCGGCTGTGCAGTTGCTTCGCTTCAGCGAGCCGCACAGCTGATACACGATCCAGTCAGCTGCTTCGATTATCCGATCAGCTGCTTCATAAATGTGCGGCGCTTCTTCGGCAATTTGCATCACCTTCGGAATCATCCATTCTGATGAAATCTTTCCTCCGTAGCGCTGTAAAAAAGCTTCCCCTTCTTCTTCGGCGATTTGATTGAGCCGATCAGCATGCTTTTGGGCGGCGTGATGCTTCCAAAGCTTCACATAGCTGTGCGGCTCCTCTTCAAATTCCGGCAGCATACATAATGGCTGTCCTTCACTGTCGACAGGCAAGATCGTACATGCCGTAAAATCAATTCCGATCCCGATGATCTCTTTTGGATCAACACCAGTCTGTTCAAGTAATGACGGAATCGTTGTTTCCAAGACTTCCAGATAATCTTCCGGATGCTGAAGCGCCCAGTCCCGCGGCAGCTTTTGACCCGTTTTGGGAAGGACGGTATCAATGACGGCGTGTGGATATTCTTTGACAGCCGCCGCCAGCTCTTCTCCAGTTTTGACGTGAACGAGCACCGCTCTTCCTGATAATGTTCCGAAATCAACACCTATTGTGTAAGCCAAGTGACATCCTCCTCTCTACTTTTGAAGCCTGTAAAGCGCCTCGTTCCATTTCAATTCATGTTTCAGCTTGTGAATCGATGTATCGCGAGAAATCAAGATACTTTCAACCCCCGCCATTTCCGCCCAATCCATCAATTGCTCCGCTGTCAATTCGTAAGACAAGCAGGTATGGTGTGCGCCGCCGGCTAAAATCCATGCCTCCGCCGCTGTTTTTAATGAAGGCTCAGGCTTCCAGAGAACGCGGGCGACAGGCAGATTCGGCATATCTTTCTCAATTTCCTGTCCGTTTACCTCATTGAGCACAAGACGGAAACGTCCTCCTATATCAACCAGACTCGCTTGAATGGCTGATCCGCTGATGCCATTGAATACAAACCGCGCCGGGTCATCCTTGCCTCCGATAGACAGCGGATGAACTTCAATTTTCGGCTGATCCAAAGCAACTGTCGGGCACACCTCAAGCATGTGTGAGCCAAGAATCATTTCATTTCCAGGTTCAAAATGGTACGTATAGTCTTCCATGAAGGATGTTCTTTTACCTTCAGCCATGATCTTCATCATCCGGACGAGAGCAGCCGTCTTCCAATCACCTTCTCCAGCGAACCCGTAGCCTTTTTCCATCAGCCTCTGAACGGCCAGCCCAGGCAGCTGTTTCATTCCGTGCAGCACTTCAAATGAAGTCGTAAAAGCCGTGTATCCGCCTTGTTCAAGAAAAGCAGTTAGGCCAAGTTCAATTTTCGCCTGTTCTTTAATGGACGCTATCTTTGCTTCGTCTCGTTTCGTTTCCTCGCTGATGACATAAAGCTTGTCATACGCTGCATAAAGTGTTTCGACCTCATCGTCAGTAATTCCATTCATCACTTCGACAAGATCCCCGATGCCATAGCCGTCAACCTGCCAGCCGAATTGAATATGCGCTCCCACCTTGTCTCCGTCCGTTACTGCAACATAGCGCATGTTATCTCCGAATCTGGCAACCTTGATATGTCTGCTTTCATTTAGCGCAGCCGCCGTATTCATCCACTGAGAAATTTCTTTCTTTACCTCTTCATCATCCCAATAGCCCGCGACAACTTTACGGCTCAGCCCCATACGAGAATTGATGTACCCGTACTCACGGTCGCCATGTGCGGATTGGTTGCTGTTCATAAAATCCATGTCAATCGTACCCCATGGAATATCGCGATTATATTGAGTATGCAGATGCATAAGCGGTTTTTGATAAGAGGAAAGGCCTTCTATCCACATTTTTGCAGGAGAAAATGTGTGCATCCATGTAATAATACCGGCGCATGTCTCACTGTACTCCGCTTCTCTTAACAGCTGTCTGATGGTTTCCGATGAAGTTACAACAGGTTTATGCTTCATTTTATATCTGGAAGAAATGCCGCTAAGCCCCTCACAAATGCTTTTTGCATGCTGGTCTACCAGCTGCAGCGTTTCTTCTCCGTATAGGTGTTGGCTTCCTGTTACAAACCAAAATTCATAATCTCTTGTCTGAAGCATGTTAACTGCCCCTTTCTTATAAAATAAAACGCTTCCAATTCTAGATTTATAGATACGTACTAATAAACAAAAACTAGTTAATTATTATTAATTTGTACGAACAACTTCATTATAGTAATTCAGTAGGATACTGTCAATCTTTTCTTTTAAAAAAAGCCAGGTGTTCACCCGGCTTATCAGTTTAATAGGACGGCCAGCCCGAACTCCAATTCAAATCATTGATTAGTAGCTTGGGAATGCCATTATCTTTCGCGTCATAGGCATGGCGCACAAGTATGTTTCCATTTACAATATCCTGACCTCCAGGCCCTTTCCATTGATCATTGCCGGAATCTAAGATGGTGCCCCCTCCTTCCAGCATGCTTTTTCCGCTTTTATCAAGATAAGGCCCTGTTATGCTTTTAGATCTCCCATAAGCAATTTTGTACGTACTATTTACCCCGTCACAGCATTTATCAAATGAAACCATTAAATAGTAGTAACCATTTTGGTACGTGAGGGTAGGAGCCTCCAGCGCTCCGCTATTACTCGGTCTCGACGCAATGGAATAAAGCGATCCGGTAGGCTTCATCGTGTTCTTATCCAGCTTGGTCAGCTTGATTCCGCTCCAAAATGAGCCGAACGCAAGCCACGGGTTGCCATCCTTGTCAAAGGTGAGTTCCGGGTCGATGGCGTTATAATTATTGGAGCTTGTCGACCGGATTACCAGGCCTTCGTCTTTCCAGCTTCCCGAGCTGATACTTGTTGAAGAAGCAAGGCCTATGGCAGAGACATTTTTTCCGAAAGAAGAAACTGAATAATACAGCCAGTACTTTCCGTTATAATATTGAATGTCCGGTGCCCACTGGTTTTGGCCGTAATTCGGCACATAAGTGGACCACCATGATAAAGGTGTGCTGAAAATCGATTTTTGCACGGTCCAATTTTTAGCATCCGACGATTTGAGAACCCGCAGCCCCCTTTCTTCCGTAAGGCCTGTTCCAAACGCGTACCACGAGCTTCCCTCTTTGATCATCGTTGGATCATGAAGCAGTTCATTAGACGCTCCCCAAAATGCAGCGGATGCCGGAGAAGCGGAAGTCAATAACAAACCCGCTGTCAGAGCAGCACTCGAAAAGTGAAAGAACCGTTTCCATGCTTTTTTCTTTTTCAATTTTTTCAAACCTCCCTTATTTTAGAAAGCGCTTACAAAACGTGAAATTGAATCCTCCTTTCCTTACAAATGAGCTGCATCTCGTACGTGATCAGATTCAGGAATTTTTCGGTATCTCCTTTATTGTAGTCACTCCGCCAAAATTTGTACAGACAAAAAAATAGAATCCGCCTCACAAGGCGGATTCTTCCGTATCTTTATTGGTACGTAATATCGTCAACCGTTTGCCGGTCTAACTTCTTAATGACTTCGGTGATTAATTTTACCGCGTTTTCATAATCGTCACGATGCAGCATGGCAGCGTGCGTATGAATGTATCGTGTTGCAATGGTAATGGACAGCGCCGGAACACCGTTTGCCGTCAAATGAATAGACCCGGAATCAGTTCCTCCGCCGGCGATCGCATCAAATTGATATGGAATGCCTGCTTCTTCTGCTGTATTGACAACTAAGTCACGAAGTCCTTTGTGGGAGACCATAGATGCATCGTACAGAATAATCTGCGGCCCTTCTCCCATTTTGCTTTGCGCTTCCTTCTCAGAAATGCCTGGTGTATCTCCGGCTATCCCTACATCAACACCAAAAGCAATATCAGGCTGTATCGTGTGCGCAGAGGTCTTCGCTCCTCTTAGGCCAACTTCTTCCTGGACAGTTCCAACGCCATACACAACGTTTGGATGATCTGTGTCTTTTAAATTCCTCAAAACATCAATGGCGATCGCACAGCCGATACGGTTGTCCCACGCCTTTGCTAAAAGAAATTTTTCATTGTTCATGACCGTAAATTCAAAATGCGGAACGATCATATCACCTGGGAGTACGCCCCATTCCAATGCTTCCTCACGGCTTGAAGCCCCGATATCAACGAACATCTCTTTGATATCGACCGGTTTTTTTCTCGCTTCAGCAGATAAAATGTGCGGTGGCTTAGATCCGATAACACCTGTGACCTCTCCCTTTTTCGTTACGATGGTGACACGCTGAGCCAGCATGACTTGAGACCACCAGCCGCCGACAGTTTGAAAACGGATAAAGCCTTTATCGGTGATTTGTGTCACCATAAAGCCGACTTCGTCCAAATGCCCGGCAATCATAATTTTCGGACCATTTTCCGCACCTGTTTTTTTCGCAATTAAACTGCCAAGCCGGTCAGTTGTCACTTCATCAGCAAATGGTTCTATGTATGATTTCATCACTTGCCTGACTTCTCTTTCATTTCCCGGAATGCCTTTTGCATCAGTTAATTCCTTCAGCATGGTTAACGTTTCATCCAATTTTGCCATGATTCCAAAAACCTCCTTCATCTGTCCTGCATTATTATTATACAAAACCTGACGGTAACCATACGACTATTTCACTTAAAAAGCGGGTATATCTTTTTTAACAAACTTCTTTTAGAAAAAGTGAAACCTTTTTCTATGCTCTACGTATTACATCAGATCATCACAATGAGGGAGGTGCCTTCACACAATGTTTATCATGGTTCTCCGGATTTTATTGCTTGCTTTATTTGCTTACTGTATTTATGCCTTGGTCAAATATGTCGCAAATCCAAAGAGAAGACTGAAGCTGGCCCAATCAAAAGAACTTTTTTATATTATCGATGAACAGAACAATACCCGAAAGAACTTTCAATTGACGTATAAAGGCGTGCTTTTTGAAGGAGAAAAGCATATTCCTTCCAAGGATCATCCGCTGTTCATCCACACCATCTTTGTATGGACGGAGTCTCCTGAGAAGCTAAAAAACTTTTCCGCAAAAGATTTTGAGAATATTGAAGAAAAAGTACTGGAGCGATATCCGGATTGTAAAATTGACTGGGATCTGCCCATTAAACTTGCAAAAAAAGCAGAAGAGCGGTAAACGCTTTTCTGCTTTTTTATAAATCAAACGGACTGTAATAGATGCCGATCAACACCGCTTCAATCACCAAAAGAAACGGCACACCGTATTGAAATGATGCGTGCTTCGTTTTATGTCTGAAGGTCTGCATGCCGAGCCAGACACCAAGTGCCCCAAACACGATGGCGATCAGCCACAGCCGGTCTTCAGAAATTCTCCATTTGTGGTGCTGCGCTCTTCGTTTATCTGCGCCCATCACCCAAAAACCGCACAGATTGATCAGAACTAGATATACAGCAATTATCATGTTGCCTCATCCTTTATATAAAAAAGCCGCTCTCTAAGAGCGGCTCTATATCATTATTTGTTTAATTGAGCTTTAGCAGCATCAGCAAGCTGATTGAATGCAGTAAGATCGTTTACAGCAAGATCAGCAAGCATTTTACGGTTTACTTCGATACCAGAAAGCTTAAGACCGTGCATTAAACGGCTGTAAGAAAGACCGTTCATGCGAGCAGCTGCGTTGATACGAGTGATCCAAAGCTTACGGAAATCACGTTTTTTCTGACGACGGTCACGGAAAGCATAGTTTCCAGATTTCATGACCTGCTGGTTAGCTACTTTGTATAATGTATGTTTTGAACCGAAATAACCTTTTGCTAATTTAAGAACCTTTTTACGACGCTTACGTGTAACAGTTCCGCCTTTTACTCTTGGCATTAAATTTCCCTCCTAATTGTTCCTTGTCCGATTACTTGATATTAGCAAGCATTTGTTTGATACGTTTGAAGTCTCCTGCGCTTACAACAGCACTCTTGCGAAGCTTACGCTTTTGCTTTTGAGATTTGTTGGCGAATAAGTGACTTGTGTATGCATGAGAACGTTTTAACTTCCCAGAACCTGTCTTTTTAAAACGTTTAGCAGATCCGCGGTGAGTTTTCATTTTTGGCATGGGATTTCCTCCTTATTGCTTTTCGTTTTTCGGCGCGAGCATTAAGAACATGCTGCGGCCGTCCATTTTTGGTTTTGTTTCGACTGTCGCAACCTCAGCACATGCTTCAGAAAAACGGTCTAGTACACGCTGGCCGATTTCTTTATGAGTGATTGCGCGTCCTTTAAAGCGGATAGAAGCTTTCACTTTATCGCCTTTTTCAAGGAATTTAATCGCATTGCGCAACTTCGTGTTAAAGTCGTGCTCATCGATTGTCGGGCTTAATCTAACTTCTTTTAAGTTAATGATTTTTTGATTTTTGCGTGCTTCTTTGTCCTTTTTCTGCTGCTCGAATCTGAACTTTCCGTAGTCCATGATGCGGCAGACAGGCGGTTTTGCATTTGCTGCAACTAACACAAGGTCAAGATTTGCGCGGCCGGCTATTTCAAGTGCTTCCTGACGGGACTTGATTCCAAGCTGGTCGCCATTTTGTCCGATTAAGCGGACCTCACGTGCACGGATACCCTCATTAACCAATTGATCTTTGCTAATAATGAGCCACCTCCATAGTTTCTTCGAATTGATTCACAACTCTTTTGACTGCATTCTGCAGGCAAACAAAAAGTGCGGGCATTATAAAACACCCACACTACGAACATCTGTATCAATAAAAATGTACGGTCAACCTGCCAACTACATGAATGTGTCAATCAGGTGAGAAGCGGGTGCTTCTGCTTGTGATTTATATTCAATTCAATAACTATTCTACACAATGCCGGATGTTTAGTCAAGGATGACTTACCCGGAACAACTTTCTCATTGTAACATGGGTTATTTATGAGTGCAAGAGAGAAAAAGAAAATCTTTTATTCTTATCCAGAATGCAAGGTTCTGAACCCTCCAGCCCATCATGCAGGATTTTGTTAAACAGCATCGGCTGAGCCAGCGGCGCTCCATGCCGATCACTGGAAACATAACGGTTCTCGAATTTTCATTCATCTTTGCGATTTCAGCTGCCGATGCATTCATCACTTTTTTTCTTTTTCCCGACCGTCACCAGCAGGCTGGCACTGGTTTGTCTTAACGAATCGGGTATCGTGCATGTCATATTAGTATTTGATAAAGCATATCTGCACTCAATTGACTGCTTTCTTTTATAGTATGTTTCGAATCGGCTGGCACGAAGATAAAGCATTTTTTCCTGCCGCCTGGAAAAGATCAGAAAGGCAGCGTCAGGCAGCACTCCAAAAACAGCAGGAAGCGAACGCCGAAAAAAACGGCAAGCGCAGGCACAGCGTCAGCAGAATGAGGCATCCTCATCTAACAGCCATAATGCGCCATCTTCACCGAGCCAGACAGATGATGCCATTCAACAGCCGGCTTCAGAGCTTTCTGATGACGACGGCTATGGTTATGAAGAACGAAAAAAGTGGCATGACGATCAAGTGGAATGGGGCATTAAACAGGGATATATCGATCCGGAAGACGCACCATAAAATAGAAAAAGCCAAGGGTTCAACCTTGGCTTAACCTCCGATCAGCTGCACGAACACAGGAATGACCAGAACCGTTACGACCCCGACAACGACAACAGCAATACTTGCCATCGCGGCTTCGACTTCACCCATCTCGATCCCGACAGCTACACCGAGTGCGTGTCCGGACGTTCCGAGAGCCAACCCTTTCGAAATGGGATTCTTCACTTTAAATACTTTTAAGAACAAAGCGCCGAGCGCATACACAATGACGGCGTTAAAGATAACAGCAAAAGCTGTGATATCGCTGATGCCGCCAATATCTTTTGATAAAGGAAGCGCAATCGCCGTTGTTGCCGCCTGCGGAAGCATACTTTTCATCACTGCCGCATCAAGGTGAATCCCTTTTGCAAGCAAATAGACAATCGTGACAGAGCAGATAGAGCCTACGATAATGGAGGACATAATTTGCCACCAGTATTGTTTCAGTTTATCTCTTTGTTTGTACAATGGAATGGCAAAGGCAATCGTCGCGGGTTCCAAGAAAAACTTAATGATTTCTCCCCCGTTATTATAGTCAGCGTAAGAGAAACCGCCGATTTTCAAAAATGCAATCCCTAGCACCATCGCAACAAACAATGGAGTGAAAAGGAAGAACCCTTTTGTTTTTTTAAATAAAAAGGTGCCGATGCCGAAAGCGGCCAGTGATACGACAATTCCGAAATAAGGACTCATTGTGCTTTCCATATCATGAACCTCCTGCTTCTCTTAATGATGAACAAGTTCGTTTTTCTTCTGCGGGGGCTGTACTGTTTTTGCTTTTATGTCATCAGCAGTCTTGCGTTTTCCGCTCAGTGTAAGAATAAGCTGAGAAAACAATCCTGTTGCCCCCAATAAAATAATCGTTGCGAGAAGAATGACAAGGACGATTTGCAGGCCGTATTGCTGCATCACACCAAGAGAATTCATAACAGATATACCTGATGGAACAAATAAAAATCCGATCAATGAGGTTAAAGACGCTCCGAGCGTTTCTACTTGTTCCAGTTTAATCACTTTCAAACATAATAGGAGAAATAATAAGACCAAACCTACAACCGACGCCGGTATAGGAATTGGGACAAAAGCGGCAATCATATTGGAAACCAGCATAATGACGGCAAAAATAAATGCTTGTGTTAAAAATCCGTACACTTTTTCAGCACTCATTTTCTTCACCTCTTTCTCTTTTGTACCCTCATTATAAATAAGAATCCCTCTCTATTAAGCGCTTACATGATAACTTGCCGAATATTAAAGATGAGTTGCAGCATAAAAAGGATGAAATACAAAAAGCCGCCCCTTCAAATATGGAGCAGCTTTTTTAATTCCTTGGCATATGTCCGGCTGACCGGTATTTTCGATCCGTCTTTCATGATCAGATTATAGGTGGAATTAAACCATGGCTGTATCTCTTTGATGTACTCAGTATTAACGACAAAGCTTCGATGGACGCGGAGAAAATCAGTTTCCGGCAGCTTTTTTTCAATGACAACGAGCGTATCATTGACTGAATAAGATGCATCAAAGGTTTTTACATGGACATGGCCGTCTTCGGTTCCCGCAAAGATTATATCCTTCGTATCCACAATCACAATCGATTCACCGACAGATAAGGCTAATTTATGCTGGCTGGCATGGCTGATCTGTTCTGGTTCATCAATCTCCCGCTTTACCTTTTTATACTTTTTCATTGTTTGCCTAACCCTTTCTTCATCGAAAGGTTTGGTTAAGTAATCAAGAGCGTCTACTTCAAAAGCTTTAAGTGCATACTGGTCATAGGCCGTCGCAAACACAATAGCCGGGGGGTTCTTCATATTCTTCAATCGTTTTGCGATATCAAAACCATTCTCTCCGGATAAGTCAACGTCTAAAAACAGCAAATCAGGCTTTTGATCCATCATTTGGTCAAACGCTGATTCAATATTTTCCGCTTCATTGATTTCTAATTCCTCATTTGTCCTTTTGAGTAAATAAGCCAGTTCATCTCTTGCCAGAATCTCATCATCAACTATTAACACCCTGAGCATGTTCTTCTCCCTCTTTCATTTGTTGCATAGGTACTTGAAAGGAAACCTCTGTCCCTTTATGTACCTCACTCTTGATATGTAATGCAGCCTGCTGGCCGAATAAACCGACCAGCCGCTGATTCAGATTATAAAGCGCAGTCCCTGTTCCTTCCTTAGAAGGCAGCGGTTTATTCCCCAGTTCCGGCAAGACGTCAGGCGGAATTCCGCGCCCATTGTCCGTGACCTTCATATAGACGAATGACTCATCAGATAAGACACAAACCGTTACCTTGCACATGTCTTGTTTTTTTGGAAATGCGTGCCGTAATGCGTTTTCAACAAGCACCTGCAAGACAAACGGAGGAATCTCAATTTGTTCCAGCCTGCTGTCAATATCAAGCTCAATCTTATATTTCCCGGGAAAACGCGCCT
Source organism: Bacillus sp. V26 (assembly GCF_034296245.1). NCBI lineage: Bacteria > Bacillati > Bacillota > Bacilli > Caryophanales > Bacillaceae > Bacillus > Bacillus sp. V26. The sequence goes on along the minus strand of NZ_JAXKQF010000001.1, from coordinate 197,767 downwards.
GTTCTAATGACAGATAGGCTTGAAGATGGTTCAGCTCCTTTGAAAGCGGGATCAGCAGCTGTCTTGCTCCCTGGAGATTAGAACGAAAGTACACGCTAAGCTGCAGCAAAAGCTTACGGGTTTTTTCAACATCTGTCCGGCATAAAGCAGAAATCGTATTGATGGCGTTAAATAAAAAATGCGGGTTAACCTGTGCTTGAAGCGCTTTGATTTCCGCATCCTTCAGAAGCTTGCTTTGCAGCTCGGCTTCACCGAGCTCAAGCTGTGTCGAAAACAGCATGGCCAGCCCCTCGGCAAGCTCCTCCTCTACCTGACTGAGACCGGCCGGGCTTTTAAAATACATTTTTAACGTTCCGATTGTGTTGCCGTTTGATGTCAAAGGCAGTACAATCGCTGCGTGCAAAGGGCATTCCGAATGGGTGCATTCAATCTCTTCCTGTGAAGTAGCCTTCATGATACGCCCTGTTTTAATTACCTTTTTAGACAGGCCTGTGATCAGGCTTTTAGATGGGATATGATGGTCCATTCCCGCGCCGACATGCGCAAGTATTTTCTCATTGTCCGTCAGAGATACCGCATCCGTTCCGGTCATCTTATGGATGATGGCCGCTACACTTTTACAAGAGCTTTCATTTAACCCTTGACGGAAAAAAGGAAGCGTCTGATCGGCAATGGTCAGCACCCTGTGCGTTTCAAGCGCCCTTGCCTGTTCTTCCTTGCGAATAATGGCTTGAATAATCGACAGGAAAATAAAGCTGCCTGTTCCGTTAATGAGGATCATCGGAATCCCGATCATGCTGACAAGCTCCCAAGCGTCATTGAACGGCTTTGCCATCAGCAAAATAATGACCATTTGCAAGGTCTCCATACCGATCCCGACGAGGGCTGCGATACGCGGTGTCGGCATACGATAGCGCTTCGTAAAATACCTGCCGATCCATCCCGCAAGAAACCCTGCTAAAACGGATGAGACCGCACAGCTTAAAGCCGTGCTGCCGCCGAGCGAAAAACGATGAAGGCCTGCTAATAAACCGATTCCCGCTCCTACAAACGGCCCGCCCAAAAGCCCGCCTATTTCAACGCCCAAAATACGGGTATTGGCAATAGAGCCCGACGGATCTATTGTAAACACCCAATCATTATTCACAATCATATGTTTTTGAATTTCGATGCCGGTATAATTGCTGATGATGCTGAAAAGAGAAAAAATAGAAATCAATACGACTTTTCCTTTGTAGCCCTCCGGATTTTGAAGTGCCTGTCTGAAAAGTTTAGTGTGGGCCAGAATAAATCCCAATATAACAATAATCCCTACCCTTTCCAGCATCATGATCATTAATTGAATCATCTGTGTCACCTGTTCTTTCCCATTTCATTTTATCATTTTTTCGGCAAATCGTTTCATGGCTGACTGTTTTTTTAAAATCATCTGAAAACATATTTCACAAGGCTTTTATCTATTGTAGAATAAACATGAGCCTTTTGGCAGAAAGAATTGAATCTGAAGCAGAGGAGAAGATCATGAAAGCCGTATTTTTTGATTTAGACGATACACTACTTTGGGATGAGAAAAGCGTCAGAACAACATTTGCTGAAACATGTTTACAGGCCGAGAAAAAATATGGTCTTGACCCTGAGGAATTCGAAGCAGCTGTTCGGGAAGCGGCGAGAGAATTGTACATGTCTTACGAGACATACCCTTATACGGTGATGATCGGCATTAACCCGTTTGAAGGGCTGTGGTCGAATTTCTCCGAGCCGATCAGTGAAGGATTTCAGAAGCTGAATAAGATTGTGCCGGAGTACAGACGAAACGCATGGACAAACGGCCTGAAAGCGCTTGGTGTCGACGATCCGGCATATGGTGAATATTTGGGAGAGTTTTTTGCAGCGGAACGCCGAAAACGCCCGTTTGTTTACGATGAAACATTTGATGTGCTTGATCAATTAAAAGGAAAGTATGAGTTGCTGCTTTTGACTAACGGCGATCCGAGTCTGCAAAAGGAGAAGCTCGCCGGCGTGCCTGAGCTCGCCCCTTATTTCAATGAAATTGTCATCTCAGGCGCTTTTGGCAAAGGGAAACCTGATGCTTCTATTTTCGAGCATTGCCTGCAGCTGATGAAGATCCAGAAAGAGGATGCCATCATGGTCGGCGATAACCTGAATACAGACATTTTAGGCGCTTCCAGAGCCGGTATCAAAACCGTATGGATCAACCGGACGGATAAGAAAAATGAAACAGAAGTGACGCCTGATCACATCATCAGCAGCCTTCATGATTTGTTTCCTATTTTAGAACATAAATAAAAAAGCATGATCTCTTTCATGAGATCATGCTTTTTTGTATTATTTCTTCGCTTCAGCTACAGCCTTTTTCACAAAATCATCAAGTGAAATGGTTTCAGACTTCTGCTCTCCGTATTTACGGACGTTTACCGCACCGTTTTCTGCTTCTTGGTCACCGACCACAAGCATGTACGGAATTTTTTGCATTTGCGCTTCGCGGATTTTGTAGCCAATTTTTTCATCACGACTGTCGACTTCTACACGCAGGCCTTCACGCTGCAGGCGCTCTTGTACTTGTTTCGCATAATCCAAATGCACAGCCGGAGAAACCGGGATAACTTGGAACTGAACCGGTGCAAGCCATGTTGGAAGTGCGCCTTTATGCTCTTCGATTAGGAATGCAACAAAGCGTTCCATTGTTGATACCACACCTCTGTGAATAACAACCGGACGATGCTGCTTGCCGTCTTCACCGATATATGTCAGATCGAAGCGTTCAGGCAGCAAGAAGTCCAGCTGAACAGTAGACAATGTTTCTTCCTTGCCGATCGCTGTTTTCACCTGAACATCAAGTTTAGGGCCGTAGAATGCAGCTTCGCCTTCTGCTTCGTAATAGTCATGGCCAATTTCGTCCATTGCCGCTTTCAGCATAGATTGCGCTTTGTTCCACATTTCATCGTCATCAAAGTATTTCTCTGTGTCTTCCGGATCACGATAAGACAGACGGAATGTGTAATCGTGCAAGCCGAAATCTTCATATACGTCCTGAATCAAACGAACTGTCCGGATAAACTCATCCTTAATCTGATCCGGGCGGACAAAGATGTGGGCATCATTCAGTGTCATGCCGCGCACCCGCTGAAGACCTGACAGCGCACCTGACATTTCGTAGCGGTGCATTGTGCCGAGTTCAGCGATACGAATCGGAAGCTCACGGTAGCTGTGAATATCGTTTTTATAAATCATCATATGGTGCGGGCAGTTCATCGGACGGAGCACAAGTGTTTCATTATCCATTTCCATCGGAGGGAACATGCCTTCTTGATAATGATCCCAGTGTCCTGATGTTTCATACAGCTCTTTGCTTCCAAGCACTGGTGTATAGACGTGTTCATAGCCGAGGCTGATTTCTTTATCGACGATGTAGCGTTCGATTGTGCGGCGGATTGTCGCGCCTTTTGGCAGCCAAAGCGGCAGACCTTGTCCGACTTTTTGAGAATTCGCAAACAGCTTTAATTCTTTGCCAAGTTTTCTGTGGTCACGCTCTTTTGCTTCTTCAAGCATGCGAAGATGCTCGTCAAGATCAGCTTTTTTGAAGAAAGCTGTTCCGTATACACGCTGAAGCATTTGATTATTGCTGTCACCGCGCCAATATGCACCTGCAAGGCTTAACAGCTTAAACTCTTTAATTTTTCCTGTTGATGGAACGTGTACGCCGCGGCACAGGTCAAAGAATTCGCCCTGCTCGTAAATCGATACGGTTTCTCCCTCAGGAATCGCATCCAGCAGTTCAAGCTTCAGGTCATCGCCGATTTCCGCAAAGCGGGCTTTCGCTTCTTCACGGCTGACTTCTTTTCGAACGATCGGAAGGTTCGCATTGACGATTTTTTTCATTTCTTTCTCGATTTTCGGCAGATCCTCCGGCGTAATCGCTTCTTCCATTTCTACATCATAGTAAAAACCGTTTTCGATAACAGGACCGACACCGAATTTCACGTCTTTGTAAATGCGTTTAATCGCTTGTGCCAGCAAGTGAGCCGTACTGTGGCGCATAATCTCAAGACCCTCTTCTGATCCTTCAGTAATGATTTCCACAGTGCCGTCTTCGTTGATCGGCGTTTTCAAATCGATTTCTTTTCCGTTCAGTTTTCCGGCTAATGATTTCTTTTTTAATCCCGGACTGATGGATGCCGCGATATCTTCTGTTGTTGTTCCTTTCGCAAACTCCTTGACTGCTCCATCAGGAAATGTGATTTTTACCATATCTGACATCATTGTCACTCCTTTTTTTGCATATAAAAACCCCGCCCCCTATGAAAGGGACGAGGTTGAATAAACGGAATCGTGGTTCCACCCTTTTTTCCGCAAGCCAATACACCGGCACCTGCGGCTCTAAACTCTGTAACGGGAGTTCCCGTCAGCTATTACTGTTCCTTATAAAGGGGTTCACAGCTGAGGTTCAAAGGCGGTAAAGCGAATGGTCCTTAGCTGGGAAGCTTGCAGCCGTGACTTCCCTCTCTTTAAGCCGGTTTCATTCCTTCATGTCCTTATCAGTACGTGTGTCAATCTTAATCTCCTATGTATTATAAATTGTTCGTTCCAAAAAATCAACACGATTGTATTTCCTTTTTTTCAAGCGGCAGCCTTATGTTTACAGGCTGCCGGCACTTATCCCTCTGAGTGCTTGACCGGTGTTTCAGCGTTTGAAAACGCCTGAAGCGGAAGCATTTGCACACGCTCTTGAAATACGTTTTGAATCGTCCTTACCATCATATGCTCGGGCTGGTCTGTATAGAGAATCACCTCATCAGGCGCGATGGAGATCAGCGGCGCAAGCAAATGGGAGTCAATGTACATGGGATGATCCCGGACAAATCGCCTGTCTATGTATTTCATTTTTTCCCGTTCCGGCACATAGCGCATCTCCCACAGTATAAATGAACCATCATGGACAATGTGCACCTTTTTGATTCGCGGCGGTTTAGCCATTACATAATCTCTGAGTGTCTGAATAAAGTTTTGGTACTCCTGCTCCATCTTATATTCGTCTATTGCCGCTTCCACAGTTTCTCTAAGCTGTTCGTAGTACTTTCCGAGGCGAAAGGTTTGAAAGGAACGAATTGAAAATACCCCTTCCTCTAAACAAATCGTTTGGAGCTCATCTAAAATACACTGCTTACGCGGCGGCTTCATCGGTTCAAACGGAAGAACATCAGCTTCTCCTTCTATAATACTGTGTGCGAGCTGAAGGATTTGCTGCTGCTCATCCTGGTCCGTGAAACAATACGTCTCTTCAATCAACGACAGCATATGCTCGTCTTCTTTGCAATCTAAAAAAAACTTGACCAGAATCGGCTCCATAAAACCCTGAATAGAGAAAGCCGGCTCAGCTTTTTCAATCCCGATTTTTCGTATGCCTTCACGGACAATGATGTTTTTCCGATCGTCCGAATGCTGAATGAGATGTAAAAAAGCGGCTGTATCATGGTCATCTTCAAAGATTATTTCAAGCATGTTTGTCCCCCCTTACGGCATCTGTTACAAGTATATGGGGGATGTTTTTAAAATAGACGTAAAGGTCACCGGCAAATCTTAATTTGATTCTTGAAACAGGCTTTGCATTTTCCTTCTGAAGATAAATGGCAGCGCCATAAAAATGAGATAGAATCCGAGGACGAGAAAGAAGGCGGGCAAATTGCCCGTGAAAAAGCTTGCTCCCAGCACGTTCAGTGCAACGGTCCCAGGGATGATTCCCGCAGCCGTCGCCGCAAAATATGGGAGCGGCTTGACATTAGAAAGTCCTGCCGCATAGCTGACAAAGTCAAAATTAATCGGAAGGATCCGCAGAAGAAAGATATAGAAAAAACCGTTTTCCTCCATCTGTTTCTGGATGTTTTCCAGCCTTTCGTGACGGCTGTTGGTTTTTGCCGCCAACAGACCGGCTGCAAAAAATGAGACAGCCGAAGCGCACATCGACCCGAATAGTGTGTAAAGCGTGCCGAGAATCGGGCCAAAGGCCAGACCGCCCGCAATAGAAATAACTGATACCGGAAATAATACAAGCGGCCTGACGATCGATATCCCGATAAAGATAAGCGGCGCAAAGATGCCGAATGATAAAACCCATATCCGGATTTCTTTCGGAGATAGATTTAAATACCTTTTATTTGCCCAAAAAATCAAGCCTGCTCCCGCAAGCACTGCCAGCCATTTAACAGCCGTTTTAAGTTTCATACCCTCAGTTCCTTCCCCTTTGAACCGCAGCGGTTATTAATGGCGGCGGTTTTCTCCGTCAAGACGGATGGGAGCAGCCAGATATAAAATCCGCTCCATTAATCTTGCCGCTTTCACTTCTTCCTTTTCTCCCCTTTGCGAATACGTAAAATGATGCTTCAGCTCATCAGGCGAGAAATTAGAAGAGAAGAAAGTCGGCAGCTGCTGGGACATTCTGTGCTGAAGCACTGTTCCGATAACTTCATCCCTGACCCAGCTCGTCATCGATTCTGCTCCGATGTCGTCGAGCATCAATACAGGCGTGGTTTTTACCATGTTCAGCTTTTCTTCCAACGAATGATCTTGAAGCGAATTTTTCAGCTCTCTGACAAATTCGGGCACATAGACGATCATGGAGGAATACTCTTTTTCCGCCAGCTCATTGGCAATAGCGGCGAGCATAAAGGTTTTTCCTACACCGAACTTGCCGTACAAATATAATCCTTTCCCTTTTCCCGTCTCATTATAGCTTTTCAGAAAATCCGTGACATGCTGGAACATTGCAAGTCTGCTCGGATCATTAATATCGACCTGCTGGAAGGTCGCTCCGAGAAGGTCCTGCTGAATATACATGCTTTTCATGAGAGACTTCTGTTTTTTCTGCTGATCGAGCTTTCGTTTGACCGGGCATTCGTAATACTCGATATCAATAGAGCGGCCGGTCATCACAAGCTTCGGATGGTAGCCCTCCAACAGATTATTGCTGTTTTCGTCTTCTGAACAATAAGAGCAGTGCTTGCTCTGTCCAATATATTCATAAAGCTTATTTAAGCTTCTTTCAATCATTTTTTGATCGATGACGTCTTCATTTTCCTTTAAAAATGCCTGAACGTCTTGATCCTTCATCACTTTTTCTTTCATTTGTTCAAGACGCTTTTGGAAATCCGGTCTGCCGGTTACGCCCTGCAGGGAACGGCTGATTGGTTCCATGTATTACTTCACCCCGCATCTCTGCTCTTAATAGGCAGAGTATTTTTTCAGTTTTTTCATTTCTTCCATCATCTTTTTCTTCTGTTCTTCCAAGTCCTGTTCATGCAGCATGTGCTGTCCGGTTTCAGAATCGGAAGCCGTTTTCTTTTCTTTCATCCAGTCAGGAAGTTTTTCCTCGCGAATCACTTTTTGATTTCGTTTAGAAGATTGGCTCGTTTTCCCTTCAGCCCATTCGAGATACTGGCGGTTTTCTTCTATGGCAAGCTTCATCGCTTCTCTGACCGTTTTGACTTTTTTGCGCGCCCAATGGGAGGCAATTTTTTGTATATAATTTTTCGACAGCTTCATGTCGGTTTTCAGCATGACGTAATAAATCAATACATTTGTGACGCCTGGCTCCAGCTTCTGTTCAAACATAATTTCTTCTATAATTTTTAGATCTGCTTTTGACGGTTCGGTTCCGTCCGCGATATCCTGAAGAAGCTTTTTCGGTGAGATGACCTCCAGCAATGCGATCAGCTCACTATCCAGCGAATCCTCTTCTGCCGGTTTTCCGCCTTCGCGCAGATGTACCGGCTGTGTTTTCTCCACTAAGTCTGGCAGCTGTCCGTTCCTCTCAATTTGGTACCAGTCGCTTGCTGCTTTTCTTAAAGCTTCGGTGGTAATCACTTCATGCTCATCGATCGCGCTCATGACGACGTTTTGCATCTGCAAAGGATCAATGCCGTACAAATAAGAAAGCTTTTTAATCGTTTCCCGCACCTGCTGTGTCATTGCTTTTCTTGGAATCATCGTCTCCGAAAGCCCCGCTAAAAACAAATCAAAATCGAACACATCCTCTGTAACGGTATAGGACGGAGCCTGTCCGACAGTTGTATACTCCCTTCCCGTCGCAAGTCTCACCGTTTCCTCCATATCGGATGTGAGCTTCCATTCACTCGGCTGCAGTGATTCAAACGCATGATTAAACGGCCTTGTAATTTCTTTGGCGTCTTCTGAAATCGCCGGATGCGTAAAAAATTGTTTTAACTGCTGATATTTTGTTTTTCCGACTCTGTTATACAGAAAAACGTTCAGCATGCCGTCTTCGAAAAATTCATTCGGCCGCAGCGGCGGCAGCAGTTCATATATAAAGAGGCGCTCCTGCCGCTCGGATTCTTTCATATATACTTTTACCAATCCGATGCCCTCGAGCTTCCCCTGTTCCTGATGGATCGTTTTCAAATTGGACTGGGTCATTCCCATCAGCTGTCTATGTGTGGATTCTCCGCCCCACAGACGGTTTTGTTCAAGTTCTCCCCACAATGTCATATAAAGAGAGAATGCAACAGGGCCGATTAAGGGCTGGTACAGTTGTGTAATAATTTGTCTGTCAATATCCTGCAGCATTGATTTGCTCTTCACCACATAAGGGTCTACAGGCAGTACATCTTTCCAATAGTCAGCCATACATTCTCAAACCTTCCGATTATGTTTCTACCTCTCATTTTACACCGTTTCGAATATCTATCAAATGCCAATTTTGCACATGAGAAAAGAGCTAGAAGAATCCTTTTAGCTCTTTAACGCTCTTTCTTTATTAAATCTTTTAATTCATCGATAAAGACATTAATATCTTTAAACTGCCTATAGACGGACGCGAACCGCACGTATGCGACTTCATCAACCTTAGCCAGGCGGTCCATGACCATTTCTCCGACGAACTCGCTTTTCACTTCGGAACAGCCTTGATTGCGCAGTTCTTTTTCAATGTCAAAACACATATCTTCCAGCGTTTTGAGTGAAACAGGCCTTTTTTCACACGCTTTAATAAGGCCGCGCAGCATTTTTTCCCTGCTGAATTCCTCTCGCACGCCTTCTTTTTTTACAACGATGAGCGGGGTTTCCTCCACTTTCTCAAAGGTAGTAAAGCGGTAATGGCAGGCTTCGCATTCCCGTCTTCTGCGAATGGATTTTCCGTCATCCACAGGCCGTGAATCGAGGACTCGCGTTCCGTTATGCTGGCATGAAGGACATTTCAATAAAATCAGCTCCCAACTATTTCGTTCCCTGCAATGTATATTCGGCAGCCTCCGGCTATAAAGTGATGTGACAGGCATCTGTCGGGAGAGCCGTTGTTTAGGCTGTATCTAACAGCATCAGGCGGTTTATGACATATCTCTTTCTTATTTTACAAAAAAAACGGAAAAAGAAAAAGCTAGCCGCCCCTGTTTGTTCATAAAAATAAAAGGAGCATAAGCTAAAAAGCGCGTAACGGCTTTCTAGCTCCAGCTCCCTTTGTGTTCGTGTTTACTTTATAGGACTTTCGCTTGCGCCTGTTTAATCTGCACAGGCCCCATTCCTCTTGGTATTTCAATGTTTTCTCTTGTATCAGCATGTAATGCCTCTGCAATGTAGTCAGCAGCGACATTAGGATCTAAGTCTCCACAAGTATAAACATCAATGCTTGCATATCCGTGCTCAGGAAAACTGTGAATCGTTAAATGTGATTCAGAAATAATAACGACTCCGCTTACGCCCTGCGGTGCAAATTTGTGAAATGCAACCTCGCGCACCTCAGCTCCTGATTTTAAAGCAGCATTTACAAACGTTTTTTCAATAAAATCCATGTCATTCAGCTTATCAAAATCGCATCCCCATAGCTCGGAGATAACGTGACGCCCCATTGTTTCCATAGTCATGGACCCCCCTTAACAAGAATTAAAAAGTGAAGTTCCAACAACTGGGTCGGCTATTTACCACGGGGGAAAGTTAGTCCGGAGAGGTCCTAACCCTTTAAGTAATCCCGAAACAGTCTCAAGCAAGAAGTTCACGAAAAATAGTATACTGTGTTTAAGTCTAATTTGCAAGAAGCGTTTTTTCAGAAATATGCTGTTAAGGGTTTTTTCTTAAATTGTGTCCATGACCTTATTCTATACAGCAGATGGATGTTTCATTCGTGCCGCCACATGGCGGATGAGATCAACTACTCTGCATGAGTAGCCCCATTCATTGTCATACCATGCGAGAACCTTTACTTTCCTGTCTTCCATCACCATTGTCGTAAGCCCGTCAATAACCGCCGAATGCGGATTCGTATTATAATCTGTCGACACGAGCGGTTCATCCGAATAATCAAGCACTCCGTACATTGACGTTTTGGCAGCCTGTTTGAATGCTTCGTTTACCTCTTCTGCCGTTACATCCGTTTTCAAGTCGACAACAAGATCAACTAATGAGACGTTCGGTACAGGCACACGCAATGCGAGACCGTGAAGCTTTCCTTTCAGGTGAGGCAGAACAAGCGAAAGCGCCTTTGCCGCTCCTGTTGTCGTCGGAATGATGGATTCACCGCATGCCCGGGCGCGGCGCAAATCTTTGTGCGGATTATCAATATTTTTTTGATCGTTCGTATAAGCGTGCACTGTCGTCATTAGACCGCTCTCAATGCCAAATTCATCATCAAGCACTTTCACAACCGGTGCAAGGCAATTTGTCGTGCATGACGCGTTTGAAATAATGACGTGGCGTTCAGCATCAAATTGGTCTTCATTAACACCCATCACAATGGTAACGTCTTCATTTTTCCCCGGAGCGGTCAGAATGACTTTTTTCGCGCCCGCTTCAATATGTCCCATCGCTTTTTCTTTTGAATTAAACTTCCCTGTTGCTTCAACGACAATGTCAATATCATATTCCCGCCAAGGCAGCTGTTGCGGATCACGGCTATTTAACAAGAGTACTTTTTTTCCATTCACAATCAGACTGTCTTCTCCAGCCTCAACCTCTTTGTCGTACCGTCCGTGATTTGTGTCATACTTTATTAAATGAGCCAGCGTTTCAGCCGAATAGCTGGCGTTAATAGCCACTACTTGAATTTGATCGTCTAACATTGCTTTTCTAAAGACCATTCTTCCGATTCTTCCAAACCCGTTTATCGCTACTTTTACCTTCACGTTGGTCACCCCTCATCAATTATGTCATTCTAAATTGTTGTCATCTGAAATTAGTATAACACATTAAAAAGAATTCGCCAGTACATATTGATAAAAATCAACGATTATAACGCTAATTTATGATGTATCATACGTTTTCTTGCACACAATATGAGGATAAAGAATCAAAAAAGCAGCCAGCGCTACGCACTGCCTGCTTTATTTTCTTATGATTCCTGTTTCAATTTATCATTGAGCACACTTTCTTCTAATACAGAGAAAGTATCGCCGTATACCTTGTTGATATGATTCGCTCCCCAATCGCAGAGCATATCTAAAATGCCTTCTAAGCTGCGGCCGTATTCACTCAGTTCGTATTCCACTTTCGGAGGAACCTGATTGTACACGATACGGTTAATGACACCGTCAGCTTCCAGCTCACGCAGCTGCTGGGTCAGCATTTTTTGAGTGATATTCGGCATTAAACGCTTTAACTCACTTGTTCGTTTTTTTCCGTGTGTCAGGTGGCATAAAATCACGCATTTCCATTTCCCGCCTATTACTTCAAGAGTCGCTTCAACTGAAATGTTATATTTTTTCTTCTCCATGAGGTTCACTCTCCTTACAGGCACCAAAAAGTGACTATAGCACTTAAAAGTACGTACTTTTCTTTTTTGATGATATCTTTCATAATCACATTTGCCGGCTGAATTGAATCTGCTCTTTTATTTATATAGCTTGTTCGGCAGAATTTCAATCATACAACACATAACAGAAAAGGAGGAACTTGAATGACTTCAGCCAATAAAAGCAGCATTCCTGCACTTCTGGCTCTCGCCATTAGTGCATTCGCGATAGGGACAACCGAATTTATCAGCGTCGGCCTTTTGCCGTTAATATCTGATGATTTACACATTCCTGTAACAACAGCGGGATTGACCGTTTCGCTATACGCACTGGGTGTTACGTTCGGCGCGCCTATTTTAACGTCATTGACCTCAAGCATGTCACGAAAGACGCTATTGCTTTGGATCATGATCATTTTTATCGCCGGGAATACGATGGCCGCGTCGGCCTCAAGCATCGGGATTCTTTTAGCAGCACGTGTGATATCCGCTTTTTCACACGGTGTGTTTATGTCGATCGGCTCGACGATCGCAGCTGATCTTGTCCCTGAAAATAAAAGGGCGAGTGCGATTTCCATTATGTTTACAGGACTCACCGTCGCAACAGTAACCGGAGTTCCTTTCGGCACGTTGATCGGCCAGCAGCTCGGCTGGCGGTTTGCCTTTATGGTTATTATCGCCGTCGGCATTATCGCTGGCATTGCAAATGGCATTCTTGTCCCTTCCAATTTACGAAAAGGGACGAAAACAACGATGCGGGACCAATTGAAGCTTGTGACAAACGGCCGTTTACTGCTTTTATTTGTCATAACAGCTTTAGGATACGGAGGAACATTTGTTGTGTTCACTTACCTATCTCCCCTGCTTCAGGAAGTGACGGGCTTTAAGGCCGGCACTGTAGCCATTATCCTGCTCGTATACGGAATTGCCATTGCCATCGGCAATATGATTGGCGGGAAACTGTCCAATCGAAATCCGATCGCCGCGCTGTTTTATATGTTTATCGTACAGGCGCTCGTCCTGTTTACGTTAACATTTACGGCTCCTTATAAAATTGCTGGCCTCATTACGATTCTCTTTATGGGCTTGCTGGCCTTTATGAATGTGCCCGGCCTGCAAGTATATGTCGTCATGCTGGCTGAACGTTTTGTACCGAGCGCAGTAGATGTAGCATCCGCGATTAATATTGCAGCATTTAACGCAGGAATTGCCCTAGGATCTTTTTTGGGAGGCGTGATTACCGATTCCATCGGACTGATTCATACCGCGTGGATTGGAGCTTTAATGGTAGCAGGAGCCGTCATCTTAACAGGCTGGAGCCGTCTTCTGGAAAAACAGGATCGGCAGGCAGCCTAACATTTCAATAAGGAGGAAACAAACATGACAACACATTTACAAGCAGCAGCAACACTTCATAACGGGGTGAAAATGCCGTGGTTCGGCCTCGGTGTATTCCAAGTGGAAGAAGGATCGGAACTCGTCAATGCGGTGAAAACCGCCATTGTTCACGGTTACCGCAGTATTGATACTGCCGCTATCTACGGAAATGAAGCGGGAGTCGGGGAAGGCTTGCGGCACGGAATTGAAGAAGCCGGCATCTCCAGAGAGGATCTATTTGTCACATCAAAAGTGTGGAATGCGGATTTAGGGTATGAGGAAACATTGGCGGCATTTGAAACAAGCCTGTCAAAACTCGGTTTGGAATATTTAGATCTATACCTCATTCACTGGCCTGTGGAAGGCAAATATAAAGAAGCTTGGAGAGCACTTGAAACATTGTATAAAGAAGGCCGTGTCAAAGCGATCGGTGTGAGCAATTTCCAAATCCACCACCTGGAGGATCTGCTGAAGGGTGCTGAAATGAAGCCTATGATCAACCAAGTGGAATTCCACCCGCGCCTCACGCAAAAAGAGCTGATGGCTTATTGCGAGAAGCAAGGCATTCAAATGGAAGCATGGTCACCTTTAATGCAGGGACAATTGCTTGATCATCCCGAACTGACAGACATTGCAACATCATATAACAAGTCCGTCGCGCAAATCATTTTACGCTGGGATTTACAGCACGGCGTCATCACCATTCCTAAATCAACAAAGGAACATCGAATTAAAGCGAACGCGAACATATTTGATTTTGAATTATCACAGGATGACATGAACCGAATTGATGCGTTAAATGAAAATCTGCGCGTCGGTCCTGATCCGGACAATTTTGATTTTTAATCACAAAAACACCGTTCATAATGAACGGTGTTTTGTTATGCCCAGCAGCTGAGAATTTCCTCAAGCTGCTGTTTTGTCTCTTCGAGTGTGCCGCTATTGTCTATTACGTTATCCGCTCTTGACACTTTTTCCTCTAATGGAATTTGGGAGCGGATCCGGCTAAGCGCTTCTTCCTCCGTTAATTGGTTGCGCTTGGTCAGGCGTTCAAGCTGAAGCTCTTTTGTCACACTGACCACAATAATTTTATCCACTAAAGACTCCAATTTGCTTTCGAACAAAAGCGGGATATCTAATACTACAAATGTCTCCTGATTTGCAATGGACTCATCACGCCGCTTGAGCATTTCCTCTCTGACCGCAGGATGAACAATTGAATTCAAAGCAAGACGCTTCTGTTCATTTGTAAAGACCAGCGCCCCAAGCTTTCTTCTGTCTATATCACCATTTTCGAGCAGAATGTCTTCACCAAATTCGTCAATGATCTGCCGGTAGGCCGGCATCCCTTTTTCTACCGCTTGTTTTGCAATGATATCCGCATCTATGACAGTGATTCCTTTATCTATCAGCATATTGGCAACCGTACTTTTGCCGCTTGCTATTCCTCCCGTTAAACCAATGACTAAGGTCAAGAGATCCACTCCTTTTTACAATTTCCAGAGCCCGATCGTGATCAGCAGAAGCCCCGGCAAAAACGCCATTTTATCGATCCATCTCCATTTAGACAGAATATGGCCGGCATTGATGCCGACTGACACAAACAGCGAACTCATAATCGCGACGATTATGCTCATTGCAATGGGAGAAAAACCGAGAATGGCAGCTCCCATACCTGCCCCGAAGGCATCAATCGACAGGGCGAATCCCAATAACACCGCTTCAATTCCATTAATCACACCAGATTTGTCGATATCCGCACTCATCGGTTTTCTCAAAATATGGATCACAATGCCCAATGACCGAACCTCTAAATTAAGCAGCGTTTTTTCATGCAATAAGTAGTCTTTGTCTTTTGCCGGCCTGAAAACTTGATATAAAACCCACACGCCGATTCCAACCAATATTAACCCGCCGAGCTTCTCAGTCACATATACGGGGAAAAACTTGGTGAGAAAGCTTCCGATCAGCATGGATATAAACATAACAGTGCCGGAACAGAAGGCAATGACAATAATGGCTTTTAGCGGTATCTTCATTTTTCGCAATCCATACGTAAATCCGACTGAAAAACTGTCCAAGCTGACAGCTAACGCCAGCAGCAGTATAGAAACCATTTGCATATCCGTTTCTTCCTTTCTGTTGGTGCTCTTGTATCAGATGTTTAATGCCCGGAGATTCATCACAATCATGTATATGGAAAAGTGAAAAATCCGTGTTTCCGAAAAACGGCACTTCCTCTATTACAGAGTTACTGATATATGCACCGACAGCTTGGACGATGAAGCATTCCTCTATTTTTTCTGGCACTTGGCGCAAAAATGTGTGCCTCTGCCTCCGACGACAATTTTGGTAATCATGGTGCCGCAATTTTTGCAGGGCTCATCTTTTTTCCCGTACACAAAATGCTGCAGCTGAAACATTCCGATTTCTCCTTGGGAATTGATATACGACCGGACAGTGCTTCCACCGGCATCAATCGCTTCCTGAAGGGTATTTTTAATTTCAGCATGAAGTTTTTTGATTTTTTTATCTGATAGCTGGTTTGCTTTTGTCTCGGGATGGACGCCCGCTCTGAACAGAGCCTCGTCCACATAAATGTTCCCGAGTCCGACGACCGTTTTCTGATCCAGAAGAGCGGTTTTGACAGCTCGGTTTGTTTTCTCCAGCCGTTCTTTCAAATACGCACTCGTAAATTCTTCTGCATCCGGTTCGGGCCCGAGCTGAGAAAGCGGCAGCTCCCCTGCTTCCTCTCCCGGTTTAAATAAATGCATGGTTCCGAATTTCCGAACGTCCCTGTAACGCAGCTGGGTTCCGTCCGTCATCGTAAATATGACATGCACGTGTTTATCGTCCGGCTCCTCCTCTTGGTGAAGCCCGTACTTCCCTTCCATACGAAGGTGGGAGACCATGACGTAATGATCTAAGTAAAACAGCAAAAACTTTCCCCGTCTCCCGATGGACTGGATGGTTTCTCCTGCTAAGTTTCGCGCAAATTCCTCCGGTTCGGCAGGCCGTTTGATGATATTCGGCCATCTGATCTCTACCGATTTGATTGTTTTTCCTCTTACAAGCCCGGTCAGAGTGCGCCGGACGGTTTCAACCTCTGGTAATTCCGGCACATCCATCACTTCCTTTATCTCTGTTTATTTCGCATCGTACCAGGATGGGCCTGAAGCAAAGTCCACCTTTAACGGCACATCTAATGCAAGCGCATGCTCCATCACTTCTGGAACAAGCTTTTCAAGTATTTCAATTTCTTCCTTCGGCGCTTCAAAAATCAATTCATCGTGCACTTGAAGCAGCAATCTTGTCTTCAGCTGCTTTTCTTTCAGCTTGGCTGCCATATCAATCATGGCTTTTTTAATAATATCCGCGGCACTTCCTTGAATCGGCGTATTCATTGCCGTCCGCTCCGCAAAGCTGCGGATATTAAAGTTTCGGCTCGTCAGTTCAGGGATGTAGCGGCGGCGATGCAGCAGCGTGGTTACGTAGCCTTTTTGCTTCGCGTCCTGCACCGAGTCCTCCATATACGCTTTGACGCCCTGGAAGCTTTCCAAATATCGGTCGATGAATGCCCCAGCTTCTTTCCTCGTAATGCCGAGATTCTGTGATAGACCGTAATCACTGATGCCGTATACAATCCCGAAGTTGACCGCTTTCGCCTGGCGTCTCATCGCCGATGTCACTTCATCCTCAGCGACATGGAACACATCCATTGCTGTTTTTGTATGAATATCCATGTCGTTTGTAAAGGCTTCGATCAAATTTTCATCCTTTGAAATGTGGGCAAGCACCCGCAGCTCGATTTGCGAGTAATCAGCCGCAAAAATGAGCCAGTCTTTTTCAGACGGAACAAAGGCCTGGCGGATCTTGCGCCCTTCCTCAAGCCTGATCGGTATGTTTTGCAGGTTCGGATCGGTCGAGCTGAGGCGCCCTGTTTGCGTTAAGGCTTGGTTAAAGCGCGTATGCACCTTGTGTGTATCTTTTCTTGTCACCTTTAAAAGCCCTTCGATGTATGTCGATTGCAGCTTGCCGATTTGTCTGTACTGCAAAATATAGTCAACAATATCATGTTTGTCAGCCAGCTTTTCAAGCACATCAGCAGACGTTGAATAGCCTGTTTTCGTTTTCTTCACAACTGGCAGGCCGATCTTTTCAAACAGGATGACGCCGAGCTGTTTAGGAGAATTGATATTAAACGGCTCTCCTGCAATATCATGAATTTTTTCTTCATATTCCTTCAGCTTGGCGCTCAGTTCTTCTCCCATTCGTTTTAAGCGGTCAACATCAACCTTAACGCCTGTTGATTCCATTTCTCCGAGAATAAGCGACAGCGGCATTTCCAGCTCCTCAAACAATTCAAGCTGATCGTTGTTCTCCAGCTCCTGAACGAGCTTTTCCCGGAGGCTTTGAATAGCTAAAGCCTTTCTGACGAGATGCTCAGACAGTTCGCCCTCTGCCGGCACTGCGCGTTTTGCTCCCTTGCCGTAAACTGATTCATCGCTTGAAGCGATGTGCAAGCCGTAATCCTTAGCCACACTGGCAACGTCGTCATACGAATTGCCCGGATTTATGATATAAGCGGCAAGAAGCGTATCAAACTCCGCACCTTTCAGCTCAATGCCCTGCCAGCGCAAAGCCACGACAGCCCGCTTGCTGTCAAAGACCCATTTTTTCTGATCGTCATTTTCCACCCATTCTTTAAACACATCAGACTCGACAGCAGCGTCTTTTGGAATAAAGTAGGCTCCCGTTTCGTTCACTATCGAAAAACCGAGAATCGGCACTTCATGATAATTATCGCCAATCTGTTCAACGACAAATGCAGATGGAGAAACCAATATATCGCTAGTCACGTCGGTGACTGTTTTGACATCAATTTCTTCTAACGACTGATCCTGCTCCGCCTCTACACCGTCTTCCCCGAGCCGTTCAAGAAGCGTATTGAACCCAAGGTCCTTAAAGATGGCAATGACCTGTTCACGATTAAAGCCTTGATATTCCAGACCCGAAACGGATACCTCAATCGGCGCATCGGTCATAATCGTCGCCAATTCCTTGCTCATCAAGGCCTGATCCTTAAATTCTTCCAGCTTTTCCTTGAGTTTTTTTCCGCTTACCTCATCAATTGATTCGAGCAGCTTTTCAACAGAATGGAATTGCTTTAACAGCTTAATCGCGGTTTTTTCCCCGACACCAGGCACACCCGGGATGTTGTCAGAAGAATCCCCCATTAAACCCTTCATATCAATAATTTGGTCAGGCGTGAGTCCGTATTTCTCCTGGACGTGCTCTGGTGTGTAAAACTCAACATCGGTAATTCCTTTTCTCGTAATGGCAACCGTCGTCTGGTCTGTTGCCAGCTGTGTTAAATCCTTATCGCCCGAGAAAACCTTTACCTCAAAGCCGTCTTTTTCAGCCGATTTGGCGAGTGTGCCGATAATGTCGTCAGCTTCGTATTGTTCCAGTTCGTAACGGCTGATTTGATAGGCATCAAGCAGTTCGCGGATAAACGGCATTTGTTCTGAAAGCTCAGGCGGGGTTTTCTGTCTTCCGCCTTTATACTCTTTAAATGTGCCGTGACGAAACGTCGTTTTCCCGGCATCAAACGCAACCAGCATATGCGTCGGCTTTTCATCCTCAAGCATTTTCATCAAAATCATCGCAAAACCGTAAACCGCATTTGTATGAATTCCTTTATCATTGCTTAACAGCGGCAATGCGAAAAACGCCCGGTAAGCCAGACTGTTTCCGTCTACAAGCACTAATTTTTTTCGTTCCGTCATTCAATATCCTCCTAAGAAGCAGCAGCTTCCATTCATCTCATAATAATAGTCTTTAGCTTCTCTTATTTTAACAAAGTTCAATTTGAAAGGAAAATACGCGAACCGATGAGAACACACAAAAAAGGACGGGAACACAAAAAGGTTCCCGCCGTCAAAATTGGCTCCTTGGATGAAGGGGTTCTACTACATCCTACCAGCATAGGTTTAACAGTGCATAAAGATATTGTTAAAGCTTTGTAAACATTAAACAGGCTTTTCAGCAGCCCGCTTCAGCGTCACTGTAAACATAGTGCCTCTGCCCGGCTCGCTTGTCACATCGATTTTGCCTTCATGAGCCTCTATTAAATGCTTTACAATCGCAAGACCGAGACCGGTCCCGCCTGAGTTTCTGCTTCTGTCTTTATCAACGCGGTAAAACCGTTCAAAGATGCGGGGAATTTCTTCTTTCTGGATGCCAATCCCGGTATCGGAAACTTCGATTTGAATTTCTGTTTCTCCCGGTTTGACATTGATAGCTACCGAACCCTTCTCCGGTGTATAGGTTAATGCATTGTTTACGAGATTTAAAAACACCTGTTTCAGCCGGTACGGGTCGCCCGCTACATAGAGAGGGTCTTTCGGAACGTTCAGCTGTAAAGAGATACCTCTCTCCGTCGCTTTATGCTTAAGTAGCGTTTCAATATCAGCCAGCATTTTCGCTGCATCGAACGTTTCGATGCTGAGCGTAAAGTTTTGCTGCTCAATCTTAGAAAGATCAAGCAAATCCTGCACCAATGACTGAAGCCTTTTGCTTTCCTTTAAAATAATCGAGAGAAATTCTGAAAGCGCCTCTTTGTCCTCCATTGCCCCGTCTAATAGTGTTTCCGTAAACCCTTTGATCGATGTAATCGGCGTTTTCAGCTCGTGGGAAACATTGGCCACAAAATCTTTTCTCATCTGCTCTAATTTTTTCGTTTCCGTCATGTCATGAAAAACGAGCACGATCCCTTTCCATTCATCATCCGGCCCCATAATAGGAACGCCGTCCACTTCAAAATAACGCCTTTCAATTTTGATCGGAAGCCTTAATAGCTTGCATTTCTTCGTCTCAGTCATAAAAATCTCTTCGACAAGCTGGATCACTTCTTCATGTTCAAATGCATCATGATAAAGACGGCGCAGCATCTGATTCGGATTGACATGAAACTGCTTCGCGTAAGACCTGTTGACGAGATTGATAAAACCTCTTCCATCAATCATAATCAGCCCGGAGCCGATGTTTTCAATGACAGTCAGCAGGCGGTCGCGCTGCATTTCCTGCGTCCTCGTCATTTCCATCAGATCAACGGCAAGGCTGTTCATGGCCCGGCCAAGCTTGTCAGAACGCCTGATATAACCGCCGTATGTACGGGCATCGTAATTCCCCTTGGACAGCTCTGTTGCCATGTTTGTGGCTGCTTCAATAGATCTTTTGTAGCGAGAGGTCATATTAGAATAAAAGAAAACAATAATAATAAAAGCGGTACAAAGACTGGCTGTCAGCATGCCCCACATCTCGCCATTCAGACCCGAGCTTTCTTCACGGGAAGTAAGCAGCACATACCCCGTTTTTTCGCCTTTGCTCCTAAGCGAAAGCCCATAATAAAGCATGTTCTCCTCTTTCGCGAGAACTCCCTCATGACCGGAGACAAGCGCCTGAATCTGTGAAGAATCCTCCGCGCTGCCGTCAGACCCGTACAGCACCTTTCCTTCTGTATCGATCACGGACGCTTCTACATCAAGCGCACTGCCTGCATCTTTAATGACTTTCTCATTTGCCTGGTCATTCAGATTGCCGGCATCAAGCAGCGAAGCCATGTATTTGGCTTCCTTTTCAATGTGTTCCTCCGATTTTTTTTGATCAGAAGATTCAAAGAGCTGCTGTAAAAACAGCCCGAGTACACTAAACACCACAATCATACAGACAACGAGCACAGAAAAAAGGCGCACACGATATTTAATCATTCATTTTTGGCTCCTCCAATTTATACCCCAATCCCCTAATGGTTTTAATATAGATCGGTTTTTTTGTATTCGTTTCAATTTTGTCTCGAAGATGACTGATATGCACATCAACAATTCTCGTATCTCCGGCAAAATCGTAGTTCCAGACAGCACTTAAAAGCAAATCTCTCGTCAGCACTCTGCCTTTATGTCTGCCTAAATACAAAAGCAGCTCAAATTCTTTCGGTGTCAGCTCAAGCTGATTTTCTTTAAAATAAGCTTCATAATGATCGGGCAGAATCTTCAAATCGCCGATAACAATTTGTCCTTCTGTTTCCTCGTTTTTCATATCATTAGAGGGCGCAGCCATTTCAGAACGCCTTAAAATAGCTTTTACTCTTGCATTGACTTCTCGAGGGCTGAACGGCTTGGTCATATAATCATCAGCACCAAGCTCAAGCCCTAATACTTTGTCAAATTCTTCATCCTTCGCTGTCAGCATCAAAATAGGAAACATGAGTTTTTGCTGTCTCAGCTGCTTGCATACTTCAATTCCATCCAGCTTTGGAAGCATCACATCAAGCACAATTAAATCAGGATTTTCTGTTTCCGCCCTTTTGAGTGCTTCTTCTCCATCCGAAGCAGTAATAACCTCATAGCCTGATCGCTCCAAATTGTACTGCAAAAGTGTAACGATAGATTCTTCATCATCCACAACTAAAATTTTCTTGTTCATGCTGTGCCTCCAGTATCTTAATTCCCCGACATCCTATTTCTCTATTTTATGTCATCTTACCATGTTTCATGATTTTATTTTAACGAAAGCCGGACATTCCGACAATTCGCCTTTTACATCATTTTAACAAGAGGCAGCTGAGGAATAGGAGGAAGCGCTTTCATTTTGTAATAAAAAGAGAAAGGCTTCGATTAAACCAGCCTTTCTCTTTTTATTTTAGGATAATACTTTCATCACATTTTTGACAGATTCAACTGATTTATTCAGCTGTTCTTTCTCGTATTCTGTCAATTCAAGCTCAATGATTTGTTCAAGCCCGTTTCCGCCGACAATTGTAGGAACACCAAGGTAGATGCCTTCATAGCCGTATTCTCCTTCAAGATAAGCAATTGTAGGAAGGACGCGGCGCTGATCTTTTAAGATTGCTTCGATCATTTCTGTCAGTGAAGCCGCAGGCGCATAATACGCGCTTCCGTTTCCTAAGAGATTCACGATCTCGCCGCCGCCTTTTCTTGTGCGCTCCACAATTGCGTCAATCCGGTCTTTTGGAATGAGGGTTTCAAGCGGGATACCGCCAGCATAAGAATAACGTACAAGCGGCACCATATCGTCACCGTGTCCGCCGAGAACAAAACCAGTCACATCTTTCACTGACAAGTTTAATTCCTCCGCCACAAACGTTCTGAATCTTGCCGTATCAAGCACACCTGATTGGCCGATCACGCGCTCTTTCGGGAAGCCAGACTCTTTGTATACTGCGTATGTCATTGCATCAACAGGGTTTGTCAAAACCACAATGATAGAGTCAGGAGAATATTTCACGATTTCTTGTGTGACGCTTCTCATAATTTTTTCGTTTGTAGAGACTAGATCATCCCTGCTCATACCAGGTTTTCTTGCAATACCGGCTGTAATGACAACAATGTCAGAACCCGC
Source organism: Bacillus sp. V26 (assembly GCF_034296245.1). Taxonomy (NCBI): domain Bacteria; kingdom Bacillati; phylum Bacillota; class Bacilli; order Caryophanales; family Bacillaceae; genus Bacillus; species Bacillus sp. V26. The sequence continues at coordinate 175,218 of NZ_JAXKQF010000001.1, read as the reverse complement.
CGTATCCTCATAATTAGATGTACCCGTAATTTTCGCGTCAAAGCCTTGAACCGGGCTGGCTTCCAGCATATCAAGGGCTTTTCCTTTCGTCGGGTTCTCCAATTGAGGGATATCAACGAGAACAACGTCCGCCAGCTCTTTTTGAGCGGTTAAGAAAGCTGTTGTCGCTCCGGTAAAACCTGCTCCGATAACAGAAACTTTTTTACGAGTATTTCCCATGTCTCTCTTCTCCTTTATGGCTAATTTTAGGCTGTTTCCTTGCTTAGTCCATGTTTTTAATCAGTTCTTCTCCGAACTCTGAACATTTAACTTCAGTCGCGCCGTCCATTAATCTGGCAAAATCGTAAGTTACGACTTTAGAAGCGATTGTTTTTTCCATAGATTTAATGATTAAATCAGCCGCTTCATTCCATCCTAAATGCTCAAGCAGCAGCACACCTGAAAGAATAACTGAAGATGGGTTTACTTTATCAAGTCCGGCGTATTTAGGAGCCGTTCCGTGTGTTGCCTCGAAAATCGCATGTCCTGTTTCGTAGTTGATGTTCGCTCCTGGAGCAATACCGATTCCGCCTACTTGCGCCGCAAGAGCGTCAGAAATATAGTCTCCGTTAAGGTTCATTGTTGCAACAACATCAAATTCGCTTGGACGTGTCAGAATCTGCTGAAGGAAAATATCAGCAATGCTGTCTTTGATAATGATTTTGCCTGCTGCTTCTGCTTCGCTTTGCGCTTTATTAGCGGCGTCTTTTCCGTCTTTTTCAGCAATACGGTCATATTCAGCCCATGTGAAGACTTTTTCGCCGTATTCTCTCTCTGCAAGCTCATAGCCCCAGTTTTTGAAGGCGCCTTCCGTGAACTTCATGATGTTTCCTTTGTGTACAAGCGTTACAGACTTGCGGCCGTGCTCAATCGCATATTCAATTGCCGCTCTGACCAGACGGCTTGTTCCTTCTTCAGAAACAGGCTTAATGCCGATACCTGATGTTTCAGGGAAACGGATTTTGTTAACATTCAATTCATTTTGCAGGAAGCTGATGAGCTTTTGCACTTCTTCAGAGCCTTTTGCGTACTCGATGCCTGCGTAAATATCTTCTGTATTTTCACGGAAGATGACCATGTCAGTATCCTCAGGACGTTTTACCGGTGACGGCACTCCAGTAAAATATCTTACCGGTCTCAAGCAAACGAATAGGTCAAGCTCTTGTCTGAGCGCTACGTTCAAAGAACGGATACCACCGCCGACAGGTGTCGTTAACGGGCCTTTAATCGCGATGAAATATTCGCGGATAACATCTAATGTTTCAGCAGGAAGCCACTCACCTGTTTTATTATAAGCCTTTTCTCCGGCATAAACTTCTTTCCAAGTAATTTTCTTTTCACCTTTATATGCTTTTTCTACTGCGGCTTCCAAAACTTTTGAAGCCGCATTCCAAATATCAGGACCGGTTCCGTCTCCTTCAATAAACGGGATAATCGGGTTGTTTGGTACGTTTAATACTCCATTAGAGACTGTAATTTTTTCACCTTGTGCCACAATAAAAACCTCCCAGTATGTAATTCATATTTAGAAAACATTTTATTTTTCTTATATAGAAAACAAAATGATTTTTCTTAACATTCTAAAGTGTAAACCATCTTTGATGTTCTGAACAAGAGGCTAACTTCATTAACATAAGCCAGCCTCCCATGGTTCTTTAGGCTCTTTCTTCAATCGGAACAAAAGTTTGTTTGTCAGGGCCTGTGTAATCTGCACGCGGGCGGATCAGGCGGTTATTGTCATACTGCTCAAGGATATGAGCGAGCCAGCCTGACATTCTGCTTACAGCAAAAATCGGTGTGAACAGGTCATGGTCTATTCCGAGGCTGTGATAAACAGAAGCGGAATAGAAATCAACGTTAGGCGGAAGCTTTTTTTCTGATGTCACGATTTCTTCGATGCGAATCGACATGTCATACCATTTGCTTTCGCCGGTCAGGTTAGTCAGACGTTTGCTCATTTCTTTTAAATGTTTGGCGCGCGGATCGCCATGCTTATAAACGCGATGGCCGAATCCCATTATTTTTTCTTTCTTTTCCATCTTGGCGCGAACGAAAGGCTCGACATTCTCCACTTCGCCGATCTCTGTCAGCATTTTCATGACGCCTTCGTTTGCACCGCCGTGAAGCGGGCCCTTCAGTGCGCCGATCGCTGCAGTAATTCCTGAGTAGATATCCGAAAGTGTTGCCACACAGACCCTCGCTGTAAACGTTGACGCGTTCAGCTCGTGATCAGCATGTAAGATCAGTGCTTTGTTGAAGGCTTCAACCTCAATCGGTGAAGGCTCTTCTCCATTTAATGTGTAGAGAAAATTCTCGGCAATGCCGTAGTCTTCTCTTGGCTCAACGGGTTCAAGACCCTTGCGGATTCTGGAAAATGCTGCAACCAGACCAGGCACCTTTGCCTGAAGGCGGATCGCCTTTCTGTAGTTGGCTTCCGGGTTCATGGTATCAGCCTCGCTGTCAAGCAGGCCTAGTAAAGAAATCGCTGTCCGAAGAGCAGCCATGGGATGAACATTTTCGAGGGAATAAGATTTGAAGTGCTCAATAATTTCTTGCGGAACGGCAGCTTCTTTTGCTAACTGCTGTTTTAACTCATCAAGCTCTTTTTTGTTTGGCAGCCTTAAGTGCCAAAGCAAGTAAATGATTTCTTCAAAGCTCGCATTCTCTGTCAAATCATCGATATCATACCCCACATATGTAAGGGTATCATCAATAATCGAACTAACAGATGATGTTGTTGCTACAACCCCTTCAAGACCGCGTGTCGCTGTCATATATAACATCTCCTTTTCAATAAATTTCCCCTTTAAGAGTGTTGTAAAAACATGAGGCTAACTTAAAAAGCACGTTGTAAGTATTTCTCCCCCCAAAAGAAAATGCTTACATTTTACTGCCTGCTGGTGCTGAAACCCTTTGCTTATGAAAGAACATAACAAATTCTTATAAGCTTTTTTAAGTTTGTGCCTATTCCTATTATAAACAATAATCAGACATTTGTTAAATGTTTACCTATAATTTTTTTTTTCATTCTATGATTTTCCCGAAAAAACGCCTTTATTTGCGGGTTTTTGGCATTAAAAAAAAGCGGCAGCAAGCCGCTTTTTTTATGAAGTGAACAGTTTTACGAGCTGCATCGCGATATAAGCTATCCCTGCTCCGATCAGCGGACCCACTGCGACTCCGCCGAAAAGCGCGACGGCGAGAATGGTACCGATGACAAGAGCAGTGGTGATGTGAGGATCGTTTTCCAGCAGGGTCAGGCCATTTTTGGCAATCAGCGCAACGGCGATTCCCGCCCCCAATGCAATCCATGCGTAAGAAGAACGCATTGCCTCACCAAGCTGTTTAAATCCAATCTCGCCTGTGGCGATTGGAACAAGAACAGCAATTGTGATGACGGTCACGCCCCAGTTGATGCCTTTTGACTGGATAGTCGGAAAAAATTTTTGGTCAAGTCCCACGATTTTAATGATCAAAAGGACTGATACAGCAAAAAGCAGCGATTGATTTTTTGCGATAAGTGCAATAGCCAAGAGTAATATTAAAAATAAATTCGCTTGTGTAAACACGCGTCATCCCTCCTTTAAGATGAATGTATTCATATACAGCCGTACCGTGAATAAACATAACAATAGGACATGCTGATGAGAGGAGGATCGTTTTTGTGAATCAATCCTATATCACTATTTTTTTCCGAACCCTCTTTGTCGTGTCGCTTACAGCCGGATCAGCAGCCGCTGTTTATTATTCGTTTCCGTTAACATATCCGTTCCTCATTGCCCTTATTCTTTCAACAGCGATTCACCCTGTTGTAGACTACTTGGACAAGGTGACGGGATTCCCGCGAACTTTAAATGTCATCGGCGTGCTTGCCTTTTTTCTGCTCGCGGCGTTCGGTGTGCTGACCATTGTGGTAGCAGAAATCGTAACAGGGACTGCATATCTTGCAAAAACCCTTCCCCCGCATATCAGCACATTTATCTCTTATTGTGAAAAACTGTTTACCACTCATATCCAGCCGCTCTATCACGAACTGACCGTTTTATTTCATGAATTGGAGACCAACCAGCAGGCTTCCATCGTCACTCACATTCAGACACTTGGAGATTCCGCTGCCAAAAACGCAGGACTGCTGCTGTCTCACATTCTTGAAATGATCCCGAAGTTTTTCGCGCTGCTTCCGAATACCGCGGCTGTTTTGATATTTTCACTTCTTGCTACATTTTTCATGACAAAGGACTGGCACAAGCTGAAAGCGATGCTCGTTTCAGTGCTGCCGGATCGAATAACAGCAAACGGAAAGGCGATCAGCAGCGAGCTGAAAAAAGCAATGACCGGTTTCATTAAAGCGCAGGCTGTTCTTGTATTCCTTACGATGGTCATTGTATTCATCGGTCTTTCTCTCTTAAAGGTTGAGCATGCAGCAACGATTGCTTTTTTAATCGGGCTAGTCGACCTTCTCCCTTATTTAGGAGCAGGATCCGTCTTCGTGCCGTGGATTTTGTATTTATCGATTACAGGCCAGCTTCCTCAAGCAATTGGAATTGGTGTGCTGTACCTTGTCGTACTCGTTCAGCGGCAGCTGACAGAGCCGAAAATATTAAGCAAATCAATCGGAATCGATCCGCTGGCAACACTCATTGCCCTCTTTGCCGGCTTTAAATTGTTCGGATTTTTAGGACTGATTGCCGGTCCTGCCGTTCTCGTCGTCATCCAGGCTTTTATCACAACTGGTGCCTTAAAGGAAATATGGTCCTACATCACTGTCCAGCAAAAATAAAACAGCAGCCCATGATGCAGGCTGCCGTTTTTATTTTATAATGATCCGCTTGTTCTTCGACATGCCTCTCAGCCATTTGAACAGGATCGGCTTACACCAGCTGCGGGTGAACGGGATAAGCAGGCATGCGCCGGCCAGATCTGATAAAAAGCCTGGAAGCATCAGCAAAAGGCCGCCAATAAAGATGCACAGGCCGTCAGCAATCGTTTCACCAGGCATCTTGCCGTATTGAAGGTCACGCTGAACCTTGAAGTAAACTTCAGTTCCTTGTTTTTTGGCAGCTGCTGCCCCAATGATCCCGGTCAGAATCATCAAAAGAACCGTCGGAAGAATACCGATCAGCTTGCCCAAAAATAGAAATATGCCGATTTCAATTGCCGGAAACACAATAAAAAGCAAAAATAAAAACCTCATCTCCAGCCCCCCACATGTGTAAAACGCCTTCGTTCAAAAATAGTGACAAATAGAGAAAAGGAAGGGAATACGCTCCCTTCCCATTTTCAGATGTGATTAAAGTACACTTGCACGGCCTTGGTAGACTGCCCCTCTAGAAGCGTCAACCGTAATATCCTGGCCTTCTGTCAAAATCGATGTCGCATTTTCCAAACCAACAATAACCGGAATGCCGAGGCTTAATCCGACTACTGCAGCATGGCTTGTCAAGCCGCCTTCTTCTGTAATAAGGGCAGACGCTTTTTCAAGAGACGCGATCATGTCACGGTCAGTGCTAGTTGTAACCAAAACAGCGCCGTCAGTCATTTTTTGTTCGGCTTCTTTCGCGTTTTGCGCAATGACAACCGGACCGTAAGCTGATTTGCGGCCGATACCTTGGCCTTTAGCGATGATATCGCCGACAGTATAAACTTTCATCAAGTTCGTTGTTCCTGACTCACCGACAGTACCTGCTGTAATGACGATCAGGTCACCATTTTTTACAATTCCGCTGTGTAATGATTTTTGCACAGCGTCTTCCAGCATCTCATCAGTTGAGCTTGCATTTTGACCGCTTTCTGCGAAAACGCCGGATACAAGAGCGAGTTTTCTGGAAACAGAATCATTTACAGTCACAGCGACAATCGGTGCCTGCGGGCGGTATTTTGCAATCATACGCGCTGTATGGCCGCTTTCAGTTGGCGTTACAATCGCAGTAGCATTCAAGTTAATGGCTGTATGTGCAACAGATTGGCCGATTGCATCAGTAATCGTCATGCCTACCTGGTCTCTGCGCTTTGAAAGAATCTCTTTGTAATTCAGCGCCTCTTCAGAACGGGATGCGATGTTGTGCATCGTTTGAACCGCTTCAACCGGGTAGTTTCCGGCAGCTGTTTCACCAGAAAGCATGATCGCATCTGTGCCGTCGAAAATTGCGTTTGCGACGTCACTCGCTTCCGCACGAGTCGGACGCGGGTTGCGCTGCATGCTGTCAAGCATTTGTGTCGCTGTAATAACCGGTTTGCCCAGTGCGTTGCATTTTTTAATCAGATCTTTTTGCACGAGCGGCACTTCTTCAGCCGGGATTTCCACACCTAAGTCTCCGCGCGCAACCATTAAGCCGTCAGACACTTCGAGAATAGAATCGATGTTGTCTACGCCCTCTTGGTTTTCAATTTTAGGGATAATTTGAATATCCTGAGCATTATGCTCCTCAAGAAGTTCACGGATTTCAAGCACGTCAGTAGAACGGCGTACAAAAGACGCAGCGATGAAATCCACTCCTTGCTCAATACCGAAAACGATATCTCTCGCGTCTTTCTCAGTAATACCGGGAAGGTTGACGCTGACACCCGGCACGTTAACGCCTTTTTTGTTTTTCAGTGTTCCGTTGTTTAGTACTTTTGTTTTGATTTCGCGTTTAGCGGCATTCACTTCAAGTACTTCAAGACCGATAAGCCCGTCATCTAAAAGAATCGTTGAGCCTTTTTCAACGTCCTCTACTAAACCTTCATACGTTACTGAAATCTTATCAGTTGTTCCAACTACCTCGTCCATTGAAACGATAAGCTCTTTGCCTGTTTCAAGCTCAATAGCACCGTTTTCCATTGTATGTGTACGGATTTCAGGGCCTTTTGTATCAAGCAGGATTCCGACGTTTTTGCCGAGCTTTTTGCTCGCTTCGCGGATATTTTTAATACGTGCTCCGTGCTCCTCAAAATCTCCGTGAGAAAAATTCAAACGAGCCACATTCATTCCTGACTCCATTAATTTCGTAAGCATTTCAATACTTTCACTTGCCGGACCGATGGTACAAACAATTTTTGTTTTTCTCAATTCGTTCACTTCCTTCTGAAATCTTCAGCCTTCTGCTGCATTCTTAAATAGACAGTTCTTTTGAAAGCTGATACATGTTTTGCTCAACTGTGTGTTTTTGATCCAGTATTTCTATAATATCATGGTCTACAAGCTTATTGTTTTGTATACCTACACAGCGTCCGCCTTTTCCTTCAAGCAGCAGTTCAACCGCATACGCGCCAAGTCGGCTTGCCAGAACACGGTCAGCAGCACTTGGGGAACCGCCGCGCTGGATATGGCCTAATACAGATACCCTAGTTTCAAGATTTGTTTCTTCTTCAATGCGTTTCCCGAATTCAACACCGCTGCCTACCCCTTCGGCAACGATAATAATACTGTGTTTCTTCCCGCGCTCATGACCGCGTTTTAGCCGGGCAATGATTTCGTGCATGTCGTAATCAGCCTCAGGGATCAAGATTGATTCCGCACCGCCTGCAAGTCCGGCCCATAATGCAATATCGCCGGCGTGGCGGCCCATCACTTCGATCACATATGTACGTTCATGAGAAGTCGCTGTATCGCGAATCTTATCAATTGCGTCAATTACTGTATTTAAAGCTGTGTCGAAACCGATTGTAAAATCAGTACCCGGAATGTCATTATCAATTGTACCCGGTACACCTACACACGGAAACCCGTGCTCCGTTAATTTCTTCGCACCCATATATGAGCCGTCTCCGCCGATAACGACAAGCCCTTCGATACCCAGCTTCTTCAAGTTTTCGATCCCTTTTTCACGGCCTTCAACCGTTTTGAATTCAGGACATCTTGCTGTATAAAGCTTTGTTCCTCCGCGATGAATAATATCACCTACAGAACCGAGCTCTAGCTTTTCAATCTTTCCGCTGATCAATCCTGAGTATCCGTTATAAATGCCGTAAACTTCAACGTCATGATAAATCGCTTTTCTGACAACTGCGCGAACTGCTGCATTCATTCCCGGGGAATCCCCGCCGCTCGTCAATACCCCTATACGTTTCATTCTCCATTCACCTCAGCAAACATATATGATTAAAACATAACATGATCATTGCCCTAAAAACAATGAAAAGGGATCTCCATCCTCCCTATGAAACCTTACCTATTATACAATTAAATAAATTGTTTTTAAATAAAATTTAAGGAATGTCACAAAAAATAAACGTGAGCCAAAGGCTTCACGTTTATTTAGTTTACCCCGATATATTGATCTTCAATCGATACTTTCCCAATTGCTTTGTATTTTTCATAGCGCTGCTGAATTAATTCTTCTTCATTCAGCTTCAGCAAAGTCTTTAACGATTGTTTAAGGGTTTCATCCATGTAGCTTGCCTGCAGCTTAATATCGTGGTGCGCTCCGCCTTTTACTTCTTTTATCATATGATCTATAATACCTAATTCTTTTAAGTCAGGCGCAGTGATTTTCATTGTTTCCGCCGCTTTTTTGGCAAGACTGGAGTCCTTCCATAAGAGTGCCGCAGCACCTTCAGGAGAAATAACAGAATAAGTAGAGTTTTCCAGCATATGCAAGTGGTTGCCCACACCTAAACCTAGAGCTCCGCCGCTTCCGCCTTCGCCGATGACGATACAAACAACAGGCACTCTAAGGCCGGCCATTTCAAACAGGTTTTTGGCGATTGCTTCGCTTTGTCCTCTTTCTTCAGCTGCTCGTCCAGGGTATGCCCCCTTCGTATCAATAAAACAGATAATCGGTCTGTTAAATTTATCAGCCTGTTTCATCAGACGAAGCGCTTTACGATAGCCCTCAGGATGAGGCATTCCAAAGTTGCGGACCAGGTTTTCCTTCGTGTCTTTTCCGCGCTGATGACCGATAACTGTCACAGGCAGGCCGTGAAACTTGGCAATACCGCCTACAATGGCTTCATCGTCTCCGTACGCTCTGTCTCCGTGACATTCAAAAAAGTCTGTAAACAGGTAATGAATATAATCAAGTGTTGTCGGACGGTCCGGCAGACGTGCGATTTGAACACGGTCCCAAGGCTTCAGATTTTTATAAATATCATCCTGAAGCTTAGCCAGACGGTCTTCAAGCCGTTCGATTTCTGCACTCAGATCCATTTCCGAATCCTGGGTGAATTTTTTCAATTCGGCGATTTTGGTTTGCAGTTCAATCACCGGTTTTTCAAATTCTAATCTTGCAGCCACTCAATGTCACCTCCTGTTTGATGCATATCCAGCAGATTCTCTAACGTTTTTTTCATGTCGTCGCGGTGAATAACCGCATCAAGCTGTCCATGTTTTAATAAGAATTCCGCCGTTTGGAAATCCTCCGGCAGTTTTTCGCCTATTGTCTGTTCGATAATCCTTCTTCCGGCAAAACCGATCAGCGCGCCGGGCTCCGCAAAATTATAATCGCCAAGAGAAGCAAAGCTTGCCGATACCCCGCCGGTAGTCGGATGCGTCATGACTGAGATAATGAGACCCTGTTCCTCACTGAATAATTTTAAGGCAGAGCTTGTCTTTGCCATTTGCATAAGGCTTAATATGCCTTCCTGCATCCTTGCACCGCCGGAAGCAGTAAAAATAATAAACGGAACTTTATCCGCTTTTGCTTTTTCAATCGCAAGCGTGATTTTTTCGCCGACGACAGAGCCCATGCTGCCCATACGGAATGAAGAATCCATTACCGCGACAACAGCAGGAAATCCCCCGATGGTGCCCTTGCCTGTGACAACAGCCTCGTTTAAGGATGTTTTCTCGCGATCTTTTTCAAGCTTTTCCAGATATCCCGGGAAACCGAGTGGGTTTTCCGATAACATCCCCTGATTGAATTCCTCAAAGGACTGTTCATCCATCAAGCTTTCGATACGCTGTTTTGCATTCATTGGGAAATGATAATCGCAGTTCATGCATACCCGCATATTTTTATCCAACTCTTTAGTGAGCATGATTTTTTTACACTTAGGACATTTTGTCATAATGCCTTCCGGAACATCGTGCTTCGCTTGATCTGACGGTACGGAAGCATACTTTTTCTTTTTAGTGAATATATCCTTTAACAAATGATTACCTCCCTTTTGTGAAGGGTTCTCTTCACCGCATGCCATCCAGACAGATAGACTTGCTAATAACTTTACCGAAACTATTGTACTTTTTTTGTCAAACGCTGTCATCCTCAATTCGACAACTTTTTATCCGCAGACGCGTGCGGACAGACTCATGATAAACCTGATAAATCGTTGAACCAGTAAGGTTGGTAACGTATTCAAAAATCATGTTAAACTCGGCTGAAATTTTTTTAAGTCCTGACCCCAAAAAAATTTCAGCCGCAAGTTTAACTTGAGAACAGCGCGCCGGTCTCCGCCAACGCGCTGCCATTTTTGGAATGAATTAAAATTATTCGCCAATAATCGTAAGTTTTCTGGTTTTTTCTGCAACTTCTTCAGGATCTACAGTAATTCTTGCCACTCCTGTTTCCATCGCCGCTTTCGCCACAGCCTTAGCCACAGCTGGCGCAACACGTTTATCAAACGGTGCAGGGATGACGTACTCTGGGCTAAGCTCATCGTCTGATACTAGTGAAGCAATGGCTTCAACCGCTGCAATCTTCATTTCTTCGTTAATGTGAGTGGCGCGCACGTCAAGCGCTCCGCGGAAAATTCCCGGGAAAGCAAGCACATTGTTTACTTGGTTCGGGAAATCTGAGCGGCCTGTTCCGATAACGCTTGCTCCAGCTTCACGCGCATCTTCCGGCATAATTTCCGGATTCGGGTTTGCCATTGCGAAAATGATCGGATCTTTTGCCATGCTTTGTACCATTTCTTTTGTTAGCGCACCTTCGACAGACACACCGATAAATACATCAGCACCAGCGATCACATCTTCCAAAGAGCCGTCTTTACGGTCTTGGTTTGTGAATTTCGCCACCTCGTTTTTAACATCGTTCATACCGTTCGGACGCCCTTCATAAATGGCTCCTTTTGAATCGCACATCACGATGTCGCGCACGCCGAAATGGTAAAGAAGCTTGATGATCGCAATACCTGCAGCACCGGCGCCGTTGGCGACAACTTTGATTGAAGACATGGATTTGCCAGACAATTTCAGCGCGTTTACAAGGCCAGCTACTGTGACAATTGCTGTGCCGTGCTGATCGTCATGGAAAACCGGGATGTTCGTTTCTTTTTTCAGACGCTCTTCAATGATGAAGCAGTTTGGCGCAGCGATATCTTCAAGGTTGACACCGCCAAATGTCGGTTCAAGCAATTTAACGGTTTCGATGATTTTATCAACATCATTTGTGCCCAAAGCAATTGGGAACGCGTCTACGCCGGCAAAGCTTTTGAAAAGAACGGCTTTACCTTCCATAACAGGAAGTGCGGCTTCAGGGCCGATATTTCCAAGGCCGAGCACAGCTGTACCGTCTGTCACAACTGCTACCATGTTCCCCTTCATTGTATAATCATATACTTTGTTAATGTCTTCATGAATATCCTTACATGGTTCTGCTACACCCGGGGAATAAGCAAGGCTTAAATCTTTCGCATTTTTAACCTCTACTTTAGATTTGGATTCGAGCTTCCCCTGGTTCACTTTATGCAGATGTAATGCTTCTTCTCTTAATGACATTCTCCTAAACACTCCTTAATGGAATTTTTTGATTCGTATGCTGCTGCATTGATTGCTGCATTCTGCGGAGTTGATCTATCAGAATATTTAAACAGAGTAACATAATTGCTCCAATTGTATAACAAAAAGCGAATGGTTACCACTGTTTTAAAACGACGTTTTTTTGACCTAACAGCTCTTTTAAGCGGTATAACACCTGGTGATCCGCATCGATATGGAACGCCTCAGGAAGCTTTATCGTCTGTTTTTGCCTTTCATAATAGAGATAAACGCCGGTTTCCCCCTTATGCTCCAGCAAAATGCGCTTGATCTTTGTCAGGATCTCCTGACTGTGCTGACTGCTTTCTATCTTCATATAAACCGATGGCGCTTTTTCAGCATTCATATTTTCCAGCAATTCCGCTCTGGACATAATAAACTGGACTTTTTCCTGCCTGATTTCACATTTCCCTGCTGAGAACAATAGAGCGCCCTCTCTTAAAACCGGGGAAAGCTGTCTGAATTGTTCAGGGAACACAACGGCTTCCATTTCGCCGGTCTCATCACTTAACGTTAAAAACGCCATGTTTTGACCTGTTTTTGTCCGAATCGTTTTGATTTTCGACAGCAGGACACCGAGTGAAACCTGCTTTTTAACAGCCTGCTGAGCCTGCTGAATGGGTACCGCTCCTCGCGCTGTCAGCTGGTTTCGAAAGGCAGAGAGCGGATGATTTGAAAAATAAATACCGAGCGTTTCTTTTTCAAATGCAAGAATATCCACAAGCGGAAGCTCCTCGGTTTCCACGTACTTTGGTTTAATGGAAAACGATTCTTCTAAAAACAATCCCATTTGGTCATCGTCCGCGGCGAATAGCTCAGCATGCTCTAACGCAACGTCAATCGATGCGAGCAGCGTAGCCCGGTTTTGATTGAATTCGTCCATTGCACCAGAAAATATGAGTGCTTCAAGCGTTTTGCGATTTACGCTTTTTGACGGCACGCGAAAGCAGAAATCGAAAAGATCTTCAAATGGTTTCTCTTTTCTTGCTTTATATATATCTTTGACTGCTGAGACGCCTACACTTTTTATCGCACGGAGGCTGTACCTGACAGCTCCGTCTTCAACTGTAAACGGATAGCTGCTTTTGTTCACTGACGGAGGAAGGATACGAATCCCGCTCCCCTTCGCTTCGTAAAGATATTGAGCTATTTTATCCTCATTGCCAATGACGCTTGTAAGCAATCCGCACATAAAATATAAAGGATAATGAGCCTTCAAATACGCAAGCTGGCAGCCGATCATGCTGTATGCCACCGCATGGCTTCTGTTGAAGCCATAGTTTGCGAATTTGACGATTAAATCGTAGACTTCATTTGCAGTGTCTACAGAATACTCCTTTTTTAAGCACCCTTCAACAAAATGGCTTCGCTCTCGGTCAAGAATGTCTTTCTTTTTTTTGCTGACTGCACGTCTGAGCAGGTCCGCCTCGCCTAAAGAAAATCCTGCCATACGCGAAGCAATCACCATAATTTGCTCCTGATAAACGATGACGCCATACGTATCTTCCAATATCCCTCTTAAATCTTCATGGGGATAATGAACCGGCACGCGCCCGTGTTTACGGTCGATAAATAACGGAATATTTTCCATCGGGCCGGGCCGGTACAGTGCGTTTACCGCGACAATATCTTCTAATCCTGAAGGCTTAAGCCTTTTCAAAACGCTTCTCATTCCTGAGGATTCAAGCTGGAAAATCCCTGTCGTATCCCCTTTTGACAGCAGGGAGAATGTTTTTTCGTCTTGATAAGAAATACTCGAAAGATCTATTTTAATATTTTTTTCTTTTTCAATCATTGAAGTGATGGACTCGATGAGTGTCAGGTTGCGCAAGCCCAAGAAATCCATTTTCAAAAGGCCCAGATCTTCGAGGTGATCCATCGCGTATTGCGTTAAATAGATCCCTTCATGTCCTTCCTGAAGCGGGACAACATCAGTTAACGGTTCCTCACTTAAGACAACGCCGGCCGCGTGGGTTGACGTATGTCTCGGAAGACCTTCTATTTTTCTGGCAATCGTAAACACTTGCTGAAGCAGACTTGACTCACTGAGTCGCTTATTCAGCTCCGGCGATTGCTTTCTCGCATCATCCAAGGTCATGCCCGGCCTTGAAGGAATGAGCTTCGCAAGCTGATCCGCTTCCTTCGGGCTTACACCGAATACCCTTCCGACGTCCCGAAGCGCCGCTTTTGCCGCCAGCGTCCCGAAGGTAATAATCTGGGCGACGTGCATTGCGCCGTATTTCTGCTGAACGTATTGAATGACCTCGTCCCTTCTCGTATCCGGAAAGTCGATATCAATATCCGGCATACTGATTCGCTCCGGGTTTAAAAACCTCTCAAACAGCAGGTGATGCTTGATCGGATCAACGTCCGTGATATAGAGGACATAAGCTACGAGCGATCCCGCCGCAGAACCCCTTCCCGGTCCTGTCACAATCCCTTTTTCATGGGCGTGCTTCATAAAATCCCATACGATCAGAAAATAATCGCTGAACTTCATCCGCTTGATGACATCAAGTTCATATTGAAGACGCCGAATATACTGTTCATCTGGTGTATCGAAGCGGCTGCGAAGCCCTGTCATACAAACATCCGTCAAATAATCATCCGCGGATGTACCGTCTGGAGTCGGAAATGACGGCAGGCGGGTCTGTCCCAGACTGACGTCAACCCGGCATTGTTCTGCAATCTCAACAGATGCTTGCAATGCCTCAGGATGCTCTTGGTATATAACACGCATTTCATCAATGGATTTCAAGTCGAGATCCGGCATCTCTTCGTTTGATGCCTCAGTGAGTTTTTCACCTGACTTTATCGCTTTCAAACAGCGATAGGCAGCCTGATCTTCTTTCCTTATATAATGAACATCGCCTGTCGCCGTGACCGGAATTCCCGTTTCTTCAGACAGCCGGAGGATTTGCTCAGATAAGAATTTATTTTCTTTAAACGGCTGAAAGGATAAATAAAAAGCACCTTTTCCGAATATAGACTGAAAATGAAGTGCGGCTTGAGCGGCCTGGTCAAACAGCCCTCCTTCAAGCAGCATTTCAATATAGCCCTTCTCGCCGGGGGTGATCGCAATAATGCCTTCGCGATAGCTGTTAAGCCATTTTGGCTTCAGGCCGTTTTTTGATTTCGATTGCAGGACGCTGCTGATTTTCAGCAGATTTTGATAGCCTGTATTTGATTTTGCCAGCAGGACGAGCGGGTAGGCTTCGAGCTCGTCATCATCTGTGAAAACAGAAGCCGTCAAGCCGATAATCGGGTTGATCCCCCTCGCCTTGCATGCTTTATAAAATTGAATAGCTCCGTACATGACATGATCATCTGTCAGCGCCAAAGACGCATATCCGAGCCTGTCAGCTTCACTGACGAGCTCTTCCACAGCCGCGGCGCTGTTTAGCAGGCTGTACCCGCTATGCACTTGCAGGTGAACAAAAGACATGCTATCACCTCTTTCTCCATTACGATCCATTTCTTTCTTCATTATAAGTCGGGTTTTCAAAAGAAACAAATGTTCTTTTTCGAGTCGTCATCATACTTGTCCCGAATGCTCAATATGATATAAAAGGTGAGGTGATCAAGATGGATCAGGAAGCTGGTTTTATGGTAAATTTTATCAACAGTTATTTTATAGCATTAGGGGTGCTGATTGGAGGCGCACTCATTGGAGGCCTTGGAGCATATTTGGCAGGCGAAGCCCCGCTTACGGTCATTACAAAGCTTGCGAACAGATTAAAAATATGGGCGCTGGTCGCCGCTATCGGCGGTACATTCGATGCGGTATACAGCTTTGAACGGGGTATTCTTGAAGGCAATACGAGAGATTTATTCAAGCAGATTCTTCTCATTATCTCGGCCATGGGCGGGGCGCAAAGCGGCTGGCTTATTATTTCATGGCTGACGCAGGAGCATATTTCTTCATGAGAGTGCCGCAGCATTACAAGAAACCGGGATGGCAGCGTTTTTTTGCAGGTATGATGTGCGGAGCCGTGATCAGCTGGTTTTTTTTCCTGTTTACATACGGAACATTCCAGGAGGAGCAGGTTTCCCTCATCGAAAAACAAAAAGAGCACGTCAAAGACTTGAACGACCAAATTTCCATCTATCAGGAAGACCTCCACAAACTAAATGAAGACAATAAAAGAAAACTGCTTATTCAAAGCGTCGATGTCAAATTGCTGAATGGAGAAAAATATAAAATTTCGCAGCCTGATAAAACAAAATTCGAGGAGCATGTAAAGGATGATATTTCAGAGGTCATTACAAAGGATATAGAAAGCGTCTATAAAACAAAGGAGCTTTTAAAACGGACAATTGAAAATAAAGTCTATACGATCAATGAAAAAAAATATGAGGCAGCCGTCAAGGAATTAATTATTTACACAAGGCTTTCGGTAGAAATCGAAATATCATTCGCGACGTAAATATGGAATTTTTTTAAATTTTTCAAACTCCTGTCGCTTTTTCCCATTCTTTTTTATAAACTATAAATGAGGCTTAATAGCGAAAGGAGGAGGAAGGGAAATGGAGGTTTACAGTGACCGTCAGTTAGCAAAAGATCAAGCAGCCCGACTCAGACAAGGTTTTTCTGCCTATGCCGAAACAAACTCACTCGCTTCCCTCATCAAAAAAGAACTTCAATCTCACAATCTCCAAGTCTACGAGGACCTTACTGAGTTCGGCTGCTGGTTCATCCCCGTCACAGATGAACACTAAGAGAGAGGGTCTCCCCTCTACTTGTGTTCTTTACATAACGTCTCCAGATCAGCTAAAATCTGTTCCGCTTTATCCCAGCTGTAAATGGAGGCGCCTGAAGCCAGAGGATGCCCTCCGCCGTTATATTTCCGGGCGAGTCCGTTAATAACAGGCCCCTTTGAACGGAATCTGACTCTGATTTGATCGTCTTCTTCTATGAAAAACACCCATGCGCGAATACCTGAGATATTTCCAAGCGTCCCGACAAGCTGCGACGCTTCAGAAGCCGTTGTGCCGAACCTTTCAAGAGTATCCTTTTTGATGAAAACAGAAGCAGAGCCATTTTCAGACAAAGACACATTTTGATAGATATAGCCGTTAAGCTTCACCACATTCAGTTTTGTTTCATACAATTGATTAAACAGCTCTGAAGAAGAGAACGGATACTTAATAAGCTCGCCTGCATATTTTAATGTTTTTTCCGTTGTATTGGGAAATAAGAAGCGTCCGGTATCACTGACAATGCCGGCATAGATCAGCTTTGCGGCTTTTGTATTCAGCTTCCAGCCGTGCTCTTTTCCTTCTAAATACAGCTCGTATATCATTTCACTCACTGAGCTTGCATTCGTATCGACCCACAGAAGATCGCCGTAAGGATCTTCGTTCGGATGGTGGTCGATTTTCATTAGTTTGGCGCCTGATAAATAACGCTGATCGTCGATTCTTTCCTGATTTGCCGTATCGCAGACGATCACAAGGGCGCCTTTATATGTTTCATCGTCCACCTCATCGAGGGTATATAAGAAAGAAAGGGACGGTTCTGGTGTGCCGACCGCAAAAATATTTTTTTCAGGATACGTTTCACGCAGGATTTCCGTAAGTCCGCACTGAGATCCGTAGGCATCCGGGTCAGGGCGCACATGTCTATGTAAGATAATCGTGTCATATAATGATATGGTTCTGATCAATTCTGTTTTCATTTGATACTCCTTTATTGTTTTTTTTTCATTAAATCACATTCTCTGCCGACGGAAAAGAAAAATAACGTCAAAACCAAGCCCGTTTTTGTATAGAATGGGTTTGTAAACTTTTATGATGGAGGATTTCATTTATGCTGGTTCTTGTTTTTTTGATTGGGCTTTCAGCCTGCTTTTATGTGTACTATAAAGTAAAAGGCGTACGGGCAAAGCAATCTTTGGAAAAAGAAATCTTTTCAGCAAAATCTAGCATGGCTTTAGGATCGCTGGTGCTGTTTTACGGACTCAATCAAATGATATTATTCCATTCAGTATTAACGTTAGTAATCGGCGGCATTTTTATCGTCATCGGAGCCGGAAGCGCATGGGCAGGTTATAAAGCCTACAGCCATTACAACCCCCTTCACGCCAAAGAAGCTGAAAGAGATCACGCGTAAGGGGCGCCTGAGACGTCCCTTAGCTTCTTTCCATCAGCTGAACCATCAGCATTGCTTTAGATACGATATGGCCTTGGCTGTGCACTTCAACTTCCATTTTTCCGAACTTTCTTCCAGCCTCTAAAATGCGCGGCTTGACTTCGATGACCGACTCCATCTGCACAGGCTTCAAAAAGAAAATGGTGATGCTTTCTATCACTAGTTCGCCGCGTTTTTTCGAGCGCAAAAACCGATTGGCCGCTTGCGTCAAAATGGTCGTAAACACGCCATAAGAAATCGTCCCCAGCTGATTTGTCATTTGCGGTGTTACTTCATACTGATAAACCGTTTGATCCTGTTTATCCTCATCCTCATCTTTAAATCCTCTTGAGACGATATCATCAAGCTTTTCCCCGACTTGAGGCTGCTTTTGAATCATTTGAAGAGCTTTCAGCACGTCTTGGCGGCTGATCATGCCTATCAGCTTTTGGTGTCCGTCAGTGACGGGCAGCACTTCGATCCCTTCCCACACCATCATTTGCGCCGCTGAGGCGACAGACGTTTTTCCAATAACCGTAACCGGATTTTTTGTCATGACTTTTTCAATGGGTGCATTCCGGTCGTGACCTGCGATATCTTTCGAAGTCAAGATCCCGTGAATTTTCATTTGTTCGTCGACAACCGGGAAACGCCCATGGCCCGTTTCAAAATTTTTCTCATACCATTTTTCAAGTTTATCCTTAGGTGAAAGATATATCGTACGGTCAGCGGGCGTTAAAATGTCCTCCACCAGAACGATTTCTTTTTTGATCAGCTGGTCATAAATCGCCCGGTTAATCATAGCGGCGACTGTAAAGGTGTCATAGCTCGTGGATAAAATCGGCAGCTCAAGCTCGTCTGCCAGCTGCACGATGCTGTCATCTGTATTAAATCCGCCCGTTACAAGTACAGCGGCGCCTGCCTCAAGCGCCTGTCTGTGTGCATTGATTCGATTTCCGACAATCAAAAGATTCCCGGCTGCGGTATACCTCATCATCGCATCCAGCTCCATTGCGCCTATGACAAATTTATTTAATGTCTTATGGAGTCCGGCCCGGCCTCCGAGCACTTGTCCGTCTATGACGTTTACAACCTCTGCATATGTAAGCTTTTCGATATTTTCTTTTTTCTTTTGTTCAATTCTGATTGTTCCGACACGTTCAATCGTACTGACAAAGCCTTTATTCTCTGCTTCCTTGATCGCTCTGTACGCCGTGCCTTCACTTACTTTCATTTCCTTTGCGATTCTCCGCACAGAAATTTTTTCACCGACAGGCAGCGAATCAATATATGTTAAAATTTGTTCATGCTTAGTTGCCAAACCTTTCACCTCTAAGGGACAGTCTTCTGCTTTTATTATAAGGGCTCGGATGATTGATTCGCAATGAGGCAGGAAAATAAAAAGCATCTCCTGATTTTCAGGAGATGCTTTCAGCGTTTAAAGCTCAATCGTTTCACCGACGGCCATGACTTTTCCGACTCCGCCCGGCAGGCTGTCTGCAAATGCTTCCGGGTCTTGCTCGATGACCGGGAATGTATTGTAATGAACCGGTACAACTTGTTTTGCTCGCAGCCATTCTGCAGCTAGTTTGGCGTCTTCAGGCCCCATCGTAAAGTTGTCGCCGATCGGCAGGAATGCAAGATCAATATGGTTCAGCTCCCCGATCAGCTTCATGTCAGAGAAAAGAGCCGTATCGCCGGCGTGGAAGATCGTTTTGCCTTCGACAGTCAGCAGAATACCTGATGGCATGCCTGTGTAGGTGATCGTTTTATTTTCTTCGTCAGTGATGGCAGATCCATGAAAGGCCTGTGTAAGCTTCACTTTTCCAAAATCAAACTGATGGGAGCCGCCGATGTGCATAGGGTGAACATTTAACCCTTTCCATCCCAAATATACAGCCAGCTCATTCGGTGCCACAACCAGCGCGTTATTTTGCTTTGCGATTTGCTCAGTGTCGCCCACGTGGTCATTGTGGCCGTGAGTCAATAAGATAGCGTCCGCTTTTGCATCCTCCGGCTTCAAGTCGGTTAACGAATTTCCTGTCAAAAACGGGTCAAATAAAATATGGTGGTCATTCGTTTCTACTGCAACTACAGAATGTCCGTGATACGTTACTTTCATTTCCTTCACCTCGTCACTTTGTTTTTGATGTTTTCATTTTCCCTTTTTAAGATGCTGAAAAACTTATGTGGATTGATTCTTGTTAATCACATTGAGGCCCCCGGTTGCTTCAATTACAGTTCCTGTCACCAGGTCTGAGTTCTCTTCGCACAAAAAGGCAATGATTCTGGCGATATCTTCACCGGTGCCGGATCTTCCTATCGGCGTTTTTTCTTTGCCGATACGCTGTCTGGCTTCCTCAATTGACGCTTCCTTCATGTCGCCGACAATGTCGCCCGGGCAAACCATATTAGCGGTTATGCCCGATTCAGCTTCTTCTATCGCAATTGTTTTTGTTAAAGAAGCCAATCCCACTTTTGCGGCGCCGAAAGCGGAGCGGTGAAGCCAGCCGGGTGCGTGTGCCGCGCCTTGAAATCCGTACGTGATGATACGCCCGAATTGCTGTTTTCTCATGACCGGAATAACCGCTTTGAATAAGTGAAAGACGGCGCTTAAATTCCCTTCCAGCATATCGTACCATTCGTCATCGGTATAATCAGCTAACTTTTTTCGTTCAAATATGTATGG
This sequence comes from Bacillus sp. V26, assembly GCF_034296245.1. Taxonomy (NCBI): domain Bacteria; kingdom Bacillati; phylum Bacillota; class Bacilli; order Caryophanales; family Bacillaceae; genus Bacillus; species Bacillus sp. V26. The sequence continues at coordinate 154,683 of NZ_JAXKQF010000001.1, read as the reverse complement.
CCCCGCGTTGTTAATCAAAAAGTCAATTCTCCCGAAGCGGTCCAAGGCAGCGTCTGCGATGCGCAGCAAATCTTCTTTTTTGGTGACATCACCTTTTACAAATTGCAGCCGGTCAAGGTAATCAGGACAGGCTTCCTTCAGGCGGCTTACTGCCTCTTCATCCTGCCTGTAATTCACTGTTACTGAATACCCCTTTGCAAGCAATGTTTCAGTCACTTTGCGGCCTAATCCCTTCGAACCGGCAGTAATTAAAGCATGTCGCACATGAATACCTCCCAAAGCAACGTCGCCGCTTTTCAATAAAGTGTTTCTTCTTCTACTTTACTATAAAAGGCCGTCAATATCACTTTTTACACTTTGCCATACAAAAAAAGCTGCCTATAATAGACAGCTTATTCCGCAGAAGATGAAGGCTCTTGATCCGGGATATCCACATAACCGCTTTGATATGCTTCGGAAATGAGCCTTGTTGTCTCCTGGCTTTCTTGTTCATCATAAATATAGCGTTCCGGTTCTTTTTTCATCCTTCTGCCTCCCATCATTATAGGGGTAGGTTGGCTATAATGACGGGATTTTATGAAGGAAATTTTAACAAACTCCGGCAGCCACGCAAGCTTTCGCCTTTACGAGCGCCTCCTCTACCTGTTTGAAGCCCGTGCCTCCTGCGCTCATTCTTTTTTCGACCGCATGATAAGGATCCAAAACAGTGTAAATATCCTCTTCGAAGAGATCGCTCGCCTTCTGAAAATCGTCAAACGGCATGTCGCTTAAATAGATTCCTTTTTCGATGCATGTATACACAAGCTTTCCGACCACTTCGTGCGCTTCTCTGAATGGCATTCCTTTCTTCGCTAAATAATCAGCCAGTTCCGTCGCATTTGAAAAGTCTTGTTTTGTCGCTTGCTTCATGACGTCTTTGTTAACAGTCATTGTTTGAATCATGCCTGTGAAGATTTGCAGGCTGCCTTCGACCGTTTTCACCGTGTCAAACATGCCCTCTTTGTCTTCCTGCAGGTCTTTGTTATATGCGAGCGGAAGGCCTTTCATGATCGTAAACAGCCCTATCATGTCACCGTACACGCGCCCTGTTTTGCCGCGGATCAGCTCAGCCATATCCGGGTTTTTCTTCTGCGGCATCATGCTGCTTCCCGTTGCATACGTATCGTCTAGCTCAATGAATTTAAACTCCTGCGAGCACCACAGAATGATTTCTTCAGAGAAACGGGAAAGGTGCATCATCAGCATGCTGCTGTTGCTTAAAAATTCCAAAATGAAATCTCTGTCGCTGACGCCGTCGAGGCTGTTTTCATAAATGGTATCAAAGCCGAGCAGCTCTGCTGAATACTCACGATCGATCGGGAAGGTGGTACCCGCGAGCGCTCCGCATCCGAGCGGAGATTTGTTGATCCGCTTCATTGAATCCTGAAAACGTTCCTTGTCGCGCTCCAGCATCCAGAAATACGCAAGCAGATGGTGAGCGAATGAAATCGGCTGGGCGCGCTGAAGATGAGTGTAGCCCGGCAGAATGGTTTCAACATTTGCTTCTGCCTTATCAATGAGCGCGCCTTGGAATGCCTCTAGCAGCTCGATAATGTGAGTGACATGGTTTTTCAGGTACAAATGCATGTCAGTTGCCACCTGGTCATTCCGGCTTCTTCCGGTATGCAGCTTGCCGCCGAGAGGGCCGATTTCGTCAATGAGCATTTTCTCAATGTTCAAATGAATATCTTCATAATCAACTGAGAACTCTAATGCACCGTCTTCTGCTTTTTGCAAAAGGGCATTCAGTCCCTCACGGATTTTCAGCTCTTCTTCTTCTGTCAGGATACCGCATTTTTTCAGCATGGCAGCATGTGCGAGAGACCCTGTAATGTCTTCGGTCACTAAATGTTGGTCAAATGATATGGACGCGCCGAATTCGTCGACCCATTTTTCCGGTGTTTTTTGGAATCGGCCTCCCCAAAGCTTCTTCATGCTTTAATCTGCTCCTTCTTTTTCACGATGCTGTTCACTTTTGTCGGAAGTCCCCAAAGCTCGATAAATCCGATTGCCGCATGGTGGTCAAACGCATCGTCTTTTGTATATGTTGCAAGCTTTTCATCATATAGAGAGTATTCTGATTTACGCCCCTCTACAATCGCATGGCCTTTAAACAGCTTCACGCGAACGATGCCTGTAACGTGTTTTTGCGTTTCTTTTAAGAAAGCGTGCAGCGCGTCTTTTAAAGGCGAGAACCATAAGCCGTTGTAAATGATTTCTGACAGCTTTTGTTCGATGGCCGGTTTAAAGTGCGCGACCTCTTTCACTAATGTCAAATCTTCCAGTTCTTTGTGTGCTTTGATAAGGGTCATTGCACCCGGGCATTCGTATACTTCACGGGATTTAATGCCGACAAGGCGGTTTTCTACGTGGTCGATACGTCCGACACCATGCGCGCCTGCAATTTCGTTCAGTTTTAAAATTAATTCAGAAAGTGAGTAAGAGACGCCGTCGATGGATACAGGCACGCCTTGTTCAAATGCGATTTCTATGACTTCCGGTGTATCCGGTGTTTTTTCCAGCGGCGCTGTAAGGTCGTATGCTCCTTCTGGCGGAGCAGCCCACGGATCTTCTAAAATGCCGCACTCATTTGCGCGTCCCCAAAGGTTTTGATCAATGGAATATGGGCTGTCAAGATTAATCGGAATCGGAATGCCGCGGCTTGCCGCATATTCAATTTCTTCTTCACGAGACCATTGCCATTCCCGAACCGGAGCGATGACTTCAAGGTCAGGATTCAATGATTTAATTGATACCTCAAAACGCACCTGGTCATTTCCTTTCCCTGTGCATCCGTGCGCAATTGCCTGCGCCTCTTCTTTTTCTGCGATCTCAACTAATTTTTTTGCAATAAGCGGCCGAGACAATGCGGACACGAGCGGATATTTCCCTTCATACATCGTGTGAGCCTGCAAAGATAACAGCGCGTAATCCTGGGCGAATTCTTCTTTTGCATCGATCACGTAAGAATTTGTTGCGCCGACTTCAAGCGCTTTTTGTTGAACAAACGCCAAGTCCTTGCCTTCGCCGACATCCAGACAGCAGGCGATGACATTATACCCTTGCTCTTGAAGCCATTTTATCGCGACGGAAGTGTCGAGACCCCCTGAGTATGCTAATACGACTTTTTTCTGTTCTGCCATGATAAAAATCTCCTCTCAACCCTGTTTCTTTTGTATAAAAATAAATTATATTTAATAAAAATACATTTTGTATGTATACACTTTAACAAGTAAGTTCCTTTTTTTCAAGCCTTTTATTAAAAAAACTTCACCCATTTTTCCAGGTGAAGTTCCGTAGTATTTATTCATTTACTTGTCTTTTCTGATTTCTCTGACCACATGGGCGATCTCCGGAATAATCAGCTTATTCATCGCCAGCTTTACCGCACCGCTGGAGCCTGGCGTTGAAAAAACGGCTGTATGTTGGATAACGCCGGCTGTGGCTCTTGACATGATCGCACTGGAGCCGATGTCTTCTGTATAACTGAGCATCCTGAATATTTCTCCAAAGCCGGGCAGCTCTTTAGAAAACAACGGCGTAATGGCTTCAATTGTGACATCACGATTCGCTATGCCTGTCCCCCCGTTTAAGAGTACCGCGTCTGTATGTTCATCCATACAGCCCGCAAGCACAGCACGCTGCAGAGCATCCTTTTCGTCTTTTACAATTTCATATGCAGCGATCTGATGGCCGGCTTCTTCTAAAAATGAGATCATCAGCCTGCCGCTTTTATCCGTTTCTTCCGTTCTCGTATCACTGACAGTAATCACTTTGCACCGGACAACATCGGGTGCTTCTTGTTTATGCTCTTGAACGCTCATTGGCTCACCTCTTTGTTTTTTGTCTACCTTTATCATGCTTCAACAAAAAAGCACATTCAAGAGAATGTGCTTTTTGCATTATTTAGCTAAACGAACAACGTCTCGTGCAATCATGACTTCCTCATCAGTCGGAATGATCATAACTTTTACTGGAGAATGAGGGTAGCTGATGAACGCTTCCTCACCGCGTACGTTATTAAGCGCAGGATCCCAGTATACACCCATAAATTCCAGACCGCGAAGAACGCGTTCTCTGACTTCTACGCTGTTTTCACCGATACCGGCAGTAAAGATAATCGCATCAACACCGCTCATTCTGGCAGCGTAAGAACCGATGTATTTGTGGATGCGGCTCGCAAAGACTTCAAGCGCAGTTTCCGCGCGCTCATTTCCTTGTTTCGTTGCTTCAACGATGTCACGAAGATCGCTTGAGAAACCGGAGATGCCAAGCAGTCCGCTTTTTTTGTTTAATGTATTCAGTACTTCGTCAGCTGTCTGGCCTGTTTTCTCCATAATGTATGGGATAAGGGCAGGATCGATGTTTCCAGAGCGTGTACCCATTGCAACACCGGCAAGCGGCGTGAAGCCCATAGATGTATCAATTGATTTTCCGCCTTCAACAGCTGCAATACTTGCGCCGTTGCCAAGGTGGCAGGAAATCAGGCGTAAATCTTTTAACGGACGGCCGAGAAGCTCTGCCGCACGCTCAGTCACATATTTATGAGAAGTGCCGTGGAAGCCGTATTTACGGATACCGAATTTTTCATAGTATTCGTATGGCAGGCTGTACAGGTAAGACTGTTCAGGCATTGTTTGGTGGAATGCCGTATCAAAAACAGCAACCGCAGGAACATTTGGAAGCACTTCTTTGAAGGCTTTAATTCCGACGATATTTGCCGGGTTGTGCAGCGGCGCCAATTCAGAAATGTCTTCGATCTCCTGAATTGTTTCGTCCGTTAATAAAACGGAATCGCTGAATTTTTCTCCGCCGTGTACCACGCGGTGTCCAATTCCGTCAATTTCATTTAAATCTTTGATAATGCCGAATTCTGTCAGCTTATTAAGCAGCATTTTAACCGCTACCGCATGATCAGGTATATCAGTTACTTCTGTATTTTTTTCGCCGTTTACAGAAATCGTGAACACACTGTCGGCGATACCGATTCGTTCAACTAAGCCCTTCGTTAAAACGGTTTCTGAAGGCATTTCGAAAAGCTGAAATTTCAAAGACGAGCTTCCTGCGTTAATTGCAATAATTTTGGACATGATTGACGCTCCTTTTTACTCTGTATCAACATCTTCGTTTTTCGTACTTTTTTCCCGGGTGAATCATCATTTTCTCCCGAAAAATATCTGACTTTTCCATTTAAACATTGTCATGTCGGCTTTTCAAGTCAACTTGTGTATTGATAACGCTTACAATAAGAAGTCGTTATTTTCAGACACATTACCTATGCGCTTAACATTGATTAACGCTTACATTCGGCAGTTTCTCCTTTCGTATTTTGTGTTTTGAAACCCTATTCAATTCGTTTATCTGCCCCCAGATATCCATACAAAAAAAACAGCTTAAGCTTCCTCATATGACGGACGCTCAAACTGTTTTTCATTTTCTATTTTTCCTTAGTAAACCACGCATCTATTTGCGCCATCATATCGAGCATCGCCTTCTGGTTGGAGAAAGACGGCAGATTCGCAAGCAGAATTTGGTTTGGCGCTTTCGTCTCTTCATCCGTTTTCTGAAGCACAAGGATACTTTTGGCATGGGCTTCGTCTTTAAAAATTGATTTCGGCAGCTGCAATAGTGCATTGATATGAACCTTGTCCTTGAAAAACTGCTTCAGCTTGTTGCTTTGAGAGCTTTCAAACAAATGATTCGGGATCATAAAGAACAGGTAGCCGCCCGGTTTCGTATGCTTGACGCTTTGCTCAATAAACAAATGATGGGCGAAGGAATGGCCTTCATCCGCTTTCAGTTCAAAGGCTTTTGCCCCTTCGTCATTCGGATAATAGCCAACCGGCAGATCGCATATCACTGTGTCAACCGGATCGATAAACAGCGGCTCGAGGCTGTCCTGGTGGAACAGTTCCAGCTCTTTTTTTAGAAGGTTCGCCTGATCATAGGCGATTTTCAAGAGCACGTCATCTATCTCTATGCCATAGCTTTTCGCCGTATTTTCAGACAGCTGGTTTAACACGGTGAACAGAAGATTTCCCGTTCCGACAGCCGGATCAAGAAGCGTTAACTCCTTTTTTCCTGCCATAAATTTATTTACCAGATAACTGATAAAAAGCCCGATTGTGTCCGGCGTCATTTGTCTGTTTGGATGGGATATATCCTTTAATCCCTTTAGGACGGCAAGCTGGAATGCTTTGCGCACCCACTCGTGCTCATATGTGTCAAATTCGGCTTTTTCAAGCAGTGCTTGAAGCTTTTCAGCCTTCTCCTTCGGCAGCTTCAGCTGATCCGTTTTTTCAAGAAAATACATTTCTCCCGCTTCGGCAAGCGCTTCTATATATGAAATCTGCAATTCATTTTTTATGATGATCGCGGCATCATCCAGCAGCCCGTATACCGCACCTACATGATCGTTTTGCATAATGTGTTCCTCCTTGCCATGAAAAAAGCTCCGGCGGCAGCCTGGAGCTTTTTTCACCTGCTTACTTCAATAATGCCTTGGCAGCCTCAATCGGCTCTTCATAATTCGGGTGGTTCGTTGCTTCGCTTACATATTCAGCGTAAACGACTTTTCCGTTCTCATCAAGCACAAATACGGAACGCGCAAGCAGACGAAGTTCTTTTATGTATACACCGAACGCTTCGCCAAATGACATGTCTTTGTGGTCTGACAGAGTTTCTACTTTGTCAATTCCGTTTGCTCCGCACCAGCGCGCCTGTGCAAATGGAAGGTCCGCACTGATTGTATAAACATTAACATCTCCAAGCTTTGCAGCCTCTTCGTTAAAACGGCGGGTTTGTGCATCGCAAACGCCTGTGTCAATTGAAGGGATAACAGAAATAATCGTTACTTTTCCTTTCATGTCAGCTAACGATTTTTCTTCAAGGCTGTTTGTCAGCACTGTGAAATCAGGAGCTTGATCCCCTACTTTCACTTCTTGTCCGACAAGCGTAACCGGACCGCCTTTAAATGTAATTTCAGCCATTATAATTCCTCCCTTTCGTATGTATGTCTCTATCATAGTAAAGTTTCTTGCAAACTGCAAAGTTTATGCCAAAAAAAAGTTAACTGCGGCCGCCGCAGTTAACCCTTCTTTAATAATTCATATTGTTCATTTGGTTTTGATTTTGGCCTTGGTTTTGATTCTTGTTATTTTTCTTAAACATTTGCTGTATGCGTTCCAGTGTTTGAGGGGCTGCGTCTAGAATTTTCTCAATCAAATGAGTATTTTCATCTAAATGAAGCATTCTGATGCCAGTCGAACCGACAATTAAAAACGCGATCGGCGTAATGGACACACCGCCTCCGCTTCCGCCTCCGAAGGGCAGTTTTTGTTCTCTTGTTTCATCGTCTTCCGATTTTTTCTCAGCCGGCTTGCCGCCAAACTCGCTGCCGCCTGCGGCGAATCCGAATCCGACTTTAGAAACGGTTAAAATCACGCTTCCATCCGGTGTTTCAACCGGATCCCCGATGATTGTGTTAACATCAATCATTTCCTTCAAGTTTTCCATTGCGGTTTTCATTAAACCTTGGATGGGATGGTCTGCCATATACGCTTCCTCCTTAAACTGATGAATCATTCTTTGAAGTCATTCGAGCCGACGGATTTTTCTTTAATACAGAAAGCTCCCGTCCGTATTTGACGAATTTGAAAGCTGCAAGCATAGCATGTCCAAAGCGAAAAAAGAATATACACTGAAAATGGGTCTTGGAAACAGGGACTTGAAACGATGGAATCACTTCATAAACAGGCTTATTCACAAAGTCTAAATGGTCATGAAGCATAGCTGCGATACCGCCTTTGACTCCCCATACGGCACCCGTTAACACACCTGTCACTGCTGCGTCATGAACCCCGACAACTGTGATCCATTCGAGTTTTGTGATATGCAAATGCGCCATAAAAGAGGCGCTGATTTTCCTTAACTTGGTGACATGATGCAGAAGCATTTCAATTTTATTGATGCTTTGCTGCACATCATCAAACGTAATTTTTTTCTTGCTGCTGCTTTTTTTCACTTTCGATTTTGTGTTCTGTCTGATATCGACTGTTCCGTCATCTTTGTTCACCTTAATCGCCGGAATTGTTTTTTTAATCCGAACCAGGCCAAACAGCGTTGTAATTTTCAAAGTTATTTTGTCATTATCCTCAGCATGAAGATACTCCGCGGCAACATGAATTTTCATTCTGAGAAGCAGCACGATACCTATAAGAATAAGAATGGCTGACAGCACATATACCATATTCTTCACTTCCTCTAGGAAGCATTATCGCCCATTCAGCAAAAAATAAACCCGGACGGGGTCCGGGTTTGGCTGTTATTTACGATATAATTTTTCGTGCACCACAGTTGTATCAGCAATGTAATCGTGAATCCCCTGTTTTTTAGGAGAAAAAGCGACGACGATATATAAAATCCAAATCTTATCAATATACCGCCCGACCACTTCACGGAAAATCACAGTGCTCCATGTCAGCTTATGGCCCTGCTTGACAGAAATTACTTTGAGGCCGAACACCATTTTTCCGAGCGTTTGCCTGAAGTATTTGGTCATCAGCGCAAAATATGCCAGATAAACGAAAAGCGTTGTGATGCTGTACGCTGAGATGGTAAACATGCCGGATGTTTTCGGCAGATCCAGTAAAGTAAAGATGGGAGAAACGATTAAATGGTTTAACCCCCACACAACGAGCCAATCAAGCAGGAAAGCCCAAAAACGGACCCAAAAGCCCGCATATGCGTGTGTGAGCTGTTCCACTTGATCCGGGCCTGTGATGTCGCTGCGCTCTAACTCTTCAAATGTCGCATCCATTATTGATCCCTCCTACTTCGCATAGAGATACATCATTCTCGGCGAACCGGATTGTGAAAGGACTTCTCTCATATTCAGAAAATCAATTTCACTTTTAAACATTTTGTTCGCTCCCATGGTAAACAGAGAGCCTAATCCGAAGCTTTCCTCGTAAGAGACGACAGAAGCGTTTTTCAAGTTTTTATGGTCCTTTTTCATGGCCGCAATTGTATCATCATAAAATCCAAGTTCATCCACAAGATTCAGTTTTTTCGCCTGCCGCCCGTCATACACGCGTCCGTCCGCGATTTTCTTTACCTCCGCTTTCGATATGCCGCGGCCTTCTGAAATGACATCAACAAAGCCTTCATAGGAGTTATCAACCATAGATTGCATGATATTTTTTTCTTCTTTTGTCATCTCACGGGAAGGAGACATAATATCCTTGTGAGCCCCGCTTTTAATGGTCTCAAAAGAGATGCCGAGCTTATCAGCCAGCTTTGAGTAATTCACGCTCTCCATGATAACCCCAAGAGATCCTGTCAGGGTTTCCGGTGTCGCAAAAATTTTATCGGCAGCTGTTGAGATATAATAACCTCCGGAAGCTGCCATCGATCCCATTGACACATAGATTGGTTTTTTTGTTTCTTTTTTTACCTCTTCCAGTTTTTTATGTATTTCGGCGCTTTCATACACTCCGCCTCCCGGAGAGTTTACCTTGAGTACGATCCCTTTTACCGCATCATCCTCTTTTGCCTGCTCAAGGTTTTTTAAGAATGTTCGGTGGTTATACCCGTCTGAACCGAGCAGACTGCTTGAATCACCATTATCCTGAATGGTGCCGCTGACCTCCAAAACGGCGATTTTGCTGGAAAGGCTTCCGTTTTCAAGCGTCACTTCCTGGGATTCATCTGTCAGTGACGTAAGGTCTGTTTGAGCACCCTTGACACTTTCAAAGAAACTCATTGAGATACTGACGATGATGGACACGCCAAAAATTCCAAGGGCGATCACTAATGCGATCCATCTTTTTGCATTCATTTTTTCTCCTCCTTTTTCCCAAACTCTCTCATTATACGATTCAAATGAAAAAATGTTTCATTGATGAGAAAGCTCCGGCTTAACGGGCTGCCGGCAAACGTGGTACACTTATGACCAAAGGTATTTTATCACAAATACTGGATGGCAGAAAAACTTAAATATGACAGCAAAGGGGAAATGGGATATGACCGATCATCGCCGTAATGTTTATTTTTTTCACAAACAGGACCAGGAAACAAACAAACAAGTCAGCTCCTTAACACAATTGGCTGAAGAGAACGGATTTACTGTTGTCAATCAGCCTTCTGACGCCAATATTATTGCCAGTGTAGGCGGAGACGGTACATTTTTGCAGGCGGTCAGAAAGACGAATTTCCGTGATGACTGCTTATACGTCGGCATCACCAAAAAGGGGAAAGCTCATTTATACTGTGATTTTAATAGTGATGAGCATGAAAAAATGGTGGATGCGATGACGTTTGAACAAATTGAGGTCAGAAAATATCCGCTGATTGAAGTGACAGTGGATCAGACAAGTCCTTTTCATTGTTTAAACGAAGTTTCCATTCGTTCGAGCATAATTAAAACCTTTGTGATGGATGTGCTGATTGACGATCTGCACTTCGAAACGTTCAGAGGAGACGGGATGATTATTTCCACGCCTACAGGCAGCACAGCTTATAATAAGTCTGTGGCCGGAGCCGTCGTTGATCCGCTGCTTCCCTGCATGCAGGTGACGGAGCTTGCTTCGCTTAACAATAATACCTACCGCACTCTAGGCTCTCCGTTTGTCCTCAGCTCTGAACGAAAGCTGACGCTTCGTGTGGTGCAAGCCGGAAATGAACACCCGATTATCGGTTTGGACAATGAAGCACTCAGCACAAGAAACGTGAAAACGATTGAAATCAAGCTGTCTGATAAAAAAATAAAAACAGTGAAACTAAAGGACAATTCATTTTGGGAGAAAGTAAAACGGACATTTTTATAGAAAAAGAAAAGGACAGGCTATCCGCCTGTCCTTTTTACTGTTGATTCTCATATACAATCTGACCGTTGATAACGGTTTTTTCTATCTTTAAAAGATGAAGCTGTTTCGGGTCAATTGTAAACGGATCTTCACTGAGAACGGTAAAATCCGCGTCATACCCTTCGGCTATTTTCCCTCGTGTCTGCTCTTTGTAAATGATCTCAGCACTTCCTGCTGTATAAAGCCTGATAGCTTCATATACTGTTAAACACTCGCTTTCGTTATAGCTCGGACCGTTCTGTTCGCGGCTGCTTGTCCGGAGCACCGCAGACTGAATGCCGAGAAGCGGCTCAACAGGCTCAATCGGAGCATCAGAACCCCCTGCACATAAAATGCCTTTAGAGATCAGTGTTTTCCAAGCAAAAGCTGTTTTCATACGGCCTTCTCCAAGACGGTCAATCACCCACGGAAAATCACTGGCGACAAAATGAGGCTGAAGATCAAGAGCAATCGGCATGCGTGCTGCTTTTTCAATCAGCTCATCATTCAGCACCTGAGCATGGATCAGGCGATCATGCCGGCCGCTTTTTGGCGGATGCTGCTCGACAGCCTGCAGCACTTTTTCAAAGGCAAGGTCGCCGATGGCATGGACGGCAACCTCCATTCCTTTCTCTCTCGCTTTTTGAATGAGGCGGCTGAGTGTTTCATCATCATGGACTTGAACACCGTTTGTGGAAGGATCGTCATGATACGGTTCTTTTAACAAAGCTGTTCTCCCGCCAAGCGCTCCATCAGAAAATAGTTTCATCGCACCGAATTCAACGTACGGGCCAGACGGCTTCTTCATTTGCTCCCACCGATCAACCGCTTCATGATGAACGAGCAAATGACAGCGAAACGGATACTTTCCGCTTGCCGCAGCCTTCTCATAAGCTTTCATCGGAACGGACACATCGCCGTAATAAGACAAATCTTCCGAATGGCCGCCTGTCAGGCCTTTTGTCCAGCAATCCTGAATGGCCGCTGTAAGCGCCTGATCAACATAGTGCTGAGATACAGGCGGAACGGCTTGCAGGACCAGATCCTGCGCCTTATCAAACAGAAGCCCCGTCGGCTCGCCGTCTGCATCTCTGCCAATCACTCCGCCATCGGGATCAGGAGTGGCTTTTGAAATTCCTGCGGCTTGCAGCGCCGCAGAATTGACCGCTATTGCATGCCTGCATACCCTCTTGAGCAGGACGGGCCTGTCCGGGAATAAAGGATCAAGGTCATGCTTCGTCAAATAAGCCGGCTTCTCGAATTGATTTTCATTCCAGCCCTCTCCAATGAGCCAATCGTCTTCAGACAGGCTCTCTTCTCTTGCCTTCGCAGCCTGCAGCACAGTTTCTTTAGATGTAAACGAAGACAGATCAAGCTGGAGCTGTTTTTCTCCGTGCCCGATCAGATGCATATGACTGTCGACAAATCCAGGAAACATGACTGCTCCGTTCAAGCTGATGTCTTTTGTTTCCGGTGAACTGTATTTCTTCTTCAGACTCTCATAGCTGCCCGTACCTTTTATGACACCATCCTCAACATAAACAGCCTCCGTTTGGTGGCCTTCTTCGAGCATCGTATAAATGAAACCGCCGTGCCATATCGCCTTCATTCACGTTCACTCTCTTTCTTTACGCCTTTTTATTGGCTTTGAGCTGTTCTTCACGTTTTCTTAATTCTACTCGTCTGATTTTTGCAGAAGCCGTTTTCGGCAGGCTTTCGACAAATTCAATCTCTCTTGGATATTTGTATGGAGCCGTAATGGTCTTCACATGATTTTGCAGAACTTTGACAAGCTCATCACTGCGTTTTTCGTGATCTTGCAGGACAACGTATGCTTTAACGATGGAGCCTCTGATTTCATCAGGGCTTGCGACGACAGCACATTCTTTGACTTCCGGGTGCTTCACGAGCGCGTCTTCCACTTCGAATGGCCCGATCGTGTAGCCGGAGCTGATAATGATATCGTCATTCCGGCTTTCAAACCAGAAGTAACCATCCTCATCTTTTCTTGCTCTGTCTCCTGTCAGGAAATAATCGCCGCGAATTTGTGTTTTCATTCTGTCCGGATCTTTAAAATATTCTTTAAAGAGCGCCGGGGTGCTGAGGTGAACAGCGATATCACCAACCTCACCAGTTTTGCAGATTTCACCGTCTTCATTGATGATTTCCACCTGATTTCCCGGTGTCGGTTTTCCCATGCTTCCCGGTTTAATATCCATATCCTTTAAGACACCGACTAAAAGCGTGCTCTCTGTTTGACCGTATCCGTCTCTGACCTTGACGCCGAAATGCTTTTGGAACACGTCAATCACTTCGCGGTTGAGCGGCTCACCGGCTGAAACAGCGCTGTGCAGGGCTGAAAGATCGTAGCTATCTAAGCCTTCTACCTTAGCCATTAAACGGTATTCCGTCGGCGTACAGCAGAAGACATTGATTTTGTAGCGGTTTAAAAGCTCTAAATATTTTTCAGCTTTGAATCTGCCTTGATACACAAAACCTGTTGCTCCGCTTCCGAGTACCGCCAATAGCGGACTCCACACCCATTTTTGCCAGCCTGGCGCAGCAGTCGCCCATACGGTATCCTGTTCAGAAATATCAAGCCAAGCGCCGGCTGATGTTTTTAAATGAGCAAATGCCCATCCATGTGTATGTACAACACCTTTCGGCTGTCCCGTTGTTCCGGAAGTATAAGACAAGAACGCCATGTCTTCTCTTGTTGTATCAGCAGTTTGAAAACGGCTTCCATCCGCATCAATCGTTAATAGATTTTTCCATCCGGCATCATTTTCGCCAATAGAAAGTTTAATCAGGCGGTCTGCAGTACTGACATCACGGAAAGCGCCAATAAATGCAGAATAAACAATAGCGCCTTTCACTTCGGCATGTTCAATCCGGTATTCAAGATCTTTCGCACGAAGCATTTCAGAACAAGGAATAACGACCATTCCCGATTTCAGGATAGCCAGATAAACGGCATAGGCTTCGAGCACACGCGGCACCATTACAATCAGTTTATCTCCCTTTTTAAATCCAAGATCAGCCAGAGCCGCACCGATTTTATTTGTTTCTTCCATAAGCTTTTCATACGACCATGATTTTTGTTTGCCCGATTCATCCTCCCATAATAGGGCGGTTTTTTGTCCAGTTGCACTGAACTTTTCGATTTCATTAACTAAATTGTATTCCATTGGGGCAATTAAATCTTCTCGTTTCAACACGAACAACTCCTCACTTTCTCCACCCATTATACATAAATACATGCCGTTTCCGTAAGGATATGCCTAAAAACAAGCTCCATAAACATCGGTTTTTATAGGCCGCTGGTCCTTTTTTATAAAAAAACGAAAAAGAGTGGGGAAAAACCCCACTCCTAAGCCATTATGTGAAATTGTAAATTAGAATTGTCCTCCGCCCATGTTTTGTTGAGCAAAAGATACAAGACGTTTTGTGATCTCTCCTCCAACAGAACCGTTAGCGCGAGAAGTTGTTTCTGCTCCAAGGTTTACACCGAATTCAGAAGCGATTTCCAATTTCATTTGGTCGATAGCTTGAGCAGCTCCTGGTACTAAAAGGTTGTTGCTGTTACCTGAGTTATTGTTAGCCATGTGTCTCACCTCCTTGTGAGTATAGAATGTGTTAAAACACATGGCTTCATACAGAAAATCTTTGGTAATTGTATACAGGAGCCGGCTCTTAGTTAAAAGAGTTCTGCGAATTTGTCGTTAGCTTCTTGTTCGCTATATAATGTCATTGTTTCAATGTGATCAACCGCCTCTTGAATCAGCGGTTCAAAATCCACAAAGCTCTCAAAGTGTTCGATTTTTTCTTTTTTCGGGCGTGTTTTCGGACTTGGCGGCGTAAAGATCGTGCAGCAATCTTCAAATGGCTGGATGCTTGTTTCGTATGTGCCGATTTCCCGTGATATTTCGATGATTTCTGTTTTATCCATGGCGATTAACGGACGCAGAATCGGTGTAGACGTAACCGCATTAATCGCGTACATGCTTTCAAGCGTCTGGCTCGCTACCTGTCCGAGGCTTTCCCCCGTAATAATGGCGAGCCCGTTTCTTTTTTCTCTGATTCTGTCGGCAATTTGAAGCATTAAGCGGCGGGTTGCCGTCATCGTATAGTTTTCAGGAATTTGTTTTTGGATCAGCTCTTGCGTCTTTGTAAACGGAACGATATGAAGCGTCATGCTTCCTCCGAAGCGAGACAGACACTTCGCTAAGTCCATCACTTTTTGTTTCGCACGTTCGCTTGTGTATGGCGGGCTGAAGAAATGGACAGCTTCTACTGAGAGTCCTCTTTTCATTGCGTAAAAACCGGCTACCGGGCTGTCAAAACCGCCGGAAAGCATCAGCATCGCTTTCCCTGCTGAACCGACAGGAAGTCCGCCGGCGCCTTTTTCATTGCGAATCGTCAAAAAGGTTGCTTCCTCCCTGATTTCAATTCTGAGCGGAATGTCTGGATTGCGGACATCAACTGTCAGCCCTTCTGTATTTCGCAAAATATGGCCGCCGATTTCAGCGTTCATTTCATTCGTATCTAATTCAAACTGTTTATACGCTCTCTTTGTCGCGACTTTAAACGTATCACCAGGCTGATATTGATCCTTGATCGCCTGCAGGGCAGTTGTCTTAATATCATCAAGGCGGCTCTCACACTTAATGGCCAGACTGAAGCTTTGAATGCCAAACACCTGTTTCAAATGTGGAAAAAGAGCCTCAGGGTCCACTCCATTTAATGTAATCGTCATACGATCCCGATTAGAAAAGTATTTTAATGTCGGATAGTCTTTCAGGACAAGCCTGACGTTTTGCTTTAAACGTTCAATAAAGCTTTTTCTGTTTTTTCCTTTGGTTGATATCTCCCCAAAACGAATTAATATATGATCGTAATTCATGTTCTACCTCATCATTTTTTTTAGTTTTTTGATGCCAGGCACAAGCGCGTTCATAAATGGCTCTGTCACATCGCTTGTCTGGCTGTAGTTTAAGCTGATTCTGATGCTGCTTCCGGCGATCTGCTCTCCCTTGCCCATCTGTAACAGGACTTTGCTCGGTTTATGTTCCTTTGCCGAGCAGGCTGATGTCGTTGAAACGAATATATCCTTTTCCTCCAGCATGTGCAAAAGCACCTCCGCTTTTATGCCCGGCACAGAAAAATTAATGATATGCGGAGCGCTATTGAATTGAGGCGTATTTAAGACCACACCGTCTGAATCACTCAGCCTTTTCATAAACAATTCCTTTGCGGCCGCCATTCTTTCAAGGTGATGATGATAATCATCAGCCGCAAGATTGATGGCTTTGGCCAGTGAAACCGCACCTGCTGTATGCTCGGTTCCTGCACGTATGCCTTTTTGCTGAGAGCCGCCTGTTATCAGCGGGATAAGACGCGTTCCTTCCTTTACTAAAAGTGCACCTGTCCCCTTCAGTCCGTGGAATTTATGGCCGGATATGGAACAAAGATCAATGCTGGCATTCTCGATCGCCAAGGGAACTTTAAAGATGCCTTGCACATAATCGACGTGAAACAGAATGTTCGGATACTGCTTCAGCACTTCTCCGGCCTCTTCAATCGGCTGCACGGAGCCAACTTCATTGTTCACATGCATCATGCTGACAAGCACGGTATCCGGCCGAATCGCATCTTTCAGTTCCTTAATGGACACAAATCCATCTTCATTTACTGAAAGATAAGTTACTTCAAACCCGAATAGCTCTGTCAGCTGCTCCAAAGATTCAGTAACGGACGGATGTTCGATAGAAGTGGCAATGATATGTTTGCCTGTTTTTATCTTTGACAAAGCGGCTCCTTTTAAAGCCACATTATTAGCTTCTGTAGCACCTGACGTAAATACAATATCATAATTCTTTAGGCCCAAGGCTCTTTTTATTTGATTTTTGGCTGCCTGAAGCAGCTGTTCCGTTTCGGCTCCATATCGGTGCAAAGATGAAGGATTGCCAAAATATCGGCTGCTAGTCTGTTCATAAACGTTCAAGACTTCATTATACGGTTTGGTCGTTGAACTATTATCTAAATATATCATCTTTTTTTACTCCTTTATGAAAGCGGTACAAGGTATGATATTTATGTTACCATAACAAAATTTAATAGAAAATTACAAAAAGCTAGTATTGACTTCTAAATTTTTTACCATATAATAAGATTTGTTCGTTTCGTCATATTATCTGACAATTAATTGACAGAATATTTTAACATAATTATTAGGAGGATTTTCATGAAACACTCACTGCCTGTCAAAGATACCATTATTATTGGTTTCATGCTATTTGCGCTATTCTTTGGAGCAGGAAATATGATTTATCCGCCGGAACTTGGACAAGCAGCCGGACACAATGTCTGGAAAGCCATCGGCGGATTTTTACTGACCGGGGTAGGTCTGCCTCTTCTCGGAATTATCGCTATCGCATTAACCGGCAAGGATGCTAAAGGACTTGCTGATAAAGCTCACCCTGCATTCGGTACAGTATTTACTGTTGTGCTTTATTTATCAATCGGACCATTATTCGCCATCCCGAGAACAGGAACCGTTTCTTATGAAATTGGTGCAGTTCCGTTTCTGGCTGGCGTTCCTGAAAGACTGTCTTTATTAATTTTTACACTCATCTTTTTCGGCATTACTTACTATTTAGCGCTAAACCCAACTAAAGTCGTGGATCGAATCGGAAAAATTCTTACTCCAATTAAATTCACAATTATTTTAGTGATTGTTCTCAAAGCGATTATCACGCCTATGGGCGGTTTAGGTGCAGTAACGGAAGCATATAAAGGAACACCGGTATTTAAAGGATTTTTGGAAGGCTACAAAACAATGGACGCGCTTGCTTCAATCGTATTTGGTGTTGTCGTTGTAAATGCTGTGAAAAGCAGAGGCGTTACACAATCAAAAGCTCTTGCCGCAGCTTGTATTAAAGCCGGAATAATTGCTGCATTAGGGCTGACATTCATTTATGTTTCTCTGGCCTACCTAGGTGCAACAAGCACAAACGCAATCGGGCCTGTTGGTGAAGGAGCTAAGATTTTATCAGCATCGTCCCATTATTTATTCGGTTCATTAGGAAATATCGTACTTGGATCAGCTATCACAGTCGCGTGTTTAACCACAAGCGTTGGGCTTGTCACTTCTTGCGGCACATATTTTTCAAAGCTTATCCCTGCGTTATCATATAAAGTTGTCGTTACCATCGTCACTTTATTCAGCCTGATGATTTCTAATTTCGGGCTTGCTCAAATTATCGCTTTTTCAGTTCCTATTTTATCAGCTATTTATCCGCTTGCCATTGTCATTATCGTTCTTTCATTTATTGATAAGCTCTTTAAAGAAAGACGTGAAGTTTACATTGCATGCTTAATCGGTACAGGATTATTCAGTATTTTAGACGGAATAAAAGCAGCAGGCTTTTCGCTCGGAGCTCTAAATACGTTTTTAAATGAGAATCTGCCGCTATACAGCCTTGGCATCGGCTGGGTGATTCCTGGAATCATCGCTGCCATTATCGGCTATATTCTTACCTTTTTCATCGGTACATCCAAACAACAGCTTAAAGAAATAAGTTAATGTTATGGTCGCCTGCGTTACTGCGCAGGCATTTTTTTAATAAAAAAGAGCCCGCTCATAAACTGCGGGCTCTTTTTTACGATCTGAATTTAAGCGGATAAATCTGCTTTTATTTTTTTCACAGCACCTGGCGCAGCTTTCTCTACAGCTGCAGCCGCAATTTCATAGGATTCTTCATAATCATAAGCGTAAAACCGTCTTTCCGCTTCTTTCAGCTGTTCAGATAAAATATGGTTCTGGCTTCTGAATCGGTTTCCGAACTGAATGATTTTTTCAATCAGCATAACCTGCTCTACCAGTTCCTCTGATTCCCGGCTTGCCCTGTTCACGATATCTTCCGCTTGTTTCAGGTGGGCTCCGGCTTCTTCCATATTTAAAGGAATTTCGTTTAATTGATTGACCGTTTCTTGAATGTGATGATGGGCGTTTTCCAGCATCTCTTGAATATGACTCGGGATGCCCGGGATGTTGCTTGTCTTCAGCAGTCTTGCTGTTTCAGAAATTGTTTTTTTCAGATTGCCAAGTGTCTCTCTCGCCTGCAGTTCTTCTTTTCTAAGAGCCTGCAGCTTTTCACGGTAATCCGTATGGTCTTTTTTCACTTCTTCAATCTGCTTCTCAATTGATGCGACCTCTTCAACTAAAAGAGAGTAGGCGACATGATCTGCATCCAGCTTATCTTTTACTGACGCAAGCAGCTTGCCGACTTCATCAATGCGCTTTTCAAAGGCCTGCTGTTTGCCTAGCTCACCAGCTGTCAGTCTGTAGCTTTCCTTCACCAGTTCAGTTTCCGCCTTTGTCTGCTCCTTCTCTTCTTTCAGCTTATCGTAAGCAATGATCAGCTCAGGCATTTTGCTTAACACAGATTGGCCTGCTTCAACTTCACCCTCGAGCTGCTGGTAAACAGATTGAATATTTTCGTCTATGAGCTGCAGTATGGCAGATGCTTCATCAATATCCAGCTCAGTCATCAAAACATGTTCTGCCCGTTTCAGCTGATTTGACAGATTTTCCAGTTCCTTATCAATCTGGATATGCTCAAGCTTATACCCTTTCTCTTTCATTTCGCGATATCCGTCTTTGAGCTTTGCAATCTGGCCCGGCAGCGTCTGCTTGCAGTCGGCTAACAGTTTCGGCACATCATCTATGTACGACTGAAGCCGTTCTAGATTGCGGTCCTGCTCAAGGAGAACTTTTCTTGCAGTAATATAGTTCCCGCCCTCTGTCTCTTCTTCAAACTGTTTGATCCCGCTCCAAATCTCGTCAAGATCTGCTTCAAGGCTGTCATAAAGCTCTCCGTAAAGGTGGCTGTATGCCAGCAGGTTTTTTCGGGACTTTGAGTAGCGTTCTCTTACCTGTTCAATCTCTTCGCGGCTCTTTTCTTCACTTGTGACGAGATTGCTGATTTCCCGGAGTATCTTTTCAATGTTCGATTCCGCCGCTGTCAGGAGATCGTCGATATGAACGAGCACTTGATTGGCTTTTTTAAACCGGTATTTGTCCGCGCATTCTTCGGCATCATAAAGGAGCTCTTCAACTTTCGGCATATGGGCAGTGACAATCTCATCCCATTCTTCACGCCATTTCTCAAAGAACTCTTCTGTCTGCCCCGTCATTTTCAGATGTTTAATTTTGGACATTTCTTCCACTATCGATCGATTGAGAATTTCAATCTTCCAAGATTCCAAACGATCAATTTCCGTGTAGATTTTTTTCCTGAAAAAGTAGCCCGCCGCAAACAGCGCGAGCAGTACAATTAATAATCCAATGACAAACTCCATAATGAGCCCCCTTGCTGTTAACCTTAATCTGTCAGGGTGTTTTATTTATTCAGAAAGATTTCAGGATATGTATTGAGAAAAACTGTCGTTTTCATTGTTATTATGATACCATGTAACCAACATTTTTTGAGCAGAAATCAAAAACTTTTTGTGCAAAATCGGCAGGATTTGACTATTTTTTCACGAGGTGACACCAATGCTAAAGCGAGACGGACATATTCACACACCATTTTGCCCTCACGGAACAGCAGACACACTCAGACAATATGCGGAGGAAGCGATAAAAAAAGGCTTTCAATCAATTACGTTTACAGAGCACGCTCCTTTGCCTCCCTCTTTTACCGATCCGACACCGCAAAAAGACAGCGCAATGGCGCAAGCCTCTTTGGAACGCTACATTAATGAAATTTCCGGATTAAAAAAAGAATATCGCGGACAGCTTGACATACGGACCGGGCTTGAAGTCGATTATATTGCTGAATACGAAGATGAAATCAAATCGTTTCTGAATACATACGGCCCATTTTTAGATGACTGTATCTTATCCGTTCATTTTTTGCGCACAGGCTCGTCCTATCTGTGCCTCGACTATGATGAGCATACATTTAAAAAGCTGATCTCAGAGTGCGGAAGCATCGAAGCTGTATATGAACTGTATTACCGCAGCATTTATTCTTCTATTGTAGCATCTCTCGGCGCCTATAAGCCAAAAAGAGTCGGTCACATCACACTCGTTAAAAAATTCATCAGGCTGTTTCCTTATAAAATGTCCGATCATATTCGCAGACTTGCTTCTGAGTGCCTGAACGCTGTCAAGGAAAACGGAATGGAGCTCGACTTTAATACATCAGGTCTGAGAAAAACATACGCGGGGGATATTTATCTGGAGGATTGGATGATTGAGGCGGCGAAGCAAAAAAACATCCCGCTTGTATTCGGGTCTGATGCCCATCAAGCGGGTGATGTCGGATACGCGTATGAGAAATTTACTGAACTGCGCTAATTTGTGACCGCATGTCTCCTGTCCGGAATACGCTTCTGATCCAAATCTTGATTTCTTCAAAATACATTTTATAAAAGTACGGCTCGTGCGGCTGCATATAGAGCACTTCTGAAATATATTGAGGCTGGAGATAGGGCATCATCAAGAGAGATTTTAATTGAAGAATAAAATGAGGCAGCGGCAGCGTTAAATGTTCTCGCTGTTTTTCTCCTTCCTCAATAATCAGCTGGAAGATATACTTTTCCTTCATCAAGTACGTCGACATTATTTCTCTTATTAAAGTCGAATCAATGGTGACTTCCCGGTAGACAAACCGAGTTAATTGACGATTGTTATGCTGATAGGATAAAATATCGAAAACCAATTGGAGAAGCTGTTCCTGCGTGCTTTGAAAAGAGATGTTGCCTGCCGCTGTTTCAAGTGTTTTATTGTAGCCTTCGTAAAACTCTGAAACTAAGTGTTCCATCAAACCTCCTTTGCCTTTAAAATAGTAGGAGATGTGCGCAACATTTACATCAGCTGACTTTGCAATTTCACGGACAGATGTGCCAGAAAATCCTTTTTGGTTAAAGAGCATGACAGCAGATTCAATAATTTTGTCTTTGGTGCTTACTTTCATACCGGCTCACTCCTTCCTCTTGTTACAAATTCAAGGCGGAGACCGGCTGTTCCTGTAAGAACTTATCGACAAATGCCGGCAGAAAAGCCGGGATTTTGTTTTATATTATAGAAAAAGTGAGGGTTTTCCATGTTTCATGTCGAACAACAATCTGGAGATAAAGAAAAAGACTATCAGCTTCTGCTCAAACAGCTCGAAGCCATAACAGAAGACGAAACAGATCAAATTGCAAACTACGCAAATGCGTCAGCACTGCTTTATCATTCATTGCCTGAGGTCAACTGGGCCGGTTTCTATTTTGCTAAAGAAGGGGAAGGACAGCTTGTGTTAGGACCGTTTCAAGGTCTGCCGGCATGTGTTCGTATTCCTTTCGGCAAAGGCGTTTGCGGAACAGCATATGCAAACGGAAAAGCAGAGAGAGTTGCGGATGTAAACGCATTTCCGGGACATATCGCCTGTGATGCAGCATCTCAATCAGAAATTGTGCTTCCGATTCATGTAGACGGAAACCTAGTCGGCGTTTTGGACATTGACAGCCCTGTCAAAAACCGATTTGATGAGATCGATGAAAAGTATCTTACACAATTTGCAGAAATCCTTGAAAAAGCTTTAGTGTAGAGCATACAACAAAAGCCCAAAACATGTAGCGTTTTGGGCTTTTTTCATTTTATCGACTCGTGAATCATCAAACGGTTTTTCCCGCTGCGTTTCGCGGTGTAAAGCGCTTCGTCGGCCTCGTGAACAAGCTCCTTCAAGGATTTTTTCGATTCTGAGTCCCAGCAGGAGATTCCGCATGAAATGGTCACCTCAGGCTTCGTGCTTTTTCTCACCGCACAAACAAGCCTTTCGGTAATCCGTTCCCCGACAGCTACCGTCACATTCGGAAGGTAAACCGCCAGCTCCTCGCCCCCCCAGCGGGCGCCGACATCATGCTTTCGAATATTGCTTTTGATAACGGAAGCGACTTGTATTAAAATCTCGTCCCCTGTCTGATGTCCGTACGTATCATTTACATTTTTAAAATTATCAATATCAACAAGAATAAAAACGCCTTTTTGATGAATTTTCATGCTGTATTGGATTTTTTCATCTAAATAGACTCTTGAATACAGCTCTGTCAGCTGATCCGTTTTCACCAGATGCTCAAGGCGGTCGCGAAGCATCGAATTGGTCACAGCCAGCGTTGCGTGATGAATCAGCGCTTGGAACAGCTTGTACATTTCAAATGTAAAAGCGTACATTTCCTTTTTCAGCAAAACGGCGAATCCCAGGAGCTGGTCATTCTCCATCATCGGAACAGCCATAAGTGAACCGTATCCGGCTTTCCCAAACACAGACTGTCCATTTCCGATAAAAACGCCATTCTCTCCTTCGTACAGTTTTTCTTTTATTTCATTATATATATCAGACGACTTCGTTTCTTTAAAAAATGCTGTGCTCCCGGGAAGCAGTGTCTGATGTTCAAAATGGTCAATATGGAAAAAACCCACTTCTTCAGCATGAAATGATTCAGCCATTCTCACAGCAAGATCGTTCATCGTATCCGTCAGCGTCAGCCGCTGGTTGAGACGGCGCGATGTTTCATTAATTAATTCCAAGTTTGCAATACTTGTTTTGGATTGTTCATAGAGCTGGGCATTTTCAAACGCCTTTCCCGCCGCATTTGCTATCAGTGACATTTCATCAAGGTACACGTCGGTAAGAGGACTGTCTCCCGCCCCACCTGCCATCAGAACGCCGTACGTTCCCTGCTGCCCTTTAATTGGGATGTAAGCGACCGTTTCATTTTTCCGCAAAATGTTCCCGGATAGATAGACTTTAAGCGCAAAGGAATCGGCATCTTCCCCTTCCATATACAGTTCCTTTGCAGGAACACCTATACATTGGTCCTGATCATGAGAAATAAACAGAGAAAATTGAAACAGGGGAAACGTGGTGTGTAAGCTTTCAAGAAGCTTCTTCAACACTTCCGTCTGGTCGAGCAGCGAATGGAACAGTTCTGTCATTTTGTATATCTTTTTTTGATAGATTGTTTTGATATAAAGTCTTTCCTGTTTCATTGACTGATTCAAAAAAGAAGAAATCAAATCCGGAAGCTCTTCCGGAAACACTCCGTCCTGCCTGCATGTTAAATGAAAGCTCCTGCCGGAGACATGATCCTCGATAACATAAAATGAGGCATTTATTTTCGATGCAGAAAAATGCACTTCATCCTCTGTCATTTGTGCCATGTGATCAGATGGAGACGGTATAAGGGATACGCAAAGTGATGGAAAATATGTTTGAATAGCCGATGTCAGCCATAAAAGAGAGTCGGTGAATGAGACCTTTTCAGATTTGGTTAATAAAAAATCGAGCAAATGATAACGAAAGGCGGGTAATTGATCTTTTGTTTGTTCTATCATGTTTTATCACCTAAAAAGTTTACCACTAATTTTTGTTTATTATATCATAAACAGCAAAGCGATAATGGATGAATGGTTGACTTCAAAACAAATAAATTATATAATGACCTTTGTGTGAAATATTGCAGCCTTTTTGTTCAGCTTCTATGTTTTCATTTTGTTCCTTATCAGTAAGGTGTATCGTGTAACTCTCTGCTGCTGGAGCGAGGATACATGAAAACAAAATGTACATGGTCGAATAGAACAGACGGTTTTTATTTTCCACAAAAATAAAACCAAAGGAGGAGTCACATTATGGCTCGCTATACAGGTCCATCTTGGAAACTGTCCCGCCGTCTAGGAATCTCTCTTAGCGGAACAGGAAAAGAATTAGAAAAACGCCCTTACGCTCCAGGTCCACACGGCCCAGGACAACGTAAAAAATTATCAGAATACGGTTTGCAATTGCAAGAAAAGCAAAAGCTTCGTCACATGTACGGTGTAAACGAACGTCAATTCCGCACACTGTTTGACAAAGCTGCAAAAATGACTGGTAAACACGGTGAAAACTTCATGATTCTTTTAGATTCTCGTCTTGATAACGTTGTGTACAAGCTAGGTTTAGCGCGTACTCGCCGTCAAGCTCGCCAATTGGTTAACCATGGCCACATTACTGTAGACGGAAGCCGCGTTGACATCCCGTCTTACCAAGTAAAAGCTGGTCAAACAATCGGTGTTCGCGAAAAATCAAGAAACCTTTCTATCATCAAAGAATCTGTTGAAGTAAACAACTTCGTTCCTGAATACCTTACTTTCGACGCTGAAAAGCTTGAAGGTACATTCACTCGTCTTCCAGAGCGTTCTGAACTTGCTCCGGAAATTAACGAAGCGCTTATCGTTGAGTTCTACTCTCGTTAATCGTTTAAAAACCCCCTGCCGCTATGCGGTCGGGGGTTTTTTTTCGTCTGATTCTTCTACCGTTTCCTGCTGGACAACACTTTCTCTGGTCTGCTGCTCCCAATAATCCCGCTGTAATCTTTCTTTGGCGATCGTACACATGAGATTCACGGTGAGCTCTCCCTCCTATTGAAAAGGTGGTGAATGGTCGTGTTTGCCCTATCTAATATACTCTTTCCCTCAAATTCCTATGCGCTAAACCAAAAACATCCTTTGCCAATTAAGCAAAGGATGTTTTTTTCTTATTTATATGTGACAAGGAAGTATTTTTTCTTCCCGCGGCGCAGAACAGTAAATTGATCTTCAATGCGGTCTTCAGCAGATAAGATATAGTCAATTTCTGTCTGGCGTTCACCGTTAATGTAAACGGCTCCGTTTTTAATATCTTCACGGGCTTGGCGTTTAGACGGTGACAGTTTCGATTCAACCAGCACATCTACGAGTGACAGTTCTTCAGCACTGTCTTTTTCTAGAGAAGGCACATCTTTAAAACCGATTTTTACGTCTTGGGCAGAAAGCTCTTTAATATTGCCGCTGAACAATGCTTGGGAAATATTAATCGCTTGCTCCAGTGCCTCGCGTCCGTGAACGAGCGCTGTCACTTCTTCTGCCAGGCGTTTTTGCGCTTCACGCTGTTCAGGTGCTGTTTCAGTTTTTTCAGCATATTCTTCGATTTCTTCCTTTGAAAGGAACGTGAAGTATTTTAAATATTTCACTACATCACGGTCGTCTGTATTGATCCAGAATTGATAGAACTCATATGGGGACGTTTTTTCTTTATCAAGCCAAATTGCGCCGCCTTCGGTTTTTCCGAATTTTGTGCCGTCCGCTTTCGTTACAAGCGGAATGGTAAGACCGAATGCTTTTGCTCCTTCTTCTTCAGATTTTCTGATCAGCTCAAGGCCAGCTGTAATGTTGCCCCATTGATCGCTTCCGCCGATTTGCAGCTTACAGTTTTTCTCTCTGTACAGGTTTAAGAAATCATAAGATTGAAGAATCATGTAGCTGAATTCCGTGTAAGAGATGCCGGATTCGATTCTGGAGCTGACTGTATCTTTTGCCAGCATGTAATTGATGCCGAAGTTTTTGCCGACGTCACGAAGGAAGTCGATCACATTCATGTTTCCGATCCAGTCGTAGTTATTTGCCATAACAGCCGGGTTTTCCGCTGATTCAAAATCAAGAAATCTTGAAAGCTGATTTTTGATTTTTTGCGACCATTTGACAACGATATCAGCCGTGTTTAACGTACGCTCAGCTTTTTTTCCGCTCGGATCGCCGATTAAACCCGTCGCGCCGCCCACAAGCGCAATCGGATGGTGCCCCGCAAGCTGAAAACGGCGGAGTGTTAAAATGGGCAGCAGGTGCCCGATATGCAAGCTGTCTGCTGTCGGATCAAAGCCTGAGTACAGGCGGATTTTTTCTTCGTTCAGCTGTTTATTCAGTCCTTCTTCATCCGTCATTTGCTGAATCAATCCGCGGAAGGATAAGTCTTCAAGTAAGTTTGTCATGAGATAAAGCTCCTTTTTTAATAAAATAAAAACGCCCCTTCGTGTAAACGAAGGGACGATTGATTATCGCGGTACCACCCTACTAATAAGAGCATACATACAGCTTTTCGCTCTTATCACTTTGCCTGATAACGGATCAGGTCCGTTCTTTCACTACTGAAAGCCTGAGCGGCTTTGTTTGCAAAAGCGGTTCATGAGTGTATTCGACATATCCGTCTGTGCTGATTTTCACCGGCCATCAGCTCTCTGGAACGTAAGGATATTCTACTTGTCTCAATCTTTACCTTTTCATATGAAGCTATATCATTTTTAACATAAATAAAATCCCGTGTCAACGGCGCCTTTTAATCCTCCATCGTTGACAGGTCTCCGGCCGGAAGATTCAGCTCCCACGCCTTCAGCACACGTCTCATGATCTTACCGCTCCGTGTTTTTGGAAGCTTATCCTTAAATTCAATTTCACGCGGAGCCGCATGGGCTGCAAGACCTTGTTTGACAAATTGGCGGATTTCTTCCTTCAGTTTATCAGATGGCTCAAACCCTTCTCTGAGAGCGATAAAGGCTTTGATGATTTCGCCGCGCACGGGATCAGGTTTTCCAATGACCCCCGCCTCCGCAATTGCCGGATGTTCGACAAGCTTGCTTTCCACTTCAAATGGTCCGACACGCTCACCGGAGGTCATGATGACATCATCCACTCTGCCTTGGAACCAAAAATACCCTTCATCATCCATGTAGGCAGAATCACCCGACACATACCATCCGCCAGGCATAAAATAAGATTCGTATTTTTCAGGGTTGTTCCAAATCGTGTGCATCATAGAAGGCCAGCCCTTTTTAATGGCAAGGTTCCCCATTCGATACGGCGGAAGCTCGTTCCCCTGATTGTCAACGATTGCTGCTTCTACACCGGGAATCGGTTTTCCCATCGAGCCTGGTTTAATATCCATGCAAGGATAGTTGCAGATCAGCTGGCCGCCCGTCTCTGTCATCCACCATGTATCATGAATCCGTTTATTAAAAACTTTATGCCCCCATCTGATCACTTCCGGGTTTAAAGGTTCACCGACACTCAGCACATGGCGGAGT
This sequence comes from Bacillus sp. V26, assembly GCF_034296245.1. Classification (NCBI taxonomy): domain Bacteria; kingdom Bacillati; phylum Bacillota; class Bacilli; order Caryophanales; family Bacillaceae; genus Bacillus; species Bacillus sp. V26. The sequence goes on along the minus strand of NZ_JAXKQF010000001.1, from coordinate 126,874 downwards.
GAAGTCAGATCATATTTGGCAGCCATCTCATCTCCGGCTCCCATCAGCATTCGAAAGGCAGTCGGCGCGCTGTACCAGACGTTTACGCCAAGCTGCTCAATCGTTCCATACCAGCTTTCCGGGCTGAATCGTCCGCCGACAATCACATTTGTCGCTCCATTCAGCCACGGCGCAAAAATCCCGTACACCGTTCCAGTCACCCAACCTGGGTCGGCCGTGCACCAGTAAATGTCCTCTTCCTTTAAATCAAGGACCCACTTTCCTGTCTGATACTGCTGAACCATCGCCTCATGAACATGAAGCACACCCTTTGGCGTACCCGTAGATCCTGATGTATAGTGAAGCAAATAGCCGTCTTTCCTGTCCATCCATTCAATGTCCAGTCTTGTGCTCTCATGCTTAGCCACTTCATCATAATGAATGATGTTTGTTCCGCTCTGTTCAGCCTGGCCGCCGACTATGAATATATGCTGTAAATCAGGCAGCTTGTCAACCGGAATCCTTTCCAAAAGCTCAGGCGTCGTGACAACAACCTTTGCCTCGCTGTTTTGAAGCCGGTCCTTAACAGCCCCCTCCATAAACGCTTCAAATAACGGCCCGGCGATTGCGCCGATTTTGATAGCGCCTAGCATAATAAAATAAAGCTCGGGTGATCTCGGCATAAAAATAAAAACGCGGTCCCCTTTTTCCACATTTCCATACCGTCTCAGCACATTCCCGGCTCTGTTTGTTTCTTCTTTCATTTCTTTAAATGTGTATTTTTCATCCCGTTTTGCGTCCTTATAATAAAGCGCTACTTTGTTTTTCCGAAAAGATTCGGCGTGGCGGTCTATCGTTTCATAAGCCGCGTTCAATTTCCCTGTCTTATGCCAAGAGAAATGTTTCTCCGCTTCGGACCAATCAAATTGCCGATACGTTTCTTCGTAGTTTTCTAGGTTATGATCCCCCTCTATAGCTGGTAACGCTTTCAAATTCATGTCCAAACATCCCCCTTTGCTGAAGTTGTCACATTTATTATAGTATATATTCATATTCTTCTCAATTTTTAAAATATAAACCATGTTGAAAACGCTTTATAATTTGTTATTCTTAAAGGAGGCATGTATTTTTTATAGAAATTGATGGGACGGTGAATCAGTGGAACATCATAAAACATATCACTCTGCAAACATCAAAACAGCAACCGGCTCCTTACTGATAGAAGGGCCTGTCTCTCCAGAAGACTTGGCAGGTTATGAGTTTCATAAGGATTTGACCGCATTTCGGCCGCCCCGGGAACAGCATGAAGCATTAGTCGATATTGCCGGCCTTCCTGAGGGACGCATTATCATTGCCAGAGACGGCCAGGCCATTGTCGGCTATGTGACGTATCTATACCCTGACCCGCTCGAAAGATGGTCAGAAGGAAATATGGAGGATTTGCTTGAGCTCGGAGCCATTGAGGTGGCGCCGGAATACCGGGGATGTTCTGTCGGAAAAACACTTCTGACCGTCAGCATGATGGACGAACAAATGGAGAACTACATTGTGATGACGACAGAGTATTACTGGCATTGGGATTTAAAAGGGATGAAAAAGGATGTGTGGGAGTACAGAAAGATCATGGAGAAAATGATGAACGCAGGCGGATTGGTCTGGTTTGCCACCGATGAGCCAGAGATCAGCTCTCATCCTGCGAACTGCCTGATGGCGCGCATCGGAAAAAACGTCAGCCAGGAATCAATTGAACGATTTGACAGGCTCCGTTTTTATCATCGTTATATGTATTAACTGACACTGACAAAGGGGAAAAGATAATGATTGTTGAGCAAATCATGAAAAAGGATGTCATCACATTAACGAAAACGGATACGCTTGAAACGGCAATACACAAGCTGAAGGAATTTCATATCAGGCATTTGCCTGTTATTAATGAAGACCGCCATGTGATTGGGATGATTACAGACAGAGATATGAAACAGGCCAGCCCCAGTATTTTTGAAGAAAGCAAACGCAGCCGTTTTCTCACACGAAGCGTTGAATCCATTATGAAAAAAGACGTCGTGTGCGCCCATCCGCTTGATTTTGTTGAAGAAATATCAGCAGTTTTCTACGAGCACGGCATCGGCTGCCTTCCAGTCGTGCAGCATCACAAGTTAATCGGCATTCTGACAAAAACCGATTTGCTGCGGACTTTTGTGAAGCTGACAGGCGCTGACCAGCCCGGATCGCAGGTTGAGATAAAAGTAAATGACATCACAAAAAGCCTCGCCGATATCAGTGGCCTCTGCCAAAGACTTCAGGTAAAAATACTGAGCGTTCTTGTCTATCCCCATGACGATTCCGGCGCAAAGGTGCTTGTATTCCGTGTCAAGACGATGAATCCGCTGCCGTTTTTGCAGGAATTGCAAAAAAACGGGCATCTCATCGTATGGCCGTCAGAGCACAGGGATCAGCTATGAGGGACAGTGTGTTTATTTATTCTCCCTCTTATCAGACTTATATGTTTCATCAGGAGCACCCCTTTAATCAGCAGCGTGTTCTGCTGACATATGATTTGCTCAAATCGATGGATGCCTTTGACGAGGGGGATATCGTCAGTCCCCGGCTTGCGGCGGAAGATGAGCTGGCTCTTGTGCATACGGACGATTATATTCAGGCAGTACAGCTTGCCGGCGCCGGAAAACTTCCACCCGAAGAAGGGGAAAGCTACGGGCTCGGCACTGAAGATACACCCGTCTTTGCAGGCATGCATGAAGCGGCCTCACTATTAGTCGGCGGAACCTTAACAGCTGCGGATTATGTCATGTCTGGACAAGCACTGCATGCTGCCAACCTTGGGGGAGGCCTGCACCACGGATTTCGCGGAAGGGCTTCGGGATTTTGCATATACAACGACAGCGCTGTAGCGATTCAGTATATTCAGAAAAAATATCAAGCCAAGGTGCTGTATATTGATACGGACGCCCATCACGGAGACGGTGTGCAATTTGCGTTTTATGATAATCCCAACGTATGCACCCTGTCCATTCATGAAACGGGACGGTATTTATTCCCCGGAACCGGTCAGATTCAGGAAAAAGGCAGCGGAAAAGGCTACGGATATTCCTTTAATATCCCGCTTGATGCGTTTACAGAGGATGATTCATTTATTGAGGCTTACCAGACAGCAGCTTCAGAAATCGCCGCTTATTTTCAGCCGGATGTGATTATCAGCCAAAATGGAGCTGATGCCCATTACTACGATCCGCTGACACATTTGTCGGCAACGATTGCCATTTACGAACAGATTCCGCGGCTTGCTCACGCTTTAGCGCATCAATATTGCGGCGGAAGATGGATCGCCGTCGGAGGAGGCGGATATGATATTTGGCGTGTGGTGCCCCGTGCCTGGGCCCGAGTATGGCTTGAAATGAAAGGGATCGATCCGGGACATGACATTCCATCTGAATGGATCGCAAAATGGCAAAAGCAATGCCCAGTCACCCTCCCGTCCAGTTGGAGCGATCCCGCCGATTTATATCCGCCGATTCCACGCAAGCCAGAAATTACAGAGAAAAATGCCCAAACCGTCAGCAAAGCGTTATATGCGATACGCTCAGAGCGTCAGGAAAAAACAAAATAAAAAAACGACCTTCACGAAGAGGTCGTTTTTGATTTTTTGATGACGATTTCTACACGTCTGTTTTCCTTCATGTGTTCATTTGTTTTGTTATCCTTTACAGGCTTTGTATCCGCATAGCCAACAGCGATAAATCGCTTCGACGGGAGTTTCTCTTTTGATGTGAAATATTGAATGACTCCGCTTGCCCGTGCTGCGGATAGCTCCCAGTTAGACGGATACCTGTACGTTGAAATATTTCGGCTGTCTGTATGGCCCTCCACCTGAATATCATTTGGAATAGTCTGAAGAAGAACTGCAATTTGGTGAAGAAGCGTTTCAGCATTTTCCAACACTTTAGCCTCACCTGAATCAAAAAGCACTGCTTCCTGAAGAACGAGCACGACACCGCGTTCATCCCGCTTTGCTGTCATTTTCGCCTTCAGCTGGTGCTCTTGAATGTATGTATTCACTTTTTGCAGCAGTTGATCCTGCTGATTCTCTTGCTTCTTTGCATCGGCTGACGGCGTGTCTTTTTGATCGATGGCTGTTTGGTCTGGCTGAAGTCCGCTGCCTTCCTTTTGGATCGAGTTCACCGCTGCTTTAAATTTCTGCAGATCAATCTGCGACATCGAAAAAAGTAAAATAAAGAACACAAGGATCAGCGTCACCAGATCTGTAAAGGTGACCATCCAGCCCGAGGATGATTGATTGTTTTTCCCGTTTCCATTCCTTCGTTCAAAGCGGTCTCTTCTAAGCTTCATGTACAGATCCCTTTTTTGTCTTTACTTGATTATGCTGCTTCCGCCATTCTTCCCGAGAACTGAAAACGACGAGCTGGCTTTCCAGATTGCGCGGATTTTTTCCGGAATGTATCCCGATGATACCTTCCACCATCACCTGTTTGATGAAGATTTCGCTTTCTGTTTTTTCTTCGAGCTTAGCCGCAATCGGGTTAAATACCATGTTTGCCAGCAATGATCCGTATAAGGTCGTCAAAAGTGCAACAGCCATATTCGGACCGAGCATATCAGGGTCATTTAAGTTTTTGAGCATCAGCACCAGCCCGACCAGTGTCCCGATCATGCCCCATGCCGGAGCAAATTCCCCCGCCTTCTCCAAAACACGCCGGCCTTTGCGGTGCCGTTCCTCCATTGCTGCAATTTCTGAATCCATGACAAGCCGAATCGTTTCTTCATCCCAGCCGTCAACCGCCAGAAGCAGCCCCTTTTTCAAGAATGGATCTCTGATTTCTCTGGCCTGGTCATCCAGTGATAAAAGCCCATGTTTTCGCGCATGATCGGAAAGGGAAACGAAGGTTTTTACAAGATCTTTTACATTGTCTTCCTGGCGGATAAATGCCTGCTTTAACACAGTGGGCGTTTTTTTCAGCTCTCTCGGCGGAAAACTGATAAAAACAGCGGCGCAAAGCCCTCCTGTTACGATAAAGAAAGAAGTCAGATCTAGAAAAGAGCGGAAACCGCTTACTCCCGATCCGGAAATAATTCCAATCACAATCATAATCGTTCCTAACACAAAACCAACAGGTGTAAGATAATCAAAACGTTTCATCATTTCTCCTCACTCATACGAAAAAAGCAAGAATCCACCTTAGAGGTGAAGCTTGCTTTCTTGTTTTTCTTATGACTTGGTTGACTGTCTTAACTCTATACGATGCGGCAATTCGACAATATGCTCTTCCACCGGCTCTTTATTCATGAGCTTTGTCAACAGTCTCATGGCAACCGCGCCAATATCATACGTCGGCTGAACTACTGTTGAAAGCTGCGGTCGAACCATCAAGCTTAATCTCGTATTATCAAAGCCGATAATGTCGAGATCTTCAGGAATGGAAAGGCCTTGATCCTGTGCGGCATGAATAATGCCGAGCGCCATTTCATCAGTTGCGGAAAGAATCGCTGTCGGTTTTTTGTCCAGGCTCATGAGGTGCTGAAGCGCCTCTAGTCCGGAATCATACGTGTAATCACCTTCAGCAACAAATTGTTCATTAAACGGAAGATTCGCCTCTTCAAGCGCCCGTTTGTAGCCTTGCAGTTTCTTTGAGCGGTTGATCGGTTCTGTCATCGGGCCGGAAACAAACGCAATATCAGTGTGCCCCTTATCAACCAAAAGCTTCACCGCGTCATAAATCGCCTGTTCGTAATCAATTGCGACTGATGGTGTTTCACCTTGCTCTTCAACAGAAGCGGCAAGCACGATCGGCACTGGCGAACGCTTAAATTCCGCTACATGCTCGTCCGTAATGTTTCCGCCCATAAATACGATGCCGTCGACCTGTTTGCCGAGCATTGTGTTTAATAAGTGCAGCTCTTTCTCCAAGTTTTGGTCAGAGTTGCTCAAAATGATGTTATATTTATACATTGTCGCGATATCTTCAATTCCGCGCGCAAGCTCTGAATAGAAAATGCTTGAGATATCAGGAATGATGACACCTACAGTTGTTGTTTTTTTGCTTGCAAGCCCTCTTGCCACCGCGTTTGGACGGTAGCCGAGACGGTCAATGGCTTCCAAGACTTTTTTTCTCGTTGTCGGTTTTACATTCGGGTTTCCATTCACGACACGGGAAACGGTTGCCATGCTTACATTAGCTTCTCTCGCTACGTCGTAGATCGTAATATTGCTCATCCTAAAACCACTCCTTTTACTGGATACACTTATCCTTATCTATAGCATAAACACTTTATGTAGAGAAATGTCATAATGTCCGAATTTATGTCGTTTATGATTTGTAAGCGTAAGTCAGTAGTCTACATTATTTTTCATTATTCATCAAATTTAAATACTTCTCATGAAATTATACACGTTTTTATAGATGATGAAAACGTATACGTGAGTTTTATAATTAAATAAACGAGAAAGCGCAAAAAAAGGCCGCATATGCGGCCTTTTGTATTGATCTCATTCCATTAGGCGTTGACTTTCACCATTGGTTTCAGTTCATTCAGCCATTTTTCGAATTCAGGGATCGCCATTTGCTGAGCAGAGTCAGAAAGTGCGACTGATGGATCAGGATGAACCTCTGCCATTACGCCGTCAGCACCGATCGCTAAAGCGGCTTTAGCTGTCGGAAGAAGGAGGTCGCGGCGGCCTGTTGAATGCGTCACATCAACAAAGACCGGCAAATGCGTTTCCTGTTTCAGAATTGGCACAGCTGAAATATCGAGCGTGTTTCTCGTTGCTGTTTCGTATGTTCTGATACCGCGCTCACAAAGGATAATTTGATCATTGCCTTGTGCCATAATGTATTCAGCTGCATTGATGAATTCCGAGATCGTTGCAGCAAGTCCGCGTTTCAGAAGGACAGGCTTTTTCACGGAACCTGCAGCTTTCAGCAATTCAAAGTTTTGCATATTACGCGCACCGATCTGAATTACATCAATGTAGTCAAGCGCTTCTTCAATATGAGCCGGAGTTACGATTTCGCTGATAACAGCCAGATCAAATTCGTCCGCTACACGTTTTAAGATTTGGAGTCCTTCTACACCGAGGCCTTGGAAATCGTATGGGCTCGTACGAGGCTTAAAGGCTCCTCCGCGAAGAATTTTAATCCCTTGTTTTTTAGCAGCCGCAGCCACTTCCGCCACCTGCTCATAGCTCTCAACCGCACATGGTCCGACGATAAATCTTTGCTGGCCGTCTCCGACTTTTTCACCTTTGATATCAACGATTGTATCTTCAGGTTTTTTCTTACGGGAAACAAGAAGCGCTTTGCTGTGGTCTTCCTCCTGAAGCTCTAAACCTGCTTTAAAGATTTCTTTAAAAATGTGCTGGATAGTAGAATTTTCGAATGGTCCGTCATTGTTTTCAATGATTTTATTTAACATTGTGCGTTCTCTGACAGGATCAAAGCGATTGACACCTTGCGCTTCTTTCGCTTTACCGATCTCTTTCACAACATTACCGCGCTGGTTGATTAATTTTAAAATTTGCAAGTTTAATTCGTCTGCCTGCTGCCTTAGAAGCTCTAATTCTGTGTTGCTCATTTTTTTCATCCTTTCCCTGCACATTCATTTTTTATTTTGTAGTTAACATGCATCTTACTATAAGTAAAACCAAATGGAAATACTGAAATACAAAATTTTTAAAAAAGTCTACTTTATTACCCAAACGCTTTTAAGTGATAAAGTAATGTATGATGCTATCGTACATGATGTGAAGAAAATGATCAATAGTTTTTTCAAAAAAAAAAGCGCCAGATCATATCTGGACGCTTTTTTCTAGGACAGATGCTGCTCAATCGTCGCTTCTGTAATTTGTGAATGTGAGGTATGCCACTTTACTTCACCGTTTTGGATCACGAAAACTTGAGGGCTTTCGTGCTTGACTCCGTATGTTTCTGCGATGAAATTTGACAGGGGCCGTGCCTCTTGTACTTGCAGATAGTAAGCTGGCACTTCTTCATGCTGATTTGCAAAGGCATTAAATTCTTGAAATGCGGCTTGGCTGATCGGGCATGTTAAGCTGTGCTTAAAAAACAAGAAAGTGTCTTCCTTTTCTGCAATACGCTTAAACTCTTCCTCAGATTGAATTAGCTGTTTTGCCATTAGTCAAGTCTGCTCCTTCCGGGCTCAGCGGTTGATGTGCTCGGCCTGTTTTTGTGCATCTTTCAGCTCGTCTTTTACGTCTTCTTTCGTTTGGAGGACTTGATCTTTTGCTTCGTCAGCCGCCTGCATTGCTTCATTTTTCATATCTTGCATAGCAGATGATGACTCGGTATTTGCAGATTTTGAACGGTCTCTTAAATCTTTGACCTTGTTCATGATCTGTCCTGACTGATCGGCGACAAGCTGTGTGATGTTAGATGTTTTGTCTTTTGCAATGCTGACATATTGTGTGCCTTTTTCTTTTGCATCTGCCGTCATTTTATCTGTTTTATCCCGCAGAGCAACAGCTTGATTTCCGAGATCGTCGCGTAGTTCTTTCCCAGATTTAGGTGCTAGGAAAAGCGCAGTGGTGGCTCCGATGATTCCTCCGATTAAAGTACCGATTAAAAAATCTTTACTATTAATTCCATCTTTGCTCATCATTATTCCTCCTCAAAGTGTTTTTCTCTCTTAAAGAGCTGATTTCTTTCGCTTCCACTTCTCCCAAATTTCCATTGCTGCTTGGCTCCAGGTGACAACCTGATTGATTTTATCTTGGTTTTCTCTCACTGATGCCGATACAGACCCTGCCGCCTGCTTCATTGATGTATTGAACTGCTGCACAGAGGTTCCCACCCCTTGAACAGCATGAACGACCGTGTTCAGCTTTTCTGATTTTTCCTGAATATCTTCAGCCAAGCGGTTGGTCTTATGTAAAAGCTCGGCAGTTTCAGTGGTAATGCCTTTCATTTGTCCCTCCAGCCCTTCGAGCGTGGATGCAACATGTTTTAATGTCAGCTGCAGTGACTTTAGTGTTTTAGACAAATAGATCACTAAGACGAGAAATGCTACAGCGATTAGTGCAACGCTTAAATAAAGAATGATAATCATCTTAAACCTCCTTGCTGCAGGATATACTGCTGTTTACCCGTTTTGTAAAATCATAAACATATCTGTTGGGGTGTATACATATTATTCTCCATTACATTTGAAAAATCCTTTAAGAGGATGTCTCTTCAGATAAATAAAAAGCAGTGAAATCACTGCTTTTTATTATGCCATGACGTTTTCGTAGGCTCTCATATATTTTTGGATATCTCCTGCTCCCATAAAGATGAGAACGGCTTTATCATGGGCTTTTAAAACAGATGTATCATCTTCTGCAATCAGCTTGGCATTATGAATTTTTCCCTGCAGGTCGCCGATCGTCAGCTTTCCTGCGTTTTCCCGGGCTGACCCGAAGATGTCGCATAAATACACACAGTCTGCCCCGCTCAGGCTTTCAGCAAATTCATCAAGGAATTGCTGTGTCCGCGTAAATGTATGTGGCTGGAATACCGCAACGATTTCACGATCAGGATATTTCTGTCTTGCCGCCTCAATCGTCACTTTTATTTCTGTCGGATGATGAGCGTAATCATCAATTAACACTTGGTTTCCGAGCTGTTTCTCATTGAATCTGCGTTTGACGCCGCCGAATGATTTGAGGCCATGTTTAATAACGCTGGCGTCAATTTCTTCATAATGGCACAACGCGATGACCGCCAATGAGTTCAATACATTATGATGGCCGTACGCAGGAATATAAAATGTGTCATAGAATGTATTGCGGACAAAGACATCGAAAGTTGTCCCTTCTGTGCTTTTTACGATGTTTCTCGCTTGAAAATCATTTTCTTCTCCTGTGCCGTAATAAACGACAGGCACATTTGCATGGATTTTCGGCAGATACTCATCATCACCGCAGGCAATAATGCCTTTGTTAACTTGAAGAGCCATTTCCTGAAAAGCGTCAAACACATCGTCAATATTTGAGAAGTAATCAGGGTGATCAAAATCAATATTCGTCATAATCGCGTAGTCAGGCTGATAGCTTAAGAAATGGCGGCGGTATTCGCACGCTTCAAATACGAAGTATTCGCTGTTTTCATTTCCTTGGCCTGTTCCGTCCCCGATTAAGAAAGACGTCGGTTTTGCGTTTTGGATAACGTGAGCCAGCAGCCCCGTAGTCGACGTTTTACCGTGCGCACCAGTAACCGCGACACTGGTGAATTTTTTCATGTAGTCACCTAAAAACTTATGATAACGAATCACCGGAATTCCGTCAGACATCGCTTTTTCAATCTCAGGGTGCGTGTCTGGGAATGCATTTCCGGCGATAACTGTCATGCCGGGTTTGATGTTATCCGCGCTAAAAGGAAGAACAGTGATGTTTCTTTTTTCAAGCGCCGTTTGTGTAAAAATGAATTTTTCGATATCCGATCCTTGGACAGTATATCCATTATCATGAAGTATTTGGGCAAGCGGACTCATACCCGTCCCTTTTATTCCAACAAAATGATAAACAGTCATAATTGTACCTCCAACAAACGTCTATCTGTTCCCCAGTATATGACGTTCATTTCAATTTGCGACCGCGGCGGCTGAAAAGCCGCCTGACGGCGTATCCTTATATTTTTTGTTATGTTCAGTATCCGGTTATTTCTTTCCGATTAAACCTGAATATCACGATTTCTATGCCCATTTGCTGTAAAGCGGCATAGCTGTTAAATGCTCTATCCATTATCATACCATGTTTGCTGTGAAAATGAACCTATATTATTCGTTTATTAAATCACTTGCAGTGATCAGCACCTCTCGAGGCTTGCTTCCTTTCGCCTCAGAGATCATACCTTCCGCTTCCATCATATCAATCAGCCTTGCAGCCCGATTATATCCGATTCTGAATCTTCTTTGCAGGCTTGACGTGCTTGCACTGTTTTGCTCAACAACAAATTCGCACGCCTCATAAAACAGCTCATCCTCTTCCTTTAAGGCAGAGCCTTGTCTGACCAATTCTTCCTGTTCGAATAAATAAGTTGGCGGCAGCTGGTTTCTGACATGGGAAACGACACGGTCAATTTCCCGGTCCGATACAAAGTTGCCTTGAAGACGCACCGGTTTTCCAGAACCGTTCTCTAAAAAGAGCATGTCTCCTTTGCCGAGAAGTTTTTCCGCACCAGCCATGTCAATGATTGTTCGGGAATCAACCTGGCTGGAGACAGAAAACGCAATTCTCGTCGGGATATTCGCTTTAATCAGACCGGTAATGACATCGACTGACGGACGCTGAGTCGCGACTAGCAAATGGATTCCGCAGGCTCTTGCTTTTTGAGCAATCCGGGCAATGCTTTCTTCTACATCGTTTGGAGCTACCATCATCAAGTCGGCAAGCTCGTCAATGACCACAACTAAATACGGCAATTTTTCGCCCGTTTGGTGATCAGAGGTTAATTGATTGAAACGGTCAATATCGCGAACACCGGAATGGGCAAACAGTTCATAGCGGCGCTCCATTTCCTCAACGACCCATTTTAAAGCAGCTGTAGCCGCTTTGGCGTCGGTAATGACAGGGCTGACGAGATGAGGAATTTTGTTGTAAGGCGCAAGCTCTACCATTTTCGGATCAATCAGCAGCACCTTCACTTCACTCGGATCAGCTTTATAAAGCAGACTCACTAAAATCGTATTGATGCACACGCTTTTTCCCGATCCTGTAGCCCCGGCAATAAGACCGTGCGGCATTTTCTTCAGGTCAATGACTACAGGATTCCCCGAAATATCCAATCCAAGTGCTGCCGTAAGCGGTGACGTGCTCGTCCTGAAAGCAGAGCTGCGAATCATTTGGCGCAAATCAACCACCTTGCTCGTGCGGTTCGGCACTTCAATTCCGATCGTGTTTTTCCCCGGAATCGGCGCTTCTATTCGAATATCTCTGGCGGACAGGCTGAGTTTAATGTCATCAGACAGGTTGGTGATTTTATTCACCTTTACACCCGGTTCAGGGTGTACTTCAAATCTTGTGACTGACGGCCCTTGCGTTACATGAACCACATTGGCCCGAACGTTAAAGTTTTTCAAAGTTAAATCAAGCAGCTGACGCTGGTTTTCTATCCACGCAGTATCGTCCTGAACTTGTGCTGGCGGCACATCAAGCAGTGAGACATTTGGGAACACATAGCTTCCGCGGCGCTCCCCTGCTTTTTGCTGTTTATGCGCATCGCTTTTCAGCATCATAACATTAAAAGGAACAGACGGTCCCTTCTGAAGTGCTGGACTTCGTTCAGGATTGTTACCCGACTTCTTGGTTCTGTTCTGCTGTTCTGCTGGGACCGTTCGTCTTTCACCCGCAGAAATTTCTTCCTCCCGGCTTTCATCCTCCGCAGAATAGGATTGAGAATCCTCTTCTGTGCTATGTTCCGGTTCTGGATAGTCATTTATCTGGGCCGCGGATGCTTCAGGCTGGCTGATTTCCTCTATCACTTGAGCTGATGCAGCTTCCGGAATGATTTCTTCGTGAGCAGCTGTCTGGCTGTCTGACAGTTCCTCTGCTTCTTGCCCGGCATCTGCCACAGTCTCTTCCTCGTATCGTTCATTATGCAAGAAAGGCTGCTCATGCTCATGGATTTCCATTTGTTCTGCTGGGGCTGACATGGTGTCAGCAGTTTCTGGAACAGCTTTTTCACGAACGTTTCCTTCGTTGGCTGACGGCTCTTCTGCCTCAGTTTCAGCATCTGTCACAGCCTCTTCCCCATATCGCTCATCGGGTAAGAAATGCTCTTGATTTTCCGTTTGTTCTGCTTGAGTTGAGGCGGTGTCAGCAGTTTCTGGAACAGCTTCTTCGCGGGCATATCCTTCGTTACCTGACAGCTTTTCTGCTTCCATTCCGGCACCTGTCACAGTCTCTTCCCAAGATTTTTCTTCGCGCAAGAAAGATTCTTCCTGCTGCTTCATTTGTTCTGTTTCTTCTGACCGCATCTCGGCAGCTTTTGGAGCCATTTCGTCTCCAGCGTTTACTTTTTTGTCTGACAGCTCCTCTGCTGAGTGCTTTGCCATTGTTTCATTCGTACTTTTTAGGACGCCAGAAGGCTGTTCTTCGAATCGGTCATATGAAAAGAGAGGCTCCTTCTTCTGTTGCTGCGGCGGCCGGTCCGGCATTGGATAGCTGCGTTCGCGTTCGATTTCTTCTGAAAGCAGCGTGACCTTCTCTTCTACAGGTTCCGGCTTTTTTTGCACACCTTTTTTTTCCGCAGATTGTTTCGGCACGTCCTTTTTCACAGATGGTTTTTGATTAAATCCATATACAGGCGAAGGTATATTTGTCGGTTTAAAAGGTTTCTTGGCCGGCTCTGATTTTTCATATGTATGATGCTCTTTTTCATTATTTGTGCGGTCTCTGTGCTGAGCAGCGCTCGAACGAGGCTCCGCTTGCGGTTCCTCCGATGGCGGGCGGCGCCTTCTCAAATCATTTTTTTGGTATCCGTCAGGCACAACCGGAAAACGGAACTTGCCTTTAGGATATTCGTAATATATTTTAGGATCTTCCATTCGTTTTAATTGTCCTTCGGAGTGATGCGATTCTGGCTGTTTCGGAATTTGAGCAGGTTTTGTCTCCCGTTCAGCGTCCTCTTCACTCTCTCCTAAAAACAAATCAAAAAATTTATGAAGCCAACTCATAATTCATCTCTAACTCCCTTATAGTTTTCTGGGACGATTTTTAGTATACCACTGCTTGTCGGCCCAGAAAAGATTAAGCTTTCAGCAAAACAAAGCCGCTAAACAAGGGCTTAGCGGCTTTTTTTACATGATTCGATTTTTTCGGCGCGTTTATGGGAGTCTAAAACTGAAATGCGTCTCCAGCCTCATGGTCTCCTTCTAATACAAGGATTCCTTTTTCAGCCGGAGCGTCAGGCAATGCAAGCTCTTTTGCGGAGCAGATCATTCCGCTCGACGGTACGCCCCGAAGCTCAGCATCCTTAATGATGAGTCCGCTCGGCATCACAGCGCCGACTTTGGCAACGACAACTTTTTGACCTTGATCAACATTAGGCGCGCCGCAAACGATCTGAAGCGTTTCATCTCCTACGTTGACTTTACATACGCTTAATTTATCCGCATTCGGATGTTTTTCTTTTGATTCAACATATCCGACAACAAACTTTGGCGATAAATCAACGACTAATGTTTCTTCAATGCCGTTTCTGTTTAGCATTTCATTCACATCTTGAACGAATGTTTCTGAAAGGGCAACAGGGCCGTTTTCATCAATGGTTAAGTATGAAGACGCGTTAAAGATGTTAAAACCCGTCGTTTCATTTGTTTCGCTATTGAAAATTTTGACGACGTCGCCATGTTTTTCATAGCCTACTTGCTCGCGCGTTACGTCTTTTAGAGAGATCAGAAGTGTATCTCCCACACCTTCTTTATTATAAAAAGCGTTCATAAGTAAAAAATCCTTTCTAATCCTTTTTCGGACGGCTTTTTGCCAAGATAAACACCGGCTCCAGCTTTCCTTCATTGTACAGGAAAGAAAGCGCCGTAATCGGAACGGTGCCGCCTGCAAAGAAGCTCATCGACATTTGTCCTAAAATATCATACCCTGATTCATTCCGAATGTCAGCAAGTATCAGAACGTCCTGATGCGGAACAGAGATCGCGAGCTCACCTTTAGCATTTTGTTTATACTCATTTAAAATCGCTTCGTTCAGAATCCGGCTGGCGTCGTAACCGTCGTTTGCTCTGAAGAAGTAAAAGAGATTCCCGGCAACTGTATCCTCTTTGACAACCGCCGGCAGAGAGCGGAGGTTAAACGCAGCCGTTTCTCTGATCCGCTCCCTTGTCCAGTTTTCTTTCTCCAGCATGCGCTGATCAATTAAACGATAGGTTTTGCCCAGATCAAGCGCATAGTAAATTCTTGTTTCTGCGGTATGATCGTCATAAATAAGCGGAATCTCTTCGCTGGACTTGTCCGGAAAAGAGGTTGAGCGGATGACCGGATAAATGCGGCTTTCCTTCCCGGTTATTTCCTGCGACTTCCCTTCCATAGCTGTCATGGCTTCTGATACATAGTAAACGATCTCGTCAATGGCTTCGTCTTTTTTCAGTTCCCATTTTGCAATAATCGGCGGCAGGTCGAGCGTAATTCCTTTTTTAGTTGTTTCATCCTCAACACGGAGGGTGTCTTTTTCTCTGTCAAATAAAAAGGAGCGATTCTCGTGCTGAAGGCGCTGTTTCAATATGTCTGACAGCTTCCTTGAGGTCATTTTCAAACCGGATTTCCTCCTTTACGCTTTTGCGAGAGAGTCAGTTAAAAACTGTTCAATTTCTTCTTTTGTTTTGCGGTCTTTGCTCACAAAACGATTCACTTCTTTTCCTTCATTAAACACAACAAAGCTTGGAATGCCGTAAATCTCCCACTCTGCGCATGTATCAATAAATTTGTCGCGGTCTACATAGTAGTAAGTGAATTCAGGAAAGTCTGCTTCCAATTCCGGAAGAAAAGGCTCTACAAAACGGCAGTCCGGGCACCAGTCAGCAGAAAACATAAATACTGCCCAATCATCCTTTACCGCTTTTTCCAGCTCTTGCGTTGTTTCGATTTTTTTCATCAAATATCCCTCCAGTTGTTTATGTTCTTACATGTTAGTTTATCGATACTCGTCCATTTGGATCATACCAAACTGCTTGCGGCAAAACCACTTATATGCAACGAATGAATATGTAAGATAAGCTTTCCCATTATCATTATCATATTTTATTTGCATTATCAAGCACGTTTCGTTTAACATCTTTTACATGAGGGTAAAATTGACAAATGGTCATACATAAGGAGGGATCCAGTTTGGAGTTTATCGTCTATTTAGCCGGAGAAATCCACAGCAATTGGCGGGAGGAAATAAAGGAGAAAACGAAGTCACTGAAGCTGCCGATTACGTTTGTCGGCCCGATGGAGCACCACGACCGTTCAGACAATATCGGAGAAGAAATCATGGGCGCTCAGCCAAACGCAGTCTATAAGGACGACAAGGCTTCTGATATCAATAACTTCAGAACTGCCGTCTTGATGAATAAAGCCGACTTTGTAATCGCCTTGTTTGGCGAAAAGTATAAACAATGGAACACAGCAATGGATGCTTCCTATGCCATCGCAAAAGGCAAACCCCTGATCATCATTCGTCCTGAATCGCTCCACCACCCATTGAAAGAGCTTTCAAACAAAGCGAATATGACTGTTGAAACGGTGAACCAAGCCATTAAAGCACTTTCCTATGTATTTGAAATAAAATAAGAAAAAAGCTTGTCGACATGGCTTACAGCTTTGCTCAACAAGCTTTTTCTCCAGGTTTTACATATTTTCTTTAATTGCTTCAACTGTCTGCTTGTCACAGGCAGTTACGAGCTTTATCAGCATTTCTTTAGCCGCAGCGTAATCATCAATATGGATAATAGACGCATTTGTATGAATGTAGCGGGAGCAGATCCCGATAACTGCTGACGGAACGCCGCTGTTTGAAATATGCACTCTGCCTGCATCTGTTCCGCCGCCGGAAACAAAGTATTGATATGGAATCTGATGCGTTTCAGCCATATCCAGAATAAATTCTCTCATTCCGCGGTGCATAACGGTTGTTCTGTCAAGAATGCGGAGCAAAAAGCCCTTTCCAAGCTGCCCAAACTGCTGTTTATTGCCGCTCATGTCGTTTGCCGGACTGGCGTCAAGCGCGAAGAACAAATCCGGTTTGATCATATGAGACGCTGTCTGCGCGCCTCTTAAGCCGACTTCTTCCTGAACGGTTGCGCCAGCGTAAAGCGTATTCGGCAGTTCTTTTCCTTGCAATTCCTTCAGCAATTCAATGCTCAATCCGCAGCCATACCGGTTATCCCACGCTTTTGATAATATTTTCTTTTCATTCGCCATAATGGTAAACGGGCATACAGGGACAATTTGCTGGCCCGGTTTAATGCCGATTTTGATGGCGTCTTCCTTATCATCCGCTCCGATATCAATCATCATGTTTTTGATATCCATCGGACGGTTTCGCTGAGCATCTGTTAACAGATGCGGCGGTATGCTTGAAATAACCCCCGGAACCGGGCCGTTATCTGTTTGAATTTCCACTCTTTGCGCCAGCAGCACCTGACTCCACCAGCCCCCGAGCGTTTGGAACCTGAGTAATCCGTTATCTGTAATGGATGTCACCATAAATCCGACTTCATCCATATGTCCAGCCACCATGATTTTCGGCGCGTCCTCTCCGCCTTTTCTGACTCCGAAAACACTTCCCAGTCTGTCCTGAACGATATCATCGGCATATTTGGCAAGCTCCTGCTTCATAAACGCGCGGACCTGATGCTCATTGCCCGGCGCTCCGGGAAGCTGCGTCAGTGTTTGGAAAAGCGCTTTCGTTTCTTGATTCATGTTTTCCCCTCATTTCTATGTAGTTCTTTTATTTTATTAGAAAAAATTCTGTTTTCCAAGCACGCTGATTGAATCTGCTCAATGAGCCGCGTATCGCTTAACAGGATTTGGCGGTTTCTGTATAATGAAAGTACGATCAATCAGGAGGTGCTTTATTTTGAAATTGCGTCATCTTCTTTTAGGAGCAGGACTTGGAATTTGTACGGCTGTTGTTGTGAAGCAATATGTGATGAAGCCTTATATTTCTTCAGAAAGAGCGCTTCGTATCGTAAAATCCGCTTTTAAACAGCGGGGGCCGATTGATGGATCATGGATCTACACCCAGCCGGAGCCCTACAATGTGAATGGAGAAACCGTGCAGGTGTACAAGACCGGTGTTACACGGTCAGCTTTCGGAGAACTAGAGCAATATGAAGTGATGGTGGATGCGAAAACGGGGAGAATTGTAGATGTCATCGATACAATCGCGTCTTAACACCGGACAAGCGTAAAATAAGAGCCGCTGCCCATGCAGCGGCTCTTTTTTATATTATATCGCGCGAATTGGTTTGTATACCGGATACCACATCGCGTCCTGCACAGCCTGAATGATGTCCTCAGGCTCTTCAGTGGCCACGCCTTCCTTAATGGCGGTTTTAGCGACTTCAACTGCAACCGTTGCCGATACAGTCCGTAAATCCTCCACCTTCGGAAGCATCGGCGCGCCAGGCATGCCGACATTGACCATACTTGCGATCGCACGGGCACACGCTTCAAACATGCCATCGGTGATTAATTTTGATTTGGTGACAATTGTTCCAAGCCCAAGCCCTGGGAAGACTAGTGCGTTGTTGGCCTGTCCGATATGATATGTCACGCCGTTATATTCCACTGGCGGGAACGGGCTTCCTGTCGTGATAAGCGCACGGCCTTCCGTCCATTCAATTACATCTTGCGGTTTTGCTTCGGAAAGAGTCGTCGGATTCGACATCGGCAAAATCGCCGGACGTTTTACGTGTGACGCCATTTCTTTTACAATTTCTTCAGTAAAGGCACCGGAAACCGTAGATGTTCCGATCAGGATCGTCGGTTTCGCCTGCCGGACCACTTCAAGAAGATCAATGCCCCCGCCTTCTCCGTTACGCTGATAATCCTTCACTTCATCAGCCGAACGGGCATAAGGTTTTTGGAAGTCGAGAAGCTGATCCATATCACCAGTTAACAGCCCGTTTCGATCTATGCACCAGAATCGCTGGTATGATTCTTCCTCACTCAGCCCTTCGCGCACCAATGCTTCCCGCAGCTGTTCAGCAATTCCGATTCCGGCTGTCCCCGCTCCGAATATCACGACCCTGTGATCCCTCAGCGGCACTTTAGACGCTTTTGCACAGGATAAGACTGCCGCCAGTGAAACAGCGCCTGTACCTTGGATATCATCATTAAACGTACATACTTTATCTTTATAGCGTTTCAAGATGCTGCGCGCATTTTTCGCTCCGAAGTCCTCCCAGTGGAGCAATGCATTCGGGAATGTCTCTCTCGCAAGTGAGACATATTCATCAATAAATTGGTCATAGCGTTCACCGCGCACTCTGGAATGCTGGTTGCCGACATAAAGCGGGTCGTTCAAGAGGCTCTCTTGATTTGTGCCAGCATCCAAAACGACAGCCAGCACTCTGCTCGGATCAATTCCCGCAGCGGCCGTGTATACCGCAAGCTTGCCAATTGATATCGCGATACCGCCGACTCCCCAGTCTCCGATTCCTAAAATTCCTTCAGCATCGGTTGCGACAATTAAATCGATGGCATCACTTTTGTCTTTAAACTGTTTAAATGCCTCTCTCATGCCTTCCGGGTCATCGATGGACAGATAGAGCCCTCTCGGCTTCCTGTATTCATGGCTGTATCTCTGAATGGCCGTACCTACTGTCGGCGTGTATACAATCGGGAGCATTTCCCCTAAGTGGTCATTTAACAAACGGTAAAACAGCGTTTCATTTCGATCGTGCAGCGCTGTCAAATAAACGTTTTTACTTAAATCATCAGGCTGTGAGGAAAACTGTTCGTACGCTCTTTTTGCCTGTTCATCAATGGTCAATACCTTCGGCGGCAAAAAGCCATTCAATCCGAGCTCTTTTCTTTCCTCTTTTGTAAAAGCCACTCCTTTGTTCAAAAAAGGAACAGAGAGTACTTCAAGGCCTCTTAATGTTGTCTGAATGTCTCCTTCGTTCGTTACTTCAAATTGTTTCACCCTGCCTCTTCCTTTCTGAGCATAATTAGTACTAGGTTTGCTTTATTAGCCGGAAATCATGCAGGGTAAACATGAAAATATGCTATTGTTTCTTTCGTTTGAGTGATACTGTCATTCTTTCGTCCCCATCCCATTTCAGTGCGCGATATTCGGCATCATGATAAAAAATAAACCATGCGTCTTTTTCCGCTGCATACGCCTGCCACTTTTGCTTTTGCGGTATAGAGGTCATCGGATAATCATCATAAGCCAGCACCCATAATGGATTGCGGTGGGCGTGTGTCGGCATCAAATCCGCCATATGTACCGCGGTTTCACCCGCATCCTCACATACAAGAACACAGTGGCCGTCACTGTGGCCCCCGGTATGATGCATTGTAACCCCCTCTGTTATCGTGCAAGTGTCTTCAAAGGTCTTCACTTGGCCGGCAACCGCCTCCCAGTTTTCTTTCCAGTAGGTATTTTTCGATCTGATGTTCGGATGGCGCATTTCATTCCATTCGACAGATGAAGTATAAATAACGGCATTTGGAAAAACTGGCACCAGTTTATCTCCTTCGTATTCCGTCAATCCGCACGCATGGTCAAAGTGAAGGTGTGTCATGGCGATCACGTGGATATCTTCAACTGTTAACCCGAGCGCTGCTAATGATGTTTTCACATTGGATTCTTGGGTCACACCGTAGTTTCTTTTTTGTTTCTCAGTCAGCTTTCCGGACCCGATACCGGCATCGACAATCACGTTTTGACCGCCCTTTTGAATAAGAATCGGATCTGTCCTTAATTCAATCTGGTTTTTTTCATTGACTGGATATTTTTTTGACCATAACGGCTTTGGAACAACGCCGAACATGGCTCCTCCGTCCATATGAGTCACCCCTCCGTCAAGCCAAGTTAACGTCGTGTTTCCAATTTTCATCGTTTCCATTTTCATCCCCCCTGTCATCATCGTAGCAAACAGCGCATAAAAAAAACAGACTCCTGTGTCAGAGTCTGTTTTACGCTCTCCATTCAACTTCAGCCCGGTAGATTGGCTGGCCGAGTGCTGAGAATTTTTCTTCATATTCTGTCATGATGTTATCTTCCATATCGCTGTTATGCAAATCAAGACTGACATATGTCAGCAGCAGACCGTATTCCGAGAAGCTTTTCAGCGAGTACTCAAACAGGCCGCGGTTGTCTGTTTTAAAATGAATTGCTCCGCCTTTCCCCATCACTTCTTCATATTTCTTGAGAAAATGGGAATACGTCAGACGGCGTTTTTCGTGGCGGTTTTTCGGCCAAGGATCAGAAAAGTTCAAGTACACCCGTTTGACTTCACCCGGCTCAAACACGTCTGTCAGCGTGTCCGCGTCTATATTCAAAAGCTTTACATTCGGCACTTCGCTATCCTTTACTTTCTGAACAGCTGTCACAATTACGCTTTTAAATAACTCAATACCAATATAATTAATGTCAGGATTTTGTTTGGCCATCCCGGAAATAAATTGCCCTTTTCCTGTACCGACCTCGATATGGATCGGATTGCTGTTGCCAAACACTGTACTCCATTTTCCTTTATAATCTGCAGGATTGCTGATGGCAATATCTGCGTTTTCAGCCAAAAAGTCATCAGCCCAAGGCTTGTGGCGCATTCTCATATGATTGACACCTCTATCTATTATTTCGACTAACAACATACCATGAATTAAAAAGACCCGCAAGCTTGTTTTTGAAGGTGTGCCTTTTTAGAGCAGATCACATAAAAAAAGAGGGTCCCATCTGTCGGAACACTCGTGTCTCATGCATAAAACCATACTGTTTTGAACAATTTAACCCGTAAGATACTGAAGGGATGTGTACCGTTTTATGGGTTTAAATTACGAGAATCAAGTTGATCTATTGAAGGACATTTTGACTGACCATCAATTAGACTGCTGCGGAACCGTCGCAGAGTACGAACAGCTTGAACGTGTGATTAAATCGCTGATGGCAAACACCGAGCTCGATTCACACTTTAAAAACGTGCTGGAAGATGTGTACCGATACAGCCAATCAGGAATATCATCCAAATCCATCGACTCACACATACAAGAGCATCAGAGCAGCTTGTCTCAATGGGTAGAGGAAATGGATTCGTATTCCTGATTATTGAACAATCCGCTTCATCAGCATATGCAGTTCTTCCATTGCATCATGGAATTCTTTATCGTTTCCTTTGGATTTATGCCAGGCAATGAAAGTGATTGTTTCAGATAGCACATACCATGCCATTCTTAACCGAAGGCCGTCCGTTAACTCAATACCGTACATGCCCAGCCAGCTCTCCCAAGCTGGCTTTTCGACATAGTGGTACAGCAATGGCCCCAGATCCATCGCCGGATCAGCGATCATGGCGCCGTCCCAGTCAATTAAATACAGCTGGTTGTCTTCAGACAATAACCAGTTATTATGATTGACATCACAATGGCAAACGACTTTCTCACCGAAATGCACCTCATGCAGATGATCTTCTAAATACGTAATCCCTTCTTCAATCAGCGGCGAAGATTGCTGCACAGCAAATACAGCCTGTTTAAGCTGAGACAGCAGAGTCCCTGGATTCAGCGGTTCCTTTCCAAGTCTCTTCAGCATGTCCAGCAAGGCTTTTGATGTGTGTATTTTACGAAGCAATTCAGCAACGGGCCGTCCGCTCATGTCTTTCGGCTTCAGCTCTCTGCCGGTCATCCAGTGCTGGGCCGTTATGACGTCCCCATTCTCCATCCGTTTTGTCCAAACCAGCTTAGGAACAATGCCTTCGGCGGATAAAACAGCTAAAAAAGGTGAGCTATTACGTTTTAAAAAAAGCTGCTGCCCGTTATGTTTCGCATAATATGCATCTCCTGTAGCTCCTCCGGCGGGGAAGATCTCCCAATCGCTACCTAGTAATTGTCCCAACCAGTTCATATCAATGTTCAACCCATCATTTCTTAAAATATTTTAGAATAAAGGCCTATTCGTCTTCAGTCTATCCAGCGAATGCCTTTTTCGTACGAATCGTATGAAAAATAAAAAAGACAGCTATTGAGAGTCTCATATGCTAATCAATAGCCGTCTTTTAAATTTTAGCGCTATAGCACAAACTTCGTCAAGCAAAACTCGTAAGATCTCGTGCTAAATATAAGATAACCGTTCCAATGCCGTTTACAGCAACCGCTTTCTTGATTTCTCCAGGCTCAGCACGAAACCCGTCAGTATCACATAGAAGACGGTAAGCCTTATCTTTCGGCAGCTGCCATGTAACAGAATCGGGGCTGGCATGATGGATGACAATGATTTCTTCCCATTCATCGATTGCGCCGAGGTTAAACAGCCGGTATACAATAAGGTGCTCTTTGAGAGCCAGACATTCAAGGCAGCGCTGAATATCGGCTGATGACGTAAGCCGGAATGCCGGATGCGCTTTTCTGAGTGAAATCAGCCCGCGGACATAGTCAACATCCTGCTTGAATGTTTCACGCCGCGACCAGTCCAGCTGGTTGATGCTGTCACTGGATTGATAGCTGTTTTCCACCCCCTGTTTCGTCCGGAAAAATTCCTGTCCGCTGTGAATAAACGGCACTCCCTGGGCCAGCAGAATGATTGCAGACGCCAGCTTTTGCCTGCTTCTTTTTCGGCTCTCACTTTCTTGAGGAAGCGCGAGGCTCATTTTATCCCAAAATGTGTGGTTGTCATGCGACTCGACATAATTGATGGACTGGCTCGGCGCAGGCACAAGCGGGGCTGTCTCTTTCCATCCGGAAGATCCGGCAATCCCGTGCATGACTGTTTCCGTTTTTTCGCCGTTCCCAAGGGCAAAACCCGCCGCCGCGATATGAAAGGTATTCCCTTTAACAGCGTCACGAAACGAATCATTAAAAAAACCGATGCCCGGCATTTTCGATGCATTCGCCAATGTCGCTTTCTGTTCAGGCGGCAGCGGTGTTGCCAAATCCCAGCCTTCCCCAAAGAGAAGGATTCCGGGCTTTACCTCAGATGCTTTTTCTTTCATATGAAGAACCGTTTCAATATCTAAAATGCCGAGCAGATCAAAGCGGAAGCCGTCGACATCGTATTCCTTCAGCCAATACATGATGCAATCCGTAATGAATTTCCTTGCCATCCGCCTTTCTGAGGCGATGTCATTCCCTACGCCGGTGCCATTTGAAGGCATCCCGAATTGATCATGCCGGAAGAAATAACCGGGCACCGTTTTTTCAAAGGGCGAGTGCTCTCTTTGATATACATGGTTATAAACAACATCCAGAATGACACGCAGGCCATGCTGTTGCAGGGTGTGAATCATTTGTTTTACTTCTGTGTTTCTTGTCTGAGGGTCGTGAGGATTGGAGGCATAGCTTCCCTCCGGGGCGAAAAAATGAAGCGGATTATAGCCCCAATTGTAGGCGGTAAGCGGGTTTTCTTCATCAACTCCGGCATAATCGTTTAGCGGCAAAAGTTCTATATGTGTAACGCCCAGCTCTTTTAAATAAGAAAGTCCTGTAGAACTGCCATTTTTCGTTTTCGTGTCCGTTTCAGCAAGCGCCGCATATTTCCCCTTGTTCTTCATACCGCTGTTTTCATGAATGGAGAAATCTCGGATGTGCATCTCATAAATAATGGCATCAACGGGGGCTGAAAATGGTGTAAGCGAAGGAGCCGAATTTGCTTGATCAGGGCGCAGCACAACACCCTTCTCTCCGTTGACCGTCACAGCTTTTGCATACGGATCAACCGTTTCTGTCCATTCTAAATTGTTGCAAATCCGGTACACATACTCATAACCGTGCAGATCTCCAGCCACTGTAACGGCGTATACTCCATTTTCCATTCTTGTCATTTGGAACGTGTCCCCGCTTTTTTCGGGATGTGACAGCTTGACGGCAGCTGACGTCGCAGCAGGCGCCCATACCTTAAATTCAGTATAATCCGAAGCGTACACAGCTCCGAGCTCTCCGTCATAATAAAATGCAGCATCAAACGCATCCGTCCTGACAACCGCCCCGATTTGGAGATCCGTTTTTCCGCCGCCGGATGCTTTGACATGATGCGTTTTTCCGAAAGTCACCGGCTGTTCAGCTACACATACATACTTGTATTTCCCTTCTATTTGCCATTTCTGACTGACTGTCAGAGGAATTTCCGCTGTATCTGTCTCAAGCTGAAAAGGCGGCGTAAAGGTATCTTTTTGATCAGCAGGAATCAGAACCGTAATAATATTCATTTCATCGGCATACGCTTCAAAGCTGCGTTGGATACTGACCATCAGAATCTCTCTCCTCCAAAAACGTTTATGTTTTGATCCGTAAGGGTGAGGGACTCGATGCCAGACGGAATGGGGTTGTACCCATAATTTCTCCGTCAGCATGGAACGGAATTTTGTCCTTCGTGTAAAACGTAATGTCTTTCGCTTTAAACATCGTCACGCCGTCCATTTTGGTGTGTTTTCCAAATGTCATCAAGCATAAAAACCAATACTTTTTCAAAAACGGCAGATTCTCAACAATGATGATATCAAATGCCTGTTCGCGCGGATTCGCAAGCGGGGCCGCCTTCATGCCGCCTCCGTAAAACGGATGATTGGAGACGACCGCAAACCAGACATGATGAAATTCCTGTGTCTCTCCTTCAATTGTACAGGCCAACGAAAACGGCTTAAAGGTAGCCGACGCGTACAAATGGGAAAGCGGATAGACAAGAAAACGGAGGCGCAGAAAATGGATCGCCCGTTTTAATGGAAATTCCATCGCCTTCTTATTGACATATGCGTCAAAGCCGAGTCCGATATGATTCAAAAAATAAAGAACCTGCGATTTATCCTGAAGCAAATTAATGCTTCCTAAATGAAACGTTCGCGTTAACGGACGCTTCAGCTGTCTGATTTCCTGAATCAGATCTATTTTCTTAATGGAGAATCCTCTGGAAAAATCATTGTACGCGCCAGCCGGCACAAAACTCAGTTCGATATCGTCAACATCTTTCAGCCCGTTGACGACTTCGTGCATCGTTCCGTCTCCGCCGATAACGATCAGGCGTTTCAGCTTATGTTCCTGAATCGTTGAAATCTGCCGGGCGAGAACCTCGGCGTGTCCCGGATGTTCAGTTAAAAATGAGCGGTGCTCAATCTTTCGTTTCAGTAATTCCTTTTGTATCGACTTCCAAACACGCAGGCCTTTTCGATGCCCTGCTGCCGGATTAATAATAAAAAACCATTGGCTCATCTTTCTCACCTGCTTATGTTATGAGAAAACCGCTCAAATCGTTCTGCTTTACTCCAGCCACTCTTGTCTGCGATAGGAGTCTGACAGGCAATAAGACAACAAAGCCTTTGCAGCCTTTAATTGATGATGTTTTATCGGAGCAGTGTTTTTCTTCTGCCTCTCCATCCAATCCGCCAAGCCCCGTTTGTCCACTATTTCCAGACCGTACGGCGGCTCGGGGTAATCGATGTATGACGTTCTGCTCAGGAGTAATTTCGAGACTGGAATATCAGCGCCTTTTTCCTTTACGATCTTCGACACAACAGATCCCGTCCGAAACAGACTCAACGCCGGATTTAATACCGATTCAGTCTGAGAGCCTGTTTTCTTCTCCCAAAAACGATGTTTAGATCCTATGTACACACTGTCTTCCTCTGCCTCTATAAAAGAAACGCAAAAAATGTCAAGAGGTGAAATGATCACTATGCTTAATTCTACTGCCGCCTGCTGAATTTTAAGCACAGGCTTATACATCATAAAATAAGAATCAGGAAGCTGCTGGGCCAGAAAACGCAAAATGCGGTCCTGCTTCACCTGGTTTGACAGATTTGACATCTCGGAAAGAGTAGAGCTTGCCCATTTGAGCTGAAATTCATATAAATGTCTTTTATAAAAGGAAGCAAGCGCCATCCTGCTCTTCGGCAGCCTTACGTTCAGATCGTCTTCTTCCTCAAACCATTGGTGTCTCTCTTCTTGTATATCGGCTTCTATCTCTTCTTTTCTTCTTTTCAATGAAAATTTTTTTCGTTTCTGCACCGGTTCCGGCTGTTCAGCACTGGCTTGTCTTTCTTCATGCTGGCGCTCCGCTGCTTCTAATAGTGAAAGCCAGCGCTCTTTTTTCAGCCGTATAAACTGATTCATATAATGGTACGGATCAAGTTCATATCTCGATATATAATCATGTATTTTGATGATTTGTGCCATTTTGTTTCTCCACTCCGCATGAATTAAGTTAAATGAAATTTGTATTTTTCCTCATATTTTGGTGATTGATTTAAGTGTGTCTGAAAAAGTGAAAATCGTTCAATAGCCGTTGAAACCTCACCGCTTTTAAACGGGACATGCGCTGGAAATCCCTTTTGGCCTGTCCATTTTCTTGCCAGCGTCATATGGGGATGATACGCTCTCTTTTCCACTTTAAAGCCTGCTTGAAGAACAGCTTGTTTTGTATACTCCCGCAGTGTTTCGAGCGCCGTATTCTTCTTCGGCTCCAAATGTAACACGCGCGGCTGCCTAAGGTCTCCGAACACATCTATTTTGTCAAACTCAATTGTAAACGGATTGACATCTGCAGCTATCTCGGCAAGCGAGCCTTCAAGCTGCTTGATTTGCGCTTCATCCGCCGCACCGAGAAAAATTAACGTGATATGGTAGTCAAGCGGGTGCACCCATTTCTGAAACGCGAGCGCCGGCTCGCTTTTCGCAGCCTGGTAAATCGGATTTGCAATTTCCGGCGGAATGGGCACGCCGATGAAATAATGAGGCCGGATATCTGACATCCGTCTGACACTCCCTTCTTTAACTACTATTATTTTATCAATAAAGAGGCTGCGCGAATAGAGGAACCGCATATGAAAACACTCTCGCGCAAACGTTTATTATGTTAGGATATTATATGACACTTGTTTTATTCAGAAAGGAATGACAATGTTGAAAATCGTTGAAAACACTTCTGATCTTATAGGAGATACACCGCTTGTGAAATTGAATCGGCTTCAGCCGGAAAACGCAGCACAAGTCTATTTAAAACTTGAATTTTTCAATCCAAGCGGCAGTGTGAAAGACAGAGCCGCTTACAATATGATCATAGAAGCAGAACAAAACGGCTTACTCAAGCCTGGCTCAGTTATCATTGAGCCGACCAGCGGAAATACCGGAATCGGACTCGCCATGAATGCGGCGGCCCGCGGCTATAAAGCGATTTTAGTCATGCCGGATACAATGACGAAGGAGCGGATCAACCTCCTCAAAGCCTATGGTGCAGAGGTTGTGTTAACTCCCGGATCGGAAAGAATGCCCGGCAGCATTAAAAAAGCAAAAGAGCTAGCCGAACAAATTCCGAACAGCTTCATTCCGATGCAGTTTGATAATACCGCAAATCCTGACGCGCATCGAAAAACAACTGCTCTTGAAATTGCCCGGGCAATAAAAGAAATCGGAAAACCGCTAGGCGCTTTTGTAGCTTCTTCCGGTACTGGCGGGACCATTACAGGCACCGGTGAAGCGCTAAAAGAACTTTTCCCGGATATTTTGGTTCATGTTGTTGAGCCTGCAGGGTCTCCGGTATTATCAGGCGGAAAACCGGGTGCGCATAAGCTGGTTGGAACAAGCCCAGGCTTCATACCTCCAGTTTTAAATCAAGATGTATATGATGAAATTATCAAAATCACTGATGAGGATGCTTATACGACTACCAGACGCCTTGCTGCGGAGGAAGGAATTCTCGTCGGGCCTTCTTCAGGCGCTGCCTGCTTCGCGGCGATTGAAGCAGCCAAACGTCTCTCTCCTGATCAAGTCGTTGTCTGTATGACAGCTGATACCGGAGAACGCTATTTATCAACTGATTTATGGTCATTTGTGTAAAAAAAGGACTGGCTTCAGAAGAAGCCGGTCCTTTTATTTTGCAAGTTCGTAGATGGCCTGCGCATATAAAGCAGTCGCTCTGAGGAGATCATCAATTTCAATATACTCGTCCTTTTGGTGCGCACTGTCGGGACGTCCGGGGAACAGCGGACCGAATGCGACGCCGGCCTTCAAAGATCTTGCGTACGTTCCCCCGCCGATTGAAATTAAATCAGCTTTTTTGCCCAATTGGCCTTCATATACCTTTTGCAGTGTTTTGACTAGCGGATGGTCTGCTGATACATGATGCGGCTTGCTGTCTTTAAATTCTCCAAGCTCAAATTCAGCGGCGCTTTCAAACGCATCGCGGATCATTTTGCTTTCCGCCGTTACCGGATAGCGGATATTGATTCCGAGCTCGCCTCCTTGCCCTTCTGTATAGCGCAGTGTTCCGACATTTAATGTCAGCTCTCCGCTAATCTCATCCTCACAGTCAATATTCAGTTTCTTTCCTCTCGTATCATCTGAGAATTTGTCTGTCACGATTTGAACAAAACGCTGTCCGGCTTCATCCAGCCCAGTCTTGCGCAAAAATTCTGCCAGTTTGATGCCGGCATTCACTCCATTGTTCGGTTCCATCGCATGGCAGGAAAGTCCGTGCATGCGCAAGATCAGCTGCCCATTCTCAATCTCAGCTTCACCTTTTTGATCCGTTGCGCGGAGCATGTCTTTAAATGAGGCAAGAACCTCTTCTATATTTGATCCTTTGATAACGGCTTCCGCAGCGTCTGGCACCATGTTTAAGCGGAGGCCTGATGTAAACGAGGCAAGAACTGTTTCTGAAGCGGCTTCGTTTGCGCGGTGCGGGATGAGCAGTGAAGCATCAATAATCCCTTTTTCCGCGTTAATAATCGGGAAATCAGCATCTGGCGCAAAACCGAGAGTCGGCATTTCTTCGTGCTTGAAATAATGCTCCACACATCTCCAATCACTTTCTTCATCTGTTCCGATAATGATTCTGACACGCTTAGAAAGCGGCAGATTCATGTCTTTGACGATTTTCAGCGCGTAGAACGCCGCCATCGTCGGACCTTTGTCGTCAATGGCGCCCCTTGCATAAATCCGTCCGTTTCGGATGTCAGCTGAAAACGGATCACTTGTCCAGCCGTCTCCGGGCGGTACAACATCAACATGGCAAAGAACGCCGACAATGTCTTCACCCTCGCCCCATTCGATATGACCGGCGAACCCGTCAAGATTTTTCACGGAAAATCCTTCTTTTTCTCCAAGCTCAAGCAAAGAGGTCAAGCTGGCATTTACCCCTTCTCCGAATGGTTTGCCGGGCCCGGCTGTTGTTTCGTCCATTACACTGTTGATTCTCAAGAATTCCTGCGTATCGCGAATCAAATCATCTTTTTTTCTGATCACTTCGACTTCCCAGTTCATAATGATCCCCTTTCTGCAATAAATCACTTGCAAAAACTAAATAAAACGAATAATATTAATGGTGTTTTGTTAAAACGTTCGTAATTGGAGGTTACTATGTTTCATCTAAAAGAGCAGCAAACATCGATTAAACAAGAAATCATAGCTGGATTGACGACCTTTTTCACAATGGTCTATATTGTAGTGGTGAATCCGGTCATTTTAGCGAATGCCGGAGTTCCTTTTGACCAGGTCTTTACCGCAACGATTATCGCCTCCATTGTTGGAACGCTGTGGATGGCCCTGGCTGCAAATTATCCGATTGCCATTGCGCCCGGCATGGGCTTAAACGCTTACTTAGCCTATCACGTTGTAGGCGCAAGCGGCGGCGGCATCACGTACGCAACAGCTTTCAGCGCAGTATTCACAGCAGGGGTTCTCTTCATTATTCTATCGTTAACGCCTTTAAGAAAACAACTGATAGAAGCGATTCCAAACAATTTAAAATACGGGATCACCACAGGGATCGGGCTTTTTATTGCGTTTATCGGTTTACGGCAGGCGGGAATTATTACGGCTGATAAGTCAAATCTGGTCACACTCGGCAACCTTCATTCGCCAGCGGTTATCTTAACGCTGATCGGCTTATTGATCAGTGTGATCCTGATGGTGCTGAATGTAAGCGGAGCGTTATTTATCGGAATGGCAGCTACCGCTTTGATCGCGTTTTTTACCGGCCAGCTGCATTTCCCTAAAGGCTTTATGTCTTTTCCGCATTTGCCTGAGGGATTGATTATTTCAAATCCGTTCTCCGCTTTTGGCGATGTGATCCATCACGGCCTGTACGCTGTCGTCTTTTCATTTCTGCTGGTAACGATTTTTGATACGACCGGTACGATGATCGGTGTGGCCGAGCAAGCCGGATTGATGAAAAACAACAAGCTCCCGAACGCGCGAAAAGCACTGCTTGCTGATTCAACGGCGACCACAGTCGGTGCTGTTTTCGGAACAAGTCCGACAACCGCGTTTGTCGAGTCTTCAGCTGGCGTAGCAGCCGGGGGAAGAACAGGTCTTACGTCTTTAACTGTCGCGGTATTGTTTGCAGCTTCGATGTTTTTCAGTCCGCTTGTCAGCGCCTTATCCGGCATATCCGCCATCACTTCTCCGGCTTTGATTATTGTCGGCAGCCTGATGATGGGCTCGGTGTCGAATATTAACTGGAAGGAGATGGACGAGGCATTTCCGGCATTTCTCGTTGTTCTGACCATGCCTCTTACATCAAGCATTTCCACAGGAATTGCGCTTGGCTTTATTTCGTATCCGATTGTGAAAGCAGCACGGGGAAAATGGAGAGACATTCATCCTCTCGTCCTCGTATTTGCCGTTCTGTTTTTCATCCAGCTATTTATTCTATAACATACAGAAAACCCAAACGGCATCCGTTTGGGTTTTTATTTCACCAAAAAAGAGATAGCAGCCGCCAAAAAGCAGCAGGCAACACAAGCATAGTGCAGCGTGCTCACACAGCTTTTTCTGGCCCGGTAGTATTCATCACTTTCCTTATCAGCCCCAATTAAGATCGGCGCATCCATCACTTTATCAAAAATAAGCGAAAGCACATAACGACAAACACCTGTATAAACCAGCAGCGCAATCACCTTAAGAACGATCGGGGAAATGACTGTTAAAACCGTAAAAGCCGACAAAAGCATATACAGATGCCTCGCATACTCCCCATTCCTCAGCATGACTTTAAAAAACAATTCCTTATAAATTGTATACATTGTCCGTTCCTTAAATATCCTTTTTGAATTCCGGAATAATAGTGGTTTTCTCCTCATCCTGTCCTTTACTCTCGGCATTCTCACATCTTGGCTCGTCATCATTACAAGACCTGCAAGAGTGAGCCTGATTTTTTTCTCCTCAAGCACCTCTGCCTCAAAAGCCGAAAATGAAGCCGTCTTTTTCAAACTGCGTATGAAAGCAAAAATAAAAAACAAAACACCGGCAAGCGAGAGCAAGTGCCACTCGGTAAAGGTAATCATGAGAAAAGAACATGCCAAAAGTACAGCCTTGAGAAAAAAGTCTGCAATCTGTCTCCAAATAGATCTTGGTTTTCTGACCCTGTCCTGCTTCAAGGATAAAAAGAGCGTATGAAGACCGAATGCATAGATCAATAGAGCAGCGCTTTCTGGAATCGTGACGCGAACAGAATCAATGATAAAGGGAAGAAAAAGAAAAAAGAGCAACAGCCACTTGGCGAACGTGAACAATATAGAATACACCAATGCGTATTGTTTCATCTGGCGAATGATCGCTTTCTTTTGCAGCAAAAACACCTGGTCCGCTTCCAGTAAAAAAGTATGGATGGAGCCTGTGCAAACAATCAGTATACCGACAGCGTATAACCATCTCCATTCGACTCTCTCAGACCACTCGTAAAGAAGACCGCTTCCGTTTGACCACTCCACATACTGATAAATCACAAAAGCAAGCGCCGGCAGGACAATGTAGAGCGCAACCGTCCAATCAATGACAGCATGCAGCACCTTAAACTGATATCGGTAAAAATCCATCCACCTTCGAAAAAAGAGAGACCGCCCGTTCATGCCTTTTCTCCTTGAATCGCCGTATAAAAACAGTCAAGCAATGACTGCCCGTCTAACCCTGTCTGCTCTTGAATATCTTTTAACGTTCCCTGAAGAAACAAAGAACCTTTATCAATCATGTAAAACCGGTCGCAGATTTTTTCCGCTGTATCAAGTACGTGTGTGCACATGAGAATGCCGGCTCCTCTATCTTTCTCAGCCTTCAGCATGTCCACAAAGCGTTTTGTCGATATCGGGTCAAGGCCGATAAACGGTTCATCAATCACATACATATCAGGCTTAGAAAGAAAGGCCTGAATCAGCATCAGCTTTTGCTGCATACCCTTCGAAAACGTCACCGGCAGCTCATGCATGACATGATCAAGCGAAAATGTTTCAAGAAGACTTTGGGCCCGATATTCGAATTCACTCTGACCAATGCCGTGCAAAGTGCTGATCAGGTCGAGATGCTCCCACAGCGTTAATTCCTCATAAAAGGACGGGTGCTCCGGAATATAAGCAAACGAGCAATCATTCCAAGCGATAGTCCCTTTAAAGTCTTGCGAGAGGCCGAGTATCGCCTTGATGGCTGTACTTTTTCCAGCGCCATTCGCTCCAATCAACCCGACAAGCTCCCCTTCTCTGACTTCCAATAAAACATTGGTGAGCACTTTTTTTCGGTTTGTATACCCTGCTTGCTCTATTGATGCTTCCAACAACATTCTCAATCTCACTCACCCCCTTAATCACATACGAAACGGAATAAAAAAAGTTTCTTTATCCATAATAATATTGTGCTGAAATACATAGTAATCCAACAAGGATGGCGGCCAAACTCAAATTGGAAAAAATTTATCATACTTATTCCTAGATTCACTGCGGCGAAATCGTGTATAATGAAGGCGAATTATTTAAATATTACAGATGTCTGCCTTAGTTGCTATTTCGTACGCAGTTGATAGTCGTGAGTTGTGGTTAGTCAAGTCCATCCGATCTTATGATAGGGAGTGGTTTTTTGAAACCTTCAACAAACCGTATGCTAACTCGAATCAAATCAGTTTACATGTTTATTCAAGAGAAAGGCCTTGTGACAACACAGGAACTGGTTGACGAATTCGGCATTACACCTAGAACGATTCAAAGAGACTTAAATGTGTTAGCATATAATGATCTTGTTCATAGTCCAAGCCGTGGCAAATGGGAGACAACGAGAAAGAAAGTAAAGATTACCTCATAACATTAAAAATTACATAGGGCCGCCCTGTGAGCGGCCTGATAGATACAGGGCGAGGAAACGTTCTTAGCCTTGTTTTTGTGTGCTTATATATAATAAAAAAATCCCGCAGTGTGATGCGGGATTTTTTTCATGCTTGCGGCTCGTTCAGCCTTTCAAGTTCTTCTTCTGTAAGCTCACGGTATTCTCCCGGCTCCAGAGCAGGATCCAAGGATACGCGTCCCATTGAGAGCCGCTTCAGATAAATGACTTCATTGCCGACAGCATTTGCCATCTGTTTGACTTGATGATATTTCCCTTCTGTTATCGTCAGGTATATCACGGTATGCCCTTTATCGTTTGCCTTTATTTCTGCTTGTGCCGGCTTTGTTTTGTAGCCGCCTTCAATAAATACCCCAGTCTCTAAGCTGGTGATTTCTTCTGGCGAAATTTGCGACTTTAAGTGGACTTCATACGTTTTCGGAACATGCTTTTTCGGCGATAGCAGCCGGTGAGCGAGCTGACCGTCATTTGTCAGCAGCAGAAATCCTTCTGTATCCTTATCAAGCCGGCCGGCAGGAAACGGCTCGAATCTAAGTTCATCCGGCGTCAGCAAATCAACCACTGTCTTTTGCCGGCTGTCCTCAGTCGCTGACAGCACGCCCTGCGGTTTATTCATCATGATATAAATAAACTCGCGGTAATCAATCGGCTCGCCATAAACGGTCACCTCCTGCGCATCAGGGTCCACGTGCGCCTTGACATCTTTTGCCGGCTTTCCGTCGACCATGACGGCTCCCGCTTTCACAATCGATTTGACCTCTTTTCTCGAACCATACCCGCTGTTGGCAAGCAGCTTATCTAGTCTCATGCCAATCTCTCCTTCCTATAAAAGAAAGCCCGCATCAAGCGAGCCCTCTGTTTCAACATATTCTGTTAATCAGCGGCATGTCTGCCTTTCTTTAAGAACCCCGGTAAACGGCGGCCGAATATTTTCTGTAAAAACCCTAAACGATAAGCACAATACAGGTAGACAGCTCCGCCGACCACAGCAGCAATCAGCACGACGATCGCAGCATGCATCTGGCCATCCTCATAGGAGATGAAAAAGCTTAGCACCCACTGGACGATTTTAACGGCTATCGCCATCACAGCTGACAAGAGCAGCATCAGAACGCTCCGTTTCACTAATATTTTATACGAATAGCCGGCATGCCGTTTGATCATGATAAATCCGTATATAAGTGAAGCGGTATACCCGAGTGCCGTAGCTAAAATAGCGCCGTCAGCCTGCATCAGCTTAATCAGCGGGACATTCAGCACAAGTTTGATCACGACACCGATCACAAGACTGGCAACCGCAAATTTTTGCTTATTGATGCCCTGCAATATGGCGGCGTTGACAGTAAACAAAGAGAACAAGATCGCAACTGGCGAATACCAAAACAGGATGTCTTTCCCCAATTCAGGATGAAGGCTCTCTGATCCGTAAAAGAACGTATACACAGGGCCTGCTAATACCGATATACCGACAACAGCCGGAATAATTAAAAACAGGATCGTCTGCATCGACTGGTTGATCTGCTGATTTAACAGCTTGTAGTTTCTGCTTGTAAACGATTCTGTGATCGTCGGGATTAAGGTCAGTCCGAATGCCGTCGCAAGAGAAACCGGGATCATCACGAGCTTCTGCACGTAAAGTGTCAGAATGGCCATCATGTCCTGACTGATAGCTTGATGCCCCGCTTCAATCATGGCTTTGTTAAACGTATTTGTATCAATATAGTTATACAAAGGGATAGCTAGTCCGACAAACACGTAGGGAGCGGCATAGCTGAAGAGCTCGAAAAACATTTTCTTGTAGCTTAAATCTGCTGTCGGCCCCGTATTAGGCATCATCGCCAGCAGATTGCCTTTTCGTTTGTTCCAATAAATATACAATACGATCAGCCCGCCGAAGGCACCGATCAGCGCTGCAAAGGTTGCATAACCGACAGCGATCACTAGGCCGCCGTTTAAGACTTTCAAAATCAAGAAGGTCGCACTCAATAAAAAGATGATGCGGACAATCTGCTCAACAACTTGAGAGACAGCCGTCGGCCCCATCATTTGATGACCTTGGAAAAATCCGCGCACAAGACTCATAATCGGCACGACTAAAAGCGCTAAGCTGACCATGCGGATGACATATACGACATGATCAATCGTCAAACCGTTATTATCTTTGCCCCCAAGCGATATTTCCGCAAAAAACGGAGCAGATAAATATAGTATGAAAAAGGCAATCATTCCCGTTACAAGCATAACCGACATGCCCGCCTTCAGCATTTTTCTGCTTGTTTCATAATCCCCTTTGGAATTATATTTGGAAACAAATTTAGAAACGGCGGCTGGAAAGCCCATTGTGGCAATGTTCAAAAATAAAGTGTATTGATTGTATCCGTATTGAAATAACGCACCGCCTGTCGCTCCGACCATGATGCTGAAAGGAATTAAATAAACCATTCCCAGTATCCGTGAAATATATGTACCGAGCGTTAACACAAACGTGCCTCTTAACAGTTTGCTTGACATGTTTCTTCATCACCATTTTCTACGAAGATTCAACTTTTCTATTTTAACACAACTGGGCATATAGACGGTAATAAATACAAAAGCAATCTCAGGAACAATGCAAGTTTGCGGCAAAATACGTTTAAGCAGAACCTGTCTTTCGCTATAATAGTACTGCGGACAGCGTTCCGCACACGAAATGTAAAAAGAAAGTTGATGATAAAGATGAAGCAGTATGACGTAATTGTAATCGGCGGAGGCCCTTCAGGTCTGATGGCTGCCATTGCAGCCGGGGAACAGGGTGCTGATGTTTTGTTAATAGATAAAGGAAATAAGTTAGGCCGTAAACTTGCCATATCCGGAGGCGGCCGCTGCAATGTGACAAACCGCCTTCCTGTCGAAGAAATTATTAAGCACATCCCCGGCAACGGCCGTTTTTTATACAGTGCGTTTTCTGAATTTAATAACGAAGATATTATCAAGTTTTTTGAAAATCTCGGGATCAAATTGAAGGAAGAGGATCACGGCCGGATGTTTCCGGTGACAGACAAAGCGCAAAGTGTTGTCGACGCGCTGTTAAATAGGCTGAAACAGCTGCGTGTGACGATCAGAACGAACGAAAAAATCAAATCTGTTACATATGAAGATGGACATACAGCAGGCATTGTGACGAATAATGGCGAAGTGATTCATAGTCAGGCAGTCATTATCGCGGTTGGCGGAAAAAGCGTTCCCCATACCGGCAGCACGGGTGATGGCTATGAATGGGCCGAAGCCGCAGGCCACACTATAACAGAGCTATTCCCGACAGAGGTGCCCGTCACATCTGCCGAGCCGTTTATTAAGAAAAAAACACTGCAGGGTTTATCGCTCAGAGGTGTCGCCGTCAGTGTATTAAACAAAAAAGGCAAAGCCATTATCACACATAAGATGGACATGCTTTTTACTCATTTCGGCCTCTCAGGCCCCGCCATACTCAGGTGCAGCCAGTTTATCGTGAAAGAGCTGAAAAAACAGCCAGAAGTGCCCGTCAGAATTGATTTGTTTCCGGATATCAATGAAGAAACGCTATTCCAAAAGATGTACAAGGAGCTGAAAGATGCGCCGAAAAAAGCGTTAAAAAATGTGCTGAAGCCTTGGATGCAGGAGCGCTACCTTCTTTTCCTGCTCGAAAAAAACGGCATTTCACCGAACGTATCATTTTCTGAGCTGCCGAAGGAGCCTTTCAGACAATTTGTTAAAGACTGCAAGCAATTTACCGTTCTCGCAAACGGCACGCTGTCTCTAGACAAAGCGTTTGTCACAGGAGGCGGTGTATCGGTGAAGGAGATTGACCCGAAAAAGATGGCGTCTAAAAAAATGGACGGCCTGTATTTTTGCGGCGAAATCTTAGATATTCACGGTTATACAGGCGGATACAATATCACATCTGCGCTCGTCACAGGCAGACTCGCCGGACTGAATGCCGGACGCTTTTCCCGTACGTAAACATTAGACTTAACAAACTCTTACAGCATGCCGGGCATTTGAAAATTCCCCGCAAAAATGTTAGGCTGAGATTTGTTTTGTTTCACCTGATTGCGGGGTAATTTACAGGAAGGAATGATCTGCCATCGTACGACCATACTAAGCCTGCGAGGAAGATATAGGCGTACACAAAAAAGTCAGAGGGTGAGAATGTTTGAAGAATATATCTAGTGTATTTTGGATTGTGATTGTCATCACAGCCGCAGCCGTTTTGTGGGGCGTTATTTCTCCTGCCAGCCTGCAAAACGTATCTCAATCGGCACAATCGTTTATAACAGATTCATTTGGTTGGTATTATCTATTAGTTGTCTCTTTGTTTGTCGGGTTCTGTCTCTTTTTAATCGTCAGCCCGATCGGAAAAATTAAACTGGGAAAACCGGATGAAAAACCGGAATTCGGGTTATTATCTTGGTTTGCCATGCTGTTCAGTGCAGGCATGGGGATCGGCTTAGTATTCTATGGTGCGGCTGAACCGATCAGCCATTACGCAATTAGCTCTCCATCAGGTGAAACAGAAACCCCCCAAGCCTTCAGAGATGCACTCCGGTACACGTTTTTCCACTGGGGACTGCACGCTTGGGCCATATATGCCGTCGTGGCATTATGTATCGCATATTTTCAATTCCGCAAAGACGCGCCTGGATTAATCAGCAGCACACTGACTCCGATTCTCGGCGATAAAGTAAACGGCCCGATCGGTAAACTGATTGATTGTATTGCTGTTTTCGCTACAGTTGTCGGCGTTGCAACGAGTCTGGGGATCGGCGCAACTCAAATTAACGGCGGATTGAATTACCTATTCGGAATTCCGAATCATTTTATCGTTCAATTGATTTTAATTGTCATTGTAACAGTGCTCTTTTTACTATCGGCTTGGAGCGGACTCGGAAAAGGCATTAAATATTTAAGCAACACCAATATGGTGCTAGCCGGATTGCTGATGCTGTTTATGCTGGTTGTCGGACCTACCGTTTTGATCATGAACTCATTTACAGATTCAATTGGGCAGTATATTCAAAACATTGTTCAAATGAGCTTCAGACTGGCACCGAACGATCCAGGCAAACGTGAATGGATCAACGGCTGGACGATTTTCTATTGGGCATGGTGGATTTCCTGGTCTCCATTTGTCGGCATTTTCATCGCCCGTGTGTCCCGAGGCCGGACAATCCGTGAATTTTTGATCGGCGTCCTGGTGACACCGTGTATTTTGGCTTTCCTATGGTTCTCCATTTTCGGTGTTTCCGCAATGGACCTTCAGCAAAAAGGGATCTTTAATGTGGCGAAGCTGTCTTCCGAAACGATGCTGTTCGGAACACTGGATCACTATCCGCTGACGATGATCACGTCTATCCTGGCATTGATCCTGATCGCCGTGTTCTTTATTACATCAGCTGATTCAGCGACATTTGTCCTTGGTATGCAGACGACATACGGTTCATTAAACCCGGCTAACTCAGTCAAACTCAGCTGGGGTATCATTCAGTCTGCTATGGCAGCTGCGCTCTTGTATTCCGGCGGACTTGCCGCTTTGCAAAACACAGCGATTCTGGCGGCACTGCCATTTTCAATTGTTATCCTGCTCATGATTGCTGCTCTTTATAAAGCATTGGCAAGAGAACGAAGAGAAATCAGAGCAGCAGAGAAATTCCAGAAACCGAGAAGCCCAAGAGTGAAAAAGGCTTAACCATAAAAAAGATCTTTCCGCAGTCCGCGGGAAGATCTTTTTTTATTTTCGATATAGAATGAGTGCGGAAAAACAGTAGAGCTGCTCGCCTTCAGGGTCACACGCCGCTGAAACCGTATATTTGATATCAACCAGCTGCTCTTCCGATATTCCTTTTAAAAATGAATTGATCTCCGTTTGCAAATCTTTTTCATGCTCTTCATCAAACACTGCCACCTTCAGCATTTA
Organism: Bacillus sp. V26; assembly: GCF_034296245.1. NCBI lineage: Bacteria > Bacillati > Bacillota > Bacilli > Caryophanales > Bacillaceae > Bacillus > Bacillus sp. V26. The sequence goes on along the minus strand of NZ_JAXKQF010000001.1, from coordinate 87,182 downwards.
TCCGCTCTCCTTTCTCTATCAATCTATTCCGTTTGGAATCAATATATGATAGAGAAATGTTTACCTCGTCTCCGGATAAAAAGCTTCTGGTGTAGGATGTTTCTTTGCCGGTTCATGGTCCTGCTGCTCCAGCTTCACCAGGACGGCATAAGCGATCCTCATGTGGCAGTAGCTGATGAGACTGACGCTGAAAAAAGGGACAATTCCCGGCAGATAAGCCAGCAGGAAAAAGAGCGCGACCGTCAGCGCAAGCATGACGAGGGTATATTGTAAGTACGCCACACTCAGCAAGAGGGAAAACTTAAAATACAGGCGCTTTTTCCAATCAAAGTGGACGAGCAGCGGAAACACATAAAAAAGCATTGATACAAACAGAAAGCCAAATATCATAATAGCAAAGCGCAGGATATGCAATAAGAAGTGGCTCGGGTAAATAAAGGCCAAATCGATATAAATGATCAAACCGATTAACACCAGTACAGCACCGATCAGATTGGAACGGAGAAATTCAGCTTTGTATTCCCGCCAAAAGGTCGGCAGCACCGGAACGTGATCCTGACCCTGAATCCATTTTCGCATAACAGCGAATAAAGCGGCAGTCGCGGGCATGACACCGAACACTCCGAGACCGATGATCGTAAAAAGCAGCCAAAGCAAATTGGTATACGCAAACCTCATGATCCACTCGCAAAAACGCAGCACCCGTGCCATTGATCCGTCATGTTCCACGAAAGCCCCTCCTCTTCGCTTTTATACATTTTGCATATGAAAAAGCTGTTTAATATCAATTGGTTTTTTTTCAACAACGGAGCGCCATATTCCCTCACCGACCGCGATAGAATAGGCTCCGGCTTCGGCTCCGGCCAAAATGTCATACTGGCGCAGCGGATCTTTGCCTATAAATAGATCAGCAAGCAAAAGCGGATCACCTCCGCCGTGTCCTCCCTCGTTTTTGACGACTTGAATGGTCTGCTTCGATTCAAAAAGCGGATAATACTCAATCGTCTGCTCGGGAAAAGCAAACGGAATTCTGGAAGGCTCATGGAATTCATTTGATTCAATGCGTCCTTTTGTGCCGTTTATCGTAAGGCGGTAGCCTTCGTACGGAGCGGAAAATGTGATCGAGTAGCTTAAAAGCGCACCGCCGTCATATTTGACAGCCGCCACATACGTATCCTCAATGTCGATCTCCTCGTCAAAAATGCATGCGTCAGGGCGATATGCGGTATATAAGCTTGACTGGTCTGCATCCGCCTTAAGATGATCATCCTTTACTGAAGCTTTAGAGGCACGGGGGTGCCATCTCGCATAGTAATGGCATTTCTCTTTGACCCGGCATGTGCCGCAAAAACGCCCGTCTTCTTCCGGCAGCGGATTCCACTCACTGTCCGGCCCGTAGTAATTCAACTCGCCGTAAGCAAATACCTCCGCCGGGTTTTGGCCGAGCCACCAATTCACCAGATCGAAATGATGTGTGGATTTATGGACAGAAAGGCCGCCGGAAAATTGCCTGGATCGGTTCCAGCGTTTAAAATAGCTGGCGCCGTGATAGGTATCAATATACCAATTCAAATCAACAGACGTGACCCTTCCTATTTTTCCTTCTAAAATCATTTCTTTGATTTTCCGATGATACGGACTGTAGCGGTAATTAAACGCGACAGTAACCTTCCCTTTGCTTTTCGCTTCTGCCTCAAGCACCCGCTTTGCATCCTGCACCGTCGTCACCATCGGTTTTTCCGTTATGACATCCGTATCCCACTGAAGGCTTCTCAATATATAGGTGATATGGGTGTCATCCCTTCCCGTCACAATCACAATGTCTGGCTTCGAAACGCTCATCATATGGTCAAAATCTTCTTCTTTATACTCCGGTACTTGTGCAAGCTCCGGAAATGCCTCTTTGCAGACGGCGAATCGTTTCGGATCGGCATCCAGCAATCCCGTAATTTCATAAATGGATGAAAACTGTTTGAGCAGCGGTTTGATAAACATGCTGAGGGCTCTGCTGCTTAATCCGCAAATGACGATGCTTTTCAATGGTCCCCACCCCTATCGGACTTCTGTTAATTGGGAAATCAGCTGCAGCGCTTCCTCTGTTTTTTCGGAGTATACAGGGATAAACGCCGCCATATTTCGATTCAGCCGAAAAGAATAGCCGTTCAGCTGTTTTTCCCCTTTCTCAATCAGAACGGCATAGACTGTTTTTTCTCCCGTTTTTTGATTTACGGCTGTATAGGGCGATGAATGTTTCAGTGACAATCCGTCTAACGGCTGAAAATTTTCCGGATTATCGTATGCTGCAAACAAGTCTTCAGGCACGATAAAGACGTCACCCTCGTGAGCCGTAATTTCAGTCAGCAGCTTTTCCGGCAAAGCGGGAAAGATTTCTGCCCTGCCTGCCTTCTTTTCAGCGGCCTCTTTTATGTTATCCTGTACGCCTGTCTGCATATCTGAAAACAGGATGACATGAATGCCGTCCGGTCTGCTTGAGCACGAAGCCAAAAACAGCAACGAGACGATCACACATACAGCCGCACATAGAGATCTTTTCATTTTTCGTCTGACCCGAGAAGCGCTTCCAATTCTGTCATCGCCAAAATAAACGCTCCCGCCCCGTGAAGGTCGTTTGTGCTCCGTTCGCGGCTGACATAATAATCATAAAATCCTGCCGACGTTCCGACACATATGTCTTTGACGAGAAACGCACCGTCTTTTGTTGTTTCAGTTTTATGCTGAATCAGCCCTTGATACGCTTTTAACAAAGACGTTTTATAGGATCTGTCGAGATATCCTTTATTAATTCCTTTAGCGATGGCATACATATACAGGCACGATCCCGAGCTTTCCAGCCAGTTGTCAGATCTGTCGCCCTTGTCAACGATCTGATACCATAATCCTGTTTCCTTGTCTTGGCAGCGGCAGATGCTTTCGAGCATGTCCTGCAGTGTTTTTTTCCAGACATGACGGGTTGGGTGCTTCTCAGGCAGCTCTTCAATCATGTCTGCGAGTGACATGACGTACCAGCCGATCGAACGCGCCCAAAACTCCGGAGAGCAGCCTGTCTCTTGACTGGCCCAAGGCATTTTTTTCGCTTCATCCCACGCATGATAGAAGAGCCCGGTCTTTGGATCCTTCGTATGCTTTCTCATCAGGCCTTCCTGAAGCACAACCATGTCAAACAGCTCCGGCTCGTGCTTCAAATTGGCATATTTCAGTGCAAACGGCCCGCCCATATATAAACCGTCAAGCCACATTTGATATGGATAGCCGTCCTTATGCCAGAACCCCTGCTCAGATGTTCGGTTCAGCGTTCCGTATAAGCCCCGCAGCCTTGTTGCCGCTTTTACATAGCGTTCATCCTTCGTCTTGTCGTATAAAGGAAATAGAATAAGGCCCGCCTGGATCGCGTCTAGTTCGTCTCTTTTAAATAATAGATTGCCATAATCATCAATTAGGAGATCCGCATAAGCTTTCGCATAATCAAAGTACCGTTTCTGTCCGGTTGCTTCCCAAAGACGCAAAACCCCGCATAAGAAAACGCCCTGATGATAGTGCCAGCGGTTTGCAGGCGGCAGCTCTTCAACTGTATACGTGTTCATAATCGTTTCTGCCAATGCCTCCGCATACGTAAGAGGCGACTTTACAGCAATTGATTGATCCATTGATACCATCCCTTTCTTAATAGATTCCTTCCTCGCCAAATTTCTTCGCCAAACGATTCGCAAGCATGACCAAAATCAGCCCGACCGCCGCTTTAAATACGCCGACCGCTGTACTGTAGCTGAATTGGCCCTGTTTCAGCCCTGCAGTATAAACGTACGTATCAAAAATTTCCGCGACTTCCCTGTTTGTGGCGTTTAACAGCAAATATACATGCTCAAAGCCAAGCTCCAGCGTGTCCCCGATTTTTAAAATCAGCAAAACGACGATGACGCTTTTGATAGCCGGCAGCGTAATATGCCACATTTGCCGCAGCCGTCCCGCTCCGTCCATTTTCGCCGCTTCATAAAGCTGAGGATCAACCGCCGTCATTGCGGCCAGGTAGATGATCGTTGACCAGCCCGCTTCTCTCCAGATGACCTGCAAAATATACAGCGGACGGAACCATTCTTCATTCAGCAGAAAATTGATTTTTTCGCCGCCAAAAAACGTAATCAGTTCATTAATCAGGCCCCCGTCTACTGTCAAAAGCACAAATGACAGCGATACAACAATGACCCAGGACATAAAGTGCGGAATATAAATCAGTGTCTGAACTAATTTTTTAAAGAGTGCGATCCGCACTTCGTTTAGAAGAAGCGCTAATAAAATCGGTACCGGAAAAAAAATGGCCAGATTCAAGGCAAAGAGCACGAGCGTATTTTTTAACAGGACAAAAAATGTAGGCTCTGTAAACAGCCTGATAAAATGCTTCAGCCCGACCCACTCGCTGCCCCAAATGCCGAGAAACGGCTGATAATCCTGAAACGCAATCACGATTCCCCACATTGGAACATATTTAAAAAGCAAAAAATAAATACATCCCGGCAAAATCATAAAGTACAAAAACTTTTGCTGCAGCAGCTTATTTAGTAAGCGCTTTCTTTTTTCTTTTTTAAAAATGACTGCGTCTACAGCCGGCGCTTGCGCTTCTGCTGTTTTCATCTTTTTCAAAGCCTCCTTTCACGGGTTCTTGTTTTCACTGTAGCGCAGCGTGCAAAAGTCCGTCTACAATCATATGATCACATTCTGCCTGAGCCCTTTGTCATCAAGGGTTCCGTCTCTCTATCTGAAAAAAAGACACCAATATTAGAAAATGATTATTGACAATATCTATCAATCTTTGGATTAATTGTATTAAGGTGTTATGAAATGGGGGGTTTTATGAAAAGAAGCCAATACAAGTTTTATTACAAACTCATCACGTTTTTTTGTTTACTCAGCACCATTCCCGTCATTTTGGTCGGTTTGTTTTCGTACGAGCACTCTCAGAAAACGGCCATCTCCAACGTTTCGGAGGAAAAGCTCGACACACTCCAGCAGACCCAGCTAAGCATCGAGCACATCCTAAAAACCGTCGATCATTCTTTAACCCACTATGTGAGTTCGCCGCCTCTCCTCCGCACACTGTCCGAGCCTTTGCACTCTGACCAATTTCAAATCTATGACCAAGTGAACCAAGAGCTCAACTATTTGCAAAGCTTTGATACCGATTTGTCCAACATGACGCTTGTCAGCTATATGAAAAACTGGTACATGAACAATTCCGGTTTGTACCGCATGAATACGGACTCCCTTCATGAAGCAGCCGAGGCGTATTCGAAAAACAAAGCGAGCCGGTCGTATTGGACGCTGGAAAAAAACAACCGTTTGATCTCCACAAAGGAAGGCGCTTCAGAAAGCTGCCGGTATAATATCAATTTGATTAAGCAGCTCCCCCTGAACAGCACAAACACGAAGGGACTGTCAGCCGCAAGCATTCCAAGCTGTTCACTCGTTAAAAATATGCCTGATTATTCAAGCGCAAACAGCATGTTTATCATTGATGAAAAAGGCCGTATCATCCTTCACAACAACCTGTCTGATATAGGCGATTCTCTTCAGAACGACGATTTTGTCAAAAAAATGCTGGCGCAAAGCTCCAAAAGCGGCCAGTTTGAAACAGTCATTGACCGCATTCATTATAAAGTGACCTATCAAAAATCAGACTATAACACGTGGACTTATTTTTCTCTCGTTTCCCTGCCCGAACTAAAAAAAGAAGCCAAGTCGATCGGCTGGATCACCTTTGCGGTATGCTTCATTTTGTTAACGCTTTCATTATTATTCTCTTGGTTGGGCTCCCGTCATTTTTATAAGCCGATCCGGCTGCTTTATGAATCATTTGCGCGGCACGGAGCCTTTCCAGAAAAACAGCCTCATCAAAACGAGTTTGAATTAATCGAGCAAAGTTTCAAGCAGCTCAAAAACAGAAACGACGACCTTGAAGAAACAATGAGGCAGCAGGCCACTCATCTTCAGCAATATTTTATGGTCAGGCTTATGCTTGGAAAGCTGACGGATGAGGAGGTCAATAACCGCTTTGAAAGCCTCGGCTTAAAACAAAAGTGGCGGCATCTCGCCCTGCTGGTGCTCCAAATTGACACGCTGAATCAGACACCGTATGAGAAAAAAGATATGGATCTGCTGTTGTTTGCCGTCAACAGCCTGATTGAGCGGAACATCCCCGCGGAAAAACGCCTCGCACCAGCGGTAGTCGATAAACAGCAGGCAACCATATTGATGAATGAGAGCGGAACAAAAGAGGCATTTATGGCCGAGCTGAATGATACTGCCCGGATGATTCAGGATACAGTTGAAGCTGAGCTGCACCTGTCTGTCAGCATCGGCGTCAGCCAGCCGTTTGATGCATTAACAATGGCGAAAAACGCCTATGCGGAAGGCTTAGAAGCGTTAAAATACCGGCTGAAAGCAGAAAACAAATCGATTATCTTTTATGAAGACCTGGATCAGAAAAAAACGTTCAAAACCCATTTTCCGAAGCAGCTTCAGCATGAGCTGTTTGATGCTGTAAAAGCCGGTGACAAGGAGAAAGCAGACAAATGCCTGCACGCGATTTTACAGTCGTTTTTTACACACAACACCACCCCGTACCAATTTCAGATCGCAATCGCCCGTTTTCTGAATCATGTCATTGAACTGATGCATGTACTCGGAATTGAACTATTTGAGCTTGAAGAAAACAAAATGCTGTATGACCAAATTTTTGAGCTGAAAACATTCGAGGATACCGAAAACTGGCTGAAGCAAGAATTCATTGATCCGATGACAGACAAAGTAAATGCCCGGGCCGATGCACAGTATAAAAATATTTCCGACAACATAATCCATATCATCCACCATGAGTTTGAATCCGATTTAACGCTGGACGAAATTGCCCGCAGGCTGCATTACAACCCGAACTACTTAAGCAGTATTTTCAAAAAAGAAATGGGCATTTCATTCAGCGAGTATGTCTCAAATTACCGCCACCATATGGCAAAAAGCTGGCTGGCTGAATCCGACATGGCGGTGAAAGACATAGCTGAAAAGCTCAAATACAAAAACTCTCAAAACTTTATCAGGTCCTTTAAAAAGCTGGAAGGCATCACACCGGGCAACTACCGCCAGCAAAAAAGAAGCATATAAAAACCCAAAACCGCTTGCGCGTTTTGGGTTTTTTCAATATTACTTTGTTTTTTTAAACGCTTCTTCGTATTCCTGAATAATCTGCTTTCCTCCGCTTGTTTCCCATTTTTCAACTTCTTTATCAAACTGGCTTTCTGTAATTTCTCCGATCATATATTTATAGGTGGCATCGTCTATCATTTTTTTCAGTTCATCTCCGCGTTCAGACTCCGCGGCGGAATACAAGCTCTCTGCCGGATTGGAGACGATGATGTTTTCATTGTCTTCCGTCAGCTCCTCGTACGCTGTCCGCAGCGGATCACCGGTGTTTTTTAAGTAGGCTTTATCGATGGCGATTAAGGCGGACAGCGGCTGAATATCAGTCTGCCAATCTTTTACCTGGCTTTCTTTTCTTGTGAATGTTTTGCCTTTTCCTTTATTGTAATGGACCCCGTCAATGCCGTATGTCATCAGGCTGTAGACGTCCTCTTCGGCTATTCGGTCAAAGAACGCCAAGATCCGTTTCAGCTCGGCTTCTGATTTCACACTCGTTTTCGGAAAAGCAAATACACCGTTATGCCCTCCTGACGCCCATACACGCTCTTTTCCGTCAGGACCTTTTATGCGGTTGATGATCTCCAGCTCCATTGATTTATCGGAAGCATTGTCACGCAAATTGACAGCGTCCACCATATTCCCGATATAGATGCCGGCTTTTCCTTGAGAAAACAGCTCCTGCTGCTGGGTTTTGCTTGTGACCGGAAAGTCTTTATTCATGTAGCCGTTATCACGCAGTTTTTTCATGTAATCCATCGTGTCTTTGTATTCTTTCGTCATAAAATCAGGCGTAAATGTGCCGTTTGATTCCTTCCAGTCTGTCGGCATGCCTTCATAAGAGCCAAGCGTCTTAAAAGCGCCGTAAATCAGATCATTTCGGTCAGTCAATCCGAATGTATCATCTTTTCCATCCTTGTCCGGATCGTTCTCTGTAAACGCTTTGGCAACTTCATAAAGATCATCCAGCGTTTCCGGCGTTTTCAAATTCAAATTGTCCAGCCAGTCCTTCCGAATGACGATGCCTTGTCTTGAGAGAGGACGCTCTCTGTATATCCCGTAAAGCTTGCCATCGATTGTGACATTTTTATTAATGAGTTTATTCATCTTGTTTAAATTCGGATAATCTTTGATATAATCGCCGATTTCCCAGAACATTCCCGATCTGAAGGCGTTCATCACAGACGAATTTTTAATGTCTTGAATCGTCACGATTTGCGGGAGATTGCCGGCTGCAAGCGCTGCATTCAGTCTGTCTTCTTTTACCGCATCAGGAACCCATGTGATGTCCAGTTCTGTATTTGTCAGCTTCTCAATTTTTTTGATCGCCCTGTCTTTCGGCGGCTGCTGGTGATACAAAATCGCCATCATAGACAGCTTTACCTTTGAATCCGAGTCCTCCTTGCCTGATAATTGATCAGCCCCTTTACAGCCCGCCAGCACTCCGCCGAGAGCAAATACAAGCACAATCAGAAGCACCCTCCATTTGTTTCCCATCATATCCCTCCGTTTCATATTCTTTATCCTTTGACAGACCCCAGCAAAGCCCCTTTTGCAAAATGCTTTTGAATAAATGGATAGACCAGCAGAACCGGAATGGTCGCTACGACTATTACTGCCATTTTGATCGTTTGCTCAGGCGGCGGGCTGCCCGAGCCCATTTCCGCCATATCCCCTTGTACCCCGCTTGATACAATAACGATTTGGCGCAAAAGCACCTGAATCGGCCACTTAGCTGAATCATTTAAGTACAAGATCGCCGTCATATACGTATTCCAGTACGTCACCGCATAAAACAGTGAAATCGTTGCGATTGCTGGAAGAGACAGCGGCAGCACAATTTTGAAGAAAATCCCCAAATCATTGCAGCCGTCAATTTTTGCGGACTCTTCCAGGCTCGCCGGGATGTTTTGAAAGAAGTTTTTCAGAATGATCAAGTTAAAGGCATTAATCGCTGTCGGCAAAATAAGGGCCCAGTAAGAATCGAGCAATCCAAGCGATTTGACCACCAGGAAAGTCGGAATCATTCCGCCGCTGAAGAGCATCGTAAATACGACGAGAAACATGAGCGGCTGCCGTCCAATTAAGTCGCGGCGGGATAAACCGTAAGCCATCAATGAAGAAAGAAACATGCTGACCGCCGTGCCTACAACTGTCACAAACACAGAAACGAGCAAGCTTTTATAAATGATATCTGTCGAAAAAATGTAACGATAGGCATCGAGCGAAAAAGTGGTTGGTATTAAGATGAATTTTTTCGAAACCACTTCCTCTACTGTGGCAAAGGATGCCGCAATGACATGAATAAACGGAAGTACGCATATTAAAGCGAACATCAGCAAAAATCCGTAAATCAACATATCAAACAGGCGATTTTTCAGTGAATGTGCGATCGTTCCCACCTCCTTTTGTAAGCGTTATCATTTTTTGATAAACGAGCTGCAGCTTGTGACGATATCGTGTCTAAAATGTAGCAAATGTGCGATTGCCGTGTCTATAATCATTTGAACACTGTCCCTTGCCCGACGGCATCGGAACTGGCTTGAAACCGATCATAAAAGAAAAAGAGCATAATCTTAGAAAATGATTATGCTCTGTTATTGCTGTTCTCTTCCTCTTTCAGAAGCTCAGCGGTATTCATTTGAGGCGCAAACCCAAGCTCCTGAACCGCGGATTCTATCGACCACGGCTTGCCGGGATTGTCAGAGACGGCGTAATAAGTGCCATAACGGATATTCGTTTCAATGGCTGCTTTAAAAATCGACAGCAAGTCCGGGTGGGAAAGAAGCGTTTTTTTCGTCCGGTCGTTCTCTTGCAGTGTATCCATTTCATCTGTGACAACCGTTCCGATTCGAAGGTTGATGACAGAGAGCTTATTTTCCAGATAAAACAGGTGGCCGATATGTTCCGAGGTCAGCTTTAGGACGCCGTATAGATTTTTTGACAGCGGATAATCGTCGGTTGTGATTTCCCGCCCTAAGAGCGAACGCCCGTCTTTTTCGTACACATCTGTCACATGATTGCTGCTGGCGAAAACAACCTTTGGGATGCCGAGCTCTGCTGCCGTGCGGCACAAATAGTAGCTTGCTCTATAAAAAATATCCGTCATTTTTTCAAATTCAGCTGTGTCCATGACATCGTATTTGATTTTGACAGCGAGTAAGTTCACGATCACGTCTGTATCTCTCGGAATCTTTTTCAATAGATCCTCATAGTTTGACGCGTCTGCCTGAATAGCGGGTGCTAAGCCTTCGTAGCGGTCTTTATCCAGCACCGTCACCTCGTACTCAGACATAAGCCCTTTAGCCAATATCCTCCCAATCACACCATTTCCGCCGGCGATCAGCACTTTTCTCATATGTTCACTCCCCTTTTTTATAGATTGCCCATTTTTGCCGGGGATGACACGTTTTCAGCATTCACATGGCTTCCTTTAGCCTTGATTAAAAAATAACCGGCAGCTCCATAAGCGTTCTAAAACCAATTAGCTTCCGGTATCGCACTTCAGAAACAGCGAGCTGCAGGCCTGGCATGCGCTGCAGAAGAGTGTTGATTGCAATTTGTGCTTCTAGCCTTGCCAGCGAGGAACCTATACAAATATGGTGGCCCTGTCCGAATGAAAGATGGGGATTAGGGCTTCTGGTGATATCGAACTCATTGGCATGCGCGAATACTTTTGGGTCTCGATTGGCAGCCCCCAGCAGAATATAGACATGCTCCCCTTGTCGAATCGTTACGCCATTCATTTCAATATCTTCTGACGCAACACGGGCTGTCATTTGTGTGGGGCTTTCATAACGTAAACATTCCTCAACTGCGGTATGAATCAGAGCTGGGTTTTCTTTGAGCTGCAAAAGCTGTTCTCGATGCTGCAGCAGACAAAGAATTGAGTTGCTGATGAGATTCACTGTTGTTTCATGTCCGGCGATCGCCAGCAATATACACGTTGATGCCACTTCCTCTTCCGTCAGCTTATCAGCCTGTCCTTCCTTCAGCAGCATGCTGATCACGTCATGCTGCGGTTTTTGTTTTCGTTTTTGAATAAGCTCTCTAAAATACTCCCTCATCACTACAGTGATCTGATTGCCATCTGTTAACACCTTTCTTGATCGGGTAAAATCAATCGTTTGAACAAGGTTTGACGACCACTCTTTAAATTGATCCCTTCCTTCTGCCGGCACACCTATGATCTTAGCTATAATGCTGCTTGCCAAAGGAAAAGCAAAGTCAGAAATCAGCTCCATCTTTTTTTTACCTTGCACTTGATCAAGCAGATGATTGACAGTTTCATCTATAAATGGGCGATAGCCCTCTGTCATTCTCGGAGTAAATACCCCGCTGACCGGCATACGCAGGCGCCTATGATCAGGCTGATTCTGAAACAGCATCATCTGCTTCTGGACATGATTCAAATCCTTATATTTTATGGAGGTCTCAGGCAGCGGGACACGTGTTCTGAATCTGGTATCTTTCAGAATTGCTGCCGCTTCCTCATATCCCGTGACATACCAGCCTGGATACTTCAAAACATTCCCTTTACATAAAGGGTGTGCAGAACGTAATGTATCGTAAAAAGGATAAGGGTTTTTAAAAAACGCAGAAGGTGTAAGTGAAATTGGAATTGTCATATGCTCCCTCTCATGATTCTGACATCATCATTTTGACTCCATAAAAATAAAAGCAATCGACATGACACCGATTGCTTCTATTCTTGCTTTCAGCTATTTGCACTTAAACTGGCTTTCATTTCTTCGACCGATTCTACTTCAAATCCTAAATCACTCAGCATTTTATGATCCTCCGTCTCCTCCTGTCCGGAAGTCGTTAAATAATCTCCGACAAAGATGGAGTTGGCGGCGTACAGCCCCAATGGCTGCAATGAACGGAGATTGACCTCTCTTCCACCAGAAATGCGGATTTCTTTTGACGGATTGATATAACGGAACAGCGCCAGCACTTTTAAGCAATACAGCGGGTTTAATTCATTTACGCCTTCTAATGGTGTGCCGTCAATCGCATGCAAAAAATTCACCGGAATGGAATCAGCGTCAAGGGCCTTCAAGCTTTGTGCGATATCGATGACATCCTGTTTCGTTTCCTTCATCCCGATAATGGCGCCTGAACATGGAGACATGCCGGAGGTTTTTGCAATCTCAACCGTATTGACCCTGTCCTCATACGTATGTGACGTGGTAATATTTGAATGATTTCTCTGTGATGTATTGACATTATGATTATAGCGGTCTACGCCGGCTTCTTTCAGCCGTTTCGCCTGCTCCGGCTTTAACAATCCGAGACACGCACAAACTTTCAGTCCATACGTATCTTTTATTTCCTGTACCGCTTCTACGACCCGATCCACTTCTCTGTTGGACGGCCCCCTGCCGCTTGCCACGATACAATATGTACCTATGTTCAAATCATGCGCCCGCTTTGCGCCTTCCAGAAGGGTTTCCTTATTCACCATCCGGTAACTCTCAATCGGCGCTTTTGAAATGGCAGACTGGGAACAATAGCCGCAATTTTCCGGACAGAGCCCTGATTTTGCATTCATAATCATATTGAGCTTTACTTTTTTTCCATAAAACCGTTTTCTGATGTGAAAAGCTCCATGCATCAAAAGCAAGATGTCTTCATCTGGACAGTTTAATATCGAAAGCGCCTCTTCGTTGGTCACCTCTGCTCCGCCCAGCACCCGGTCTGCAAGTTCCATCCATTGATTCATTTTCATGCCCCCACTCGATTGATCAGTAATGATAAATCTATATGGTCCTTCACCATATTCTGAATCGTTTCTTTTGTTGTGTTTATCAGCTTTGGCGTCACTCCTAATAGCGGCACACCGCATAAGCTCTCAATCATTTCAGGATTGGTTTTTTCATCATGATCAGGAGAATCACTGATTCCATTGACGACGATTCCGGCGATTGGAAGACCCATGCTTTTGGCATATTGAACAGTTAAAAAGGTGTGATTAATCGTTCCAAGATGAGGGCGTGCCACAATAATCACTGGAAGCTGTAACGCTTTTATGACATGACTGACTAAAAAATCCTCTCCCAATGGCACAGAAATCCCGCCCGCACCTTCTACGATGAAGCATTCATGTTTTTCTCTTATCCGCTCCCAATGGCGTAAGACCTCTTCCATTTTGACAGCCTTTCCCTCCAGCTTTCCTGCAACGTATGGAGCTAGCGGCTCTTTGAATGCAAAAGGCGTAATCTCTTCATGTGAAAGACTCGTTTGCGATATCTCTTTCAGCAGGCTTGTGTCGCTCTCTGGATGATGAGGGGAGATCCCGCTTAGAAATGGTTTAAATACTCCGACATCCATCTTATTTTCCCGCAATAAGGCTGCAAGACCGCTGGATATCACCGTTTTCCCCACTTCTGTATCTGTTCCGGTTACAAAAAAACCTCTCATGGAATGATGTTCAGCTCCTTTCCGATTGAACGAAATGCTTCCAGCAAATGATCAATATCCCTCATACTGTGCCCAGCAGTGATGGTTAATCGGATACGGCTTTCTCCTGGCGCAACGGTCGGCGGACGAATGGCAGGGGCATAGATTCCTTTGTCCTGCAGTTTTTCAGCAAACGTGACCGTTTTTCGGGTATCGCCGATGACCACCGGAATAATCGGTGTATGATGCCCCTTCACCACATAGCCCATGTACTTCAGATTCGTTTTGATCATCTGGATATAAGAATATAAAAGCTGTCGTTTTTCCTTGCTGGCCTCCATGATGTCTAACGCCTCATGGGCAGCTGCACAGCTTGCCGGCGGAATAGCGGTTTGAAAGATAAACGTTCTGGCATGGTTCAGCAGAAAGTCGATGAATACCGCTGAACCTGCAGCGAACCCCCCTTCCGCTCCGGCAGCTTTGCTTAACGTGCCGATGACAATGTCAGGACAAACACCGAAATGTTCACTCGTCCCTCCTCCTGATTCGCCCAAAACACCTGTTGCATGCGCATCATCAACGATCACGTAAGCATTGCAGCGTTTAGCAAGGGAGATGATCTGATCAAGAGGGGCAATCGTGCCATCCATGCTGAATACCCCGTCTGTTACGATAAAACGGCGCTGGTACCGCTGTGTTTCTTTCAGTTTTTCTTCAAGATCAGCCATTTCGATATGGCGATAAATGACCGTATCAGCCTTAGACAGGCGGCAGCCATCAATGATACTTGCATGATTTAATTGATCACTTAAAATGACGTCCCCTTTTTCAGGTAACGAAGAAAGGACACCGACATTGGCTAAATAGCCGCTTGAAAACAGTAAAGCCGCTTCTGTCCGTTTAAAGCCGGCAATCTTTTTTTCGAGTTTTTCATGCCAGATCGAATTGCCCGTCGTTAAACGCGAGCCGGTGCTTCCTGCTCCAAATTGCTGCAGTGCTTCTTGAGCTGCAGAGATCAAGCGGTTATGGTTTGCGAGACCTAAATAATTGTTTGACGACCAGACCGTTTGATTTTTGCCATCAATCGTCACCTCCGGAATTGGAGGCCCATTCATTGTTCGCAGTGTACGGTATACGCCGGCTCCCTTCGCTTTGTCTAACCGGCGGCTTAACCAGCTGTCAATGCTCAAGGCTGGTTACCTCTTGGATCGCTTCTTTCATAATAGACACCATTGCTTCGAGCTCTTCAGCTGTGCTGGCAAGCGGAGGCAGAAATGCAATTACATCGCCGAGCGGTCTCGTCAGCATCCCGAGCTCTCTCATTTTCAAAGAAACTTTGTACCCTACCCGCCGATCAGCAGGATAAGGCCGTTTGGTTTCCTTTGACTGAACAAGTTCTGCGCCGCACATAAAGCCGAGCTGCCGAATATCCCCAACGTGAGGATGAGCATGCAGGTCTTGAAGAAGTAAATGGAGCTTTTTACTTTTTTGAGCGACTTGTTCAACGATGTTTTCAGATTCAAATAATCTCAGGTTTTCAAGAGCAACCGCACAGCCAAGCTGATTTCCTGTATAGGAGTGACCGTGGAAAAAGGTTTTTTGTTCTTTGTAATCATCGTAGAATGCATGGTAGATGTCTTCGGTGGCAAAAGTGACGGCTATCGGCAAATAGCCTCCTGTAATGCCTTTGCCGGCAGCCATTAGATCAGGCTGAACATTTTCGTGCTCACATGCAAACATTTTCCCCGTACGCCCAAAACCAGTGGCAACTTCATCAACAATCATTAAGACATCGTAAGCTGTACAAAGCGCGCGCACACCTGCCAAGTATCCTTCCGGCATCACAATCATGCCGGATGCTCCTTGAACCATTGATTCAATCGAAAGTGCTGCAATTTCGTGATGGTGTTCCTTCAGCAGCTGTTCAAGCGCATAGAGACACTCATCACGGCTCTGCACAGGATCGCCGCTTTCAGAGCGGTATACATAAGGGATCGGAGCTTTATAACTATCAAACATTAACGGGCCATAGACGTGGTGGAACAGTTCAATTGAACCGACACTGACGGCACCGATCGTATCGCCGTGATACCCATTTTTCATTGCAATAAATTTTTGTTTCTCAGGCTTTCCGATGTTCTTCCAATATTGAAACGCCATTTTTAGAGCAATTTCCATCGCTTCTGCACCGCTGTCTGAATAAAAAACACGCGTCAGCTTCTCCGGACTGATCTCGGTTAATGTCTCGGCAAGTTCAGTCGCCGGAACGTTGGTCATGCCCAACAATGTGGAGTGAGCAATTTTTCCAAGCTGTTTTATGATGGCCTCATCTAATTCCTTTTTGCGGTGCCCGTGCACATTAAGCCAAACGGAGGAAAAACCGTCATAATATTCCTTGCCGTTTATGTCTTTTACTTTGATTCCGTTGCCGCTTTCGATAATCAAGGGATGTTCATCATAGTCTTTCATTTGAGTAAAAGGCAGCCAAAGATGTTTTTTACTTTTTTCTATCAAATTTTGAGTCATCATCTTCCTCCCACTCTATTAAAATAGGCTGCTTCTCGAGATCATTTATGTATGTGTTTACATTTACAGAGCCGTCAGCAAAAAAAATTCGGCAGCCCTCTTCAGTCCCGTATTCTTTCATTGCTGTAATACGCTGATAGCCCAATTTTTCACCCGCGACGTAGCCTGTTATGTAATCAGGGTCATCTGACCAGCATAATTCTGCAACGGTTGCCGGATGCTCACTCACCTTTGAAGCAAGTGCAAGGGCCTCTTTTATTCTTGGGTTTGATGGTGCGCGATAACGTTGTGCCCATTGTCCAAAATTGAGGTCGGGCCAATCCATTCTGGACACCCGCACACCTTTATCGTGTGTTTGATCAATTCGTTCGCCAGTGTGAATATCAAACACCACCGCTCCCCTGATACCTGACCATTCAGGAATTTGTTGATATGCATTTTCAATCACTTTTCTTGGAACACCCGCTTTCTCCAATAAGAATCGGGCAAGACTTTGTCCCTCTTCCGGGGATTCTACTTCATTTGTCTTCATTAATAATGGATGAATCTTCTTAACCGGCTCATGAACCTCTTCAAATTGAATTTGCATAAAATCCGGTTTTCCTCTTGAGTGGGATAAGCCTTTTTCTAGTAAAGCATTCACCGTATGTTTCATATTATCGAACGTGATAAGCCGTTCTCCGCCGGATATATGCTTTCCTCCATCTTCGTGAGACCCATTCATAGAAGCTCTCATTCTGACACTGTAAAATGTTTCTTCTTGCATACCTTCTCGCCCTTTCAGCTTTGATTACAGAAGAAAGCAGACTATTTGTTAACCATTTATAAATTAAGGTTAACAAATAGAATACTATTATGTATACACAATTCTGTCAATATCAGAACGACATTTCCTCATAAACCAAATCTATTTATCATGTATATTCCTGATAACTGTATTTCCCCTAGAAAAAGAAGAGACGGTCAGATGCTCGCCTCCTTACCTGTTTAGAACCATTTCAGAAAAACACGTAAAGCCTGCCCCTTTTCACTGTCACAGCCACTTTTTCAAAAACCGCAGAGCTTCATGCCTCATCATAGCTGTCTCAAAATGCCCTGAAGCGGAGCGCACCATACGGTAACAATCAGAAGCCCCTTTTTCAGCGTACAAAGCTGTTAATTCTTTTTCGATTTTGTTCACTCCCTCAGCGGGTGTTAGCCGATCATGTATGCCGGCAAGACTAAGGTGCGGGCGCGGTGCGATCAGGCTTTGGATATCTGATGCAGAAAAATGCTTGGCAAGCGACGGAACGTAATAATAAAAGCCATGCCGGTCAAGGTTCTGTGTTTCAATCAGTACATGATGGTCAACCTGACTGCATAAATCCACACATGCCTTAATCCGTTCATCAAGCGCCGCTGTCCACCAAGCCATCAAGCCCCCCATAGACATGCCGATCGTTCCGATTCTGTCAGGCTGAATATCAGGGCGGCTCTGCACATAATCAATGGCTCTTATACTGTCGTACATCATCATGCCCCACATCACCCTGCCCGTCAGAAGCATCTCTTTAAAAATCTCGCTTTCTGATTTTCCCCGTCTGTCTCCAAATCCCCAATGGTCGATTGCCAATACGCCATATCCGAGAGAAATCAGCTCCCGAGCAAAAGAAGGCGCTTTCAAATAATCCGCTCCCTCAAGCAGTTCACTTTTTCCCCGTTCATACTGCCCGCCATGCGAATGCTGAAATAATATAACCGGACACCGTCCTTTTGCGGCTTTCGGCTTCACAAAATATGCAGGCACCTTTTCAAGCCCATTTATATCAAGCAGCAGCGTTTCAATTATATATCCCTCTTTTTCCTCAATACGCAGCGTTTCCGCCCCCGTATGCTTCCGATCAGGCAAATCACCAAGCAATCGAAACAGCAGCTCTCTTTTTTCGTTACTCATCCCATCACCCTTCCTTCTTCGCTTATCTTCAATGTACGAGACGGATTTGTTATTCCCTTTATTTTTCACACAGCATATAGAAACAAAAATCGTAGTTTACTAAACGTTTACTAAATATAACAAAGTATTCTGAAATTCATTATTGTAACCGCTTACTTTCATATGTTAGTATCAATTTATCAAAAACGTATGAGTAAAATATTTCTTTTGTTTTAGTAAATCTCATTCAAATGAAAAGGAGTAACCATGGTTCGTATAAAAGATATCGCCTTAAAAGCGAACGTTTCAAATGCTACTGTTTCGAGAATTTTAAATGAAGATCATTCGCTTTCTGTTGCGGGTGAAACGAGGCAAAGAGTGATCAGTATCGCTGAAGAGCTAGGCTATCAAACTGTCGCTAAACGCCGAAAAGCCCGCGGACAAAAACAGCGCGCCCAGCCGCTTATCGGGGTGCTGAGCTGCTTATCTCCCGATGAAGAACGGCAGGATCCTTATTTTTCTTCTATTCGCAAAGGAATTGAAAAAGAATGCTTTGAACAGGAAATTTTCATTACAAACTCCATCCATCTCGGTTCCTTCCAAGAGCATATTTTTCGGGAACTAGACGGTATTATTGTTATCGGCCGTGTCCATGACGAAGCCGTTCAACATATCAGCGGCCGATTGGAGCATGCCGTATTTATCAATCATTCTCCCGATCCGCAGATATACGACTCGATTGGGATTGATTTTGAAGCCGCCGCACGCCAGGCAATTGATCACCTTTTCGATTTAGGTTACAAACGATTAGGCTATATCGGCGGGCAGGAGAAGGAGCATACACTGAGGGACGGTCAAAGCATTCGCAGAACAATTGAGGACAAACGCCAGACTGCCTTTTTGCAGTCCGCCCATCCTCAGCCTGAACACGTCCTGGTCGGCGATTACAGCATGCGCGAGGGCTATCGGCTGATGAAAAAAGCCATCACTCAAGGCAAGCTGCCGGAAGCCTTTTTTATCGCAAGTGATTCTATGGCCATCGGCGCATTGAAAGCACTTCAGGAAGCCGATCTGCATGTGCCGCGGGATACAGCCATTGTCAGCTTTAACGGCATTGAAGAGGCCGAGTTTGCCAGCACACCTTTAACCACCGTGAAAGTGCATACAGAGGAAATGGGCCGCACAGGCGTAAAACAGCTTCTCGACCGCTTTAACGGCCGAACAATTCCTCATCAAGTCACCCTGCCGACAACACTGATCATCAGGCAAAGCTGCGGATACACAACTAAGGAGGTGACGCAAGACAAACGTTCATCAAGATCATAAGGAGGAAAAGATGAAACACATATTTGTTTTATTTCTCTCTCTTATTCTGCTGATTCTGCCGGGCTGCTCATCTGAAGAAAGCGCTGCAGATACGGGCAAAAAGACGTTAACCATTTATTCTACGATGTCAACGGACAGTGAAAGAAACACATTCAGAAAACTAGCCGCAGCGTTCGAAAAGGAAAGCGGCATTCGCGTCAGCATTCATTTCCCAGGCAATGACTATGAAAATATGATGCGTGTCAGAATGGCCGCCAATGATCTGCCTGATCTCTTTGATACTCATGGCTGGGGGAAAATCAGGTACGGGGAGTATACAGCCGATCTCCGGGATATGGACTGGACTCAGAATCTTGATCCAAATTTAAACAGCATCCTTAAAAACAAGAGCGGAAAGGTATACGCATATCCGATCAACCAGGCAAAGGACGGCCTGGCATACAACCGCAATATGTTAGACCGTTTCGGCATTGATCCGCCGGAAACGATGGATGACTTTATAAAAGCACTGAGAACGATTAAAGAAAAAAGCAATGGAGAAATCGTTCCTTTCTGGTTCGCTGGATATGATAAAAGCTCTTTCGCCCAATATTATGACCAATTCGCAACACCTCTTCTCATCACAGATCCTGCCCATAATGAAAAGAAACAGCTCATTGACGGCACCTTCAATTGGAGCAAATTTACTTATCTTTCAGATACCCTTAAACAAATGCAGAAAGAAAAACTCATCAATATCGATGCCGTAACAGCAAAAAAATCACAGCTCATTGAGTTAATGGCTCAAAACAAAATTGCTTTTACCATGCAGGGCGGCACCCTCGGCCAAGACGTCGCCCAAATTAACCCGAATGTAAAGGTTGGGATTATCCCGACACCAGCTATTCACTCCGGTGATGACCCGATATGGATTGGAGGCGAGCGCTATACCCTGGCAGCATGGAAAGACTCGCCTCATTTAAAGGAAGCAAAGCAATTTATCGCCTTTATGGCTCGTCCCGCCCATGCGAAAGAAATGGCTGAAGCCACATCGCTTCCTTCAGGGCTGACCAATGTAAAAGCTGACATTTTCTATGCCAAAGACTATCAGCATTATCAGAATATAAAAGTCGAGCCCTATTTCGACCGATTGTACCTGCCGAACGGGATGTGGGATGTGATGGGAACGGTCGGCCAGGAGCTTGCGGCAGACATTTTGACACCTAACGAGATTTCCAAAAAGCTGGGAAGAGAATATAAACGACTCCGGGAGCAATCTGGGACACAGGGAGCTGAAAACAATGAGTGAGATCGCAAAAGATGTTCATGTGAAACAGGTCAAGCCGAAAAAACAATCCTCACTTTGGTGGATGTATATTCCGGCTCTGCTCTCCGTTTTGATCTTCATGATTTATCCGTTTGTAAAAGGCACTTTTATCACCTTCACAAACTGGAACGGATTTTCTCAGGTTTATCAGTGGGTCGGTTTCGCTCAGTATGAAAGGCTGTTTGCTGATCCCGACACATGGCATATCTTAAAAAACACGCTGCTATACGGACTCGGCAGCACCTTTTTTCAAAACGTCATTGGGCTTCTGTACGCCCTGCTATTAAATCAAAGCATAAAAATGAAAGCGATAACAAGAACCATTGTGTATTTGCCGGTTATGATCAGTCCGCTCATTATGGGCTACATTTGGTACTTTTTCTTTTCTTATGACGGAGGCGCACTTAATGACCTGCTTGGCGTTTTCGGCATCACCCCGATCAACGCGCTCGCCAGTCCGTCTTCGAACCCATGGGTCATCGTCATGATTAACACGTACCAATATGTCGGCATCGCCATGATTGTCTATTTGGCAGGCCTGCAAAGCATTCCGAAAGATTACTATGAAGCAGCTGAAATGGATGGCGCGACACGGAGCCAGCAGTTTTTCGGCATCACCCTTCCGCTGTTAATGCCTTCGATCACGATCAATATGGTCATCAACATTATCGGAGGCTTAAAGCTGTTTGACGTGATCATCGCGCTCACTGCAGGCGGACCCGGAAACGCGTCGCAATCGATGTCAACGTTTATGTATGACCTGTATTTTAAACGGCAGGATGCCGGATATGCTGCGACACAAGGCATATTTATGGCATTTGTCATTTTGATCATCAGCTTTTGCGCGCTTGCGTACTTTAAAAGAAAGGAGACGGAAATGTCATGAGAGCCGCCCGCTCAAACAAACTGCGGTTGATTACACTTCTCGCTGCCATTGTAGCCTGTGCGCATTTCATTCCTTTTTACATTCTGCTGACCACTTCATTGAAAGCAAAAGGAGATTACAGTTCCAAATGGCTGTTTCCAGCTGATATTTCCTTTCAAAATTTTTCTGAGGCATGGGAGCGCGCTTCACTTGGCAACTCGTTTATCAACACAATCATCATCACAGGTGTTTCGGCATTGTTATTAATCATATTCGGCTCACTGGCCGCCTACCCTCTTGCCCGGCGGGAAACCAAGCTGAATAAAGCCGTTTTCGCGCTGCTGATTTCAATTATGATCATCCCTCCGTTAACGTCCATGGTGCCTTTGTACAGAATGGTTGTGGACGCCGGCATGGTCAATACACACGCAGTCGCCATTTTGATCAATACAGCGGCGTATATGCCATTAACCGTGTTTTTGTATTCCGGGTTTATCCGTTCAACCATTCCAAAAGAGCTTGAAGAAGCGGCAAGAATGGATGGAGCGGGAATGCTGAAAATCTTTTTTACGATTGTATTTCCTTTGCTGAAGCCGATCACTGCCACCATCTGTATTATTTCCTGTGTCTTTATATGGAATGACTATCAATTTGCGATTTTCTTTTTACAGGATCAGAAGGTGCAGACACTTACGGTCGCAATGGCCGGGTTTTTCGGAGAAAACGCCAACAATCTGCATTTGGTCGCCGCGGCTGCCATCATGGCAATGCTGCCGATGGTCATTCTGTTTCTGGCGCTGCAAAAATACTTTATTGCCGGGCTGTCATCAGGCGCGGTAAAAGGATAATGAATTAAAGGAGGAACCGACATGAAAAAAATCACATTTATCGGTGCAGGGAGCACAATTTTCGCAAAAAATGTTTTAGGAGACTGCTTGTTAACGGAGGCGTTAAATGGATTTGAATTTGCGCTTTACGACATTGACCCAAAACGTTTGCAGGAATCTCAGCTTATGCTCGAAAATTTGAGAGACCGCTATAATCCGAGCGTGGTTATCAACAGCTATGACGACAGAAAACTGGCTTTGCAGCAAGCGGGCTATGTGATTAATGCCATTCAGGTCGGAGGCTACAAACCAAGCACAGTCATCGATTTTGAGATTCCTAAACGATACGGATTGCGGCAGACGATTGCCGACACGGTGGGCATCGGCGGGATATTCAGATCACTCAGGACAATCCCTGTGTTATTTGATATCGCAAGAGATATTGAGGACATGTGTCCCGACGCTTGGTTTTTAAACTATACAAACCCAATGGCCTCCCTGACTGGCGCTATGCTTCGCTATACGGATGTGAAAACGATCGGGCTGTGCCACAGCGTCCAAGTGTGCACAAGAGATTTATTTAGATCTCTCGGTATGGAGCATGACGGGATTGAAGAACGAATCGCAGGCATCAATCATATGGCATGGCTGTTGGAAGTGAAAAAGGACGGCGCTGATTTATATCCCGAAATCAAAAAGAGAGCGAGAGAAAAGCAAAAAACAAAGCATCATGACATGGTGCGATTTGAATTGATGGATAAGTTCGGTTATTACGTCACGGAATCTTCAGAGCACAACGCAGAATACCATCCTTATTTTATTAAGCGGAATTATCCTGAATTGATCAACGAGCTGCAGATCCCGCTGGACGAATATCCAAGAAGATGCGTGAAACAGATAGAAGATTGGGAGAAAATGAGGGATGACATTGTTAACAATAAAAACCTCACCCATAAACGCTCAAAGGAATATGGCTCAAGAATAATAGAAGCAATGGAAACGAATCAGCCGTTCACCTTCGGAGGAAACGTCTTAAATACCGGACTCATCACAAACCTTCCTTCCAAAGCGGTAGTCGAAGTGACATGCGTCGCCGACAGAAAAAAAATAACCCCGTGCTTTGCCGGAGAACTTCCTGAGCAGCTCGCAGCGTTAAACAGAACGAATATCAACACACAGCTGATGACCATTGAAGCTGCTGTTACACGAAAAAAAGAAGCTGTCTACCAGGCAGCCATGCTTGACCCGCATACAAGTGCGGAGCTCTCCATCAATGACATTATTTCTATGTGTGACGATTTATTTGATGCGCACGGCGATTGGCTTCCAGCATACAAATAAAAAAAACTAGGGGTGATCTCTCCCCTAGTTTTTCGGTTTCGTTTCGCCTTCCCAGGCCATCATGCCGCCTTCTACGTTGACTGTTTTAAAGCCTTGCTCATCCAAATACCTGCAGACATTCATGCTGCGCATCCCTGATCGGCAGATAAAAGTGTACTCTTTGTCTTTATCGAGGGTGTCCATTTTTTCAGGAATATCCCCCATGCGAATATGAACCGCTTGCGGAATCATGCCTTCCGCAACCTCTTCATCTTCTCTGACATCAATCAAATACAATTCTTCATCCGCCTCGATTTTTTCTTTCAAAGCAGCTGTGCTGATTTCTTTTATTTCCAAAGAAAACACTCCTATTCACCAATAATCATGTTCAGTATATCAAAGTCAGCTGGACGATTGCTATTTTGAGACTGATGAAAAAATCCCCTTTTTGACAAAGGGGATTTTTCCAGGATTAGTTTGCCACAATATTGACAAGCTTACCAGGCACCGCGATGATTTTACGAATGGTTTTGCCTTCAAGCTGCTCTTTGACCTTTTCATCTGCTTGAGCAAGCTGTTCGAGCTGTTCCTTCGTCGCATCTGCAGGAACCTGTAGTTTCGCTTTCACTTTTCCGTTCAGCTGAACAACGATTTCAACTTCGTCGTCAACAAGTTTTGCTTCATCATATACAGGCCAAGCCTCATATGCAATCGTACCGCTATGGCCCAATTTCTCCCACAGCTCTTCCGCGAGGTGAGGCGCGATAGGAGAAAGAAGCTTCACAAAGCCTTCCATATATTCCTTCGGCAGCTCTGACGCTTTATAGGCTTCGTTGATAAAGACCATCAGCTGAGAAATACCTGTGTTAAAACGCAGGCCCTCATAGTGGTCTGTCACTTTCATGACTGTTTCATGGTAGACGCGCTCCAATGTTTCACCGGCGCCTTCAACGATTTTGCCATTAAGCTCACCGCTGTCTTCAACAAACAGGCGCCATACGCGGTCAAGGAAGCGGCGTGCGCCGTCTAAGCCTGATTCAGACCAGGCAATTGAAGCATCAAGCGGTCCCATGAACATTTCGTACAATCTCAGCGTATCAGCGCCATGAGAGGCAACGATTTCATCAGGGTTGACAACGTTCCCTTTTGACTTACTCATTTTCTCGTTGTTTTCACCGAGAATCATTCCTTGGTTATACAGCTTTTGGAACGGTTCTTTCGTCGGCACTACACCGATATCATAAAGGAACTTGTGCCAGAAACGGGCATACAGAAGGTGAAGCACAGCATGCTCCGCGCCGCCGATATACATATCAACCGGAAGCCATTTTTCCATTTTCTCAGGTGATGCCAGCTGATCCGGATTGTGCGGATCAATGTAGCGCAAGAAATACCAGCAGCTTCCCGCCCATTGCGGCATTGTATTCGTTTCTCTTCTTCCTTTTTTCCCTGTTTCAGGGTCTGTGACTTCAACCCACTCTTTAATGTTCGCAAGCGGTGATTCGCCGGTGCCGCTCGGTTTGATTTCGTTTGTTTTCGGCAGAATCAGCGGCAGTTCTTCCTCCGGCACAGCTGTTGACGTTCCATCCTCCCAATGAATGATCGGAATCGGCTCGCCCCAGTAGCGCTGGCGGCTGAAGAGCCAGTCGCGCAGACGGTAAGTGACTTTCTTTTCGCCGTTTTTCGTTTCTTCCAGCCAAGCGATCATTTTTTCAATTGCTTCCTGTTTATTAAGTCCGTTCAGGAAGTCAGAGTTAACGTGCTCTCCGTCGCCTGTGTACGCTTCTTCTTCCACGTTTCCGCCTTTCACGACTTCCTTGACTGGAAGGCCGAATGTGTTGGCGAATTCAAAATCACGCTCATCGTGACCGGGAACAGCCATGACTGCACCTGTTCCGTATGAAGCAAGCACGTAATCTGCGATCCAGATCGGCAGTTTTTCACCGTTTACAGGATTGATCGCATAAGCTCCTGTGAAGACGCCTGTCTTTGTTTTCGCGAGATCCGTGCGCTCAAGGTCACTCTTTGATTGAATTTCTTTGATATAAGCTTCGACAGCTTCTTTTTGCTCAGCAGCTGTGATTTTTTCTACCAATGCATGCTCCGGAGCAAGTACAGTGTATGTAGCGCCAAACAATGTATCAGGTCTTGTTGTAAACACCGTAAATGATTCATCATGTCCGTCTATGCCAAAATGAACGTGCGCACCTTCAGAACGGCCGATCCAGTTACGCTGCATGTCTTTAATGCTTTCCGGCCAATCAAGCTCTTCCAAGTCATCAAGAAGCCTGTCCGCATAAGCTGTGATTTTCAGCATCCACTGCTTCATCGGGCGTCTTTCGACCGGATGGCCGCCGCGTTCACTCTTTCCGTCGATGACTTCTTCGTTGGCAAGAACCGTACCGAGTGCAGGGCACCAGTTTACCGGTACCTCATCAACATAAGCAAGGCCCTTTTCATAAAGCTTTAAGAAAATCCATTGTGTCCATTTATAGTATTCAGGATCTGTCGTGTTGATTTCACGATCCCAATCATATGAAAAACCGAGCGCCTGAATTTGGCGGCGGAAATTATCAATATTCTGCTTCGTAAACACTGCCGGGTCATTCCCGGTGTCGAGAGCGTATTGCTCAGCCGGCAGACCGAATGCGTCCCAGCCCATCGGATGAAGAACGTCATACCCCTGCATGCGCTTCATGCGGGAGAGGATATCCGTCGCTGTATAGCCTTCAGGGTGTCCGACGTGCAGACCCGCTCCAGACGGATAAGGAAACATGTCCAGCGCGTAAAATTTTTGTTTCTCATTATGATCAAGAGTGGCAAATGTTTTGTTTTCCAGCCAATAATTTTGCCATTTCTTTTCTATCTCTTTGTGCTGAAAACTCAAAGTAAAAACCTCCTTCTGATTGAATACGGCGTTTTATGGTTCAAGTATTGACGGGAAAGGGACAATTATATTCAGAATATTCCCAAACTAAAAAAAACTCCCTCATCCCTAAAAGGGACGAGAGACTTTCGTTTTCCCGCGGTACCACCCTCGTTAGCGCGGCAGACGCCGCACTCACTTGATACTTTTAACGCAGTTATGCGTCAGCGGCTTTTCACCGCTGCAACTCTGAGGTGAGTTCGGAAACAAACTTGATTGACTTTCACCAGCCGTCAACTCTCTGAAACAATATCTGCTTCTTACTGCTCCTCTTCATTGTTCTTATCGCAACCGTAATCTTAACTGTATTTTATAGAATTCTGTTCATAAGTGCAAGCAGGTTTGTATACAATGGGAATGTACCCTGAACGGGCGAAGATTGAGGACAATTATTCTGGTGGAGTTTTGGTTTGACGTTTCGACTCGGCCGGTTCGCCGCCGCTGTTCATTTCTCTTACAAAATCAAAGCTTCTGAGAACAGCTTCACCGCCGTAGCCTGAGATAATGGATAAGATGACAAGTTGAATTCCTGAATCGGGGTCAGCGGATAGTACAAGTAAAATGGAAGCCGTCATGCCGATAAACCAATCTTCCAAAAATCCAAGATAGATAAACCGCTTCGTCATCCTAGGTTTCTCCAGTCTGCCTCTCTTTTTCACATGACCGAGAATCCCCATGATTCCTCCAATTACACAAGCAATTAATACCTGATGCAGCATCTTCATCATCACCTTCCTAAAGCCCTTATTTCGTAAAGCGACTTCAGGCCATCCAGCCCCCTTAAACGATTCCGATGATTTTCGATATCTACATACTGGCAAATCTGAAAAAAGCTTGTTTCTTCCATTATATGTGAACACATGATCGGTAAGCTTGATGCATTGGATTCATTTTTCACCCAGTGACATTGACCTAGTCACCTATTTAGCATGTAGAAACCTTTCCGTTCATATGTTCAAACTCTGTTCTTATTTTTAGTGTATACGAGGACAAGCCCTAATGACAAACAACAAACTGCGCTTGCTTGAATCAGAACATGTGTTGTGCTACGGTTACTGTAGAATTCATTAAAAAAAGGGGAATATCAGGCTTTCGCATAGCAAGCTGGCAGCCTAAGGGGGAATTATATGGCTAGTTTTCAATCATTCGGAATAAAAGGACAGCTGGACATCATCAAAAAAGCGCTTGATCACGCGCGAGTCGGTGTAGTGATTACAGATCCTTCACTTGAAGATAATCCGATTGTCTACGTAAACCAAGGCTTTGTTCAAATGACCGGCTATGAGGCCGAGGAAATTTTAGGGAAGAACTGCCGCTTCTTACAGGGGAAAGATACAGACGCTGGTGAAGTGGACAACATCAGAGCCGGTTTACAAAATAAAGAACCGGTTACAGTTCAGATTCAAAACTACAAAAAAGACGGAACGATGTTCTGGAATGAGTTAAATATTGATCCGCTGGAAATAGAAGACAAAACCTATTTTGTCGGAATTCAAAAAGACATCACCAAGCAAAAAGAGTATGAAAAGCTTCTCGAGGATTCCCTCACAGAAATTACTGCACTTTCAACTCCTATTGTGCCGATTCGCAACGGCATTTCGGCTCTTCCGCTAGTCGGCAACCTGACAGAGGAGCGGTTTAATTCCATCGTCAGCACATTGACGAATATCTTATCAACATCCAAAGATGATTATTTGATCATTGATTTATCAGGATTGGCCCAAGTAAATGAACAAACCGCCGACCAGATTTTCAAGCTGAGCCATTTGCTGAAATTGACCGGAACCGAATTAATCATTACCGGCATTAAACCCGAATTGGCTATGAAAATGAATAAACTGGATGCCAATTTCTCATCGCTGAAAACATATTCTAATGTAAAGGATGCTGTGAACGTGCTTCCGATTATGTAAAAAGATCCCGCTCATCCGGCGGGATCTTTCTTATGAAGAAACTGAAGCTTGCTTATTCGCTTTATCAGCTGATTTTAACCGTTTGTCGTATAAAATCGTCGTGGCTATGCTGATCATAAGCAAAACCAAAAGTGATAAAACAAGAGCGTGAATGCCGGAATGATCGACGAGCACTCCTCCGAACAAAGGCCCAATCATTCTGCCGCCTGTCGCAGCGCTGTTCACAAACCCTTGATAAAACCCTTCTTTCCCTTTAGGCGCAAGCTGGTTGGCAATCGTCGGCACGGCAGGCCAAACAAGCATTTCCCCGATGGTCAAGATCACCATGGCAGCCAGAAACATTGGGAATTGCTTCGCAGTCAGCAGCATGCTGTAAGACACAATAAAAATGACAAAACCAATGATCATTTGCGCTTTCAGCGACTCAGCCCACTTTTTCACAAAAAAGCTGACAAGCGGCTGTCCAACCACAATTAAAATTCCGTTAATCGTCCACAGCACACTATATAAAGAAAGAGACATTCCGATGCTTTGCGTGTACGATGCAATGGTGGTAGACCATTGAGAATATGCCAGCCATCCGAGCACATACCCGCTGCTCAATATGACCAGAGCCGTAAATTTCGCTTTGCTGCTTACAGCGTCATAATCAAGCACAGACGTTTGAGACACATCCTTCGTCTGAATGTTTCGAAATCCGAAATATACGATAAAGAAAAAGACCACATACAGCGCGGCATTCGCCAAAAATACGTATGAAAACGAGAAAGACGCCACCACGCCGCCAAGCGCAGAACCGACGGCAACACCTGCGTTTTGCGCGACATAAATCGCATTAAATGCCCTTCTTCCCCCTTCTGGCCACACTGATCCAGCCATTGCGTAACTGGCCGGAAAAACAACACCCGAACCAAACCCGACAATCGTAAGCAGCACGATATAAAACGGCCAATCATGAAAAAAGACGAGACCCACCAGACTTGCTAACGTAATCGCAATTCCGAGCATGATGGATTTGAACCCGCCGATTTTATCAAACAAAAACCCGCCGCATAAATTCCCTGCCACACTGGCGCCGGAATTCAGCATAAGGACAATCCCCGCGACCGTTAACGACTTTCCTAAATGATTATGAATATAGATCGTGTTAAGCGGCCATAAAAAGGATGCCCCTGTCACATTAATAAACATCCCTATCACTAAAATTTTCAATGCGCGCGGCATACTGATCCCCCTTTCTTATCTATAAAAGCTCATGAAAAAACGGAAACCTCAACAGGCTCCGTACGAATCCAGTTATCATAGCACATTCATTCTATCTGTCTATCTCATATTTTTCAACAGATGAGTGTGAAAAAATCTAACAAATATTGCTCGAAAATTGTAAAATAAATAGAAAAAGGGGTAATTTTTATGGAAATGGCATTCGCATTCCTCGGTTTTTTTGTATTTCTCTTTTCGCTTGGCTATGGAGTGTACCATCTCGTCAGATATGTGCTGAAAAAAGAAAAACGATTCTCTAAAAAACTTTTTTGGCCGCTTTTTATCGGAGGTCTCATTCTGCTCTTCACCGGAGCAGCTTTGTCAGAACCTGACGCTGCCGCAGCAAATGCCGATAAAAAATATTCAGCACTAAACACTGAATATAAAAGTCTTAAACAAGAGCATGAAGCACTTGAGAAAGAGTATGAAGCCATCAGCTCTGAAGCAAAGAAACTGAAAGACGACACAAAAGATCAAGACAAGCTCAAGCAGCTGGAGAAAGAAAATAGTGAACTAAAAAAGACTCAGAAATCATTA
The DNA here is from genome assembly GCF_034296245.1 of Bacillus sp. V26. Taxonomy (NCBI): domain Bacteria; kingdom Bacillati; phylum Bacillota; class Bacilli; order Caryophanales; family Bacillaceae; genus Bacillus; species Bacillus sp. V26. The sequence goes on along the minus strand of NZ_JAXKQF010000001.1, from coordinate 56,856 downwards.
AAAGCAGAAAATAAAGAACTTCAAGAAAAACAAAAACAGCTCAAAGATGATACCAAAACAGCAAAGGCTGAAAATGAAACCCTTCAACAAGATAAAACAAAACTTGAAAAGCAATTAAAAGAGGCACAAAACCGAACAGCCAGCACAAAAGAAAACAGCGAACATTCTTCAACCAGCACAAATAAAAGCAACGAAACCAGCTCAGCTGATACAGCAGAAGGCTGTCTTATCAAAGGCAGCAAAAACGGCATCTATCATACACCGGGCAGTACATACTATGACCGGACGACAGACCCTGCTGAAATGTTTTGTTCAGTTGAAGAGGCTGAGGCAGCCGGGTATCGGGCACCGAAACGATAAACAGTATAAGCTCCAGTTTCTCTGGAGCTTATACTGTTTTACAATGCCGACTTAATCACCTTTTTATAATAAAGAACCGACAGAATACCGAAAATAGAATAGAGTGCAGTATATAACACCATCACCATAATCATCGGCGACCATACCTCTGATCCGAATAAGAACCAGCCGGATTGAACGGCAAAATAACTGTGAAAGAGGCCGATCACCAATGGAATGCCGAAGTTATACATTTGTTTGATGCGTATCCCCTTCAGCAGGTCTCCCTGTGTAAAACCGAGTTTTCTTAGAATGGTATAATTCGGTTTTTCTTCTTCACTTTCACCCATTTGTTTAAAGTAAAGAATACACCCCGAGGTGATGAGAAATGTTAATCCTAAGAAACCAACGATGAACATGACCATACCAAAAAGAGATTTTTGCGCAATACTTGTATCCAGCCTTGATAAATGTAGATCTTTCTTGTTCACCTTTTGAAAAAGCTCATTTGCTTTTTCAAGCTGATCTCCATGTTTCATATAAATGCCGATAAATTCAGATTGCGCCAGCTGAATGCGAGGGTCTTTATCTTTATTCAGCTGTTTAAACAGGTTGTCATCCACTATGACTGCGGGCATTCCCCCGCTTGTAAACGTGTAGGATACAAGAAACTCTTCTCTTAATCCTTTATAGTGTAATGATTGTGTCTCATTCTTGCTTTTGACTTTAATGCTGCCGGAGTCTTTTAAAACCATTATCTTTTGCAGCAAGTCAGTATATCCTGAGAAAACCGCTTCCCCAGCCGCCACATCGACTCCTTTTACATCTTTATCGCTAACAACAGCGAGCTGTGTGTTTGCGGGATCGCTCTGCATCTCTTTCGGGGTTCCATCCATGATATTTGTGATATCAAAAGACGATTGCAGGACAGGCATTTCTTTTTTGACGTATGAAATGTCATTTTCATTCAAACTGCTTTCAAACCGTTTGGCATCTTTCTCATTCATGAATGAAAAATCCGCCGCTACATTTTGTTCAGCAGTCTTTTCTGCCGAGTAATACGAAATATAAGCAAGGGATAACAGCCCGATGGCGAGCGCTGAAACGGTTGTGATAATTGTCAGCAGCAAAGCGTTCGATTTCATTCTGAACATAATCGATGACAGTGACAGAACCTCTGAGATATTCAAGTACCCGCCCTTGCTTTTCCGAATGATGTTCGAGATAAACGTAACCGATCCTTTATAAAAAAGAAACGTCCCGATAATGACGGACCCTAAGATCAAACTCATTGCGAAAAACAGTTCATTTATGGTCTTGAATTTTCCGCTAAACAGCTCGGAAGACACGTAGTATCCCGTTAAAATCAACACGATGCCCAGCGCCCCGATCAGCATCTGGAAAAAAGAGATTCTCTTCACTTTATCCTCAGTGGAAGATGTTACTTTAAACAAAGATAAAATGCTTTGTTTTTTGATAAACGTATAATTCATGATCATAATCAAAAGGTAAATGCCGCAGAACACAATGATTGTTTGAACCAAGGCTTGCTCAGAAAAATGCAGTTTCGCATCAGCTTTGACATCGACGATTTTGAACAGGATCATGAGCACAAGCTTTGAGATTGAAAATCCGGCAAAAACCCCGATGGCTAACGAGCCGAAATACAGCATGATATTTTCCGCACTTAAGATACGAAAGATTTTGTGCTTTGTCATTCCGATTAATTGAAACAGCCCGATCTCTTTACTCCGCCTTTTAATAAAAATGGTATTGGCGTATAAAATAAAGATTGATACAACAGCCACAAGCAAAATTGAAGCGGTTTTAATAGCCGCGGCGCCTTTTATGGAAGCTTTTACTTCATTAATGGCCGGGTCATATTGGAGTGTGACAAATGCGAAATAAAGCGCCACACTAAAGATTAAAGCAAACACATAGAGGTAATAATTCCTGATATTCTTTTTCAGATTTCGCAGAATGAGCTGATTAATGTTCATGCTGCACCCCGCCTAACACGCCTTGTGTTTTCATGATATCCTGGAAAAACGTCTGCCTGTCTTGGCCCCCTTTATTCAGCTGCGTATACATCAGGCCATCCTTAATAAAAATGACTCTGCCGCAGTAGCTCGCTGCAACGGGATCATGGGTAACCATAATAATGGTGGCGCTGCGTTTTTGATTGAGCTGGCTCAGCTTGTTTAATAGGTCAGAGGCCGATTTCGAATCAAGCGCGCCGGTCGGTTCATCAGCGAAAATAATGCTCGGGTCATGAATAAACGCTCTCCCGGCGGATGTTCTCTGCTTCTGGCCGCCGGAAATTTCATTCGGGTACTTATCCCGCAATTCATAAATACCCAATTCCTTCGCCACTTCCTCAAACTTGCGGTTTGCTTCCTTTTTTGATATTTTCGTGATCGATAACGGCAGAAGGATATTTTCTTTCACTGTTAATGTGTCTAACAAATTGTAATCTTGAAAGATAAAGCCTAAGTGCTGTTTTCTAAATTCAGCCAGCTGCTTTTCCTTCAAGGACGTCATTTCGTTTCCGTTAATATTGATCGTTCCGTGGCTGACCTTATCAATCGAGGACAGAACGTTAAGCAAAGTCGTTTTGCCCGAACCGGAAGCACCCATAATACTGACGAATTCGCCCTTTTCAATGTGAATATCGATGCCCTTCAGCACTTCCTGTTTATTTAGCTTGTTACCATAGCTTTTTCGAATTTTATTCGCTTCTAAAATCATCATTTCCGTAGTCTCCTTTATATTGGATACTGTTATTATAAAAAGGATTGACGGGCTTTTCCTTCGATTAGGCGAACAAAAAAGAAAAGCATGTGACATTTTCGTCACACGCTAATGACACGTTCGAATTGATTTCGTTTCGGAAAGGTTAAAGTAAAGGTTGTTCCATCCCCAAGCTCTGAATGCACATCGATATCGATCAGCAACGGTCCTGCGGCTCTCTTCGCCAGATACAGCCCCATGCCCGTAGAAGACTGATTATGATGATCGGTTGTGGATGTAAACCCTTTATCAAAAATTCGTGAGACATCTTTCCTGTCAATGCCCCGTCCAAAATCTTTCACCTCAAGAACCTTCCGTTCGTCTTTTTCATAGCTGTTGATCACAATATCAGCGGCTTCACTGTATTTTACGGCGTTGGTCAGCAGCTGCCTGATGATAAAGGCCAGCCATTTCGCATCGCTCAAGACTTCCTCTGCCTCCAGCTGAATGTCAAACCCGATTCCTTTCTGTATACACCACGATTGCAAGTCTCTGATCTCTTTGATAATCAAGGGCTTAAGCTTGATCATCTCTAAAGACAGATCATTTTCGATAAAGGACATGCGCTTTTGATGAAGCTGCTGATCAAGAAGCAGATGGATGCGCAGCCACTCATACGATAGCTGGGATTTTAATGATGGGTCTGCCATCCGATCGATGATTAAATGCAGCGCTGTTAATGGCGTTTTGACCTCATGTATCCACGCCATCAGTTCATCTTTTTCATTTTCTAATGCCAAGCGATTCTGCAATGCAGATTGCTTCAATTGTTCCGTTTGTCCGGTGATGCTTTTTTCAATCATCTCTTCAAACGGCGTCTCCGGTTCACTTATGGCTGTGACATCAAGATTATTTTCCCATTCTTCGAGGCTTTTATAGAATGCGGTTTCTTTCCGAAAACGGATGATAACAAACACACCAAAGATCAGAACACACAAATAAACAATATAAAGAACATTTTTAAATGGAATAGACGGATCGACAAAGGCAATCAGCAAAATCAGAATTTGCTGCAGCAAAAATGCGGCAATCCAGCTTCGTCTTTCGATGAGGAATGCTTTAATCATAGAAATGATCCTCTTCCTTCGCCATGTAGCCTTGGCCGACCTTCGTCTCGATATATGTTCCAAGCTGCAGTTCGTCCAGTTTTTTCCGCAGGCGGTTGACATTGACGGTCAGTGTATTATCGCTGACAAAACGCTCATCATTCCACAATCTTCTGATCAGCTCCTCACGGCTGACAATCTTGTTTTTTTGTTCTATTAGCTGTTTTAGAATGAACATTTCATTTTTAGTCAGTTCAACAGAGCCTTCGTCATTGCTGACGAGGTTCTGCTCTGCGTCTATGGCAGCCCCGCACCATGTTTTGATCGTGCTCGGCTCCGTATTATAATGATGCACGCGCCGGAAAATCGCTTGGATTTTCGCAATCAGCACATCAAAATGAAACGGCTTTTGAATAAAGTCATCTGCTCCCAGCTGCATCGACATAACCATATCAGCAGGGTGGTCACGAGAGGATAAAAAGAGAATCGGAACATTTGACCGGGAACGGATCAGCCGGCACCAATGAAACCCGTCAAATTTAGGGAGCTGAACATCAATAATGACGCAATCAGGTTTGATTGACGCAAATTCCTGCATTACTTGGCTGAAATCCTGTATACCGTATACATCATAGGACCATCCCGTTAAACGCTCCTTGATTTCATGAAACAGCGATTTATCATCTTCTATCAGCAAAAGTTTAAACAATGGACTCACCGCACTTTTTCCTTTTTTATGTCAAGTGTATAGCAAATCTTGTTGATGCGCTATACAGAAAAGCCGGCTGGTTCAGCCGGCTTTTTCTGATTACAACTCTCTTCTTAATGCTGTCAGCACGTTGGTTTTTGTTGCCTTTCGAGCCGGGTTCATACCCGAGATCACAGCGACACCGCCGCAAATCACAACCGCAATGATGACAAGGCTGAGCGGAATATAAGAAAACGTATAATTCAGATCGCCCGCTTCGCCTCCGCTTGTCGCCGCGAGAATCATCGGAACGGCAAGGTTGACAAGGTAGCTCACGCCGTAAGAAATGATAATCCCAATCACACAGCCTAAAATTCCGATATACGCGCTTTCCATCAAGAACATTCGGCGAATGATTGACGGACTCGCCCCAATCGCTTTCATAATGCCGATCTCCTGCGTTCTTTCTGTCACCGCCATCGTCATCGTGTTAAATATCCCAATGGCTGAAATGATAACCGCGATACACCCGACAAAGATCAGGCCGATTTTGAAGACCATGAAGAAGGTGTTGGCTCCTTCAAGCTCGGTAGTAACTGATGTGACATAGTATCCGTCATCTGTTAGATCATTTGTCAGCTGTTCCACATTCTCAAATTTATCAGCAAAAACGCCAACATTTTTTTCAACATTCCCGCCCTTGAAGTCCAAAAATTCCGAAAAGTCCTTCTTGAATTGATCACTAATGAAGATGTTTGAATCCTCCATCCAATCTTGAGATGGTTTTTTTGTAATACCGACAATTTTAAAGTCATATGTTTTTGTTTTCGTAACATCCCCTGTTTTAGGATCTGTTTTTGATACACTTAATTCAATCGTTTTGTTCAGGATGTCTTTCGTATAACCCTTTGGTTCTTCTATATCCTCGGGGTTTCCATTTGCTTCCTCGATTTTTTTGTTATATGCTTCAGATTCTTTTTTCGTCAATAATCTCTTTGCAAAGTCGTATCCTACTACGATTTCATTTTCCGACTTTGCGACTCTTCCTTTTTCTAATTCCATATTGGCTTTTAATTCATCACCCATATTGGTAAAGATAAGATTAGAGCTTTCATTTGTGCGATTGCCTAAAGTTGCTTTGTTTGGCTCATACACTTGCGTTCTTTCTACAACTGACCTTACATGATCATACTTCTCTAAATCAGCTTTTTTAATAGGCTTATCCCCTTCCTTGCCCATTACACTGACTTTAGTCACAATTTGCTGGCTCATCGTCATATCTGTGATTGTCTTTTGAATCCCGAATCCAACCGACGACAGCACAACCAAAAACGCACACGCCATTGTTGTCGCAAGAATTGTCATAAAGACACGGAGCCTGTTTTTCTTCATATTTCTTCTGATAAAATGAACCTGATCCTTAAATCTCAACGGTAATACCTCCTTTTAACACACCGTCATGCAGCTGGAATTTTGAGTGTCCGATTGAAGCTACTTCATCATCATGGGTAATAATCACAAATGTAATGCCCCGCTCACGGTTCAGCTGCTGAATCAATTCAAGCACTTCCTGTTCCGTTTCTGAATCAAGGCTTCCCGTCGGCTCATCCGCTAAAATAATCGACGGATTTAAAATCAGCGCTCTCGCAATGCTGACACGCTGCTGCTGCCCGCCTGACAATTCATTAGGATAGTGTGCAGCATGGTTTTCAAGACCGACGCGTTTCAGCATATCCTGTACCTTTTGCTTGCGCTCTGACGGCTTGATCCCTTTTAACGCCAGCGGCATTTCCACATTTTCATACGTCGTTAAGCCCGGGATGAGCTGAAAGCTTTGAAAAATAAACCCAAAGTGTTCAAGGCGGAACTGAGCCCATTCCTTCTCATTAAAGCCCGTGACATCAGTTCCGTTAATCACAATACGCCCTTTTGTCGGTGAGATGTAGCCTGAAATCAAATTCAGAAGCGTTGACTTCCCCGACCCGCTTCGTCCGATGATACAGGCGATTTCTCCTTTCGCAACAGTCAACGAGACATCTTTTAAGACAGGCACTTCATTCTCACGGCCCTTTTTTCCGATCGTGAAGGAATGGTTAATATGCTGAACATCAATCATCTTTTCTCTCTCCCTTATAAATGTTTTGTTTTTTTATAAATCGCAAAATAGCTGATAAGAAAACCAATCACGGCGCCAGCAGCCATACCGAATATGTAGCCGACGAAGCTCTCCGTTGCGGCAAATCCAAAATACCCGAAGCCCATGATCCCAATGATAATGACAATGACCTGTACCGGGCGGTCTAGCGGTTTCCACAAAAAGAAATATCCGTTCCGTTCATTAGACAGTTTGACAAAACCGATGTGGCCGATGATGTAAAAGATGATCGTCATGATGGCCGGAATCACTAAATAATACGGAGAATCCTCAACCCAGTTCGGCACAACGTAAGTAACCGGGAATAGATACTGCACCCATTCGGGCACAGGACCATGTATAAACTCTACTGTTCCGCCAAGAAGGATTTCCAAGTTGATAGCAGGAAGAGTCATGAGCAAAAAAGGCAAAATCGTAACAGTAGCTGAAACCAAAAGCTGGGCAAAAGTATGGCCTGTCAAAGCTCCCCCCGCCATGACCAGAGAATAAGCCAGCAAACTGACGATGATCATTCCAAGGCTGTAGTGATGAAAATAAACGGCTTGCTCGGGTTTCAAAAGCACTAGGAGCAAAACAGATAATACATATCCAAAGATTTGCGGTGCCACAATCACAATCCCGCCGAGCACAAACTTTGCGTTAAATATCTGCCCGCGTGTATATGGAAGGCTTAAAGTAAAATCAAACAAGCCCTTGCTTCGTTCAATCCCCAGCTGGCTGACCGCCAAAACGACTCCCCACATCCAAAACAGTGAGATAAATGTGCCGTTTAAATAGTTAATCGTAAATACGCAGGTTCCGACCCACTCGTTCTGATTAGCCACGCAGCCTTGGTATGAGATGTACGTATTTAATACGGTAAAAGGATTGCTAAGCATAAATACCAAAAAAATCATGGTTAACAGAGCTTTATTTTGCTTCCACTCTTTATAAAACAGCCCGGAATCCGGCACATCACTTCCCTCCCAACTGAAAGCACTTCTTTAATGTTTTGTTTTCTTATAAATTGCAAAGTAGCTTACAAAAAAGCCGACAACCGCACCAATGATCATTCCAAAAATATAACCAATCATGGAATGTCCGGCAGAATATCCAAACAAACCAAATCCGAGAATGCCAAAAGCCATAACCAAAATTTGTACCGGACGATCTAAGCTGTTCCAAAGGAAAAAGTATCCGTTTCGTTCACTTGGATGCTTTTTAAAGCTTATATAGCCAATCAAGTAAAACAGAATGCTCATGACAGCCGGAATGAGTAGAATATATTTACTGTCGGTTAGCCAGTCATTTGCAACATATCCCATAGGCACAAGATAGTATAACTTACGAACCAATGCAAAATAATCCTCAACAGAAGGAAAATAATCCCATATATTTACATCAAAAATAAATTCTATGTTTAGAATCGGCAAAGCAACAATTAAATACGGCAGTACCGTAGCAGCAAATGCCGTTAATAGCTGGGCAAAAGCATTTCCAGTTAACGCTCCGGCGGCCATCACCAGTGAGTAAGCCATAAAGCTAATCACGATTACTCCAACACTGCTGTGCTCAAAATAGTAGACATGCTCAGGTTGATAAACAAGAATCAGCAGCCATGCAAGTAAAAAGCCAATCAGTTGCGACAGTACAATCACAAAACCGCCTAACCAAAATTTCGTCTGGAAAATTTGGCTTCTGTTATATGGGAGGCTTAATATAAAATCCATCGTGCCTTTCGAACGTTCCATTCCCAGGAAGCAGACCGCCAAAATGACACCCGGCACCCAGTTGATATCTATCAAGTTGCTCGTGTAATTCACGATAAAATCACAATATTGCGGGTCTTGGCGATCAAGACATCCTTGATAAGACAAATACGTATTCACAATAGAGAGGGGATTTGCCAGCACCAAAAACACAATACTTAACAAAATCACCACTTGATTCTGCTTCCACTCTCGATAGAGGAGACCTCGGTCTACCATCTCCGCTTCCCTCCAAACTTCGCAATGAACACTTCTTCCAGGTTGACAGGAAGCTCATTCCACACTTTTGGCTTCAGCTCTCTCAAAAAGCTCTTGTTCTTCTCATCGCTTTTCGGAATCAGCACCGTGTAAAACACACCGGCCTGATCGAGCATCGGAATGTTTTGCTCTCTGATGGCCAAATTGACATCTGTATCGAAGGCCATTTGAATTTTAATGTATTCTTCTTTTAACTCATCAAGATCCATGACGTTGGTCAGTCTGTTATCTTCGAGAAACCCAATTCGGTTGCACATCCGTTCAATGTCCTCAAGTCTGTGAGAGGTGATCAGAATGCTCGTATCACGCTCCGCCACTTCATCAACCATCAGCTGCAGCACATCATGTCTTGTCACCGCGTCAATGCCGTCCGTCGGTTCATCAAGGAGAATCAGTGCCGGTCTCGCTGCAAACGACAGAACGAGCGACAGCTGTTTTTTCAAACCTGTCGACAGCTCGCGGTATTTTTTCGTTTCTGGAATTTCATATCTGTTCATCAGCTCATTCGCGTACGTGACATCAAATTTCGGATAAATTCTTCTTAGGATATCGACTAGCTGCTTGTATGTATACTTGTCGTAAAAAGGATTTTGAACGGGCATGTAGATGATATTCTGTTTGACCTTCGGATGCTTTTTGATTTCTACGCCATCAAACAAAATCGTCCCGCTGTCGGCGAAAATGATTTGCTGGATTAAGCGGAGCATTGTCGTTTTGCCTGACCCATTGCGGCCGAGCAGCCCGAAGATTTCTCCTTTTTCAATTGTTAATGAAACATCTTTTAATACTTGATTTCCGTCAATCGTTTTTGACAGCTGTCTTAATTCAATCATCGCTCTTGCCCCCTTTCACATCAGCGCTGATTTCCTTTATCCATTCTTGCAGTTTATCCAGCTCAACCCCCGCATAATGTGCATCGATGATGAGCTGTTTGAGTTGCTCTTTAATCATCGTCATCTTCCCTTCAATCAGTGTCGTTTTTGCATTTTCCGATATATAGGTCCCTCTGCCACGCAGCGTTTCAATAATACCCTCTCGCTCAAGCTCTTTGTACGCTTTGCTGACAGTATTCGGATTCGCAATAATGATCGTCGCCAATTCTCTGACAGAAGGAAGCTTATCACCAGGCTTCATGATCCCTTTCAAACAAAGCTCTTTCATTTGCTGAATAATTTGTTCGTAAATGGGCGTTGAGCTTCTTGGATCGATTTGAATCATTTACTTCCCTACTTTCTATACGATCTGAACCTTTCATAAATAAAACGGATCAATTATACTTTTTTGCCATTCAAAACCGATCATCACGAGTACAAGAAAAAAAGAACAAGCGATCACAGATGCCGCGATCAGCATTGGCACGTTACGTTTGTTTTGTTTTTTATGTTTCATAACTGCCTCCCTTAATTTCAATATATAAATGACTTTTTCATTAGTGTCTATAGTGTATTACTTTAATTAGTACACTTAATACAATAAATACTTTACTGTGCAAAGTCAATCCTTTTTTTACAAAAAAAATGGACCCTTATCAAAAGGGTCCGTTTCTTACACATCAAGAGGGTGCTGCAAGATCATATTATTTTGCAAAGCTTGAAGCTGAAGTCTCATTCTGTACAGCTGTTCTCTCTGCTGATCATTTGATGACAGCCATAGTTTATTCAAGGCATTTACCGCATTTTCAATCTGCATTTGCGCATCACTGTATTCTTGGTCGTTATAATGCTCTTGTTTAGAAGCGATTTTCAGCTGTTCTTCAGCATAATCACACGCCTGCATACATTGTTGGAGATGTTCATCTACTGATTGTCTTGTTGCCACAGTAACCCCTCCTCTTGGTAATGGAAACAATCCATCATCCATAGTGTAGCCTCATCAGACACGATTCAATAAAGAAATTTATGGTCGATATTCATTTGTTCTCATATGAAATGCGTGCTACAATTTTAGGATGCAATTGTACGCAAGGAGGCACATTAATCGTGATTCAGAATAATCCTTTTCCTTATTCAAATACGGAAAAACGCTATCATACATTAAATTATCATCTCAGAGATCATTTCGGGCATAAGGTATTTAAAGTAGCGCTTGACGGCGGCTTCGACTGCCCGAACCGGGACGGCACTGTCGCACACGGCGGCTGTACCTTTTGCAGCGCTGCGGGCTCCGGTGACTTTGCAGGAAACCGGGCCGATGATTTAATGACACAATTCCACGACATTAAAAACCGCATGCACGAAAAATGGAAGGACGGGAAATATATCGCTTATTTCCAAGCGTTCACCAATACGCATGCTCCGGTTGACGTGCTGCGAGAGAAATTCGAGTCTGTTCTCGCGCTCGACGATGTGGTCGGTCTTTCAATCGCCACACGTCCGGACTGCCTGCCGGATGAAGTTGTTGAGTATTTGGCAGAACTGAATGAACGCACGTATCTTTGGGTGGAGCTTGGGCTTCAGACAGTTCACGAACGCACAGCTCTTCTGATCAACCGGGCACATGACTTTGACTGCTACGTTGAAGGTGTGAATAAGCTAAGAAAACACGGCATACGCGTCTGCTCGCATATAATCAACGGACTTCCTCTGGAAGACCGCGATATGATGATGGAAACGGCAAAAGCAGTGGCAGATTTGGACGTCCAGGGTATTAAAATCCATTTGCTTCACCTGCTAAAGGGCACGCCGATGGTGAAACAATACGAAAAAGGAAAGCTAGAATTTCTCTCTCAAGACGATTATGTGCAGCTCGTCTGTGACCAGCTTGAAATCATCCCGCCAGAAATGATCGTACACCGTATCACAGGTGACGGGCCGATTGAATTGATGATTGGGCCGATGTGGAGTGTGAACAAATGGGAAGTGCTTGGCGCTATCAATAAAGAACTTGAAAACCGCGGCAGCTACCAAGGTAAGTTCTTTCAGCGTCTTCAGGAGGAATCGGCCTTATGATTCTGAAAAAAATTCTTCCCTACAGTAAAGAGCTGCTGAAAATGGCCGCAGGGGATGGAGACATCGTTGTTGACGCCACAATGGGGAACGGGCACGACACCCTGTTTTTAGCTGAGCTTGTCGGTGAAAACGGCCATGTATACGCATTTGATATACAAGAATCAGCAGTGGCCAATACGAAGGAGCGGCTCGGTGACACCTATCAAAACCGGACAACTTTATTTCATAAAAGCCATGGCAAAATTGCTGAATCACTTCCGCAGGAAACACACGGCAAAGTGGCGGCCGCTGTGTTTAACCTCGGCTATCTGCCAGGCGGGGACAAATCGATTACGACAAACGGCAATTCAACGATCCAAGCAATTGAACAGCTTCTCAGCATCATGAAAGATGAAGGCCTGATTGTTTTGGTCGTCTATCACGGCCACCCGGAAGGCAAAGCTGAAAAAAACGACGTGGTCGACTTTTGCCGGGACTTGGATCAGCAAACAGCCCGTGTCTTAACATACGGATTTATCAATCAGCAAAATGACCCGCCGTTTATTATTGCTATCGAAAAAAAAGCTCAAATCAGCAAATGATTTGAGCTTTTTTCTTTGAGTTTTTCATCCAGGCCATTTTTTGAAACTTTCTGTAGGCTCTGCCGTTGATATAAAAGAAAAAGGAGGTTTTTCCGCTTGCTTTGATCAGCTTTTTCGCGAGCCGGCCCATTTCCTTTTGGCCCGCCACTTTGTCATCAGACAAATAGACACCCAGCAAGCCGCGGTTGATTAAGCGGTGGAAGTTTTCGTGCGGAATGCCGTGCAGATGTTCATCGGCTTTCTGAATAAAGTGCTGCAGCCGATTCATCATTTCTTCATGCGACTGATAATACGAGCAGAAATTCAAGTCCCCTTCAAGCAAGTCCTCCTCCTGGTCAATCAAATAATCAAGCAGAATATGAAGACCTTGTATGTAAGGAAAATAACTGTTGCGGATTTTTTTTGCGGTGCTTTCAGTAAAATCGGGCTGAAACGAATATGCGACAAGACAGAAAATGCCTAGCGTGGAGCCTGCACAAGCTGAGAATTCATACCATTCCATCTCGGGAAGCTCTGATTCATATTGGGTAAACCACTTTTCAAGGCGCGGGACACGCTCATGCTCAACAACGTGCTTATGCACCTGCAAATCGCAATAATAGCCGCACAACTCAAGCAGATAAGGTTTAATCATTTCGTAGTGTTCAATAGATCCGAGGACACGCTGGCACGTTTTCACCAATTCCTGCAAATATCCGCTGTCATCCTGCTCGTCCCTGAATTGATAATAATGTTGCGGATCAGCTCCCACTGTCAATGCGTCCTGCATAGAGGTGTGAAGCATTCGAAAATCTTCCGGGTCAAGTGATGTGCTGCGGTCACACAAATTGTCCAGGTAATCGCTGATCGTTTGGTATGCGATGATGAACTCAACACATTTCTGCTTATGATTTCCTGACAATAAGGCCAATATGCCGCCGCCTTCGCAATGAAACGTTTTATCTCGAATACTTGCGGTTGCCTGTGCTTTTAATTCACTGTTTTTAATTGCTTCTGATTTTTGCTTCCATATGTTCAGCTCTTGATGAACGAGCGGAAAAATATCACGATATACTTTTGCCATCAGTCCAAAAGGATGTTCCGGTACTGTCAACACATGCACCCCCCTAGTTCAAATATATTGATCAGTAAATGCTCTTGCGGCTTTAAAAACGTCTTCTCTTTCCGGTTCATTAAATATTTCATGATAAAGCCCTTCCCATTCCCTATATGACTTATTGTGGGAAGCAACCCCTGAAAACCACTTGATGACCTTCGTTTTATCGACCAGCTTGTCATCTCCGGCCTGCATGACCAAAAGCGGCACCCTCAGAAAAGCCTCTGTCGGCACCATGGCAGACTCGAGAGTTTTTAACAGCTCTCTGTACCATCTGACAGAAACCTTCTTCACAAAGAGGGGATCGTTCTGGCCTGCTTCGATGACATCTTTATTGCGTGTCGCCATATCAATCGATAATCCCGAATCAACTTTAAGCGACGGAGCAATGACATTCAGCCCCTTTGATGCAAGATCAAGCACTTTATTGACTTTAATTTGCAGCCCGAGACACGGTGATGATAAAATAATTCCCGTAATGCGGGGGTTTCTCTGCTGTTTAAACCATTCAATCGCAATCAGGCCGCCCATACTGTGGCCGAGAAGAAAAACAGGCAGCTCAAAGGTTCGCGCTTTATCTATCCAAGTATCTACTTCATCAATGTATTCTTGAAATGAGCGAATATGACCTCTGGCCCGGGTGGTTGTCCCTTGTCCCGGCAGATCACCCATTACAACGTGATAACCCGAAGATCTCCACATTTCACTCAGCCATTTATATCGTCCATGATGTTCACTTGCCCCGTGGATCATAACAATCACTGCCACAGGTCTGTCTGCTTTCCAGGTCCACATGCGGTTCACCTCATACAAAAATTAAATAGAGAAAGAAGGATGAAAGATATATGATTTACCCTTATAAAGAATACACGCCAGAAATCCACCCAACTGCTTTTGTAGCCGATAATGCAACAATTACCGGTGATGTGGTCATCGGGGAACAATCCAGCATTTGGTTCTCAGTTGTCATAAGAGGAGATGTAGCCCCGACCAGAATTGGTAACAGAGTCAATATCCAGGATTTAAGCTGCCTCCATCAAAGCCCGAACCGGACGCTTCTCATTGAAGATGACGCCACGATAGGCCACCAGGTTACACTCCATAGCGCCGTGATCCGCAAGAACGCCTTAATCGGCATGGGTTCAATCATTTTAGACGGAGCCGAAATCGGAGAAGGCGCATTTATCGGTGCCGGCAGCCTTGTTCCGCCGGGGAAAATCATTCCGCCAGGCCATCTAGCCTTCGGCCGCCCGGCAAAAGTCATCCGTCCTTTGACGGATGAAGACCGAAAAGACATGCAGAGAATACAGTCTGAATATGTAGCAAAGGGTCAATATTATAAATCACTTCAGCAAATGTAAGACCAGCTTCGTTTTACTTTACCATTTTTCAAAATATTATTTAAGCGATAACCATCGCTGACCCGAACCAAATGCAGTTCGGGTTTTTAATTTTCCATAAAACGTTCACATGTAAAAATAAACATGTGACTTTTATCTTATCATAAAAAACAAGACGCCACTGTAAGCAGTCTCTGCAAAAAACATATTCCTATTCTCTGCTCTCTATGAGCAGCTTTACTTAAACAAAAAAGAGCCCTCCGGGAGCTCTTTTTGTCAGCTGATCTGTTGCTCAGTTGACACAGCTGCGTTTTTCTTATGAAAGCCTTTGCCATAATAAACGGCTATCAAAATCAGAAACCAAATCGGACCGACAATTACGGCGACTCTTGTTTCAGGGCTATATGCCATCAGGATAATGACAAATGCTAAAAAGGCCAAAGATAAATATGACGTGAACGGGTAAAAAGGCATTTTGTATTTTAATTGCTTTTGATCCTTTGGCTGCATGCCTTTACGATATTTGATCTGAGAAAGCAAGATGATCGCCCACGTCCAAATCGCTCCGAACGTCGCAATGCTTGTGACCCAAGTAAATACCTTCGCAGGCACAACATAGTTTAACAGCACGCCGACTAATAACGCACCCGCAGAAGCCAGTACGGCTTTCCCCGGAATGCCGCCTTTGGTCAGCTTACCGTATGCTTTTGGCGCCTCGCTCTGCTCCGCTAAGTTAAAGAGCATACGTCCAGTGCTGAATATGCCGCTGTTGCAAGAAGACAGCGCTGCCGTCAGAACGACAAAGTTAATGATGCCTGCCGCATATGGAATCCCCACTTTTTCAAACGTGAGTACAAAAGGGCTTCCTTGCGATCCGATTTCCTGCCACGGATAAATGGACATGATAACAAATAAAGCACCGACGTAAAAAATCAGGATACGCCAAAATACCGTATCAATCGCTTTCGCTAATGATTTTTGCGGATTTTTGACTTCGCCGGCCGTCACCCCTATCATCTCAATGCCTAAATACGCGAACATCACCATTTGAAGTGACAATAAAACCCCTTTTATTCCATGAGGAAAAAATCCGCCGTTGCTCCACAAGTTGCTGATGCCAGTTGCAATGCCTCCATTGCCGACTCCTGCAATGATCATTAATAAACCGACAGCAATCATAGAAAGGATCGCGACAATTTTAATCAATGCGAACCAAAACTCCAGCTCTCCATACGCCTTTACGGCCAGGAAATTGACACCAGTCATAATCACCAGCGCCGACAATGCCCAAATCCAATTGGGCACATCCGGAAACCAGTATCCCATATAAATTCCGACAGCGGTGATTTCCGCCATACAGGTTACAACCCATAAGAACCAGTAATTCCACCCGGTTAAGTAGCCTGCGAGCGGACCTAAGTAGTCACGCGCATACCTGCTGAAGGAGCCCGCGACCGGCTTTTGAATCGCCATTTCCCCAAGCGCCCTCATAATAAAAAACATAACCAGACCGCTGCAGGCATATGCCACCAAAATACCCGGTCCTGCTAATTGAATAGCTGATGCAGAGCCAAGGAAAAGTCCCACTCCTATGGCAGCCCCTAAAGACATCAAAGAAATATGCCTTTCTTCCAGACCGCGATGCAATTCTTGTTTTTGTTTTTGCATGTTCCCTTCTCCCCTAGAAAAAAATATCATTACATCATTTTTCTGAATATTTCACACGAATGTGCAGGGTAATCAATGATGATGGAGAAATACTGGTATAATAACAAGGCTTTCGACGAATCGAAAGCCTTATCTGTTAGACAAAGATGACTTCTTTAGGCTGATGGCTCAGCTCTTCAGGCATATACCGTTTTTCAATATTGATGCTGTGCCAGATCATAAAGATGAGCACTGTCCAAATTTTACGGCTATTATCAGCCTTATCGGCACAATGGTCTTCAAGAAGCTGAAGAACGTAATCCTTATGGATATAAGCGTCCGTTTGGCTTTCCTGAATAATGCTGCGCACCCATTCGTTCATTTCGTTTTTCAGCCAATGACGGATCGGTACAGGGAAACCGAGCTTTTTGCGGTTCAATACATGATCCGGCACAATGCCTTCAGCAGCTTTGCGAAGGAGATACTTTGTCGTACCGTTCTTTGTTTTCAATTCATCAGGAATTTTACAAGCAACGTCAAATACGACTTTATCAAGGAACGGCACACGCAATTCCAAAGAATTCGCCATCGTCATTTTATCCGCTTTTAGCAAAATGTCGCCTCGCATCCAAGTGTGGATATCGACATACTGCATTTTGTTAATATCGCTGTATGAGCTGCTTTCTGTAAAGTAAGGCTTCGTCACATCGCGATACGAAAGGCTCGGATCATAGTGCTTCAGCAGCTGTTTCTTCACGGATTCTTCAAAGATCTTCGCGTTGCCGATATAACGCTCCGGAAGCGGAGTGCAGCCGCGCTCAAGCAGGCTCTTTCCTCTCATTCCCTCAGGCATAACGGCCGCTACGTGCAGAAGCATCTTTTTCAAGCCGGACGGAATGCGTTCAAACGGTTTAAGAGAAAGCGGTTCACGGTAGATGTTGTATCCGCCGAACAGCTCGTCCGCACCTTCGCCAGATAACGCAACCGTTACGTGTTTTTTCGCTTCTTTCGCCACGAAATACAATGGAATCGCAGCCGGGTCTGCAAGCGGATCATCAAAGTGCCATACGATTTTAGGAAGCTCGTTCATGTATTCTTCAGGTGAAATGACTTTGCTGATATTTTCAATGCCCAGTGCAGCGGCAGTTTCTTTCGCTACATCAACTTCACTGAAGCCCTGCTGTTCAAATCCGACAGAAAATGTTTTCAGGTTTGGATGAAATTCTTTCGCAACGGATACAATAAACGAAGAATCGATTCCGCCTGATAGGAATGAACCGACAGGCACATCACTTCTCATATGAACGTTTACAGAGTCATAGATAGCGTCTCTGACTTCTTTGACAAGTTTATCTTCTTCCGTCTGAACAGGCTGGAAGCGCGCCTTGAAATACGTTTTGAATGTGATATCACCGTCAGGGCGGATTGTAAACTGAGAACCCGGCTCTACTTTTTTCACATCAATATCAAGCGTACTTGGCTCAGGAACGAATTGGAAAGACATATACTGCTGTAATGCTTCTTTATCTATTTCAATATCATTTTGGGCTGCCATTAAACTTTTTCTCTCTGAGGCAAAATAAACCTGATCATTGATCGTTGTGTAATACAACGGCTTAATGCCGAATGGATCTCTTGCTCCATAAAGAACATGATCGTTTTTATTCCAAATCAGAAAGGCAAACATGCCGCGCAGCTTGGAAGCCGCTTCTTCTTTATAGTGACGGTAAGTCGCAAGAAGAACCTCTGTGTCAGAATCTGTGTTGAAAGTATATCCCTTTGCTTCAAGCTCTTCTCTCAGTTCGATATAGTTATAGATTTCCCCGTTAAAAATAATCCAATATTTTTCATCTTCATATGATAAAGGCTGTCCGCCATTCTCCACATCAATAATGCTGAGCCGTCTGAATCCGAATCCAACGTGCTCATCATGGTAATATCCATCACTGTCAGGACCGCGGTGAACGATCATTTGGTTCATTTGTTTGATTAGTTCTTCTTGATCAGCGGTTTGAGTTAACGGATGCTTGTTAAAAACCCCGACAAATCCACACATAGTATTGCCTCCATATTTAAAATTGTCATCATTGAACCCCTATTTATAGACGCTGTGAACAGTGTTTGGTTTCACAGTTATGTAAAAAAATAAACATGGATACATCGATAAAAAAGGGAAAGCCGCTTAACCAGTAAGCGGCTATAAAATTATTCTCCTAACGCTTCTTTACGCAGCTGTTCCGCTTTGTCTGTACGCTCCCACGGAAGGTCAACATCGTGGCGTCCAAAGTGGCCGTACGCGGCAGTCTGTTTGTAGATCGGACGGCGTAAATCAAGCATTTTGATAATTCCGGCAGGTCGTAAATCAAAGTTATTGCGCACAACTTCAATCAGTTTTTCCTCCGAAGCTTTTCCGGAACCGAATGTGTTGATTGAGATAGACACAGGCTGTGCAACACCGATCGCGTAAGCAAGCTGCACTTCGCAAGAATCTGCAAGCTCAGCCGCAACGATGTTTTTCGCAACGTATCTTGCAGCATAAGCAGCTGAACGGTCTACTTTCGTCGCATCTTTACCAGAGAACGCTCCGCCGCCGTGACGTGCGTAGCCGCCGTACGTATCAACGATGATTTTACGTCCTGTGAGCCCCGCATCCCCTTGAGGTCCTCCGATGACGAAACGGCCTGTAGGGTTAATGAAGTATTTTGTTTCTTCATCAATTAATTCTTCAGGAACAACCGGATTGATGACATGTTCTTTAATGTTGCGCTGAATTTGCTCAAGCGTAATTTCAGGGTGGTGCTGAGTTGAAATAACAATCGCGTCAATGCGGACAGGTTTGTTATTTTCATCATACTCAACCGTTACCTGTGTTTTGCCGTCAGGGCGAAGGTAAGGAAGAACATCTTCTTTACGCACTTCACTCAAGCGGCGGGCTAATTTATGAGCAAGTGAAATCGGAAGAGGCATGAGCTCTTTCGTTTCGTTGCACGCATAACCGAACATTAAACCTTGGTCACCCGCTCCGATTGCTTCAATTTCTTCGTCGCTCATTGTGCCTTCACGGGCTTCAAGCGCTTGGTCTACACCCATCGCAATATCAGCAGACTGCTCGTCAATTGATGTTAAAACTGCACAAGTTTCCGCATCAAATCCGTATTTTGCACGTGTGTATCCGATTTCTTTAATCGTTTCACGAACCGTTTTTGGAATGTCAACATACGTAGAAGTTGTGATTTCTCCGCTGACAAGAACCAAACCAGTTGTCACAGACGTTTCACAAGCAACACGCGCGTTAGGGTCTTTCTTTAAAATTTCATCTAAAATGCTGTCAGAAATCTGGTCACAGATTTTATCCGGATGCCCCTCCGTAACAGATTCTGATGTAAATAAACGACGATTTTTACTCATGATTTGCTTCCTCCTGCACAAGGCCTCCCGAAAGACCTTATATATATGATACGGAACTCGCTCCCTCTTATACAATGTTACGTTTATATTAGAGATGTTAATTGGCATATTTATGAAATAAAAAAACCTTTTCCGTTCGAGGAAAGGGTTTGGTCTTTGTGCCTTTCACT
Organism: Bacillus sp. V26; assembly: GCF_034296245.1. Lineage (NCBI taxonomy): Bacteria > Bacillati > Bacillota > Bacilli > Caryophanales > Bacillaceae > Bacillus > Bacillus sp. V26. Next base: position 36,642 of record NZ_JAXKQF010000001.1, on the reverse strand, counting down.
CTTATCGCTCAAGGAATCATTCAACCTTGCATCAGGTTAGCACCTTGGTTGTCTCACACAATTTGAACATAATGAATAATAGAGAAACCGGTTGCTGGGCTTCATAGGGCCTGTCCCTCCGCCAGCTCGGGATAAGAGTATCCGCTCAATGAAATATCTTATCGTAAAAGGGTTTGCAATGTCAATATGAATCAGGAGAAATAGACGCCTTTATTGCGGAAAACAATGGAAGTGCACACACAAAAAACGATAAATAGTATAGACTATTTGAAAATATATGTTATACTAATTCACACAATTAGCAAAACACAAATAAAATGATAAAGGAAGGTTTCTTATGAACTCAGTTGATTTAACCGCTGATTTGCAAGCCTTATTAACAAGTCCTAATGTGCAGCATAATTTATCTGCAGCTCAGCTTACAGAAAAAGTACTTTCCCGCAGCGAAGGCATTTTGACATCCACGGGTGCCGTCCGGGCGACCACAGGCGCTTACACGGGACGTTCGCCGAAGGATAAATTCATTGTAGAAGAAGCAAGCACAAAGAGTAAGATTGATTGGGGTCCGGTGAATCAGCCTATTTCCGAGGAAGCGTTTGACCGGCTGTACACGAAGGTTGTCAGCTATATGAAACAACGAGATGAGCTGTTTGTTTTCGAAGGATTTGCCGGTGCCGATGAAAAATACAGACTTCCGATCACCGTCGTTAATGAATTTGCATGGCACAATTTATTTGCCAGACAGCTGTTTATCCGTCCTGAAGACAATGATAAAAAAACAGTCGAACAGCCGTTTACCATTCTTTCCGCTCCGCATTTCAAAGCGGACCCAAAAACAGACGGCACACATTCAGAAACCTTTATTATTGTTTCTTTCGAAAAGCGCACGATTTTAATCGGCGGAACGGAGTATGCCGGAGAAATGAAAAAATCGATTTTCTCCATCATGAATTTCCTGCTGCCTGAGCGAGATATTTTATCCATGCATTGCTCCGCTAATGTCGGTGAAAAAGGCGATGTCGCGCTTTTCTTCGGCCTGTCGGGAACAGGAAAGACCACCCTTTCGGCGGATGCTGACCGGAAACTGATCGGTGATGATGAACACGGCTGGTCGGATACCGGTGTCTTCAATATCGAAGGCGGGTGCTATGCCAAGTGCATTCATTTAAGCGAAGAAAAGGAACCGCAGATTTTTAAAGCGATTCGGTTTGGATCCGTTCTCGAAAATGTTGTTGTAGATGAAGATACGCGTGAAGCCAATTACGATGATTCCTTCTATACAGAAAACACACGTGCCGCTTACCCGATTCATATGATCGACAACATTGTCTCTCCGAGCATTGCGGGCCACCCGTCAGCGATTGTATTTTTGACGGCTGATGCATTCGGCGTTCTGCCGCCAATCAGCAAGCTGACGAAGGAGCAGGCTATGTACCACTTCTTAAGCGGTTATACGAGTAAACTAGCCGGAACCGAACGCGGCGTCACGTCTCCTGAGACGACATTCTCCACATGCTTCGGTTCACCGTTCCTTCCGCTCCCGGCCCATGTATATGCGGAAATGCTCGGCAAGAAAATCGACGAACACGGTGCAGACGTTTACTTGGTCAATACCGGCTGGACCGGCGGCGGCTACGGCACAGGCGAACGCATGAAGCTTTCATACACACGGGCGATGGTAAAAGCAGCGATTGAAGGCAAATTAGAAAATGTGCAAATGACCACTGACGATATTTTCGGCCTGCACATCCCGGTTCATGTTCCGGGTGTTCCCGATCATATCCTACAGCCGGAAAACACGTGGAATAACAAAGAGGAATACAGAGAAAAGGCTGTGTATCTGGCAAACGAGTTCAAAGAAAACTTCAAAAAGTTCACAAATACAGATGCCATCGCGCAAGCGGGCGGGCCTCTCGTATAAAAAAGCAAAAGCCAAGAGCAATTAAGCTCTTGGCTTGTTTTAATTGACTGTATGCAAGGAAGTCAGCTTGTACGTAATGATTGTCCGCCCGTCTGTCCATTCAAGCTTCTGCACTTCGGCTGTGCCTGACTTTTCACCAAACTTTGTTTTGCTGACATCCATCGGAATCTCCATTGGATAAATGCGATACCCGTCTTTCTCTAATCTGAATATATTTTCATCTATGCGAACTTCTTTTCCTTTTGTCACAATCAATGTATTAAATTCAACAGGCATTCCCAAATTGAAATCCCCTTTCGTTCTCTTTTTTCTATATCATAACATATTTCACCGTCAGCGGTTTTTCATCCACTGCGTGAGCTGCCGCACAATACGCCGGTTTTCCTTCGGCGGAAAATAATGGGTGAATGTACTGTAATACCACGTCTCTACAGGCTTGTGCAGCTGTTTTAATTTCTCCTCAAATAAATACGAATGCTGAATGGAAACGTTTTGGTCTTTTTCTCCGTGAATTAATAAAACGGGTGCCTCAATTTTGTTCACTTGGTCAAAAGGCGTTCGCCATTTGTATTCGTCAGGCACCTTTTTCGGCGTTCCCCCAATCACTCTTTTCATCATTCTTCGTAAATCCTGCCGCTCTTCATATGTAAGAATCATATCACTGACGCCTCCCCACGAAACGAATGAAGCCGCATGCCGGCCCATTTCAATCGCAGTAAGCATTCCCATTATGCCGCCTCTGGAGAAACCGAAAATATGAATTCTGTTCTTTTTCACTTGCGGATGCTGCTGAAGCAGGCGAAAAGCGGAAAAAGCATCCTCTCTGTCTTCTCCTGCAAAATCCTCGTTGCCCTCCCCTCCCTGGTTCCCTCTGTAAAAGGGGGCAAATACAACAAATCCTTGGGACGCAAACTGGATAATTCGGCCCGGTCTGACCATTCCAACACTTTTAATACCGCCGCGCAAATATAAAAATCCGTCATATTGCCCAGGTGCCGCCGGCTCCGCCAGCAGCCCTTTCACTTTTAAGCCATTTGAAAGGTAGCAGATGGTAAACAAGCGCACATACCGGCTCGGCGACGGAAATCTTCTTTTCTCAACAATCAATGCTCCCGCCTCCTTTTTTCTTTATTCTTTCCTGCCTTTAAAAATAAATCCTGTAACCCGGATTAGGCATTCACACATTTTTATACCCATCATACGATATGTAAAGCAAAAAAGGATATTAACTTGATGCTAAATAAGGAGGTTGTCATGTGAACAAATGGTTAAGGCTGGGCTGTTTCTGCGTTTGCAGTGTGTTTCTCATCATTGCCCTGAGCGCTTGCAAGCAGGAAGAAACACTCACGAAAGTAAAAGTAGCCGAAGTGACCCATTCCATTTTTTATGCACCTTTATATGTTGCAGAATCTAAAGGCTTTTTCAAGGATGAAGGCCTTGATGTCGACGTCAATACGACCTGGGGCGGCGATAAAACGATGACTTCGCTTCTTTCAAACGGCTCGGACATTGCTCTTGTCGGTTCAGAAACATCCATTTATGTCGAATCGCAAGGGGCTAAAGACCCTGTCATTAACTTCGCACAGCTGACTCAGACAGACGGAACGTTCCTTGTCGCAAGAGAAGATGCCGAAAATTTCAGCTGGGATCAGCTGAAAGGAAAGACTTTTCTCGGCCAGAGAAAAGGCGGTATGCCGCAAATGGTCGGAGAGTATGTGCTGAACCAACATCACATTGATCCGCATAAGGATATTGAACTCATCCAAAACATAGACTTCGCCAATATATCCAATGCCTTTGCTTCTGGAACCGGTGAGTATGTCCAGCTTTTTGAACCGACTGCTTCACTCTTTGAGAAAGAAGGCATCGGCCACATCGTTGCTTCGTTCGGAGAAGAATCAGGCCAGGTTCCTTATACAACTTTTATGGCAAAACAAAGCTATTTAAAGAAAAACGAAGATACAGCCGTCAAATTCACGAGAGCTATTTATAAAGCGCAGCAGTGGGTGGTAAACCACTCAGCGAAGGACATCACAGAAGCGATAAAAAATGAATTTGACGATACAGATCCAGATGTCATCGAAACGTCCATTGAACGCTACAAAAAACAAAATTCGTATTCTCCAGACCCGCTCCTCAACGAAAAAGAATGGGAACTGCTCCAAACGATTATGGATCAGTCAGGTGAACTGCCAAAGCATATACCATACAGTCAGCTTGTGAACAAACACATCGCCGAAAAAGTCACCTCGGAAAAATAGGAGGCGCCATCTATGTCTTTTTTACATGTCGACCATGTAACTCATACTTATTTTTCTATTAAAGAAAAAACAACCGCCGTACAGGACATTCATTTCGATGCCGAAAAAGGCGATTTCATCTCATTTCTCGGTCCGAGCGGCTGCGGAAAAACAACACTGCTTTCCATAATTGCAGGCTTAATTGAACCTTCGGAAGGCAGAGTTCTGATTGAAGGCCGCGAGCCGAATCAAAAAGAACATAACATTGGCTACATGCTTCAGCAGGATTACTTATTTCCCTGGAAATCCATTGAGGAAAATGTGCTCCTCGGTTTAAAAATTGCTGATACGCTTACTGAAGAAAACAAAGCCGCAGCACTTGGTCTTTTGCCGGATCTGGGTCTCGTTGATGTTGAAAAGAAATATCCTAAGGAGCTGTCAGGCGGGATGAGGCAGCGGGCCGCGCTTGCAAGAACTCTTGCCCCAAATCCAAGTCTGCTTTTGCTGGATGAGCCATTTTCCGCGCTTGATTTTCAAACGAAGCTGTCCTTGGAAAACCTCGTTTTCCGCACATTAAAGGAGTATCAAAAAACAGCGGTGCTTGTCACTCATGATATAGGGGAAGCGATTGCGATGAGTGATACCATCTTTTTATTTTCTAATCAGCCGGGCACCATTCATCAAATTTTCACAATCCCTAGAGAATTGGCTGCGATGATGCCTTTTGACGCCCGTCAGGAGCCATCCTTCCAGACGCTGTTTCAAACGATATGGAAGGAGCTGAATTCTCTTGAGAAACAGCAAAGAAACAATTGATCTGCTTCATGAGCAATATCAATTTAAACAGAAAAAAGAGAAATGGAATGTGCATTCTTTTCAGCTTGCGATATTTATCCTCTTTTTCTCCGGATGGGAAATCGCAAGCAGACAGGGCTGGATTGATCCTCTCATCTTCAGCTCGCCATCAGCCGTATGGCGTTTACTGATTGAAAAGGTTGCTGACGGCTCATTGCTGTCGCACATCGGCGTTACTTTATTTGAGACCGTGCTTGGCTTTTTGCTGGGGACTTTCCTGGGCACGTGTCTTGCCGCGTTGTTATGGTGGTCCAATCGGCTTGCCAGGATATTAGATCCATATCTGGTCATTTTAAATGCAATGCCGAAAGTGGCGCTCGGACCTATTCTGATTGTTGCGCTCGGTCCCGGCTTTGTCAGCATCATCGCGATGGGAGCGGTCATCAGTGTCATCATCACAACCATCGTCGTTTATACTGCCTTTCAAGAGGTGGATGAAAACTATATTAAAGTAATGAAAACATTCGGCGCAAACAAGTGGGTTATTTTTAAAGAAGCGATTCTTCCCGCATCTTCGCCCGCTATTATTTCAACACTGAAGGTAAACGTCGGTTTATCGTGGGTCGGTGTTATCGTAGGCGAATTTCTTGTTTCAAAGGTCGGATTAGGATACATGATTATTTACGGATTCCAAGTCTTCAATTTTACACTCGTCTTCTTAAGCCTGTTGATCATTGCTGTATTTGCCACCCTGATGTATCAGGGCGTAGAACTGTTAGAAAAGAAATGGACGAAGGGCAGAACATAAAAACCCGGCTATCCGCCGGGTTTTTACTTGATCCATCCCGCTTCTTTCAGTTTTTTCAAACTGATGGGAAGCACAGAATCCTTCATAATAAAACTGAATTTTTTATTGCGGGGCAGGTTTTCCGGAAGTTCATGAAACAGAACCGGCCCTTTCGTTTCAAAGTAATCGCTTTGCTTTTCAAGTCTCTCTATATCTGCAAAATATATATTTTTCACAATAACCTTTTCTTTTCCGAGAACTTTATACTGTCCGAGATACTTGAGGCTTTTCACTCTCGCCCCTGTTTCTTCCTTTACTTCTCGAAGCGCCGCCTCTTCCGCGCACTCCATCGGTTCCACTTTCCCGCCCGGAAACTCAAAGCCTCTGTCCTCATGTTCTGTCAAAAGCCATTTGTCACCAAAACGGCAGATGACCCAGACATGCTTCGGGCTGTCCGAAAAGGGCTGATTGTCAAAGGAGAGCTGAACAGTATTCTGATAATAATCTTTAAACTCGTACATGTTTATCCCTCAAATCCGTTCCTAGCTATCTTCCATACATCATACCACAGTTACGTTTCTTCGGAAGCTTTTTATCAAAAAATAAGGGAAACCCAGCACGCCATCCGGATCTGAAACGATAGACCAGCTCGTACAGCTTTTGGCCGCAGCTCTTGTCAAAATGTAAATGACTGACGCTCTGGGCTTTATTATGACCCGCGAACAGATAAAAGTTACGGTTTGCGCCTGAATTTATTTTTTAACGTTTCTAATAGATCCACAAGCATTTCCGGAACAGGTATACCGAGAGAGCTGGCTGTCACGACAATTTGCACAGATTCATAAAGAATATAAAACATAATGGCCAAGTCACGTATCGATCCCTGTGTATTCAGCAGCTGGTCAAAAAAGTGGCAGACAGAGATCAGAGCCAACGTAACTAATTTTTTGACGAAACGGGCAAAAACCTTCTTGAACGCCAGTTTGTGAATAATCGTTTCCTTCAAGGTCGTACTGATAAATTCAATTGCCATAAGAGACAGCAGAATGAGGAGTGAGTACTGAAAACCTCCGAAGAAAAACCCCGCTGCTGAAACGCTGACTGCAAAAAACGAAAAGATGCCAAAGTCTCTATCCATTTATCCCAACATCCTTTCACAGAAACGGCCTTACCATATTCTATGGAAAGCATGCCGAACGGATTGGATTTTTCAGAAAAATGGACTAGTTGTCGCCTATTTTTGCGAGGCAAAACAAAAACCGGACACCTTCAAAGATATCCGGCCTTTCGTTTCTATTATCCAAGGTAAGCTTTCAGCATCCAGTTATGTTTTTCAATATTTTGGTGAATGGCAAGAAGCATGTCCCCTGTTGTTTCGTCTCCGACCTCATCGGCTAAGTCCATGCCGCTTTTCAGTTCTTCCGCGATGACTGTAAAATCATCATACACACTCTGAACCATTTGTTCTGCTGTCTCGTTTCCGTTCGCTTCTTTTACAGAAGCTGTTTCCAAAGATTCTTTCATTGTCGCGATCGGTTTTCCGTTCAAAGCTAAAAGACGCTCTGCCAAATCATCAATATAAGTTGCTGTCTCGTTATAAAGCTCTTCAAATTTTTCATGCAGTGTAAAGAAATCTTTCCCTTTTACATACCAGTGATAATTATGTAGTTTCACATACATGACTGTCCAGTTGGCTACTTGTTTGTTCACGGCTTGAATCAATTGTTCTGACATATTATCTTCCTCCTTGTTTATATTAGGTGTATACCCTTAATATCGTACGCTAAAACCTTTATTTTACCCGTCTGTCACAATGTCTTCCACTATGTTACAATTATTGAAAACGGAGGTGGAATCATGACGCTTCTCATCACGATAAGTATTTTGATTGTGCTGGCTGTTTTGCTCGTAAGTGTTTGGACGACTGTAAAAGCCTATAATGTAAAACACACGATTGACCCTCCTCAAGAAGGAAATGCTCCCGGTTCAGACCCAAAAGGTCAATGATGGTGTGATTGATCTTCTTCAGGTTGCTTGGTGGCAGCATCGGCGTCTCCGACTTGGACTTTTAAGGTCGGCATGCTGTGCTGTTTTTTTGCAGTGACATGAGATTGCACAGTGTATACGCCATCTTCCTTAAACTCTGTCTCAAATCGATATACGCCATCTTCCTGTTTGGCTTTAAACATCTTGCTGTCGTTTTTTTCCCCGTCTTTCCATACCTCAAACTCCACTTCATCAGCATCTGTCACCGCTTCATCTCCGTAAGAAACCGCCGCTTCATAAGCAGCATTCTCTCCCGGCTTCACTTTTTCCGGTCCGGTGAGTTTTACATCTAATACCTCAGGCGTCTCAGCTGCTGTATGTGCTTTATTCTCCTCAGATCCGCACCCGTTCAGTAAAAAAACAGCAGAAAAAAGTACTGCAGCGACCATCTTTTTCATTCCATCACCCTTTTCGTCGTTTACCTCAATAGTAGCAAACGCTTACAGCAAATGGTATACAAAATCTGTAACGTCACAAAAAAGACCTTTTTGCTTTCGGGCAAAAAGGTCTTTTTTCTATTTAGCCAAATACTTTTAGCAATTCTTCTTTATCCTGTGACAGCCAGAAACGCATCAAACGTTTTGCGCCTTCCAGGTCATGAAGCTTCGCCTGGCCGCACTGCTTTTCATTGGCAGCCGGAATTTCGGTAATTTCTACAGCTTCCTTCATTGTGTCTTCAAGCAAGTCAACGATTTCCGCAGGAGTGGGCTCTCCGCTGACAACAAGATAGTAGCCGGTTTGGCAGCCCATTGGCGAAATATCAATAATATCAAAATGAACATATTTCTCAGCATGAGTGCGAATCGTAAATGCGAGCAAATGCTCAAGTGTATGGATCGTATCAGGCTTCATCGCCTGTTTATTCGGCTGGCAAAAACGAATATCAAATTTATTTACAACACCGTCTGTTCCTACTTTATGCACACCGCAATGTCTTACGTATGGGGCAACAACCGCATTATGGTCAAGTTCAAAACTTTCTACTGAAGGCATAATGGCACTCTCCCTTTTTTAAAAATGTATTTTTATTATAACATACCTTTCCGATAAGAATTATCGAATAACTTTTCAAACCGCGTTATTTTTTTTATACTTGCATCAGAAAGGTTGCTGAAGACACATGAAAACCATATTTATTGCTCTGATCAGAGGGTACCAAAAATTCATCTCGCCGCTGACGCCGCCAACATGCCGCTTTTATCCGACTTGTTCACAATATGGAATCGAAGCCATTAAAACGCACGGCGCCCTTAAAGGCGGATGGCTGACTCTCATACGGATTTTGAAATGCCATCCATTTCATCCTGGCGGTGTCGACCCCGTCCCTGAAAAAAAGCGCAAAGATTAAGCGTTATAGCCGTTTACGACAACATCCAGTTTCCCTGTCTCAGGATCAATGACTAAACCGTGGACAGGCACAGTTTCCGGGAACAGCGGATGATGTTTAATGACGTCCACGCTGTCTTTTACGCTCGCTTCCACTGAATCGAAGCTTTTAAACCATTGGTCAAAGTCAACTCCGGAGTACTTCAATGTTTCGATGCGTTCTTCCGGAATTCCTCTTTCCTTTATTCTATTAAGCATGCTTTCGCTGCTGATTTTGCTCATACCGCAATCGTGGTGTCCGATTACACAGACTTCATCTGCGTTCAGCTCGTACACTGCAACCAGTAAACTTCTCATAATGCTTCCGAACGGGTGTGTAACAAGCGCACCGGCACTCTTTATAATTTTGATGTCACCGTTTCGCATATTCATCGCATGCGGCAGCAATTCAACCAAACGAGTGTCCATGCAAGAAAGAATCGCCATTTTTTTATCCGGGAATTTTGATGTCTGATACTTTTCATAATCTTTTTGTTCAATAAAAGTTTTATTAAAGTCAAGAATATCATTTAGAAGACTCATAGCGGTATTCCTTTCCGGTCTTTTTTCTTCAATATATCACAGCCTCTGCCTTTCGTCATCCTATCGGCAAGATGTTGAGGCCAGAAAAAAAGGCAAGCCCTGCGGCTGCCTCATTTTCCCATGTTATATCTTTTGTTGAACTGCTCGACTCTTCCGCCTTTTTCATTGAATTTCTGGCGGCCTGTATAAAACGGATGAGTATCTGAGCTTACCTCTACTTTAATAACCGGATATGTGTTTCCATCTTCCCACTCCGCTGTTTCTTCCGATGTTTTGGTAGACCTGCTCAAAAAGCGGTATCCGCTGTTTACATCCTGAAATATTACTTTGTGATTCTTCGGATGAATTCCTTCCTTCATGTCTATCTCTCCTTATTAAATCGTAATAATTACGTTTTATTTTATATCCTAACAAACATTTTGTCAATCTCCTTACAGGTTTCCCGATCTTTCGCTTCATAAACCTCATGCTTTTAAGAACAGGAAGAATAATCTAACCGAGGAAGCAAATAATAAACCCATATTACATACAGATCGTTTTGAGAAAGGTGGTTTATGATTGTGGATGATTTAGTTTTGGCTAGGAGTCTTTTTGGTACGACAATGGGCTTTCATATCATTTTCGCAACCTTGGGAGTCGGTCTGCCGCTCATGATTTTAATAGCTGAATTGATCTATCAAAAAACGAAGGATGACCATTATGCCATCATGGCGAAGAGATGGACAAAAGCACAGGCTGTTTTGCTGGGGGTCGCCATTCCGACCGGAACCATTGCCGGTACTCAGCTCGCGCTTTTATGGCCGGGTTTTATGGAAGTCATCGGCCGGGTCATGTCCCTGCCATTCCAAATTGAAATCTACGCTTTTTTTATCGAAGCCCTGTTTATGTCGATTTATGTATATGCCGCAGACCGCTTATCGCCGGTCATGAGGATTATCGCTGTTGTCTTTGTGCTGATCGGGGCCGCGGCGTCTGCCATTCTGATCACGAATGTCCATGCCTTTGAAGGAACCCCGGCCGGATTTAAAATTATAAACGGAAAGATAACTGATGTTGATCCGTGGGCTGCGTTTTTTAACCCAAGCTTTTTTGTAACCGCCGGCCATGTCGTTCTGTCTGCGTTCATGACCGGAGCCTTTATCGTTGCTTCTGTTGCCGCATACAAAATGATCCGGTCGAGAAAAAAAGAAAACGTCTATCGCTTTCACCGGAAAGCCCTGCTGCTCGCGCTGACGATCGGCGGTATCTTTTCATTGATAACAGCCTTAAACGGCCACGAATCAGCACAGATGCTGCATGAATATCAGCCGGAAAAACTCGCCGGAGCAGAGGGCCTGTTTGAAACAAGATCCCATGCCCCGCTTGCAATCGGCGGATTTACCGATCCGGAAGAGGAAAAAGTGAAATGGGCAATCGAGATTCCGTGGGCATTAAGCTTTTTGGCAGCCAACAGTTTTGACACTGTTGTAAAAGGATTAAATGCGTTTCCGAGAGACGAATGGCCGCCACTTTTTATCCACACGTTATTTAATGCGATGGTCGGTGTCGGAATGCTGCTTATTCTTTATTCCATTATCGGTGTCGTCTGGAGAAAAGTATTAAAGAAAGATCGTTTTCCAACCTGGCTGCTGTTGATTTTCATGACGGCCGGTCCTCTCAGCATTATCGGAATTGAATTCGGATGGATTTTCGCTTGTACGGGGAGACAGCCGTGGGTCATCTATCATCTGCTGAAAACATCAGATGTCGTCACGACGACAGGCTCGATCGGTGTGCTCTTTCTGTTTTTCACATTTGTTTACGCCGTGTTGGGCGCAGCTGTCGTTTATGTGCTGCTTTACTATTTCAAAAAGCACCCTGTGGATGAGGATTTAAATACGGCGGAGTCTTAATAGCTTCGCAAGCAGGAAACTAAATGGAAGGAAGATCGACAAATGGACATTTCAACTGACGCTCTGATCGCCATCTCAATTATTTGGGGTTTTGTGTTTATTTACGCCGTCATGGCCACAATGGATTTCGGAGCGGGATTTTGGTCTATGATCTATTTAAACAAAGAGCATATGAAGGCGACTGATATCGCAAACCGCTTTCTGTCGCCGACTTGGGAGGTCACTAACGTCTTTATCGTGGCCATCGTCGTTGCACTTTTCAGCTTTTTTCCAGGTGCGACGTTTGTGCTCGGAACTGTTTTATTAATTCCCGGCAGCATTATTTTATTGCTTTTAGCAATCCGAAGCGGATTTCTCGTTTTTTCAAACACAGCGAAGGAAAGGAAATTGCTCAGATATATTTCCGGCATCTCCGGTTTTATTATTCCCGCTGTTCTGATTTTGGTTCTCCCGGTGACACACGGTGGATTTATCGAAAACACAGACGGCGTATACAGCTTGAATATGTCTACCATTTTGACAAGCCCAAACGCCTATTCATTTATAGGGTTTGCGATTTTAAGCACTTTATTTTTATCCTCCCTGCTGCTGGCGGATGTTTCGAATGTGGCTGAGGAACAGGACGCCTACACGGCGTACAGAAAAAGCGCCTTAATCACCGGCCCGATTTCGCTCCTATTTGCCGTATGCATTATGCTGACGATGCGGAATGAAGCAAACTGGCTTTATACTGGAATGATGAATGATTTTTCCTGGATTATTGCGTCGTTTATTACATTCATCATCGCAGGCATAGCTCTTTTTCTGCCTAACAAAAGCTTCGGCAAAAAGATTGGGAAACCCAGACTGGCGCTTGTCGCGATTGCGATACAGTATTTCCTGGCAAGCTACGCGTACGGCCGCGCCCACCTCCCTTATATGATTTATCCTGACGTGACGATCATGTCCGGTTTCACCGAGCCCGCCACGTTCAGAGCGCTGTTTATGACATATATCGTTGCATTCATTATCCTGTTCCCAGGCTTCTACTTCTTCTGGAAGCTGTTTATGAAGGATAAACGGTATATCCGCCAGCAGGAAGAATAGGGCCCAAGCCCTCCGGCTATACTAAGCTTGAACCTTTATAAGGAGGGGATGGCATGGACCAGAAAATCCTATGCGAGGTCAACAACTGTTCTTATTGGGACAAAGGCAACAGATGCACAGCCGATGCCATTTATGTTGTCAGCCATACTGGCGAGACTGCCGAAAACAGCCGGGAAACAGACTGCAAAACGTTTAAACCGCAAGATTTGTAAAAATCAAAAGAAAGAGCTGGCATCAGACAGCTCTTTCTTTTTCTGTTTTGAGCATTCTTATCTTTTTCGTCATGACTCCGTTTGACGGCGAAAATAAAAAGGCACCTGCATAAAAAACTCCTGTCATTGCCGCCATCGCCCCGGAGATGGAAACATTGAGCCATGTTGCGCAGATATAGCCCAATAGAGCTGACAGCCCTCCGATCACCGCGCTGATAATCAGCATATAAAGCAGCCGGTCCGTTAATAGATGGGCGGCAGCAGGCGGAACAATCAGCATCGCCACAACCAATATGGCGCCGACCGAATCAAAGGAGGCAACGGTCGTAAGCGACAGCATCCCCATCTGGAGGTAATGAATCAGCATGACCGGTATTCCGATGGCCAAAGCCATTTGCGGATCAAACGAAGAAATTTTGAACTCCTTATAACACACACTGACCATCGTTATATTGAAAAGCAGCACAACAACCAGCATCCAAAACGCTTTTGGCCCGATGTCCACTCCGAATACCGTGATCGTATTCCATGGCACAAAAGCGATTTCTCCCATTAATGAATGTTCAATATCGAGATGGACATTCGCTCCATATACTGATAACAAAATGACACCAACTGCAAATAAGGAGGTAAAAACAACGCCTATGGCGGCATCTGATTGAACCCCTTTGCTGTGAAGAAGCTGTACCAAAAATGCCGTTAACAGTCCCGACACGGCTGCACCGATGAACATAGGAATCCCGTCAAGGCTTTTTGTCACAAGAAAAGCACCAACAATTCCAAGCAAAACAGTATGGCTGATGGCATCGGCCAGCATTGCCATTCTCCTTAATACAAGAAATGTTCCGATCAACGCACAGCTGACACCGACTAGTATGCCCGTCACTATAATCCACGCTTCAAAGCTCATTGGCAATCTTCCCCTTCTCGATTTCAGGGTATGGCTGACGGAGCTCAGGCATCCTGCCATGCAGCTTCAAAAGTGAAAGAAGCCTATCTCTTGTAGCCTCCGGCAATCGGTCCGGCACAAAATCATCCTGATCCGCACCTGCTTTTTCTATATCCATTTCATGCATGAGGTACATTTCATACATCCGATATTTTAAAGCCGTCAGATAACCTTTTTCTATCCCAGACTGTGTTACTTTCCAAACCCCGTTTTCAATCCGTACAACGCACCTCTCTTTTTCCAAATCATTCAAAACTTTATGACATAATGAAGGTGAAAGCCGCCTTTTCTTTTGTACACTTTCCTCCGTTACATATATTTCCTTATGTTCATACTGCTCAAAAATCGTCAGAAGCACCTGCTCCCGGTTTGTTTTTCTACGCAGCCTTATTAATCTTATCCCTTTAGCAGCCAGTCCCCGCTTAGGTGCACAAATCATCGAAAAAAGAAAAATGATCGTTGCCGATAAAATCATCAAAGGCCCCGTCGCCATGCCCTCCATTGTTGTACTCAGCAATGTTCCGGACACGCCGCTGATCCCGCCTGTCATCCCGGCAATCACGATCATGCCCGTTAAACGCTCGGTCCAATATCTTGCGGCAATCGCGGGTGTAATGAGCATAGCTGCCATTAAGATGACACCTACAGTTTGAAGCCCTATCACAACAGCGCAGACAATAAGACAGGCCAAAAGCGCGTTTAAAAAACGTACCGGCAATCCCAATCCCTTTGCAAATGCGATATCAAAGGTGATGATTTTAAATTCCTTAAAAAAGACAGTACAAAGCAGCAATAAAACGGCAGATACTCCCGCAATAAGAATGATATCCTGTCTGACTAATGAAGCAGCCTGGCCGAACAGAAAGGAATCAAGTCCGCTTTGGCTTCCCGACCCCAGCTGCTGAATATATGTCAGGAGTATAATACCGACGCCAAAGAACACAGAGAGAACGATCCCGATTGCCGAGTCCTCTTTTGTTTTTGAAAGCCGCGGTATCAGCTGAATCATCCACGTTCCGAGAAGCCCTGCAAGCGCCGCGCCGAGCAAAAAGAAAGGGAGCGATTTTTCTCCGGTGAACAGAAAAGCGAGACACACACCCGGCAGGGCAGAATGGGCCATCGCATCTCCGATTAAACTTTGTTTTCTAAGCAGCACAAAGCTCCCCAACACGCCGCTTGCTGCGCCGAGCAAAAGCGTCCCGGCCAACACCCACTGTGTATTCGGATGCTGGAGCTGCTGCCACAAACTTTCTATCAATGCGCTCACCCCTTATTACCTTCTGCCAGTACTTTATCTTTTAGAAATGTCAGCCTTCCTCCATACGTTTTTTGAAGGTTTTCAATCGTAAACACTTCCTCCGCCGGTCCGAAGGCGATTTTCCTTAAATGAAGCAGCAATATCCAATCGAAATAGTCTTCGGCGGTTTGCAGGTCATGGTGGACGACAAGTACGGTTTTGCCCTTCTCCTTAAGCTCCGCCAAAAGAGTCATGATTGCCCGCTCCGTCGCTGCATCCACGCCGGCAAACGGTTCATCCATAAAGTAAATGTCGGCGTCCTGACAGAGTGCCCGGGCAAGGAATACCCGCTGCTGCTGGCCCCCTGACAGCTGGCTGATCTGCCTGTTCGCATAATCGAGCATGCCGACTTTTTCCAAAGCCGCTTCAGCCATTTCCGCGTCTGCCTTTTTCGGTCTTTTCAGCAAGCCGATTCGGCCGTACCTTCCCATCAGCACGACATCGAGAGCGCTGGTAGGAAAATCCCAATCAACCGAACCTCGCTGCGGCACATATCCGATTCTTGTCCGCTGTTGTTTATAAGTTTTGCCATAAATGGAGATGTCTCCTGAGGCACGGGGCACAAGACCGAGAATCGTTTTGATCAAAGTGGACTTTCCAGCGCCGTTCGGGCCGATAATACCGATTAATTTCCCCTTCGGCACCTGCAGCGAAATCTCTTGCAGAACGGGCTTTTTATCATAAGCGACTGTTACATTTTCCAGCTCAACAGGAAACATTTCTTTCACCTCTATTCCTTATTTAAGCGCTTCGGTAATCGTGTTGATATTATGGCGGAACATGCCTTCGTATGTACCTTCTTTTGTCCCCTTTTCACCCATTGCATCCGAATAGAGCTGACCGCCGATTGACACCGAATGGCCTTTTTCTTTAGCCCCTTCCACCACGGCATTAATTGATTTTTCAGACACGCTGCTTTCTACAAAAACAGCCTTAATTTGTTTTTCTGCCAAAAGCTCAACCAGGTCCTGTACATCCTTTAAACCATAATCTGAATCTGTGCTGAGCCCCTGCAGGCCTTCTACTTTAAATCCATACTCTTTCCCAAAATACGCAAACGCATCATGAGCGGTTACAAGCACACGGCTTTTCTCCGGAATGTTCGCAACCTCCTGACGAGCCCATTTATCTAAATATTGCAAATTATCTTTGTACTCTTTTGCGTTTTTCTTAAAGTCATCCGCATGCTCAGGCATCGCTTTGCTGAATTGCTCTTCGATTTCATCAATTGCGTAAATCCATAATGGGATGCTGAACCAGACGTGAGGATCATACATCTTCCCTTTTCCCGCAGAAATAAGCTTGCTTTTCGGAATCGCTTCGGCAACCGCCGCCGCTTGTTTTTGTTCACTGATTTTACGGAGAATGTCTTCCATCTTCCCTTCGAGATGCAAGCCGCTGTATAGCACAACGTCTGCTGATGTCAATTTTCTCGTATCACCTTGTGACGCTTTGTAAAGGTGCGGGTCTACTCCCGGTCCCATTAAAGAAGTGACCTTTACATGCTTTCCGCCGATTTTTTCAGCCGCGTCTGCAATTTGGGAAGTCGTTGCCGTCACTTGCAGCCGCTGATCAGAGCTTTTACCGGAAGACTCTGATCCACAGCCCGTTAAAGCAAGGCATGCAAGGATCAATGCCCCTATCAGTCCTCGTTTTTTCATTTGTTCCCTCCTCTTTGTCATCGATGTCCTGTTGTTTTATCTTATGTTGTGTTTTCTTAGACATGTGACATTTAATTAGACAAAAGCATGTTTTGTTTATATAGGACAAAAAGTTTCCTTAGTGCAAAATTATCGCGTTTGTCCATTTCTGTCAAGATATTTTTCGCATAAAAAAACCGGCTGGTTCAGCAGCCGGTCAAACGAGAAGGGATGTATTCAACGCTTTTACTCTAACAGCACACTCACATTCTCTCAAATTGATAAAATGCCTTTTTCTCATCCATGCTGTGTGAAAACATCCATTTTGGTCACATATTTTCGCATTATTTCCTGATTTACTTCAACCCCTAAACCAGGCTGTTTCGCCACAGAAATAAATCCGTTATCGATACAGATATCAGGGGTCACGATATCCTCATCCCAATACCTTGAAGATGACGAAATATCGCCCGGTATCGTAAATTGGGGCAATGAAGCCAGCGCCACGTTTTGCGCTCTTGAAATGCCAGTCTCCAGCATTCCTCCGCACCAAACCGGCATATTGTGCTCCTTGCACAGATCATGGATTTTCAGAGCTTCCGTCAATCCGCCGACACGAGAAGGCTTGATATTAATTACTTTGCAGCTTCCCAGCTCAATCGCCCGTCTCGCGTCATCAGCTGAGCAAATGCTTTCATCAAGGCAAATCGCCGTTTTCATATGCTTCTGCAAGTGGCGGTGATCAACAATATCATCAGCTTGGAGCGGCTGTTCAATCATCATTAAATGATATTCGTCAAGCTCCTTTAAGCGGCTGATATCCTTGAGTTCATAAGAGGAATTCGCATCAGCCATAAGCGGGATGCCAGGGAATCGGCTGCGGATGGCTTTTACCAGTTCCACATCTTGTCCTGGCTGAATTTTAATTTTTATTCTTTGATAGCCTTCTTTTTGATAAGCCTCAATTTCTTTCAGCATATCCTCAAGAGGCGCTAAGCTGACAACGACTCCGGCAGGGACTTTGTCTCTTGTCCCTCCTAATGCCTCCGCAAGAGAAATCCCCTTCTTTTTTGCATAAATATCCCAAACAGCTGATTCAAGCCCCGCTTTTGCCATCCTGTTACCTTTATAGCGCGCCAAGCTGTCCGGCACTTCAGAGGGGTGGCTGAATTCACGTCCGACGACATTAGGAATAAAAAAATCCTTCAGCATATGCAGACAAGTGCCAATCGTTTCCTCGGTGTACCATGGTGAGGAGAATGCAGACACTTCTCCCCATCCTGTAACTCCGGATATATCGATGGCTTCTACAATCAAAAATTTGCGCTCCTGAAGCGTCTCAATACTGTTTTTGAACGGTTTTTTTAGATTCATGCTCAAATGATAAAGCGTAATTTTTTCTATTTCGATCATAACAGTTCTCCTTTACGCGCATCCTTCAGCTGATTTCGCAATAGCTTATTCGACGCATTGCGCGGCAGGCGGTCTAATACAAAGAATTTTGCCGGAACTTTATATTTCGCCAATCGTTCTTTGCAAAAAACGGTCAGTTCTTCAGCGCTGACAGGCTGATGGAGCACAAGATAAGCATGAGGCACTTTTCCCCATTTTATGTCCTCCGCGCCTGAAACGCCGGCTTCTGCAACAGCCGGATGAGAAAGCAGCACAGACTCCACTTCAGCGGGATAAATATTTTCTCCGCCTGAAATGATAAGATCTGATCGCCTGTCTAATACATATAAAAACCCTTCACTGTCCAAATAACCGAGATCGCCTGTTTTCAGCCAGCCATTTTGAAAGGATGCTTTATTTGCGCTTTCCCGGTTGAAATAGCTTTTCATCACATTCGGGCCTTTCACCATAATTTCACCATGTTCAAACGGCTCACACGCTTTTCCGTCCCGCTCAATTTTGATTTCGCATGAAAACAGCGGTTTTCCTGCTGATCCGAGCTTTTCCATACTGAATTCCGGCGAGAGAGTAACGATTTGTGAGCACGTCTCCGTCATTCCGTATGATTGAAAGACGGGGAAGCCTTTCTCTCGGCATTCTTCTAACAAAGGAAGCGGCGCCGGACCTCCGCCGAGCAGGATGCATCTGAGGGATGACGGGCAGCAGCTTGTTTCTGCCAAAAGACTTGCCAGCATTGTCTGCACCGCAGAAATAATCGTAACTTGATGCCTGTCGATAGAATCCAATACATCACTTACGGAAAAACGCTGGTGAAGCACGACCGTCATTCCGTAAATCACAGATTTAAATAATGCGGACAGTCCGCTGATATGAAAGAGCGGCAGCGTGATAAGCCAGCGGTCTTGTTCTGTTATACCCAAATTAAGAGCAGAAGACACCGCACTGAAATAATGATTTCCAAATGTTTGCTGAACTCCCTTGGGCTTGCCGGTTGTCCCGGAGGTATACATGAGAGTCGCCGTTGCGTCCATTTGTATGTATGGCTCAATGTCAATATCCTGTGCATCTTCTTTTACCAGTTCATCCACATTAACGGTTTCAACCATATGTTCATAATCCTGCATGTCAAAACTTTCATCCGTCAGTAAAAAGCGGGCGCCGGAATCCTCCAGTTGGAACAGCCTTTCATGTTTAGACAGCTTTGTATTCAGCAGCACCGCTTTTACGCCGAGCAAAAAGCACGCGTGAACGGCATATACCATCTCCGCCCGGTTTCCGAGCAGAAGAGCCGCGGTGTCCCCTTTTCGAAAAGAATGAGCGGAAAGCTGGGACGCCATTCGTTTGGATGCGGCAAATAATTCAGCAAATGTCACGGTTTGATCTCCATAAATGAGAGCGATTCTCTCAGGTGTTAGCTGTGCCCGTTGCAGGAGCCAGTTGGGCTGTTCTGTCAGCATGTCATCATCTCCGAGGTAAAATTACTTTATTGAAAAGAAAACAGCTTGGACCGCAATGGCTCAAGCTGTTCGTTTCATACGTATCTGCTGATCACGGAAAACGCGGGAATTGACCGAAATCCGGTTTGCGTTTTTCCTTAAAGGAATCACGGCCTTCTTTTGCTTCATCAGTTGTGTAGTAAAGAAGGGTTGCATCCCCTGCAAACTGCTGAATTCCAGCAAGTCCGTCTGTGTCCGCGTTAAACGCAGCTTTAAGAAAACGAAGTGCGGTCGGGCTTTTCTCAAGCATTTCTTCACACCATTTAATCGTTTCTTCTTCAAGCTGTTCCAAAGGAACAACTGTGTTGACAAGTCCCATATCCAGCGCTTCCTGCGCGTTGTACTGACGGCACAGGTACCAGATTTCACGGGCTTTTTTATGTCCTACGATTCGAGCCAGGTAGCCTGAACCGTAACCTGCGTCAAAGCTTCCCACTTTAGGGCCGGTTTGTCCGAAAATCGCATTGTCAGCAGCGATTGTCAAGTCACATACGATGTGAAGCACGTGTCCTCCGCCGATCGCATATCCGGATACCATCGCAACAACAGGTTTCGGGATGACGCGGATTAAACGCTGAAGATCCAATACGTTTAAACGCGGAATTTGGTCGTCGCCTACATAACCGCCGTGTCCGCGCACTTTTTGGTCTCCGCCAGAACAAAACGCTTTGTCTCCGGCACCGGCAAGCACGATAACGCCGATGTTTTGATCATCTCTCGCGCGAGCAAATGCATCAATCATTTCAGCAACCGTCTTAGGGGTAAACGCATTATGTACCTCAGGGCGGTTGATAGTTATTTTTGCAATACCATTATACGTTTCATACAGGATTTCATCGTATGTACGTTCAGTTTTCCATTCTACAGCCATGATATGACCTCCTCTATTTTTCCATATGAACGAGTTATAAGTTTGTTAAATACTCACTCACTATTTTACCAAAAAAACGCGGCTGTTCCACATGCACTGTATGGCCTGCTTCAGGAACAATCTCTATTCTACTAGATGGAAGCTTCTTATGCACCTCTTGATTAATGGCGCAAAACTTCTCGTCCCATTCTCCGCAGATGAGAAGCACAGGCGCCGCAATATCTTTTAACCGGCTCCACCAGGAAGGCTGTGAACCGGTGCCCATACCGATTAAACTGTTGGCCAGCCCAATGTTATTGTTTCTCAGACGGCCCGACCGTATCCTCTGCCGAACGTCTTCAGCAAGCCGCTGCTGCGTCGAAAACAAAGGGATGCCTTCCCAATAGTCCACAAAGGCTTTGATCCCGTCACGCAAAATAAAATCGGCAAGCTTCCGATCCCGCAAGATTCGTTCTTTCCGTTCCCCGAGGGTTTTAAGGCCGGGTGTCGTGCTTTCGAGCACAAGCGCTGATATCCGTTCGGGGTATGTCATGGCAAAGGAATATGCAAGCCTTCCCCCCATAGAATAACCAATAAGTTTCACTTTGTGAAGTTTTAAATGATCAAATATTTCGGCAAGGTCTGAAACCTGCCGGCTCGTACTATATCTTTTTCCATTCAGCGGGGCATCACTTTCTCCGTGCCCTAAGCAATCAATTTTGATGACACGGGAATCAGGCAGCGACTGGTCCAGAAAGGCCCAGGATTGTTTACTGCCGGTAAACCCGTGCAGACAGACTATGGCATCAGAAGCATTCGGCCGATCATCTGTCACAGCATAGCGGACGCCGTCTGCAACAGTTATGCTTACAGTTCCCATTGTTTTTTCACTTCCCGCACAGCCTCATTCAGCATATCACGATGAAGCTGAACTCTTGATTGGCGATCAGTTTTGATTTCTATAATGTGAAGGCCGGGCTTGTCAGCCTGCGGTGCGTATGATGCTTTAAACTCATCCCACGAAGCCGGGCATGAATACGTGCCCCCGTAAAGCTCAGCCGCATGCTTGAAATCGAGCCCCGTCGGCGTGCCGAACAAATCTTCAAAGTGTGTCTTTTCAGATGCCTGCGGCAAAAATGAAAAAATCCCTCCGCCGTCATTGTTCACGAGGATCACAGTAAGCGGAATACCCAGTTTTTTAGCCGCCAGCAGCCCGTTTAAATCATGATAAAAAGACAAATCCCCGATCACGAGTGTCACAGGTGCTTTTGTTCCTTCACAAACACCCATGGCAGAAGAGACAACACCATCAATCCCATTTGCGCCGCGGTTTGAATAGATACGGAAATTGCGGTCCTGATTTTCGAAAAACGTATCGACATCCCTGATTGGCATGCTGTTTCCGACAAATAGCGAGCTATTTTCAGGCACAAGATGCTGGAGGATTCGATAGAGGTTGCCCTCAAATGAAACCTCTTCATCGCTGACCGTTTGCAGATATTCACGGAAACGCTGATTCACGATCTGCCATTTTTCCAGCCATTCCGATGTTCGATCCATTCCAGTATATTCAGCCATGATCGCATCGGCAAAACTAGACGGGCTGCAGTGAATCATATGTGCGCTTGCCTGTGTCGGGTCTCTCCAGCCGCCATCCTCATCAATCACAATCTGCTGAATGGCCGGGTCATCCTTCAGCCACAAAAAAACCGGCTTTGAAACAGGCATCGGTCCGAAACGGATCACGACATCAGGCCGCAGTGCTGACTTCAGCTCATCATCTTTCAAAAATGAGTCATACGCATCTATAACGGTGCTTTTATCATGGACGCCGTTCCGCAGGTTAGACAGCGGGTCAGCTAAAATTGGATAATGCAACGCTTTTGACAGCTCCACAATTTTTTGCTGATCAGCATCACTGTGGAGTTCCCCGCAGACGATCATGCCTTTTTCGGCCTCTTTCAACATCATAGCCACGTCAGACAGAGAGTCTCGGTCCACGGATTGCGTACCCGTTTTCACTGACACGTGACGCCCAGTTCTCATTCTTTCAAACGGCTGATCAGAAAGGTCAGGCATCAGCGGCTCACGAAGAGGTACATTCACGTGCACAGGCCCCATTGGACGCTTTTGCGCTTCCCCGGCGGCACGGCCTGCCAGCGTTCGGATATATCTCAGCATATGCGGCGACTCTTCGGGAAGAGCAGAGTCTGTGAAAAACTTAACAAAGTTACCGAATAAGAAGTGCTGATTAATGGCCTGCGGTGCGCCTACTTCACGCAGCTCGTGGGGCCGATCAGCAGTTAACACTATAATCGGTACTCTTGAATAATGGGCTTCAATCACAGCCGGATAAAAGTTGGCCGCGGCTGTTCCTGATGTACAAATCAGAAGCACGGGACGCTGCTGTGCTTTTGCCAGCCCTAATGCAAAAAATCCGGCAGATCTTTCATCAATTTGGATATGGACATTGATATCCGGATGCGCGGCAGCAAGAATTGCCAGCGGTGTAGATCTTGAGCCCGGACAAACGACAGCGTCCGTAATTCCGGAAAGGGCGAATTCATCAATAAAGCTTCCGATGTAATGAGTAATCGGGTTCACTGTCAACGTCTCTCACCTCCCAGTGCAGAGATCATCGGCTTTAATTTAATCTGTGTTTCTTCGTATTCCGATTGCGGTTCAGAGTCTTCCACAATGCCGCACCCGGCAAACAGGCGTGCTGTGCTGCCTTCAATCAGCCCTGAACGAATGGCAACAGCAAATTCTCCGTTATCCTGACTGTCAATCCAGCCGACAGGAGCCGCATACCAGCCGCGGGACATCGGTTCGATCTCTCTGATCACTTCTACAGCTTTTTTCTGAGGTGCTCCCCCAAGCGCCGGTGTGGGATGCAGTTTCTCAATTAAGTCAAAAAGCGAAGCAGACGCGTGAAGCTGGCCGACAATCGGCGTAAATAAGTGCTGGACGCTTTTCGTTTTGTACAATACAGGTTCGTCAGGCTTTTCAACGTCAGAACAGCTTGATACAAAAGCATTATGAATCATGCCTACAACAATATCATGCTCCAGCAGATTTTTCTCATCGTTTAATAATGCTAGGCCGATGCGGCGGTCTTCTTCTTCATCAGAGCCGCGCTTTATGGAACCTGCCAGACAAGTAGACATGACAGTGTTGCCGTCTCTTTTGATCAGTCTTTCCGGGGATGCGCCGACAAAGGTTTTGCCTTCTTGTTCGATTGCAAAAACATAGCTTGTCTGCTGATCGGTCAAAAGCGTTTTAAGCACCGGTTCCATTTTGACCGGACCGTCAAACGTGAGCAGCAGCTCTCTGGCAAGAACCACTTTATCATATTGATTCTCTTTAATTTGGCTTGTTGCCGTTTCGATTGCTTTCAGCCAATCAGACTTATCCAGCTCCTGAGATGCTGTCATCACAGCCTGATCTTTTTGATTTAAATCGGGGACCACAAATTCCGCTGCAAAAGCTTTTAAGCCTTCCAAAACAGCTTCTGCATCATCTTCTCCGCTGACCCATCTGTTGACTGTTAAAAACGAACCGTCAGCAGACATCGTCAGCATAAGCGAAGGCACAAAGAAATCCCCTTCCGAGAAATGGTCCCATTGAGTACCTCTTTCTTCGTAAGGGTCAAAGGAAAAGCCTCCGAATAAGACAGGTCCCACTGCAGAATGCTGCAGCTTTTCTTCTTCATAAATATGAAAAGCCGTCTTTTTAAAGCGCTCCCATTGTTCAAAAACCTCGCGATACCGCTCGTCGTTTTTTTGATTCGTCTGGAAAACAGCTTCTTTGCCAAGACCGACTATTGTCAATTCACTTTCAGGTTCTGACCAAAAAAATCGATTGCCTGTATATTTTTTTGCTCCGTAATTGAAAAATGATAGAGGGTCAAGAGACTCAATTTGTCTCGAATAGCTTATTAAGACAGCATGGTTGACTTCTTTGGCTTTATGTAATGCATGTAGAACTTCCTTTCGGAACGTACGCTGCACCGTTGTCACCATGAGACATTCCTCCATAATTCTTAAAATGCTTTTAATACCATACACCTGTGTCTACATTGTGTCAAATACACAGATCATGCAGTCCAAATGGCCTGCCTTACCTATTATAAACCTAATTGCAGAAATGAAAAAGAAACAAACCTTAAATTTCTTTCTCCACTGATAGCAAAGCTTGTATCCGCTTACCATATAAGGAAATTCTCCTATATTCCTCCACAAGGGATTTATGAAAGTTCTCAGGCGATCTGTCCATACTAAAGGTATGCATTACAGAGAAACGAGGCGATCATATTGCTAACAAACGAACAGCTTCAGCATTTAAAAAAGGAACTTGAACAAACGAAAGAAGATATATTGAACCGCTTCAAAGACAATGACCATTTTCAGCTCAATTCCGCTTTTCCATATGATTCGTGGGGTGAGCTTTCTGCTTATGACAATCACCCAGGCGATCAGGCGACAGAGCTTTATGAGCGCGAAAAAGACATTGCTCTTGATTTGCATGAACGGGAGCATCTCCGGGACATTGAGCATTCATTGAAGGCGATAGAAAACGGCACGTACGGGATTTGTGAGGTCAGCGGAAAGGAAATTCCTTATGAACGCCTAGAAGCGCTTCCGACTGCTACAACGCTCGCGGAATATTCATCACAGGATGTCGTTTCCAAAGACCGTCCGATCGAAGAAGAAACACCTTTCGGGCAATTTGAATTTGACGATGATGAAGAAATCAGAGCCCCTTACGACAGTGAAGATTCCTACCAGGACGTTGAAAAATACGGAAACTCAGAAACACCGCAGGACATGGAAAATCCGCCGCTCAGCTATGATGATATGACGATGAATGCCGAAGAAAATATCGGCAATACAGAATCATATGAGAATTTCATTGCCACAGATATTACAGGCAAAGAAATTACAGTGTATCCAAGCAGGGCGCATGAACGTTATGAGGAAGAGCTGGATGAAGAAGGCATCATGACGACGTTTGGCGATCTCCATGCAGATTGAACCCCCAGGCAAAGGGGGTTCTCTTTTGTGTTTTCATAAATGACCGCATTTCAGCAGCTCTCTACATCATCTCCCCCGCATATCAGGAGTTTGATCTATCCAAGATAAAGGGTAAACCTACATGTAAAATACATACATACCGGAGGGAAATATATGAAAAAGATGTTCGGCGCAATCGCAGTTTTTATCATTACATACGCACTGTTTTCAGCCGCAGACTTTCTATTTCCGATCGACCAAAGTTGGTATCATTCACTGAAAAAGCCAGACTGGACGCCAAGCGGGTCAACGATCGGCATTATCTGGTCCGTCCTGTTTGCACTGATTTCTCTTTCAGCTGCCATTGTTTTTGCCAAATGTTCATTTAAAAAAGCCAAAAGCTTTTGGCTGGCGTTTTTGATCAATTATGTGCTTAATCAAGCATTCAGTTATTTTCAGTTTACGCAAAAGAATCTCCTTGCCGCATCCATTGACTGCCTGCTTGTCGCCATAACAGCGCTGGTTGTAATCATCATTGCAAAAGTATACAGCAGGGCCGCAAGCTGGCTTCTTGTGCCTTATTTTTTGTGGAGTGCCTTTGCAACTGTCTTATCCTTTACGATCTATTCAATGAATCTTTGAACAAAAAAGCCGCTCTAACAGCGGCTTTTTACATCATCGGCTTAATTCTCCAAATGTGTTTCGCATATTCGTGAATCGTCCGGTCGCTTGAAAAATAACCTGAATGGGCAATGTTTAAAATCGAACGCTCTGACCACTTTCGCCGATCTTGATAATCGGCTTGAATACGCTCCTGGGCATCCGCGTATGAACTGAAATCCTTCAATACAAAATACTCGTCATTATGCGGCAGCAGCGAATCATAGATGGATTCAAATTCATCGGCTTCACCTTCAAAAAAACCGTTGATCAGCTGATCCGCTACCTGCCTGATTCTGCGGTCATGCTGATAATACTCCCTTGATCTGTAGCCTCCGTTTTCCTGGTAGGAAAGAACGTCATCCGCTTTCAAACCAAAAGTGTAAACACAATCAGTTCCGACCCGTTGCAGAATTTCAATATTCGCCCCGTCATGCGTGCCGATTGTCAGCGCGCCATTCATCATAAACTTCATATTTCCTGTACCGGACGCTTCCTTGCTTGCAGTCGAAATTTGTTCACTTACATCTGATGCCGGAAAAATCTGCTCCGCCATAGAGACCCTGTAATTTTCTAAAAAAACGACCTTGAGCAGCTGCCTCACCGCCGGGTCATAATTTACTTTCTCCGCAACGGAATGAATCAGTTTAATGATTTTCTTCGCGTAATGATAGCTTGGTGAAGCCTTTGCTCCGAAAATAAAGGTTTGCGGATAAATAGAAAATCCTGAATCCTCCTTCAGCCGGTTATACAAATACATAATATGAAGAACATTCAGCAGCTGCCGTTTATACGCATGAAGCCGTTTCACCTGTACATCAAATATGCTGTCCGGATTTACAGCCACTCCGGCCGTGCAAAAAATCAGATCAGCAAGCTCTTGCTTTTTTCTGCTTTTGTTGTTTTGGAACTGCTCAATAAAAGCGGGATCAGCAGCGTACGGTTCCAGCCGAATCAAGGATTCCGGCTGTTTTATCCATTCATCGCCTATCGCATCCGTTATCATCGCGGACAAGCCGGGATTGGCTTTTAACAGCCAGCGCCTATGGGCGATTCCATTTGTTTTATTGTTAAACCGATTCGGAAACATCAAATGAAAATGACGCATCTCCCGTTCCTTTAAAATGTCGGAGTGAATTTTGGCAACTCCGTTTACACTGTAGCTTCCCACTATTGCGAGATGAGCCATTTTGACAACACCGTGCGCCGTAATCGCCATATCCTCTATCCTTTTCCAGTCACCGGGATACTTCTCCCAAACCGCTCTGCAAAACCTCTCATTAATCTCTTCAATAATCATATACATTCGCGGGAGCAACGGCTTAAATAAATGAATCGGCCATTTTTCAAGCGCTTCTGACAGTGTCGTATGATTCGTGTAAGAAATCGTATGTACCGTGATATGCCAGGCATCTTCCCAGCTCATGTTTTCTTCATCAAGCAAAATCCGCATCAGTTCAGGCACAGCAAGTGCAGGATGGGTGTCATTAATATGAATGCTTACTTTTTTATGCAGGCCATATAATGATTGATTCGTTTTGCGGTAATTGTTCACAATGCTTTTTAAACTTGCACATACTAAAAAATACTGCTGCTTCAGCCGTAATATCTTACCCTCGTCATGCGTGTCGTCAGGGTATAAAAATTCAGATACAGCTTCTGTTTCCCGTTTATAAGACAAAATATTGCCGCCGTGATAATGCGCATAAGGCTCGGCGTTCCAAAGTCTTAACGTGTTGACTGTGCCCGTATCGTATCCGATGATCGGGATATCATAAGGAACAGCGGTAATGATTGTTGCTTGCTCATGACGAAAATGCAGACGGCCGTTTTTTTCAGTCATATGCACCTCGCCCCAAAACGGCACGTCAACCGCTTGATCAGCATTTCTTACTTCCCACACATTTCCGTTTTTCAGCCATTGCTCAGGCAGCTCAACCTGATGCCCGTCAACAATTTTTTGTTCAAATAACCCATGCTTATAGCGAATTCCCATCCCATGCCCAGGCAAGTTTAACGAAGCCAGAGAATCTAAGAAACAAGCGGCCAATCGCCCCAGACCGCCATTCCCAAGCCCTGCATCACTCTCCATATAAAGGATCTCGTCTAAACTGATGCCGTTCTCTTTCAGACCCGCTTCCACTACATCCCGAATACCGAGATTCATTAAATTCTGTTCAAGGAGCTGTCCCAGAAGAAATTCAATCGACAAATAATATGTCTGCTTTCCGGAATTGGACCTGCTTCTTTCATTTGTCTGGATCCAATCAGCGCTGATGTACTCTCTGATCATATTGCCTAAGGTTTTATATTGATCAAGCCTGGAAGAGTCCTTAAAGCTTTTCCCGCACGTCATTTCCAGACGCTTTAAAAATAAGGCTGCAAAGCGTTCTTTACTCGAGAACATCCCGTCCACTCCTTGTCACATGCTCGAAAATGCGCTGATACTGTTTGGCTGATTGTTTCCAGCTGTAATCTGCATTCATTGCGGTCTTCATGATGCTCTTCCATACATCCTTTTGGCGATAAAACGCCAGCGCCCTCTCGATCGTAAATTTCAGATCGTGAGCATTAAAGGCTGAGAACGTAAAACCGTTGCCTGTGCCCTCTTCCTCCCGGTAGGAACGGACAGTGTCATAGAGCCCGCCTGTTTCTCTGACAATCGGAATAGCGCCATATTGAAGCGCGATCATCTGCCCCAGACCGCACGGCTCAAATTTCGACGGCATCAGAAACAAATCCGAGCCCGCATAAATCTGATGGGCAAACGGCTCATCAAACCCAATATACGCCCTGCATTTATCGTGAAATGCAAATTCAATGTACCGGAAGTAGTCCTCAAATTCCTGCTCCCCCGTACCGAGCACAATCAGCTGTATGTCTCTCTCCTCCAGCAGCTCGTGCATCATTCTCTTAACAAGATCAAGCCCCTTCTGTTTGGTCAGCCTTGTTACCATACTGATCAGCGGAATATCTTTTCGTTCCGGAAGGCCCATCCGCCGCTGGAGCTTCGTTTTATTTTCTTCCTTTAAATCAAGACGTTCAGGATCGTAATGCATCTCAATATACGGATCGCTCTCTGTCTGATAGAAAGAGTCATCAATACCGTTTAAGATCCCTGTTAAATCTTTTTCCCTATGCTGCAAAACTGGCTCAAGCTGCTCGCCGTAATACGGCGTTAAGATTTCATTTCTATAAGTCGGGCTCACCGTTGTTACATGATCAGCAGCGAGAATCCCTGCTTTCATAAAATTAACAAATCCATTGCATTCTAATCTCTCAAAATGAAAATGACTCATGTCGAGACCGAGCAAGTCATGTGTCACCTCAGGCGGGAATATACCTTGAAACTGCAAGTTATGGATCGTGAGCACACTTTTCATCTGCTCATAAAAAGGGCGCTTGCTGTATTCCTCTTTCAACAAATAATTGACCATCGCTGTATGCCAGTCATGAGTATGAATGATATCGGCTTGAAAATTCACTGCTTCTGCCGCTTCCAGCACAGCTCTTGAAAAATAAGCAAACCGCTCCCCATCGTCAAAATGCCCGTACAGGGAATCCCTTGAGAAATAATATTTATTGTCGATAAAATAATAATCCACACCATCTTCAGCCAAATGCTCAATCCCGCAATATTGCTGACGCCAGCCAACAGCAACCGTACACTCAGCTGTTTTCTTCATACGCTTTTTCCAGGGATCAGGAATTTGACTGTATTTCGGCATGATTACCGCTACGTCGTTCCCAAGACGAGAAAGCACTTTGGGCAGCGCGCCGGCCACATCGGCCAGGCCTCCTGATTTTACAAACGGGGTACATTCTGAGACAGCAAATAACACCTTCAAGAATTCATCAGCTCTCCTTGCACCAAACCTTTTTTTAATACGAGCGGCTGCTCCTCCGTTCCCGCAGTTTCAGTTGTATTGCCGATTTTGACATCTTTATCAGCAATCACCTGCTCCAGCAAACAATCCTCACCAATCTGCGTTTTTTGCATAATAATGCAGTTTTTCAGCTTCGTGCCTTTCCCGACATGCACCGCCCTGAATAAGATGCAGTTTTCGACCTCCCCCTCAAGCACACAGCCGTTTGCCACTAAAGAATTTCTGACAGTGCTGTTCTTCCCGTATTTCGTTGGGGGCTCATCCTTCACTTTTGTATAAATCGGCTGCTGAGGCAAAAACACCTGCTGCCAAAAACGCGGCTGAATAAGCTCCATACTGTGGGTATAATACTTTTCTACAGAATCAATAACAGCTGCATACCCCGAATATTCATATGGGCAAATGGTCAATGCGGAGGCTTCCTTTTCAACAACCTCCTGAATGGTTCTGTATCCTTTTTCAATATGTCCGTAGATCAGATCCTTCAAGAGTTTAGAAGACATGATATAGATTTGCAGCGACTGACCGTCCTGAAAGACCTCGGTAATGTCACAGCCCGCCTCCTGATGTCTTTTCAGCACGTATTGAAATTGAATGTTGCATACAGTATGGCTGTTGGTGATGACGGCATATTGCTGTGTGCTTCTATGAAAGTAATCAAGATGATCAGAAAACTGGCGAAATGAACCGAATTCATTATATTCATCATGCAAATGCGGTGACGGAAAAAAAAAGAGGCCGTCCTTTTTTCGGTGTAAATCCCATTCCTTCCCTGCTCCAAGATGATCCATAAGAGACCGGTAGCGATATTTCGGAAAAATCGCCACACTCCTAATGTCCGCATTCACCATATTGGACAGCATAAAATCTATCAAACGGTACCTGCCAGCAAAAGGAATCGCACCAAGCGACCGCTGTGCGGTTAAATCCTGAAGAGAATGCTTATATGTGGTTTCATCTATAACACCTAACATTTGATTATTGATCAACTGATTCTGCCTCCTCTTCAGTCATTAAATCAATTCTTTCTCTACAAATTCCTCCGAAACAAGCAGCACCTCCTGAATGTCTTTTTCAGATTTAATCACTGCGCCATCCGGAAGCACTAAGCCCTTGGGCACGATAGCATTCTCAATCACGACATGCTCACCGATTGTCACATCCGGCATAATCACTGAACGCTTGACCGTTGCGTGCTTACCGACGGTGACACCTTGAAATAGAACGGAGTGAGACACATTCCCATAAACAATACACCCCTCATTCACAAGTGAGTCATGAACCTGCGCCTCAGGCGAAATAAATTGCGGAGGCTGATTCGGATTGACAGAGTAAATCTTCCAATTGCGTTCAAACAGCCTTAGCTCAGACTGGTCTTTCAGCAAATCCATATTGGCTTCCCATAAGCTCTGCACCGTGCCGACATCCTTCCAATATCCTTTAAACGGATAAGCGGAAAGCTTCTTTTTCTCCTCCAAAAGCAAAGGAATAATGTCTTTGCCGAAATCATGGCTTGAATACGGATTCCGGTCATCCATCTCAAGGTATTGCTTCAAGAGCGGCCAATTGAAAATATAAATACCCATGGATGCCAAATTGCTCTTTGGAAATTTAGGCTTTTCATCAAAATGTGTGATGATCCCGTCTTCATTTGTCTTCATGATGCCGAATCGGCTCGCTTCTTCCCATCCCACTTCAATCACGGAGATGGTCACATCCGCTTTCTTTTCAATATGAAAATCAAGCATTTTGCCGTAGTCCATTTTATAAATGTGATCGCCTGATAAGATCAGCACATACTCAGGATCATACTGGTTCAGGTAATTGAGATTTTCATAAATTGCGCTTGCCGTCCCTTTATACCATTTCACTTCGGATGACTCGGCATAAGGAGGCAATACCGTAACACCGCCATTGTGCCTGTCAAGATCCCATGCACTGCCAATGCCAATATAGGAATTCAGCTCCAGCGGCTGATATTGTGTTAAGATGCCTACTGTGTCTATGCCTGAATTCGAGCAGTTGCTGAGCGTAAAATCAATAATCCTGTATTTTCCCCCAAAAGATACGGCCGGTTTTGCCATATTTTTTGTTAATCCGCTGAGACGGCTGCCCTTCCCGCCGGCAAGGAGCATAGCTACACATTGTTTTTTCATTCATTTATCTCTCCTCTTTTTTTCACCGCCCGCATAATCGAAATGCCATAAGGGGGGATTGTCATTGTGATATAGCACGGTTTGTGATGAACAGCTCCAGCTTTGGCTGCCAACGGCTTTTTATTCAATTGACCTGAGCCCCCATATTTTTCATTGTCACTGTTCAACACTTCGATATATTGGGTAAGAAAGGGAACGCCAACATCGTATTGATGATAGACCGAGGGTGTAAAATTACATAAGATGATAAGCGCCTCACCGTGCCGTCTGCCATACCGAATAAAAGAAAAGATTGATTGCTCCTCATTGTGGACATCAATCCATTCAAATGACTGAGCACGATGGTCATTTTCATAAAGGATTTTGCTTTTTTGATAAAAGCGGAGAAGATCTTGAGTAAAAACACTTGCTTTTTGATGCATGGGGAAGGAGTTCAAAAACCAATCAAGCTGTTCTGTATCTTTCCATTCATCGAATTGGGCAAATTCCGATCCCATAAAAATGAGTTTTTTTCCGGGATGAGCCGTCATATAACCGAGTAAAAGCCGATATTGGGCAAACTTCTGCCAATAGTCGCCAGGCATTTTGTGAAGAAGTGATTTTTTTCCATACACGACTTCATCATGAGAAAATGGCAATACAAAATGTTCACTAAACGCATAAAGCAAGGAAAAAGACACAAGCTGATGGCAGTGCCGCCTTTGTTCAGCAGGCGTCTCCATATATTTCAGCACATCATTCATCCAGCCCATATTCCATTTAAAATGAAAGCCGAGTCCCCCTTCCTCAACAGGACCTGTTACTTGAGGCCATTCGGTGGAATCTTCCGCTATCATCATGACATGCGGATATGCCTCCCGCATTGTTTGATTCAGCTTCTTTAAAAATGCAACTGCATATGGATTCATATGGCGTTCAGCCTGATTTGGCCAATACAGCATATTGGCCACGGCATCGACCCTAAAACCATCTATATGATAGAATTCCGCCCAGTACAACGCATTAGAAATTAAAAAACTTTGAACTTCCGGTTTTCCTAAATCAAAGTTAGCGGTGCCCCACAGCCAGTTCTCCCGGTCACGCTCTTCTTGATATTCGTAAAGAGGCGCTCCATCAAACATATAAAGCCCATGAGAATCTTTACAAAAATGTCCGGGGACCCAATCAAGTATGACGCCGATGTTTGCCTGATGGCATTCATCCACAAACCTCATCAAATCATGAGGCGTGCCAAATCGGCTTGTCGGGCTGTAATACCCCGTTGCTTGATAACCCCAAGAGCGATCATAAGGATGTTCATAAACGGGCAGCAGTTCGATATGGGTAAACCCCTGCTCTTTGATATAAGGAATAAGAGACTGGCCTAATTCTCCATAGGAGTAAAGCGTGCCATCGGGATGCTTCTTCCATGAACCAAGATGAAGCTCATAAATAAAAACCGGCTTTTCATATATTGTTTTAGCTTTCTTCTTCTTCTGCCACTTTTGATCATGCCAGCTGTACCCTGCAAGATCGTAAGTAAGAGACGCCGTATTCGGTCTTACTTCTGAATAAAAAGCATACGGGTCTGCCTTCAGCATGGTCTCTCCGCTATTTGTCACGATTTCATACTTATATCGTTCCTTTTCTTTCAAACCTGGAACAAATAACGTCCAAATGCCATGATCATTAACTTTCTGCATAACATGAAGCTCACCTGACCAACTGTTAAAATCTCCAGCCACTCGAACTTCTGACGCATGAGGCGCCCACACACAAAATTCATACCCGCTTTGGCCATTCAGCTCGCGATAATGCGAGCCAAACAGCTGATAGCTTTTAAACAGACTGCCTTCGTGAAAAAGATAAACATCATGTGCTGTTGGGCTGGCAGCGGCCATGTAATCATCCTTTCTGACATCATAGTTTTCATTTATATTATTTATTCGTAGAAATAAAAAAAAGCCCTTTCTAGAAAGCGCTTATATTTATTGACATAAAACTTCATTTTCTGAAGAAAAACAAAAGATATGGAGTTTTTTGTTGTAAATTTGATATAGAATAAAAAACAAAATCAGATGCATATCATATAGTTTTAGAAAACAAAAAAACCTTGCAGGATATGCAAGGTTTCAGGATGACCCGTACGGGATTCGAACCCGTGTTACCGCCGTGAAAGGGCGGTGTCTTAACCGCTTGACCAACGGGCCGTCATGGCGGAGAAGGAGGGATTTGAACCCTCGCGCCGCTTACACGACCTACACCCTTAGCAGGGGCGCCTCTTCAGCCACTTGAGTACTTCTCCATATGGCTCCACAGGCAGGATTCGAACCTGCGACCGATCGGTTAACAGCCGATAGCTCTACCACTGAGCTACTGTGGAACGTAAAAGTCATGGTATGGTGGGCCTGAATGGACTCGAACCATCGACCTCACGCTTATCAGGCGTGCGCTCTAACCAGCTGAGCTACAGGCCCATGACGATATAGAAATGGAGCGGGTGATGGGAATCGAACCCACGACATCAGCTTGGAAGGCTGAGGTTTTACCACTAAACTACACCCGCAATTTTATTTGGGGCGATTGATGGGAATCGAACCCACGAATGCCAGAGCCACAATCTGGTGCGTTAACCACTTCGCCACAACCGCCAAAATATATATATTTGTAAATGGTGGCTCGGGACGGAATCGAACCGCCGACACACGGATTTTCAGTCCGTTGCTCTACCAACTGAGCTACCGAGCCTTATTATTTAAATGGCGGTCCGGACGGGACTCGAACCCGCGACCTCCTGCGTGACAGGCAGGCATTCTAACCAACTGAACTACCGGACCATTTTAATTAGTTGCACCCATCGGGCGCTCCTTATTTAAAAGGATATATTTGTTTGGTTGCGGGGGCAGGATTTGAACCTGCGACCTTCGGGTTATGAGCCCGACGAGCTACCGAACTGCTCCACCCCGCGATGATAAAATGTAAGAATATATATGGCGGAGGAAGAGGGATTCGAACCCCCGCGGGCTTTGACACCCCTGTCGGTTTTCAAGACCGATCCCTTCAGCCAGACTTGGGTATTCCTCCGTATTGTGGTGGACCTTGTAGGACTCGAACCTACGACCGGACGGTTATGAGCCGTCTGCTCTAACCAACTGAGCTAAAGGTCCTTTGGTAGCGGCGGAGGGGATCGAACCCCCGACCTCACGGGTATGAACCGTACGCTCTAGCCAGCTGAGCTACACCGCCAAATCATATATTGAAATCAAGTGGAGCCTAGCGGGATCGAACCGCTGACCTCCTGCGTGCAAAGCAGGCGCTCTCCCAGCTGAGCTAAGGCCCCAAGAATGGTCGGGAAGACAGGATTCGAACCTGCGACCCCATGGTCCCAAACCATGTGCTCTACCAAGCTGAGCTACTTCCCGATTTCATGTAGATCATGGCGCGCCCGAGAGGAGTCGAACCCCTAACCTTTTGATCCGTAGTCAAACGCTCTATCCAATTGAGCTACGGGCGCAAATTATAATGCCGAGGGCCGGACTTGAACCGGCACGGTAGTCACCTACCGCAGGATTTTAAGTCCTGTGTGTCTGCCAATTCCACCACCCCGGCGTGGATGGTATAGTTGGAGCGGAAGACGGGATTCGAACCCGCGACCCCCACCTTGGCAAGGTGGTGTTCTACCACTGAACTACTTCCGCAGAAATGGTGCGGATGAAGGGACTTGAACCCCCACGTCTGTAAAGACACTAGAGCCTGATTCTAGCGCGTCTGCCAATTCCGCCACATCCGCAACATATAAATGGTGAGCCATGAAGGACTCGAACCTTCGACCCTCTGATTAAAAGTCAGATGCTCTACCAACTGAGCTAATGGCTCTTCTTACAAGAGACTTGAATATTATATCATATAAAAGTGGTGCCGGCAAGAGGACTTGAACCCCCAACCTACTGATTACAAGTCAGTTGCTCTACCAATTGAGCTACACCGGCTCATATGTAAACATATTATGTATAGTTAGAATGGTGGAGGATGACGGGCTCGAACCGCCGACCCTCTGCTTGTAAGGCAGATGCTC
Source organism: Bacillus sp. V26 (assembly GCF_034296245.1). Taxonomy (NCBI): domain Bacteria; kingdom Bacillati; phylum Bacillota; class Bacilli; order Caryophanales; family Bacillaceae; genus Bacillus; species Bacillus sp. V26. The sequence continues at coordinate 341 of NZ_JAXKQF010000001.1, read as the reverse complement.
TCCCAGCTGAGCTAATCCTCCATAATTGCACTAACGTGCAATTGCTTGGCGGCGTCCTACTCTCACAGGGGGAAACCCCCGACTACCATCGGCGCTGAAGAGCTTAACTTCCGTGTTCGGCATGGGAACGGGTGTGACCTCTTCGCTATCGCCACCAAACAATTGAGAGTGTTCTCTCAAAACTAGATAACAGGTGTGACATCATTAGACATTAGGTTAAGTCCTCGATCGATTAGTATCTGTCAGCTCCATGTGTCGCCACACTTCCACCTCAGACCTATCAACCTGATCATCTTTCAGGGATCTTACTTCCTTGCGGAATGGGAAATCTCATCTTGAGG
>NZ_JAXKQF010000019.1:0-386 GCF_034296245.1 Bacillus sp. V26 | reverse complement strand
CCATGGGGTCGCAGGTTCGAATCCTGTCTTCCCGACCATTTTTATGGGGCCTTAGCTCAGCTGGGAGAGCGCCTGCTTTGCACGCAGGAGGTCAGCGGTTCGATCCCGCTAGGCTCCACCAAAAAAGGTTTAAAAAAAGTTATTGACTTTGAGAAAGTGACGTTGTACACTAATAAAGTTGCTTTAACAAAGCGATAAACAAAATGATCTTTGAAAACTAAACAAGACAAAACGTACCTGTTAATTCAAGTTTTATTATAAATCGCACAGCGATGTGCGTAGTCAGTCAAACTACTTTATCGGAGAGTTTGATCCTGGCTCAGGACGAACGCTGGCGGCGTGCCTAATACATGCAAGTCGAGCGGACAGATGGGAGCTTGCTCCCT
>NZ_JAXKQF010000018.1:0-392 GCF_034296245.1 Bacillus sp. V26 | reverse complement strand
TCAATTGTTTGGTGGCGATAGCGAAGAGGTCACACCCGTTCCCATGCCGAACACGGAAGTTAAGCTCTTCAGCGCCGATGGTAGTCGGGGGTTTCCCCCTGTGAGAGTAGGACGCCGCCAAGCAGTTGCACATTAGTGCAATTAAAAATGAAAAAAGTTGTTGACTTTGAGAAGGCGACATTGTATACTAATAAAGTTGCTTTAACAAAGCGATAAACAAAATGATCTTTGAAAACTAAACAAGACAAAACGTACCTGTTAATTTAAGTTTTATTATAAAATCGCACAGTGATGTGCGTAGTCAGTCAAACTACTTTATCGGAGAGTTTGATCCTGGCTCAGGACGAACGCTGGCGGCGTGCCTAATACATGCAAGTCGAGCGGACAGATGG
>NZ_JAXKQF010000017.1:0-444 GCF_034296245.1 Bacillus sp. V26 | reverse complement strand
CTCCTAGTGCCAAGGCATCCACCGTGCGCCCTTTCTAACTTAACCGTTAAAAAGAATCACTATGTGATATCTTGTGTTACTAATTGAATGTGATGTCTACTGTTATCTAGTTTTCAAAGAACACGTTGGTGGAGCCTAGCGGGATCGAACCGCTGACCTCCTGCGTGCAAAGCAGGCGCTCTCCCAGCTGAGCTAAGGCCCCATTTGTATAAGATGGTGGGCCTGAGTGGACTCGAACCACCGACCTCACGCTTATCAGGCGTGCGCTCTAACCAGCTGAGCTACAGGCCCATCTTAACTTATTCAAGGAACAAAGTTCCTTCAAAACTAAACAAGACAGGGAACGTTCTGTTTATAAGACCCAAGGTCTTATATTCCGTAAATATCCTTAGAAAGGAGGTGATCCAGCCGCACCTTCCGATACGGCTACCTTGTTACGACTTC
>NZ_JAXKQF010000016.1:0-706 GCF_034296245.1 Bacillus sp. V26 | reverse complement strand
AGCAGGCGCTCTCCCAGCTGAGCTAAGGCCCCATAAAAATGGTCGGGAAGACAGGATTCGAACCTGCGACCCCATGGTCCCAAACCATGTGCTCTACCAAGCTGAGCTACTTCCCGATTTCCCATATTGATAAAATATATGGCGCGCCCGAGAGGAGTCGAACCCCTAACCTTTTGATCCGTAGTCAAACGCTCTATCCAATTGAGCTACGGGCGCATTTTCACTTGTATCAACATCCCGTTGGGATGAAAAAATGGAGCGGAAGACGGGATTCGAACCCGCGACCCCCACCTTGGCAAGGTGGTGTTCTACCACTGAACTACTTCCGCATATCGCAATAAAAAAAGCTTTCTCCTTTTTGAGAAACCTTGGTAAGAGTAATGCATTTAAATAAAGCTTCCAAGCGGGCTCGAACCGCTGACCTCTTCCTTACCATGGAAGTGCTCTACCTGCTGAGCTATGGAAGCAATGGCTCCGCAGGTAGGATTCGAACCTACGACCGATCGGTTAACAGCCGATAGCTCTACCACTGAGCTACTGCGGAATGATATAAGCTTCATAAACAAACATGGTAGAAATAGATAAAACTGCTTGGCGGCGTCCTACTCTCACAGGGGGAAACCCCCGACTACCATCGGCGCTGAAGAGCTTAACTTCCGTGTTCGGCATGGGAACGGGTGTGACCTCTTCGCTATCGCCACCAAAC
>NZ_JAXKQF010000014.1:0-1548 GCF_034296245.1 Bacillus sp. V26 | reverse complement strand
TCAGGCTGTCGAGAAAATCTCGACAGCCTTTATTTTTTCTTAAAATATCCATTCTCATGTAATAAAATAAAAGAAAGACTTACAAGGACGGTGTCTTTCTCATGTTGCACACAAGAAATTCTTCTCAAAATGCAGCCGAATTTGTTCTGCTTGACCAACTCGTCGAAGAGGATCATCTGCTTCGTAAAATTGATAAACACATAGACTTCTCTTTCATCATTGAAAAGGTGAAACCTTACTACAGCGAAAACAAAGGCCGCCCCTCACTTGATCCGCTAATTTTATTCAAAATGATGTTTATCGGCTACCTCTACGGTATCCGTTCAGAAAGACAGCTCGAAAAAGAAATTTACTACAATATGGCGTACAGATGGTTTTTGGGACTGAATATCAATGACCCGGTTCCGCACCACTCCACCATCAGCTGGAACAGACGCACACGCTTTAAAGATACAACCATCTTCCAAGACATTTTTGATGAGATCGTTCTTCAGGCCATCAATCATGACATGGTGGGCGGACGTGTCCTATTCACCGATTCAACTCATCTGAAAGCCAATGCCAACAAGCATAAATACACAAGAAAAACAATTGCGCAGGATACCCAAAACTATATCAAAGATTTAAATGAAGCCATTCAAGAGGATCGGGAGGAACACGGAAAAAAGCCATTAACAATCAAAGAGGAGGTGAAAGCTGAAAAAGAGATCCGCCATAGTACAACAGATCCGGAAAGTGGATATCTGTATCGTGAAAACAAACCAGAAGGTTTTTTCTATTTAGATCACCGCACAACAGATATGAAATACAACATTATCACAGATACCTATGTCACACCTGGAAATGTCCATGATTCTGTGCCCTATCTTGACCGATTGGATCACCAAATCGCACGATTTGGGTTTCAAGCAGAAGCCGTCGCCCTTGATTCCGGATATTTAACGACTCCGATCTGTAAAGGATTATCTGACCGACAAATCTTTGGTGTCATCGCACATAGACTTTATCACCCTATCCGAGGCTTGTTTCCAAAATGGAAATTTCATTACGACAGTGAACAAGACAGATATATTTGCCCGAACCAGCAAATCCTTACGTACTCAACAACTGACCGAAAAGGCTACCGGACATATAAATCAAATCCTGAAATATGTTCCTCATGCCCGCTGCTTGAAAACTGTACAAAATCAAAGAATCGGCAGAAAGTGATTACTCGGCATGTATGGGAAGACCATAAAGAAAAGGTCAGACAAAATCGCTTGTCTGTTTCAGGAAAAAACCTCTACAAAAAAAGAAAAGAAAAAATAGAGCGAAGCTTTGCAGATTCAAAACAGCTGCATGGGCTTCGCTATTGCAGGTTAAGGGGACAACGAAATGTGAGCGAACAAGTTCTCCTCACAGCCGCATGCCAGAACATGAAGAAGATTGCCACATACCTATCCAAGCAGGGATAGATATGTGGGAGCCTTTTTCTGTATCTAAAATACAATAAGCATCTAAAGAAACAAAAAAGCTTGTAGAAAAAACATCGTTTTCTCTACAAGCTGA
>NZ_JAXKQF010000013.1:0-3008 GCF_034296245.1 Bacillus sp. V26 | reverse complement strand
AACGTGTTCTTTGAAAACTAGATAACAGTAGACATCACATTCAATTAGTAACACAAGATATCACATAGTGATTCTTTTTAACGGTTAAGTTAGAAAGGGCGCACGGTGGATGCCTTGGCACTAGGAGCCGATGAAGGACGGGACGAACACCGATATGCTTCGGGGAGCTGTAAGCAAGCTTTGATCCGGAGATTTCCGAATGGGGAAACCCACCACTCGTAATGGAGTGGTATCCATATCTGAATTCATAGGATATGAGAAGGCAGACCCGGGGAACTGAAACATCTAAGTACCCGGAGGAAGAGAAAGCAAATGCGATTCCCTGAGTAGCGGCGAGCGAAACGGGATTAGCCCAAACCAAGAGGCTTGCCTCTTGGGGTTGTAGGACACTCTATACGGAGTTACAAAGGAACGAGGTAGATGAAGAGGTCTGGAAAGGCCCGCCATAGGAGGTAACAGCCCTGTAGTCAAAACTTCGTTCTCTCCAGAGTGGATCCTGAGTACGGCGGAACACGTGAAATTCCGTCGGAATCCGGGAGGACCATCTCCCAAGGCTAAATACTCCCTAGTGACCGATAGTGAACCAGTACCGTGAGGGAAAGGTGAAAAGCACCCCGGAAGGGGAGTGAAAGAGATCCTGAAACCGTGTGCCTACAAGTAGTCAGAGCCCGTTAACGGGTGATGGCGTGCCTTTTGTAGAATGAACCGGCGAGTTACGATCCCGTGCAAGGTTAAGCAGAAGATGCGGAGCCGCAGCGAAAGCGAGTCTGAATAGGGCGCATGAGTACGTGGTCGTAGACCCGAAACCAGGTGATCTACCCATGTCCAGGGTGAAGTTCAGGTAACACTGAATGGAGGCCCGAACCCACGCACGTTGAAAAGTGCGGGGATGAGGTGTGGGTAGGGGTGAAATGCCAATCGAACCTGGAGATAGCTGGTTCTCTCCGAAATAGCTTTAGGGCTAGCCTCAAGGTAAGAGTCTTGGAGGTAGAGCACTGATTGGACTAGGGGCCCCTACCGGGTTACCGAATTCAGTCAAACTCCGAATGCCAATGACTTATCCTTGGGAGTCAGACTGCGAGTGATAAGATCCGTAGTCGAAAGGGAAACAGCCCAGACCGCCAGCTAAGGTCCCAAAGTATACGTTAAGTGGAAAAGGATGTGGAGTTGCTTAGACAACCAGGATGTTGGCTTAGAAGCAGCCACCATTTAAAGAGTGCGTAATAGCTCACTGGTCGAGTGACTCTGCGCCGAAAATGTACCGGGGCTAAACGTATCACCGAAGCTGCGGACTGTTCTTCGAACAGTGGTAGGAGAGCGTTCTAAGGGCTGTGAAGCCAGACCGGAAGGACTGGTGGAGCGCTTAGAAGTGAGAATGCCGGTATGAGTAGCGAAAGAGGGGTGAGAATCCCCTCCACCGAATGCCTAAGGTTTCCTGAGGAAGGCTCGTCCGCTCAGGGTTAGTCGGGACCTAAGCCGAGGCCGAAAGGCGTAGGCGATGGACAACAGGTTGATATTCCTGTACCACCTCCTCACCATTTGAGCAATGGGGGGACGCAGGAGGATAGGGTAAGCGCGGTATTGGATATCCGCGTCCAAGCAGTTAGGCTGGGAAATAGGCAAATCCGTTTCCCATAAGGCTGAGCTGTGATGGCGAGCGAAATATAGTAGCGAAGTTCCTGATTCCACACTGCCAAGAAAAGCCTCTAGCGAGGTGAGAGGTGCCCGTACCGCAAACCGACACAGGTAGGCGAGGAGAGAATCCTAAGGTGATCGAGAGAACTCTCGTTAAGGAACTCGGCAAAATGACCCCGTAACTTCGGGAGAAGGGGTGCTCTGTTAGGGTGCAAGCCCGAGAGAGCCGCAGTGAATAGGCCCAGGCGACTGTTTAGCAAAAACACAGGTCTCTGCGAAGCCGTAAGGCGAAGTATAGGGGCTGACGCCTGCCCGGTGCTGGAAGGTTAAGAGGAGCGCTTAGCGTAAGCGAAGGTGCGAATTGAAGCCCCAGTAAACGGCGGCCGTAACTATAACGGTCCTAAGGTAGCGAAATTCCTTGTCGGGTAAGTTCCGACCCGCACGAAAGGCGCAACGATCTGGGCACTGTCTCAACGAGAGACTCGGTGAAATTATAGTACCTGTGAAGATGCAGGTTACCCGCGACAGGACGGAAAGACCCCGTGGAGCTTTACTGCAGCCTGATATTGAATGTTGGTACAGCTTGTACAGGATAGGTAGGAGCCTTGGAAACCGGAGCGCCAGCTTCGGTGGAGGCATCGGTGGGATACTACCCTGGCTGTATTGACCTTCTAACCCGCCGCCCTTATCGGGCGGGGAGACAGTGTCAGGTGGGCAGTTTGACTGGGGCGGTCGCCTCCTAAAAGGTAACGGAGGCGCCCAAAGGTTCCCTCAGAATGGTTGGAAATCATTCGCAGAGTGTAAAGGCACAAGGGAGCTTGACTGCGAGACCTACAAGTCGAGCAGGGACGAAAGTCGGGCTTAGTGATCCGGTGGTTCCGCATGGAAGGGCCATCGCTCAACGGATAAAAGCTACCCCGGGGATAACAGGCTTATCTCCCCCAAGAGTCCACATCGACGGGGAGGTTTGGCACCTCGATGTCGGCTCATCGCATCCTGGGGCTGTAGTCGGTCCCAAGGGTTGGGCTGTTCGCCCATTAAAGCGGTACGCGAGCTGGGTTCAGAACGTCGTGAGACAGTTCGGTCCCTATCCGTCGCGGGCGCAGGAAATTTGAGAGGAGCTGTCCTTAGTACGAGAGGACCGGGATGGACGCACCGCTGGTGTACCAGTTGTTCTGCCAAGGGCATCGCTGGGTAGCTATGTGCGGACGGGATAAGTGCTGAAAGCATCTAAGCATGAAGCCCCCCTCAAGATGAGATTTCCCATTCCGCAAGGAAGTAAGATCCCTGAAAGATGATCAGGTTGATAGGTCTGAGGTGGAAGTGTGGCGACACATGGAGCTGACAGATACTAATCGATCGAGGACTTAACC
>NZ_JAXKQF010000012.1:0-15606 GCF_034296245.1 Bacillus sp. V26 | reverse complement strand
CGTCCTGAGCCAGGATCAAACTCTCCGATAAAGTAGTTTGACTGACTACGCACATCGCTGTGCGATTTTATAATAAAACTTGAATTAACAGGTACGTTTTGTCTTGTTTAGTTTTCAAAGAACTTTGCAATCGCTCTTTAAGCGACTTTATTATGATAACATTTCCTGCTGTTTCCGTCAACAACTTTTTTTCGTAATTTCTTTAAAAAGCTTATCCGTCATCAGCGACGTATATTAGAATAACACCCTTACGTCTTAAAGTCAACATATAATATGAATTAAACAATAAAATGCTTAATCACTACTAACGCTGCTATTCCCGGTATGCCCAAAATTCCGCTTATGGCTGTTGTGACAATATTAATCGGCACATGGATGCCAAGGCTGCCTCCGAACATGTTCACACATACCAGCAACAAAGCACCCGCTACACATTTAACAGCAGTTATACCAATCCACTTTAAAGGCTTTGCAGGCGAACCTGATAAAAATAGAAGAACAACTAGTCCTAAAATAATCCCTATAATAAAAATAGGCTCCATGAATCTTCTCATCCCCTTCACTTGTTCTAGTACAAGCTTATGAGAAGATCCAGGAGTTTAGACCACTTACTTCCACCGGCTGATTTTCAAATTCCGCTGTTTCGCTTCCCTCAAGTAAAAAAAATACTTTGCTTCAGCTACCTTCAGCTCGCATAAAACCTCAGCTGATGGTTCAAGGCTTTTTTCAACCAGCTTCTTTTGCCTGTTCCACTCTTCCTTTTGCTTAAAAAGCTGCTCGATTAGTTTTTCATCAAACTCTCTTCTCAATGTTTTCTTGCGAAGAAAACCCATGGATCGCTTTTTCCTCCCTTACAATTCACGTCTTCCTTCAAGTGCTTTAGAAAGAGTGACCTCATCAGCATATTCCAAGTCACCGCCGACGGGCAGTCCGTGGGCAATACGGGAGAGCTTAATACCAGATGGCTTCAAGAGCCTTGATATATACATCGCTGTTGCTTCCCCTTCTATATTAGGGTTTGTTGCGAGAATCACTTCTGTCACTTGATCATCCTGTAATCGTTTTAACAATTCTGGTATTTTTATATCCTCTGGTCCGATGCCGTCCATTGGAGAAATGGCGCCGTGGAGAACATGATACTGGCCGTTGTATTCTTTCATTTTCTCCATAGCAATAACATCCTTAGGGTCTTGCACAACACAGATAATGGACTTATCCCTTCGTGAATCTTCACATATATAACAAGGGTCCTGATCTGTAATATGCCCGCAAACTGAGCAATATGTCAGATTGCGTTTCGCATTTACCAACGCTTTCGCAAAATCTAATACCACATCTTCTTTCATACCTAGAACAAAAAAAGCCAGACGGACCGCTGTTTTCGGTCCGATCCCTGGCAATTTCATAAAGCTGTCGATCAGCTTTGATATTGGTTCAGGATATTGCATTTTCTTTTATCCCCCTAGAACAAACCTGGCATGTTCATTCCTTTTGTAAATTGACCCATTGTTTCGTTTGTGATCTCGTCAACTTTTTTCAAGGCTTCATTCGTTGCAGCAAGCACTAAGTCCTGGAGCATTTCGATATCTTCCGGGTCAACTACATCTTCTTTAATGATGACATCCAGAATTTCTTTTTGGCCGTTTGCTTTAACTGTTACCATACCGCCGCCTGCAGTTCCTTCAACTACCTGTTCTGCAAGCTCTTCTTGGGCCTTTGCCATATCCTTTTGCATCTTTTGCATTTGTTTCATCATTTTTTGCATATTTCCCATTCCGCCACGCATATTATCCACTCTCTTTCATTTTGTTAGTCTTTTATTTCAATTAAATCCGCTCCGACAAGCTTTTTCGCTTCTGCAATAAGCGGGTCTTCTTCAGCCGGCTCATTTGATCCTTCATTTTCCTGCTGATGATCTACTAAAAATTCTTCTCTTATTTTACCCCATTGTGCTTCTGGAACACCAATCAAATCCATTCTTTTTCCGAGCATAGATTCTAAAATCTGTTCAAGATTAGTCCGGACACCGTTGTTATCCTCGGCGACCATTTTACAATGTATTTCATATTTGAATTTCAGTACAAATGCCGAAGAAGCTGCAGCCACAGGTTCACTGTCATTCAGCAGTGCAGCATGCGATACTTTGTTTTGCTGTTTCAGGTGAGCCAGAAGCTTGCCCCAGCTGCTTCTGAGCTGATCAAGGTCCGTTCTCGTTGCTTCCTTCAAAATTTCATGAATTCTGCCTACCGGCGCTTTGTAATTGGATTTCCCGCCTTTTGGCGCACGCGGCGTCTCTTTTTTCGGACTTTCCGCCGCTGCTTTTACGCCGGTTGTTTTGAGCCGTTCTACTTCTTGCTCAAGCTGCTGGATCTTTTTCATCAGCATATCAACTTCAGGCAGGTCTGCAGCAGCTGGTTGATGAGACGTTTGGCAAATCTTCACCACAGCCACTTCAAAGAAGATACGGGGATGGTTCGTCCATTTCATTTCCTGGTGGCTCTTGTTCAGGATATCAATCATTTCATATATCGCCTGGGTCGGAATTTGTTCACTCAATTCACGGAACGTTTCATCGACTTTTACTTTTTCCAGTACACCCTCTAAGCCAGGAGCTGTTTTGAACAGCAGCATGTCCCTGAAATAGAAAATCATATCCTCTATCAGCTTCGCCGGGTCTTTCCCTTGCTGAAGCAGCTCATTCAATGTTTCCAAAGCTTCAGAAACATGTTTTTCATGCAGAGATTGCGCAAGCTTACCTATATATAATTGAGAAACTGCTCCGGTAATCAGAAGCGCATCATCAACTTTTAGCGCGTCGCCGCTGAATGAGACTGCCTGATCAAGAAGGCTCAAAGCATCCCTCATACCGCCATCTGCAGCACTCGCAATAATGTCGAGCGCCCCTTCTTCAACCTGCAGCTCTTCAGCTTCAACTATTTTGTTCATACGTCCGACAATCGCTTGGGATGTAATTCGCTTGAAGTCAAAACGCTGACATCTGGAGATAATGGTTAAAGGAATTTTGTGCGGTTCTGTTGTTGCTAAAATGAAAATACAATGCTCAGGCGGCTCTTCTAATGTTTTTAATAACGCATTAAAGGCGCCGATAGAAAGCATATGCACCTCATCTATGATATATACCTTATATGTGACGGCCGATGGGGCAAACTTCACTTTGTCGCGGATGTCACGAATTTCATCAACACCGTTGTTAGAAGCGGCGTCAATTTCTATGACATCGGATATGGACCCGTTTGTTATCCCTTTACAGGCTGCACATTCGTTACATGGCTCATCAACAGGAGCGTGTTCACAGTTGACAGCTTTGGCAAATATTTTGGCCGCACTGGTTTTTCCCGTACCCCTTGGCCCGGAAAACAGATAAGCATGAGAAAATTTCTTTTGCAAAAGGGCATTTTGAAGCGTTTTTGTAATGTGCTCTTGTCCGACCACATCTTCAAAGCGCTGAGGCCTGAATACTCGATATAAAGCTTGGTAACTCACGGGTGCGCCCTCCTCCGTTATTCATCATTCCCATTATACATGAACCGTGTATCGATTCCAAAAGCTCTTTTACATAACAAAAAACTCACCTAATATTAGGTGAGTTTGAAAATTTGATGATTGATTTACCGTGCACCTTCTGTCGATTCGCTACCCTAAGCGTTACTTAAGCAGTTAGCTCGGCCCAGGCAACCCTGCGGCACATGAGAGGTTTCACTTAATGCTGCTTCCTTCCGGACCTGACATGGTTCATGAATTCCCATTGCGCAGGACCCAAACGTCAACACCACTTACTTAAGGCAGACCTTAAAGTAAACGAACCTCGAGAAGGGATTCGGCCCCGCTAGAGCGGATTGCGGGTACAGGGCACCGCTACCTCCCCGCTTAGCACGGCAAAATAAATATCAAATTTTATGTCGCATCTATGACGATGCACACATAAGTATATCGTTTCCCCCTGAAAATTGCAACCTTACTACTCAGACAAGTTTTTCCTAGAAGCTTTCTTCTTTTTTCTCAGATCTCTGAAAAACGCACTGAGCATTCCTCCGCATTCTTCCTCTAGCACACCGCTCACCACTTCAGCCTGATGATTAAAGCGTTCTTCCTGAAGAAGGTTCATTAACGTGCCTGAACAGCCTCCTTTTGGATCAAATGCGCCAAATACCACTTTCTCCACGCGTGAAAGCACGACAGCTCCGGCACACATCGGACAAGGCTCAAGGGTAACGTAAAGTGTTGCGCCTTCCAGCCTCCATGTTCCAAGTGATTTGCACGCTTCATCAATCACAAGCATTTCCGCATGAGCGATTGACCGCTGCTCTGTTTCTCTTAAATTGTGCGCGCGCGCCACGATTTTATCATTCACAACAAGCACGGCCCCGATCGGCACCTCGCCTTTCGCTTCAGCTTTTTTCGCTTCTTTTATTGCTTCTTTCATATAAAGTTCATCTTGATTCATCAGATTAGCTCTCTTTTCAAAGTTTTTTCCTTACCTAAATAGGCTACATATTAACTATAACTTAAACAGAAAGGAGACTGTCGATGTCTAAAGCAGACACAGCTCTTCTCATTGTAGACATGATCAATAATTTTGAATTTGATATGGGAGAAAGTCTCGCCAACAAAACAGAAAAAATCGTTCCTCACATTTTATCATTAAAAAAGCACGCAAGACAAAACGACTGGCCGATTATATACATTAATGATCATTACGGGCTTTGGCAAGCGGATATCCAAAATATCCAGCAAGAATGTGAAAACGAGAAAAGCAAGGCCATTATCGAAAAGATATCGCCCGAGGATGCCGACTATTTTTTAATCAAGCCGAAACACTCCGCTTTTTATGAAACAGCTCTCCATACCCTCCTGACTGAATTACAGGTGAAACGCATTGTCTTGACAGGGATAGCGGGAAATATATGCGTGCTGTTTACTGCTAATGATGCTTACATGAGAGAATACAGCATTACAATACCTAAGGACTGCATTGCTTCTAACAGCGATAAGGACAATGAATTCGCTCTAACCATGATGGAAAATGTTCTTTTCGCAGAAATTACAACGGAAGAACAAATTACAGAAAAACAAACATGATTAGCGCTTTCCTTTCATACATTGTAGCGATATGAAAGGAGGCGTTTTTCATTCAAATTTATGTGGTGAAACAAGGCGACACTCTTTCTGCTATCGCTTCACAATACAGAACAACTGCAAACGAAATCACAGAAACGAATGAAATACCGAATCCCGATAGCCTTGTTGTCGGACAAACCATTGTCATTCCAATAGCTGGCCAGTTTTATGATGTTCAACAAGGTGATACCCTGACATCCATCGCACAGCAATTTAATACAACAGCAGCTGAGCTTGCCAGGGTGAACCGCATCCAGTTAAATACCGTGCTACAGATTGGTTTCCGTTTATACATTCCTCCAGTTCCAAAAAGAGACATCGAATCAAGCGCTTATTTGGAGCCCCGCGGAAATCAAGTCAGCGAAAATCTCCAGCAGGCGGCCAGAGAAGCATCGCCATACTTAACGTACCTTGGCGCATTCAGTTTCCAGGCACAGCGTGATGGAACCTTAGTCGCACCGCCTTTAACGAATTTAAGAAGCATTGCAGAGAATCAAGGCACGACACTGATGATGATTATAACGAACCTAGAAAACCAGGCATTCAGCGATGAGCTCGGCCGGATCCTTTTGAACGACGATACTGTGAAAAGAAGACTTTTGAATGAAATAGTCGAGAACGCCAGAAGATATGGCTTCCGTGCTATTCATTTTGACTTTGAATACTTACGGCCCCAGGATAGGGAGGCATATAATCAATTTCTCCGCGAAGCAAGGGATCTTTTCCATCAAGAAGACTTAGAAATTTCTACGGCGCTTGCCCCTAAAACAAGCGCAACACAGCAGGGCAGATGGTACGAAGCCCATGATTACAGAGCACACGGTCAAATTGTCGACTTCGTTGTTCTCATGACTTATGAATGGGGCTACAGCGGCGGACCTCCTCAAGCTGTTTCTCCAATTGGCCCTGTTCGGGACGTCATCGAATATGCTTTGACAGAAATGCCTGCGAATAAAATTGTCATGGGCCAGAATTTATATGGGTATGACTGGACGCTGCCATTTACAGCTGGCGGAACTCCGGCAAGAGCAATTAGCCCTCAGCAAGCCATTGTCATAGCTGATCAAAACAATGCCGACATCCAGTATGACCAAACCGCTCAAGCCCCTTTCTTCCGCTATACTGATGCAGAAAACAAAAGGCACGAGGTGTGGTTTGAAGACGCCCGTTCGATTCAGGCAAAATTCAATCTGATTAAAGAGCTTAATTTAAGAGGGATCAGCTACTGGAAGCTGGGACTTTCCTTTCCTCAAAACTGGCTGCTGCTTTCTGATCAATTTCAAGTTATCAAAAAGACGTTCCGTTAATTTGGAAACGTCTTTTTTTCATAGGGGAATCCAAGGGTTGTGATACAATATGAAGGTCAGCAATTGACGGACGTTTTTTAGAAATAAGGAGGATTCCAATGAATACAGCCCCTTTTATCGCAGTCGAAGGTCCTATCGGGGCAGGAAAAACAACGCTCGCGACGATGCTTTCACAAGAGCTTGGATTCCCTATGATCAGTGAGATTGTTGAGGATAACCCATACCTTGATAAGTTTTATGACAACATAGAGGAATGGAGCTTCCAGCTTGAGATGTTTTTTCTTTGTCACAGGTACAAACAGCTTGAGGATACCAGCCATCACTTTTTAAGTGAAGGACAGCCTGTGATAGCTGATTACCACATTTATAAAAATGTGATTTTTGCGGAACGAACGCTGTCAGAACAGCAGCTCAACAAATACAGAAAGATTTATCATCTTCTTACCGACGATCTTCCAAAGCCAAATTTCATCATTTACATAAAGGCAAGTCTGCCCACATTGTTACACCGCATTGAAAAACGCGGGCGTCCCTTTGAGAAAAAAATTGAAACAAGCTATTTGGAGCAGCTGATCGCAGATTATGACATCGCCATCAAGCAGCTGCAGGAAGCAGATCCTGATCTTACGGTGTTAACAATAGATGGCGATTCAGAGGATTTCGTTTTGAATAAGAGCGATTTTGAACGTATTGCCGCCCATGTAAAGGAGCTTATAAAATGAAGGAACATCATATCCCTAAGAATTCAATCATTACAGTAGCAGGAACAGTAGGTGTCGGAAAATCTACTTTAACAAGAGCATTGGCTAAACGGCTTGGCTTTAAAACCTCTCTTGAGGAAGTCGATCATAACCCATACTTAGAAAAATTCTATCATGATTTTGAACGCTGGAGCTTCCATCTGCAAATCTACTTCTTAGCTGAACGATTCAAAGAACAGAAAAATATTTTTGAAGCCGGCGGAGGGTTTGTACAAGATCGTTCTATTTATGAGGATACTGGAATTTTTGCAAAAATGCACGCTGACAAAGGGACGATGTCAAAGATTGATTATAAAACCTATACAAGCCTGTTTGAAGCAATGGTCATGACACCGTATTTCCCGCATCCTGATGTGCTGATCTATTTAGAAGGCGATCTGGAAAACATATTAACCCGGATTGAAGAACGAGGACGTGAAATGGAGCTTCAAACAGACCGGTCTTATTGGGAAGAAATGCACACGCGTTACGAAAACTGGATCAGCGGTTTTAACGCCTGCCCTGTCCTAAAAATCCGTATTGAAGATTATGACTTGAAGAATGATGAAAGTTCTATCGAGAATATTGTTGATCAAATCGCAACTGTCATTCATGAAACGAAAAAAAAGTGAATCTCATGACCTGAGATTCACTTTTTTATGATATGAAAAAATCCGTTGCGAACGATGCAACGGACAAAACAATCTCCAATATATGCTTGAGTTTCATTAGAATTAAAATCAATATGGCGGAGGAAGAGGGATTCGAACCCCCGCGGGCTTTGACACCCCTGTCGGTTTTCAAGACCGATCCCTTCAGCCGGACTTGGGTATTCCTCCGTATCGACAAGACTTACTATATCATGAATGTTTTATGATGGTCAAGCATTTTTAAAAACTTTTTTTGTTTTCATGAAAATGTTTAATTCAAATAGCGAAAAGGCGTGCCTTATCAGGCACACCTTCTCCGCATTACGCTTTGATGACTTCTCTATTTCCCATATAAGGACGAAGCACTTTTGGTATAATGACGCTTCCGTCTTCCTGCTGATAATTTTCTAAAATAGCGGCAACTGTTCTTCCGACTGCCAGACCTGAGCCGTTCAATGTGTGTACATGCTCTGGTTTGCCTTTCGCTTCACGTCTGAAACGAATGTTCGCACGTCTGGCTTGGAACGCTTCGAAGTTGCTGCAAGAAGAAATTTCACGATATGTGTCTTGGCTCGGAATCCAAACTTCTATATCGTATTTTTTCGCAGCCGTAAATCCTAAATCTCCCGTACACATGCTCATTACACGGTATGGAAGTTCCAACAGCTGGAGCACACGCTCAGCCTGGTTTGTTAGTTTTTCTAACTCATCATAAGAATCTTCCGGCTTTACAAACTTCACAAGCTCCACTTTATTAAACTGGTGCTGACGGATTAATCCGCGTGTATCGCGCCCTGCTGAACCAGCTTCTGAACGGAAGCAGGCACTGAATGCCGCATAATTCATCGGAAGGCTGTCACCTGACAGAATTTCATCCCGATGCATATTTGTGATCGGCACTTCAGCAGTCGGAATCAAGAAGTAATCCTCTTCTCTGATTTTAAACGCATCCTCTTCGAACTTTGGAAGCTGTCCTGTTCCCGTCATGCTTGCGCGATTTACCATATAAGGCGGGATGACCTCAGTATAGTTATACTCATCCACATGAAGGTCAAGCATAAAGTTATAAAGCGCACGCTCCAAACGAGCACCTAAGCCTTTATAAAACACGAAGCGGCTTCCTGTTACCTTCGCAGCACGTTCAAAATCAAGAATGCCGAGCTCATCAGCAATATCCCAATGCGGTTTTGGCTCATGTGCAAATGAAGGTGTTTCGCCCCATTTCCGGATTTCTACGTTATCATCTTCCGTTTCACCGACTGGCACTGATTCATGCGGAATATTCGGGATTGAAAGAAGAATGGTCTCAAGCGCAGATTCTACTGTTCTTAATTCTTCATCAAGTTTTTTAATTTCCTCGCCGACTTCACGCATTTCTTTAATGATGTGATCCGCGTCTTTTTTCTCGCGTTTCAAAGCGGCTACCTGCTGGGATACTTCATTCCGTTTTCCCTTTAGCTCTTCTACTTTTCCGATAAGCTCTCTTCTTTTATCATCAAGCTCCTCGAACTTATCAAAATCTGTTAAGTCTTCGCCTTTGTGTACAAGCTTTGCTTTAATTTCTTGAAAATTTGCTCTCAGCATTTTCGTATCAAGCATGCGAAACACTCCTTTTTTCATTAAATTCATTGAATTATCGAAAATAAAAAGAGCCCTCATCCCCATGAAAGGGACGAGAGCTCTCGCGTTGCCACCCTGATTGAAAACAAGCCATAGACCTGTTTTCCGCTTTCACACATAACGGTTATCCCGTAAATGCCTACTTCATTCAGCATTTCGCTCAAGGATGGATTCAGACAGCATCTTTCACCGATTCGCACCAACCATCGGCTCTCTTAGAAAGAGAGGCTTCCTACTAGTTCCTATCAACGCTTTTCGATCTTTATTTGTGTTTATAATGTACTATAAGTTTCCACAGCTTTCAACTGTTTTATACAAGGGCTTTCTGCTTGTATTCCTCGACCATTTGAACGAAAAGCTTTGTCACTCGATGATCCTCTGTCAGCTCCGGATGGAACGAACAGCCCAAGAAATTACCCTGTTTAGCCGCAACAATGCGTTCGTTATGCTCAGAAAGCACTTCAACATTTTCACCGGCTTCCAAGATATGCGGCGCACGGATGAATACACCAGTGAAGGGTTCGTCCAGCCCTTTAATTGTTAAATCAGCTTCAAAGCTGTCAACCTGCCGGCCAAACGAATTCCGTTCAACAACTACATTCAGCAAACCTAAATGAGCGTTATTTGAACCGGCAATTTCCTTTGCTAAAATAATTAAACCGGCACATGTCCCAAACATCGGTTTTCCCTGAGCAGCAAACTCACGCAATGGCTCCATGAATTGATACGTATCAATTAAACGGCGCATTGTCGTGCTTTCTCCGCCCGGCAAAATTAAACCATCGATTTCGTTTAGCTGCTCTGGGCGTTTAATAACAAGTCCAGCTGCACCGCATGCTTCAATTGCATGAATATGCTCTCTTACTGCTCCTTGAAGTCCTAGTACACCTATTGTTAACATGTCGCAGCTCTCCTATATTCTTACCAGCCGCGTTCTTGCATACGCTGTTCTGGAAGTAAATTTGAGATTTCGATCCCTTTCATTGCAGTTCCAAGCTCTTTTGAAAGCTCTGCAATCAATTTATAATCAGTGAAGTGAGTTGTCGCTTCTACAATTGCTTTTGCGAATTTTGCAGGATTGTCTGATTTGAAGATACCAGAACCAACAAATACACCGTCAGCGCCAAGCTGCATCATAAGTGCCGCATCAGCAGGAGTCGCTACGCCGCCAGCCGCAAAGTTAACGACAGGAAGTTTACCGTCTCTTTTAATTTGTTGAAGCAGCTCATAAGGCGCTCCCAAATTTTTCGCTTCCGTCATCAGCTCATCATCGCTCATTGCAACTACTTTGCGCACTTGAGCGTTTACCTTGCGCATATGGCGAACAGCTTCGACGATATTACCAGTTCCAGGCTCACCTTTTGTACGAAGCATAGAAGCGCCTTCAGCAATACGGCGTGTTGCTTCGCCGAGGTCACGGCAGCCGCAAACGAAAGGAACTGTATATTCATTTTTATTCAAATGAAATTCTTCGTCAGCCGGAGTCAGAACTTCACTTTCATCAATATAGTCAACACCCATAGCTTCAAGCACACGCGCTTCAACAATATGTCCGATACGCGCTTTTGCCATTACAGGGATGGATACAGCATTCATTACTTCTTCCACGATTGTAGGGTCTGCCATACGGGCAACTCCTCCAGCCGCACGAATATCAGCTGGTACACGTTCTAGCGCCATTACAGCGACAGCTCCAGCCTCTTCAGCAATTTTCGCTTGTTCCGCATTGATGACGTCCATGATGACGCCGCCTTTTTGCATTTCTGCCATTCCGCGTTTTACACGTTCAGTACCTGTTTGAGCCATTTCTTGGTCCCCCTAATCAAGGTATAGTATATGATTTCTATTTCTTATTGTATCCTAGAAATCCAATAATTCATATGGATATATCTTATTTTATTCGGTTTTTAGGGCTTTGAAAATCATTTTTTATTAAAAATTGGGTTTTTTCAGTATATTAAGCGAAAGAGCCCTAACATCAATCAGAGCTCTTTCAATTCATTAAAACCAGCCAGTTACTGTATCAACAATGCTTCCCCAGATACCAGCGAAAAATCCGCCGATGCTACGCATTGTTAAAACAAACCAGTTTGCTTTATCTACATTTTCTTTCGTCACAAGGTCTACACCTGCCAGGCTGCTGTTAAGGAATCCATAGTCCTTTTCATCACCTGTATATTCCGCAGTCAGTTTCCCAACCTTCGTCCCTTTTTTCACAGGGGCAGTCAAAGTGTCTTTGTTTAAAGTGACTTTTGCTTTGTAATTCTTTTCTTCACCATTTTTGACAGGAAGAGAAAATGCCTTGCTTGTGACAATGCCTACTTCTTTCTCTTTACCTTTATCTACAGAAATGGTTTTATGGCCTTTTACCTGGTCGCCTTCAGCATAAATTTCTTTCATAGAGAAATTGTTGAAAGCATAATCAAACATTTTTTTCGTTTCATCGAAACGGCCAGTGTGAATGTTGCCTTTTGCGTTTAACACCACAGTGATGACACGCATTCCGTTTCTTTCAGCAGTTCCTGTGAAACATGAACCCGCAGAGTCAGTAGAACCTGTTTTCAGCCCATCTACAGTTGCACCTTTGTACTCGCTGACAAGACCCTTCAGCATAAAGTTCCAGTTTGGCATGTCCATTTCATCATCTGTGCCTTTTCTGAACTTCATTTTTGAGATGCTGGAAGTTTCTAAAATCTCAGGGTAGTCAGTAATCAGGTGATCTGCAAGAATAGCCATATCCTTAGCAGAAACTTCACTTTCTTCATCTACGCTTGTCCCTTCAGGCTGCTTGCCGTGAAGATCTTTGTTTTCAAGACCTGTTGCATTAACAAATTTGTAATTTGTTAATCCCAGTTCTTTTGCTTTTGCATTCATTTTTTCAACGAACTTTGTTTCAGAGCCTGCAATAACTTCTGCAATGGCAATCGCAGCCGCATTTGCAGAATAGATTGCTGTCGCTTGATAAAGTTCTTTTACTGTGTATTTTCCGTCTTTTCGAAGAGGAACGTTTGATAAACTGTTATCTTGGGAAATCTCATACACATAGTCATCAGGCGTATAGGTCTGATCCCATTTTACTTTGCCTTCATCAATTGCTTCTAATAACAGATACTCTGTCATCATCTTTGTCATACTTGCAATTGGCAGTCTTTTCTCTGCATTTTTGCTGTAAAGAATTTTACCTGAAGAAGCTTCGATCATAATAGCAGCTGATGCGTTGATATCAATTGGATCGCTGGCAGCCTTTGCTTTTGACATTGGAGTCAGGCAAGTTACGGCCAGGGTTAAAACAACCAATGACATCAATAGCTGTTTACATTTCTTGATGTTCAATCGTACGACCTCCGTATTTCATTTTTCTTCATCTATAATTAAGCCGTTAAGGACATTTTCAATGCACAACAGTATAAATTTTATCATAATCGGTATAAAAAAAATAGACAGAGTCAGAGACCCTGTCAAATGTTTTTAATTTGTAACAATTTATTTATGAAATTGTATAGTTCGGTGATTCTTTTGTAATCTGTACATCATGCGGATGGCTTTCACGAAGGCCTGCACCAGTCATACGAATGAACTGAGCTTCTTCTCTTAAAGCGCGAAGATCTTTAGATCCGCAATATCCCATACCAGAACGAAGACCGCCGACTAGCTGATAAACTGTTTCTTCAACCGGCCCCTTGTAAGGTGTGCGTCCTTCAATGCCTTCTGGAACGAATTTTTTATTTTCTTCTTGGAAGTAACGGTCTTTACTTCCTTTTTCCATTGCAGCCACAGATCCCATACCGCGGTATACTTTGAATCTTCTGCCTTGGTAGATTTCAGTTTCACCAGGGCTTTCTGACGTACCTGCCAGCAAGCTTCCAAGCATAACAGCATGTCCGCCGGCTGCCAATGCTTTTGCAATATCGCCAGAGAATTTAATTCCGCCGTCTGCGATAATTGTTTTGCCATGTTTTCTTGCTTCAGTCGCACAGTCATAAATCGCTGTGATTTGAGGTACACCAACACCTGCTACCACACGAGTAGTACAAATTGAACCAGGTCCGATTCCTACTTTGACAACATCAGCACCAGCTTCGAAGAGTGCTTTTGTCGCTTCAGCTGTTGCTACGTTTCCAGCGATAATATTTAATTCAGGATACGTTTCACGGATCTTTGTCACTGTGTTTAACACGCCTTGAGAATGCCCGTGTGCTGTATCGATAACAATGACATCCACATTGGCTTCTACGAGCTTTTTCACGCGTGTCATCGTGTCGCCAGTTACGCCAACTGCCGCACCAACGATCAAACGGCCGTGAATGTCTTTAGAAGAGTTAGGGAACTCGATGACCTTTTCAATGTCTTTAATCGTGATAAGACCTTTTAATTTATTTTGATCATCAACGAGTGGAAGCTTTTCAATTTTATGTTTCTGCAAAATCTTTTCAGCTTCGTCTAAAGTCGTTCCAACCGGTGCAGTGACAAGTTCTTCCTTTGTCATGACATCACTGATTTTCATTGAGTAATCAGAAATAAAACGAAGGTCGCGGTTAGTGATAATACCGACAAGCTTTTGGTCTTCTTTGTTATCTACAATCGGAACACCGGAAATTCTGTATTTCCCCATCAAATGCTCCGCATCAAAAACTTGGTGATCAGGAGTTAAAAAGAAGGGATTTGTAATAACGCCTCGTTCAGAGCGTTTTACTTTATCAACTTGTTCAGCCTGCTGCTCGATCGACATATTTTTATGAATGATGCCCAAGCCGCCCTGTCTAGCCATTGCAATTGCCATTGCTGATTCTGTTACAGTGTCCATACCTGCGCTGATGACAGGAATATTCAGCTTTAACGTCTTTGTAAGTTCAACAGATAAATCCACATCACGCGGAAGTACCTCTGACTTAGCTGGTACAAGCAGCACATCATCGAACGTTAAGCCTTCTTTTGAAAATTTACTTTCCCACATTAGTAAATCCCCCTCTTTTCGGCAAAATATTATATGTAGATTATCAACAAGCCAAGAGCATGTCAAGGAACCGAAAAAGAGTTGAAATATTTAGATAACGGAAAGGAATTAGAAATACATATGACATATCATGATTGGAAAGACTTAGCGCTATTTTACTCCGTAGAATCAACCCAGAAATTTCTAGAAAAAGTCTATGTCTTAAATGGTGCAGATGAGGCGAAACAGAACTCTTTTAAAAACAGCGAGCGGTTTATTTTCTTCTTGAAGCATGCTGAATCATTTTATAAGCAAGCCTCTTGCTCGCCTTTAGAAATCAAACCGATTCTTTTATTCTACGGGATGTCACAGCTGATCAAAGCATGTCTCATCACACAGGATCCTCACTACCCAAGCCATACATCCGTTCTCGCACATGGCGTCACAGCACGTAAAAGAAAGAAGCAAAATTATTGTTTTAGCGATGATGAAGTGAAAATACAACGCAACGGTTTATGTATGCACTTCATGAAACACTTATTTGGTCAATCAGGTATAGAAGATGAACGGTATACTATGAAAAAGTTATTAGCCGCTATACCAGAATTAAGTGATCTTTTTCAATTTCAGAAAAAGGAATGCTTTATTACAAAGGTTGAGAAGGAAAAAGACATGGTTTCTATACCAGAGGATATCGTCATTCATTATAAGATGTCCGATTCACGATTTGTTGAATATATGTCTCACCATTTTAAATGGACCTTTTTGAAAAAAGATAAAGATGACCTGCTGTTCCACCTTTCGCGGCAAGACATAAACCCATGGACGTCAATCAGCTTATTATTTGATATGGACAAAAGGCAATATTATATTCCTTCTAAACGAGATCAGTTTCTTAAACTTCCGGAAATAACAATCCATTATTTAATTTTGTACAACATAGGAATGATTGCGAGGTATGAGACAGAATGGTGGTATGAGCTGTTAACGCAGCATGTCAGTGATGATTACGTGTTAATTCAGCAGTTTTTAATGGTAACGGAAAACAAATTTCCTAAATACGTTTTGAAATTCCTGCAACAATATATATAAACAAAAAACCCAGCTCAATGAGCTGGGTTTTACCCTTGCTTGGCGGCGTCCTACTCTCACAGGGGGAAACCCCCGACTACCATCGGCGCTGAAGAGCTTAACTTCCGTGTTCGGCATGGGAACGG
>NZ_JAXKQF010000011.1:0-55359 GCF_034296245.1 Bacillus sp. V26 | reverse complement strand
CGTCCTGAGCCAGGATCAAACTCTCCGATAAAGTAGTTTGACTGACTACGCACATCACTGTGCGATTTTATAATAAAACTTGAATTAACAGGTACGTTTTGTCTTGTTTAGTTTTCAAAGATCATTTCGTCACTTCGTTTAAGCGACTTTATTATTATAACTCGTTGAATCATTGAAGTCAATAACTTTTTTTGAAGTTATTTTTTTGTCATCGCCTTGTTTAGCGGCAACGAATAATAATATACCACCTTGTAAATAATAGTGCAATAGTTTTTTGAAGAAAAACCTAAGGAATTATAAAAGAGCGTCATCCTTCTATTAGAAAGGTTGACGCTCTTTTAAATTAGCGCTGTCTCATTTGCGGGAATAACAGTACATCTCGAATCGAAGGAGCATTCGTAAGCAGCATGACCAGGCGATCGATCCCGATGCCCAAGCCTCCTGTTGGCGGCATGCCATACTCCAGGGCTTCAACGAAGTCTTCATCCATTAAATGAGCTTCATCATTACCCTCTTCTCGTTCTTTTAATTGGGCTTCAAAGCGTTCTCTTTGGTCAATAGGATCATTTAGCTCTGTGAATGCATTTGCATGCTCACGGCCTACGATAAACAGTTCAAAACGGTCTGTGAAGCGCGGATCCTCTGGATTTTTCTTAGCAAGAGGAGAAATTTCTACTGGATGTCCATAAATAAACGTTGGCTGGATAAGCGTTTCCTCGATTTTTTGTTCGAAGAATTCGTTTATAATATGGCCCACTGTCATAGAGTCTTTAATCTCTACACCATGCTCTTTTGCATATTCACGGGCTTGCTCAACAGTTACATCTTCCCAGAAGTCAACGCCTGTCGCTTCTTTGACTGCGTCAACCATATGGATTCTTTTCCACTCAGGTTTCAGTTCGATTTGTTCTTCCCCGTATTGAATTGTCGTCGTGCCAAGCACTTCTTGCGCGATATGAGCGACAAGGTTTTCAGTTAAGCTCATGATATCTTTATAGTCAGCATACGCTTCATATAATTCAATCATTGTAAATTCAGGGTTATGGCGTGTAGAGACGCCTTCATTACGGAAAACACGGCCGATTTCATATACTTTTTCTAAACCGCCGACAATCAAGCGTTTCAGATGCAGTTCAATCGCAATACGCATGTAGAGCGGAATATCTAAAGCATTATGATGGGTAATGAACGGACGCGCGGAGGCTCCCCCTGGAATGCTGTGCATAGTTGGTGTTTCTACTTCTAAGTATCCATGATCATCAAGGTATCTTCTCATCGCTTGAATGATCTTGCTGCGTGTGATGAACGTATGTTTGCTGTCTGGATTTACGATAAGATCCAAGTAGCGTTGACGGTAGCGCTGCTCAACGTCTTTTAAACCATGGTATTTATCCGGCAGCGGACGAAGCGCTTTTGTCAGCAAATCAAATGAGGTTGCTTTTACAGACAGTTCGCCTACATTTGTTTTGAACACTTTTCCTGTTACGCCGATAAGGTCGCCAAGGTCGGAAGATTTGAAGATTTCATATTGGTCGTCACCGACACTGTCTTTTCTTACGTAGATTTGAATTTGACCTTCTAAATCCTGCAGGTGCGCGAAGCCGGCTTTTCCTTTGCCGCGTTTTGTCATCATACGGCCTGCGATTGTCACTTCAATCGCTTTTTCTTCTAACTCTTCTTTCGTTAGATTTTGATATGCCGCAATAATTTGCTCAGATTGATGAGTTCTTTCAAAACGTGCGCCGAATGGATCTATACCGTTTTCTCTCATCTGATTCATTTTGTCGCGTCTGACTTGCAGCTGGTCGTTCAATTCTTCATGATTATGCTCTTCTTGACTCATTGTTATCACTCCATTACAGATATTGTTTCATGAAAAAAGCAGAAAAACTGCCAGCGTAAAACTGGCAGTGAGCAGCAAATAGAGGTGAGTGTTATCCTACTTTTGCGTCTTGAAGCTCTTTTGCCTCAACTTCAACAGTAAATGCATCTAAAAGCTGTACAAGCTCTTCTCTTGTCTCGCAATGATTGATTCCATTACGAACCTCCGCATTGCCTCTTATGCCTTTCAGATACCATGCAGCGTGTTTTCTCATTTCTCTTACCGCTACATTTTCACCTTTTAAGTTAATCAGGCGGTCAAGATGCAGTTTGCATACCGCCATTTTTTCGCGCACTTGCGGCTCTTCTTTTAATTCACCTGTTTCAAGGTATTGAACCGTACGGTAAATCATCCACGGATTGCCTAATGCGGCACGGCCGATCATGACCCCGTCTACTCCTGTTTCATCAAGCATACGCTTAGCATCCTGCGGCGTCTTGACATCGCCATTCCCGATAACCGGAATCGATACAGATTGTTTTACTTCTTTGATAATATCCCAGTTTGCAGTTCCTTCGTACATCTGCACTCTTGTACGGCCGTGAAGCGCAACTGCTTTTCCGCCCGCACGCTCGACAGCCTGTGCGTTTTTCACCGCGAAAATGTGGTCTTCATCCCAGCCCATTCTCATTTTCACTGTGACTGGTTTATCGACGGCATCCACTACTGCAGAAACCATTTCATAAATCTTATCGGGATCGAGAAGCCATTTTGCTCCCGCATCACATTTTGTAATCTTCGGCACTGGGCATCCCATGTTAATATCAATGATATCAGCAGTTGTGTTCTGGTCTACAAACTTCGCCGCTTCCACAAGGGTTTCCTTTTTTCCTCCGAAGATTTGAAGGCTGAGCGGTTTTTCACGTTCATCAATGTAAAGCATACCCATTGTTTTGGCATTGTTGTAAAGGATCGCTTTGTCACTGATCATTTCAGCGCAGACCAATCCGGCTCCGAATTCCTTTACAGTCAATCTGAATGCTGAGTTGCAGACACCAGCCATAGGGGCCAGCACAACCCGGTTTTTTAATTGAATATCACCGATTTTAAACATTTTTCCCCTCCTTTCATTTGTTATTATTTTCTGGCGGCGCTAATTCGTCCGCGCTTATATTTAAAACATCTGCTGCGCTTTGAATGATGGCAGCTGACGGCAATCGGTTTCCGCGTTCAATTTCGCCGAGAATAGAAACTGATATACCTAACGCTTTCGCAAATCCTTCTTGAGTATAACCTTTCAGCTTTCTGAATGCACGAATTCGTCTACCCCAGATTTCTGCTTCCATACTCTTACACCTTCTTGGTCGGTTTCCGCGCTTTTTGCCTCTTTTTCAACCCGCGTGCATATTTCCGCAAGCGGTGCAAGGACAAATAAACGCTCATACATTCTCGGATGCGGAACAATTAGTTGCTCTGTTTCAATATTTTCACGATTAAACAGTAAAATGTCAAGGTCTGCCGTCCGCGGACCCCATCTGACTTCTCTCGTCCTGCCCAATTCATTTTCTATATGCTGCGTGAGCTCAAGGAGCTGAAACGGATTCAGCGCCGTCTCGATTTCAACAGCCATATTTAAAAATTCATCTTGAGCTTCGTATCCGACTGGGTCTGTTTCGTAAATAGAAGACACTTTTGTGACTGTCACTGCCTCATGTTGATGCAGCATCGCCACCGCTCGCCGTAAATACGTTTCTCTATCTCCAATATTAGATCCAAGGGCTATATAAGCTGTATTGTTCATGATTTTTTTCTCGTGATTTCTATTGCTACTGATTTATAGTGGCCGGGAATTGGCGGATCTGGCTTAATCACTTTTACAGTACATTGCTGCACCTGATGAAATTTCTTCAGGACAGTGTCCGCAATACGTTCTGCCAGTGTTTCCACTAGTTTCACAGGCTCACCTTCAACGATATCTTTACATACGTGGTAAAGCTCGGCATAGTTAATGGTTTGGTCAAGGTCGTCTGTTTGTCCCGCTTTGCTTAAATCCAATTCTGCGGTTAAATCGACTTTAAAACGCTGTCCGAGCTTGTTCTCCTCTTTTAACACACCATGGTAGCCGTAAAACTCCATGCCTTCTACGTAGATTTTATCCATGATGCATCCCTCCCTTGTTCAGCATTGCATCCATCATTTTCGCCATTCTGGCTATTTGTTTTACATCATGGACTCTCACAATGTCACAGCCTTTTTGAATGCCTAGACACACGGTTGCGCCTGTGCCCTCAGCCCGCTCCTCAGGCGGAAGATCCAGGACACGGCCGATAAATCTTTTCCGGGAGGTTGCAAGAAGAACCGGATAGCCAAGTCCGCTGAAAACTTCAAGTTTGTTCATGACTGCCAGATTATCGTGATAGTCCTTCGCAAAACCTACGCCGGGATCGAGGATAATGTTCTTTTCCTCTACACCTGCTTCAACAGCAATCTTTACACTTTCCATTAAGTCCGACAGCATATCCGGTATTAAGTCGTTGTAGTTTCTCTCTTTGCGGTTATGCATGAGAACGATCGGAACATTGTGTTCAGCTGCAACAGAAGCCATTTTCGGGTCATACTTTGCTCCCCAAATATCATTGATGATCGAAGCGCCGGCTTTAACAGCTTCATCTGCGACAGAAGCCTTGTACGTATCTACAGAGATCGGCACTGCGAGCTCTTTTGTAATCCGCTCAATCACAGGAATTACTCTGGACATTTCTTCGTCCTCGGACACATATTCGGCGCCGGGTCTTGTCGACTCGCCTCCGATATCAATGATATGCGCACCGTCATCAATCATCTCTTTCGCGTGCAACAGGGCATTGTCCAGGCTGTGATATTTTCCGCCATCCGAGAAAGAGTCAGGCGTTACGTTTAAAATCCCCATCACCAGCGTCTTTTCTCGATATGATAATGCGCTGGGTTTGGTATGGATTACTTGTGTTTGGTCTATTGTTTGCTGGGCCATTCTCTTCCTCCCTGTCATGAATTCATGTTCTTTATTTCTTGGTGGTATAGCGTTTGTAAAGCGGAAGTTATTTCTCCGTTTCGGCCCGGATAGTTCACTTCTTCTATTTTAGAAAACGGAATGATCTCAAGAACCGAGTTGGTCATCCATGCTTCATCTGCCGTCAAAAGGGCTTCAAGCTGGTAGCGGCCTGTTTTGACATCCATCCCTATTTTCTTTGCGTTCTCCATGACAAAACGTCTCGTGACGCCGTCAAGAATTCCGGTATCAAGTGATGGTGTAAAGATAGTGCTGCCTTTTCTCCAGAAGACATTTGAAATGATGCCCTCTGCTACAGCGCAATCCTCCGTTAAAAAGATCCCTTCAAACCGCGGATCATTTCCGATCTCCCGTTTCGCATACATATTATTTAAATAGTGATGTGATTTTAACCGGAACGGCCCCTCCGGTGTGTTTCTCCGTATCGATAAAACCTTTCCTTCCTTTTGCAAAGGAAGACTTTCTGGTTTTAGCTGGTTAACAAAACATAAGACAGTCGGGTTATCGTAAGTTTGAGCAGCGAAGCCTTTATCGCTGATGCCGGCTGATATGTTCAGCCTGACGCGGGCATTGCCGTCTTTGATATCATTCAGCCCGAGCAGCTTGTCCAGCATTTCAATCATCTCTTGTTTTGTCACAGTGTATTCGATTTGCAGATCCTTAAGTGCGCGTTCAAGCCGTTCTATATGCCAATCAAGCAGGAACGGCCGGCCTTCATAAAGCCTGAAGGTCTCAAAAACTCCGATCCCATATAAAAAACCATGGTCAAAAGGAGAAAGAACTGCATCTTTCTCCTCTATAAATCGGCCGTTTACATATATCATCACGCAATGACTTCCTTGCGGTACGTTTCAATAAAATTTCTGAGCATTTCTTTTCCAAAGGAAGTCATAATAGACTCTGGATGAAATTGAACGCCTTCTATCGAAAGGTCATTGTGCCGAATAGCCATGATTTCTCCTTCTTTCGTTTGTGCGGTTACTGTGAAACAGCTTGGCAGCGTCTCAGGTTTTACGATCAGTGAGTGATATCGTGTCGCCACAAGCGGGTTTTGCAAACCTTTAAAGATCGTCTTGCCGTCATGCTCGATTTCTGAGGTTTTTCCGTGCATCAGCCGCTCTGCTCTGACCACGTCTCCGCCAAACACCTGTGCGATAGACTGATGTCCGAGACACACACCAAAAATGGGAATTTTGCCTGCGAAGTATTTAATTGCTTCAAGGCTGATTCCAGCTTCATCAGGACTGCACGGTCCGGGTGAAATCATTAAGAAATCCGGTGACAGCTCTTCAATTTGCTCTATTGTGATATCGTCATTGCGTTTTACAATCAGCTCTTCTCCAAGCTCACCCAAATACTGTACTAAGTTGTACGTGAAAGAATCATAGTTATCAATCATTAAAATCATTTCTCCGCTCACCTCATCTAATTTTTGTCTCTGCTTCGCTCAGCTCTAACGCCTTTTGCATCGCAAAAGCTTTTTTGAATGATTCTCTGTATTCATGCTTAGGAACAGAATCAATCACAACTCCTGCTCCGGATTGCATAAAAGCCTGCCCTCCGGCTGCATAAATGGTTCGGATCACAATATTAAACTGAAGATCCTGATTATACCCAAACCACCCTATAGATCCAGTATAAAGCCCACGGCGTGTCGGCTCAAGTTCTTCTATAATTTCCATTGTCCTTACTTTAGGAGCACCTGTAATCGTTCCTCCAGGAAATACAGCATGAATAATATCTACAGCGTCGTATCCATCCTGCAGTTCACCTTGGACATTAGACACAATGTGCATGACGTGGGAGTATTTTTCAATTGCCATGAATTCATTAACCCGCACTGATCCGTAACGAGAAACTCTGCCCAGATCATTTCGTTCCAGATCAACCAGCATGACATGCTCAGCGCGTTCTTTTTCATTATGGATTAATTCATTTGCTAGCGCTTCGTCTTCCTCATCCGTTTTCCCTCTGGAACGAGTGCCCGCGATCGGTCTTGTCTCTAACAGTTTGCCCTTTTTGCTGACAAGAAGTTCAGGAGATCCGCAAATAATTTGGAAATCTGGTGTTTCTAAATATGCCATATATGGAGAAGGATTCACTTCTCTCAGCTTTTTGTAGATCTCATACGGGTGAGCAGACAGCGACTTCGACTGCCTGATCGATAGATTAACTTGAAAAACATCTCCGCTGGCAATGTATTGCTTGATTTTCTCTACAGCCTGAGAAAAGCCTTCTTCAGTAAAAGGCGCTGCAAAGGAACCGTCAGCTGTATATGTCATCTCTTGTAACGGCTCACCGGGAAGCTCAGTCAGCCACATATGTTCGAGCTGGGACAGCTTTTCGTCCGCTGATTCGTTCTCGTCATTCACATGAGTGACCAGCCAAAGAGCCTGTTCTTCATGGTCATAGACGGCTATATCATCAAAGACAAGAAAATAGATATCAGGTGTCTCCAGGTCATCTAATGAGAGCATTTTAAAATTTTCAATGTAGCGTGCGTAATCATAGCTAAGAAAGCCGATTGCTCCCCCTTGAAAATCAGGCAGTTCTTCATCCGTTTCTGTTTCCAGCGTTTTAAACCAACTGTGGAAAGCGCGTAATGGGTCACCCTCTTTAAACAGTGTCTCATCCCCATGCTTAATGGTTGTAATTCCGTCTTTTCCCTTGACAGCCGCAATTGGATCAAGACCGGCTATACTGTATCTGCCGCCTCTTGCACTTTCAAGAAGCACGTGCTGTTTTCTGGATTGTGAAAGTTTCTCATATTGTTGCAAGAATGAATCTTTTTGAAAAGGTACTTTTCTGCCTGCCGGTCTGCGTTGTGCCATTTATATCATTCCTCTGTTTTCTTTTTCTGCTTTTTTTATTGTAAAGCAATATCATGAGTGAAAAAAGTGAATTTCGCTTCCAAGGATAAGATTCGTCGCGGACACGGCATATTTGATGCACAAATAAAAAAACTCCCGGGCACCGGGAGTTTTTTCGAGCTTTTTAATCAAATTGATACAGCGGCGTACTCAAATAACGTTCGCCGTTACTCGGAATGATAGCCAATACTTTTTTGCCTTTTCCGAGTTTTTTCGCTACTTCAATAGCAGCATAAATGGCCGCACCTGATGAGATGCCTCCGAGAATTCCTTCTTCACGTGCAGCTCTGCGTGCATATTCAAATGCTTCTTCATTCTTCACAGGGAAAATTTCATCGTATACTTCAGTGTTTAAGATGTCGGGCACAAAGCCAGCTCCGATTCCCTGAATTTTGTGAGGGCCTGGTTTTCCTCCTGAAAGCACTGGGGAATCTGACGGTTCAACAGCGTAGATTTTGACGGAAGGATATGCTTCCTTCAGGACTTCACCCGCTCCTGTAATCGTTCCGCCTGTTCCGATTCCGGCTACAAATGCATCAAGCTGGTCATCACCGAATTGCTCAACGATTTCTTTACCTGTTGTTTGGCGGTGGATTTCAGGGTTCGATGGGTTGTTAAACTGCTGCGGCACGAAGTATCCGTGTTTTTCAGCAAGCTCTTCCGCTTTCTTAATAGCGCCTTTCATGCCTTCCGCACCCGGAGTCAGCACAAGCTCAGCACCATATGCGCGAAGAAGGTTGCGGCGCTCCATGCTCATTGTGTCAGGCATAACCAAAATCGCTTTTAAACCTTTAGCCGCAGCAACCATTGCAAGTCCGATTCCTGTATTTCCGCTTGTCGGTTCAATGATTGTATCGCCAGCTTTTAATTTCCCTTCTTTTTCAGCGGCTTCAATCATCGCTAAACCGATACGGTCTTTTACACTGCTTCCAGGGTTCATGTATTCAAGCTTCAAATATACATCCGCACTGTTTTCATCAACAAGGCGATTTAATTTAACGATTGGCGTATTCCCAATTAATTCAGTAATGGAGTTTGCTACACGTACCATTCTCGACACCTCAATTTCCGACTATTTGTATTGGTATTATGTATATAATCTATCAATTTCAAAATTTTTTGTCAATCATTTAGTACTTTTTTCCCCATAGAACCAAGACACGTCAGCTTCTTTCCAAAGCGATTTTACAGTTGCTTTATCACCTAACTGATCCATTGCGATCTGGCGTTTAATCTGATTCTTCACTTCATCATACGAGAACGTTCTCGCATTTAACTTTTCTTTCAGTTGTATAATCGCATAGCCGTTATTTACCTTTATCGGTTCGTCTGACCATTCATCTTGTTTTAGTGTCTTTGCTTCTTCAATGTATGATGACGGAATGTTGTCTGATGCCTCGGTGACAAACCCTAAATCTCCCCCGTATGGTGATGTATACCTGTCTGTGGACCGTTCCGCCGCAACAGCTTCAAAGCTCGAGCCGCCTTCAAGCTCTTTTAAAACTTGTCTGGCTTCCTCTTCATCCTTTACAACAATATGCCGAATACGATACGAATCATCAAACTGATACAGTTCTTTATTTTGATTATAAAATGATTTCATTTCTGCCTTTGAAATATCAATATCCTTTGTTAATAATTCCTCAAGAAGAATATTATAGCGAATTTGGTCTTTCCACTCTTTTTCAGTTGTATGCTCGTCTTCGTAAAATGAATTATTCACCGCCTTAATCAGCAGAAATTCCCGATCAATTTCGCTTTTAGATACTTTGAGATTGTTCTTTTTGGCAAGCTGCTCTACCACTCGGACATTGATCATATCTTCAAGTGTTGATTTTCCGTATTCATCTTCCATTTCCTTCAGCCATTCTTCTCTTGTGACGCTTTTGCCTCCAATAGTAGCAATGGACTCGTCGGACGGGGAAGCACTGGCTTGAGATTTCGTCAGTGTATATGCCACTGCGATACAGCATACCAGCAGCGCGCCCCAAATGATTGTCCAGATTGTTCTTGATTTCAAATTTACTGTCAGCCCCTTTTCTTAAATTCAAAAAACCCGCTAAAGAGCTTAGCGGGTCGTTTGGTCTCGAAGCTCTTCCAGCTCTTCTTTTGTAAATAAGTACTTTTCATTACAAAAATGGCATACTGCTTCGGCTTGTCCATCTTCTTCTATCATATCTTGAATTTCTTTTTTGCCTAGTCCCAAAACGGCTGTTTCAAAACGCTCTTTTGAACAAGGGCAATGGAATTTAACAGGCATGGTTTCCAAAATCTCAGGCTTTTCTCCTAAGACTTCTTCCAAAATTTCTTCCGGTGCAAGCCCTTTTTGAATCAGTTTAGAAATAGGTTCTACTACAGATAGACGCTGTTCAATTTTTGTGATGGTTTCATCATCTGTTCCCGGAAGGAGCTGAAGAATGAAACCTCCTGCCGCCAAAATGGTGTTGTCTGGGTTAACAAGCACGCCGACACCTACAGAAGAAGGAACCTGCTCCGATGATACAAGGTAGTACGTAAAATCTTCCCCCAGTTCTCCGGAAACGATTTCTACTTGCCCTGTGAAGAACTCGCGCAGGCCTAAATCTTTTACAACACTTAATGTTCCATCTGTTCCAACAGCTCGTCTGACATCCAGCTTGCCGTGTTCATTCAAGTCAAAATGAACATGCGGGTTTGAGACATATGCCCTGACTTCCCCTTTAGCATTCGCATCAGCAACAATCGCGCCGATTGGCCCGCCGCCTTCCACTTTCACTGTCAGCTTATCATCACCTTTCAGCATAGAACCAAGCATGAGTGAAGCTGTCATTGTACGGCCCAGTGCAGCGGATGCTGTCGGCCATGTATCATGCCGTCTCTGTCCTTCATTCACCATATCAGTCGTTTTTGCAGCATATGCGCGAACTTTTCCGTCATACGCCAGCGCTTTTACTAAATAATCCATTGCAAAACCTCCTATACACTTCCTACGCGGTTTCGTTCATAAATCAATTCCAGCCCTTTTAGGGTTAAGAATGGATCAACGATGTCTATACAATCTGATTCGTTTGCGATTAATGGCGCAAGACCGCCTGTCGCAATGACTTTCGGTTCTTGTTTTGCCTGCCATTTCATTCGTTTTACGATTCCTTCCACTTGGCCGACATAGCCAAATAAAATCCCTGATTGCATCGCGCTTACAGTGCTTTTTCCGATAATATTGTCAGGCCGGGCGATTTCAATACGCGGAAGCTTCGCCGCACGCGAGTACAGCGCCTCAGTCGAAATTGTAATTCCAGGCGCAATCGCTCCGCCCATATATTGTTTGTTTTCATCGATATAACAGTACGTTGTGGCTGTACCGAAATCAACAACAATCAAAGGATTGCCGTACAAGTGAATGGCCGCAACAGCATTTACGATTCTGTCAGCGCCTACTTCTTTCGGATTGTCGTACTTTATATTTAAACCGGTTTTCATACCAGGACCGACAATTTGCGGTTCGATATGAAAGTATTTTGTGCACATTCTCTCTAACGCAAACATGATTGGCGGCACAACTGAAGAAATAATAATGCCTTCTATTTGTTCAAACATGAGACCTGAATGATCAAATAAAGAGCGCAGAATCATCCCAAACTCATCTTCTGTTTTATGCCTGCTTGTTTCTATACGCCAGTGATATTCTAATTCACCATCATGATATACACCAAGTACAGTATTGGTGTTCCCCACATCAATAACAAGTAACAACCTCTATCACCACTTTTGAATAGTTTCTCTATCATTACTTTTACAAACATTCTACAATACCATACACGATCGGCGGCTCATTTGTAAACAAATCGATACCATAATTGGATGATTGAAAAGAGGGGCAGCAGAGGCGGGATTCACATAAAAAAACTGCCAGCGTCAGCCGGCAGTTTTTATCAGAAAGCGTTACTCTTTCGTATCGTCTTTCTTTTCTTCTTCTGTTTTTGACAGAATGTTTACTTTGACATCATCGTTCTTCTCATCATCAGAGAACTTACGCTCAGGCAATGTTCCGTGATCGACAAGATGTTTGATTTGTTCAGCATCCAGTGTTTCAACTTCCAGAAGCGTCTGAGCAATCAATTCAAGCTTGTCACGATTTTCTGTCAGGATTGTTTTCGCACGCTCGTAACACTCTTTGATAATGCGCTGAATTTCCTGATCAATTTCGTAGGCAATTTGATCACTGTAGTTTTGTTCGTTGTTGAAATCACGCCCTAAGAATACCTGACCACCCTGAGACTGTCCAAATTGCAGCGGTCCCAGTTTTTCTGACATACCGAATTCTGTAACCATTCGTCTTGCAATATTTGTCGCACGCTGGAAGTCATTGTGCGCTCCTGTGCTGACTTCGCCAAAGATAATTTCTTCAGCAACACGTCCGCCCAAGAGACCGACAATTTTATCAAGCAGCTCCGGCTTTGTCTGGAAGTAACGGTCTTCTCTTGGAAGCATAACTGCATAACCGCCAGCCTGGCCCCGAGGAACAATCGTTACTTTATGAACCATATCAGCCTCATCTAAAACGAGTCCGATAACGGTGTGTCCGCCTTCGTGATATGCCACGATATTGCGTTCTTTCTTGGAGATGACGCGGCTTTTCTTAGCTGGTCCGGCAATAACACGGTCCGTAGCTTCATCAATGTCGCGAGCATCGATTTTTTTCTTGTTTTGACGAGCCGCCACAAGAGCAGCTTCATTCAATAGGTTTTCTAAGTCAGCGCCTGAGAAACCAGGTGTTCTCATGGCAATCGATTTCAGGTTTACCGTTTCATCCAGCGGTTTGTTTCTCGCATGGACTTTCAATACAGCTTCACGTCCAATTACATCTGGGCGGTCCACTGTGATTTGACGGTCAAAACGTCCCGGACGAAGTAAGGCTGGGTCCAAGATGTCCGCACGGTTCGTTGCGGCAATGATGATAATTCCTTCATTGGCACTGAATCCGTCCATTTCAACAAGCAATTGGTTGAGCGTCTGTTCACGTTCATCGTGTCCCCCGCCGAGACCCGCTCCACGCTGGCGTCCGACTGCGTCAATTTCATCAATGAAGATCAAACAAGGCGCATTCTTTTTCGCGTTTTCGAACAAGTCACGCACACGGGAAGCACCGACACCTACAAACATTTCAACGAAATCAGATCCGCTGATGCTGAAGAATGGCACACCGGCTTCACCGGCTGATGCTCTTGCAAGAAGTGTTTTACCGGTACCCGGAGGTCCGACTAAAAGCACGCCTTTAGGGATTCTTGCGCCAAGCTCAGCAAACTTGCGGGGATCTTTCAGAAATTCAACAACTTCCACAAGTTCTTGTTTCTCCTCGTCTGCCCCTGCAACGTCTTTAAATTTGACGCGTTTCTTTTCCTCTGTATATAGCTTCGCCTTACTCTTACCAAAGTTCATGACACGGCTGCCGCCGCCTTGAGCTTGATTGAGCAGGAAGAAGAACAGAATAAAGATAATGACAAATGGGATGATGGTCGTCAGGAACGTCACCCATCCGCTTGTTTCTTGAGCGGGATCAACCTTTACATCTGTCTTTTTTATAGCATTAAAGATCTGGTCTGCTCCCTTTCCTTCAGGAACATGAGTCAAAAAGTATTGATCCTTGTCGTAATTTTTCAGCTGTCCTTTTACCTCATAAACACCTCTGACAGGCTGAACCGACACGCTATCAACTTTCCCGTCATCCAGGTTTTTGATGAACGTGCTGTACGACATATTTTCTGTTTTCGGATTTGAGGTCTGGAAGTAGCTCACAACCCCGATTACTACTAATAAAATAAGTAAATAAAAAATGGTATTACGGAAGACCCGATTCATTCCTTACCTCCTCCCACAGTAAGCACAACTATGTTCAATAGTACCATAGAAAATCATTCCAATACAACCAATAACCATCTCGGAAGCAGGCTGCCGATCAGCTTTCATAAACTGCCGGTTTTAACACTCCGATATAAGGCAGATTGCGATAGCGCTCAGCATAATCAAGTCCGTAACCCACTACAAACGCGTCAGGAACTTTAAAGCCGACGAAGTCTGCTTTAATGTCCGCTTTTCTTCCGCTTGGTTTATCCAAAAGGGTAACAATCTTAATTGATTTTGCTTTACGGTATCGGAAGAGCTCTACTAGATAACTTAAGGTTAACCCACTGTCGATGATATCTTCAATAATTAAGATGTCCCGGCCCTCTACAGATGTATCCAAATCTTTAATGATTTTTACTTCTCCAGATGAAACCGTAGATTTTCCGTAGCTTGATACATCCATGAAATCCATTTCCAAATATGTATCAATATGCTTGATAAGATCCGCCATAAAAGGAAGAGCTCCTTTTAACACACCGATTGCCAACGGAAATTTATCTTGATACTCGCTTGTTAAGTCTGCACCTAACTCTTTTACTTTCTCTTGTATCTCTTCCTCTGAGATCAGAACTGTTTCAATATCATGTTTCATCATGATTATGCTTGCCCCCTACACTTTTCATGCTGTCTATATTGTAATACAATGCGGTCACTGTTTGGAATCACAAGATCTTCAAAAATGGATTTTTTCAAGCCCGGTATCCAGATAATTTCACCGCTTGCATCCGTCACAACCGGCCAGTTGTCTCTTTCTTGCAGAGGCAATTTCTTATCAATAAATATATCCTTTACCTTTTTCGAGCCGATCATCCCTTTTAGTTTTATCCGATCGCCGGCTTTTCTTGTCCGGATCGTCAAGGGAAATCTCACCTTATCTTGACTTGTAATAAAAACAGAATTCCCATGTCCTTCAAGAGGTTCCGCGTTACGCTTTGCCTCTATCAGAAATCCGTTTGGGAGCACTGCCGTCTCATCGGCAGCTCCGCTTATTTGAAATTCAAAGGGAACATTTTTGCACTGCCATTGTTCAAATGTAAACAAACATGTCTGATATGATTTGACCACCTTAAGTCCTTTCGGAAAGTCCAGTACTCCTGAAGGACCGCCCTTATCCGCCCAATCCAAAAACTGCTGAATATGATGAGCTGAAAAGGATGATGGAACGTTTTCATAAAGATAGTTTAATATTAGTTGAACTCCTCTTCTTTGTAAAGGCATCGGGAGGGCAAGCAATTGAGAGGAATTGATTTCAACTGATATTTTAGACTGGCTTGTGATTACTTTATTCATTTCTTCTTTCGTTAATGACTGTAAGAATTGCTCATCTTCAGTCAGTGCTTCGCTTACTTTCTGAAACCTTTTATGCACATCAGGTGATTCCTGTTTCAAAAAAGGAAGCACTGCTTTTCTGAATCTGTTTCTAGTGTAATCATCTTTGGCGTTGCTTTCGTCCGTCCGGTAGCTCAAAGCGTTTTCATGGCAATAATGAAGAATCTCTTCTTTTGTAATGGCTAGAAATGGTCTGATCATCTGTCCCGTTTCAAACCGTCTTACCGGCTGCATGCCGGCAAGTCCAGCTCCGAGTGTGCCTTTGGCCAGTCTCATAAGCATTGTTTCAACCTGATCATCTCCATGATGAGCAAGTGCAAGATAATCCGCTTGATGCTTGGACATCACTTCCTTAAAAAACTGATATCGGCAATCACGGGCAGCTGCCTGCTTGTTGAGACCGTTTTTCTCAGCATACGCAGTTACATTGATTTGAACCGTTTCACATTTGATCTGTTCAGCCTCACAATACGCTTGGACAAAACGCATGTCTTCCTCAGATTGCACCCCTCTGAACCGGTGGTCTACGTGAGCCGCAATCACATTGGCTGAACGGCCGTATAACGCATGAAGCGCGTGAAGGAGAGCCATCGAATCCGGACCGCCGGAAACGCCTACAATAATTGTCGCCCCTTTTAACGTAAGATTGTGTTTGATAAAAAAATCTTTGACACTGTTCACAATGTCCTCCTCACAATGAGCAGGTATTTTAAAGATATTCATATCCTATCACTTTCAATCCTTCCAAGCAAAGAAGAAGCATGGGTATTGCAGATTGCAGCTGTCAAATAAGGAAAAAGATAATGTAAGCGAAATAAAGCGCCAAAACACTGATTACGATAAGAGCGGTTTCGAATAACCCTCCGGACTTAGCGCCCTTCTTTTTAGGTGCATATCTCGTCTGTGTTACTTTTCCCTGGCGCATTTTTTGCTGTTTTTGTCTTGAGATAGATTGCGCCGAAGTTGGCGTTTTTCCAGCCTGTTTTCTTTGCGCTGCCTTTTGCCCTGCTGCGAGCATCTCTCTTTTCATCTCGTCAGCGGAATCATAATGGCCATTTAAAGCAGAAACAAGCACTTTTTTATACTTTTGCAGCACCGGGCTGCCTTCGATTAAAGATCGCAGCTGTTCCTTTGGCTGGCTTGTTTTTTTAAATTCCTTTTTATGTACACAGTTGATCATAATCATAGCAACCGCAAACAAATCGTAAGAGGGCTCTGCTTTTCTTGTCCCATACCCCCAATATCCTCTGTCGTAAAACTCGGTATACTCTTTTATCGCTCGGCCCTCCTTGGTTGTTCCGCCTACATCTATGCAGCGGATTCTGGCCGGCGGACCGGTGACAATCAGATTATCCGGCTTAAGGTCACCGAATATCCACCCTTGCTGATGAAGCAGGGATAAGCTGGTTAACAGCTGAATCATCAAGACCGGAATCCATTCTGCTCCTTTGTCACTGACGAACTGTAAAAGCAGCGGGCCTTTTATGTATTCCATTGCATAAAATGAAACCTTTGTATTAGCACTGGGAATAAATGCATCATCAGTGTCAAAAAAAGAAGGCCCCATCGTTACAGACTGGGCCTTTGAAAAAGATTTTAAGACATTCACTTCAGAAGTAATAGACAGGCTGTCATCACTTACCTTTAAGGCAACATGTCCATCTGATGCTTCTGCCAAATACACAATTCCATTGGCCCCTTTTCCAAGCTGTTTACGCAGTGTGTAAGTATTTCCATTCCACTTGCCCTTTACTCTCGTTCCCGGCTTGAGGCTACATGCCAAACTCGTCAAAGTGTCGTTCATCATCTGCCAGCATGCTCCTTCTTGAGCGGATTTTTTCGAATTGCTGTGTCGCTTCACGAATCGCCGGACCTGTCGGCGTGATGCCGCCTGTCGATAGCTTCGCAAAGAGTGTGGAAAGAGATTGCAGCTTCGGTGTCCAATTTAGCACAAGCTCGACCTCTTGTTTTTTCCCGGGAAATATACACATCGCAAATTCGTTATTCCCTATTCGGGAGTTAAGACTCACGGACAAGTCAATCAGTGCTTCTTTCACTGTAGGCAGCTTTGGCGCCATACTTGCGCTTGTATCAACGAGAACCAAAACCTGAAGATGCACCGTTTCTCCCAGTTCATCTACCACTTCCATGACTTCGCCGCGTTTTTCCGGAGAAAGCTCCTCCATTTCCACATTCTTCCCAAGAATTTGCTTCAGTTCTTGATTCACCACCCCTTGCAAGGTTTGCGTCATTGCTTTTTTCGTTACCATTTGAACCGTTTGCGAAAGCTGTGATGCGTAAACGACCTGATGCACGCCGCCTCCAGCAAGCGCAATCCCTTCGACTTCTTTCATAGCCTCGTGGTCAATTTTGTTTTCTTCCATTATACCTATGACATTTACTGTAATCCCTTGCTCTTTAGCAAAAGCAGCCATAGCAAGCGGATCTTCACCATGATTTGAGCAGCCATCCGTTATCAGCAGAATTTGATTCAAACGTCCGTTGTTCACATTCATTCCTCCTGGAGAATACGAGGATTCTCAGATTCATATAGTTCCATCTTCGCCAGAAGAAAATTGATTTATACGGAAGCGTTATGAAATTTCTTGTTTGCTTTGAAAGATGGCCGGAACGGGAATAGACGCCCACTTTGGTGTATTGTGATCAATTCGGACGACAACAACCGTCATATCATCATCAATTTGGCCTGATCTTGTGCGAATCACTTCCTCCATGAGTAAGTCAGCAATTTCCTGCGGATCATCTGTTTTTAACCCTTTCATTTTGCGCTTCATCCATAAATCATGATTTTCCACGTGTTTAGGACCTTCGAAAATACCGTCACTCATCATGATCAGGAGGTCTCCCGCCTTCAGCTGCTCACTCACAACCTCAACGTCGAATTCGTTAATAATGCCGATTGGCAGATTGCTCGCTTGGACTTTCATCACCTGCTCCCCCCGTTTGATAAAGCTCGGTGTTGATCCAACCTTTAAAAACTTACAGCTCGCATCCTGAAGATCGATAATAGAAAGATCGAGCGTGGAATAAATTTCATCCGTTGTCCGCAGAGACAGTATGCTGTTGATCGTTTTAATCGCTATTTTTTCATCAATTCCTGATTCAAGGATCTTTTCAAGAAGCTTAATCGTTTCATTGCTTTCAAAGTGAGCCCTCGCGCCATTGCCCATGCCGTCGCTGATAGCAGCTGCATATTTTCTTGCGCCCAGCTCCATCATGCTGTAGCTGTCGCCGGAGACAAGTCCGCCGCCCTTCGCTGCATGAGCCGCACCCGTAGACACTCTGTACGATTTTGTTGATCCAAACGCGACATGGCTGTATCCATTTGGATGCGGAGAATGCTGCTCGGCTTTCACAAGAACTTGCTCTTCTAAAATGTCAGAAAGCATAGGCGCTATGATTTTTTCACTTTCTCCATGCCCGCTGAATGGGATTGTCATTTCAATATCAATGTTTCCCTGTTCAAGGCTGTAAATCTCCACCTGCTGAATCTCTATTCCAAAATGCTGAAGAGCCTCAATAATTTGTTCTTCTTGGATAAAGTGCTGCTCCCTCTCCCTTTTTATTTCCCGAGAAAAGTCTGCCATGACCTCTGAAACACCCAAGAGCTGTTCAGCCACAAGCCGCCTGCTGTCCTGCACTTTTTTCTTAAGGGTTAAATGCGCATGATGATAGGCAAGTTCATCCTCTATCAACTCTTCAACCTGACGCGATTTAGAGCAATACTGGTGAAACTCTTTTTTCAGCCTTCGGTTTGAAGCATACTCTTTTTCCTCTGTTTCAAGCATAACTTGTTTCATTAAATCATATGTTTTATCAAAGTTCTGAACCCAGCACCTGTTTTTCTTGTAGCACGTTTGGCAGGAATGCTCCGTAATTTTACTTAAAAACAGATCAACCTCGCTGTCATCTGTTTGTTCGTCAGACGCTTGATAAAAGGTTGCAAAGCTTTCTGACAATGCATGAAATACATTGGAGAACTGATCCACCTTTTGAGCAGTGACATCTCTGATTTTTCTCGCGTATTGCTGCTGCTCCTGAAGATGTTCCACAGTGCCCGGAATATATCTCGCCACTTTTCTTGTGATGGACTGAGGCGTAAGCAGAAACAGGCCGACTGCTATCAATGACTCATAGAGCGTTGTCATCAGACCGGCAGAGCCTTCTCCATATAAAGAAATAAGAAGCGATCCGATAATCAGCCCGATTGCCGCACCCGCTTTTTTTCCTTCTTTCAGCAAACCGCCTAATAAGCCCGAAAAAGCGAGCAGACTCATTTGATAGAGATTTCCAATATTGGCTAAGCCAAGAATCAGGCCTGTCACGACACCTACTGTACACCCAATGCTTGCACCGCCAATGAAGGAAAAGCTTAATACAACATAACGGGCCAGGATATGTTCTGCCTGCATCCCTTGATAGGACAAGCCTGCAAGTCCAGTCAGCACCGAAGCAATCAGAATCATAAAGCAAATGATTTCTTCTATTTTTAAGGATTGTTTTACTTTCTTCACTGTAAAAATCGGAAGGCTTTGGAGGAAAATTAGCGTTAAAATAAAGGACAGCCCCGCTTCTACAACAGCCATCACATAATCATAGGTTGTAAACGCGCCATTCTGAGCGTAAACAAAACCCGCTCTTGCCGCCGCCATGGAGAAGAACACGACTATCGGGAGGGCTTTCACACGATCATCTGTGATGAAGGATGCTACTTTAGAAAACACGAAGAATGCAAGCAACGCCGCTAATATGAGTAATGAGTGCTTCGGAGAAATTGTCATTGCACCTGCAAGCACAGCCAGCACTGCATACAGCGCCTTGTCTCTTCTGATCAAAAGCATTGCCCCAAAGAAAGGAAGGGCGAAAGGAAGGACCTCGGATAATATGAAAGCTCGTCCAAGCAAAAACCCGATGACGACATAAATGAAGCCTTTATAGAAAAACAGTGAATGCAAATGATGAGTCACCAGCTTCGCTCCCCTGTTAAAAAACGATTGGAGTTTTTCAAAAGCTTGTCCCGCCATTGGCCCGTTCACTCTTCTTTCTGCTTTTTCCATTTCTCTCATCTCCCACCTGTTATATTCGTTGCCTGTCATTATAGCGAAAGCACAGATAGGATTTTGTCAAAAGAAGGTAAGTATACCAAAGAAGTCTTCGACGGTTTCTGCCCTGAAATTCGTTTATGCGGAGAATTTCCAGAAAGATGTCTAAAAATGAAAAAAATCGGCTTCTGTAATAGAAACCGATTTTTCAGTATGACCCGTACGGGATTCGAACCCGTGTTACCGCCGTGAAAGGGCGGTGTCTTAACCGCTTGACCAACGGGCCTAACAAATATGGTAGCGGCGGAGGGGATCGAACCCCCGACCTCACGGGTATGAACCGTACGCTCTAGCCAGCTGAGCTACACCGCCATATTGTTTGGTGCTTCTAAGCACAAGTTATATAATACAAAGGTTTGTCCTTTTCGTCAACAGAAACTTTAATGTTATAATTTTCTGACTCTTGCCTTGAGAGAGCATATAAAAAAAGCACCCGTTGGGACGAACGGATGCTTCATTTATTTATAGAAAGCAGCAAGTTATCCTCTTCTTGCTCCGCGCCCTCCACGTTTTGATTCCGTATTGCGTTTTAAAGATGACAAGCGATCTTCGCTATCTTTTAAAAACTTGTTCATTTTCTGTTCAAAAGATTCTTTCGGACGGAAATCATTTCTAGGTCTGGCTTGCGGACGGTCTTTAGCTTTTTTAATTGATAAACCAATTTTCCCGTCTTTTTCAACGTTGATGACTTTCACTTCAACTTGGTCGCCGACTTTTAAGTGATCATTAATGTCTTTAACATAATTATCGGCTACCTCACTGATATGAACGAGACCGGTTGAGCCTCCAGGCAATTCAACAAATGCTCCAAAATTTGTAATACCTGTAATTTTCCCTTGCAACTTGCTGCCCACTTCAATCGACATAAAAAAAGTGCTCCTCCTTAGGCTTATAAAAAGATCGTTTGCTTAATTATACCTAAATAAAAATTTAAGTGTCAACAAGGCTACTTGTTCTTCTTCTCCACATTAAAGATTATTTCACCGTCTCCAGACATGAATAAGTCTCTTCTGGCAAGCTCTGTGACGTAATCTTCATCTTTTAATTTGGATATTTCTTCTTTTAAATCCGTTTGCTTTGTCTTTAAATTCTTCAGTTCTTTTTCAAGCTGTTCTTTCTTTTCTTCTTTTGCGCTAAGGGAAGATGTTTGGCTCCATACAGAGCTTGCCAGTACAATTGCCGTCAGAAGTACGAGGGCGCCGAATACAGTCAACCGTCTGTACAGCCCTTTTCTTCTTCTTTTCTTCAGCTGATTTTGCCGCTCTACTTTTTCTTTATAGTCGTTTTGTATTTCAGTTATCGTTCGTTCCCTGGAAAAATTCAAATCAGACGGTCCTCCTTTCATCTCTTCAAAAAACGTGTAATGGTCGTTCTTATGGTTACCAATAGTTTCTGCTTCTTTTTTAGAAATCCTGCACCTTTTTGAAAATATCGTCTGAAAGTTAGACGCAGTTTTTCAGGAAGAAGTTTCATACATTGTTTAACGATAAAGCGGATCGGAAAACACAGAACCATGACTATTTTATATAGACATAACATGAGAAAACCGATCAGGCGGTATGTTCTCTGAAAAAGAAACGTGACCAGCCAGATGATGACTCCGCATGTCCACACAATAGGACGAAATAACACGTGCTGAATGAGCTTTTTTAAGAATTGATAAACAGAAACAACAAGATAAATGACGAATTTCAGTATTTTTATATAGATTCGTTTGCAAAGGCTTTGATACGTCGCAACGCCCAGCAGAACCGCCAAAAAAATGTACAGCCTGAATTCTCCCTCATTTACATGAAGCAAAACATAAAAGAAGAGCAGCCCCTGCAAAATCCAGAAAAGAATATCATGAATAAATAAAAGCCATCTGGCTGTTCTGGCACGAATGACAAAGAGCCTGTACGTATCAAGCGACGCGCCAAG
Source organism: Bacillus sp. V26 (assembly GCF_034296245.1). Lineage (NCBI taxonomy): Bacteria > Bacillati > Bacillota > Bacilli > Caryophanales > Bacillaceae > Bacillus > Bacillus sp. V26. The sequence goes on along the minus strand of NZ_JAXKQF010000011.1, from coordinate 33,363 downwards.
CCAGAGGCCCATACCGGACATCGCCAGCATTGTATAGAATTGTGTCGTCAGCGTCATTTAAACAACTTGCTAAAAAACCCTTTAGCTTTATCCCCTTGTTGCTCGTCTAAATACACTAAATCAAATACCCTGCCTTTGATCGAAACAATCCCTTTTTCTACATCAAGATTCTTCATTTGAAGGTTTTCGCCTCTGACTGAGAGCATTCCCATCACTGTTTCCAGCAGGAATTCTTCGTTATCAAAGCTTTCAACTTGCTTAACCCCAGAAATATCTAAATGTTTCCGGCCTTTCATTGTCACATCGTGCTGTTCCGGAACAGAAGAAGAACCTTTTTGTTCATAATATGAATTCATCTATTCAGCCCCCATATCCTCGATACTTTTAGCATTATTACTGCATTGTATGAGGCGGGGGATTCTTTTAGAACAAGCCTATTCGCCGAGTTTTTCTTCCTTTAGCACCGTATACATGTTTGCGGCTTCTTCTTTTTTCGTCGTGTCTTTGAGCTCATTCACTTGTACCGTTACAAGCTTTTGGCCGAAGCGGACCGTTAATTCATCTCCAGGTTTTACGTCTGAGCTTGCTTTAGCCTGATTTCCGTTAATGGAGATTCTGCCTTGATCAGCTACTTCCTTCGCTAGTGTACGTCGTTTAATCAGCCGTGATACTTTTAAAAATTTATCTAATCTCATATTATGATCTCCTCTCAGTTTCTTTTGCTTCATTCCACAGATTGTCCATGTCCTCAAGAGACATATTAGCCAGCTCGATTCCCTTTTCCTTCGCTGTTTGCTCAATATAAGAGAAACGTCTCCGGAATTTATCGTTTGTCATCGCCAATGCTTCCTCCGGTTCTATTTTGTAGAAGCGGGCTACATTTACCAAGGCGAAGAGAACGTCGCCAAATTCGGCCTTGAGATTGTGTTCATGAGGGTCTTCAGAAACCTCCGAAGAAAATTCCTCCATCTCCTCATTCACCTTTTCCCAAATATCACTCACATCTTCCCAGTCAAAACCTACTTTTGCCGCTTTTTTCTGAAGTTTAGCAGCTTTAGAAAGAGCAGGAAGGGTTTTCGGAACGTTGTCTAACAAGGATTCTTCAGATGTATGTTTTTCGGCTTTTTTAATATCTTCCCAATTTGCCAAAACATCGTTTTCATCCTGAACCTTAACATCTTTAAACACATGGGGATGTCTTCGGACCATTTTTTCACTGATCCCTTTAATCACATCATCTATTGTGAAATAACCATCATCTTCACCGATTTGCGCGTGAAGCAGGACCTGAAGCAAAACGTCGCCAAGCTCTTCGATCATATGGTCTGTGTCTTCTTCGTCAATTGCTTCGAGAAGTTCATAACACTCTTCAATCATGTATTGTTTTAATGACTGATGAGTCTGCTTTTTATCCCACGGACAGCCATTAGGCCCGCGAAGCTCTCTGATGATGCGCCGAAACGCGGAGAACTCCCGGTACAGCAGCTTCTCTTCTTTAATCGGCGGAATATACACACTTGTTAAGTTATTCATGGCGACATTACGGTCCAGTTCAAATAAAGGCACTCTCCGAATATCCTCATCGCGGCTTCCGGCGGCCGTTACAATCACAACTTCATAATCATCCGGCAGCTTCTCCATTAATGTCAGCTTTACTTCGGATGCAGTCATTTGGTCGTAAACCTGACAAATGATCAGGTGATGTCTGAGCTCAAGCTCATCCGCGCTCAATGTGCCGGCATCCACAAATTGAAAGCCTTCAATGGGATCAATTTGCAAGGCATTAAAAGTGGCATCAAGAAAACTTTGTCCTCCCGCGACTTTCACCTGAATGTTTTTTTCTTCCTGCCGCTCCGTCAGCAGCTGTACTGTTTTTTCTGCTACAAATGGATGCCCCGGAACCGCATAAACAACGTCCTGATGCTTCGCTTCTCCAAAGAGAATGTCAGCAATTTCTTCGTATACCTCATCAAACTGGTCGTGCTTCTCATATATATCATCAAAATAACGAATGTTCTTCGTTTCGCTTTCTAGCTCCTGAATTAAAGGATGGTCTTTTGTTCTGACAAACAGAGTGTCCGCCTTTGTCAGCAGCTTATGTATGCCAATTGTCAACTGGTCCATGTCTCCGGCGCCAAGCCCGACGACTGTAATGTTACCTGCCATTTTGTTCTCTCCTTCTTGTGAGTTTGCTTAACTTGCTGCCAAAAGGCACACTGTTGAGCTCTTCATCCGTAAATATTCCCAATTTCATCATACAATAAATAAACACCGCGCCTCCAATGGCGACAGCAGAAACACTTTCAACCGCCGCATATCCTCTTCCTTCCGCATCAAACAGAAAAGACCAAAGGCGTAAATAAGCAAGCAAGACAGCCGACATCAATAAAGCGGACCCTATAATCGGAAGCATAACGCCTCTCAGCTTGTCCAGCCATTCTTTTTGCCGCAGGCAATATAAATTAAGGCCGGCGACAGCCGCAAAGGTAGCCGCTGTCGCAAATGAAGCCCCTTCAATTCCATAACGCGGAACCAAAAAGGTATTTAACACCCATTTCACAGCCACGCCTGCGCCTACCGCTATTGCAGGAAACACCGTGTTTCCCGTTCCCTGTAAGACAGCAGCAGCCGTGACCGCCAAGGACGCAAACAAAATGGAGCAGCTAAATATCTGTAACGCAGCTGTTCCTTCACCATTTTGAAACAGCATAATGTTGACCGGCTCGAGGATGCAGATGAGACCTGCAGACGCCGCAACGCCAATCGTAAGACACAGCTTTAAGGAAGACGTCACTCTTTGTTTCATCACCAGCATCTGATTGTCCTTTACCGCCTTTGAAATCAACGGTACGAGTGAGGTCCCGATGCTCATTGCGAAAACAGAACCGAGCTGCAAAAGAGGCTGCCCCCGGTCATAAATTCCTTTCAGCCGCTTTGCTTCTTCACTCACCTCACCGCCAGACAGCAAAGAATATAAATTCAGCGCATCGACAAGCTGAATAAACAGAAGCAGCAGGCTGCTGACACAGATCGTTACTGAATATAAAAGCAGTTTCTTAATTAATTGATTTGTTGTAATGTGATTTTCTTTTTCTATTTCCGCTTTTTCAGGCTTTTTCATTTTGAACCAAAAAAAGACAAGGATGATAAGCGCAATCAAACTTCCGGCAAGAGAACCAGAAGCAGCTGCCGCTCCCGCAGTATAAAGCGAGGCACCCTTTTTGATGAGCCAAAATGATAACCCTAAAAGCACCGCTACCCGCAGAAACTGTTCCATGATTTGCGATAAAGCGGATGGCAGCATATTGTGCCTCCCTTGAAAAACGCCTCTGAGCAGCGCGACAAATGGAAACAGAAGAAACGCATATGCAGTTACTTGAATTAACTGAGCGAGATGCGAATCACCCATAAACAGAGCGATCGGAACCGCTCCCATATATAAACACAGAAATAAAAAAACACCTATTACCGATAAAACCAGCGCTGAAATTTTCATTATAGTGTTATGGTTTTTTTCACTATAATCATTCATCAGTTTAGAAATAATCACCGGAAATCCTGATGTTGAAAGCATGACGGCAATACCAAGAAAAGGGTATACCTGCTGATATATATAAAATCCAACATCGCCGACAATGTTTTGAAATGGGACTCTGTAAACGGCGCTTAATATTTTTGAAATAACGCCTGCCAGAATTAAAACAAAAGCCCCCTGCCACATCCAATGCCGTTTGACGCGTATTGAATCATCCATCCAAAAGCTCCTTCCCAACGTCAGGGGCCATGCAGAGTGTGCAATGACCTTGGTACAAATAAAAACGAGGTTATTATACCATATCCCAACCCTTGGAATCCTTTTTCGGCCTGCACAAAAAAGAACAGCGTCCCAAGGAGAGCTGTTCTTTCTATACCTATTTTGATAATTGTAATAAGACCTACTGTTCCATTTGACGAGCCAAAAACCCAGCTGCTGTTTCAACGGCTTTATGCTCTACTTCGCCCATCGTCTGATCCTTTGAAAAAATCACGACAGCACCTATCGGGTCGCCGTTCGCCACAATCGGGCCGACAGTATACGAACTCATATCTTCATCTATGCCATTCACAAGCTGCACGGATTTTGCATCGCTCTCAAGCACGGAACTTCTCTGATCCATTGTTCTTTCCAGCATTTCGCTGATCGGCTTGTTTAAGTAGTCTTTTTTGGAACTTCCGGAGACGGCAATGTAGACATCACGGTCACAGATAAGCACTGAATGGCCAAGACTGTCATAAAGCGCGTCTGCATACTCCTTTGCGAAGTCTCCAAGTTCACTTATCGGAGAGTATTTTTTCAAAATAACTTCTCCGTCACGATCTACAAAAATCTCAAGCGGATCGCCTTCCCTGATTCTCAGCGTTCTGCGAATTTCTTTAGGAATCACGACCCGTCCTAAGTCATCAATACGACGTACGATACCGGTTGCTTTCATCTCTGGTGCCTCTCTTTCATTTGATGGTTATACAATGTGGGAAAGACCTAAAGCAGTTACTTTATGTACCTTCCGCCTCGCTTGAAATTAGTATCCGTCACATCAAATGTAATATACACCAGAGAGTAACAAAATTTACGTTGATGAAATGGTTTGTTTTTTCACATCTTTAAGGCCCTTCAGCATGCCCAGCACGGTTTCGAGCCATTCATCCGCAGTCTTGCCTTTCGTTTGAACGGAAATTTTGAGTTTTTTCCCTTCCATTCCCAGTCCGATTTGTCTGCCGTATTTGTTGCCAAGCTCAAACAGTTTCTGGCCGTCAATATCAGCACTGGCTTCTTCAGAAATGGTCAGCCTGACTGCATCTTTATCTTGCTTAATCAATTCGACCCGTTCATTCTTCGCATAAACCTTCATTTCAGCTACGGTAAACAAGTATTCAACTTCTTTTGGATAATTTCCAAACCTGTCAATCATCTCATCTTGAAGTTCATTTTTCTCTTCAATTGAAGCCACAGATCTGAAGCGTTTATACATATCAATTTTCTGTTTGCCGTCTTGAATATAAGTTTCCGGAATGTACGCATCAAGCTCAAGATCAATTTCTGTTTCAAAATGCTCCGTTTTCGCTGTATCGCCTTTCCGCTCTTCTATGGCCTCTTTTAGCATTTGCGAATAGAGGTCAAATCCGACCGAATCGATAAAGCCGTGCTGCTGAGCGCCAAGGAGATTTCCGGCTCCGCGAATCGTTAAGTCGCGCATGGCGATTTTAAAACCAGATCCCAGCTCCGTAAATTCTTTAATCGCCTGCAGTCTTTTTTCAGCTACTTCAGTAAGCACTTTATCCCGGCGATACGTGAAATACGCATACGCTACACGGTTAGAACGGCCGACACGTCCACGCAGCTGATAAAGCTGGGAAAGACCCATCTTGTCGGCGTCAAACACGATCAGCGTATTCACGTTTGGAATATCTACACCCGTTTCAATGATTGTTGTGCTGACGAGAACGTCTGATTCCCCTTCCAGGAAACTCAGCATGACAGCTTCTAATTCATTTTCTGTCATTTTCCCGTGGGCATACGCAACCTTCGCGTCAGGGACAAGCATTGAAATCTCATCTGCTTTCCGTTCGATATCCTCTACCCTGTTGTATAAGAAATAGACTTGGCCTCCGCGCGCAAGCTCACGCTCAATCGCCTCTCTGACAAGGGCACCATTGTATTCCACAACATACGTCTGTACAGGGAAGCGGTTTTCCGGCGGCGTCTCGATCACCGATAGATCCCTTACGCCAAGCATAGACATATGCAGCGTACGCGGAATCGGTGTCGCTGTTAATGTTAATACATCCACATTGGCTTTAATCTGTTTGATCTTTTCTTTATGGGTGACACCAAAACGCTGCTCCTCATCAATGATGAGCAGCCCTAAGTCTTTATAAACAACATCTTTTGATAACAGTCGGTGTGTCCCAATGACGATATCAACCGTTCCGTTTTTCAATCCTTTGATCGTTTCATTCGCTTCTTTTCTTGTTCTGAATCGGCTAAGCAGGCCGATATTCATCGGGTAGTCCTGAAAGCGCTCTGTAATGGTCTCATAGTGCTGCTGAGCCAAAATGGTTGTCGGGACAAGCAGTGCGACCTGTTTTCCATCAGCGATTGCCTTAAACGCCGCACGGATGGCAACCTCTGTTTTCCCGTAGCCTACGTCTCCGCAAAGCAGGCGATCCATCGGCCGCTCTCTTTCCATGTCTTTTTTGATTTCGTGAATAGAGCGGAGCTGATCTTCTGTCTCTTGATAAGGGAACGCCGATTCAAATTCACGCTGCATTTCATGATCAGGGGAAAACGCGTAGCCCTTGCTCGCTTCCCTTTCGGCATACAGTTTAATTAAGTCATCAGCGATGTCTTGAACGGATGTTTCTACTTTTTTCTTAACCCGCTTCCATTCACTGCCGCCTAACTTATACAGCTTCGGTTCTTTTCCTTCTGATCCGACATACTTCTGTACCTGGTCAATTTGTTCAACCGGCACATAAAGCTTGTCGCTTCCCTGATAGTGAATGTTCAAATAGTCTTTGTGAATTCCATTGATCTCAAGGGTTTCGATCCCTAAATACTTTCCGATCCCGTGATTAATATGAACGACATAATCACCAATTTGAAGCTCGGAATAGCTCTTGATGCGCTCTGCATTCGTAAGCTTCTGTTTTCGAGGCTTCTTTTTCACGCGGTTTTTGAACAATTCTTCTTCAGTAATGACAGCAAGCTTCATTAACGGCAGCTCAAATCCTGATTGAAGCTCGCCTTCCATGATATAAACCTGTCCCTGAACAAGCGCCTTTTTGCTGTCAGTCATCGCCGCTTCGATTTCATAATCGGCCAAAACAGAAGACAGTCTTTGTGTACGTTCCTTATTTGCTCCCAAAAACACGACGGTAAAGTTTGATTTTTTAAACCGCTCCATTTCACCGGCAAGAACATTCATTTGCCCGTGGAAGCTCTGCATTTGTCTGCTGGATACATTTACGATATTTTGCGGGCTCGTATGCTGAACATGGCGTAAAAACAAAGAATAGTACAGCAAAGGCCGTCTTTGTTCAGCAGCTATTTTTTGGAAGCTGAATGACAGACTGATGTCATGCAAAATCTTCCCTTCCTCCAGCAGATTTGTGACAAACTCCGCTTCTTCCTTTTGAAGCTGCTCTTCCATTTCATGAATCCGGCTGACTTCGTCCAAAATAAGAAGCGTGTTATCAGGTGTATAATCTAGCAAACTAGCAGGTTTTTCATAAAAATATGAAAGGTACTTCACCAGTTCTTGATCTGTCTGGCCTTCAGATAAACGCTCTTTATCATGAGAAATATTCATATGCAGGATTTCTTTTTGCTTGTCGAGCTTTAATTTTTTCAAGCTGTCGGCAAGGCCTTTATCCATCTTCTCTATTGCACGTGCTTTTTCTTCAGCTCTGATAATCAGTTCCTTTGCCGGACCGATACTGATGGAGGTCAAGGTTTCAATTGACCGCTGATCATCGGAGTTAAAGCTGCGGATGGAATCAACCTCGGTGTCGAATAATTCGATTCTGACCGGATGCTCAGAGGTCAGCGGATAAATGTCGATAATTCCGCCGCGAATACTGAATTCACCGGGTGCAGAAACCATATCAGACCGCTCGTATCCCACCTCTACCAGTCGGGATGCCAGCTGATCCGGTTCGATATCATGACCCACTTGAATGAGCATTTGGCTGTTTTTCCACACCTCTACCGGCGGCAGCATTCTTCTGACAGCCGCCACTGGAGCAACAACTATAGGCGTTTCTCCGTTTGTTAATCTATTAATGACATCTAAGCGCTGCGCCCGCAGTTCAGGGCTAGCCACCGCGATTTCTGATGATATGAGTTCATTGACGGGGTACAGAAGGACAGACCGATCTCCAAGAAGTGAAGTCAGATCATCCGTTACTTTCTGAGCTTGGTATAAATTATGGGTGATTAGAAAGATAGGCTTATTCGTTTCATTAGCCAGAGCAGAAGTAAAAACAGAACGCGCGGAACCTGAAAGACCCGCGAGCAGTTGTTCCTTCAGCCCCTCGTTTAAACCGTTGACGATGGATTTGAAGTCATCGCTTTCTTTAATAAAGGTTTGAATGTTGTCCATATGGCCCCTCCTCTCTGTTTTCTGCAAGAACAGAAAAACGCTTTGGTCTAGTGTCTACACCAAAGCTTTTTATTGAATAAATGTGTGATGTTCGTGGTAATGCGGATTTCGTTCAAGCGCCTCTTGGCAATCTTCACATATTGTAAGAACATGGACATCTCCATTGTCTTTATATGAAATCATATCGTTTCTTTCCTCGTTTGTTAAGTGCTCAAATCCAAGTGAGTTTGTCGATACCATGGAAGATTCCAGACTTCCAACTTTTACTCCGCAATGACGACAATAATAATGCAAAGCCATACAAGGGACCCTCCTGATGAAAAAGTCATTTTGGTGTAGTATGGACTTTGATGATGTATTTTATACCTTCGCGTTGAATTCGTTCATAACCTCTAAAAACGGTTTGCTGAGAGAAGCCTCACAAGCCTTAACGGACTTTCCAATCGCTTCATCAATTGCTGGTGTTTCATCATCTGTAAAAGCACCTAAAACATAATCAACCACCTTCATCCCGTTCACTGGCCGCCCGATTCCGATGCGGATGCGATCAAACTCAGGCGTTCCGAGATGCTGGATCAGTGATTTGATGCCATTATGCCCGCCGGCACTGCCTTTCGTTCTTAGACGGATCTTGCCAGTCGGAAGATCAAGGTCATCGTAAATGACTTTTAAATCTTCGTTGTCTACATCATAATAATCCATTAAAGGCCGCAAACATTCTCCTGATAAATTCATATATGTAAGCGGTTTAACAAGTAGAACCTTTTTGCCGGAAACAAATCCGGTTCCGTATAATCCGTTAAATTTGCTCTGGTTCAGCTCAATATTCCATTCCTTCGAAAGCTGGTCTATTGCCATAAATCCGACATTATGCCTTGTATTTTCATAGTTCTTTCCCGGGTTTCCGAGGCCAGCAATTACAAGCATGGCAAATCCTCCCTTAGTCACATAAGCTCCCGCTCTAACACGGGCTATAATTCTTCTCATTCTAGCACAAAAGACGTAACCGCGGGAGGGTTACGCCTTAAGCTATTATTGATCTTCGTTTTCACCTTCAGGCTGAGCATCGGCAGTTTCCTCAGCGTCTGTTTCTGCAGCATCCTGCTGCTGCGGAGGAAGAATAGAAGCCACAACTTCATCTGATTCGTGATTATAGGAGTAGTCACCGCCGGCAGGCAAGTCCTCAATCGTGAGTACATCATTTACATCAAGACCAGAAATGTCTGCCTCGATCGATTGCGGTATTGCTTTTGGCTTCGCCTTCACGGTTAGAGCGTAAAGCGGCTGTTGCAATACGCCTCCATTTTTCACTCCAATTGCTTCTCCGGTCAGATGAATCGGCACTTCCACTTCAATTTCTTCACTCATATTGACTACTTGGAAGTCAGCATGAGTGACCTCATTTTTCAGCGGGTCCGTTTGCAGCTCTGTTACCATGACAGCGTGCTTCTCTCCGTTGACGTCGAGTGTAATGACTGTATTCTTGCCTTCATCCCTCAGTGTTTTGATAAGTTCCACACTGTCTAAGGATACCGGTTTGTTTGCCGTGTCTTTTCCATAAATGATACCTGGAACATGTCCTGAAGTACGGATATCCCGAAGAGACGAACGGGTGAAACCTGTTCTTTCTTTTGCCGTTAACGTTGCCATATTCAGCACCATCCTATTATCGTTTTATTGTCCTATTAGAAACAATACCCAAAACGATAAAGGTTTAAACCTTTCAAAATCGGTTTAGCTGAACAGGTAGCTGACAGATTGCTGCTCATGAACGCGAATAATCGCTTCAGCCAGAAGCGGGCCGACTGAAAGCTGCTTAAACCGTTCAATTTTCTTTTCTTCAGGAAGCTTGATGCTGTTTGTCACAACAAGCTCTTTAATTGTTGAGTTATTAATCCGTTCAACAGCAGGTCCTGATAGAACTGGATGTGTACAGCATGCATAAACTTCTTTCGCACCGTTTTCAACGAGCGCATTAGCTGCAAGTGTAATGGTGCCGGCAGTATCAATGATATCATCGATAAGGATAGCGGTCTTCCCTTCGATATTACCTACAATATTCATGACTTCTGCCACATTCGGTCTCGGACGGCGCTTATCAATGATCGCAATCGGCGCTTTTAGTCTGTCAGCCAGTTTGCGGGCACGTGTCACACCGCCGTGGTCTGGTGAAACAATGACGATATCTTCAAGGTTTTTGCCTTCAAAATATTCTCCTAAAATCGGAACACCCATTAAGTGGTCAATCGGTATATCAAAGAATCCTTGAATTTGCGGTGCGTGCAGATCAAGCGCAATGACACGAGTCGCACCGGCAGTTTCAAGCAGGTTTGCGAAAAGCTTTGCTGTGATTGGCTCACGGGATCTCGCTTTTCTGTCTTGACGTGCATAACCGTAATAAGGAATAACAATGTTAATGGTTTTTGCAGAAGCGCGTTTCAACGCATCTACCATAATCAACAGTTCCATAATATGCTCGTTAACGGGGTCACTTGTAGACTGGATGATGTAACAGTCACATCCGCGAATACTTTCTTCGATATTAATTTGGACTTCCCCATCACTAAATCTTGTGACAGAACACTTCCCTAATTGAACTCCAACTATATCTGCGATTTCTTTTGCAAGCTCTGGATTAGAATTCAAAGAAAAAATCTTTAAATTCTTATCTCCGTATTGATTAGACATGGATAAACCTCCGAATTTAGGATTATTTTTTATGAATATTTTTCACATAATCGTCTTTATTTACTTGTCTCGCTCTGGCAATAGCAAGTGCTTTTCCAGGTACATCTTCCGTAACAGTTGAGCCTGCCGCTACATAAGCGCCTTCTCCGACTGTAACAGGGGCAACCAAATTGGAGTTGCAGCCGATAAATGCGCCGTCTTCAATTTTCGTCAAATATTTATTCTTTCCATCATAATTGACAGTAATTGAACCGCAGCCCAAGTTGACGTCTGTGCCTACTTCGGCATCCCCGACATAGCTTAAATGAGAAGCCTTGCTTCGGTCTCCGAATTGCGTCTTTTTGATTTCAACAAAATTCCCGATCTTCACTTCATTCCCGATGACAGAATCAGGCCTGATGTGAGCAAAAGGTCCTATGTTTACATCATTCCCCACTTTACTGTTATTGACTACCGATTGTTTAATCACAGTACGGCTGCCAATTGAACTATTCATAATCTCAGTATGAGGGCCGATAATCGTATCTTCTCCGATTTGCACCTCACCTTTAATCACAGTTCCAGGATAAATCACAGTATCGCTTCCGATGACAGCTTCAGGAGAAATATACGTATTCATCGGGTCAATCAGCGTAACGCCATTTTGCATATGCCGTTTATTAATCCGCTCTTTCATAAACAATTCAGCCTGAGAAAGAGCAACTCTATCATTAACTCCGAGCGTTTCTTGGAAGTTACCAGTCTGGTAAGCGGCAACAGTTTCGCCTTCATTTTTGAGGATCTCTATCACATCCGGCAAATAATACTCGCCTTGAACATTATTGTTCGATACTTGGTCAATGGCCCGGAATAGAGCTTCATTATCAAAACAATACGTTCCAGTATTGATTTCAGTCACAAGACGTTCTTCCTCTGAAGCGTCCTTGTGCTCCACGATTTTTTGAACCGCTCCGCTCTCACCGCGAATGATTCGGCCGTATCCAGTCGGATCTTCTGCAACTGCAGTCAAGATCGTAGCTTTTGCTTCTTTTTGTGTATGTTCTTTCAGCATCGCTTCCATTGTCTCCGCTGTTAAAAGCGGCGTATCTCCGCAAATGACAATCGTTACACCTTTTTCGTCAGCAAGAAATGGCTGTGCCTGTTTTACAGCATGAGCAGTGCCAAGCTGTTCTGCTTGAAGCGCATACTCGCTTTTATCACCAAGCTGCTTTTTCACTTCTTCCGCACCATGTCCGACAATCGTGACAAGCTTCGTTAAAGATAACTTTAAGGCTTCGTCTACGACGTGCTCTACCATAGGCTTACCGCAAACTGGATGAAGGACTTTGTAAAGCTTTGATTTCATTCTCGTTCCTTGTCCAGCCGCTAAAACAACTGCAAACCGCTTATCCATTTAATGGCCTCCAATATCCCTTTTATCCATAGAAAAATATATCCTAAATATCAGTTGATTTCAAGGAGACTTCATGAAGTGCAAGAATTTTCTATGGGTGCATTTTAGTTTGAAAAATCAGAATTAAAAAAGGACTGCCGGAAAAAGGCTTGTCTCAGCCCTGTCAGCAGTCCTTGCTTTTTGGTTATTTTTTAAGAAGCTCCAGCTTCTTCGAATTCTAATGCTTCAGTGTCACCCAGACGATGATACTCATTTAACACGGCATCTTGAATCTTTCCTCGCGTGCTTGAATTAATAGGATGAGCAATATCGCGGAACTCTCCATCAGGGGTGCGTTTACTCGGCATCGCAACGAAAAGACCATTGTTTCCATCAATCACACGAATATCATGAACAACAAATTCGTGATCCAGCGTGATGGATGCAATCGCTCTCATGCGACCATCGGTATTCACGCGGCGTAATCTTACGTCAGTAACTTCCACAGTAGTTCACCACCTTTTCCCTATATAAAAGCATTAGTGTATCAATTCCACGATTTTTTCTGAATTCCTGCTGTTTTTTAAAATATTTTTTGAAAAAATAGGATATAAATACACAATTAGGTCATAACGCTTTTATTTTGGGCATAAGGTAAATAAAAAAGTGATTCCGAGTTTACCCAGAATCACTTTTCTTATTATTTTACTAACGCAATCACTTCGATTTCGACTAATGCATCCTTTGGAAGTCTCGCAACTTCAACGCAAGATCTCGCCGGTTTGTGCGTGTCAAAATATTGTCCGTACACTTCGTTCACTTCCGCAAACTGTTCCATGTCCGCGATAAATACAGTTGCCTTTACAACGGTTTCAAAAGAAGCACCCGCTTCTTCCAACACCGCTTTTAAGTTGCTGAATACTTGATGCGTCTGCTCCTTAATATCACCGTTTACCATCTCGCCTGAAGGCGTCAAAGGAATTTGGCCTGAGCTGTAAAACATATTATTGACGATAATCCCTTGTGAGTAAGGTCCGATTGCCGCTGGGGCATGTTTTGTGTGGACTGCTTTTGTCATGATTCCGTCTCTCCATTCTTCAAAAGATTGTCTTTAAAAAAACGCAGAAAATTGCCATTCTGAATTTCAATGGACTTATCTTTCATGTTGATCGTTGAAAGAGTGAGAAGTGACATATATTCATCAACAAGACGTTCATCTACTCCTTCGGCTTCGACCAAGACGCCGATCCCCGCGACATTCGCATTAAACTCATCCAACAGGTTAATCATACCATTAATTGTGCCGCCTGCTTTCATAAAGTCATCGATAATGAGTACGTTTGAACCCGTTTTCATGCTTCTTTTTGCAAGTGACATTGTTTGAATGCGGTTTGAGGAGCCTGACACGTAATTAATGCTTACCGTGGAGCCCTCCGTTACCTTGTTATCCTTGCGCACAATGACGACAGGCACATTCAGATAACTTGCAGCTGCATACGCAAGGGGGATGCCTTTCGTGGCAACGGTCATAACAACGTCAATTTCGCGGTCCGCAAATACAGAAGCAAACAGCTTTCCAACCTTGGAGAGAACAGATGGCTTTCCTAAGATATCCGTTAAATACACATAACCGCCCGGAAGGATACGCTCAGGATTTGCCAATGACTGTCCAAGGGTCTGAACGAACTCTTCAGCTTCAGCCTGCTTCATTTTCGGAATATATTTGACACCTCCGGCAGCACCGGGAACAGTAAGCAAGGTACCAATCCCCTGCTGCTCAAAGGTTTGCTTTATAATTGTTAAATCTTCACTGATCGATGATTTTGCAGATTCATACCGCTCAGAAAAAAAGGTTAACGGTATTAACTCGTGCGGATGGGTTAACAAATAATTTGTTAAGTCCACCAATCTGCCGCTGCGACGAAACTTCATGAACTTACCCCCAAAATCCGAATATTTTAAGATCAATATAACTTAACATACGGATTTAATCAAGAGCGTTCTGTTCGCCGATCATTCTCACTGCATATACCTGATCGCAGAAGCCTCTTAACCCGTTATAAATCCTCTGTACCTTAGACTCATACTGAACCAGTCCAAACACAGTCGGACCGCTTCCGCTCATTAACACAGCATCTGCACCAAAGCGTTTCATCTGGTTTTTGATCATCGCGACTTCAGGATGCATATCAAGCGTTACAGACTCAAGCACATTGCCTAAACGGCTGCACATCTTTTGAAAGCTCTTTTCCTCAATCGCGTCAATCATACCGTTTACATCCGGGTGTTCCACCTCATCAAGCTTCAGCTGTCTGTAGACCTCGGCCGTGGAAACGCCGATTGTCGGCTTCGCCAAAATGACCCAGCAATGCGGAGGCGGGCTGATGTGTTTGATCTTTTCACCGCGTCCGGTAGCAAGCGCAGTTCCGCCATAGACGCAAAACGAGACGTCTGAGCCAATTTCCGCTCCCAGCTCCGCCAGCGTTTCTGCAGAAAGATTTAAATTCCACAGTCTGTTCAGTCCTCTGAGCGTTGCCGCCGCATCACTGCTTCCGCCAGCAAGGCCGGCAGCCACCGGGATCACCTTAGTGATCATAATGGAAACTCCCTTTTTCACGTTGTATCTGTCTTTGACGAGCTTGGCAGCCTGATAAGCTAAGTTTCTTTGGTCATCGGGCACAAAGCGGTTGTGGGATGAAACCCTCACTACATCTTCTGCCAGCTCCGTCAATTCAATCCGATCCGCTAAATCAATTGTCGTCATAATCATTTCGACTTCATGATAACCATCCGGGCGTTTTCGGGTAACGTCGAGTGACAGATTGATCTTGGCTGGCGCTTTTTCTAAAATACGCATAGCTTTCACCTACTTCTCCATCTAAACATAAGTATGAACATTGTATCACATTTGAAGTACGGGATGAACATATCCATATTGGAGCTATTATGTATTTCCATCCAAAATCAAAAACCGGGGAACCATACGTCCCCCGGGTCACATTCCTTATCGGTTATTCTGATTCTGAGCCATTTGCTGTTCGGCGATTTCAATTGCCCGTTTTACCATGTTTCCGGCATCGCGGGCACGAATGCCGCCCCAACCTTCATTTTTTACAGTGTCGTAAAAACCAAGGTCCTTAGCCAGCTCATATTTAAACTCATCTGACATAACTCCACGACGTCTGCCCAAACGAAACAACCCCTTTTTTTAGAGATGATAACGATTCGTGCACGTCACGATAAAATGTGACCGTTTTTATCTTTTGTTTAATGACAGTGAAAGTATCGAGAGAATTAATGGAAACCAAAAAAGGCAAAACAAAAAGCAGTAAACAAAAAGTTCACTGCCCGTTAAAATGCTACTGAACTTGCCGCGTCATCATTAAATGTCAGCTCAACAGTCTCAGTCAAAATATCAGCATAACTGTATGAAACTCTTTCAAACGAGTTCTCGTCTTGATCTAGTTGTATCACAAAAACAGCAGGGTACGTCTCAGCTAAAATGCCCGAGCGCTCAATCGTTTTTCGGCGGCCACCGTTTGCTTTTAACGTCAGCCGTTTACCTAAATTTCCATCAAGCGACCTTTTAATATCGGACAACGTCTTCGCCATTGCATCCACCTCACTACATTTATTGTACAACACGAGCCCATTTTTGTCAAATAAAATTTAAATTATATCAACGTTAATAAGACGTTGTCAACAAAATTATTTTGACAAAATTCTATGATTCCTCAAATATTTTCTGCAAGTTTCGGTAAATTATGTATCATTATGCAAAATAAAAACCCCGAATAAATCATCTATCCGGGGTTAATTGGACTTATAAGGCATTCCGACCCTCAGTACTCCTCTTGTTTCAATGCCTCCAAGTCCTTTCTCTCTTGTCAGTGTATTCCGAAGCACTTCCCATACATTGATTCGTTCCATAAAAGGTGTAAAGCTGATTTTCGCTACGATATATACAGGATCAAGAGCGTGAATGTTTACTCTTGAAGGAGAACTCGCGAAATTCGCCCCCGCTCTTATTAGTGATTCAAAATGGGATTGACAAGCCCCCGCAAAAATAACAAGCTGATCTAAGTGAGGGATTTTTTTTCGGGCTTTATGAACTGTTTCGACAAAGTGTTTTGAATGTCTGTATGCGCTCAAATCATCAATGCCGCCCTTTTGCTTGGAGTATGCATCATGCCCGGTAATCACCAGGATGTCAGGTCGATATTTGTCGAGCAATTCTTCTATAGAAGCAGACATTTTCTTTTCGTGGCAATGAATGCCGTAAACCGGCACACCGATTTTTTTATAGACACTCAGGCATTTTTTTAAATACGCCTCATCACCATCCATATGAAGCACCTTGCCCGGCATATGAAAATAGTGCTCCTGATGCTGATACTGGCTTGTTGCATAGTACTCCTGTTTCTCTCTCAGCAGTTTATAATCCTGACGGAGCAACTCAAGTGATTCATTCATTCTGCTTTCATCTTTCTTTTTTCGCATCAGCTGCTCATCTTTTTGCACGGCCACCAAATCAGAAAAATACGCATCAGCAATCAGCCTGACTTCGTCACCATGCAAAATGGCGATTGAATTCCCTGTACTTGTTTGCTCTATCCCTATAATGCGAAACAAAACATCCATTTGATAGGATTTTCTGGCTACCATATCCCCTATTTGAAATTGCACGTTCCTCACTCCACACATAGACTAAGCCTCATCATGAAAGAAAGAGCCTTGAGAAAAGCGCCTTTTTTCGCTGAGTGCAAGTTTTTCTAATCATTGAATTTTAAGGTCCTTCTCTAGCCTATGTAGCGGCAGTCCATGTGGTGCGAAAACAAAAAGCCCTTTTAAAAAAGGGCTTTGTACAATCCGTTAGACAGCGCAGCGAACTCCTCAATAGACAAGGATTCACCTCGGCGCTTGCCGTCAATATTCGTTTCTTCCAGCACTTGCTCGATCGTTGGTTTTTTTGCTTTTCCATCAGGCAGATTGTTCACTAAGTTATTAAGCAATGTTTTACGGCGCTGAGCAAAACTCGCCTTAATTAACTGAAAGAAAAAGGCTTCGTTTTCTACATCCACTGCCGGGCCGTCGCGGCGAATCAGCCGAATGACTGCAGAATCTACATTAGGCTGAGGAACAAATACCGTTTTCGGAACGATCATCACCGTTTTGGCCTCTGTATAAAATTGCACAGCAATAGAAAGTGAACCGTATTCCTTAGATGAAGGATCAGCTGCCATACGTTCGGCCACTTCCTTTTGCAGCATAACGACAATCCCCTTCAGCGGAAGGTTTTCTTCAAGCAGCTTCATGATAATCGGCGTTGTCACATAATAAGGAAGGTTGGCTACAACCATCACCTCATCACAGTCCTTAAATTGCTCTTCAATGACCGATTTGACGTCAGCCTTAAGCACATCTTGATGAATGACAGTGACATTGTCATAAGGGGAGAGCGTGTCTTTAAGGATCGGCAATAAACGCTGATCAATTTCAAATGCCACGACCTTTTTCGCCCGCTTGGCAAGCTGTTCAGTCAAAGCCCCGATTCCCGGGCCGATTTCAATGACACCGGTTTTCTCTGTCACTTCGGCGTGGTCGACAATTCTGTCTAAAATGTTCGTATCGATTAAGAAATTCTGTCCCAAACTCTTTTTAAAAGAAAAACCGTATTTCTTCAGTATCTCTTTCGTTCTAATCGGTGTCGCAATATCTTTATTCATTCTGTTCCTCCCGCATGACGGTATCGAGCGCACTCATAAAATCACTTTTTTTAATTTGAAACATTTGCAGCCGTTTTTGAAGCTGTTTGCCATTTGTATATCCGATTTTCAGCAAATCACCAAGACGTTCACGGCGGCGCTTTGCTTCAGATCCGCCAATCAGCCCGGCGTGAATCAGGTCTTCCGCAGAAATTTCACTCGGCTGTGCTTCCATTTCTTCGTGAACGTTTTCTAAACATGCCCTGATGCTTTCAATCGATGCGTGCTCTACGCCAATTCCCCGTTTGTTCTTAGGTTTCGCAAGATGCTTTGGCAAAAATGCATGCTTACAGCCAGGTACAGCCTCGGAAATGGTTTTTCGTATTTTTTCTCCCGGAAAATCCGGATCCGTTAAGATAATGACTCCTCTGGTTTCCTGAGCCAAACGGATTTGTTCAATCACATGATCACCGATGGCTGAACCATTTGTTTCAATTGTATCTGCATCAACAGCCAATTTGATGCGGGCCGTATCGTCACGCCCCTCGACCACAATGATCTCTTTAATTTTCATTATTTCCTCCAAGACAAAATAAAAACTTTTGTATATTGATGAAACTTTTTCATATTTCGAGCGTCTAATAAGCAGAAAATACACTTCGTCTATTATAACGAAAAAAACAGAGGGCGCAAAACCCTCTGTATAGATAAGTATATATTAATTCAAGATTTTAATTTTAACTGTTTTATTTCCCCATCGGTAAGCCGATGATTTCTCAGGGAAAAAGACATCTATTTTATTGCCTTTAATCGCTGAGCCCGTATCAGCAGCAACGGCGTATCCATATCCTTCAACGTGGACTTTTGAGCCTAGCGGAATGACATTTGGATCTACTGCGATGACTTTTGCATTAGGATTATTTTTCAGATTAACGCCTGTAGCCGTATGTCCTGAACATCCGCTGCAGCTTGCCGTATAAGCCGTAGATGATACTGTCATGACTTTACCGGTTGATTCATTGCTCCGAGACACAACTGGTTTTGAATCGCCAGAAGCACTGACCTTTTCAATCTTCGGACTGCTTTGCTTCGTGCCGATCGCAACCACTTTATCTTTGCTTTGCTCGGCTGTTTCTTCTTTTACAAGCTCTCTGGAAACTTCTTCGCCGTTTTCCTTTACGACTTCATAATGTTTTTTGAGCTTGCCTTCTTTTCCTTTTTGGACGACCTTTTCTTGCCCTTTTTCAAGAGAAGCGTCTTCTTGTTTTTTCACATCAAACGCTATTTTCTCTTCAACTACATCGGTGACCTTTTCGATACGAGTTATTGTAATATCAGCCTTTCCTTTCGTTAGCTTTTCGTCTAACGCAGGCTTGATTTTATCTTCGTCTTTTATGTTCATCTTTTGCTGTTTTAAAAAGTCAGCGACCGTAGTCGAAGTCGTCCAGATCTTCTTTTCTTTCCCTGCATCGTTCACAGTGACTTGGAACGCAGGTTCTATGTTAATTTTCATGTCTTTCGAAACTTCTGTATCTATTGCAGGATCAATTTGATCGTGTTCTTTCACATCAACATCTTGTTCGTCCAGTAATGCACCGACCGTTTTTGCTGTTGACCATAATGTCTTTTCTTCCCCGTTTAAAGTAAGCTTCACAGGTTTTGCAGCCTCATACACAACATTCATATCTGCTGTTATCTGTGTCTTTGTAGCAGGTGTGATCTTATCTTCGTCTCTTGTCTTTATATCGAGTGTTTCTAAAAGATCACCGACTGTTTTTGCATGTGTGCGTATATTTTTCTTTTTGCCGTTGATAGAAACTGAGACTGATTGTTTCGTCAGCTCATGAGCTGCGTACGCAGTCCCGCTTCCCGCCAGCAGCAAACAAGCAGCAACCAGAATGACTTTGCTTTTGCTAAGCTTTACGGAAAACAGCTTTTTCATTTTTTGTGTGATGAAAAACGCCTCCTTCTCCTCGGAGAGATTATATAGAGTATCTAAAAGGCTGTCAACCCTCCCTTCTCCTTCTCCTAAAAGCTCAGTGTCTTCTTCATTATCCTGAAACACACCGAGAAACGGAAGAAAGACTTGTCGACAAACCTATCCTATGAGGAGAAGAAAGCATGTAGAACTTTTATGGAAAAACGCCGGAACGGACAAGCTCTTACAAAACCCGCTAGCGTTTTTTGTCAGTTTATACGGAAAAGTCTTTTTGCATTTTCAGTCGTGATTGATGCAATTTCTTCAAAGGTTGTTCCTCTTAATTCAGCAATCTGCTCCGCCACATATTTTACATAGCTTGGCTCATTTCTTTTCCCTCGAAAAGGAGTTGGTGTAAGAAACGGACAGTCCGTTTCAATCAGCAGCCTATCATTCGGAATTTCCTTTACAACTTCCTTCGGTTTCTTCGCATTTTTGAAGGTGACAGGACCGCCAAATGACAAATAAAAATTCATCTTCATACATTCTCTTGCAACTTCGATACTGCCCGTAAAGCAATGCATGATGCCGCCGACTTCGTCTGCGCCTTCCTCTTTCAAAATGGTAACAACATCCTCTGTCGCATCACGGTTGTGAATAATAATAGGAAGATTGACCTCTTTCGCCAAGGCAATTTGTTTTCTGAATACTTCTTTTTGAACATCTTTAGGAGATTTATCCCAATGATAATCCAGGCCCATTTCTCCTATCGCTACCACTTTTTCATGAGAAGAAAGCTCTTTAATCCAAGCCAAATCTTCCTCTGTCATGTCAATAGCATCAACTGGGTGCCAGCCGATGGCAGCATAAATAAAATCATATTCCTCAATCATTTCCATCGCCCGGGTAATGGTCGGCCGGTCAAAACCGACGACTACAATACGGTCCACTTTTTCAGTTTTCGCCCGCTCAATAACCTCTTCTAGATCTGTATTGTATTGTTCTGCATTTAAATGCGCATGTGTGTCAAATAACATAAATGAAAAACTCCTTTCTTGTCGAAACACAAAAGGTGTTCGACGAATTGTTACACGTGAAACACCTTTTGTTTATCATTATTTAATTCTTGTGCCTTTCGGTAAGGACTGATCGATGGATACGACTTTTAATACGCCGTCTGCTTCTCCTGCAAGGATCATTCCTTGAGAAAGCTCTCCTCTCAGCTTAACCGGTTTTAGATTTGTTACACATACGAGTTTTGTTCCAATAAGCTGCTCAGGCTTATAATGTTTTGCAATGCCGGATACGACTTGGCGTTTCTCAAAGCCTAGATCAAGCTGGAGCTTCAGTAAGCGGTCTGCTTTTTTCACTGGCTCTGCTTCGATGACCTCTGCCACACGAAGTTCGACATTCATGAACTGATCGATCGTAATTTCAGGTAAACGGTCTACCTCTTGCGGCTCTTCTTCTTTTTTCTCTTCTTTAGCTGGAGCTGAGCCTTGCATTTTCCCTTTGATGTACGCAATTTCTTCTTCTGCCTCTAAACGCGGGAATAACGGTTCGCCTTTTTCCACTTTTGTATCTTTAAGCTGACCGAAAGCAGTAATGCTGTCCCAGGCTTTTAAAGCATCATCCGTGATGCCCAGCTGCTCAAACATTTTTACCGGTGTTTTTGTCAGGAACGGCTGAAGCAGTACGGCTGAAATACGCAATGATTCAGCAAGGTGATACATAACCGACTGCAGTTCTTTTTCTTTTTCAGGATCTTTGGCAAGAACCCATGGAGCCGTTTCGTCAATGTATTTATTAGTACGGCTGATCAACTGCCATAACGTTGAAAGAGCGACCGAGAACTCCATATTTTCCATTGCTTTTTCATATGATTTCACTGTTTCCTCAGCCACGGAAGAAAGCGTCTGGTCAAATTCCGTTACGGCACCTTTATAAGAACCGATTTGCCCGTCAAAATATTTATTGATCATAGCAACAGTACGATTCAAAAGGTTACCTAAATCATTCGCTAAGTCATAGTTAATCCGTTCAACAAAACCTTCCGGCGTGAAGACACCGTCAGATCCAAATGGCACTTCGCGAAGCAGGTAATAACGAAGCTCGTCTAAACCGTAGCGTTCGATGAGTGTGACTGGATCAACAACATTGCCTTTGGATTTCGACATTTTTCCGTCTTTCATCAAAAGCCAGCCATGCGCAAATACTTGCTTCGGCAGCGGAAGATCCAGAGCCATCAGCATAATCGGCCAATAAATGGTATGGAATCGCACAATTTCCTTACCAACTAAATGAACATCGGCAGGCCAATATTTTTGATATAGCTCATCATTTTCTGTATCATAACCGAGTGCTGTTAAATAGTTGAATAGTGCGTCGATCCAAACATACACAACATGTTTTGGATTTTCCGGCACCTTCACACCCCAGTCAAATGTGGTGCGTGAAACAGCTAAATCCTCAAGGCCGGGTTTGATGAAGTTGTTAATCATCTCGTTTTTACGTGACTCCGGCTGAATGAAGGTTGGGTTTTCTTCATAGAATTTTAAAAGACGGTCAGCATATTTTCCCATACGGAAGAAATAGGATTCCTCTTTGATCAATTCGACAGGGTGCCCGCTGTCAGGGCTTTTCCCGCCAATAACCTCACCCTTTTCATTTCGTTCAATATCCACAAGCTGAGTTTCCGTATAGAATGTTTCATCAGGGATACTGTACCAGCCCTCGTATTCATCAAGATAGATGTCCCCGTTATCAAGAAGCTTTTGAAACACCTTTTCTATGACGACTTTATGCCGTTTTTCAGTTGTGCGGATAAAGTCATCGTTTGAGATTTCAAGCTGTTTCCACAGTTTCTGAATATCTGCCGCTGCGCGATCCACATACTCCTGAGGCGTAATGTTTTCCTGTTCAGCTTTTTGCTGGATCTTCTGCCCATGCTCGTCCGTTCCCGTTAAATAGCGAACATCAAAGCCTTTTAATCGTTTGTAGCGAGCCATTGCGTCACCCGCGACTGTTGTATACGCATGGCCGATATGTAATTTTCCGCTCGGATAATAAATCGGTGTTGTAATATAAAATGTATTGTTTTCTTGCGGCATCTTGAAACCTCCCAATCAGAATGTCAAAAAGCTCCCGCCCAAAGGACGAGAGCGGCGATAAGTGCAAATCATATATGATTACCTACTTTTATATTTATCCTTTATCTATGATACCATCTTAGCCTTTAAGATCAAGGATATATACGTATGCCCCTAAAAAGAATAATTAAAATTAAAAATGTTTAATGAAAATAAAAAAAGTCTGTTCATGTCGAATTTTGTCGTATATAATCTTACGGTATAAAAAACCTTGGTTCGAAAGTCTTGATTTAAAAGGATTTTTCATAGGATAATAGCTTTATTAGAAAATTATAAAATGCTGTTATTCCGGTATTTTCAAAGCCATTACTGACTATAAGAACTAAATCTTACAATCAATAGTAAACAAAAGGATTGACGATTATTGGAAACCTTGTTATGCTATGAAGGTAAGGATTTTGTCGAATAATGACGAAGAAAAATATAATTTAAACAATAATTATCTCTTGGGAGGAGAATGTTTATGAAATCTACTGGTATTGTGCGTAAAGTTGATGAATTAGGACGTGTAGTGATTCCTATCGAACTGCGTCGTACTCTTGGAATCGCAGAAAAAGATGCTCTTGAAATTTATGTTGATGATGAAAAAATCATCCTTAAAAAATATAAACCAAACATGACTTGCCAAGTGACTGGTGAAGTTTCTGACGATAACCTTAAACTTGCTGGCGGCAAATTGGTACTAAGCAAAGAAGGCGCTGAGCAAATCATCAGCGAAATCCAAAACCAGCTTCAAAACCTTAAATAATCATTTTTTACACAAAAAACGTTCTTGTTATGACACAAGAACGTTTTTTTTATTGCTGAATATGGTATGCATCATACATTTCACGTTTTGGGACGTTACGATCTACAGCCGCTTTTTTAATGGCTTCTTTTGATGTCGCTCCCTTTGAGATGTAATGCTCGACATGTTCTTTTCCAGAGAGGTTCTCCCACCAATGTGTTTCTTCATCTGCTTCCTCAGCTTTATTGCCTTCGACCACAAGACAAAACTCACCGCGGATCTGATCCTCATTTGCCCAGTCTATCACTTCGGATATTGTTCCTCTTATAAACTCTTCATATTTCTTAGTAAGTTCACGTGTCACCGCAATGTCCCGATCCCCTAATATGTCTAACATCACAGACAGGGTTTCCTTCAATCGGTGAGGTGCTTCATAAAAAATAATCGTTTCTTGCCGTTTTTTGAGGACATCGAGTTCTTTCTTCTTTTCTTTTTTCTGCCTGTTGAGAAATCCGTAGAAAAAGAAAGGCTGCGGTACAATTCCTGAAGCGATAAGCGCTGTTAATGCGGCATTGGCCCCCGGCAGAGGAACAACATAACCGCCCATTTCCGTAAAGTCCTTGACGATTTCCGCTCCAGGATCAGAAATTGTCGGCAGTCCGGCGTCACTGACCAGCGCTATGTTTTTCCCGGACTTCAGCCATTCAATGATTTTGTGGCCGCTGCTTTCTTTATTGTGTTCGTGATAACTGACAAGCGGTGTTTCAATTTCATATACATGGCAAAGCTTTTTTGTTTGCCTCGTATCTTCTGCAGCGATCGCATCCACTGATTTCAGCGTTTCGATCGCACGAAATGTCATATCCTCTAGATTTCCGATAGGTGTCGGAACCAAATAAAGAATCCCCATATCCGACTTTCCATTAAAGCTCATCTGGCGCCTTAACATATACAGCCTCCTTGCTGTTCCGTTTTTCTTCTATATAAAGCTCTTTTTTTCTGCGGGTCAGTTTTTTAAAGTAATATTCCGCCTGCATGGCTTCCCGCTTCGTTGCAAATGCCTCAGCAAAAATTAAATCAACCGGGCGTCTTGCTTTTGTATACTTTGCGCCCTTTCCATCGTTGTGAGTTTTCAGCCGTTTCTGCAGATCGTTGGTATACCCTGCATACCAGCTGTTATCTTTGCATTGTACAACATAAAAGAAATGGTTATTTGTCTCCATATAAAATGGTCCTGATTTCTTTTGTATATTCATTTTGTTCGTTATACACGAACAGCGGAGGAAGTATTTTCAAATCTGGACGCCCGCCTTTTATGCCTTCAACCAAAATGGTATTGGCTTCCTTCCCTTGTTTCGGATAGACAAACTGAACACGCTTCGGCTCAATTTGATAAGCCTTCATTAATTCAAAAATTTCGAGAAGCCGGCCCGGCCGGTGAACGAGCGCTGCCTTTCCTCCTTGCTTTAGCAATTTACTGCTGACTGAAATGACATCTTCCAATGTACAGTGAATTTCATGTCTTGCGATACGGAGATGTTCATTCAAATTTTGTTCGGCCTGTTTCGGTGTTTTAAAATAAGGCGGGTTGCAGGTAACAACATCATATCTATTATGCCCCAGCTTTTCAGGCATGTTTTTCAGATCATCATGTATGATTTGAATTTGATCCTCCAGTTTGTTATATTCCACACTGCGGACAGCCATATCATGCAATCTTTCTTGAATTTCAACACCAAGGATATCTGCTTTTGACCTTGTACTCAGCAGCAGCGGCACAATGCCGTTGCCGGTGCACAAATCAACAATTTTTCCTTTTTGAATCGGAACATACGCAAATTTGGAGAGAAGCACAGCGTCCAATGAAAAAGCAAACACCGTTGGACTTTGTATGATCTTCATATCCTCTGCCAGCAAATAATCTAATCTTTCATCGTCATGTAATGAAACCATTTTCTTATCCTTTCCAGCACCTTTGAAAAAGGCTTCCGTCTGATGCGGAAGCCTTTTTCCTTATTTTTTATTTAAGAATGACAGGCAGAAAAGACAATCTTCTTTTCTGACGCTTCCATAGTGGACGTTACAGATATGGAATCCTTCCTGATACAGACGTGCCAGATTATCATATCCTTCCCCTATATCAGCTTGCTCTGTCTTCTGTGTTTTTGATTCTTTTTTATCAGCTTTAAACTTTTCAATCTGCTGCGTCGTATCGTCCAGCCGTTTACGCAAATGCTTATTTTCAAGCTGTAAATGATGATTTTCTTCAATCATCTCACCGATATGCTGCTTTAAATCCCCCAGCTGCCGGTAAAGCGAGCCGATTTGTTCTTCTAAGTTAATGACGGTATCAAATAACTCTTTTTTATCCAAGGTTCCACACCTCGTTAATCTGTGGTTTGTGCGGATACGACGCCCTCTTCCAAGAGCTCTTCCCAAGTATATTCTATCACTTTTTCACGGTTCATCAGTTCCACCTGAAGCACCCGTTCCAGAATATTCAGCCCGACGACTTTTGCAGGCCCGTTTGCTGTCGTAATCATTTCCCCTATATCCGGAAGCTGTTCCTTTGCAGTCTCATACTCATCGTTTTCGTATTTCAGACAGCACATCAGACGTCCGCAAAGACCAGAAATCTTTGTTGGATTTAAGGATAGGTTCTGATCCTTCGCCATCTTAATGGACACAGGTTCAAAATCTCCGAGGAATGTTGAACAGCAAAGCATTCTGCCGCAAGGACCTATTCCTCCGAGCATTTTTGCCTCATCTCTCACCCCAATCTGGCGAAGCTCAATCCTTGTTTTAAAGATGGAGGCTAAATCCTTTACAAGTTCTCTGAAGTCTACTCGGCCGTCAGCAGTGAAGTAAAAAATCACTTTATTACGGTCGAACGTAAACTCCACATCGACCAGCTTCATATCCAAGCCGTGATCTATCACTTTCTTTTGGCATATTTCAAATGCTGATAAAGCTTCTTGTTTATTTTCTTCTACAATGAGAAGATCGCGCTCGTCAGCCACACGTATCACTTTACGGAGCGGAAGCACAACATCATGCTCATCCACCTGTTTATTCGCGACAACAACATGGCCGTACTCAACGCCTCTGACAGTTTCTACAATTACGCAGCTGTCTTGTTCTATATGAAATCCATTCGGATCGAAATAATATATTTTACCCGCTTTTTTAAAGCGGACGCCAATTACATTGTACAAGCTTATCCCTCCTGCAACATTAACACCAAGTGCTCCATTAATCCCTGCACATTCACATTGGAATGAAGCCGTTTCTTTGCTTCTAAAACAGCAAGTATCTGGTTCGTAACGCTTTGTTGTGTTGATTGTAGCGCATGCTGTTTTATTGATTGGAATAAGTCTTGATAAATCAATTTATCTTCATTTCCTATTTGGATGGACAACACATCGCGATATATCAATAAGAGCATATCAAGACCCATTTCTTGATGGGTTTTTTCTTTGAAAAAGGGCATCCATTGATCTTGAATAAAGAAAAAGGCATGTCCTTTCCGCTGGTGTAAGACTTCATACAATTTTATCACTTTCGCTCTAGACTCTGCAAACTCATCATTTCGACTTAATTCGACTGCTTCTGCTACATTGTTGGTCATGTTCGCCAGGAGCCTCGCCATATGTGGCGAGACGTCCTGTTCTATCAGTCGGTCTTCAATTGCTTTGGGCTGCAAAGGCTGAAAAGGAAGGGTTTGGCATCTAGAAATGATGGTATCCAATAACCTTTGAGGCTGCTCAGTAATAAGGATGGCCATTGTGTCTCTGTTCGGTTCCTCTAAAAACTTCAGCAGGCTGTTTGCTGCATTAGCCGTCATTTGATCTGCATGGGATATGATGTACAGCTTTTTATGCGATTCAAGCCCTGTTTTAGAAAACTCTTCTTGCAGCGCTTGAATTTGCGCCTTTTTAATCGATAACCCATCAGGCTGGACCAGATGGAGATCAGGGTGGTTCCCCGACTCAATCCGCTTACAATTTCTGCAGTTCTCACAAGGCTCTGCTCCGTCTTCCAGACAAAAAAAGCTTTTCGCAAGAAGCATTGCGGCCTCCAGCTTGCCTGTTCCTTTTTTGCCCTCAAATAAATAAGCGTGTGATAGTCTGTCCTTCTCAATACTATTATATAAAAGCTTCATTACTCTGGGCTGAAGCTCGGTCATTTCCTTCCAGGATATTGCCATTGTATCACTCTCTATGTGTAAAGGTTAATCAATAAACCTTTTATTTCGCCAATACGCTCCAGCAAATCAATTGCCAGTTTTTCCTGATCCATCATCTCTTCAGTAAGCTTTATCAATTTCTCGTCTATTTCTTTCACGAGTCCCAGCGTTCTGCTGTTTCCGTAAAGATCAAAGCTTTTCGACGTTTCATGTGAAAGGCCGCTGTCAACAGCTTCTTTGACAAAACGTTTCACAAGCCCTTTAAATCTTGCCAAGTCTTTAAAATTCCGTGATTTCGTCAGTCTTTTCCCAAATGCTTCTATGTCCGTTAACATCCTGGTCAGCTGATCAAACTTCAATTTGCTGCTTTGGTTCTCCATTGATGTTTTAAAGGATGCTGAAATCTCAGCTGTTTTCATAGAAGGAAGCTGCTTATTATCTATAAATGTGCGTATATCTTTATTAATTTTCACAGTTTCAAATCCTTAAAATTGATGAAATTCATCGACTGGAAGGACAAACACTGTCGCTCCGCCAACTTCAACTTCGACTGGATAAGGGACATATGAATCAGCATTTCCGCCCATTGGAGATACAGGAGCAATCATCTGATCACGTTTCTGTCCGTTTTCTTTAATGAGGCTCAATGCTTTATCGACGCGTATATCCTCGACACCAATCATAAACGTTGTATTGCCTGATTTAAGAAATCCTCCCGTCGTCGCAAGCTTTGTGACTCTAAAGTTGTGATCTGTTAAAGTTTTCAAAAGTCTGTTGCTGTCCTGATCTTGTACAACTGCCACTATTAATTTCATCTGTAAAGGCCTCCTTTAGATTGGAAACAACAATGATCTCGTTTACATTATTATATCAATTAATGAGAAACAGGTCACAATTGAATTTTTTTCAACGCTTCATTGATAACCTTTAGAACGTCCTGAACAACGAGGTCTTTCGATTGTGCTGCATCAACTGAATGAAATCTTTCTGGAAAACGCTTCATCAGCTCCCGATAACCTTCCTGAACCTTTGTATGGAAGCTCAACTTTTCCAGATCGAGCCGGTTTTTCTCCCGAGAGCCGTTCGCATCAATACGCTTCAGACCCTCTTCCGGATCAATTGAAAAATAAATTGTGACATGAGGCATCATATCTCCAATGGCGAATTGGTTAATCGAAAGAACCTCATCAATCCCAAGGCCTCTTGCATATCCTTGGTATGCGAGTGAACTGTCTATGAATCTGTCACAAAGTACAATATGCCCCTGCTCTAAAGCAGGTGTTACTTTTTCAACTAAATGCTGACGTCTTGCAGCTGCATATAAGAGAGCTTCTGTTTTCGGGTCCATTAACGTGTTGTTCTCGTTTAGAATAACTTCTCGAATTTGTTCTGCGATATCTATGCCGCCTGGTTCCCGTGTTGCTGTAACCTGAAGGCCTTCTGCTGCCAGTATCTTTTTTATTTCCTGCAGTACAGTCGTTTTTCCCGCGCCTTCAGGACCTTCAAATGTAATAAATAAACCGCTCATGATTTCTCCTCTTCTATATAAACAAGTAATTGCTTCTCATTGATTTTCATATTCCCTTGAACATGCGTTTTCATGCTGATCAAGCGGCTGAGCTTTTGTACGCTTTCCCTTGTGATTCTTTCGCCTGCCATAATCATCGGAATTCCCGGCGGATAAGGTATAACATCCTCTGCATTCAGCCGGCCTGCCGCTTTATCAAAACCCACATATTCTTTCTGTAACGTGTTTAAAACCTTTTTCGGATAAGGCATTACAGTAATAGGCTGTGCTTCCCATTCTGCAGAAACATTCATCTGGTCCGATGGAGTCTTTTCGATCTCATGATCAATGTTCTTAATTGTTTCAGAATCGATTCTCTGTTTTCCTCCCAAAGGGAGAACAAGCAACACCTGATTTTCATCGGCAAGCTCTGTGAATATGTTGACACGCTCTAATATTTTTTGCAGTGTAAAACCTGAATGGCCGCATTTGGAACGAATGGTGAGCTTCAGCGGATCCGTTGTAAACCGTTGATTGGCCGGTTCAACCGCTTCAGCATATGCAAGTGAATCAAACGTTTGTTTAATCGATTGAATATGCTGCAGAACGTCAGAAAGCTTTTGTTCCTCTATCATATGCTGCACATAAGCGCGGGCAAGATCCAATGAAGCCATTATCGGATAAGATGGGCTGCTGCTTTGTAAACGATTCAAGTAATCCGCTACCCGGTTCCGTTCAATCTTGTTGCTATTGAGGTGCAAATAAGACCCCATCGTCATGGCAGGCAGCGTTTTGTGCGCCGACTGAACAACAATATCTGCTCCCATTTGCAACGCTGAAGCCGGGAAAGGCTTGCCTAAAACAAAGTGCGCGCCATGCGCTTCATCCACCAGCACAGGAATCCCGTATTGATGGGCCTCTGAAATGATTTCAGTCAAATCCGCGCTATGTCCATAGTATGTGGGATTGGTCAGCACCAACCCCTTCGCATTTGGATATGCCTTTAGAGCTTCTTTCATCGTATCAAGCGGAACATGCGTAGGCACATGCATTATTTCATCAATGTCAGGTGCGAGATAAACCGGCTCAGCTCCAGCCAAATCAACAGCATGAAAGACAGATTTATGGCAGTTTCTTTGGATCAGGATCGTATCTCCAGGATCACAAACTGATAAAATCATCGCTAAGTTTCCGACAGTCGTGCCGTTCACAAGAAAAAAACTTTCTGCCGATCCATACAATTGGCTGACAAGATCTTGGGCTTCCTTAATCACACCTGAAGGATGATGCAAATCATCAAGCCCCGATAGTTCAGTCAGGTCAATTGTAAGAAGCGGGTTGTATATGGTCTTAGCCTCATCAAAAAAGACATCTCCATTGTGATGTCCCGGAACGTGAAATGAATGAGAATTCCTTCTCGCATGTTGAATCAGTGCATGATATAAAGGTGTGTTCATTAAAACAATCCTTTTGAATGTGTATTCTTACTCTTTATTATATCGTTCCTATGACAGAACTTAAAGCTAAGTCTTACTGGTAAACTACCTTTCCTTTATCGCAAGCAGCTTTTGCTTCAAATCGCCTTCCATCATCATGAGCTCTTCTTCAGCCTGTCGGCGTTTGATCCGCCCTTCTTCTTGAATCGTCAGCGTTTCTTCAAGCGTATTGATTAAGCTTTCCTGTACCTTCTTTAAGGTATCAATATCAACAAGCCCTCGTTCGTTGGCTTTCACTGTTTCAATTGTATTCGTTTTTAAAAGCTCCGCGTTTTTTAACAAAAGTTCATTTGTTGTATCGGATACTTTTTGCTGTGCATCCACAGCGTTTCGCTGCCTTAAAAGTGTCAATGCAATCGCTACTTGGTTTTTCCAAAGCGGGATTGCAGTTACAATGGATGACTGGATTTTTTCAGCTAATGCCTGATTCGTATTTTGAATTAACCTGATTTGCGGAGCGCTTTGTATCGTAATTTGCCTGCTCAGGAGCAAATCGTGCACTCTTTTATCCAGTCGGTCAGCAAATTGGATCAAATCGTTCACTTCTTGAACGGCCATTTGATTATGTTCACTTGATTCGGCCTGTCGTTTCAGTTCAGGAATTGTTTTCGTTCTTAATTCATCGAGCTTTAATTCACCAGCAGCAATATAAACATTCAGTGCAGAAAAATATTCTTTGTTTTTATTATATAACTGCTCTAACAGCTTATTATCACTGAGTAATGCATTTTTTGAATGCTCAAGTTTTAAACTGATTCTGTCTATCTGCACGCTGGTCTTTTGATACTTTGACAGTACCTCCTGAAGAGAATGAGACATTTTCCCAAACATGCGTGCCAAAAAACCTTTTTTCTTAGACTGCAGTTCATCTGGATTTACTTGTTCCAGCTTTTTCATCAGCTCACCAAGGATTTCACCGATTTCCCCGACGTCCTTCTTTTGAACATGATCAATCATCGTATGAGAAAAATTCAGCAGCTTAGACTGAGCTTGTGAACCGTATAAGACAATACTATTCATATTGTTATGATCAATCTGTTCAGCCAGCTGGTATGCTTTTTCTTTGTTTTCTTCGGGCAGAACATCGACAAGCCGCACTGGCTGCTTCCCTGATTCGACAGCCTCCCCCTTTGGTATTTCGATATCCCCAAAAGGGTCTGCCAACAATCCGTCTATTTGAAGTTCGCTTCGATCTTTATTCACCGTCCTTGCCCCTTCCGTTATTTTTTCAAAGAATGCTTCGCTGCATCTAATTCAAATTGCAGTTCACCAATTTCGTCGCCCATTAATTGAGTTAAATCTTCTTCTAAACGCTTCGTCAATTCAGCAAGTGTGATACGCACTTCACTCAACGACATCGAAAGCTCTTTGTTTTTTTTCGGATGAGAAGAAAGAAAAGCATATTTCTCAGTCAGTTCCACAACAGAATCTAGAGTCTGATAAAAGAAACGCTCAGCCCGATAAAACCGTTTTGGCTCTTTTTTGGTTAATATATAGATCCTTCTGACAAGTCTCAGCATCTCTGCATTTTGCTTAAACATCTGGATACTTTTCGCCTGAAATAAAGCTTTTCTAAGACGGATTATTTTTTGCCTTGCTTCCTCAAGATTTTTCTTGATGTACGCATATTCTCTTCCCGTCAGTTCATGTTTTTTAAGAAATAATCGTCTTGAATTCCACAAACCCGCTGTGTATACGAGAGCTGCTGATGAAACGCCATATACAAAAGATAAAAAAAGTGATTGGTTAAAACCAAAAAAACTCAATAATCCTATGAAAACAAAAGTCGCACTGCTTGTGAAACTCCATATCAAAAATTGAAGAAATCTATGCATCACTTCATCGACTCCTGTGAGTATTTCATATTTAACATTATTATCTACTACGTTTAGTCCCTAAACAAGTTTCATGTTCTTTTATCGTATCCATTGCTTTATATAAAGTGAAAAATGGTACAAAAAAAGACCTTCTCAGGTCTAAGAATATAATGGCGGTGTATGAATGCTCTTTAGTTTTTTGACATAAAAGGCATAGTCAGGATCGGAAGTTGCTGTAGAAATTACTTTTCTCTCACAATCTAAGCATATGAATTTTGTATAAAGATGAATCCCTCTGCTTTTCTCTTGTTCGCAAATAATACATGTTTTATGGTGTTTAACCGTTTCGTCCATCATCCCCACCTCCGTACAATTAGCCTTTCCTGAAACCTGTTATTGTATACATTATTTAGATCTTTTGGAATCTTGAGATCAGTATATGGGCTATATAAGCTGTCGGTGTTTGTATTGTTTTGATTTCACTTGTATTTGGACAAACAAAAAACCCAGCTCAATGAGCTGGGTTTTACCCTTGCTTGGCGGCGTCCTACTCTCACAGGGGGAAACCCCCGACTACCATCGGCGCTGAAGAGCTTAACTTCCGTGTTCGGCATGGGAACGGGTGTGACCTCTTCGCTATCGCCACCAAACAATTGA
>NZ_JAXKQF010000010.1:0-60335 GCF_034296245.1 Bacillus sp. V26 | reverse complement strand
TCAGGTTGATAGGTCTGAGGTGGAAGTGTGGCGACACATGGAGCTGACAGATACTAATCGATCGAGGACTTAACCTAATGTCTAATGATGTCACACCTGTTATCTAGTTTTGAGAGAACACTCTCAAATTGTTTGGTGGCGATAGCGAAGAGGTCACACCCGTTCCCATGCCGAACACGGAAGTTAAGCTCTTCAGCGCCGATGGTAGTCGGGGGTTTCCCCCTGTGAGAGTAGGACGCCGCCAAGCAATTAAAAAAAGGGCAGCTCATATGAGCTGCCCTTTTTTGCGTTCTGCTTTATTGGTATCATAAAATTTCATTTAGTTATATAATATAATAACTTCACAGATAAATTTTAAGTGAATAATCAGGTTTTATGGATTTAAAAAATGGAAATACTTAAGATAGAGCGAGAAAGTTGAAAATTCTCGAAAAACACCTTATAGTAAGATTAAAGTCAAATATAGTCAAAGTCAATAAAGGAGGGGGTTGAGTGGGACATAATATTTCTGACATCATTGAACAGTACTTGAAACAAGTGTTAGATCAAAATGGCAAGGAAATTTTAGAAATTAAACGTAGTGAAATTGCAGATAAATTTCAATGTGTTCCTTCCCAAATAAATTATGTCATCAACACCAGATTTACAAGCGAGAGAGGATATATTGTTGAGAGCAAACGCGGGGGCGGCGGTTACATCAGAATCATTAAAATTAAAATGAATAATGAAGTTGTCCTAATCAATAATATTATTTCTCAAATTAATACCCATTTGTCTCAAGCAGCCTCTGATGACATTATTTTAAGGCTATTAGAAGACAAGGTGATCTCTGAAAGAGAAGCAAAAATGATGGTCAGCGTGATGGATCGCTCAGTACTGTACATTGATTTGCCTGAACGTGATGAATTAAGAGCGAGAATGATGAAAGCTATGCTGACCGCTTTAAAATTAAAATAAGCGGGTGAAAAGATTGATTTGTCAAGAGTGCAATGAGAGACCAGCCACTTTTCACTTTACAAAGGTTGTTAACGGAGAGAAAAAAGAGGTTCACATCTGCGAACAATGTGCAAAAGAACATAGCGATTCATATGGTATAAGTGCAAGTCATGGTTTCTCTATTCATAATTTACTATCAGGTTTACTGAACATGGATTCTTCATTTCAGAATGCTGGAACTCAAATGTTCAGCCATTCCGAGCAAATATCTGCTTGTCCGAAGTGCGGAATGACATTTCAGCAATTTAGAAAAACCGGCCGGTTTGGCTGTGCCGAATGTTATAAAACATTTCATAGCAACATTACACCGATCTTACGCAAAGTTCACAGCGGAAACACAGTGCATGGCGGGAAAATACCGAAACGTATAGGCGGCAACCTGCATGTCAGACGACAGATCGATACGCTGAAAAAAGAATTAGAAGCTTTAATACAACAAGAAGAATTTGAAAATGCAGCCCATGTGAGAGATCAAATTCGTTCATTAGAACAGTCACTCAAAAGTACAGATAGTGAGGAGGAACAGGGGTAATGTCGCTAAAGCATTTTATTCAGGACGCATTAAGCAGTTGGATGAAGCAGAAAGGCCCTGAAAGTGACATTGTACTCAGCAGCCGCATACGTTTAGCTAGGAACTTTGAAAATATTCGGTTCCCTACGCGATATTCCAATGAAGAAGCCTCATCCATCTTACAACAGTTTGAAGAACAGTTTTCAGAACAAGAAATTCCCGGTGTCGGCAAATTCCTTTTGATCAGAATGAACGACGCACAGCCTTTAGAAAAACGGGTGCTTGTTGAAAAGCATCTCATCAGCCCTAATTTGACAGAGTCTCCTTTTGGCGGCTGTTTGCTTTCTGAAAATGAGGAAGTAAGCGTCATGTTGAATGAGGAGGACCACATAAGAATTCAGTGTCTTTTCCCAGGATTTCAGCTTCCGCAAGCAATGAAAGCCGCAAACCAAGTTGATGACTGGATTGAGGAAAAGGTTGATTATGCATTTAGTGAGCAAAGAGGTTACTTAACCAGCTGTCCTACAAATGTAGGTACGGGCTTAAGGGCTTCAGTCATGATGCATCTTCCGGCACTGGTTTTAACTAGGCAAATAAATCGAATTATACCGGCTATTAATCAATTAGGCTTAGTTGTTAGAGGAATTTATGGGGAAGGCAGCGAAGCAGTAGGAAATATCTTTCAAATTTCAAATCAAATCACGCTTGGAAA
The DNA here is from genome assembly GCF_034296245.1 of Bacillus sp. V26. Taxonomy (NCBI): domain Bacteria; kingdom Bacillati; phylum Bacillota; class Bacilli; order Caryophanales; family Bacillaceae; genus Bacillus; species Bacillus sp. V26. The sequence goes on along the minus strand of NZ_JAXKQF010000010.1, from coordinate 58,116 downwards.
GTCGGAGCAGGATATTGTCGATGACCTTAACAGCGTAGCCGCCCAACTGATTGAACAGGAACGATCTGCTCGAGAAGCGCTTTACCAAACCTCTAAGATTGAGCTTGAGGATCGTGTGTATCGATCCTATGGAGTCTTGTCCAATTGCCGAATGATAGAATCGAAAGAAACTGCAAAGTGTCTTTCAGATGTTCGGTTGGGTATAGACCTAGGCATTATAAAAGGACTTTCAAGCAATATACTTAATGAACTGATGATTTTAACACAGCCGGGATTTTTACAGCAGTACTCGGGAGGCGCTTTGCGTCCGAACGAAAGAGATATACGAAGAGCGGCTCTTATCAGAGAACGGCTCCACTTAGAAATGAATGGGAATAGACAGGAGGATGAATCGATATGATGTTTGGAAGATTTACAGAACGAGCTCAAAAGGTACTGGCGCTTGCACAGGAAGAAGCACTTCGTTTAGGTCATAATAATATCGGCACTGAGCATATTTTATTAGGACTGGTGCGAGAAGGAGAGGGCATCGCTGCTAAAGCACTTCAAGCGCTTGGACTTGGTTCAGATAAAATCCAAAAAGAAGTTGAGAGCTTAATTGGGCGCGGACAGGAAATGTCTCAAACGATTCATTATACTCCGAGAGCTAAAAAAGTTATTGAGCTATCAATGGATGAGGCCAGAAAACTCGGCCATTCTTATGTGGGAACAGAGCATATTCTTCTTGGGCTTATTCGCGAAGGTGAAGGTGTGGCTGCGAGAGTGCTTAACAATCTCGGAGTCAGCTTGAATAAAGCAAGACAGCAAGTGCTTCAGCTTCTTGGAAGTAATGAAACAGGTTCATCAGCGGCTGGAACAAACAGCAATGCGAATACGCCTACACTAGATAGCCTGGCAAGAGATTTAACAGCAATTGCGAAGGAAGACAGCCTTGATCCGGTTATCGGCAGAAGCAAAGAAATTCAGCGTGTCATTGAAGTGCTGAGCCGCAGAACGAAAAACAATCCTGTTCTGATTGGGGAACCGGGCGTAGGGAAAACGGCTATCGCAGAAGGTCTTGCACAGCAAATTATCAATAATGAAGTTCCCGAAATTTTACGGGATAAACGCGTTATGACATTAGACATGGGAACAGTTGTTGCCGGTACAAAATATCGCGGTGAATTTGAGGATCGTTTGAAGAAAGTTATGGATGAAATCCGTCAGGCCGGAAACATCATTCTATTCATTGATGAGCTCCATACACTAATCGGAGCGGGCGGAGCAGAAGGTGCCATTGATGCATCCAACATTTTGAAACCTTCACTTGCTCGCGGAGAACTTCAGTGCATTGGTGCGACAACTCTTGATGAGTACCGTAAATATATTGAAAAAGATGCAGCTCTGGAACGCCGTTTTCAGCCAATCCAGGTTGATCAGCCGTCTGTAGACGAAAGCATTCAAATCCTAAAAGGCTTGCGTGACCGATATGAAGCCCACCACCGCGTTTCTATCACTGACGAAGCCATTGAGGCTGCGGTTAAGCTTTCTGACAGATATATCTCTGACCGTTTCCTTCCGGATAAAGCTATTGACTTGATCGATGAAGCGGGTTCAAAGGTCAGATTGCGTTCCTTTACAACGCCTCCTAATTTAAAAGAGCTTGAACAGAAACTTGATGAAGTACGAAAAGAGAAGGATGCTGCGGTGCAAAGCCAAGAATTTGAAAAAGCGGCTTCCTTGCGTGATACGGAACAGCGTTTGCGTGAGCAAGTGGAAGATACGAAAAAATCATGGAAAGAGAAGCAGGGACAGGAAAACTCAGAGGTTTCTGTAGATGATATTGCGATGGTTGTATCCAGCTGGACTGGGGTGCCTGTATCAAAAATCGCTCAAACTGAAACTGATAAGCTTCTTAATATGGAGAGCATTCTTCATTCCCGTGTCATCGGCCAAGATGAAGCTGTTGTAGCCGTTGCTAAAGCGGTCAGACGTGCAAGAGCAGGGCTAAAAGACCCTAAACGCCCAATTGGCTCATTCATTTTCTTAGGCCCTACAGGTGTAGGTAAAACGGAGCTTGCACGGGCACTTGCTGAGTCTATCTTCGGTGATGAAGAAGCCATGATCAGAATTGATATGTCTGAATACATGGAAAAACACTCGACTTCTAGACTTGTAGGTTCACCTCCAGGGTATGTGGGATACGATGAGGGCGGCCAATTAACAGAGAAGGTAAGAAGAAAACCATACTCTGTTGTGCTTCTTGATGAGATTGAGAAAGCGCACCCTGACGTCTTCAATATCCTCCTTCAAGTACTTGAGGACGGACGATTGACTGATTCTAAAGGCCGTACAGTTGATTTCCGCAACACGATTCTGATCATGACGTCAAACGTCGGAGCAAGTGAGCTGAAACGCAACAAATATGTCGGCTTCAACGTTCAGGATGAGACGCAAAATCATAAAGACATGAAGGATAAAGTGATGGGTGAGCTGAAACGTGCGTTCAGACCGGAATTCATCAACCGTATTGATGAAATTATCGTCTTCCATTCACTCGAGAAAAAACATCTGGCTGAAATCGTGTCATTGATGTCTGATCAATTAACGAAACGTCTTAAAGAACAGGATCTTTCTATTGAATTGACGGAAGCTGCGAAAGCAAAAGTCGCGGAAGAGGGCGTAGACCTTGAATACGGTGCCCGCCCGCTCAGAAGAGCCATTCAAAAACATGTGGAGGATCGTTTATCTGAAGAGCTGCTCAGAGGTAACATTCATAAAGGACACCATATCGTTCTTGATGTAGAAGATGGCGAATTTGTCGTAAAAACAACAGCTAAAACGAATTAATATAGAAGACGAAAATGAGGCATACAGCATGTAAGTGTATGCCTCAATTTCGTATCAAGAAATAGAACAAGGGAGAGGTCTTACACTATTTATGGCTAAAACAAAATCCAAATTCATCTGCCAATCCTGCGGCTACGAGTCTCCAAAATGGATGGGGAAATGTCCGGGCTGCGGTGCTTGGAATACAATGGTGGAAGAAATGATTAAAAAAGCACCGGCCAATCGGAGAGCGGCTTTTTCTCATTCTGTTCAAACCGTTCGGAAACCTTCCCCCATAACATCAATCGAAACATCAGAAGAACCCCGGGTTAAAACACAGCTCGGCGAGTTTAACAGAGTGCTCGGCGGCGGTGTGGTGAAGGGCTCACTTGTTTTAATTGGCGGGGACCCCGGCATCGGAAAATCGACCTTATTACTGCAAGTATCCGCTCAGTTATCTGGTTCAACACGTCATGTTCTGTACATTTCAGGAGAAGAATCGGTAAAACAAACGAAATTAAGAGCAGACCGTCTGGGCATAAATAATCCCTCACTGCATGTTTTATCCGAAACCGATATGGAGTATATTTCGTCTGCTATAGAAGAGATGAATCCAGCGTTTGTGGTTGTTGACTCTATTCAAACGGTCTATCAAAGCGATATTACATCGGCTCCCGGCAGTGTGTCACAGGTAAGAGAATGTACAGCCGAGCTGATGAAAATTGCAAAGACAAAAGGTATTCCGATATTTATTGTAGGTCACGTAACGAAAGAAGGATCCATCGCGGGGCCGAGACTGCTGGAGCATATGGTTGACACTGTTTTATACTTTGAAGGAGAACGTCACCATACTTTCCGAATCTTACGGGCTGTAAAAAACCGCTTTGGTTCTACAAACGAAATGGGTATTTTTGAAATGCGGGAAGAAGGGCTCACTGAGGTACTGAATCCTTCAGAGATCTTCTTAGAAGAGCGTTCGGCGGGATCAGCGGGGTCGAGCATAACGGCTTCTATGGAAGGTACAAGGCCGATTCTTGTTGAAATTCAAGCGCTCATCTCGCCAACAAGCTTTGGCAATCCGCGGCGCATGGCAACAGGGATAGATCATAACAGGGTGTCACTGTTAATGGCTGTGTTAGAAAAAAGAGTAGGTCTGCTGCTGCAAAATCAGGATGCATATTTGAAGGTAGCGGGCGGCGTCAAACTTGATGAACCTGCGATTGATCTTGCTATAGCGGTCAGTATCGCATCAAGCTTTAGAGATACACCTCCAAATCCTGCAGATTGCTTTATAGGAGAAGTGGGATTAACCGGAGAAGTCCGCCGGGTATCAAGAATTGAACAGCGTGTAAAAGAAGCGGCAAAGCTTGGTTTTAAACGCATGATCATACCTGCGGCAAATCTGGATGGATGGACGAAACCAAAAGGGATTGAGGTCATCGGAGTAGCAAATGTTGCAGAGGCACTTCGTACTTCATTAGGAGGATAATAGATGGAAAAAGAGAAAAAAGGGGCGAAACATGAGTTAGACCTGTCTTCTATTTTGCAGTTTGTTGCTCCTGGAACACCGCTCAGAGCGGGGATAGAAAATGTACTGAGAGCAAATACAGGCGGTCTGATTGTTGTTGGATATAATGATAAAGTAAAAGAAGTGGTGGATGGCGGTTTCCACATTAACACCGCTTTTTCTCCGGCGCATTTATATGAACTGGCTAAAATGGATGGAGCGATTATTTTAAGTGATTCTGGTCAAAAGATCCTATATGCCAACACACAATTGATGCCTGAAGCCACAATTTCTTCGTCAGAAACAGGAATGCGGCACCGCACCGCCGAAAGAGTAGCTAAGCAAACCGGCTGTCTCGTTATCGCAATTTCTGAGAGAAGAAATGTCATAACGTTATATCAGGAAAGTATGAAGTATACACTAAAAGACATAGGATTTATTTTAACAAAAGCGAATCAAGCCATTCAAACTCTAGAAAAATATAAAACAATTCTGGATAAAACGATTAATGCACTAAACGCATTAGAGTTTGAGGAACTCGTTACATTCAGCGATGTTCTGTCTGTGATGCACCGTTATGAAATGGTGCTGCGAATCAAAAATGAAATCAACATGTATATCAGAGAACTGGGAACAGAAGGTCATTTGATTAAGCTGCAGGTCATCGAACTGATTACTGATATGGAAGAAGAGGCTGCTTTATTTATTAAGGATTATGTGAAAGAAAAGATTAAAGATCCATTTGTCCTTTTAAAAGAGCTGCAGGATATGTCCAGCTACGATTTGCTTGATGATTCCATTGTTTATAAGCTGCTTGGTTATCCGGCTTCTACAAATCTTGATGACTATGTTCTGCCTAGAGGATACAGGCTGCTAAATAAGATTCCGCGCCTTCCGATGCCGATTGTGGAGAATGTGGTGGAGGCATTTGGCGTTCTGCCGAGAATTATTGAGGCCAGTGCAGAAGAATTAGATGAAGTAGAGGGTATTGGTGAAGTACGAGCCCAAAAAATCAAAAAGGGCTTAAAACGCCTTCAAGAGAAGCATTATTTAGACAGACAGCTATGATTTTCGGTTAAAACCATATCTTTACGGGTATATTATTGTTGGTTTTTGTTTATTCTGATATTCGTAGGTTGCGTAAAATCTTGTGAAATACAACAATTTTCTTTAAAGGAGGTGGGGGTATGTTAAAACGAATAGTTCAGGCGTTCTTCATAATCTTCGGCGGCGTTGTTGGTATATTTTTAATACCTGAATTGTTTGTACTGTTAAGTTTACAGGACATACCTTTAATAACAAACGCATATACGTCTGCGGCAATAGGTGCAATTATCTTTTTTCTCATCAGTATATGGGGTACAGATTACGTTGTGAACTGGGTTAAGTGGATAGAGGATTCATTATTAAAAGCGCCTGTTCCAGATTTGTTATTTGGAAGTCTTGGCTTAGTATTTGGACTTATAATTGCTTATCTTATCGTAAACGTTATTCCTTTAGACAATATACCTTACCGCATACTCAGCACAATCATCCCTGTGTTTTTAGCTTTCTTTCTCGGTTATCTTGGCTTTCAGGTGGGCTTTAAGAAAAAGGATGAATTGATCAGCCTATTCTCCATTTCCGCCAGAATGCAAAAGAAAAAAGGAACAGCTGATGAAGATCATGAGGTCCAAGACAAAAAGCTGAAAATCCTGGACACAAGTGTTATTATTGATGGGAGAATTGCAGATATTTGTCAGACTGGTTTTTTAGAGGGAATTATCGTGATTCCGCAGTTTGTCCTTGAGGAATTGCAGCATATCGCTGACTCCTCAGATGTGTTAAAACGCAACAGAGGACGCCGCGGTCTTGATATCCTGAATCGCATTCAAAAAGAATTAGATATTAAAGTTGAAATTTATGAAGGTGACTTTGAAGATATTCAGGAGGTTGACAGCAAGCTTGTCAAACTCGCTAAACTGACATCCGGAGTCGTTGTGACGAATGATTTTAATTTAAATAAAGTATGCGAGCTTCAGAAGGTAGCAGTGTTAAACATTAATGACCTTGCCAACGCGGTCAAGCCTGTTGTGCTTCCGGGTGAGGAAATGAATGTTCAGGTCATTAAAGACGGCAAAGAGCATAATCAGGGAGTCGCTTACTTGGATGACGGCACTATGATTGTCGTTGAAGAAGGACGGAATTATATCGGCAAACACATTGATGTTCTCGTCACAAGCGTGCTGCAGACAGCAGCGGGACGAATGATTTTTGCCAAGCCTAAGCTGTTGGAGAAGGCGCTGTAAAGGGAGAAAGAACAATGAATTATGATGTGGTAATTCTTGCGGCCGGACAGGGGAAACGGATGAAGGCAGGGAGAAATAAACTGTTTATCGAGCTGAAAGGAGACCCGGTTATCATTCACACTTTACGGGTGTTTGACAGCCATCGTCCGTGCGGCAGAATCATTTTGGTGATTAACGAGCGCGAACGGGACGACTTTCAGCAATTGCTGAACCAATATCCGTTTCAAACCGCTATCGAGCTTGTAGCAGGCGGAGATGAACGCCAGCACAGTGTTTATAAAGGGCTCAAAGCCGTTAAACAAGAAAAGATTGTCCTCGTTCATGACGGCGCTCGCCCTTTTATAAAGCATGACCAGATTGACGAACTGATTGCTGAAGCGGAGCAGATCGGAGCGGCCATCCTGGCTGTTCCGGTAAAAGATACGATTAAACGCGTTCAAGATTTAGAAGTCAGTGAGACGATTGAACGTTCAAGCTTGTGGGCTGTCCAAACGCCACAAGCTTTTCGTCTTTCTTTATTGATGGAGGCTCACGCTGAGGCAGAGCGCAGAGGGTTTTTAGGAACGGATGACGCCAGTCTCGTCGAACAGCTGGAGGGCCGTTCGGTTCGTGTTGTAGAGGGTAACTATACAAATATTAAGCTGACGACTCCTGATGATTTAACGTCAGCTGAAGCTATCATGGAAGCAGAAAGTGGGAATAATCATGTTTAGAATCGGACAAGGTTTTGATGTGCACCAATTAGTAGAGGGCCGGCCTCTCATTATCGGCGGAGTTGAAATCCCGTATGAAAAAGGATTGCTCGGACATTCTGACGCGGATGTATTATTGCACACCGTTGCTGACGCATGTCTCGGAGCTGTCGGGGAGGGCGACATCGGCAAGCATTTCCCTGATACAGATCCGGAGTTCAAGGATGCTGATTCGTTTAAATTACTTCAGCATGTCTGGGGGATTGTGAAACAGAAGGGTTATGTACTTGGAAATATTGACTGTACGATCATTGCGCAGAAGCCGAAGATGGCGCCGTACATAGAAGACATGAGAAAAAGAATCGCTGAAGGGCTTGAGGCAGAGGTTTCCCAAGTGAATGTTAAAGCGACCACGACCGAAAAGCTTGGATTTACAGGAAGAGCGGAAGGAATAGCGGCTCAAGCCACAGTGCTGATACAAAAAGGCTAACTTGTTTTGATGCCTGGTCTATTTGGTGGTAGAATAGATGCATACATTTAGCCTGAGGCCATACATGAGATGAAAGGAAGTATTTGAAATGGGAAACGAAGTACGCGTCCGTTATGCACCGAGTCCAACAGGACATTTGCATATTGGAAATGCCAGAACGGCGCTTTTTAATTATTTATTTGCCCGCAACCAAGGCGGCAAGTTTATTATCCGTGTTGAGGACACTGATAAAAAACGTAACATTGAGGGCGGAGAACAAAGCCAGCTCAACTATTTAAAATGGCTTGGCATCGACTGGGATGAGAGTGTGGATGTCGGCGGAGAGTACGGCCCATACCGTCAGTCCGAGCGTAACGATATCTATAAGGTTTACTATGAAGAGCTGCTTGAAAAAGGGCTTGCTTATAAATGTTTCTGTACAGAAGAAGAACTTGAAAAAGAACGTGAAGAGCAGATTGCCCGCGGAGAAATGCCACGTTATTCCGGAAAGCACAGAGATCTGACTCAGGAAGAACAGGAAAAATTCCTTGCAGAGGGCAGAAAGCCGAGTATTCGTTTCCGTGTCCCTGAAGGAAAAATCATTGCGTTTAATGATATTGTAAAAGGTGAAATTTCTTTCGAATCTGATGGCATCGGCGACTTTGTTATTGTGAAAAAAGACGGAACGCCGACTTATAACTTTGCAGTTGCTGTGGATGACTATCTAATGAAAATGACACACGTGCTGCGCGGTGAGGACCATATTTCGAATACACCAAAACAGATCATGATCTTTCAAGCGTTCGGCTGGGATATTCCTCAGTTCGGCCACATGACGCTGATTGTAAATGAAAGCCGTAAAAAGCTCAGCAAACGTGATGAATCAATTATTCAATTCATTGAGCAATATAAAGAGCTTGGCTACTTGCCGGAGGCGCTGTTCAACTTTATCGGCCTGCTGGGCTGGTCGCCGGTGGGAGAAGAAGAGCTTTTCACAAAAGAAGAGTTTATTGAAATTTTTGATGTAAATCGTTTATCTAAATCACCAGCTTTGTTTGATATGCATAAGCTGAAATGGGTCAACAACCAATATGTGAAAAAATTGGATCTTGATCAGGTTGTTGAGCTTACGCTTCCGCATCTTCAAAAAGCCGGCAAAGTTGGCAATGAACTATCTCCTGAAGAACAAGAATGGGTTCGCAAACTGATTTCTCTATATCATGAGCAATTGAGCTACGGTGCGGAAATTGTTGAGCTGACTGATTTGTTCTTTACGGATGAGATCGAGTATAATCAAGAAGCAAAAGCTGTTTTAGAAGAAGAACAGGTGCCTGAAGTGCTCAGCACATTCGCTGCGAAGCTTGAAGAGCTGGAGGAGTTCACTCCGGACCAAATCAAAGCTTCTATCAAAGCAGTACAAAAAGAAACAGGTCATAAAGGGAAAAAACTGTTTATGCCGATCCGTGTTGCTGTAACAGGCCAAACTCACGGTCCTGAGCTTCCGCAATCAATTGAACTGATCGGAAAAGAATCTGCAATTCAGCGGTTGAAAAATATCTAAATAGATGATTGTTGACAGGGAAGAGTATAAAGCTTTAGACCAATACAGAAAGGATCTTCATTGGCTGAGAGAGATCCAGGAGTCGGGTTTTAGAAGTGCGCCCTTAAGACCTTTGAAGAACGTTTTTTGAAATCAGTATTCAAAGGCGGCCGCCGCCGTTACAGGCTGAAGTTGGGAGAGCAGGAGTCTGCTTTTCAAACAGAGTGGAACCGCGCGGTCAAAGCGTCTCTGTCATGTTTACATGCAGAGGCGCTTTTTTTATTGGGTCTAGAGGAAATAGATAGATGATAGCGGGTAGAATGGGGGGAAGCATGTGTTTTTTAAAATGCTCAAAGAAGACATTGATACGGTGTTCGATCAAGATCCTGCAGCACGAAGTTATTTTGAAGTGATTTTAACTTATTCCGGTTTACATGCTATATGGGCGCATCGGATTGCACATGCTTTATATAAACGAAAATTTTATTTCCTTGCACGCCTTATATCTCAGGTGAGCCGATTTTTTACAGGAATTGAAATCCACCCAGGGGCTACGATCGGAAGAAGATTTTTCATAGACCATGGGATGGGGGTTGTCATTGGGGAGACATGTGAAATCGGCAATAACGTAACCGTTTTTCAGGGGGTTACCCTTGGAGGAACGGGGAAAGAAAGGGGCAAAAGGCATCCGACAATTAAAGATGACGCATTGATAGCGACAGGTGCTAAAGTGCTCGGTTCAATAACTGTCGGTGAAGGCTCTAAAATAGGGGCTGGTTCAGTTGTGCTGCACGATGTTCCGGACTACTCTACAGTTGTCGGCATCCCGGGAAGGGTTGTCGTGCAAAACGGCAAGAAAATCAAACGGGATTTAAACCATCAGGATTTACCCGATCCGGTTGCTGACCGGTTTAAGTCTTTGGAACAGCAGATTTTAGAGCTGAAGACGGAACTTGAAGACAGAAAAGAAAGGATTAATCAAAAATGACAATCACTCTTTATAATACATTGACTAGACAGAAGGAAACGTTTGTTCCTCTTGAAGAGGGAAAAGTGAAAATGTACGTGTGCGGACCGACGGTTTACAATTATATTCATATTGGAAATGCCCGTCCGGCCATCGTTTATGACACGGTTCGAAACTATTTAGAGTATAAAGGCTACGATGTCCAATATGTCTCTAACTTCACAGATGTAGATGATAAATTAATTAAAGCGGCAAATGAACTTGGTGAAGATGTTCCGACCATTTCTGAGCGTTTTATTAAGGCATACTTTGAAGATGTGGGCGCTCTTGGCTGCAGAAAAGCGGACCTTCATCCGCGCGTCATGGAAAACATGGACGCGATTATTGATTTCATAGATCAGCTGGTGAAAAAGGGCTATGCTTATGAATCTGAAGGAGATGTTTATTTCAAAACAAGAGCATTTGAGGGATACGGAAAGCTCTCGCAGCAATCGATTGATGAATTGAGATCTGGCGCACGCATCCGAGTTGGCGAGAAAAAAGAAGATGCTCTTGATTTCGCTCTGTGGAAAGCGGCTAAAGAAGGAGAAATCTCTTGGGATAGCCCTTGGGGGAAAGGACGTCCGGGCTGGCATATCGAATGCTCTGCGATGGTGAAAAAGTACTTAGGTGATCAAATTGATATCCATGCAGGCGGCCAGGATTTAACATTTCCTCACCATGAAAATGAAATTGCTCAATCAGAAGCGCTGACTGGCAAAACATTTGCGAAATACTGGCTTCATAACGGCTATATCAATATCGATAATGAAAAAATGTCAAAATCACTCGGCAACTTTGTGCTTGTGCATGACATTATTAAACAGCATGATCCGCAGCTGCTCAGATTCTTTATGCTGTCTGTTCACTATCGTCACCCAATTAACTATTCAGAAGAGCTTCTGGAGAACACAAAGAGCGCGTTTAACCGGTTGAAAACAGCGTATAGCAACCTTCAGCACCGTTTAAACAGCAGCACGAATTTAACAGAAGATGATGATAAATGGCTTGCAAAGATTGAAGAACATCGAACAGCATTTGAAGAAGCAATGGATGATGATTTTAATACAGCGAATGCCATTTCTGTTTTATTCGATTTGGCGAAGAATGCGAACTATTATCTTCAGGAAGATCATACGGCAGATCACGTTATTACAGCGTTTATTGACATGTTTGACCGAATTGTTTCTGTCCTCGGTTTCTCACTGGGTGAGCAGGAGCTTCTGGATCAAGAGATTGAAGATTTGATTGAAAAAAGAAATGAAGCGCGCCGCAATCGTGATTTTGCTCTGTCTGATCAGATCCGCGACCAGCTGAAAAGCATGAATATCATTCTTGAAGATACGGCTCAAGGCACTCGCTGGAAACGGGGAGAATAACGGATGCTTGATTTTGAAACGATAAAAGATTCAAAGCAGCTTAACGGCCTTGCGCTTGCTTATATAGGTGATGCCATTTTTGAAGTTTATGTGAGGCATCACCTGCTTAAGCAGGGATTTACCAAACCAAATGATCTTCACAAGAAATCAAGCCGGATCGTATCGGCAAAGTCACAGGCTGAGATCCTTTTCTTTCTGCGGAATCAATCATTTTTCACGGAAGAAGAGGAAGCGGTGCTGAAAAGAGGCAGAAATGCCAAGTCGGGAACGATTCCTAAAAATACAGATGTGCAGACGTACCGCTATAGCACAGCATTTGAAGCACTACTGGGCTATCTTTTTCTTGAGAAAAAAGAAGAAAGACTGAATCAGCTTGTTGCTGAAGCTATACAATTCGGAACGGTCAGGGAGGAAAACAAATGAGTCAGCAACATGATTACGTCATAGGAAAAAATGCAGTGATCGAGACGTTAAAATCAGATCGCAAGCTGTATAAGCTGTGGATGGCGGAAAACACCGTAAAGGGACAAGCACAGCAGGTGATTGAGCTTGCGAAAAAGCAGGGCATCACCATTCAATACGTCCCTAGAAAAAAACTCGACCAAATGGTGACAGGGCAGCACCAAGGTGTAGTGGCGCAGGTCGCAGCGTATGAGTACGCGGAACTGGACGACTTATATAAAGCGGCAGAGGAAAGAAATGAACAGCCTTTCTTTCTCATTCTGGACGAGCTTGAGGACCCTCATAATCTCGGTTCAATAATGAGAACAGCTGATGCAGTCGGCGCCCATGGTATTGTGATTCCAAAACGCAGAGCTGTCGGGCTGACAACTACTGTAGCAAAGGCTTCAACAGGCGCAATTGAGCATATTCCAGTCGCAAAGGTCACCAATTTGGCGCGAACGCTAGAGGAAATGAAAGAGCGGGGAATCTGGGTTGTCGGAACGGATGCATCCGCGCGGGAGGATTACCGCACAATGGACGGCAGCATGCCTTTGGCTCTCGTCATCGGAAGTGAAGGAAAAGGAATGGGACGCCTGATTAAAGAAAAATGTGATTTTCTTATTAAACTCCCGATGGCAGGTAAAGTTACTTCACTCAATGCATCTGTAGCGGCGGGGCTTTTGATGTATGAAGTCTACCGGAAGCGAAACCCTCTGGGAGAATAATGATCAATGGATATCCTGTTAGTAGACGGATACAACATGATTGGAGCCTGGCCGCAGCTGAAGGATTTAAAAGCGAACAGTTTTGAAGAGGCGAGAGACGTACTGATTCAGAAAATGGCGGAATATCAATCGTATACAGGAAACAGGGTTATTGTCGTATTTGACGCGCATCTTGTGAAGGGAATTGAGAAAAAACACACTAACCACAGAGTTGAAGTGATTTTCACAAAAGAAAATGAGACTGCGGATGAGCGGATAGAAAAGCTGGCACAGGATCTGAATAACATTGCGACTCAAATTCATGTTGCGACCTCTGACTACACTGAGCAGTGGGCGATTTTCGGACAGGGGGCATTGCGAAAATCGGCCCGGGAGCTCTTGAGAGAGGTAGAAGCGATAGAAAGGCGAATCGAAAGGCGGGTAAGAAAGATCACTTCCGAAAAGCCAGCGGGTAAAATTGCTTTATCGGAAGAGGTTTTGAAAACGTTTGAAAAATGGCGGAGGGGCGACTTAGATTAAGTTGACGCTTTTTTGTCCAGTAATGTATAATATTTCTATCTACGTGCGCCGGGGGGATCGGAGTGAATCTACAGAACAACAAGGGAAAATTCAACAAAGAGCAGTTTTGCCAGTTGGAGGACGAGCAGGTCATTGAAAAGGTTCATGTTGGGGACAGTGATGCGTTAGATTACTTGATTACGAAGTACCGAAACTTTGTTCGAGCAAAAGCAAGATCCTATTTTTTAATAGGTGCGGACAGAGAAGATATTGTTCAGGAAGGAATGATAGGCCTCTATAAGTCTATTCGTGACTTCAAAGAGGACAAGCTTACCTCTTTCAAAGCTTTCGCAGAATTATGTATTACCCGCCAAATTATTACCGCAATAAAGACAGCTACTCGCCAGAAACACATTCCTTTGAATTCCTACGTCTCATTAGATAAACCGATTTTTGATGAAGAATCAGACCGAACGCTGCTTGATGTCATTTCGGGAGCGAAAACGTTAAACCCAGAAGAAATGATTATCAATCAGGAAGAATTTGATGATATTGAAATGAAAATGGGAGAACTTTTAAGTGATTTAGAGAGAAAAGTACTTGTATTATATCTAGACGGAAGAAGCTATCAAGAGATTTCAGATGAGCTGAACCGCCATGTGAAATCGATCGATAACGCCCTTCAGCGAGTCAAACGCAAGCTGGAGAAGTACCTGGAAATTCGCGAGATCAGTTTGTAATAGGGATTTATGGTATATTGACAGTATTTTTCTGACTATGATATGTTACTTAAGATAAGAACTAATGTCTATTTAGAAAAGGTGTAATGACATGAGAAAAAAGATTACGTTAGCATGCAAAACATGCGGAAACCGTAACTATACGACAATGAAGAGCTCTGCATCAGCGGCTGAGCGATTAGAAGTAAAGAAATACTGCAGTACTTGCAATTCACATACAGCTCATCTTGAAACAAAATAGTGTTTGCGCTTTTAAATTGTGGAGGTCTTTTACATGCGTATTATGAGATTCTTTAAAGATGTTGGGAAAGAAATGAAAAAGGTAAGCTGGCCTAAAGGAAAAGAGTTAACTCGCTATACCATCACGGTTATTTCAACAGTTATCTTTTTTATTATCTTTTTTGCCCTCCTTGACACAGGAATTTCTCAATTAATTCGTTTAATAGTTGAATAATGATCAGCAATACGTGCTATAATAGATCATAATATCACTTGCCAAAACCCGTTCAGCGGGTTTTTTATTGTGGGTTAAAAATGAAAGTTATCATAGGCTTACCGCCTATTTTTTGCATGAAGCGTTATGGTAGTACACTAAAACCAAATGCGGGGAGGGAAGGACTGGACAGTCCTGAAGAGAATGGAAAAGAATTGGTATGTTGTTCACACGTACTCTGGTTATGAGAACAAAGTAAAAGCCAACTTGGAAAAACGTGTTGAATCAATGGGGATGCAGGATAAGATTTTTCGTGTAGTCGTACCTGAAGAAGAAGAGACAGATATCAAAAACGGCAAGAAAAAAGTCGTTAAAAAGAAAGTATTCCCTGGTTACGTCCTTGTTGAAATCGTCATGACGGATGATTCTTGGTATGTTGTCCGCAATACACCAGGTGTTACTGGATTCGTAGGTTCTGCCGGCTCTGGTTCAAAACCGACGCCGCTTCTTCCTGGCGAAGCAGAAACCATTCTGAAGAGAATGGGTATGGACGAACGCAAAACTGACATTGACTTTGAATTAAAAGAGACAGTGAAAGTGATAGACGGACCTTTTGCCAACTTTACGGGATCAATTGAAGAGATTGACTACGATAAAAGCAAGGTTAAAGTTTTCGTTAATATGTTCGGCCGTGAAACGCCGGTTGAGCTGGAATTTACCCAGATCGACAAATTGTAATGTGAAAAAACTTGAAATTGCTATATATAAATGATAATATAGCAAAGGTACGTCTTGGACTTATCCAAGGCAGCTAGCTTGATATTTCGTCATTCATATAAAGAATGAAACCTTGAGTGGGAGGGTTTACCCTATTACCACATCACGGACTTAAGGAGGTGTGTCTCGTGGCTAAAAAAGTAGTAAAAGTTGTAAAATTGCAAATTCCTGCTGGAAAAGCTAACCCAGCGCCGCCAGTTGGACCTGCACTAGGTCAAGCCGGTGTTAATATCATGGGATTCTGTAAGGAGTTTAACGCTCGTACAGCTGACCAAGCTGGTTTAATCATTCCTGTTGAAATTTCGGTTTACGAAGACCGTTCATTTACATTTATTACAAAAACTCCGCCTGCTGCAGTATTGCTTAAAAAAGCAGCTGGAATTGAGTCTGGTTCTGGTGAACCAAACCGTAATAAAGTGGCAACCGTTAAGCGCGATAAAGTACGCGAAATCGCTGAAACGAAAATGCCTGACTTAAACGCAGCAGACGTTGAAGCGGCAATGCGCATGGTTGAAGGTACTGCACGCAGTATGGGTATTGTAATCGAGGATTAATTTGTTTCTTGTCGGGTTGCGAGTTTTCACAAGTTCGCAACCCTTATTCGTGGGAGGTTATTCCGCTATAACCACATAAGGAGGAAATTTTAAAATGGCTAAAAAAGGTAAAAAGTACGCAGAAGCTGCTAAGCTTGTAGATCGTGCGAAAGCTTACGATGTTTCTGAAGCAGTAGCTCTCGTTAAAAAAACAAACACAGCTAAATTCGACGCTACAGTTGAAGTTGCATTCCGTCTAGGGGTTGACCCTCGTAAAAACGACCAGCAAATCCGCGGAGCAGTTGTGCTTCCAAACGGAACTGGTAAAACCCAGCGCGTTCTCGTTTTCGCAAAAGGCGAAAAAGCGAAAGAAGCTGAAGCTGCTGGTGCAGATTACGTTGGAGATACTGACTACATCAACAAAATTCAACAAGGCTGGTTCGATTTCGATGTAATCGTAGCTACACCTGACATGATGGGTGAAGTTGGTAAAATCGGTCGTGTACTTGGACCAAAAGGTTTAATGCCAAACCCTAAAACTGGTACAGTTACTTTCGAAGTTGAAAAAGCAATCGGCGAAATCAAAGCTGGTAAAGTTGAATACCGCGTTGATAAAGCTGGAAACATCCATGTTCCTATCGGTAAAGTTTCTTTCGAGGATGAAAAACTTGTTGAGAACTTCACAACAATGTATGATACAATCCTGAAAGCAAAACCTGCTGCAGCAAAAGGTGTTTATGTGAAAAACGTTGCTGTAACCTCTACTATGGGACCTGGTGTCAAAGTAGACGCTTCAACTTTCAACGTAAAATAATATTGACATGAATTCAACATTCTGATATGATTCAAAATGTTGTAAAATATAATATATCATTTATACCGTAGACAGTAGGGGCTTAACGGCTTAATATCCTACCGAGGTGTATATTATCACAGCTATTACGTTACGTATGCTTGTATATACAGCCTCCATGTCTCATGGAGGCTTTTTATATGGAATCCGTTTCTCAGTCGTGATCACCTAACGGTATAAGTGTTACACAAGAATCTACAGGAGGTGTAACCATGAGCAGCGCAATTGAAACAAAAAAAGTTGTTGTTGAAGAAATTGCTTCTAAATTAAAAGAAAGCAAATCAACGATCATCGTTGATTACCGCGGACTTAACGTTTCTGAAGTAACAGAACTTCGTAAACAGCTTCGTGAAGCTAACGTTGAGTTCAAAGTTTACAAAAACACAATGACTCGCCGTGCGGTTGAACAAGCTGAACTTGATGGTTTGAATGATGTCTTAACTGGACCGAATGCAATTGCATTCAGTACTGAGGATGTTGTCGCTCCAGCTAAAGTTCTTAACGAGTTTGCTAAACAGCATGAAGCTCTTGAAATCAAAGCTGGCGTTATCGAAGGTAAAGTTTCTACTGTTGAAGAAGTGAAAGCTCTTGCTGAACTTCCATCACGCGAAGGCTTGCTTTCTATGTTGCTTAGCGTACTTCAAGCTCCAGTTCGCAACCTTGCTCTTGCTGCAAAAGCTGTGGCAGATCAAAAGGAAGAACAAGGCGCTTAATCTAATCAGTTTTTAAAAATCAAAACAAATGGAGGAATTACAAATGGCTTTAAATATCGAAGAAATCATTGCTTCCGTTAAAGAAGCAACTGTACTTGAATTGAACGACCTAGTAAAAGCAATCGAAGAAGAATTTGGCGTAACTGCTGCTGCTCCTGTAGCTGTAGCTGGCGGAGCTGCTGCAGGCGGAGCTGCTGAAGAGCAAAGCGAATTCGACCTTATCCTTGCTGGTGCAGGTTCTCAAAAAATCAAAGTTATCAAAGTTGTACGTGAAATCACTGGTCTTGGCTTGAAAGAAGCTAAAGAACTTGTTGACAACACTCCAAAACCACTTAAAGAAGGTATTGCTAAAGAAGAAGCTGAAGAGCTTAAAGCTAAACTTGAAGAAGTTGGCGCTTCTGTAGAAGTTAAGTAATCTTCACTTGCCTGTAGGGGAAGCTCGCTTTTATGAGGCGGGCTTTTTCTTTGCCATTCTTTAAGTTATGAAAAAAAGGAGGTTCTAATAATGAGTGAGCACTATTATTCAGAAAAACCTTCAGTAAAAAGCAACAAACAAACATGGTCTTTTAGGCTTCGAAACAAGGAGTTTACGTTTACCAGCGACAGCGGTGTTTTTTCTAAAAAGGAAGTCGATTTTGGCTCGCGCCTGCTGGTCGAATCTTTTGAAGAGCCTGAAGTTGAGGGCAGCTTTCTAGATGTAGGCTGCGGCTATGGCCCGATTGGATTATCGCTGGCCGGCGACTTTAAAGACCGGACCATCCACATGATTGATGTTAATGAAAGAGCCGTAGAGTTATCAAATGAAAATGCAGAACAAAACGGAATAACAAACGTTGAGATTTACCAAAGCGATTTGTTTTCAAACGTTGACTCTGCTCAAACATTTGCTTCTATTCTTACAAATCCCCCAATCCGAGCCGGAAAAAAAGTTGTCCATGCTATCTTTGAGAAAAGCGCTGAACACTTAAAAGCTTCAGGTGAATTGTGGATCGTCATACAGAAAAAACAAGGTGCGCCTTCTGCCATTGAAAAGCTTGAGAAACTGTTCGAAGAAGTTTCTGTCGTTCAAAAAAAGAAAGGCTATTATATCATAAAAGCAAAAAAAGTTTGACTCGGTATTTTGGCTATGTTAATATTATAAAATGCCAATGTATATATTTAGATTGATATGATGAAATGTCAATATCTATGTATAAATTATACAAGTATGGAAATGCTAATAAAATCGGTATTTGTTTTTGGATGTGGTTTTCTTAATTAGAAACCCTTTTTTCTTTTGTCTTGTAAAAGTGTTTTCTTTCTTTCTTTGGAAGAAATGCTTATTACACATATAATACGCATGATTTGAGGGGTGAATCAGTTGACAGGTCAACTAGTTCAGTATGGACGACACCGCCAGCGCAGAAGCTATGCTCGCATTAGCGAAGTGTTAGAATTACCAAATCTCATTGAAATTCAAACCTCTTCTTATCAGTGGTTTCTTGATGAGGGTCTTAGAGAGATGTTTCAAGACATATCGCCAATTGAGGATTTCACTGGTAACCTCTCTCTTGAGTTCATTGATTACAGTTTAGGGGAGCCTAAATATCCAGTAGAGGAATCAAAAGAACGTGATGTGACTTACTCAGCTCCGCTAAGAGTGAAGGTTCGTTTAATTAACAAAGAAACTGGAGAGGTAAAAGACCAAGATGTCTTCATGGGGGATTTCCCTATTATGACAGATACAGGTACTTTTATCATAAACGGTGCGGAACGCGTTATCGTTTCCCAGCTTGTTCGGTCTCCAAGTGTATATTTCAGTGGTAAAGTAGACAAAAACGGTAAAAAAGGTTTTACCGCAACTGTCATTCCAAACCGTGGCGCATGGTTAGAATACGAAACTGATGCGAAAGATGTTGTTTATGTACGCATTGATCGCACACGTAAGTTGCCGGTTACGGTTCTTTTGCGTGCTCTCGGCTTCGGCTCCGATCAAGAGATTCTTGATCTTGTAGGAGAAAACGAATACCTGCGAAATACGCTTGATAAAGATAACACAGAAAACAGCGATAAAGCGCTGCTCGAAATCTATGAGCGCCTCCGTCCTGGAGAGCCGCCTACAGTGGAAAATGCGAAAAGCTTGCTTGATTCTCGTTTCTTTGATCCGAAACGATACGATCTTGCCAATGTAGGACGCTATAAAATTAATAAAAAGCTTCATATTAAAAATCGCCTCTTTAATCAGAGACTTGCTGAAACGCTTGTTGATCCTGAAACAGGAGAAATTCTGGCTGAAAAAGGTCAGATTCTTGATAGAAGGACTCTTGATAAAGTACTGCCATACTTAGAAAACGGAATCGGTTTCAGAAAGCTGTATCCGAACGGCGGTGTTGTTGAGGATGAAGTAACACTTCAATCCATTAAAATCTTTGCTCCTACTGATCAAGAAGGAGAACAGGTTATTAATGTGATCGGCAATGCTTACGTTGAAGAAGAGATTAAAAACATTACACCTGCTGATATTATTTCTTCTATCAGCTACTTCTTCAACTTGCTGCACGGAGTAGGCGACACAGATGATATTGACCATCTTGGAAACCGCCGTTTACGTTCTGTAGGTGAACTTCTCCAGAACCAATTCCGTATCGGTTTAAGCCGTATGGAGCGTGTGGTTCGTGAGAGAATGTCAATTCAAGATACGAATACAATTACACCTCAGCAGCTGATCAATATTCGTCCTGTTATTGCGTCCATAAAAGAGTTCTTTGGAAGCTCTCAGCTTTCTCAATTCATGGACCAGACGAACCCGCTTGCTGAATTAACACATAAGCGCCGTCTGTCGGCTCTTGGACCGGGCGGATTGACACGTGAGCGTGCCGGAATGGAAGTGCGTGACGTTCACTACTCCCACTATGGCCGTATGTGTCCGATTGAAACGCCAGAGGGACCGAACATCGGTTTGATCAACTCACTATCATCATATGCAAAAGTAAACCGTTTTGGCTTTATTGAAACGCCATATCGCCGCGTTGATCCTGAAACAGGAAAAGTGACGCCAAGAATCGATTACTTAACTGCTGATGAAGAGGATAACTACGTTGTCGCTCAGGCAAATGCACGACTCGATGACGAAGGTGCGTTTGTGGATGACAGCATTGTAGCCCGTTTCCGCGGAGAGAACACCGTTGTTCCTAGAAACCGTGTTGACTACATGGATGTATCGCCTAAGCAGGTAGTATCTGCTGCGACAGCATGTATCCCGTTCTTAGAAAACGATGACTCGAACCGTGCCCTAATGGGAGCGAACATGCAGCGTCAGGCTGTGCCTTTGATGCAGCCGGAAGCGCCATTTGTAGGAACTGGTATGGAATACGTATCAGGTAAAGACTCTGGTGCCGCTGTGATTTGTAAACACCCTGGTATCGTTGAACGTGTAGAAGCGAAAAACGTTTGGGTTCGCCGCTATGAAGAAGTAGACGGTCAAAAAGTAAAAGGAAACCTAGATAAATACAGCTTGCTGAAATTTGTCCGCTCTAACCAAGGTACTTGCTACAACCAGCGTCCGATCGTAAGTGTCGGCGATGAAGTGGTAAAAGGAGAAATCCTTGCTGACGGTCCTTCTATGGAGCTTGGTGAACTTGCACTTGGCCGTAACGTAATGGTCGGCTTCATGACATGGGATGGCTACAACTATGAGGATGCCATCATCATGAGTGAACGTCTTGTGAAAGATGATGTTTATACATCTATTCACATTGAAGAATATGAATCAGAAGCACGTGATACTAAACTCGGGCCTGAAGAAATCACTCGCGATATTCCGAACGTCGGTGAAGATGCGCTTCGCAATCTTGATGACCGCGGAATTATCCGTATAGGGGCAGAAGTAAAAGACGGAGATCTTCTTGTTGGTAAAGTAACGCCTAAGGGTGTAACAGAACTTACTGCAGAAGAACGCCTTCTTCACGCCATCTTTGGTGAAAAAGCCCGCGAGGTTCGTGATACTTCTCTTCGTGTGCCTCACGGCGGCGGCGGAATTATTCACGATGTTAAAGTCTTCAACCGTGAGGACGGAGACGAACTTCCTCCAGGTGTGAACCAGTTAGTACGCGTATATATCGTTCAGAAACGTAAAATTTCTGAAGGGGATAAAATGGCCGGTCGTCACGGTAACAAAGGTGTTATCTCTAAGATTCTTCCTGAAGAGGATATGCCTTATCTTCCTGACGGCACACCAATTGATATCATGCTTAACCCGCTGGGCGTACCATCACGTATGAACATCGGGCAGGTATTAGAGCTTCACATGGGTATGGCCGCTCGTTACCTCGGCATCCACATTGCGTCACCGGTATTTGACGGAGCGCGTGAAGAGGATGTTTGGGAAACACTTGAAGAAGCCGGAATGTCTCGTGACGCTAAAACCGTTCTTTACGACGGACGTACTGGAGAGCCGTTTGATAACCGTGTATCTGTCGGTATCATGTACATGATTAAACTGGCTCACATGGTTGACGATAAACTTCATGCACGCTCTACAGGTCCTTACTCACTTGTTACGCAGCAGCCTCTTGGCGGTAAAGCACAATTTGGCGGACAGCGTTTTGGTGAGATGGAGGTTTGGGCACTTGAAGCTTACGGTGCAGCTTACACTCTTCAAGAGATTCTGACTGTTAAGTCTGATGACGTGGTTGGACGTGTGAAAACATACGAAGCCATCGTTAAAGGCGACAACGTTCCTGAACCTGGTGTTCCGGAATCATTCAAAGTATTAATTAAAGAACTTCAAAGTTTAGGTATGGATGTGAAAATCCTTTCTAGCGATGAAGAAGAAATAGAAATGAGAGATTTAGAAGACGAAGAAGATGCAAAACAAGCTGACGGCCTGGCGTTATCAGGTGATGAAGAGCCGGAAGAAACAGCATCTGCAGACGTTGAACGCGATGTAGTAACAAAAGAATAATCTCTAGTTATAAAGGCAAGTGACATCGGTTAATCCGAAGATAAAAAGGGAGGTAGGCCCCTTGCTAGATGTGAACAATTTTGAGTATATGAACATCGGTCTTGCTTCACCGGATAAAATCCGTTCATGGTCTTTTGGTGAAGTGAAAAAGCCTGAAACGATAAACTATCGTACGTTAAAACCTGAAAAGGACGGTCTATTCTGCGAACGCATTTTCGGACCGACTAAGGACTGGGAATGTCATTGCGGGAAGTACAAGCGAGTTCGTTATAAAGGCGTAGTTTGTGACCGCTGCGGAGTTGAAGTAACACGGGCTAAAGTCCGTCGTGAGAGAATGGGGCACATTGAACTGGCTGCCCCAGTTTCCCACATTTGGTATTTCAAAGGTATCCCAAGCCGAATGGGTCTTGTGTTGGATATGTCGCCTCGTGCACTGGAAGAAGTTATTTACTTTGCTTCTTACGTTGTAACTGATCCGGCAAACACACCGCTTGAAAAGAAACAGCTTCTATCAGAAAAGGAATACCGTGCGTATCTTGATAAGTACGGTAATAAGTTCCAAGCATCTATGGGTGCGGAAGCGATTCATAAACTTCTTCAAGATATCGATCTTGTAAAAGAAGTTGATATGTTAAAAGAAGAGCTGAAAACATCTCAAGGACAGCGTCGTACTCGTGCGATCAAACGCCTTGAAGTTTTGGAAGCCTTCCGTAACTCAGGAAACAAGCCTTCTTGGATGATCCTTGATGTGCTTCCTGTTATTCCTCCTGAGCTCAGACCGATGGTTCAGCTTGATGGCGGACGTTTTGCGACTTCTGATTTGAACGACCTTTATCGTCGTGTCATCAACCGTAACAATCGTTTGAAACGCCTTTTAGACCTTGGTGCGCCTAGCATTATCGTTCAAAACGAAAAGCGTATGCTTCAAGAGGCTGTCGATGCTTTAATTGACAACGGCCGTCGCGGACGCCCTGTAACAGGCCCTGGTAACAGACCATTAAAATCTCTTTCTCACATGCTGAAAGGGAAGCAAGGCCGTTTCCGTCAAAACCTTCTTGGTAAACGTGTCGATTACTCCGGACGTTCTGTAATCGTCGTTGGTCCTCATTTGAAAATGTACCAATGCGGATTACCGAAGGAAATGGCGCTCGAACTTTTCAAACCTTTCGTTATGAAAGAGCTTGTTGAAAAGGGTCTTGCTCACAACATTAAGAGTGCGAAACGTAAAATTGAGCGCGTACAGCCTGAAGTATGGGATGTACTAGAATCAGTTATCAAGGAGCATCCGGTCCTTCTGAACCGTGCCCCTACGCTTCACAGATTAGGTATCCAAGCGTTTGAACCGACACTTGTTGAAGGACGCGCAATCCGTCTTCACCCGCTCGTATGTACAGCTTATAACGCTGACTTTGACGGTGACCAAATGGCGGTTCACGTACCATTATCTGCAGAAGCTCAAGCTGAAGCACGCATCTTGATGCTTGCCGCTCAAAACATCTTGAACCCTAAAGATGGTAAACCGGTTGTAACACCGTCTCAGGATATGGTACTGGGTAACTACTACCTGACTCTGGAGCGTGCTGGTGCTGTCGGCGAAGGTATGGTCTTTAAGAATACGGATGAAGCGCTTCTTGCTTATCAAAACGGATATGTTCACCTTCATACGAGAGTGGCTGTTGCAGCGAACTCCCTTAAGAACGTGACATTTACCGAAGAGCAGCGTTCAAAATTGTTAATTACAACTGTCGGTAAACTGGTCTTCAATGAAATTCTTCCAGAATCATTCCCTTACATGAATGAACCAACGAAGAGCAACATTGAAGAGAAAACACCTGACCGTTTCTTCTTAGAAAAAGGTGCCGATGTAAAAGCTGCCATCGCACAGCAGCCAATCAATGCACCGTTTAAAAAAGGTATTCTGGGTAAAATCATCGCGGAAATCTTTAAACGATTCCACATTACGGAAACGTCTAAAATGCTTGACCGCATGAAAAACCTAGGTTTCAGATATTCAACAAAAGCCGGTATTACAGTTGGGGTTTCTGATATCGTCGTTCTCGATGATAAACAAGAAATTCTTGAAGAAGCACAAGGCAAAGTTGATAACGTTATGAAGCAGTTCCGCCGCGGTCTGATCACTGAAGAAGAACGCTATGAGAGAGTTATCTCTATCTGGAGTTCTGCAAAAGACGTTATCCAAGGCAAACTGATGAAATCACTTGATGAGCTCAACCCGATCTACATGATGAGTGACTCTGGTGCCCGTGGTAACGCGTCTAACTTTACTCAGCTTGCCGGAATGCGCGGTCTGATGGCCAACCCGGCTGGACGTATCATTGAGTTACCGATTAAATCTAGTTTCCGTGAAGGTCTGACAGTATTGGAGTACTTTATCTCCACTCACGGTGCGCGTAAAGGTCTTGCCGATACCGCCCTTAAAACTGCTGACTCAGGTTACCTTACACGCCGTCTTGTTGACGTTGCACAGGATGTTATCATCCGTGAAACTGATTGCGGAACTGACCGAGGCATCCTTGCTCAACCGCTTAGAGAAGGCACTGAAATCATTGAGCGCTTAGAAGAACGCTTAATCGGCCGTTTTGCAAGAAAACAAGTGAAACACCCTGAAACAGGGGAAGTGCTTGTAAACGAAAACGAACTGATCGATGAAGATAAAGCGATTGAAATCGTTGAAGCCGGCATTGAAGAAGTGTGGATCCGTTCTGCCTTCACATGTAATACGCCTCATGGTGTATGTAAACGATGCTATGGCCGAAACCTTGCGACTGGTACCGATGTAGAAGTCGGAGAAGCAGTTGGAATCATCGCTGCCCAATCAATCGGTGAGCCTGGTACACAGTTAACAATGCGTACATTCCATACAGGCGGGGTTGCAGGAGACGATATCACACAGGGTCTCCCGCGTATCCAAGAGCTTTTCGAAGCGCGTAATCCAAAAGGTCAGGCAACAATTACCGAAATCGACGGTACAGTCGTTGAAATCAATGAAGTTCGCGACAAACAGCAAGAAATTGTGGTTCAAGGCGCAGTTGAAACACGCTCTTATACGGCACCATATAACTCCCGCTTAAAAGTAGCGGAAGGAGATAAAATTACTCGAGGCCAAGTGCTGACAGAAGGTTCAATCGATCCGAAAGAACTTCTTAAAGTGACTGACCTGACTACAGTTCAAGAGTATCTTCTTCATGAGGTTCAAAAGGTTTACCGTATGCAGGGTGTTGAAATCGGCGATAAACACGTAGAAGTAATGGTTCGCCAAATGCTTCGCAAAGTACGTGTGATTGATGCCGGTGAGACTGATGTGCTTCCTGGCTCATTACTTGATATTCACCAATTTACTGAAGCGAACAAAAAGGTATTGCTGGAAGGCAAACGTCCTGCTACAGGCCGTCCTGTCTTACTCGGTATTACCAAAGCTTCTCTTGAAACTGATTCATTCTTATCTGCTGCTTCCTTCCAGGAAACAACACGTGTCCTGACAGACGCAGCGATCAAAGGTAAGCGTGACGAACTTCTCGGCCTGAAAGAGAATGTTATCATCGGTAAGCTTGTTCCGGCTGGTACTGGAATGATGAAATACCGAAAAGTAAAACCTGTTTCAAATGTTCAGCCGACTGAGGACATGGTTCCGGTTGAATAACTGATATCATGCTGCTGAGAGACTGCAAAACAGTCTTTCAGCAGTCATATTTAAATAAAAAAATCACTCTATGAGAAGATAGAAACTAAAAAATGTCATACCTTGTTGACATTCGTCTCCTAGAATGATAATATAACCAAGGTGCTCGAAATAAACCTGTTACTTTGGAGGATATGTTTATGTCTTATGATAAAGTATCACAGGCCAAATCAATTATTATTGGTACGAAGCAAACAGTGAAAGCTCTAAAACGAGGTTCAGTAAAGGAAGTAGTCGTTGCAAAAGACGCGGATCCTATTCTTACGTCAAGTGTGATAACACTTGCGAAAGATAATGGGATTGCTGTCTCAATGGTTGAATCCATGAAAAAGCTCGGCAAAGCCTGCGGAATTGAAGTAGGAGCAGCAGCTGTTGCCATTATGTTATAACGTACTTCTTGTTTTTGCGTGAGAGTTATTCTCGTGTAAAGACATTGTTTTTTGCCTATTGATGAACCACCTGGGTATGTGGGTTATAAAACGTAATGAAGGGAGGAACAAAACATGCCTACAATTAATCAGCTAATTCGCAAAGGACGCGTGAGTAAAGTAGAAAACTCGAAGTCTCCTGCACTTAACAAAGGATACAACAGCTTTAAAAAAGAGCACACTAATGTATCTTCTCCACAAAAACGCGGGGTATGTACTCGTGTTGGTACAATGACACCGAAAAAACCGAACTCAGCACTTCGTAAATATGCTCGTGTTCGTTTAACTAACGGAATTGAGGTTACTGCTTACATTCCTGGTATCGGTCACAACCTGCAAGAGCACAGTGTTGTACTTATCCGCGGCGGACGTGTAAAAGACTTACCAGGGGTACGTTACCACATCGTTCGTGGTGCGCTTGACACTGCTGGAGTTGAAAACCGTGCGCAAGGCCGTTCTAAATACGGTACTAAACGTCCTAAAGCAAAATAATAAACGTATAAACGTATAATTGATGAAGGGAGGATATTCAGATGCCACGTAAAGGTCCTGTAGCAAAAAGAGACGTTTTACCTGATCCGATTTACAACTCTAAGCTTGTATCTCGTCTAATCAACAAAATGATGATCGACGGTAAAAAAGGTAAGTCTCAAACAATCCTATACAAGTCATTCGATATCATTAAAGAACGTACTGGCAATGATGCAATGGAGGTTTTCGAACAAGCATTGAAAAACATCATGCCTGTACTTGAAGTAAAAGCACGCCGTGTAGGTGGTGCGAACTACCAAGTTCCTGTAGAAGTTCGTCCTGAACGTCGTACTACTCTTGGACTTCGCTGGTTAGTTAACTATGCTCGTCTTCGCGGAGAAAAAACGATGGAAGAGCGTTTAGCTAACGAAATCCTTGACGCAGCTAACAACACTGGTGCTGCTGTTAAGAAACGTGAAGATACTCATAAGATGGCTGAAGCAAACAAAGCATTTGCTCACTATCGTTGGTAGGATTTATATACTAAAAAACACAATTTCCCAATAAGGAAGGAGAAATTACCCAATGGCAAGAGAGTTCTCCTTAGACAAAACTCGTAATATCGGGATCATGGCTCACATTGATGCCGGTAAAACGACTACTACAGAACGTATCTTGTTCTATACTGGTCGTATCCACAAAATTGGTGAAACTCATGAAGGAGCTTCACAAATGGACTGGATGGAGCAGGAACAAGAACGTGGTATCACAATCACTTCCGCTGCGACAACTGCACAGTGGAAAGGATACCGCGTAAACATCATCGATACTCCAGGACACGTAGACTTCACAGTTGAAGTTGAACGTTCTCTTCGTGTACTTGATGGTGCTGTTGCTGTACTTGACGCACAGTCTGGCGTTGAGCCTCAAACAGAAACTGTTTGGCGTCAAGCAACAACTTACGGAGTACCGCGTATCGTTTTCGTCAACAAAATGGACAAAATCGGTGCAGACTTCCTTTACTCTGTAGGAACTTTAAGAGATCGTCTTCAAGCTAACGCTCATGCAATTCAATTGCCGATCGGTGCTGAAGACAACTTCGAAGGTATCATTGACCTAGTAGAAAACGTTGCGTATTTCTACGAAGATGATCTTGGAACTCGTTCTGATGCGAAAGAAATCCCTGAAGAGTACAAAGAGCAAGCTGAAGAGCTTCGCAACAGCCTCATTGAAGCTGTATGTGAGCTTGATGAAGAGCTTATGGACAAATACCTTGAGGGTGAAGAGATCACTATTGACGAGTTAAAAGCAGGTATCCGTAAAGGTACTTTAAATGTTGAATTCTACCCAGTTCTTGTTGGTTCTGCCTTCAAAAACAAAGGTGTTCAATTAGTACTTGATGCTGTTCTTGACTACCTTCCTGCACCAACAGACGTTGCTGCAATCAAAGGTATCCGTCCTGATACAAATGAAGAGATTGAGCGTCATTCTTCTGATGACGAGCCATTCTCTGCATTAGCATTTAAAGTTATGACTGACCCTTACGTTGGTAAGCTGACGTTCTTCCGTGTGTACTCTGGAACACTTGATTCTGGTTCATACGTGAAAAACTCAACTAAAGGCAAACGTGAGCGTGTTGGACGTATCCTTCAAATGCACGCCAACAGCCGTGAAGAAATCTCTACTGTATATGCAGGAGATATCGCAGCTGCTGTAGGTCTAAAAGATACTTCTACTGGAGATACTCTATGTGATGAAAAGGATCTAGTTATCCTTGAATCAATGGAATTCCCAGAACCAGTTATCGACGTTGCAATTGAGCCTAAATCAAAAGCTGACCAAGATAAAATGGGTATCGCTTTAGCAAAACTTGCTGAAGAGGATCCAACATTCCGTACTCAAACAAACCCGGAAACTGGTCAGACAATCATCTCTGGTATGGGTGAGCTTCACCTTGATATCATTGTTGATCGTATGAAGCGTGAATTCAAAGTAGAAGCTAACGTTGGTGCTCCTCAAGTTGCGTACCGTGAAACATTCCGTTCCGGTGCAAAAGTTGAAGGTAAATTCGTACGTCAGTCTGGTGGACGCGGTCAGTTCGGTCACGTTTGGATTGAATTCGAACCAAACGAAGAAGGCGCTGGCTTTGAATTCGAAAATGCGATTGTCGGTGGGGTTGTTCCTCGTGAATACATCCCAGCTGTTCAAGCAGGTCTAGAAGATTCACTTGAAAATGGTGTATTAGCTGGATTCCCGCTTATCGACATTAAAGCAAAACTTTTTGATGGCTCTTACCATGATGTTGACTCAAACGAAATGGCGTTTAAAGTTGCTGCTTCTATGGCATTGAAAAATGCAGTCAGCAAATGTAACCCAGTTCTTCTTGAACCAATCATGAAAGTAGAAGTGGTTATTCCTGAAGAATACATGGGAGACATCATGGGTGATGTTACTTCTCGTCGCGGACGCGTAGAAGGTATGGAAGCTCGCGGTAACGCGCAAGTTGTTCGTGCGATGGTTCCTCTTGCTGAAATGTTCGGTTACGCTACTGCCCTTCGTTCTAACACGCAAGGTCGCGGTACGTTCACTATGCACATGGATCACTACGAAGAAGTGCCGAAGAGCATTGCTGAAGAAATTATCAAAAAAAATAAAGGCGAATAATTGATTTTGCCTCTTAACTCAAGTATAACTACTATTGTAAGATGAGGAAGTGAAAGCTTTCTTTCACTTCCTATCACTCTATACATTACTAATTAAAAGCTCTTAAGGAGGATTTTAGAATGGCTAAAGAAAAATTCGACCGTTCCAAATCACATGCCAATATCGGTACAATTGGACACGTTGACCATGGTAAAACAACTTTAACTGCTGCTATCACAACAGTACTTCATAAGAAATCTGGTAAAGGTACAGCTATGGCGTACGATCAAATTGATGGTGCACCAGAAGAACGTGAGCGCGGTATCACAATCTCTACTGCACACGTTGAGTATGAAACTGAAACTCGTCACTATGCACACGTTGACTGCCCAGGACACGCTGACTATGTTAAAAACATGATCACTGGTGCTGCGCAAATGGACGGAGCTATCCTAGTAGTATCTGCTGCTGATGGCCCAATGCCACAAACTCGTGAGCACATCCTTCTTTCTAAAAACGTTGGTGTACCATACATCGTTGTATTCTTAAACAAATGCGACATGGTAGACGACGAAGAGCTTCTTGAACTAGTTGAAATGGAAGTTCGCGATCTTCTTAGCGAATACGACTTCCCTGGTGATGATGTACCAGTTATCAAAGGTTCTGCTCTTAAAGCTCTTGAAGGAGATGCTGAGTACGAAGCTAAAATCTTCGAACTTATGGATGCAGTTGATGAGTACATCCCAACTCCAGAACGTGACACTGAAAAACCATTCATGATGCCAGTTGAGGACGTATTCTCAATCACTGGTCGTGGTACAGTTGCTACTGGACGTGTTGAGCGTGGACAAGTTAAAGTCGGTGACGAAGTTGAAATCATCGGTCTTCAAGAAGAAAACAGCAAAACAACTGTTACTGGTGTTGAAATGTTCCGTAAGCTTCTTGATTACGCTGAAGCTGGAGACAACATTGGAGCCCTTCTTCGCGGTGTAGCTCGTGAAGATATCCAACGTGGTCAAGTACTTGCTAAACCAGGTACAATCACTCCACACAGCAAATTCAAAGCTGAAGTTTACGTTCTTTCTAAAGAAGAGGGTGGACGTCATACTCCATTCTTCTCTAACTACCGTCCTCAGTTCTACTTCCGTACAACTGACGTAACTGGTATCATCCATCTTCCAGAAGGCGTAGAAATGGTTATGCCTGGAGACAACACTGAAATGAACGTTGAGCTTATCTCTACAATCGCTATCGAAGAAGGAACTCGTTTCTCTATTCGTGAAGGCGGACGTACTGTTGGTTCAGGCGTTGTTTCTACAATCACTGAGTAATAGTATATTGAAAACGAGACCCTTTGGGTCTCGTTTTTTTGTGTACTTTTTTGTTTGCTTGTATAATAAGGTTTATCTTATTTGAGGAGCTATGGGTTATGAGTGAAAACACATCAATTTCTTTCATGAAAAAACTGAGGATCGAAAATACAAAGCAAATGCTCATGATCAATGGAAATGATAAAGCGAACCCATTGCTGCTTTTTTTACATGGTGGACCCGGAGCATCCCAAATCGGATTTATCAGGAGCTATCAAAAGGAACTGGAACAGTACTTTACAGTTGTAAATTGGGATCAAAGGGGTTCGGGTCTTTCCTATACTAAACAAATTCCGCAGAGTTCAATGACAATCAGTCAAATCATTAAAGATACAATTCAAGTAACCGAATGGCTTTTAGACCGTTTCTCAAAAACAAAAGTGTACCTTGCAGGACACTCTTGGGGTTCGCTGCTGGCTCTTCGTGTTCTGCAAGAGAGGCCGGATCTTTTTTACGCTTATTATGGAATCAGTCAGGTCACTAATACTCAGCTGGAAGAAAAAACGGCCTATGATTCTCTGCGCAAGACAAATCGCTCTCTTTCAGTAGCCTTAGGCTTACTTGGCCCTCCACCTTGGAACAAGAAAATTCAGTTCTTCATCTTTCGAGTCTGTATTGAACTGAGCAGGGGAGGATTCACTCATCATCGCCGGCACATTCTTGCGGTATTGTGTCAGTTGCTTGCTGGAAATGAGTATGGAATAAAAAACATCTCTCGTTTCATCAGAGGACAGCGTTTCAGCGCAAAGTATTTAACTGATGATTTATTTCGTTTTGATGCATTTAAATCAGTTTCTTCTATTAAAGTACCTAGTTTTTTTATTTCGGGGAGACATGATTTGATCGTTCCTGCTGAAACATCGAAACAGTATTATCTGTATGTGGATGCTCCTGAAAAGCGCTGGCATTATTTTAAAAACTCCGCCCACACGCCGCATATCGAGGAGCCTTCATTATTTGCCAATACTCTGAGTAGACACGCAGTGTACCACTTATGATAGAAGAAAATTCCCATATTCACTCGCTTCTTGATAAATAAGAAAAACACCTGTATAATACTAAAAGTGTGCAAATCATGCATATTCTAAATAAGTCTTGCAACATACGTCTATTTTCTGTATAATGGTGTATGTTGGTCTTTGACTGCGATGAAGTGAGAGGTTGCTGACACACCCGGCCGCTTTGCCATGGCAAGGTGTTCAGGTTTTTCTCACGGAGAACTGTCTAACGTGAAGTAGGCGAAAAGGAGGGAAAATAATGGCAAAACAAAAAATTCGTATTCGTTTGAAAGCATATGATCATAGAATCCTTGATCAATCTGCAGAGAAGATTGTTGAAACGGCAAAACGTTCTGGTGCCAGCGTATCTGGTCCGATTCCGTTGCCAACTGAAAAATCAGTTTACACAATCCTTCGTGCGGTGCACAAATACAAAGATTCTCGTGAGCAATTTGAAATGCGTACACATAAACGTTTAATCGACATTGTGAACCCAACACCACAAACTGTTGATGCGCTCATGCGATTAGACTTACCATCTGGTGTCGATATCGAAATTAAACTTTAATTCTAAAATATAGAATGATCTTAATAGGAGGTGTGACGAATGACCAAAGGAATCTTAGGAAGAAAAATTGGTATGACGCAAGTATTCGCAGAAAACGGTGATCTTATTCCGGTAACTGTTATTGAAGCTGCTCCGAACGTTGTTCTCCAAAAGAAAACAGCTGAAAACGACGGCTACGAAGCAATCCAGCTTGGTTTTGATGACAAGCGCGAAAAGCTTTCTAACAAACCTGAACAAGGACACGTTGCTAAAGCGGAAACTGCTCCTAAGCGCTTCGTAAAAGAATTACGCGGAGTGGAAATGGATGCGTATGAAGTTGGTCAGGAAGTCAAGGTTGAAATTTTCTCTGCTGGAGAAATTGTAGATGTAACAGGAGTATCTAAAGGTAAAGGTTTCCAAGGTGCGATCAAGCGCCACGGACAATCTCGCGGACCTATGTCTCACGGTTCACGCTACCACCGTCGTCCTGGTTCAATGGGACCTGTAGATCCTAACCGTGTATTCAAAGGTAAATTATTACCTGGACGTATGGGCGGAGAGCAGATCACTGTTCAAAACCTTGAAGTCGTAAAAGTTGATGCGGAACGCAATCTTCTTTTGATCAAAGGTAACGTACCTGGTGCGAGAAAATCTTTAATCACTGTTAAAAGTGCTGTTAAATCTAAATAACTCTCTTAGGAAAGGAGGAAATTGATCATGCCAAAAGTAGCATTATACAACCAAAACGGTTCTACTGCTGGTGACATCGAATTAAACGCTTCTGTATTTGGAATTGAGCCAAATGAAAGTGTTGTATTCGACGCTATTCTTATGCAAAGAGCTTCCTTACGTCAAGGATCTCACAAAGTAAAAAATCGTTCTGAAGTACGCGGCGGAGGTCGTAAACCATGGCGTCAAAAAGGTACTGGACGTGCCCGTCAAGGTTCTATCCGTTCACCGCAATGGCGCGGAGGTGGTGTCGTATTCGGCCCAACACCACGCAGCTATTCTTATAAATTACCTAAAAAAGTTCGCCGCTTGGCAATCAAATCAGTATTGTCTTCTAAAGTAAACGACAACAACATCATCGTACTTGAAGATCTTACTCTTGATACGGCTAAAACAAAAGAAATGGCAGCTATCCTTAAAGGATTATCTGTTGAGAAAAAAGCTTTAATCGTAACTGCAGATGCTAACGAAGCAGTAGCTTTATCTGCTCGCAACATTCCTGGAGTTACTGTAGTTGAAGCTAACGGAATCAACGTTTTAGACGTTGTCAACCACGAGAAGCTTCTGATTACAAAAGCAGCGGTTGAAAAAGTAGAGGAGGTGCTTGCATAATGAAAGATCCTCGTGATGTTCTAAAGCGCCCCGTCATTACTGAACGTTCTGCTGATTTAATGGCTGAAAAAAAATATACTTTTGAAGTTGATGTAAGAGCTAACAAAACAGAAGTGAAAGACGCGGTTGAAAGCATCTTTGGAGTGAAAGTTGACAAAGTCAACATCATGAACTACAAAGGTAAATCAAAACGTGTTGGACGCTACACTGGTATGACTAGCCGTCGCAGAAAAGCGATCGTAAAACTTACTGCAGACAGCAAAGAAATCGAAATTTTTGAAGCTTAATTATCTGTAAAAAGAAGGAGGGAAATTCAAAATGGCGATTAAAAAGTATAAACCGACCTCTAATGGACGTCGTGGCATGACAACTTCAGATTTTGCTGAAATCACGACTGACAAGCCGGAAAAATCCTTGCTTGCTCCCCTTCACAAAAAAGGCGGACGTAACAACCAAGGTAAATTGACTGTACGTCACCAAGGTGGCGGACATAAACGCCAATACCGTGTTATCGACTTCAAACGCGATAAAGATGGTATACCTGGACGCGTTGCTACAGTTGAATACGATCCAAACCGTTCAGCTAACATCGCTCTAATCAACTATGCAGACGGAGAAAAACGTTACATTCTTGCTCCAAAAGGAATTCAAGTGGGTACTGAAATCATGTCAGGTCCAGAAGCTGACATCAAAGTAGGTAATGCACTTCCACTTATCAACATCCCTGTTGGTACAGTTGTGCATAACATTGAATTAAAACCTGGCAAAGGCGGACAGCTTGTACGTTCAGCTGGTACATCTGCTCAGGTTCTTGGTAAAGAAGGTAAATACGTTCTTGTACGTCTTAACTCTGGAGAAGTTCGCATGATTCTTTCTGCTTGCCGTGCTTCTATCGGTCAAGTAGGTAACGAACAGCACGAACTTATCAACATTGGTAAAGCTGGACGTTCTCGCTGGAAAGGCATCCGTCCAACAGTTCGTGGTTCTGTAATGAACCCTAACGATCACCCACACGGTGGTGGTGAAGGACGTGCGCCAATCGGACGTAAATCACCAATGTCTCCATGGGGCAAACCAACTCTTGGATTCAAGACACGTAAGAAAAAGAACAAATCTGATAAATTTATCGTACGTCGTCGCAAAAATAAATAACGGGGTTGTCTACGGTTCACTTCGGACCGTAGTGCAATCACGAAGGGAGGTTCCAAAATGGCTCGCAGCTTGAAAAAAGGACCATTTGTCGATGGACACTTGATGACAAAAATCGAGAAATTAAATGAAACAGACAAGAAACAAGTCGTAAAAACTTGGTCTCGTCGTTCTACTATTTTCCCACAGTTTATTGGTCACACAATCGCAGTCTATGACGGACGTAAACACGTGCCTGTATTCATCTCTGAAGATATGGTAGGGCATAAGTTGGGTGAATTCGCTCCAACTCGTACGTACAAAGGTCATGCTAGTGATGACAAAAAAACAAGACGCTAAGAGAGGAGGCTTTTAAATGCAAGCTAAAGCTGTTGCAAGAACAGTCCGTATTGCTCCTCGTAAAGCACGTCTAGTAATGGACCTGATTCGAGGCAAGCAAGTAGGTGAAGCAGTGTCAATCTTGAACCTAACACCGAGAGCTGCTTCTCCAATTATCGAGAAAGTATTAAAATCCGCTATTGCAAATGCTGAGCATAACTATGAAATGGACGCTAACAACCTGGTTATTTCTCAAGCATTCGTTGACGAAGGCCCTACGTTAAAAAGATTCCGCCCACGTGCTATGGGACGTGCGAGCCAAATCAACAAACGTACGAGCCACATTACAATCGTTGTATCAGAAAAGAAGGAGGGATAAGTAGTGGGTCAAAAGGTAAATCCAGTCGGTCTTCGTATCGGAGTCATTCGTGATTGGGAATCTAAGTGGTACGCTGGTAAAGATTACGCTGACTTCCTGCACGAAGATTTAAGAATTCGTGAATACATTAGCAAACGACTTTCTGACGCTTCTGTTTCTAAAGTTGAAATCGAGCGCGCAGCAAATCGTGTTAACATTACGATCCACACAGCTAAGCCTGGTATGGTTATCGGTAAAGGCGGTTCTGAAGTCGAAGCACTTCGTAAAGCCCTTAACAGCCTTACTGGCAAGCGTGTACACATTAACATTCTTGAAATCAAAAGAGCAGATCTTGATGCACAGCTAGTTGCTGACAACATCGCTCGTCAATTAGAAAACCGTGTTTCTTTCCGCCGTGCGCAGAAACAACAAATCCAACGCACAATGCGTGCTGGAGCACAAGGTGTGAAAACAATGGTTTCTGGTCGTCTTGGCGGTGCAGATATCGCTCGTTCTGAATACTACAGTGAAGGAACTGTTCCATTGCACACATTGCGTGCGGACATTGACTATGCAACATCTGAAGCTGACACTACTTACGGTAAGCTTGGTGTAAAAGTCTGGATCTATCGTGGAGAGGTTCTTCCTACTAAGAAGAAAACTGAGGAAGGAGGAAAATAATATGTTATTACCTAAACGCGTTAAATATCGCAGAGAGCATCGCGGAAAAATGCGTGGCCGTGCGAAAGGCGGTACTGAAGTACATTTCGGTGAGTTCGGTATCCAAGCTCTAGAAGCTTCTTGGATCACTAACCGTCAAATCGAAGCTGCCCGTATTGCGATGACTCGTTACATGAAACGTGGCGGTAAAGTTTGGATCAAAATTTTCCCTTCTAAACCTTACACTGCTAAACCACTTGAGGTACGTATGGGATCCGGTAAAGGGGCTCCAGAAGGTTGGGTAGCTGTTGTAAAACCGGGCAAAGTTTTATTTGAAATTTCTGGTGTGTCTGAAGAGGTTGCTCGTGAAGCACTTCGTCTTGCATCTCACAAATTGCCAATTAAAACGAAGTTCGTAAAACGTGAAGAAATTGGTGGTGAATCAAATGAAAGCTAATGAAATTCGTGACCTTACCACTGCTGAAATTGAACAAAAAGTAAAGTCTCTTAAAGAAGAACTTTTCAATCTTCGCTTTCAATTAGCGACAGGACAACTTGAAAATACTGCTCGCATTCGTGAAGTGCGCAAAGCTATCGCGCGCATGAAAACTGTGATTCGTGAAAGAGAAATTGCTGCTAATAAATAATCACTGAGGGGAGGTCGTGAGCATGAGCGAACGTAACCAACGCAAAGTTTACCAAGGCCGTGTTGTTTCTGACAAAATGGATAAAACCATCACTGTTGTTGTTGAAACATACAAGAAACATTCACTTTACGGTAAACGCGTAAAATACTCAAAGAAATTCAAAGCACATGATGAAAATAATCAAGCGAAAATCGGTGACATCGTAAAGATCATGGAAACTCGTCCATTGTCTGCAACTAAGCGTTTCCGTCTAGTTGAAGTTGTCGAAGAAGCTGTTATTATCTAATAAAGTTCGGAATTCTTTTTTCCGAAGGGAGGTAACAAATAATGATTCAACAAGAGACTCGTTTAAAAGTAGCTGACAACTCTGGCGCACGTGAAGTACTTACTATTAAAGTTCTTGGTGGTTCTGGTCGTAAAACAGCTAACATTGGTGATGTAATTGTTTGCACGGTTAAACAAGCAACACCAGGAGGCGTTGTCAAAAAAGGTGAAGTCGTAAAAGCTGTTATCGTTCGCACTAAAAGCGGAGCGCGCAGAAGTGACGGTTCATACATCAGCTTCGATGAGAATGCATGTGTTATCATCCGTGACGACAAGAGCCCGCGTGGAACTCGTATCTTCGGACCGGTTGCTCGTGAATTGCGTGAAAACAACTTTATGAAAATTGTTTCTCTAGCTCCAGAAGTTATCTAATGAAATAAATGCCTTATTCAAGGAGGTGCGATCAGGATGCATGTAAAAAAAGGCGATAAAGTTATGGTTATCTCTGGTAAAGATAAAGGCAAACAAGGAACAATCCTTGCTGCTTTCCCTAAAAAGGACCGCGTTTTAGTTGAAGGTGTTAACATGGTAAAGAAACACTCTAAACCAACTCAAGCTAACCCTCAAGGCGGTATTTCTAATCAAGAGGCGCCAATTCATGTATCAAACGTTATGCCGCTCGATCCTAAAACAGGTGAAGTGACTCGCGTAGGATACAAAGTGGAAGATGGCAAAAAAGTTCGTGTAGCAAAAAAATCTGGGCAAGTTCTAGATAAATAGTATTAAAGGAAGGGAGGTCTATCTCATGAACCGCCTTAAAGAAAAGTACAATAAAGAAATTGCACCTGCTTTAATGACTAAGTTCAACTATGACTCAGTTATGCAAGTGCCTAAAATTGAAAAAATCGTAATCAACATGGGTGTTGGTGACGCTGTTCAAAACGCAAAAGCAATCGACAGTGCTGTTGAAGAATTAACGTTTATCGCAGGTCAAAAACCTGTCGTTACTCGTGCGAAGAAATCAATTGCTGGATTCCGTCTTCGTGAAGGAATGCCTATCGGTGCGAAAGTAACTCTTCGCGGAGAGCGCATGTATGATTTCCTTGATAAACTTATTTCTGTATCTTTACCGCGTGTACGTGACTTCCGCGGGGTTTCTAAAAAATCTTTCGACGGTCGCGGTAACTACACACTTGGTATCAAAGAACAGTTAATCTTCCCTGAAATTGACTACGATAAAGTAACAAAGGTTCGCGGAATGGACATCGTTATTGTAACGACTGCTAATTCTGATGAAGAGGCTCGTGAGCTATTAACTCAAGTAGGTATGCCGTTCCAGAAATAATCAATGAAAGGGAGGCGAAATCGTGGCTAAGAAGTCAATGATTGCGAAACAACAACGTACACCAAAGTTTAAAGTACAAGAGTACACTCGCTGTGAACGCTGCGGACGTCCGCATTCAGTCATTCGTAAATTTAAACTTTGCCGTATTTGTTTCCGTGAGCTTGCATATAAAGGACAAATTCCTGGCGTGAAAAAAGCCAGCTGGTAATCCCCAAGAAAGGGAAGGAGGTAATTATATAATGGTTATGACAGATCCAATTGCAGATATGCTGACTCGTATTCGTAATGCAAACATGGTACGTCATGAGAAGCTTGAAATTCCTGCTTCTAAATTGAAAAGAGAAATTGCTGAAATTTTAAAGCGTGAAGGTTTCATTCGTGACGTTGAGTTCGTAGAAGACAGTAAACAAGGTATCATCCGCGTTTTCTTGAAATACGGACAAAATAACGAGCGCGTAATCACTGGTCTTAAAAGAATCAGCAAACCTGGTTTGCGTGTTTATGCTAAATCTAATGAAGTACCACGTGTACTTAACGGTCTAGGAATCGCAATTCTTTCTACATCACATGGCGTTTTAACGGACAAAGAAGCCCGTGCAAAACAAGCTGGTGGAGAAGTATTAGCATACGTTTGGTAAAAAGTTTAACATGAATGGAGGTGTTTGGTATGTCTCGTGTAGGTAAGAAGCTACTTGAGATTCCTTCTGATGTTACAGTAACGTTAAACGATAACAATACTGTAGCTGTGAAAGGACCAAAAGGAGAATTAACTCGTACGTTTCACCCTGATATGGAGATTAAAATAGAGGACAATGTGCTTACAGTCGCTCGTCCTTCTGATCAAAAAGAGCACCGTGCCCTGCATGGTACGACTCGCAGTCTGCTTGGCAACATGGTGGAAGGCGTATCTAAAGGATTTGAAAGAGGTTTGGAATTAGTCGGTGTCGGTTACCGTGCGTCTAAATCCGGAAATAAACTTGTTTTAAACGTTGGATACTCTCACCCTGTTGAGATCGTCCCTGAAGAAGGCATCGATATCGAAGTTCCTTCTCAAACTAAAGTAGTCGTTAAAGGTACAGACAAAGAACGTGTAGGAGCTATTGCTGCTAACATTCGCGCTGTCCGTTCTCCAGAGCCTTACAAAGGTAAAGGAATCCGCTACGAAGGTGAAGTTGTTCGCCGTAAAGAAGGTAAATCTGCTAAGTAAGATCGCTTAAAGTGAAGAAAGGAGTGACCTAGATGATTACGAAAACTAGCAAAAATGCTGCTCGTCTTAAAAGACACGCTCGTGTTCGCGCTAAACTTTCTGGTACTGCTGAAAGACCGCGTCTTAACGTTTTCCGTTCAAACAAGCACATTTACGCTCAAATCATCGATGATGTAAATGGTGTAACACTTGCTAGTGCATCTACTCTCGATAAAGACTTGAACGTTGAAAGCACTGGAGATACTTCAGCTGCTGCTAAAGTTGGAGAATTAGTTGCAAAACGCGCTGCTGAAAAAGGCGTTTCTGACGTAGTATTTGACCGTGGCGGATACTTATACCATGGACGTGTAAAAGCTTTGGCTGATGCCGCTCGTGAAGCTGGACTTAAATTTTAATAAAAGAAGGAGGGACACATGATTATGCGTCGTATTGACCCAAGCAAATTAGAGTTAGAAGAACGCTTAGTTACGGTTAACCGCGTAGCGAAAGTTGTTAAAGGTGGTCGTCGTTTCCGCTTTGCAGCTCTAGTCGTTGTCGGTGACAAAAACGGACACGTAGGATTCGGTACTGGTAAAGCACAAGAAGTACCAGAAGCGATCCGCAAAGCTGTTGAAGATGCGAAAAAGAATTTAATTGAAGTACCAATGGTTGGAACTACAATTCCACATGAAATCATCGGACGTTTCGGTGCAGGTAACATCTTGTTAAAACCTGCTTCTGAAGGTACTGGAGTTATCGCTGGAGGCCCTGTACGTGCGGTACTTGAGCTTGCTGGTGTAGCTGACATCCTTTCTAAGTCTTTAGGTTCTAACACACCGATCAACATGATTCGTGCAACACTTCAAGGCTTAAGTGAACTTAAGCGTGCTGAAGAGGTTGCGAAGCTTCGTGGAAAATCTGTAGAAGAACTGTTAGGATAAGGAGGGAATATTAATGGCTAAATTAGAAATTACCCTCAAACGAAGTGTAATCGGTCGCCCGGAAGATCAACGCGTTACTGTGAGAACACTTGGTTTAAAGAAAACAAACCAAACTGTTGTTCATGAAGACAACGCTGCGATTCGTGGTATGATTAATAAAGTATCTCATTTAGTTTCTGTTAAAGAACAATAAAAATAATTGATCGGATAAGGAGGTGTCCTAATGAAACTTCATGAATTAAAACCTTCAGAAGGTTCACGCAAAACGCGTAATCGCGTAGGTCGTGGTATTGGTTCTGGCAACGGTAAAACAGCTGGTAAAGGTCACAAAGGTCAAAACGCTCGTTCTGGCGGCGGTGTACGCCCAGGGTTCGAGGGGGGACAAATGCCTTTATTCCAACGTCTTCCTAAACGCGGTTTTACTAACATTAACCGTAAGGAATACGCTGTAGTCAACCTAGACAAATTGAACGGTTTTGCAGAAGGAACGGAAGTCACTCCTGAACTTCTTCTTGAGACTGGTGTTATAAGCAAACTTAATGCAGGAGTAAAGATTCTTGGCAACGGTAAATTAGAGAAAAAATTAACTGTAAAAGCCAATAAATTCTCTGCTTCTGCGAAAGAAGCTGTTGAAGCTGCTGGCGGTACAGCTGAGGTGATCTAACTTGTTTAAAACAATCTCCAACTTTATGCGTGTGAGTGATATCCGGAATAAAATCATATTCACTTTACTCATGCTTATCGTCTTTCGCATAGGTGCGTTTATTCCTGTGCCGTATGTTAACGCTGATGTGTTACAGGCACAGTCTCAAATGGGAGTATTTGATCTTCTTAATACATTTGGCGGCGGTGCGCTTTACCAATTCTCTATTTTCGCAATGGGGATTACTCCTTACATCACAGCTTCAATCATCATCCAGCTGCTTCAGATGGATGTTGTGCCGAAGTTTACTGAGTGGTCTAAGCAGGGTGAAGTCGGCCGCCGTAAATTGGCTCAGTTCACAAGATACTTTACGATTGTCCTTGGATTTATCCAAGCGTTGGGTATGTCATACGGATTTAACAATTTGGCTAACGGATTGCTGATTGAAAAATCCGGCGTATCCACATATCTGATCATCGCTTTAGTACTTACTGGCGGAACTGCCTTTTTAATGTGGCTTGGAGAACAAATCACATCTCATGGAGTAGGCAACGGAATATCGATCATTATCTTCGCGGGGATTGTGTCTAGTATTCCGAAAACGGTTGGACAAATATATGAGACTCAATTTGTCGGTAGCAACGATCAGCTGTTTATTCATATTGTGAAAGTCGCTCTTCTTGTGATTGCGATTTTAGCAGTTATTGTTGGAGTTATTTTCATTCAGCAAGCTGTACGGAAAATTGCGATTCAATATGCTAAAGGCACAGGTCGTTCACCTGCTGGCGGAGGTCAGTCTACTCACCTTCCATTGAAAGTGAATCCTGCCGGTGTTATTCCAGTAATCTTTGCGGTTGCGTTTTTAATAACACCGCGTACGATCGCGTCATTCTTTGGAACAAACGATGTGACAAAGTGGATTCAAGCCAACTTTGACAATACTCATCCGGTGGGGATGACTATATATGTTGCGTTAATTATTGCCTTTACGTACTTTTATGCTTTTGTCCAGGTTAATCCTGAACAAATGGCTGATAACCTTAAAAAACAGGGTGGCTATATCCCGGGGGTTCGTCCAGGGAAAATGACTCAAGATAGAATTACGAGCATTTTGTATCGACTTACGTTTGTGGGTGCTTTATTCTTAGCCGTGATTTCCATTCTTCCTATCTTTTTCATTCAATTCGCTGGATTGCCTCAAAGTGCACAAATTGGCGGAACATCTTTGTTAATTGTTGTCGGGGTAGCCTTGGAGACAATGAAACAACTAGAAAGCCAGTTGGTGAAACGAAACTACCGTGGATTTATGAAAAACTAGAGGAAATGGATTTATCCATTCCCTCTTAATTAAGAGAGGACGGGGGAAATCCGAATGAACTTAGTCTTAATGGGGCTTCCTGGTGCCGGTAAAGGTACACAGGGCGAACGAATTGTTGAGGATTATGGAATACCTCACATCTCAACAGGAGATATGTTCCGTGCTGCTATGAAAGAGGAAACATCACTCGGACTCGAAGCAAAATCTTATATTGATAAGGGTGAGCTCGTACCTGATGAAGTCACAATTGGAATTGTCAAAGAAAGACTTGGCAAAGATGATTGTGAAAGAGGTTTTCTTCTGGACGGATTTCCGCGAACAGTCGCTCAAGCCGAAGCTCTTGAAGAAATTCTTGAAGAATACGGCAAGCCGATTGATTATGTCATTAACATTAAAGTTGATAAAGATTCTTTAATGGAACGTCTGACTGGACGCAGAATTTGCAGTGTTTGCGGCACAACCTATCATTTAGTCTTTAATCCGCCGAAAACGCCGGGTGTTTGTGATAAAGACGGAGGCGAACTCTATCAACGGGCAGATGATAATGAGGAAACAGTCTCTAAACGGCTTGAGGTAAACATGAAGCAGACTCAGCCTTTACTCGATTTCTATTCTGAGAAAGGTTATCTTGTAAACGTGAATGGCCAGCAGGACATTCAAGATGTTTATGCAGATGTGAAGGATCTTCTTGGAGGATTAAAAAAATGATTATCTGTAAAACCCCACGTGAACTTGGTATCATGCGGGAGGCAGGGCGAATCGTGGCTTTGACTCACGAAGAGTTAAAAAAGCACATTAAACCAGGAATCTCGACAAAAGAATTGGATCAAATTGCCGAACGTTTTATTAAGAAGCAGGGTGCAATCCCATCTTTTAAGGGGTATAATGGGTTTCGCGGGAGCATTTGCGTATCAGTGAATGAAGAGCTCGTTCACGGCATTCCTGGCAGCAGGGTGTTGCGTGACGGTGACATCATCAGTATTGATATCGGTGCTAAATTAAATGGTTATCATGGTGACTCTGCATGGACATATCCGGTAGGAAACATCAGTGATGATGATAAAAAACTTCTGGAAGTGACAGAGGAATCTTTATATAAAGGCTTGCAGGAAGCAAAACCAGGTGAACGTTTGTCGAATATTTCCCACGCAATACAAACGTATGTCGAAAATGAGCAGTTTTCAGTTGTTAGGGAGTATGTCGGACATGGTGTTGGTCAAGACTTGCA
Source organism: Bacillus sp. V26 (assembly GCF_034296245.1). Taxonomy (NCBI): domain Bacteria; kingdom Bacillati; phylum Bacillota; class Bacilli; order Caryophanales; family Bacillaceae; genus Bacillus; species Bacillus sp. V26. The sequence goes on along the minus strand of NZ_JAXKQF010000010.1, from coordinate 14,214 downwards.
TGAGGACCCGCAAATTCCTCATTACGGTCCGCCCAACAAAGGACCACGGCTTAAACCTGGCATGGTTCTCGCTATTGAACCTATGGTGAACGCTGGCAGCCGCTATGTGAAAACTTTGGCTGATAACTGGACGGTTGTAACGGTAGATGGGAAAAAGTGTGCTCATTTTGAACATACAATTGCGATTACGGAAACGGGTTTTGATATACTGACAAAAGTCTAGATGATGACATCATTCCGAAGGCAGATGTTTTTCCGGCTTGATAGGGCAGAAAGTTCGGTTAACATTGGCAGGAGCGAATTCATCTTGCCGTTGTCGGTGGAATTGTAATCATCATGTACTAATAGCAGACGGAGAAAAGCGTACATTTCATTCTCCTAAGAAATAGAATATCAATCATTTAACCCTTTATGATTGCGTATCTCCGGAAGTTCAGAACAGTATAAACGAAACAGGGCGTGTGACAAACGGAAAACTGAGATTTTCTCTTTTGAAATTTGTCAGAAAGCAAGTTACTGATTTGAAGAAGGGAGAACACTTGAATGGCGAAAGACGATGTAATTGAAGTGGAAGGTACGATAGTCGAAACATTGCCAAACGCGATGTTCAAAGTTGAACTCGAAAATGGACACACTGTTTTGGCTCACGTATCTGGTAAAATCCGCATGCACTTCATTCGCATTTTACCTGGAGACAAAGTTACGGTAGAATTATCTCCATATGACTTAACTCGTGGCAGGATTACGTACCGTTACAAATAAAGCACTCCGGAAACTGAAGGAGGTTGGAAACACATGAAAGTGAGACCATCAGTTAAACCAATCTGCGAAAAATGTAAAGTTATTCGCAGAAAAGGAAAAGTAATGGTGATCTGTGAAAATCCAAAGCATAAACAAAAACAAGGATAATTTATAAGGAGGTGCCCAGAGAATGGCTCGTATTGCTGGTGTAGATATCCCACGTGACAAACGTGTTGTTATTTCTTTAACATATGTCTTCGGAATTGGCCGCACAACGGCTCAGCAAGTCTTGAAAGAGGCTGGTGTTTCAGAAGATACTCGTGTGCGTGATCTTACTGAAGAAGAACTTGGTAAAATCCGTGATGTTATTGACAAACTGAAAGTAGAAGGTGACCTTCGCCGTGAAGTTTCTCTTAACATTAAGCGTCTGATCGAAATCGGAAGCTACCGCGGAATCCGCCATCGCAGAGGTTTGCCTGTTCGCGGACAAAACTCTAAAAACAATGCGCGTACTCGTAAAGGTCCGCGTCGTACTGTAGCTAACAAGAAAAAATAAGTAAGGGAGGTACCTAAACAATGGCTGCTGCTCGTAAATCTAACACGCGTAAACGTCGCGTGAAAAAGAATATTGAGTCTGGAATTGCTCATATTCGTTCAACTTTCAATAACACGATCGTTACGATCACTGACACTCATGGTAATGCTCTTTCTTGGTCTAGTGCCGGAGCTCTAGGATTCAGAGGTTCTCGTAAATCTACTCCTTTTGCTGCACAAATGGCTGCAGAAACAGCTGCTAAAGGTTCAATCGAACATGGACTTAAAACTCTTGAGGTTACTGTAAAAGGCCCTGGTTCAGGTCGTGAAGCTGCTATCCGTGCGCTTCAAGCTGCTGGATTAGAAGTCACTGCTATCAGAGACGTAACTCCTGTTCCTCATAACGGATGCCGTCCACCAAAACGTCGCCGCGTGTAATTTGTTTGTATAGATTTTGTGTCCCTGTCAATAATGGGTTATGATACAGTTATTTATTAAACGAATGCACCGACTCGTTGCCTGAGCACATACGGGACTAAACAATGGGGAATTTCGGATGGAATCTCATATGATTCTATTCGAGGTTTCGACGTTTTGAAGGAGGGTTTTAAGTAATGATCGAGATTGAAAAACCAAAAATCGAAACGGTTGAAATCAGCGACGATGCCAAATTTGGTAAGTTTGTCGTAGAGCCACTTGAGCGTGGATATGGTACAACTCTGGGTAACTCCTTACGTCGTATCCTCTTATCCTCACTCCCTGGTGCCGCTGTAACATCAATCCAGATAGATGGTGTACTGCACGAATTCTCGACAATTGAAGGCGTTGTGGAAGATGTTACAACGATTATCTTAAACATTAAAAAGCTTGCATTGAAAATCTACTCTGATGAAGAGAAGACGCTAGAAATTGATGTACAGGGTGATGGAACTGTAACAGCAGCTGATATTACACACGATAGTGATGTAGAGATCTTAAATCCTGATCTTCATATCGCGACTCTTGGTGAGAATGCGAGTTTCCGAGTTCGCCTTACTGCTCAAAGAGGACGTGGGTATACGCCTGCTGACGCAAACAAAAGAGACGATCAGCCTATCGGCGTGATTCCGATCGATTCAATCTATACGCCAGTTTCTCGTGTATCTTATCAAGTAGAGAACACTCGTGTAGGCCAGGTTGCAAACTATGACAAACTTACACTTGATGTTTGGACTGATGGAAGCACTGGACCTAAAGAAGCGATTGCGCTTGGTTCAAAGATTTTAACTGAACACCTTAATATATTCGTTGGTTTAACTGACGAAGCTCAGCATGCTGAAATCATGGTTGAAAAAGAAGAAGATCAAAAAGAGAAAGTTCTTGAAATGACGATTGAAGAATTGGATCTTTCTGTTCGTTCTTACAACTGCTTAAAGCGTGCGGGTATCAACACGGTTCAAGAGCTTGCGAACAAGACGGAAGAAGATATGATGAAAGTTCGTAATCTAGGACGTAAATCACTTGAAGAAGTGAAAGCGAAACTAGAAGAACTTGGACTCGGACTTCGCAAAGACGATTGACTAGTTTCCCTTGTGAACTAGGATTTTCGTGTGTTTATAATTCAGAAAAAGCATTCCAATAAAGGAGGGGACATCACATGTCATACAGAAAACTAGGACGTACGAGTGCACAGCGTAAAGCTATGCTTCGTGATCTTACAACTGATTTGATCATCAACGAAAGAATCGAAACAACTGAAACACGTGCGAAAGAACTTCGCTCTGTAGTTGAAAAAATGATCACGCTTGGCAAACGCGGTGATCTTCACGCTCGCCGTCAAGCTGCTGCATACATCCGCAACGAGGTTGCTAACGAAGAAAATAACCAAGATGCACTTCAAAAATTATTCTCTGACATTGCAACTCGTTACGAGGAGCGCCAAGGTGGATACACACGTATTATGAAGCTTGGTCCTCGCCGTGGTGACGGAGCACCAATGGCAATTATCGAATTGGTTTAATCACATATTTTTGTGTATCTAAAGAAGGGCGGGACAGTTTCTAACTGGATCTATGCCCTTTTTTTAGATACTGCAACTTTTTCAATAAAGAGACAAGCAGAGTATGAGCTGAGAGGAGGCCGGTTGTCCGTGAATCAAAATCAGTTGATATCGGTAGAGGATATCGTTTTTCGATATCGGAAAGACGCAGAAAGACGAGCACTAGATGGCGTCTCCCTGCAGGTGTATGAGGGTGAATGGCTTGCAATTGTAGGTCATAACGGTTCAGGGAAATCAACACTGGCCCGGGCATTGAATGGTTTAATCCTTCCTGAATCAGGCGACATAAAGGTTGCTGGAATTCAACTGACAGAGGAGTCAGTGTGGGAAGTGCGTAAGAAGATTGGAATGGTCTTTCAAAATCCGGATAACCAATTTGTCGGAACAACAGTTCGCGATGATGTGGCTTTTGGTTTAGAAAACTATGGTGTACCGCGGGAAGAAATGATTGAGAGAGTAGATTGGGCTGTCAAACAGGTCAACATGCAGGATTTTCTTGATCAAGAGCCGCACCATCTCTCCGGAGGCCAAAAGCAGAGAGTTGCGATAGCAGGGATTATTGCCGCACGTCCTGATATTATTATCTTAGATGAAGCAACATCCATGCTTGACCCGATCGGGCGAGAAGAAGTGCTTGAAACGGTAAGACATTTAAAAGAGCAAGGCATGGCAACTGTCATCTCGATTACACATGATCTGAATGAGGCAGCAAAAGCTGACAGAATCATTGTCATGAATGGCGGTAAGAAATATGCCGAGGGTACGCCTGAGGAAATTTTTAAATTGAATAAGGAACTTGTTCGAATCGGGCTTGATTTACCCTTCTCATTCCAGCTCAGCCAGCTCTTAAGAGAAAATGGACTGGCTTTGGAAGAAAATCATTTGACTCAGGAAGGGCTGGTGAACGAGCTATGGACATTACAATCAAAGATGTAGAGCATCGCTATCAGATAAAGACGCCGTTTGAGCGCCTTGCCCTGTATGATATCAATGCATCGATTAAGGAAGGCAGCTATGTGGCCGTAATAGGGCATACAGGCTCCGGTAAATCCACTCTTCTTCAGCACCTGAATGGTCTCCTGAAGCCTACAAAGGGGCATATTTCATTAGGCAGTACCGTTATACAGGCAGGAAAAAAGAATAAAGAGCTTAAATCCCTCCGGAAAAAAGTCGGAATCGTTTTCCAATTCCCCGAACATCAATTATTCGAAGAAACAGTTCTCAAAGATATTTCATTTGGACCGATGAACTTTGGTGTGAAAAAGGAAGACGCTGAACAAAAAGCGAGAGAGATGCTGAAGCTTGTAGGTTTATCTGAAGAGCTTCTGGACAGATCACCTTTTGAATTAAGCGGAGGACAAATGCGCAGGGTTGCAATTGCCGGGGTGCTTGCGATGGATCCTGAAGTGCTTGTTCTCGATGAGCCGACAGCAGGGCTGGATCCAAGAGGGCGAAAAGAGATCATGGACATGTTTTATGAGCTCCACCAACGGGGAAACCTGACGACAATTCTTGTTACCCACAGCATGGAAGATGCGGCTGCCTATGCTGATGAAATGATCGTGATGCATAAAGGAACTATCCAGGCATCAGGCAGTCCGAGAGACTTGTTCTCTAAAGGGGAAGAAATGGCCGGCTGGGGGCTGGATCTTCCGGAAACGATTAAATTCCAAAGACAGCTGGAAGCCGCACTTGGTGTCAAATTTAAAGAACCTCTGCTCACAATAGAAGATGCCGCTGCTGAAATCCGTGCTCTTTTTCAGGGGGGAAAAACCTTATGATGGACAGCATGATTATCGGCAAGTATGTGCCGGGTTCTTCACTTGTGCACCGGCTTGACCCAAGAACAAAACTGGTTACGATCTTTTTGTTTGTCTGTATCGTTTTCCTGGCCAATAATGTGCAGACATATGCGGTGCTTGGTTTATTTACAGCATGCGTTGTTTCCTTAACAAGAGTTCCTTTTTCCTTTTTGATGAAAGGGCTAAAGCCGATCATTTGGATTGTTCTTTTTACATTCCTGCTTCATATTATCATGACACATGAAGGGCCGGTCATTTTTGAACTTGGCTTTTTCAAGATCTATGAGGGCGGTTTAGTGCAAGGGATCTTCATTTCCCTTAGGTTCGTCTACCTGATTTTAATGACAACTCTATTAACGCTGACAACAACACCTATTGAGATTACCGATGGGATGGAACAGCTGCTCAACCCATTTAAAAAATTGAAGCTTCCTGTTCATGAGCTGGCTCTTATGATGTCGATCTCTTTACGGTTTATCCCAACCTTGATGGAGGAGACAGATAAGATTATGAAGGCTCAGATGGCGAGAGGCGTTGATTTTACAAGCGGACCGCTTAAAGACAGAGTGAAGGCAATTGTACCGCTGCTAGTCCCACTCTTTGTCAGTGCGTTTAAGCGTGCTGAAGAGCTTGCAGTTGCAATGGAAGCAAGAGGCTATCAAGGCGGAGAGGGACGCACTAAATACAGAAAGCTTGTATGGACGGCAAAGGATACTTCTGTCATCGTCAGCTTGTTCATATTGGCTGCTCTGTTATTTTTCTTAAGGGCTTAGAGGTGCTTTATGAGACTGAAATGCACGATTTCTTATGACGGACATTTGTTTAAAGGATATCAAGTACAGCCGGGTAAAAGAACGGTTCAGGATGAGCTGGAGAAGGCGCTGGCTGTCCTGCATAAGTCACAAGACAGAATCCCGGTCGTTTCCTCTGGAAGGACGGACAGCGGGGTTCATGCAGCCGGACAGGTGATTCATTTTGATACACCGCTCTCTATTCCGGCTGAGAGATGGCCATATGCTTTAAATGCACTGCTTCCGGACGATATTGCAGTCAAAACAGCAGAAATTGCGGATGATGGGTTCCATGCACGATTTAGCGCAGTTAAAAAGGAATATCGCTACTTTGTATACACGGAGAAACACCCGGACGTATTTAAACGGCATTACGCTTACCATTTTTCATATCGCCTCAATGTGCAGAACATGAGAGAAGCGGCAAAGCATCTTTTAGGAACACATGATTTTACAAGCTTTTGTGCGGCTAAAACGGAAGTGCAGGACAAAGTGAGAACGATTTACGAACTCGATTGGACTGAGACTGATGACGGCCTGCAAATGCGGATCACAGGCAGCGGCTTCCTATATAATATGGTCAGAATTATTGCAGGTACTTTGCTGGATGCAGGTATTGGAAAAATTTCTCCTGATGATGTGAAATCCATGCTGGAAGCGAAGGACCGCGAAGCAGCAGGGCGCACAGCACCGGGACACGGACTGTACTTATGGAACGTTTACTATGACAACTAAACCAGGTGTATAATATTTTCTTGACAGAGTCTGCATAAAGTTATAAGATATCATATGGTATGTATTTCAACCCCACGATAAGCCCCGGAACTTATTGTGTTGTGAAATAGAACGTAATCGAAGTTTATTGAAAATGACAGATCATTTAGGAGGGAAATTCAATGCGTACAACACCTATGGCTAACGCAAGTACTATTGAACGCAAGTGGTTAGTTGTTGATGCTGCTGGCAAGACTTTAGGTCGTCTTTCTTCAGAAGTTGCAGCTATCCTTCGCGGAAAACACAAACCAACTTACACACCACACGTTGATACTGGAGATCATGTGATCATCATCAACGCTGAAAAAATCGAGTTAACTGGTAAAAAGTTAACTGACAAAATCTACTACCGTCACACTCAACATCCAGGCGGATTAAAATCAAGAACTGCTCTTGAAATGCGTACAAACTACCCTGAGAAAATGCTTGAGCTTGCTATCAAAGGCATGCTTCCAAAAGGTTCTCTAGGTCGTCAAATGTTCAAAAAATTGAACGTATACCGTGGTTCTGAGCATCCACATGAAGCACAAAAACCTGAAGTTTATGAACTTCGCGGTTAATTAAAAAGGAGGTTACCAATTTGGCACAGGTTCAATATTACGGTACTGGCCGTCGTAAAAGTTCTGTAGCGCGTGTGCGCTTAGTTCCAGGAGAAGGTCGTATCGTCGTTAATAATCGTGAAATCAGCGAGCACATCCCATCTCCAGCTCTAATCGAAGATATCAAACAACCATTAACTTTGACTGAAACAGCTGGCACTTATGATGTTTTAGTAAACGTACATGGAGGCGGCTTATCTGGTCAAGCTGGAGCAATCCGTCATGGTATCGCTCGTGCTTTGCTTGAAGCAGATCCAGAATACCGTGCAACACTTAAGCGTGCAGGTCTTCTGACTCGTGACGCTCGTATGAAAGAACGTAAAAAATACGGTCTTAAAGGCGCTCGTCGTGCACCTCAGTTCTCAAAACGTTAATTTTACGTTTCAAAGCTCTCAACCATGGGTTGGGGGCTTTTTTATTTTCTTTTAAGAATTAAAGCAGAAGCGATTAAACAGGCATCCATTTTTTGTTTGATAAAACGACCGCCTTTAAAAGCTGGTCTTTCTCACAAGGTTCCGAATAGCTTAAGCTTTTCACGGCTACCAGCCCAAAATGTGTCACCTTTCAGGTGCTTCAATGATCTATGTTGAGCCCCTGTAAACGAACAATGAATTCAAACGCTATGGTTGGTGTATCAGCATCTTCATAAATAGTGCGCCTCTGCGTGCTGCATTCAAACGACCTTACAAATGGCATACGCATTTATCGCTAAAATGGTTTGTTATCACAAATTGAAGGATTTTCAACTCGTTTTTGGAAACACGGAACCGTTCAAATACCAATTCGCATCGCAGAAAGAAACGTCTAGTGCTGAAGTGAGTCTTACAGAAGTGCTCAAATGCCATAGGGCAATGAAAAACGTAATACCGGCATCAAGTGCTGTTCCATTAATTTGATTTGAAAAAGTGATATTATAATCACTAGCAATAAAATCACATAGCTCCTTTGTCAATTTATTGCGGTTTTATGAATTTTTTTCTGAATATGCAAAGGGAAAGCGGTATCAATCTAGAAATATTTGTTATACTCTAAACACTAAAGTAAGGAGAACGATTCATGAATGCGTTAGTAGATCATAATAGCAAAGCGTGGGATCAAAAAGTAGAGACAGGCAATGAATGGACTGTTGCTGTAGAGCGGCATGTCATTGAACAAGCGAAAAAAGGGAATTGGGATATAAGGTTAACCCCTATGAAAAATGTGCCAAAGGATTGGTTTCCTCCTGTAAAAGGCTTGAAGGTGCTTTGTTTGGCGTCAGGAGGCGGACAGCAGGCCCCGGTTTTAGCGGCAGCCGGAGCGGATGTCACCGTCTTAGATAACTCAGAACAGCAGCTGGGGCAGGACAGAATGGTTGCTGACCGCGACGGCTTGACCATACGCACCGTTAAAGGAAGTATGGATGATCTCAGTCAATTTGAAGATGAATCATTTGATTTCATCGTACATCCAGTTGCCAATGTTTTTGTTGAAGATATCCTGCCGGTTTGGAAAGAAGCGAACCGCGTGCTGAAAAGAAATGGCGTTTTAATTTCAGGATTTGTTAATCCAGTTGTTTTTCTGTTTGACATTGAATTAGAAGAGCAGGGCGTTTTAAAAGTAAAGCACTCTATTCCATACGCCGACTCAGAAGATCTTCCAAAACATAAGGTAAAAAAGCTGATTGAAAATAATGAAGCTCTGGAATTCGGGCATTCCTTAGAAGATCAAATTAAGGGACAGCTCGACGCCGGTTTTATTGTCACTGGTTTTTATGAAGATAAAGGCGGTTTTGTATTGGATCAATACATTAATACATATTCTGCAACAAGAAGCATTAAAGTATGAAGGCAGCGACCTATTAGAGGGAGCTGCCTTTTATTATTGTGCTGCCTCTGCTCTCATGAACGAACATAAGTTCCCTCCCCCGCAGAAAGCTGCTTTTTTTACACTCTTTTTCATATGTTCAAGTTATCGACACCTTCATTTGGGCGAATTTCCAACCGAATTTGGGCATGGTTTCACCTCCCAAACCTCAAAATAACCGGTAAAAGGAGAGTGAATTTGTATGGCAGAGGTACTGTCTTTTATGGATGTGAAACGCCAAAAGGATTTTGAATTAGAAAAAAACTTGCTCAAAGAACTCTCACTTAGACAAATCATTCAGTCTGTAAAGGCCTGTCTTACTCCATTATTTCCATTTTTGCAGGATGAAAGGGACGTTATTAGTGAAGGCTGTATTGATTTTGCGATAGAAGCTTATTTGTTAGGCGGGCGTTTCGGGGTTTTCGGGTATTATGGAGAATCTATGCAAAGTGTTAGTGCCCGCTCTGCTAGGGAAGAAGAAGAGCTTCGTATGGAGTTTTTTGAATACCTTTATCATTGGACACATGAGCAATACGCAACGTTTGATAAAAACACAGTTTATGAAGCTGCACGAAAATTCATCAAAGACTGGTGGACAGAAGGGTTTGTCCAAAGAGAAAAACAATGTAAGCTTCGCATGCGTTAATCATATTTCCCGACCCTGTCCCATACTTATGTAATAACGGACAAGCGGGAGGGGAAGGGATGAGGAAAAAGCTTAAATGGCTCAGTTTTATGCTAGGCTTCATCGTATTACTGTTTCTATTCAAGTATCAATTCAGCAATAACGATTCTTGGAATCCGTGGAGTCTGCCTTTGAGCGGGAAAATTATTTATCTTGATCCAGGTCATGGCGGGCCGGATGGAGGGGCAGTGGGCGGCAAGCTGTTAGAGAAGGATATAACCCTGGAAGTGGCTTTCAGAGTCAGGGATTATCTTCAGGAACAAGGGGCCCTGGTGATTATGACTAGAGAAAGTGACACCGATCTAGCTCCTGAAGGGACAAGAGGCTATAGTAAACGAAAAGCGGAAGACTTAAGACAGCGAGTGAACTTAATTAACAATTCAGAGGCTGAGCTCTACCTTAGCATTCATCTTAATGCGATCCCGTCACAAAAATGGAGCGGAGCCCAAAGCTTTTATTACGGAAAATACGAGGAAAACGAGAAAATTGCAAAATACATTCAGGATGAGTTGAGAACAAACCTGGAGAATACAACCCGAAAAGCAAAACGAATTCATGGTATTTACTTAATGCAAAACGTCACAAAACCAGGTGCGCTTGTGGAAGTCGGTTTTTTATCCAATCCTGGAGAAGCAAAGATGCTGGGGAAACCGAAATATCAGGACAAAGTGGCATCTTCCATATATAAAGGGATATTGAGATACTTTACAGAAAAAGGCGACCCTCCGGAGTAAAGGAGGGTTTTCTCATGGTTCTAAGCAAAAGACACCTGCTGTTTATGTATGATATAATAATGTTTGTAAACGAATACACAAAAGGGTGAGGTTCGATGATAAGAGAAGATGAAGTAAGAAAACTAGTCGGTGAAATGCGCGAACCTTTTCTTCAAAGACCTCTGGGAGAATTGGATGCCGTTAAGGAAGTAAAAATAAAGCCTGAAAAACGGCATGTCAGTGTAAAAGTGGCTCTTGCAAAAACCGGAACAGCAGAACAAATGCAGGTTCAGCAAGAAATCGTAAATGTCTTAAAAGGGGCAGGCGCTGAGACGGTAGGCCTTCGATTTGAAGAGCTGCCTGAAGAAACAGTTGCGAAATTTCGGGCGCCGTCAACAGAGAACAAAACATTGTTAAATATGGATAACCCGCCGGTTTTCCTTGCTGTAGCGAGCGGAAAAGGCGGAGTAGGCAAATCAACTGTGTCAGTGAACCTTGCTATTTCTCTGGCTCGGCTTGGGAAAAAGGTCGGTTTAATTGACGCGGATATCTACGGCTTTAGTGTGCCGGATATGATGGGCATTACAGTGCGTCCAACAATTGAAGGAGACAAACTGCTTCCTGTTGAACGCTTCGGTGTAAAGGTCATGTCGATGGGTTTCTTCGTTGAAGAAAATGCTCCTGTCGTCTGGAGAGGGCCAATGCTGGGCAAGATGCTCAACAACTTTTTCCACGAAGTAGAATGGGGAGAAGTAGACTATATCGTTCTCGATCTTCCGCCAGGAACAGGGGACATCGCACTTGATGTACATACGATGCTTCCGAGCAGTAAAGAAATTATCGTATCAACGCCGCACCCGACTGCAGCCTTTGTTGCGGCCAGAGCGGGGTCTATGGCTATTAAAACAGATCATGAGGTCGTTGGCGTCATAGAGAACATGGCTTATTATGAAAGTGCAAAGACCGGGGAAAGAGAATATGTCTTTGGCAAAGGCGGCGGAGATAAACTTGCTGAGGAGCTTAAAGTGCCTTTGCTCGGCAGAATACCGTTAAAACAGCCTGATTGGGATAAAGACCAATTTGCTCCGTCTGTTTATGACCAAAGCCATCCAATCGGTGAAATATATCATGACATTGCAAAAAAAGTCGTTGAAAAAATGGAAGTGCAAATATAAAAAGGCGAACCGGGATTTTTTGATCCCGGCTTCCCTTTACTCACCTTCTTTAGCGGTTTCTGCTGCTGCTTTTTTCAGTTCATCTTCGAACTGTTTTTTGTAAAGCGGACTAGAAAGTGTTTCGGTAATTACTTGTTCTAAATAACTGCGGAATTCTTGGCTTTTTGCCAGTTCGCTGTATTTTTTATTCATTCCCGGGTCCTGCATAACACTCATCAGCATTTTCTGGTAATCCGGATCCTTCATCAGCTTTTTAATTACTTTTTCATGCTCTGTTTGAAGTGTTTTAGCAAAGCTTTCCGCAAATTCAGTGTCTTCAAAGATGTTTTTCCAAAAATCCGCACCTTTTTTAGAGGTGAGTGTTTTTTCTATTGTTCCTTTAATGGCATCCTGATCAATCACCAGTGCTTCATTCATCGCATCATCGTTTAATAATTCCTTAATTGCTTTCTTTCCATCATCTGTTTTTAATATATCAACAACCATTTTTTTGGTCTGATCATAATCCATATCCGCTGCTTGGTCTTTTGGAGCGCAAGCTGTTACAGATAATATCAAAAAACAGCCCATCAATAGCGTTTTGGCTTTTGACATGCTTAAGCTCCTTTCACATACTTATCTTACTTTTAATATGATTCATCCGGTTGGAATTATACATAACAAAATATCGCGATCTGCGATTTTTGAGGGGTTGAATAAAGAAATGAAAAGCCGTGGCTTAGTTCGTTTTTTCTTTTCTATTTTAGCTGTCGGAGCGGTTGTCACAAGTGTTGTGGGTTTTGCTTTAAAATGGGGGGGATATAAGGAGCTGTTTCTGAATTTTGAAGCGGGCCAGATTTTCTCTGTTTTATTTTGGTTTATCGGTGTCGGCATGATTTTTAGTGTCATCAGTCAAATGGGCTTTTTCGTGTTTTTAACAGTTCACCGGTTTGCACTCGAAATATTAAAATCTTCATCTTTATGGAATTTACTGCAGCTGTTTTTCATCCTGTTTGTCGCTTTTGATTTAATGTACGTGCGGTTTTTATTTTTCGGAGATAGAGGAGAGTCAATGGCTGGCTATGCTTGGCTGCCGTTATTTTTATTGATCTTCGGTTTGCTTACCGCGTATATAAAACAAAAGCAGTCCTCAAAGAAAACGTTTGTGTCATCTTTATTTTTAATGGTTGTGATCACTGCATTGGAATGGTTTCCTGCGCTCAGAGTAAATGATGAGGACTGGCTTTACTTAATGCTCTTTCCGTTAATGGCGTGTAATGCTTTTCAATTGCTGATGCTGCCGAAGTTTGCAGAGAAATAATTTATTTTACCTCGGCTGATTTAGCATCTGTGTTTGCAATGAGATCTCCCACGTTGACATTTTTTAAACCTTTTTCTCTCATATGATGGATAATCTCAGGCAGGGCCTCTTCTGTTTGTTTAGCTGAGTCTGAGGCGTGTAAAAGAATAATGTCTCCTCCTGAAACTTGACGGTTTACATTATCGACGATTTTTTCAACGCCTGGATTCGTCCAGTCATGGGAGTTCACACTATAGTGAACGACTGTATAGTTATACTGCTTTGCGATGGATAGGACATTTTTATTGAACTGACCGGTAGGAGGTCTTAGGAGCCGTATGTCTTTGATTCCTAATTTTTCAAAGGCGGTGCGCGCACGGTTAATGTCCTTTTTTATTTCACTATCCTCTAGATTTGCATAGTTTTTATAAGCATAACCCATACTCCCTATTTGATGGCCGTCCTTTACAATGCGAGCCACCGTGTCCGGGTGGCGCTCGGCCCAAGAAGCGGAAAGAAAAAACGTAGCGTTTTTGATGCCGTTGGCTTTCAGGGTATTAAGAATGGGCTCGGCTTTTTCATCCCCCCAGCTGATATCAAAGGTAAGAGCAATGTCTTTTGAATCTGTTTCTCCTTTATAAATGGCTTTCGGTCCGCTGTCAGTCGAAAACACAGGGAGCGGGACAGCTCTTTGGATATAAAAAAAGCTGGCTGCAGCAAATGCGGCGATAAGTATAATGATAAATTGTTTAACGCGTTTTATGTGCCACACATAGAAGTGATTCACTGATGATGCCTCCTTATCTTGTCCATCATTCTTGTGTTACATCTTATGTGCCTGGCCAAACGAATATAACTGATAAAAGTCTCTTTAAAACTGATTAAATTAGTTGTTGACCATTTGATAATATCCGTGTTATATTATTATTCGTCGCTGATGAACAGCTGACAACAAATAAAAGCTTCATTAACCCTTTTAAAAAAGGTGTTGACATAAAAGAAGTGAAATGATATAGTAATAAAGCTGCTTCGTTAAGCGGCATAAATGATCTTTGAAAACTAAACAAGACAAAACGTACCTGTTAATTCAAGTTTTATTATAAAATCGCACAGTGATGTGCGTAGTCAGTCAAACTACTTTATCGGAGAGTTTGATCCTGGCTCAGGACGAACGCTGGCGGCGTGCCTAATACATGCAAGTCGAGCGGACAGATGGGAGCTTGCTCCCTGATGTTAGCGGC